>CAWHDL010000032.1:0-245420 GCA_963828065.1 uncultured Actinomycetota bacterium | reverse complement strand
GTGTCGTGGTGGTCAGCTGCTCGACCCCGACGATGTAGTTGCTGATCTGGTACACCGCCGCCTGCGGCGTGGTGACTTGAAAGTAGACGACGGTGTCGATGTTGACCGTCAGGTTGTCCTCGGTGATCACCGGCTGCGGCGGGAACGACACCACCCGCTCGCGCAAGTCGACCCGCGCGCGGATCCTGTCGATGAACGGCAGCAGCAGCGTGACCCCTCCGGACACCGTCTTCTTGTAGCTCCCCAGCCGCTCGATCACGGCGGCCTCGGCCTGCGGGATCAGTGCCACTGACTTGAAGACGACGATGATCACAAAGACCACGAAAATCAGCAGCACAATCGCCGCGAGAGCACCACCATTCATGGGGTTCCTTCCGTTTGTGTCGTCCAGGCTTCTCTAGACGATCTTCGAGACGACCGCCGTGGCGCCGTCAATGTGGATGACGGTGACGTGGTCGCCGGGTAGGTAGATATCGTCGTCGTTCAGCGGCCGGGCCGTCCACACCTGACCGTCAAGCTTTACCTGGCCTTCGTGCCGTGCCACCCGGTCGAGCACCAGCGCACTCTTGCCCTCGAGCGCCTTCATCGGTTCCGGCAGGCCTTTGCCGCCAATCAATCGCCTTCGCAGCACGGGACGAACGCCCACGAGCAACAGCACCGACACGATCAGGAAAACCAGCCCGTCCACCCAGATCGGCAAGCCGAAAAGCCAGTTGGTTGCGGCCGCGGCCAGCGCGCCCCCGCCGAGCATCAACAAGAACAGGTCGCCGGTGAGCACCTCCGCGCCCGCCAGCACCAGCGCGGCGATCAGCCACATGAGCGCCACAGGCATGCTGCCACCCTAGCGCCAAACCGGCCGGGCACGCGCCGAACTATTACACTCGGCCATCATGTGGTGCCCGAGCGTGTCGCTGTCGGTGTGGGCCAATGCCTGGCTCGCGGGATCGGCTGCGCCTGACGACGTTCTTGACGCGTTATCGCTCTGGGCGCCACAGCATTTCGTAACCGCCTACGATTCCGTGACGGCCGGCCACACCGGGCTGCCGTGGCCGGATCTCGACGAGGCGTCCGTCGTCGCGCTGCTCCAGACGTTGCGGACCACCGCGGCGCGGGCGCGCGTCGCCGAGCCCGCCATCAGCATCGTGTTGCCAGTCCCGGGCGACGTGCGCGGCTTGGTCGCGGGCACTGCGTTCGAGTACGACGCATTGGCCGCCTCTGAGGCGGTGGTGGTGGCAGGCGAGGCCGGATCGGCCATCGGACTGGTACCCGAGTTCGACTATGGCGATGGTGAATCCGACCCCGAAGAGCATGAGACATCGCCGCAGGCACTGGTGTGGACGGTCTACTCGCTGCCCGGAGCGCCGGCACCTGATCACCCCGACCTGGGCGAGGCCGAATATGCGTTGCGGTCCGCGGTGCGCTCTGCCGCCGACGCGTTGGGTGCCATCCGCCCGGGTTTCGATGTCAGCGACCCGCGCGGCATGGTGGAACAGCTGCTGGAATGCGCGCGTGCCCATCGCGCTCCCGACGGCGCGCCTTCGCGGGCGCTGCGGGTGCTGGAGAACGCGGCCCACGTCGAGGCGATCCTGCGGGTCAGTTCGGGCCTGATGCCCATCGGCACTCAGATGTCGGAGGCGCAGATCGCAAGCGACGCGCTCAAACCTCTGTCCGCGGTGGTCCGCTCGGCTCGGATGGCTGCGGTCAGCGACATCCTTCACTCGGCCTGGCGACGCTAGCCCACCACGCAATTGGGCGAACACGGCGCGCCATTGACGCTGCAGCCGTATCCCGGAACAGGGTCGGGTCCAACCACTCTCGCGGGCGGCGCACCGGTTCTCAACTCGTCGACGAGGTCGACGGCCAGCCGCGCGAAACGCGGGTCGGCGTTGGGGGTGGCGGCCCGCGCGAACGCGATGCCCGCGGCCTCCGCCTGCCGGCGCAGCTCGTTGTCGAGGTCCCACACCACCTCGATGTGGTCGGCGACAAAGCCGATCGGGCACACGACGACCGCCGCGGTGCCGTCGGCGGCCAGCGCGGTCAGATGGTCCGCAACGTCGGGCTCCAGCCACGGAATCCGCGGCGGCCCCGAGCGCGATTGCCACACCTGGTCGAACTGCGGGTAACCGGCCGCGGCGGCCACCAGCCCGGCCGCATACGCGACCTGACTGCTGTACAGCTTATGACCGCAACGTGAATGCGCCCGCACCGGAATGGAATGCGCGGTAAAAACAAGCCGGGCCTTGTCGCGGACGGCGCCCGGCAGCGTCGCGGCCGCCGCGCCGATCCCCTCGGCGAATATCTCCACCAGCAGCGGGTGGTCGAAGTAATGCCGCAGTTTCACGAGTTCCGGTGCGCCATCGCCGGCAGCGCGCCGGGCCCGCACGATGTCCTCGAGGTACTGCGTGCAGCTCGAGTAGCCGCCCCACGCCGACGTCGTGAACACCGCCGCCCGCCGGATCCCGTCGTCGCGCATCGTGGCGACCGTGTCCTCGATGTAGGGCTCCCAGTTGCGGTTTCCGAAGTACACCGGCAGCTCCGCACCGCGGCGGGCGAGCTCGGCGCGGATCTGCTCGATCAACTCACGATTGATCCCGTTGATCGGCGACGCGCCACCGAAATGCAGGTAGTGCTGCGCGACGTCGTCCAGCCGCTCCGGCGGTATCCCGCGCCCCCGCGTGACGTTCTCGAGGAATGGTCGCACCTGCTCGGGCCCCTCGGGGCCGCCGAACGACAGCAACAGGACGGCGTCGAAGTGCATTACAGCAATTGGGTGCTGGCGCCGCCGTCGGCGTAGATGACCGTCCCGGTGGTGGCTGGCAGCCAGTCGGACATCAAGGCGCACACCGTCTTCGCCACCGGTGTAGCGTCCTTCATGTTCCACCCTAGCGGCGCCCGCTGGTCCCAGCCCTCCTCCAGCAGCTGTATCTGACCACTGGCCTCGTCACCAAGCGCGCCGCCGACGATCGCGCTCATGGCCAGTGTTCGAATGGGGCCCGCAGCAACGAGATTCGACCGTACGCCGAATTGGCCGGCTTCCCGCGCGACGAACCGGTTCACCGACTCCAGTGCGCTCTTCGCCACGGTCATCCAATTGTAGGCCGGCATCGCCCGCGTCGGGTCGAAATCCATGCCGACAATCCCGCCACCGCTGTTCATGATCGGCAGCACCGCATTGGCCAGCGATGCGTACGAAAAAGCGGAGATGTGGATGCCTTTGGCGACGTCCCCGAAAGGCGCTTCGAAGAATGGGTTCACCCCCATCCCGCTGGGCGGCATGTACCCGATCGAATGCACGACGCCGTCGAGTTTGTTGCCCTCGCCGATCACCTCGGTCACCCGGGCGGCCAGGGAGGCGAGGTGCTCGTCGTTCTGCACGTCCAGCTCAAGCAGCGGCGCCTTGTGCGGCAACCGGTCGACGATCCGCTGGATCAGCCGCATCCGGTCGAAACCGGTCAGGACCAGCTCGGCACCGGCCTCCTGCGCGACCCTCGCGATATGGAAGGCGATCGACGAGTCGGTGATGATCCCGGTGACGAGGATCCGCTTGCCTTCGAGAAACCCTGCCATGTCAGTCCATCTCTCCTAGTGGCCCATGCCCAGGCCGCCGTCGACCGGTATCACCGCGCCGGAGATGTAACCGGCGTCCTCGGAGGCCAGGAAGCTGATCACACCCGCGACCTCCTCGACGTAGCCGATCCGCTGCAGCGGGATGGCCTGCAGCGCGATTTCCTGCTGCTTCTGGTCGAGCGCGCGGGTCATGGCGGTGTCGATGAAGCCCGGCGCGACGACGTTGGCGGTGATCGACCGCGATCCCAGCTCACGGGTGAGCGAGCGTGCCATGCCGACGAGACCGGCCTTGGACGCCGAGTAGTTCGCCTGCCCCGGCAGGCCGGTGAGCCCAGCCACCGAGCCCATGAAGATCATCCGGCCGAACCGCTTCTTGATCATGTTGCGCGACGCCCGCTTGGCCACCCGGAACACGCCGGTCAGGTTGGCGTCGATGACCTTTTCGAAGCTCTCGTCGCTCATCCGCATGATGAGCATGTCGGCGGTGACCCCGGCGTTGGCCACCAGCACCTCGACCGGACCCTGGTGCTCCTCCACCCGGGTGAAGGCCGCGTCGACGGCGGCGGTGTCGGTGACGTCGCACTCGACGGCGAACAAGTCGTCGTCCGGCGCGCCGGAACCGCGGTGGGTCACGGCGACCTTGTGTCCGTCGGCGGCCAGCCGGCGCGCGATGGCCAGCCCGATGCCACGGTTTCCGCCGGTCACCAACACGGAACGAGAGACGAAGGCCGGTCGGCCTGCAGCGGCCTGACCCGCGGTGTCGGCTGGATTGTCAGTCACAGTCATGCCCGCCAACTTAACGTGTGACCTGCGTGAGGCCGAAATCGGCGCACAACCGCTAGTTCGGCAGGCGCCGGTTGATCAGCAGCGCCGCCAGCGCCGCCAGCGCCAGCACCAGCGAACCGAGCCGCAGCCATCCGGTGCTGGCATCGCCCCGGATGGTTTCGTAGCCGATCTGCTGCTGCAACGTCGAGTAGACGCCCTTCAGCTCGGAGAGGTTGGACGCGCTGTAGGACTGGCCGCCGGAGAGTTGCGCGACCTTCTTCATCGTCTCGTCGTCGACGGGCACCGGTTCGCGCTGGTCGTTGATCTCGACGTAGCCGTACGGCGTGCCGAACGAGATCGTCGAGATCGGCACACCCTGGTCCTTGGCGGTGCGCGCCGCGGTGTAGGCGCCCTTCGGGTTGTCGGGATTGGACGGCACCGTCTCCTTACCGTCGGAGAACAGCACGATCCGCGCAGGCGGCGGAGTGTCGCCGCCGCCGATCACCGCACCCACGGTCGCGATGGCCTGCAATGCGGTGAAGATGCCCTCGCCGGTCGCGGTGCGGTCGGCCACCTGCAACTTGTCGATCGCCTGTTTGGTTGCGTCGCGGTTGGTGGTCGGCGACACCAATACGGTCGCGGTGCCCGCGTATGCGATGAGACCGAGGTTGATGCCGGCGGTCAGCTCATCCGCGAATTGCTTGGCCGCCACTTGGGCCGCGGCCAGCCGGTTCGGCTCGATGTCGGTGGCACGCATCGACTGCGACACGTCGATGACGAGCATCACCACCGCGCGGTTGCGGGGGATCCGCACGTCGCGAGTGGGCCCGGCCATCGCGATGGTGAACAGCACGAGGGATACCACCAGTAGAACCGCAGGCAAGTGCCGCCAGCGGTTCGGCCGTTGCGGCGCAACACTTTCCAGCAAATCCATGTTGGCGAACCGCAGCACCCGGCGCTGGCGTGCGAGTTGTGCGGCGATGTACAGACCGACCAGGACAAGGACGACGAGCAGGAAGATGAAGTACCACGCGTGGTCGAAGCCGGTGAGCGACATCGGGCCCAGCAGCGGTATGTTCATGCCGATCCCGATGCTTCGCAGCGTGTCATTACACCGGCGTAACTAGGCCATGTCATTTCAGTTGTGTCATTTCACTAACGTCCAGCGAGCGCTCCCCGGCGCCGGTTGCTGACGAACCGCACCACGTCGGCGATCCAGTCGCGGTCGGTGCGCAAACACAGCAGCGGAGCGTCACACCGGCGCAGGGTGCGCGCCACCTCGGCACGGTGTGCCGCCGCGGCCTTCTCGAAGTCGTTCCGCAGCTTCGCGTCGATGGTGAATTCTCTGGTCACCCCGGTCTCGGCGTCCTGCAGGATCACGTCGCCGACGTCGGGCAGCTCGACGTCGCGCGGGTCGAGGACCTCGATGCCCAGCACCTCGTGACGGCTCGCGATGGCCCGCAGCGGCCGCATCCAGTTGATCGGCCCGAGGAAGTCGCTGATGATCACCGCCATTCCACGACGGCGTTCCGGTCGGCGCAACTCCTCGATCGCCGCGGCCAGATCACCGCGCACGCCCACCGGTGCTCGCGGTGAGGTCGCGATCGCCCGCAGCAGGGTGTGCTCGTGCATCCGGCCGGACAACGCCGGCACCCGAATGACGTCCTGCCCGTTGGCAATCAGCGCGCCCAGCCGGTTTCCGCCGCCGCTGTTGAGGAACGCGATCGCCGCCGCGGCGGCCACCGCGAGGTCGCGCTTCTCGCATCCCGTGGTACCGAAATCTAGGCTCGCCGACATGTCGACCACCAGCCACGTCTCCAGCTCGCGGTCGGCGATCATCTGCCTGACATGTGGCGAGGTGGTTCGTGCGGTCACCGACCAGTCCATCCGGCGCACGTCGTCGCCCGGCTGGTACAGCCTGGACTCGCCGGCTTCGCTGCCCGGGCCGGGAATCAGGCCAAGGTGGTCGCCATGAAGGACGCCGTCGAGCTTTCGCCTGACCGTCAGCTCCAGCTTCCGCAACGCGGCCGACAGCTCCGGATCGCGGATCTCGCCACGCTCCAGCGACGGCAGGTCGACTGTCCGACCAGCGGAGGGACTCACCGCCCGCTAGCCGCGGCCGCCGCTGCCGGCACCACCGGGTGCAACGAATGGCCTTGCTGCGGAACGGCATTCACCTGTGGCATGGCCACCGTTTGCAGAATCCGGGTGATGACGGTCTCCGCCGAGATCTCGTCGGCGAGCGCATCGTAGGTAAGCACCAGCCGGTGGCGCAGCACATCCGGGATGACCTCGAGCACGTCCTGCGGGATGACGTAGTCGCGGCCGCGGACCAGCGCCAGCGCCCGGGCGGCGGCGATGATGCCCAGCGACGCACGCGGGGATGCGCCGTAGGCGACCCACGCCTTGGCGTCGGGCATGCCGAACTGGTCGGGGCGGCGGGTCGCCGTGACGACGCGGACCACATAGTCGACGAGAGCGTGGTGGACGAAGATGGTGGCGGCGACGTCTTGCAGTCGGACCAGGTCGCCCGGTTCGAGAATCTGCTTCGGCTGCGGGGGCGTCACACCCATCCGGTAGATGATCTCCCGCTCCTCTTCCGGCGACGGGTAGTCGATGTTGATCTTGAACAGGAAGCGGTCGCGCATCGCTTCGGGCAGCGCGTACACGCCCTCCTGCTCGATCGGGTTCTGGGTCGCCATGACCAGGAACGGGTTCGGCATCGGGAAGGTCTCGCCGGCGATCGACACGTGCCGTTCGGCCATCACCTCCAGCAGCGCGGACTGCACCTTGGCAGGTGCGCGGTTGATCTCGTCGGCGAGGATGAAGTTGGCAACCACCGGGCCGAGCTCGATGTCGAACTCCTCCTTGCCCTGGCGGTAGATCCGGGTACCGATGATGTCGGTGGGCACCAGGTCGGGTGTGAACTGGATGCGGGCGAATGTGCCGCCCACCACCCTGGCGAATGTCTCGACCGCAAGCGTCTTGGCAACGCCGGGCACGCCTTCCAGCAGGACGTGGCCCTTGGCAAGCAGGCCCACCAGCATCCGCTCGACGAGCTGGTCCTGGCCGACGATGATCCGCTTGACCTCGTAGACGGCCCGCTCCAGGGTGTGCACCTCGGATGCGAGCCCGCCGTTGCGGTCAGGCGGTGGACTGGCGGCCTGGGTGACCTGCCCACCCGGGTGGCCGGGTCCCCCGCCCGGGCCCGAAAAACCTCCGGGGCCCTGTGGCGGCCCACCTGGTGAACTCATGAATAAGGTCCTCCAACGCTGTCGATAGGGGTGTGTCCTCGTCAACTATTCCAGGCGTCCGGAATTCCGTCGACGTAGGTTCGCCGGTAACGGCCTGCGCGCCGCGTCAGCTCTCGATGATGCGGGTCAAATACGGCGTCATGCCAGCAGTGCGCACCGGACTGACCGTGACCTTTGCGGCCAGCGACGACGCCTCGAGCATCTGGCCGTTGCCGAGGAACATCGTCACGTGCTGGCTGCCGCCTGGCCCGTAGAAGATCAGATCCCCACGTTTGGCCTGCGACGGCGGAATGTGCCGGCCCGCGTTGTACTGGTCCCCGGAAAAGCGCGGGATCAGCACTCCGACACCGGCGAACGCGTAGCGCATCAGCCCCGAGCAGTCGAACCCCACGATGTCGGCACCGTCGTCGACGCCGGTGGTGGGCCCGTTCAGGCTGCCGCCGCCCCATGAGTACGGGACGCCCATCTGCGATCCGGCGCGGCGGATCACGTACTCGATCGCCTGCGCCCCCTCGACGCGTCCCGGCGCGGCGACGCCGGTGTTGGGGAAAAGGCCCAAACTGCCGAGGAACTTGCGGCCCAGGTCCATCGTCGTCTGCGCGGCCTGCGCGCTGGCCTGCAGCGACGCGTTGGCGACCGCCACCGGGTCGCCGGGAGCGCCGGCGCTGAGGGTCTTCGGCAGCGTCGGGTCCCACTGCCCTCCGTCAGGGTCGGCCGCCGCCGGTGAGGCAAACGCGATCAGCAGCGGCGCAAGGATCATGCAGACGATCTGGAGCAGTTGCGTTCGGCGCAAGAGCGATCACCACCTGTTCAGTACTCGATGAAGCGCACGACATACGGCGTCATGCCGCTGGTGCGAACGCGAGAGACCTTGACCGGCACCCCGGTCTGCTGTGCCTCGAGCATCTCGCCGTCGCCGAGGTAGAGGGTCACGTGCTGGCTGCCCCCCGGCCCGTAGAAGATGACGTCGCCGCGGCGCATCTGCGACGACGGGATTTTGCGGCCGGCGTTGTATTGCGAGCCCGAGTAGTGCGGCAGCCTGATGCCCACGCCGGCGAACGCGAACAGGATCAGCCCGGAGCAGTCGAACCCCACGGTGCCGGCACCGTCGTCGATCCCTCGGCTTGGTCCCGCCGCGGTGCCGCCGCCCCACGAGTACGGCACGCCGATCTGGGACATGGCCCGGCGGATCACGTACTCGGACGCCTGTTGCCCGTACACCCGCGGGATGCGTCCGTTGGTGATCCCGGTGTCGGTCGGGCTGATGATGCCGAGCTGGGTGAGGAACTGTCGGCCCATGTTCGCGGTTACCTGCGACGAGGTCGCCGAAATGCCCAGCAGGGAGTTGATGATCGCGATCGGGTCGCCACTCACGAACGCGCTCGGTATCGCGGGCAGCGTGGGGTCCCACAGCGAGGTGTCCCAATTGCTGGTATTGCTTTGCGGCGCTGCCGGACCCGCCCCGGGAGTGCTCCAACGATCCCCTGGCGTGGCCGCCGCCGCCGGTACGGCGGCCGGTGCCGGCCACGTGGCACGGGCGGCGTCCAGGCGTGCCTTCGCCGCGTCGCGCTCGGCGGCCAACCGATCGACCGCTGCCTTCTGGTCGCCGAACTGCCGCTGCACATCGGTCAGCGCCGTGACCGCTTCATCCTGGCTGCGCTGAGCGTCGTCCGCCGCCTGGTCGGCTTTCTGCTGAGCAGCCCGAGCCACCGATTCCCTGTTCACTTGCTCGGTCCGGGTCCGCTGAAGATCCGCGAGGGTCTGTTTGGCGCTGATCGCCAGCGCCTCGCCCGCCGACGCGGTCGCGATGACGTCCTCGGGGCTCGTCGCCGAGACGTAGGAAGCCGACGGTCCGTTGATGTAGGACGCGGCGGCGAACGTGTCGAAGCGCTGCTGCGCCGCGGAGATCGCGGCGGAGGCGTCGTCGACCGCGCGCTGGCTGGCCGCCAGCTCGGTCTTGGCCGCGTCGACCTGTTCACGCGCCGTCTGCACGTCGACGATCGCCTTGTTGACGGACTCTTGGCGGGATTGCACGGCCGCGCCGACGTCCTGCAGCTTCTGGTTCGCGTCGGCGACGGTGGCGATCAGGGTCGCGATGTCGTCCGGAGAGGCCGGGCCTGGTTGGGCGGCGCCGAGTCCGGGAGTCGATAACAGCAGCCCGACCGCCACTGCGGTCGCGCATACCGAGTGGCGGGTGCGTGTCATGACTCCCGTCTCCTCGGTAGGTGCCTCGTCGCGTCGGCATACATCGGTGGCCGCACTCCCAGAGTCACTGGCAACACATGGGCAACACAAGTAGCCATACGCACCGTACGTCACTTTTGACACTGAAGACACTTACGTCACAAACTACAGCCCTGTAATTAAAGCGGTTGTGACCAATTAGTTATCCCGGCGAATTCAATGTCGGCCGTGCGGTGGGGAAGCGTGCGGTGGGAAGCGGGGTGTGGGAAGTAAGCGCGAAGTCAGGCCTCGGCTTCGGCCCGGCGCCGCCCCCGGACTTGAAACACCCGAACGAGCACGGTCGCGATCGCGACCACGACGAGGAGAACGATCGTCAACGCGGTCCACGGGAAACCGGGCGTCTGCAGTTGGCTCACGAAATTCTTTGCCGATTGGACGGGGTTACCACCGGTTTTGGCCACATCCTGTCCGGCTTCCAACGTCACGCGGTCATAGTTCGGGCTGTACGTTCCGGCCCACATCGGGCTGATGACAAGCACGGTGGAACCCGGGTAGGCGTGGCCTACGTCAGTGGCGACGTCGCGAAGCGGTGTGTCGATCGGCGGATTCTGCGGCACCACGACGACTTTGAGGTCGATGCCCTTGTGCTTGGCGTCGGCGACCACTTGGCGCAAGCCCGCGATGTCCGCGTCCTTGGGTGCGCTGACGCCATCGTCGGCGAGGTCGATGATGACCTGGTTCATGCACTGGTCGGGCGGCGTCGCCGGCGACGCTCCAACGGTCGCGCACAACTCGTTGGGGATATACAGCGGAATCTGCGGCATCGTCACGGCCATGACCGTACCCGAGGTGGGTTCGGAGTCATTCAAGAAAACGGGCCCGGCCTAGTGAAAAAGGACAAGCGTACTGTTAGAATCGGAGGTACCGGCGACAACAGCCAGCCGCCGATCGACAACTTAACTGGGAGTGAATGTGAGCAGCGCAGAATCGGTCAATTCGTTTTCAGCCCGCGACACCCTGAAGGTCGGCGACAAGACCTATCAGATCTACCGCCTCGCCGCCGTCGACGGCACCGACAAGCTCCCGTACAGCCTGAAAGTCCTGGCCGAGAACCTGCTTCGCACCGAGGACGGCTCCAACATCACCGCCGATCACATCCGCGCCATCGCACAGTGGGATCCGAAGGCCGACCCGAGCGTCGAAATTCAGTTCACCCCGGCGCGGGTGATCATGCAGGACTTCACCGGCGTGCCGTGCATCGTCGACCTCGCGACGATGCGCGAGGCCGTCGGCGATCTTGGCGGCGACCCCGGCAAGGTGAATCCACTGTCGCCGGCCGACCTGGTGATCGACCACTCCGTCATCGCCGACCTCTTCGGCCGTGCCGACGCGTTCGAACGCAACGTCGAGATCGAGTACCAACGCAACGGCGAGCGCTACCAGTTCTTACGTTGGGGCCAGGGCGCTTTCGATGACTTCAAGGTCGTGCCGCCCGGCACCGGCATCGTGCACCAGGTGAACATCGAGTATCTGGCGTCGGTTGTGATGGACCGCGACGGGGAGGCCTACCCGGACACCTGCGTGGGCACCGACTCACACACCACGATGGTCAACGGCCTTGGCGTGCTGGGCTGGGGCGTGGGCGGCATCGAGGCCGAGGCCGCGATGCTGGGCCAGCCGGTGTCGATGCTCATCCCCCGTGTGGTCGGCTTCAAGTTGACCGGCGAGATCCAGCCCGGCGTCACGGCCACCGACGTCGTGCTCACCGTCACCGAGATGCTGCGCAAGCACGGCGTGGTCGGCAAGTTCGTCGAGTTCTACGGCGCGGGTGTGGCAGAGGTGCCGTTGGCCAACCGTGCGACGCTCGGCAACATGAGCCCCGAATTCGGTTCCACCGCAGCAATTTTTCCGATCGACCAGGTCACCATCGACTACCTGAAGATGACGGGCCGCAGCGACGAGCACTGTGCGCTCGTCGAGGCCTACGCCAAGGAACAGGGCATGTGGCACGAAGCGAACCACGAGCCACGTTTCTCCGAGTACATCGAGCTCAACTTGGCCGACGTGGTGCCCTCGATCGCCGGCCCGAAGCGCCCGCAGGACCGCATCTCGCTGTCCGACGCAAAGTCCGCATTCCGCAAGGACATCCACAACTACGTTGAAAACTCGGCGGAGAATCCTGTTCCGCACACCAAGCTCGACGAAGCCGTCGAGGAGAGTTTCCCGGCCAGCGACCCGGCGATCCTGTCGTTCTCCGACTACGACGCGGACATGCCGTCGGCGGCCAACGGCGCCGCGGGCCGGCCGACCAGCCCGGTCGGCGTGAAGTCTGACGAGCGCGGAGAATTCGTGCTCGACCACGGCGCGGTGGTCATCGCCGCGATCACCTCGTGCACCAACACGTCCAATCCCCAGGTGATGCTCGGGGCGGCGCTGTTGGCCAAGAGCGCCGTCGAGAAGGGGCTGACGTCCAAGCCGTGGGTGAAGACGTCGATGGCGCCGGGCTCGCAGGTGGTCAGCGACTACTACGACAAGGCCGGGCTGTGGCCCTACCTGGAGAAGCTGGGCTTCTACCTTGTCGGCTACGGCTGCACCACGTGCATCGGTAACTCCGGTCCGCTGCCCGACGAGATCAGCAAGGCGGTCAACGATAGCGACCTCTCGGTCACCGCGGTGCTGTCGGGCAACCGCAACTTCGAGGGCCGGATCAACCCGGATGTGAAGATGAACTACCTGGCCTCTCCCCCGCTGGTGATCGCATACGCGCTTGCCGGAACCATGGATTTCGATTTCGAGCACGACCCGCTCGGCACGGACTCGGACGGCAACGACGTGTTCCTCCGCGATATCTGGCCGTCGCAGAAGGACATCACCGACACCATCGCGTCGTCGATCAATCGGGAGATGTTCGTCAAGAACTACGCGGACGTGTTCAAGGGCGACGATCGTTGGCGCAATCTGCCGACGCCCACCGGCAACACTTTCGATTGGGATCTGAAGTCGACCTATGTCCGCAAGCCCCCGTACTTTGACGGAATGCCGGCCGAGCCCGAGCCGGTCACCGACGTCAGCGGTGCGCGCGTGCTTGCGCTGCTCGGTGATTCGGTGACCACCGACCACATCTCGCCGGCTGGCAGCATCAAGCCGGGCACACCCGCGGCGAAGTACCTGGACGAGCACGGGGTCGGGAAGAAGGACTACAACTCCTACGGCTCCCGGCGCGGCAACCACGAGGTCATGATCCGCGGCACGTTCGCGAACATCCGGCTGCGAAATCAACTGCTCGACGACGTGTCGGGCGGCTACACACGCGACTTCACCCAGCAGGGCGGGCCACAGGCGTTCATCTATGACGCGGCGCAAAACTATGCCGCGCAGAACATTCCGCTGGTGGTGCTCGGCGGAAAGGAGTACGGCTCCGGGTCGTCGCGGGACTGGGCCGCCAAGGGCACCGGGCTATTGGGGGTGCGCGCGGTGATCGCCGAGTCCTTCGAGCGCATCCACCGCTCGAACCTGATCGGCATGGGTGTGATTCCACTGCAGTTCCCGGACGGTCAGTCGGCGTCATCGCTGAAGCTGGACGGCACCGAGGTCTACGACATCACCGGCATCGAGGAACTCAACGGTGGCTCGACGCCGCGCACCGTGCACGTCAAGGCGACCAAGGAGGACGGCAGTGTCGTCGAATTCGACGCGGTGGTCCGCATCGACACTCCCGGCGAGGCCGACTACTACCGCAACGGCGGCATCCTGCAGTACGTGCTACGCAGCATGCTGAGGTCCTGACCGGCTGACGACGATGCCACGCGTCAGCGAGGAGCACCTGGCGGCTCGTCGCCGTCAGATATTGGACGGTGCTCGACGTTGTTTTGCCCAACACGGCTACGACAGGGCCACGGTGCGTCGGCTCGAGCAGGCGATCGGGCTGTCGCGCGGGGCGATCTTCCACCACTTCCGCGACAAGGACGCGCTGTTCTTCGAGCTGGCCCGGGAAGACGCAGAGCGGATGGCCGACGTCGCATCCCGCGAGGGGCTGATCCAGGTGATGCGGGACATGCTCGCCGCCCCGGATCAATTCGACTGGCTGGCAACTCGATTGGAGATCGCCCGCAAACTGCGCAACGACCCGGCGTTTCATCGCGGCTGGTCCGAGCGGTCCGCGGAGCTGTCCGCGGCGACGTCTGAGCGGTTGCGACGGCAGAAGAAGGCCGGGCGGCTGCGCGACGATGTTCCCGACGACGTGCTGCAGTGTTATCTCGATCTGGTGCTCGACGGGCTGGTGGCAAGACTGGCGTCGGGGGATGATCCGGCGCGGCTGTCAGCGGTCCTCGACCTGGTCGAGGAGTCGGTGAGGAATCGCTAGTCGGCGATCAGCCGACCCGTCTGCGGGTGTGGTTCGGGCCACCACGGCTACGCATCGTCGTGCCCGACTCGCGAAGCATGCTGTGAATCGACCCGTACGAGCGTCCGGTCGCCGCGACCAACGACCTGATGCTCGCACCGTGCTCATATCGGTTTCGCAGCTCGTGTACCAGTTCGTCGCGGACCTTGTCCGGCTTTGTCATCGCCATCTCCCCACTCTGAAAGCACCCCGCAACCAGAGAGTAAGGAAACCGGCACTCGGATGTGGGCGATTTGGCCGAAATCGGTTGGGGCAGCGATCAGGCCAACTCGATCAGGTCCCGGTAGTCCCCGGACCAGTAATCTTCGGTGCCGTCGGGCAGCAACACCACCCGCTGCGGGCCGAGCGCTTCCGCGGCGCCCGGATCGTGCGTCACCAGGACAACCGCGCCGACGTAGCTGCGCAGTGCGTCGAGCACCTGCTCCCGCGATGCCGGATCGAGGTTGTTGGTGGGCTCGTCGAGCAGCAGAACATTTGCGGTCGACGCCACCAACCCGGCCAGCGCCAGACGCGTCTTCTCGCCACCGGACAGCGTTCCGGCCAGTTGGTCGAGTTGCGGCCCGCTGAACATGAACGCGCCGAGCAGCCCGCGCAGATCCTGCTCCCCGCTGTCCGGGGCCGCGTGCCGGATGTTCTCCCACACCGTGGTTGCGTCGTCGAGCGTGTCGTGCTCCTGGGCGAAATAGCCGATCTTGCAGCCGTGTCCGGGCTCGAGCACGCCGGTGTCGGCGGCCTCAACACCGGCCAGCAGCCGCAGCAGCGTCGTTTTGCCGGCGCCGTTGAGACCCAGCACCACGACTCTCGACCCGCGGTCGATCGCCAGGTCGACACCGCTGAACACCTCGAGCGAGCCGAAGGTTTTGGTCAGCGCCTTGGCCACCAACGGCGTGCGCCCGCACGGGGCCGGGGTCGGGAACTTGATCCGGGCCACCTTGTCGGCCACCCGCGCGTCATCCAGGTTCGCCATCATGCGATCGGCACGCCGCAGCATATTCTGTGCGGCAACGGCTTTGGTGGCCTTGGCACCCAGCTTCGCGGCCTGCGTTCGCAGCGCGGCCGCTTTCCGTTCCGCGTTGGCACGTTCGCGGCGGCGGCGCTGCTCATCCGTGGCCCGCGCATCGAGATACTTGCGCCACGTCATGTTGTAGATGTCGACCTCGCCGCGCACCGCGTCGAGGAACCACACGCGGTTCACGACGTCGGCGAGAAGATCGACGTTGTGACTGATCACCACGAGGCCGCCGGTGTGTGTCTTCAAGAAATCACGCAGCCAACCGAGCGAATCCGCGTCGAGGTGGTTGGTCGGCTCGTCGAGCAGGAGCGTGACAGACGAATCGGCACCCGCACCTCCACCGTCAGCGGCCGCGAACAGGATGCGCGCCAGTTCGACGCGTCGTCGCTGCCCGCCCGACAACGTGCGAAGCTGCTGCGTCAGGACGCGGTCCGGCAAGCCCAGGCTCGAACAGATGCGGGCAGCCTCACTTTCGGCGACGTATCCACCGAGAGCGGCGAACCGCTCCTCGAGTTGACCGTACCGGCGCACCGCGCGGTCGCGCTCGACGTCGTCGACGACCTCGGCCATGACCGCCTGTTGCTTCTCCAGCTCCGCCAGCAGCGTGTCCAGCCCGCGTGCCGACAACACCCGGTCGCGCGCCAGTACGCCCAGGTTGCCCTCCCTGGGATCCTGTGGGAGGTAACCGATTCCGCCCTTGCGCTGGATCGCGCCCGCATACGGCTCGGACTCACCCGCGAGGATCCGCATCGTGGTGGTCTTACCGGCGCCGTTGCGGCCGACCAGGCCGATCCGGTCCCCCGGCTGCACACGGAGCGCCGATCCCGCCGCGGACAGCAGGATCCGCGCGCCGGCGCGGACCTCCAGGTCCGTTGCGGTGATCACGGAAACGCTCCTCTAGCTATTCGCGATCGTCGGTGAACACCGGGGATCGCTTTTCGGCACGCGCGGCGACGGCCTCTTCGAAGTTTGCAGTGAGCAGGCGCACGAAGAGCTGCCCAAGGCCTTCGGCCTGCATGTGTCCCTCCAGAGTACCGGCGTCCAGGCCCGTCCACAGTGTGCGCTTGGTCAACTCGACACCAGGGCGCGAGAACGCGGCGATTTGCTCGGCGACCTGATAGCAGGTCCGCAGCAAGAGGTCGCCAGGTACTTTCCGCGAGACCAACCCGATCCGCTCCGCCTCGTCCGCGTCGACGTCGCGGCCGGTGAGCATGATCTCGAAAGCCCGCGACGCCCCGATCGCGCGCGGCAGCAGATAGCTGAGCCCGAGTTCGCTTCCGGTCAGGCCGTTGTTGATGCCGGCCGCACGGAAATACGCCTCTGTCGAGGCGATACGGATGTCGGCTGCGAGCGCCAGACAAAGGCCGCCGCCGATCGCGGGCCCGTTGACCGCTGCGATGACCGGCTGGTGCATTCGCCGCAGCCCCATGATCACGTCGTCGAGCACTTCCATCGACCGCAGCGCGAACGTGGGCCGCGTCAGCCCGTCGATGTTCGGCACGGCCCCGGCGGACTTGTGGTCGGCACCCGAGGAGAACCCGCGCCCGGCGCCGGTGAGCACGACGACGCGGACGTCGTTGTCATAGGTGATCTCTTCGATCACACCCTTGAGCGGGACCATGACGTCGAACGCCATCGAGTTCATCCGCTCGGGGCGGTTCAGCGTGATCAGCGCGATGTTCGGGCGCGGTCGGTCGACGAGGACGAGGCTGTTGTTCACGCGTTGCACGCTATCGCGTGCAACCCCTACGCCTGTTCGCCGTTGTTCTGTGCGACCAGCGCGGCCTCGACGTCGAGTGCCTCGATCTGCTGCACCAGATCCTCCAACGCAGCGGGCGGGAGCGCGCCGGCCTGGTTGAACACCAGCGTGCCCTTCTTGAAGGCCATCAGCGTCGGAATGGCGCGGATCTGCGCACGTGCGGCCAATTCCTGCTCGGCCTCGGTGTCGACCTTCGCATGCACCACGTTGGGGTGCTTTTCGGACGACGCCGCGAATGTCGGCGCGAATTGCTTACACGGGCCGCACCATGACGCCCAGAAGTCCACCAGCACGATCTCGTTGTCGCTGATGGTCTGGTTGAACGTTTCGGTGGTGATTTCCTGCGTTGTCACGATTTCTCCAACGTGGTCGGGGTCGCCTTTGTTCCGGAACATACGCTCACGTCGGGCAGATCTCCTTCACCCACTGCCCGATCGCCGGCTCGACTTCGGTGCCTGGCTCTTGCCGGCGCACCCTGATGCACAACGCCACAACACAGATCAGGGCCGACACAAACCGAATCAGTTTCACGGATGCCTCCTACGATGTTCGCCGCGAGTCCGGCCAGCAAACAACCTGGAGAGCCGCTGAACAGGTGCGACGGTTTGCCTGTGCAACTGCTCGCCCGAGTTTGCGGACCCCGCTGAGCAGCCTGTTGGGGAGGCGCCGAGCGTTACACAGCACTTTCCCAGCGCTGTCGGAGACCGCCGCCAGTTCCGGTGCTCAACGTGAAATACATGCGATACGCCATTTTTGCCGTCACGGCCGCTGCGGCCCTTTCGGTCGCGGCCTGCGGGTCATCCGGTAATCCGGCCCCGGCCGCCTCAAAGAGCTCGACCGGTTCGGCTTCCAGTTCCAGCTCAGCACCGAGTTCCGGTTCAGCACCCAGTGCCAGCTCCGCGCCCACGCCAGGAGCGCAAGGCCCCCCTGGAAAGGCTGGAAAGGATCGGATCGCCGGGCTCATTGCGTCGGTATCCGGCAGCACGATTCAGGTGAATCAACGAAACGGCACCGCAACCGTCGATGTCACGCCGTCGACCACGGTTGCGGAGCTCACCCCCGCGCAGGTCACCGACGTCACGGCCGGCAGCTGCGTGGCAGTGCGTCCGACGCACGACGACGGATCAGGCGGCGCACAAGTCACCGCGCGCAACGTGGTGATCGGCACGGCCCCGGACGGCACATGCACCGCACCGCAACATGCGCGGGCGGGCGCCGTGCGCGGCACGGTCGCGTCGGTCAGCGGCAACACCGTGGTGGTCAACGTCACGGATCAGAGCGGCAGCACGTCGCAGGCCAACGTCGCGATCGACAACACCACGACGTATGCCAAGCGTGCGGTGGCCACACCGGCGGCGATCACGCAGGGCAAGTGCCTCGCCGCGCGCGGCAGCAATGACAGCAGCGGCAGCCTGCAGGCGACGACGGTCACCGTTACTCCCGCCAACAACGGGAAGTGCGGCTGGCGATAGACGGCGTTAGACGGTGAAGCCCAGCGCGCGCAGTTGCTCGCGACCGTCCTCGGTGATCTTGTCCGGACCCCACGGCGGGTTCCACACCCAGTTGATCTTGAAGTCGTTCACGAGTCCGGCGCCGACAAGCGCAGTGCGGGACTGATCTTCGATCACATCGGTCAGCGGGCACGCCGCCGACGTCAGCGTCATGTCGATCACCGCGACGGTGCCCGCCTCGTTGCTTTCAATGTCCAGACCGTAGACGAGGCCCAGATCGACGACGTTGATGCCGAGTTCGGGGTCAACGACGTCGCGCATCGCCTCCTCCAAGTCGGCCAGCAGTTCGTCGTTCATCGTGCACCTCCGTTGAGATCTCCGCTCTGGGATGCCTGCGCTACCGCATCCTTGAACGCCATCCAGCCCAGCAGAGCGCATTTCACACGCGCCGGGTACTTCGAGACACCGGCGAACGCGATGCCGTCGCCGATTACGTCCTCGTCCCCTCCGATTGTGCCGCGCGACGAGACCATCTCGGTGAACGAGGCGACGGTCTTCAGCGCGTCGCCCACAGTCTCACCGATCACCTGGTCGGTCAGCACCGACGTGGCCGCCTGGCTGATCGAGCAGCCCTGACCGTCGTAGGAGACGTCGGCCACCCGCTCCCCGTCGTCGCTCAGCGCAACCCGCAGCGTCACTTCGTCGCCGCATATCGGGTTGACGTGATACACCTCGGCGCCGTACGGATCCCGCAGCCCGCGATGGTGCGGGTGTTTGTAGTGATCGAGGATCACTTCCTGGTAGATCTGCTCCAGCCGCACCGGCGCCTCACGCCCCACCGAAGAAATCGACAGCGCGACGAACGCCGGCCACCAGCCGGTCCACTTCGTCGAACGTGTTATACAGCGCGAACGACGCCCGTGCCGTCGCCACGACGCCGAGCCGACGGTGTAGCGGAATCGCACAGTGATGCCCGACGCGCACCGCGACGCCGTCGTCGTCGAGCACCTGGCCCACGTCGTGGGCGTGAATGCCGTCGACCACGAACGACACCGGAGAGCCCCGGTCGGCCAACGACATCGGGCCGATGATCCGAACCCCGGCGATGCCCGACAGTCCATCGAGCGCAGCCGCCACCAGGTCACGCTCGTGCGCCTCGACCTTGTCCATCCCGATCGCCCCGAGATACCTTGCCGCGGTGGCCAGCCCGACGACCTGCGATGTCATCGGCGTGCCCGCCTCGAAGCGCTGCGGCGGCGGCGCGTATGTGGTGGCCGCCATCGTGACGGTCTCGATCATGGAGCCGCCGGTGATGAACGGCGGCATGTCGTTCAGCAGCCGGCGACGGCTATACAGCACGCCGATCCCGTTGGGGCCGAGCATCTTGTGGCCGGAGAAGGCGGCATAGTCGACGTCGAGCGCGTGGAAGTCCACTGGCTGATGCGGGACAGATTGGCACGCGTCGAGGACCGTCAACGCCCCGACAGCCTGTGCCCTCGACACCAGCTCGGCCACCGGCGCCAACGCTCCGGTGACGTTCGAATGGTGGCTGAAAGCCACGATTTTCACCCGCTCGTCGAGTTGCAGCGAATCCAGGTCGATGCGCCCGTCCTCCGTGACCCCGTACCAGCGCAGGGTCGCGCCGGTGCGCCGCGCCAATTCCTGCCACGGGATCAGGTTGGCGTGATGTTCGAGTTCGGTGGTGACGATCACGTCGCCGGGGCCGACCACATGGCTTTCAAACCGGTTGTCGCCGAGCACGTAGGAGACGAGATTCAACGCCTCGGTGGCGTTCTTGGTGAAGACCAGCTCGTCGGCGTCGGCGCCGGCGAACTCGGCGATGTCGGCGCGGCCCTGCTCGTAGGCGTCGGTGGACTCCTCCATCAGCTGATGGGCGCCGCGGTGTACGGCACCGTTCGATGTGGTCAGGAAGTCCCGCTCGGCGTCGAGCACCTGTACCGGTCGCTGTGACGTTGCACCGGAATCCAGGTACGCCAACTGGCTTCCGCCACGCATCACCCGCTTGAGGATGGGGAAGTCCGCCCTGATCGCCGCGATGTCGAGTGGGGTGACCGACGCCGTCATTGCTACGCCTCCGCGGCCGCCGCTTGGGTGAAGCGAACGTACCCGTTCGCGTCGAGTTCATCCGCCAGCTCGGGACCGCCCGATTCGATGATGCGGCCGCCGACGAATACGTGCACGAATTGCGGCTGGATGTAGCGCAGGATGCGGGTGTAGTGGGTGATCAGCAGGATGCCGCCGTGCGTCTCCTCGGCGTACCTGTTGACTCCCTCGCTGACCACCCGCAGCGCGTCGACGTCAAGCCCGGAGTCGGTCTCGTCGAGGATCGCGATCTTCGGCTTGAGCACATCGAGCTGCAGGATCTCGTGGCGCTTCTTCTCGCCACCGGAAAACCCTTCGTTGACATTGCGTTCGGAGAACGCCTGGTCGATGTCAAGGTCGGCCATCGCGGACTTGACCTCCTTGATCCAGTGCCGCAGCTTCGGGGCCTCGCCGCGCACCGCGGTGGCCGCCGTGCGCAGGAAGTTCGACATCGACACGCCGGGCACCTCGACCGGATACTGCATCGCGAGGAAAAGGCCCGCGCGGGCGCGCTCGTCGACGCTCATCGCCAGCACGTCCTCGCCGTCGAGCGTGATCGAGCCCGACGTCACCTTGTACTTCGGGTGGCCGGCGATCGCGTACGACAGCGTCGACTTCCCGGAGCCGTTGGGCCCCATCAGCGCATGCGTTTCGCCGGATTTCACGGTGAGGTCGACGCCCTTGAGGATCGGGATCTCCTCGCCCTCGGCGGGCGTCACGCTGACATGCAGGTCCTTGATTTCCAGTGTGGTCATGTGGTACCCGTCGTTGCTTCCTGAATAGATTGAGTGAGCGCGAGCTCTTGTTCGATGGCGCCGGTGAGGCGGTCGCGGATGGCCGGCACGGAGATCTTGGTGATGATCTCACCGAAGAAACCGCGCACGATCAGGCGGCGCGCCTGGGCCTCGGGGATACCCCGGGACCGCAGGTAGAACACCTGCTCGTCATCGAAACGTCCGGTGGCGCTGGCGTGTCCGGCGCCGATGATCTCGCCGGTCTCGATCTCGAGGTTGGGGACCGAATCGGCGCGGGCGCCGTCGGTGAGCACCAGGTTGCGGTTGGTCTCGAAGGTGTCGGTGCCCGTGGCGTTCGCGCGGATCAGCACGTCGCCCACCCAGACCGTGTGCGCATCGGGCCGCGACGAGTCCGGATCCCCCTGCAGCGCGCCCTTGTACACCACATGCGACTGGCAGTTCGGCTCGGCGTGGTCGATCAGCAGTCGTGACTCGAAGTGCTGACCGTCATCGGCGAAGTACAGCCCCAGCAGTTCCGCGTCGCCACCGGGAGCGCAGAACTTCACCCGGCCGGTCAGCCTCACGACATCGCCGCCGAGGGTGACCGCGATATGGCGCAGCACGGCGTCCTTGCCGAGCGCGGCGTGGTGAGAGGTGACGTGGACGGCGTCGTCGGCCCAATCGGCGATCGAAACGACCGTGAGCCGGGCCGCGTCGCCGACGACGAATTCGATGTTGTCGGCGTAGGTTCCGCTGCCGCGCTGGTCGATAACCACCACCGACTCGGCGAGTTCGCCGACGCGGACCTGCAGGTGGCCGTACGCGGTGGCACCTTCTCCGGGCCCGTTCACGACGATCTCGATCGGGTCACCTGGCTGGGCGCCACCCTCTACCGTGACGATCGTCGCGCGGTTGAACGACGAAAACGCCTGCGCGGCAACGCGGTCAGCCGGCACACCGCCGTCGCCGAGCCGCTCGTCGCCTCGGCGGACTGTTTCGACCGTCACGCCCGGCCGCTCGGCGACCGTGATTGTCGCCGACCCGGTGGCCGGCGCGGATCCGTCGTGCAGGCCGCGTAGCCGCTTCAGCGGGGTGAACCGCCAGATTTCGTCGCGGCCGCCCGGCACCTCGAATGCGTTGACGTCGAACGAGGTGAAGATCTCGCCCTTGTTGGCGGCGGATAGGGGCGAACCCTCAACCGCTTCTGTCAAATTCGTCACTAGCCGACTGCGCCTTCCATCTGCAACTCGATCAGCCGGTTAAGCTCGAGCGCGTACTCCATCGGCAGTTCCTTGGCGATCGGCTCGACGAACCCGCGCACCACCATCGCCATCGCCTCGTCCTCCGTCAGGCCGCGGCTCATCAGGTAGAACAGCTGGTCGGCGCTGATCTTGGACACGGTGGCCTCGTGACCCATCGTGACGTCGTCCTCGCGGATGTCGACGTAAGGGTAGGTGTCGCTTCGGCTGATCGTATCTACCAGCAGCGCATCGCATTTCACGCTAGAGCGCGAGCCGTGCGCGCCCTTGTTGATCTGAACCAGGCCACGATACGAGGTCCGTCCCCCGCCCCGCGCGACCGACTTGGACACGATGTTGCTCGACGTGTTTGGCGCCAGGTGAAGCATTTTCGCGCCGGTGTCCTGATGCTGGCCCTCACCGGCGAACGCCACCGAGAGCACCTCGCCCTTTGCGTGCTCGCCGGTCATCCACACGGCCGGGTACTTCATCGTGACCTTCGACCCGATGTTGCCGTCGACCCATTCCATGGTGGCCCCGGCCTCCGCGCGGGCCCGCTTGGTCACCAGGTTGTAGACGTTGTTCGACCAGTTCTGGATCGTCGTGTAACGGCACCGGCCACCGGGCTTGACGACGATTTCCACCACCGCCGAGTGCAGCGAATCGGACTTGTAAATCGGCGCGGTGCAGCCTTCCACGTAGTGCACGTAGGCGCCCTCGTCGACGATGATCAGCGTCCGCTCGAACTGGCCCATGTTCTCGGTGTTGATCCGGAAGTAAGCCTGCAGCGGGATGTCGACATGCACGCCAGGTGGCACGTAGATGAACGAGCCGCCCGACCACACCGCAGTGTTCAGCGCCGAGAACTTGTTGTCCCCGGCCGGAATCACGGTGCCGAAGTACTGCTTGAAAATGTCCGGCTGTTCGCGCAGCGCCGTGTCGGTGTCCAGGAATCTGACGCCCTGGGCCTCCAGGTCCTCACGAATCTGGTGGTAAACCACCTCCGAGTTGTGCACCACGAGGCCATCGGCAACGAAGTTGTGCGGGCCGTCGACCTCGATGTCATACACCGGCTCGACGGCATACGGCTCAACCGACTTCACTCGCTCGAAGCCGAGCCAGTCGTTCTGCGTGCGCTCAGGAGCGTGCCGATACGGCTGGGTGAACGACCATGGCCCACCGGCGCGTAGACCGGAGAGCTCAGCCAGCTCACGACCTTGCTGTAGCAGAGGCTCGTTCGCACTTGTCAGTAGAACCGAACCACTCTTGTCCGGCCCCACATACCCGTCCGCGTCAACCCACCCGCCAAGGAACGCCAGCCGCTGATCAACAGGCAACGCGTAAACCCACTCGGGAACCCGTTTCGTCAGGGAAAGACCTGCGAAGCCGAGCTCGGTGATCCACTCCGTCAACGCCTTCGAGTTCACGACGACCCGGTATTCGTCTGCTTCGATGCACCGCAGTCCGAATAGTTCCTTAACCACGCGCGTGACCTCGGCGCGCAGCTCAACATCGGTGGCCGGGATTGCGAGCTGGACCCGGTAAGTCTTCGTCGACAGATGAAGGTTCCCGTCGCCGATGTACAAGCCCAATAGCCACATCAGATCGACAGAGCTGTGCGATGGCGTCGTCAAACCCGCAACAGTTCGAAGCTCCGCCGATACACCGAACTCCGGGATCCGCCGCGGCACGGCGATGAAGTCGCCCGGCTTGATCTCCCCGACCGTCACCCAACGACGGTAATAGCGCGCACGCTGACGACCCGGCCTGCGCTCGTCACGCAGCACCAGCATGGGGTGGTTGTCCGTGGCGCGAATGCTGCGCCGCGTCGTATTGACTTCGTAGGTCTGCCGGGTGTCCGTCTGCGCCGACGCCTTCACGGGAGCTACGACGAACCGTTCCGCCATCTCGTCGTACGCGAAAACCGTATCCCCGTCCGCGATTTCCTTGATCGGAACCTGGCCACGATTCGCTGTCCACACCAACGTCTCGCCGGCCAGACATTCGTACTGCGCGGCGACACCCGACACCAACCGCTGCTTCTCCGCCTCGGGGATGCCAAGCCTGTCGTACGTGTTCTTGATGTCGTCCGGCAAATCGTCCCAGGACGCTGCTTGCTTCTCGGTGGAGCGCACGAAGTACTTGATGTTGTCGAAGTCGATGCCCTCGAGGTTGGAACCCCAATTCGGCATCGGCTTGCGGTCGAAGATGCGCAGCGCCTTCAGCCTGGTCTGCAACATCCACTCGGGCTCGTTCTTCTTGGCTGAGATGTCGCGCACGACATCCTCGGACAGCCCGCGCTTCGCGCTGGCGCCCGCGACATCGGAATCGGCCCAGCCGTAGCCGTACCGGCCCAGCGACGCGATCGCGTCTTCCTGGGACAGCGGGGTGTCGACCTTGCGGGTCGACGTGTCCGGCGTGGCGGTCATATCGAGGCTCCTTCGAGTTTCGTCCGGCTCCGGCGCGGGCTGTGCGCGGAAGCGTCAGTGCTGCTTTTGGGGGTGAGCGGTACGTGCGTGGTGCAGGCACAGTCACCGTTGACGATGGTGGCCAGCCTCTGCACGTGCGTGCCGAGGATCGCCGCGAAGGCGTCCCGCTCCGTCTCGCAGAGCTCCGGGAACTCCTCTGCGACGTGCGACACCGGGCAGTGATGCTGACAGATCTGAATGCCCTCGACCGGGCCATTCACCCGGTCGACGGTAGTCGCGTATCCGGCCTTCGTCAGCGCCTCGGCAACGCGGTCCGAGGTTGCTTCAACGTCGCCAGGTCCTTCGCCGACTCCCGACAGGATCGCGTCGATGCGGCGCCGCGCGAACGTGCGGACCGCCTCGTCGCCTCCGATTTCGCGGAGTTGGTGCATCGCGGCGGCGGCGAGGTCGTCGTATGTGTGGCCGAGCTTGGCCCGTCCGGCCGCTGTCAGGCGATACCGCTTCGCGGGCCTGCCGCGGCCATGCTGCTGCCACGCGGCGGCGGGGCTGGCCTGCGCCTCCCCGGCTGCGAGCAGGGCGTCCAGGTGCCTGCGGACGCCGGCGGCGGAGATGCCGAGCCGGTCTCCGATCTCGCCTGCGGTGATTGGCCCGGCCTCCAGCAGCAGCTGGACGATCTCGCCACGGGTATGGCGGTCAATCTCCGGACGGATTTTCACAACACCATTGTGACGGAATTCGCCAAGGCAGTCTAGGAAGGGCACCCTATCCGCCTCGGTGAGATCGGCCACCATTCGCGGGCCGTTACTCTGCTCGAATGGCAGCTCGCCGCCATGGCTCCCTCAGCTCGTCGATTGCCCGCTGGCACGGCGATGAACGCGCTGTCGGCTCGCCGCTGAACGACGCCGAGGTCGTGGCGCTGCGGCACACCCGGCTGTTCGGCGCCACCGGCACCATTCTGATGGCGATCGGCTCGCTCGGAGCCGGGGCCCGACCCGTCGTGCAGGACCCGACGTTCGGGGTCCGGCTGCTGAACCTGCCCTCGCGCATCCAGACGGTGTCGCTGACGATGACCACCACCGGCGCCGTGATGATGGCGCTGGCCTGGCTGATGCTGGGCCGCTTCGCGCTCGGCGACCGTCGGATGTCACGGGGCCAACTGGACCGGACGTTGGCGCTGTGGATCCTGCCGCTGCTGATCGCACCGCCGATGTACAGCAAGGATGTCTACTCCTATCTGGCGCAGAGCCAGATTTCGGCACAGGGCCTCGACCCGTACAAGGTCGGCCCGGCCCCCGGGTTGGGCCTCGACCACGTCTTCACGCTGTCGGTGCCGAGCCTGTGGCGCGACACGCCCGCGCCCTACGGCCCGCTATTCCTGTGGATAGGACGCGGCATTTCCGGTCTCACCGGGGAGAACATCGTCGCGGCTGTGCTGTGTCACCGCATTGTGGTGCTGATCGGCGTCGGGCTGATCGTGTGGGCGACGCCGCGCCTGGCCCGCCGCTGTGGGGTCGCCGAGGTCAGCGCGCTGTGGCTGGGCGCGACGAATCCGCTGCTCATCATGCACCTGGTGGCCGGCATCCATAACGAGGCGCTGATGCTCGGCCTGATGCTGACCGGCACCGAGTTCGCTCTGCGCGGCATCGATTCGACACGTCCGCTGGTGCCCCGACCGCTGCAATGGCCTCGACGTCACAGCGCCTGGGCGCAATGGTCGCCGCTGGCCATGCTGGTGCTCGGTGCGGTGCTGATCACCATGTCGTCTCAGGTCAAGCTTCCGTCCCTGCTGGCGCTTGGTTTCGTCGCGATGGCGCTGGCCCGGCGATGGGGCGGCAACGTCAGGGCGGTGCTGGCGGCGGGAGGCTTTCTCGGAGCCCTGTCGTTGGCCGTGATGGCGGTGATCGGCTGGGCCAGCGGCCTGGGATTCGGCTGGGTGAACACCCTCGGGACGGCCAACGTGGTGCGGAGCTGGATGTCGCCGCCGACGTTGTTGGCGCTCGGCACCGGCCAGGTGGGCATCCTGCTCGGCCTGGGCGATCACACCACCGCCGTGCTGTCCCTCACCCGTGCCATCGGCGTGCTGATCATCGCGATCATGGTGTCCTGGCTGCTGGTGGCCGTGCTGCGGGGGCGATTGCACCCGGTCGGCGGGCTCGGGGTCGCGCTCGCGGCGACAGTCCTGCTCTTTCCCGTGGTGCAGCCGTGGTATCTGCTGTGGGCGATCATTCCGCTGGCGGCGTGGGCCACTCGGCCTCGGTTCCGCGTCACGACGATCGTCGTCACATTGGTGGTCGGCATTTTCGGACCGACCGCCAACGGCGATCGGTTCGCGTTGTTCCAGATCGTGGACGCGACCGTGGCCAGCGCGATCACCGTGCTGATTCTCATCGCGCTCACCTCCTCGATGCTGCCGTGGCGCACCGTCCCCCATCCCGTCACGGGCGGTGAAGAGGTGGCAGTGCCCGAGCCGGCCGGCCCCGCACCTGACACCAATGGGCATCAGCCGACACCCGGGCCCACGCCCAGCGCCGCGCCCGGCGCATACGCTGAGTCTCCGTGAACTCGACGCCGCCGACGCCCGTGCGACTGCGCGGGGTCTGCAAACGCTATGGGTCCACGACCGCGGTGTCCCGGCTCGACCTCGATGTCGAACGAGCCCAGGTGTTCGCGTTGTTGGGGCCCAACGGCGCAGGCAAGACCACCACTGTGGAGATGTGCGAAGGGTTCGTCAGGCCCGACGAGGGCACCATCGAGGTACTCGGCATGAACCCCGTGACCGGCAACGCCCGCGTTCGGGAACGCATCGGCGTGATGCTGCAGGGCGGCGGCGGCTACCCCGCCGCGCGCGCCGGCGAAATGCTCAATCTTGTTGCGGCGTACGCCGCGAACCCGCTCGATCCGGCATGGCTGATGGACGTGCTCGGGCTGACCGACGTCGCCCGCACCACCTATCGGCGGCTGTCCGGCGGTCAGCAGCAGCGCCTCGCGTTGGCGTGCGCGCTCGTCGGCCGTCCGGAGTTGGTCTTCCTGGACGAGCCGACCGCCGGACTCGACGCCCACGCCCGGTTGGTGGTGTGGGAGCTGATCGACGCTCTCCGCCGGGACGGCGTGACGGTCGTGTTGACGACTCATCAGCTCGCCGAGGCAGAACAACTCGCCGACCGGCTGGTGATCATCGACCACGGTGTCGCGGTGGCCGCCGGTACGCCGAGCGAGATCATGCATAACGGCGCGGAGAACCAGCTGCGCTTCAGCGCGCCCCGGATGCTCGATCTGTCGCTGTTGTCGGCGGCGCTGCCAGAGGGCTATCAGGCCACCGAGGTGACGGGCGGCCAGTATCTCGTTGAGGGACCGATCAATCCGCAGGTGCTCGCCACGGTGACGGCCTGGTGCGCGCGGCTGGACGTGCTGGCCACCGACATGCGCGTCGAGCAACGGAGCCTCGAGGATGTGTTCCTGGAGCTGACGGGCAGAGACATGAGATGAGCCAAACCCGTTTCGCGCCGGGCACATTCGCACCTGATCCACGCCCGAACACCCTCGCGGGGATGCTTGCCGCCCAGTACGGCATGGAACTCAAGCTGTTGCTGCGCAACGGAGAGCAGTTGCTGCTCACGCTCTTCATCCCGATCACGCTGCTGGTGGGGCTCACGTTGCTGCCGCTGGGCTCGTTCGGCGAAAACCGTGCGGCCACGTTCGTGCCCGCCATTATGGCGCTGGCCGTGATCTCGACGGCGTTCACCGGTCAGGCGATCGCGGTGGCGTTCGACCGCCGCTACGGTGCCCTGAAACGGCTTGGAGCCACGCCGCTTCCGGTGTGGGGCATCATCGCGGGCAAGTCGCTCGCGGTTGTCACGGTGGTGTTCTTGCAGGCAATCATCCTGGGCGGCATCGGGTTTGGGCTCGGCTGGCGACCTGCACCGGTCGGCCTGCTGCTCGGGGCGGTCGTGATCGCGCTCGGCACGGCCGGTTTTGCCGCACTCGGCCTGCTGCTGGGGGGAACACTGAAGGCCGAGGTCGTGCTGGCGATTGCCAACCTGATGTGGTTCGTCTTCGCCGGCCTCGGTGCGCTCACGTTGGGCGGCGGGTTGGTGCCGCGCCGCGTCGAGTGGGTGGCACGGCTGACGCCGTCGGGAGCGCTCACCGAGGCGCTGACGCGGGCGCTGACCCTGTCGGTGGACTGGTTCGGTCTTGTCGTGCTCGCGGTCTGGGGCCTGCTCGCGGCGGTCGCGGCCCGGCGCCTGTTCCGGTTCACATGAACCTGCTCGCCCCGCCCAGCGTTCGCACGCAACGCGTGATCGCCGCATTCGTGGTCCTCACGCAGGGCGGCATCGCGGTGACCGGCGCGATCGTCCGGGTCACCGCGTCCGGGTTGGGCTGTCCGACCTGGCCGCAGTGCTTCCCCGGCAGCTTCACCCCCGTCGCGGTGTCGGAGGTGCCGCGCATCCACCAGGCGGTCGAGTTCGGCAACCGGATGATCACGTTCGGCGTCGTGTTGACCGCGATCCTGGTGGTGTATGCGGTTACCCGGGCCCGTCGGCGCACCGAGGTGCGGGTGTACGCGTGGTTGATGCCGGCGTCGACCGTACTGCAGGCCATCATCGGCGGCATCACCGTACGGACCGGCCTGCTGTGGTGGACGGTGGCTCTGCATCTGCTCGCGTCGATGACGGTGGTGTGGCTGGCCGTCCTGCTGTACGTCAAGATCGGCGAACCCGATCAACCCGATCAAAAAGACACCGCCGTAGTTCCGGCCGACTACACCGCCGCATCTCCGGCCGACTACGTAGCAAAGCCGTTGCGCTGGTTGACCGTTCTGAGCGCGGTCGCCCTGGCTGCCGTACTGGTCGCCGGCACGCTGGTGACGGCCGCCGGCCCGCATGCAGGCGACACGAGTTCGACTCGGACGATCCCCAGGCTGCAGGTCGAGATCACCACGCTGGTGCACGCGCACTCGTCGCTGCTGATCGGCTATCTCGCGCTGCTGGTCGGCCTGGGCTTCGGATTGCTGGCGACCTCCGCCCCGAGGCCGGTGTTGCTGCGGCTCGGTGTGCTGATCGCGCTGGTATGCGCGCAGGCCCTGGTGGGGACGGTGCAGTACTTCACCGGCGTGCCCGCGGCCCTCGTCGCGGTCCACGTGGCGGGCGCCGCGGCCGTGACCGCCGCCACCGCGGCGCTATGGGCGTCGATGCGACAGCGGACCAAGCCCGAGCCGCTCGAGCGATGACGCCAGGCACCGCGCGAACTCCCGCTGCTGCAGGTCGCGTGTCTGCTCATCGAGCCGGGTCCACCCCAGCGACGGCTCGATGAGTTCCAGCTCGAGCAGTCGCGGATCATCGATCTCGCCGATGAGGTCGACGCGCGCGTACAGGAAGTCTCTGGCCGCCATGTTCAGTTGGGCGGCCGCCGCGTCAAGGGCGGCGAACCCGACGTCCCACACTTCGAAGTCCGGTTCGGCAGGCGCGAGCGACTCAACCGCATAGGTGCCGGTCGCGTCCAGCTCTGCCTGGTGCCCTTCCGCGGGCAGCATCGCGGCCTTGGTGAACGCGTGCGACGACTTGCCGCCGAGGAACACCAGCGCGGTCTCCCCTGCCCGCTCGATCCGGTCGTCGTAGGGCTGCACCAGCACGCCACGGCCCTGTGCCTGCAATGCCGCGGCATGCGCCATCGCCGCGGTCCGGTCGGCATATCGTTGCGCGCCAACCGAACCCGCACCTATTGACGCATTGACCACCACCTGCGCGGCGGCCGGCAGTCGAACCCGTTCGTTCGGCGTGAAAATCGCACTCGGCACGGTGGGCACTCCGCGCCCGGCCAGGTCCAGCAAGTAACGCTTGTCCGCGTTCCATGCGACGACCGCGGGGTCGTTGAGCAGGTGGGGCACGGTCGTCGTCCACGCCAGAAACTCCTCGAGCCGCTCGGCGTAATCCCACGTCGCCCGCAGGATCACCACGTCGGCGCGGACGGTGTCCGGGTCGTCCCACGACAACCACTTGGCGTGCAGCCCGCGTCCACGCAGGGCTGTCACTAAACCGGCGTCGTCTCCGTCACCCGACACCAACCGCGGGCAGCCGGCCAGCACGATGCGCGGATGGAAGACGTCTGGCCGGGCAAGTTTCATCATCGGGGATGATAGTCAGATGCGCGCAATCGAAGTCGCCGAACACGGCGGTCCGGAGGTCCTTCGCTACGTCGAGAAACCCGAGCCCTCGCCCGGGCCGGGCGAGGTGCTGATCAAGGCCGAAGCGATCGGCGTCAACTACATCGACACCTACTTCCGATCCGGCGCATATCCCCGCGAGACGCCGTTCATCCTCGGCACCGAGGTCTGCGGCACCGTTGCCGCGGTCGGTGACGGGGTTGCGGCGCTGCGCGTGGGCGACCGGGTGGTGACCGCAAATGCCGCTGGCGCATACGCCGAATACTGTGTCGCGCCCGCAGATTTCGTCGCCTTCGTGCCCGACGGTCTGCCGTCGGACGTGGTAGCGGGTGTGCTTCTCAAGGGCATGACGGCGCACTACCTGCTCAAATCGGTATACCCGGTCCAACAGGGCGACACCGTGCTCGTACACGCGGGCGCGGGCGGCGTGGGGCTCATCCTCACTCAGTGGGCCACGAGCCTGGCCGTGCGGGTGATCACGACCGTGTCGACACCCGAGAAGGCCGCATTGTCCCGCGACGCCGGCGCGGTCGAGGTGCTCGACTACCCCGACACCCCCGACGAGTTCGGTGCCAGGATCCGGGAGCTGACCGACGGCAACGGTGTGGCCGCCGTCTACGACGGGGTCGGCAAGACGACGTTCGACGCCAGCCTGGCCAGCCTCGCGGTGCGCGGGACGCTGGCGTTGTTCGGCGCGTCCAGCGGGCCGGTGCCGCCGGTGAACCCGCAGCGGCTCAACGCCGCCGGCTCGGTATATCTGACCCGGCCCAGCCTTGTACATTTCACCCGCACCGGTGACGAGTTCTCTTGGCGCGCGGGCGAGCTGCTTGACGCGATCGCGGCGGGCTCGATCGCGGTTACCGTCAGCGAGCGCTACCCGTTGACCGACTCGGGGCGAGCGCACGAAGACCTGCAGGGCCGCAGGACGACCGGCTCGATCGTGCTAGTGCCCTAACAGCGTCGGCAGCGCCAGCGCGGAGTCCACGGCCAGCGCGCAGAAGACGACGGCCAGATAGTTGTTGGACTGCAGGAAAAGCCGCAGCGGTTTCACAGGCTCGCCTCGACGTACTCCCGCATACAGCTGATGCGCCATCGCCAGGAACCACACCCCGGCCAGCACGGCAACCGACGCGTATAGCCAGCCCGCGGCAAGGGCCAGAACCAGGGTCGCGGCGACGGTGAGCCACGTGTACACCACGATCTGTTTGGTCACTTGGCGTTCGGTCGCGACCGCGGGCAGCATCGGCACGCCCGCTGCCTGGTAGTCCTCCTTGTAGCGCATCGCCAGCGCCCAGGTGTGCGGCGGTGTCCAGAAAAAGATGATCGCGAACATCGCCATGGCCGGCCAGCCGATGGTCCCGGTGACCGCGGACCAACTGATCATCACCGGCATGCACCCGGCGGCCCCGCCCCAGACGACGTTCTGTGAGGTCCGGCGCTTCAGCAGCAATGTGTAGACGAATACGTAGAACGCGATCGTGGCGACCGCGAGCAGGCCGGACAGCAGGTTCGTCGTCCACCACAGCCAGAAGAACGAGGCCACCGAGAGCACAATGCCGAACACCAGGGCACGGCGCGTCGGCACGGCGGCGCGCGGCAGTGGCCGGCGCGCGGTGCGTTTCATCACCTTGTCTATGTCGGCGTCGGCGACGCAGTTCAGCGTGTTCGCGCCCGCGGCCGCGAGCATGCCGCCGATCAGCGTGTTGAGGATCAACATCGGGGCCACCGTGCCCCGGTGCGCCAGCAGCATCGCCGGGATCGCGGTGACCAGCAGCAACTCGATGACCCGCGGCTTGGTCAAGCCGAGGTAGCCGAGCAGCGCGCCGCGGGTGCGGTTGGGCCACGACACCCATGCCCGCTCGCGAATGCTCAAGCAGATACTCCTCAGCGGCGTTGTCGGCTGTTCGCGCGAGCGCTCAGCTTCTACTACAGGCGATGGTAGACCGCGGGCGGCCCGAGCCCACACTTCAGGGTCATTTTCCTCAATCGCATCGCTGGAGCCCGCCGGCGTCGGTTTCACCGCGATTTCGGCGCAGGGAACCAACACGCCACCCGATCCTTGTCGACCGTTAACCACAGCGATCGACCATCCCGCCCGCCCGCACTAGGGTTGACGTTGAATTAGTGGCCGGGCCAGTCCACCGACGTGAGGAGCGCGTTTGTGACCACGCTTGAGCAGATCTCTGCCCTTACCCGCCCCGACCATCCGGACGATTGGACGGACCTAGATTCCGAAGCGGTCGACACCGTTCGCGTGCTGGCGGCGGACGCGGTCCAGAAAGTGGGCAATGGTCATCCCGGTACGGCCATGAGCCTGGCTCCGCTGGCCTACACGCTGTTTCAGCGGACCATGCGCCACGACCCAAGCGACACACACTGGCTCGGCCGGGACCGGTTCGTGCTGTCCGCAGGACACAGCAGCCTGACGCTGTACCTGCAGCTGTACCTGGGCGGGTTCGGGCTGGAGCTGTCCGACATCGAGTCGCTGCGGACCTGGGGCTCCAAGACCCCCGGTCACCCCGAGTTCAAGCTCACCACGGGCGTCGAGATCACCACCGGCCCACTCGGTCAGGGCCTGGCCTCCTCCGTCGGCATGGCGATGGCGTCGCGTTACGAGCGCGGTTTGTTCGACCCCGACGCCGCGCCGGGAACCAGCCCGTTTGACCACCACATCTACGTGATTGTGTCCGACGGCGACATGGAGGAAGGCGTCACGTCGGAGGCGTCCTCGCTGGCGGGCACCCAGCAGCTGGGCAATTTGATCGTCTTCTACGACCACAATCACATTTCGATCGAGGACGACACCAAAATCGCGCTGTCCGAGGACACCGCGGCCCGTTACGCGGCCTACGGCTGGCACGTCCAGACCGTCGAGGGCGGCGAGAACGTCGTCGGCATCCAGGACGCGATCGCCGCGGCCAAGGCCGTCACGGACAAGCCGTCGTTCATCGCTGTGCGCACAATCATCGGCTATCCGGCACCGCACTTGATGAACACCGGTAAGGCGCACGGCGCGGCGCTTGGTGACGAAGAAGTCGCGGCGGTCAAGAAGATCCTCGGCTTCGACCCGGACAAGAACTTCGAGGTGCGCGATGAGGTGATTGCGCACACCCGCAAGCTCATCGACCGCGGCCGGGAGGCCCACCAGAAGTGGCAGGCCGAGTTCGACGCGTGGTCGCAGCGCGAGCCGGACCGCAAGGCGCTGCTGGACCGGCTGCTCGCGCAGAAGATGCCCGACGGTTGGGACGCAGACCTGCCCTTCTGGGAGCCGGGCAGCAAGCCGCTGGCCACCCGCGCCGCGTCGGGTGAGGTGCTGAATGCGCTCGGGCCGAAGCTGCCCGAGCTGTGGGGCGGTTCGGCGGACCTCGCCGGCAGCAACAACACCACGATCAAGGGCGCCGATTCCTTTGGGCCGCCGTCGATTTCGACGAAGGATTACACAGCCCATTGGTATGGCCGCACGTTGCATTTCGGTATCCGCGAGCACGCGATGGCCGCGATCCTGTCGGGCATCGTGCTACACGGGCCGACCAGGGCGTACGGCGGGACGTTCCTTCAGTTCTCCGATTACATGCGTCCGTCTGTGCGGCTCGCGTCGCTGATGAACATCGACACCATCTACGTGTGGACGCACGACTCGATCGGGCTGGGTGAGGACGGCCCGACCCACCAGCCGATCGAACACCTCGCGGCGCTGCGCACGATTCCGAACCTGTCGGTGGTGCGGCCCGGCGACCCGAACGAGACCGCGTACGCATGGCACACGATCCTGTCGCGCGCCGCGACCAGCGGCCCGGTCGGGTTGGTCCTGACCCGCCAGGGCATTCCGGTTCTCGAGGGCACCACCAACGAAGGCGTTGCCAAAGGCGGTTACGTGCTGGGCGGGCACCCCGCCGAGGAGCCCGACGTGATTCTGATCGGCACCGGTTCCGAGTTGCAACTGGCCGTCGCCGCCCAGAAGATCCTGGCGGACAAGGGCATCCAGGCCAGCGTGGTGTCGATGCCGTGCGTAGAGTGGTTCGAATCCCAGCCGGTCGAATACCGCGATTCCGTGCTGCCACCCACGGTGTCAGCGCGAGTCGCCGTCGAGGCCGCGGTCGCCCAGAGTTGGTACAAGCTCGTCGGCGACACCGGTGAGATCGTGTCGATCGAGCACTATGGCGAGTCCGCCGACGCAAAAACGTTGTTCCGCGAATTCGGGTTCACCCCGGAAGCCGTCGTCGCTGCCGCGGAACGATCACTGGACAACTAGGAAAGGGCCCAACCGAAATGACTCAGAATCCGAACCTCGCGGCGTTGTCCGCGGCGGGCGTGTCCGTCTGGCTCGACGACCTGTCCCGCGAGCGGCTGCGGACGGGCAATCTACAGCAACTGATCGACACCAAGTGCGTCGTCGGGGTGACCACGAACCCGACGATCTTCCAGCACGCGCTGTCAGGCGGCCACGCCTACGACGACCAGGTCGCCGAGCTGGCCGAGCGCGGCGCCGACGTGGACGCCACGATCCGCACGGTCACCACGGACGACGTGCGCGACGGGTGCGACGTGCTGCGCCCGCAGTGGGAGGCGTCCGACGGCGTCGACGGCCGGGTGTCCATCGAGGTGGATCCCCGGCTCGCGCACGACACCGACAAGACGGTCCTGCAAGCCATCGAGCTGTGGAAGATCGTCGACCGGCCCAACCTGTTGATCAAGATCCCCGCCACCAAGGCGGGGCTGCCGGCCATCACTTCGACACTCGCCGAAGGCATCTCGGTCAACGTCACGCTGATCTTCTCGGTCGAGCGGCACCGCGAGGTGATGGACGCGTACCTGGCGGGGATCGAAGCGGCCAAGCAGGCCGGCCACGACGTGTCGAAGATCCACTCGGTCGCGTCGTTCTTCGTGTCACGCGTCGACACCGAGATCGACAGCCGGCTGGACAAGATCGGCACCGATGAGGCGCTCGCCCTGCGCGGCCAGGCCGGTGTGGCGAACGCCCGGCTCGCCTATGCGGCCTACGAGGAGGTCTTTGTCGGCGGCCAGCGCTACCAGGCGCTCAAGGCCGCCGGGGCCCGGGTGCAGCGGCCGCTGTGGGCGTCGACCGGAGTCAAGAACCCCGCGTACTCCGACACCCTGTACGTCACCGAACTGGTCGCCCCGAACACCGTTAACACGATGCCGGAGAAGACCATCGACGCGGTCGCCGACCACGGTGTCATCGCCGGCGACGCCGTCATCGGCCGGGCCGGCGAGGCGCAGGCCGTGTTCGACAAGCTCGAGGCGGTCGGCGTCGATCTCGCCGACGTGTTCGTGGTCTTGGAGGATGAAGGCGTCGAGAAGTTCGAAAAATCGTGGCAGGAGCTGCTGGCGGCCACCCAGGAACAGCTCGACGCCGCAAAGAAGTGACCGCCGTGGGCACAAAATCCGCGGCGACAGCCGCCGGGTGGCGAAACCCGCTGCGCGACAAGCGGGATCAGCGTATGCCCCGCATCGCGGGCCCGTGCGCCGTGGTGATCTTCGGGGTCACCGGCGACCTCGCCCGCAAGAAGCTGATGCCGGCGATCTACGACCTTGCCAATCGCGGACTGCTGCCTCCGAGCTTTGCGCTCGTCGGGTTCGCCAGGCGGGACTGGACTGACGAGGATTTCGCCAAGGTCGTGTACGACGCGGTCAAGGATCACGCGCGTACCCCCTTCCGCAAGGAGGTGTGGGACCGGCTGGCCGAGGGCATCCGGTTCGTGAAGGGCGCATTCGACGACGAAGCAGGGTTCACCCGCCTCGCCGAGACGCTGGACAAGCTGGACGCCGAACGCGGAACGGGCAGCAATCATGCGTTCTACCTGGCGATTCCGCCGGGCGCCTTCCCGGTTGTCTGCGAGCAGCTGTCGAAGTCGGGGCTCGCTCATCAGCAGGAGGGCCGATGGAGCCGGGTGGTGATCGAGAAACCGTTCGGTCACGACCTGCAAAGCGCGCGCGACCTCAATGCCGTGGTCAACGGCGTGTTTCCCGAGGACACAGTGTTTCGCATCGACCACTACCTGGGCAAGGAAACCGTTCAGAACATCATGGCGCTGCGTTTCGCGAATGAGCTGTTCGAACCGGTGTGGAACGCCCACTACGTCGACCATGTGCAGATCACGATGGCCGAGGACATCGGGCTGGGTGGCCGCGCCGGCTACTACGACGGCATCGGCGCGGCCCGCGACGTGATCCAGAACCACCTGATGCAGTTGTTGGCGCTCACCGCGCTCGAGGAGCCGATCAATTTTGACCCGCATGAATTGAAAGACGAGAAGGTCAAGGTTCTTTCGGCGGTCCGGCTTGCGCAGCCCCTGTCCGAGACCACCTCGCGCGGGCAGTACACGGCCGGCTGGCAGGGCGGCGAGGAGGTCGTCGGGCTCCTCGACGAGGAGGGGTTCTCGGAGGACTCCACCACCGAGACCTTCGCGGCGATCACGCTCGAGATCGACACGCGACGTTGGGCCGGAGTGCCGTTCTTCCTGCGGACTGGAAAACGGTTGGGCCGCCGGGTGACCGAGATCGCCCTGGTGTTCAAACGCGCGCCCCACCTGCCTTTCGACCAGACGATGACCGAAGAACTCGGTCAGAACGCCATGGTCATCCGGGTCCAGCCGGATGAAGGCATCACCTTGCGGTTTGGCTCCAAGGTGCCCGGCACGGCGATGGAAGTCCGAGACGTGAACATGGACTTCTCCTACGGCTCGGCGTTCGCCGAGGACTCGCCCGAGGCGTACGAACGACTGATCCTGGACGTCCTGCTCGGCGAGCCCTCACTGTTCCCCGTCAACCAGGAGGTCGAATTGTCCTGGGAGGTACTCGATCCGGTGCTCGACTATTGGGCGACGCACGGCCGGCCTGATCCGTACGAGGCAGGCACCTGGGGCCCGGAGTCGTCGTTCGAGATGTTGGGGCGCACCGGCCGGGAATGGCGGCGACCATGATCGTGGACCTGCCCAACACGACCACCAACGAGATCAACAAGAAGATCACCGAACTGCGCGAACAGGAGGGTGCGATCACGCTCGGCCGCGTGCTGACGCTCGTGGTCGTCGCGGACTCGGACGATCCCGCAACGGACGCCATCGACTCGTCCACCCGGGCCAGCCGCGAGCACCCATGCCGGATCATCGTGGTGCTGCCGGTCGACCGACTCGCAGACAGCCCGCGACTGGACGGGCAGCTGCGGGTCGGGGGTGACGCCGGTGGCGGCGAGGTAGTTGTGCTGCGCATCGCGGGTCCGCTGGCCTCGCATGCGAACAGCGTCGTGCTCCCGTTCCTGCTGCCCGACACCCCAGTGGTGGCATGGTGGCCGGGAGCGGCGCCGGCGGTGCCGGCACAGGATCCGGTGGGTCAGTTAGCGAATCGCCGACTGACCGATGCGACAGACACCGAGGATCCGCTCGCATCGATCAAGGGCCGGCTGCAGGGCTATTCGCCCGGCGACACGGACCTGTCGTGGAGCCGCATCACCCAATGGCGTGCGCTGCTGACGTCGGCGCTCGATCAGGCGCCCCACGAGCCCGTGAATTCCGTACTGGTGTCGGGCCTCAAGACCGAACCCGCGCTCGACATTCTGGCGGGCTGGCTGGCCGCCCGGATTGACGGCCCGGTGCGGCGCGCGGTCGGCGACCTGAAGGTCGAGTTGGCGCGCGCCAGCGAGACCGTGACGCTGAGCCGGCCCCAGACCGGCTCCATTGCGACGCTGAGCCGCACCGGCCGGCCGGCCGCGCTCGTCCCGTTGCCGCGCAGAGAAACCTGCGAATGCCTCGCGGAGGACATGCGCCGGTTGGATGCCGACGAGATCTACGAGGAAGCCCTCCGGGGCGTCGACAAGGTGCAGTACGTATGAGCAAGCTGATCGTCGAAAAATATCCTGACACAGCGGCTTTGGTCGCAGCCGCCGGAGACCGCCTCGCCGATGCGATTGCCTCAGCCGTCGACGCGCACGGGCGGGCGATGATCGTGCTCACGGGCGGCGGCACCGGTATCGGGCTGTTGTCGCACGTCGGTGAACACTGCGAACGCATCGACTGGTCCAAGGTCCATGTGTTCTGGGGTGATGACCGCTTCGTTCCGTCCGACGACGACGAGCGCAACGATAAGCAGGCCCGGGCCGCGCTGCTCGACCGCATCGACATCCCGGCAGGCAACGTGCATCCGATGGCGGCCAGCGACGGCGAGTTCGGAAACGACATCCAGGCCGCGGCCGCCGGTTACCAGCGTGAGCTGGCGACGCTTGCCGACCCCGGCGAACCCGCTCCCCGCTTCGACGTTCATCTGTTGGGCATGGGCCCGGAGGGTCACATCAACTCGCTGTTCCCCGACACCGACGCGGTGCGGGAGAAAACCCGGCAGGTGATTGCGGTCGAAAACTCGCCCAAGCCCCCGCCCCGACGAATCACCTTGACGCTTCCGGCAATTCAAAGGTCACGGGAGGTGTGGCTGGTCGTATCGGGGTCAGGCAAGGCGGATGCCGTCGCCGCCGCGATCAACGGAGCCGACCCTGTCGACGTACCAGCCGCCGGTGCAATCGGCACCGATGCCACCGTCTGGCTGCTCGACGAAGCCGCAGCAGCGAGGCTCACCGACGGGTAATAATGACCGGCATGGCAGACAAGGGCACGCCGCGCACGGGTCGGGAACGAATCAAGACGTTGGCCAACGCGGCGCTGAACGCCGACCTCACCATCGAACAACTCGAGACCGTGTTGAACACGTTAACCACGTCGCTTGCAGCTCTCGACAATTCCATCGAGGGCCTGGACAACTCACTTGTCACCTTCAACGGTAGTTTGACGCGCTTGAACGAGACACTCACCCGCCTCGAGCGCATCGTCAGTCTGGCGGAACCGGTCGTCGGGCTCGTTGATCGGGTGGAAAACATCGTTGGTATCGGCGAGACCGCGGTGGCCCCATTCGCGGCGACCGAAACCGCGATTCGCCAGGTAGTCAAGTCGATTCGCGACCGCACCCACCTCTAGTCGTGATCAAGACGCCGGCCGCGGCTCCTCTCGCTGAGGGCACCGGGCTCCCGTGGGATGTCGCGGTGGGCGATGCCGTCGCGGCGATCGCCGAAGCGCGCGCCCGGCTTGGCGACACGTTTGTCGTGAACAGCGGTGCGGACCATTACCTGTTCACCTTCTCCCCCACCGGCGTCGAGTCGTTCTACGCGCTGCCCGAGGAGCAGGCGAGTAAGGGGGTCGCCGACTATCTGATGCTGCGCCGCAAGCTGCCCGATGACATCTTCGTCGGGCGCCGCATTCTTCCCGGCGCGTTGTTCCGCCGCGACGATGTCGCGTCCTATCTCGTCAACCTGAACCGGGCCCTCGAACAGACCGCGGTGGAATTGGGCTCACACGGCCGCGTGGACGTGTTCGACCTGTCCCGCCGGCTCGCACACCGGATGGGGCTCGCGTCGTGGGCGGGTCCCGGATCGGCCGACGGCGATGCGTTCGAACGCCTGGTGCGGGCGTTCGACACGCTCGATGGCGCCGAGGCTTTCGTCCACCCGGATGCGATGGCCGCGGTTGCCGCATCCGGCAAACGAGCCGAGCGAGCGGCACTGGACGAGGTCGCCGCGGTTGTGGGCACGGCCGTTGTGGGTGCCGCGGTCGGCCGGGCCACCGACGGCCACTCACTCTTCGGCAGGATCGTCGACGCGTGGTCGACGGAGCCGGCCGACGCGCGGGTTCGCGGCATCGCGCTCGACGTGGCACTGATCCACGTCGCGTCGATGTCCAACCTGGCCGCCGCGCTCGGCTGGGCGATCGTCGACCTGCTGGAGCACCCCGCATATCTGCCGCGGATTGAACGTCTTGCAAGCGGCTTGCAGACGACCAGGCAACGATCGCGACCTCGCCCGGCGTTGCGCGCTGGAATCCACCCGCCTGGCCCAGCGCTCGATCATGACCCGCGCCGTGCTGTCAGCGGTCTGCCTGGACACCGGTGACAACACGTATGAGGTGCCACCGGGTTGGATGATTGCCACTCTGCTCCCGCTGCTGAACACATCGGCTGCGCCCGACCTGGCGCGGTGGGATCCCGATCGATGGACCGGCCACCGGCTACGAGATACCCGCACATTGACGTCGCCGATGCTTGTCACCGCATTCGGTCACGGCCGGCACTCATGCCCGGCGCAGCCGTTCTCGCTCGCCGCGATGGCCACCGCAGTGACGCACTTGCTCGGCCGTTACCGGATGACACCGGGTTGGAGCGAGCATCCTCGCCCGGTCCCTGCGCAGATCGGTGGTGTCGCGCGCGCCGCCGGGCCGTGCCTCCTCGACTATGTCGCTCTCGACTAGATCAACTCTCGACGAGGTCTGCCCGGCGCGGCCGGTTCCGTCAGCCGCTGTTGCGTAGCGCCGACGCGAGACCGTTCATGGTGAGCAGGATGCCGCGCTGCACGAGCTCGTCGTCGTCGCCGGAGCGGTACCGGCGCAGCAGCTCCACCTGCAGGTGGTTGAGCGGCTCCAGGTACGGAAACCGGTTGAACACCGAGCGCGCCAACGCCGGATTGTCGGCGAGCAGGTCGTCCTGCCCGGTGATCAATCCGTGCATTCTGATCGTGCGCTCGTGTTCGGCGACGAGTCTGTCGAACACGCGGCGGCGCAACGTCTCGTCGGCGACCAGCCCCGCATAGCGACTGGCCAGGCCCATGTCCGACTTCGCCAGCACCTGAGCCATGTTCGACAGAACGGTGCGGAAGAACGGCCAGCGCCGGTATAGGTCCTGCAGCACCTCCAGGCGACCCTCACCGCCGGAAATCCACTGCTCGACCGCGGACCCGGTCCCGTACCAGCCCGGCAGCATCACGCGCGACTGGCTCCACGCCAGCACCCACGGAATCGCGCGAAGGTCGGAGATGGACGTGGTTTGCTTGCGCGACGTCGGACGGCTTCCGATGTTGAGCGCGCCGATCTCGCTGACGGGAGTCGACGCCATGAAGTATTCGACGAATCCCGGTGTTTCGTGGACTAATTCGGCGTAGGCGCGGTGTGCCAGCGCCGCGAGCTCGTCGAGAACCTGGTACGCGGGCCCGGCGGCATCGCCGAGTCCCTCCACGTCCAGCAGCGTGGCCTCGAGCGTCGCGGCGACGAGCGACTCGAGGTTGCGCCGCGCGATCCGCGGCTCGGCGTACTTGGCGGCGATGATTTCACCCTGCTCGGTCAGGCGCAGTGATCCGGACACCGCGCCGGGCGGCTGCGCCAGAATCGCGTCGTAGCTGGGTCCGCCGCCCCGGCCAACGGTCCCGCCACGACCGTGGAAGAGGCGCAACCGGATGCCCGTCTTGCGAGCGGTTTCGACAAGGTCGAGCTCGGCGCGATACAGCGCCCAGTTCGCGGCCAGATAGCCACCGTCTTTGTTGGAATCCGAGTAGCCCAGCATCACCTCTTGGCTGTCACCGAGGCTGCCGACCAGTGCCCGATACACCGGAAGATCCAGTGCCGCTTCGAGAATCGACGCTCCCCGTTGCAAATCGTCGATCGTCTCGAAGAGCGGCACGATGCCCACCGGAGAACTCGGCCCCCTGCCGCTGGGGGCACCTCCCGCTTGCGGGGGAGCATCCAGCAGCCCGACCTCCTTCAGCAGGATCGCGGCCTCCAGCATGTCCGAGACCGACCGGCACATCGAGATGATGTAGATCGGCACCGCCGGCGGTCCGAACACGTCAACGGCCGTCGCCGCGGCGGCGATGATGTCGAGTTCCTTGCGCGCCAGCTCGGATAGCCGGGCGCCTTCACTTGTCAGCGGGCGCCGGGTGGCCAGCTCGCCGGCCAGCAGCTCGACGCGTTCCGGCTCGGGCAGCGACCTGTAGTCCGAGTGCACGCCTGCCCACGCCAATAGCTCGGCGACCACCTCCTCGTGCACATCGGAGTTCTGCCGCATGTCCAGGCCTGACAGGTGAAAACCGAAGACCCGCAAAGACTCTCGCAGCCGTGCCAACCGATCGCCGGCGAGCAGCGCGCTGCCGTGAACGCGCAGCGACGTGTCGATGACATCCAGATCGCCCAGGAACTCGGCCGGCGTCGGATAACGCTCCAATCCCAAGTCGAGTTGGGTTGCGACTTGGCGATCCAGAACGTCCTGCGCGGTCGCGGTGAGCCGAGCGTGAATGACTCGCAGCGCGCGACGATACGGCTCGTCGAGCCGAGCCTGCTCATCGCAGCGGTCGGCAAGCGCGGCCAGTTCGTCGGAGACCTGCACCAGCCGCGCCGACATGGACAGCTCGTCCTGCAGCGCCGCCAGTTCGGCGAAGTAATGGCCGAACGCCGTGTATGCCGCGCTGCCGGTGGCCTGCGCGACCACCTCGGCGGTCACGTTCGGATTGCCGTCGCGGTCGCCGCCGATCCATGAACCCGGCCGCAGAATTGGCATCTCCAGCAGATGGGCACCCGGCCAGCGAGCCTGCAGCGCATCGCGGATCTCTGCGTTGACCTGGGGTATTACCTCGAAGAACGCAGCGTGGTAGTACCGTAGGCCGACTTCGATCTCGTCCTGAATCTTCAACCGCTGCAACCGGATCAGCGCCGTCTGCCACAGCATGAGGATCTGTAGCCGCAACTCGGTTTCGATGTCGCGGCCGTCGGGCGTCTCGGTGTGCCCATGCAGGCGCAGCCGCATCAGCTCGGTGATCCGGTGCTGCGTGTCGAATACCGTGCGCCGTCGGGTCTCGGTGGGATGCGCGGTGATCACCGGGGACACCAGCGCGTCTTTGAGGGCTTGGGCGACAGTCACCGAATCGAGTTGTGCCGCATCGAGCTTGCGGTAGGTGGCGGCCAGGCTGCTGTCCTGCGGTGGCTCGCCGGCCACGACGTGAAGCGCGCGACGCCGTTCCCGGTGGATGTCCTCGGCCACGTTGGCCAGCAGCGCGAAGTGGGAGAAAGCGCGGATCACCGGTATCGCCTCGTGGATGTCGATGCCGTCGAACATCAGGGCGAGTTCGGACCGGTCGATCTCCGATCGCCGCACCCGAAACGACTCGACGCGCGCGCGCTCGACGAGGTCGAACACCTCCTCGCCGTTCTGTTCGCGCACGGTGTCGCCGAGGATGGAGCCGAGCAGCCGGATGTCCTCACGCAGCGGCTCGGTGGCGTCGCGTCCGACTCGGGTGCGTTGTACCGCGCCGATCGGTGCCAGCGCCGCCTCGTGGCCGTCAGCCATGGTTCAAGTATCGGCGCAGGCCGGACCTATCGCATGGCGGAGACGGCGGACGGGTCAGCTGTACCTGATCATCAGCCCGACGCCGACGATCGAGACCACCCAGATCGCGGTCACGAACAGCGTTACCCGGTCGAGGTTCTTCTCGACCACGGTCGAGCCGGACAGGCTGGACTGGACCCCGCCGCCGAACAGCGTCGACAGGCCACCGCCCTTGGCGCGGTGCAGCAGCACCAGCAGCACCACCAGGAGGCTGGTGACCACAAGCACGATCTGCAGGGCCAACTTCATGGCCGCCAGCCTACCCGGTGATCAGCCGCGATTAGGGCAGGGGGCCGCCTGCGGCGATCGCGCACATCGTCGCGAACTGCTCGCCGTCGAGCGACGCGCCCCCGACCAGCGCGCCGTCGACGTCGTCCTGCGTAACGAGATCGCCGATGTTCTTGGCGTTCACCGAACCACCGTAGAGCACCCGAACCCCGTCCGCGACCTGCGGTGACGCCATCTTGCCCAGCTCCTCGCGGATGGCCTTGCACACCTCCTGGGCGTCGCCGGAGCTCGCCACCCGGCCGGTGCCGATCGCCCACACCGGCTCGTACGCGATCACCACCTTGGCGAGTTGATCGGGCGTCAGCCCGGCGAGCGAGCCGCGGAGTTGCTCGGAGCAGTGGGCGATGTGGTGACCGGCCTCACGAACCTCCAGGTGCTCACCGATACACACGATCGGGATCAGGTCGTGCCGCAGCGCCGCCGCTGCTTTCGCGGCGACGAGCGCGTCGTCCTCATGGTGGTATGTCCGCCGCTCGGAATGCCCGACGACGACGTACGTGCAGCCCAGCTTTGTCAGGAAGGCGCCGCTGATGTCGCCGGTGTAGGCGCCGTTCTCGTGTTGCGAGAGATCCTGACCGCCGTAGGTCAGCAGCAGCTTGTCGCCGTCGACCAGCGTCTGCACCGAGCGCAGGTCCGTGAAGGGCGGGAGCACGCTCACGTCGACCTTGTCGTAGTACTTGTCCGGCAACGCGAACGCGATCTTCTGCACCAGCGCGATCGCTTCGAAGTGATTGAGGTTCATCTTCCAGTTGCCGGCGATCAGCGGCTTGCGGCTCACGTTTCTCCCTTGCCTGAAGGTTCAACACTGCTCAAAATTTCCAGGCCGGGCAGCGTCTTGCCCTCAAGGTATTCCAGCGACGCGCCACCACCGGTGGAAATGTGCGAGAAGCCATCCTCGGGCAGGCCCAGCGCGCGCACGGCGGCCGCGGAGTCACCGCCGCCGACCACGCTGAACGCTCCCTTTTCGGTTGCCCCGATGATCGCCTCCGCAACCCCTTTGGTGCCTGCCGCGAACGCCGGGAACTCGAACACGCCCATCGGCCCGTTCCAGAAGACCGTCCTCGCATTGGAAAGCAGTGCGGTGAACCGCTTCACCGACTCCGGACCGATGTCCAGCCCAATCTTGTCGTCGGGAATCCGGTCGGCGGCGACAGTTTCGGCGGGAGAGTCGGCTTTGAACTCGTTTGCGGCAACGATGTCGACGGGCACGTGGATCACATCCCCGTACGTCTCCAGGAGCTCCGCACACTTCTCGATCATCTCAAGCTGAACGAGCGACTTCCCTACCGAAAGACCATGGGCGGCAAGAAATGTGAAGCACATCCCGCCGCCGATTACCAGACTGTCGGCCTTGGCGGCCAGTTGTTCGATCACCGCGAGTTTGTCGGAGACCTTGGACCCGCCGAGAACCACCGCATACGGTCGCTCGGTCGAGGCTGTGAGCTGTTGCAGCACTTCCACTTCAGCGACAACAAGCCTTCCGGCGTAGTGCGGCAGCAGCGTGGCGATGTCGTACACCGAGGCCTGCTTGCGATGCACAACGCCGAAGCCATCAGAGACGAATGCTCCATCGTCGCCGACCAATTCGGCCAGCTGCCGGGCGAGGGCCAACCTTTCGGCGTCGTCCTTACTGGTTTCGCGCGGATCGAACCTCACGTTCTCCAGAAGCAGGACATCGCCGTCCGTCAGACCCTCCGCCCTTGCCAGCGCATCGGGCCCGACGACATCACCCGCTAATTGCACGTGCCTGCCCAGTTCCTCGCCGAGGGCGGTGGCGACCGGCTTGAGCGAATATTTGGGATCCGGTGCTCCGCCGGGGCGGCCGAGATGGGCGGTGACAACGACCTTGGCGCCGGCCTCTGCGAGTGCGTTGAGCGTGGGTACCGAGGCCGTGATGCGGCCTGGGTCGGTGATGTTGCCCTCGTCGTCCAGTGGCACGTTGAGATCGGAGCGCACGAGAACCCCTCGTCCCGAAACCCCTTGCGCGAGAAGATCGTCGAGGGTGGGAACCGAGATTTCGGCCATCTCTACAGCGACTTGCCGACCAACGCGACGAGGTCGACGAGCCGGTTCGAGTAGCCCCATTCGTTGTCGTACCAGGCCACCACCTTGGCCTGGTTGTCGATGACCTTGGTGAGCCCCGCGTCGAAGATCGACGAGTGCGGGTCGGTGACGATGTCGCTGGACACGATCGGCACGTCGTAGTACTTCAGGATCCCCTTCATGGGTCCTTCCGCGGCAGCCTTGTACGCGGCGTTGATTTCCTCGACACTGGCCGACTTCGAGAGCTCGGCGGTGAGGTCGGTGACGGAGCCCGTCGGAATCGGCACCCGCAGCGCATAACCGTCGAGCTTTCCCTTCAGTTCCGGCATCACGAGACCGATGGCCTTCGCGGCGCCCGTCGACGTCGGCACGATGTTTATCGCGGCGGCACGGGCGCGCCGCAGATCCTTGTGCGGCGCGTCCTGCAGGTTCTGGTCCTGCGTGTACGCGTGGATGGTGGTCATCAGGCCCTTGACGATGCCGAATTCGTCGTTGAGGACTTTGGCCAGCGGCCCGAGGCAGTTCGTGGTGCACGACGCGTTGCTGATGATGTGCTGGCTGCCGTCGTACTTGTCGTCGTTGACGCCGAGGACGATCGTGATGTCCTCATCGGTGGCCGGCGCGGAGATGATGACCTTCTTAGCCCCTGCGTCGAGATGTCCCTTGGCCTTCGCGGCGTTGGTGAAGATGCCGGTGGACTCGACGACGACGTCCACGCCGAGGCGGCCCCACGGCAGCGCGGCCGGCCCTTCCTTGACCTCGAGCGCCTTGATTTTGTTGTTGCCGACGACGATCGTGTCGTCGCCCTCCAGGCTGATGTCCTTCGGGAACCGGCCGAGGATGGAGTCGAATTTCAGCAGATGCGCCAGCGTGGCGTTGTCGGTGAGGTCGTTGACGGCAACCACCTCGATGTCGGTGCTGCCGCCCTGTGCCTGCTGCGCCTCGAGCGCCCGGTAGAAGTTGCGTCCGATTCGGCCGAAGCCGTTGATGCCCACCCGGACCGTCACGTCTATCTCCTTGATCGCTGGTGATCTATCGGGGCCAGCCTAGTGTGGGGCCGCCCGTGTCGCGCGGGCGGTGCAGGCAGGCGGGCGTCCTCCAGGCATAACCTGCTGAGCAGGCAGAATCATCCACAAATACTGTTCTAGATCGGGTGCGCTGCGAACCACTCCAGCAGCAGGTCGGCCGCCGCGTCGGGGCACTCGTCGGGTATCCAGTGTGAGACGCCTCGCAGAACCTCGAATCGGTAGTCGCCGGTGACGTATCGCACAGTGTTGCGCGCGGGTTTTTCAGCGAGGGCGATGTCCTTATCGGACCACACGTACATCGTCGGCACCGCGATCTTTCCCGCCGATTGCCGCAGATCAGTCAGTGGCAATGCGCGATACCAGTTCAGGGCCGCGGTGAGTACGCCGGGAGCGGCCATCGCCTTGGCGTCACGATCGGCGGCTTCCTTCGACTGACCGCCGGACTGCAGCGACTCGGACATCCGGATGGCTGAATGGTCGCTTCCGAGCAGAAGCCGCTCCGGCAGCCACGGCAACTGGAAGAAGTACATATACCACGACATCAGACCCTGCCGACTCGTCACGAGTCCCTTGAGAAATGCGCCCGGGTGGGGCACCGAAAAGGGCGTCAGCGTCGCTATCCGGTCGGGTAGTTCCGCAGCCGCGGCCCACGCGGCCGCGGCACCCCAGTCGTGCGCAGCCAGATGCACCCGCTCGGCGCCTGATGCGTCGATCAGCGCGCGGATGTCCTCGACGATCTCAGACATGCGGTAATCCCGCCGCCGTCGCGGCCGGGCGCCGGGCGAATATCCCCGCTGGTTCGGGGCCAGACACCGATATCCCTGTGCGGTCAGCCGGTCGATCACCGCGTTCCAGCTCGTGTTGAACTGAGGGAACCCGTGCAACAGCACGACGACGGGGCCGTCAGCCGGGCCGGCGTCGATCACATCGAAAGTCAGCTCGCCGCGGTGGTATTGCTCCACGTTTATGCATCCTCCAGTAGATCCGGAGTCACCGCCGACTCCGTGTCGGGTATGCCCTCCTGCTTGGCCTTGCGGTCAGCCATTGACAGCAAGCGCCGAATCCGGCCTGCCACAGCATCTTTCGTCATCGGCGGATCGGCAAGTCGCCCCAGCTCTTCCAACGACGCCTGACGGTGTTCGACGCGCAGCTTGCCCGCCGCGGCAAGGTGATTCGGCACCGTGTCGCCGAGGATCTCCAGCGCACGCTCGACCCTGGCCGCCGCCGCCACCGCCGCCCGTGCCGAACGGCGCAGGTTCGCATCGTCGAAGTTCGCCAGCCGGTTCGCGGTCGCGCGCACCTCGCGGCGCATCCGCCGCTCCTCCCACGTCAACCGGGTGTCCTGTGCCCCCATCCGGGTCAACAGCGCACCGATGGCATCTCCGTCGCGGACCACGACACGGTCGGCGCCCCGCACCTCGCGAGCCTTGGCGCTGATGCCCAGCCTCCGCGCGGCGCCGACCAGCGCCAGCGCCGCCTCGGGCCCCGGGCAGCTGACTTCGAGCGCGGATGACCGCCCCGGCTCGGTCAGAGACCCGTGCGCCAGGAACGCACCGCGCCAGGCCGCCTCCGCGTCGGCAACACTGCCCCCAACCACATGGGCCGGTAGCCCGCGCACCGGCCGTCCCCGCAGGTCCAGCAGCCCGGTTTGGCGCGCGAGCGCCTCACCGTCCTTGGCCACCCGAACCACATAACGCGTGTTCTTGCGAATCCCGCTGGCAGACAACACATGCACCAAAGTGTTGTACCCGTACAGGTCGAAGATGTCCTTGCGGAGCCGGCGCGCGATGATGCCGAGATCCACCTCGGCTTCAACGATGACCCGGCCAGACACGATGTGCAGGCCGCCGGCGAACCGCAGCAACGCGGCCACTTCCGCCTTGCGCGCGCTCACCGAATTGACGATCAACCTGCTCAACTCGTCCTTGACCTCGGCGGTCATCGCCACGGGTCGTCACCTCCCGGTCCATTCAGACTCGGTTCGTCAGACGGGCCGGCCGCCGGGGTCGGGACCGTCGGTGCGATCGGCATCACCGATGCCCGGGCTCGCACGCTGTCCAAGACCGCGGCCAACTTCGCCGGGTCATGTAGAGATGTACCAGGTCTGGCCACGTCAGCAAACCTCACCTCGGCATTGAGAAGGCTGGCGGTGCGCTGCAGCTGGTCCCGCTCGCGCTCGCCCGGCACCCGTTCGGCGTCGACGACGATCTCGTGCACATGGAACCCCGGGGCATGCTGCGACAGCACATGCACATAGCGCTCGGCGGAGAACCCTGCGGTCTCCCCCGGCTCTGCTGCAAGGTTCAGTACGAGCGCGCGCCGCGCGGACGTCGCCTGCAGCGCCGCCGCGAGCCCCGGAACCAGCACATGCGGAATCACACTTGTGAACCATGAACCCGGGCCGAGCACAACGAGATCCGCGTCCAGGATCGCATCGACAGCCTGGCGGGTCGCCGGCGGATCGCCCGGCAGGAGCCGGACACGTCGCACCTTTCCCGGCGTCGTCGCGACGGCCACCTGCCCGCGGATCACTCGGCTCATCCGCGGGTCGGCCTCGAGCCCCGCGACGTCGGCCTCGATCTGCAGCGCGATCGGGCACATCGGCAACACCCTGCCCTTGACCCCGAGGATCCGGCCGAGCTCGTCGAGCGCGGCCACCGGGTCGGCCAGCATCTCGTTGAGCCCGGCGAGCAACAAGTTGCCGATCGGATGGCCCGCGAGCGCTCCGGTCCCGCCGAAGCGGTGCTGAAAGATGGTCGCCCACAGCCGCCCGTAACCACTGTCAGATGCCAATGCAGCCAACGCCATTCGCAAGTCGCCTGGTGGCACGATATCGAGCTCGCTACGCAGCCGCCCCGACGAACCCCCGTCGTCGGCGACGGTGACCACCGCGGTGACATGCGGGGTGATCCGGCGTGCAGCGGACAACGTGGCATACAGCCCGTGCCCGCCGCCGAGGGCGACGATGCGGTCGCTCATTCGCGACCCAAGTCGCGGTGCAGTACCCGCACCGACAGTTCGTCGTTCGGTTGCAGACGTTCGGCCAACGCCTCGGCCATCGCGACGCTGCGGTGCTTGCCGCCTGTGCAACCGATGGCGACCGTCATGTAACGCTTCCCCTCCCGTCGGTATCCCTCGACAACAAGGGATAACAGTCGATGGTAGGTCCCCAGGAATTCTTCGGCACCGGGTTGCGACAACACGTATTCCCGCACCGCCGGGGACTGCCCGGTCTGGGGCCGTAATTCGTCCACCCAGTGCGGATTGGGCAGGAACCGGACGTCCATCACCATGTCCGCGTCCATCGGGAGCCCGTATTTGAACCCGAACGATTCCACCGTGACGCTGGTGAGCGCCGCGGCCTCCCCTCCGAACGCCCGCTCGATGCTTTCGCGCAGCCCGCGCACAGACCGTGTCGAGGTGTCGATGATCAGATCGGCGCCCTCCCGCAGCGGGGCCAGCATCCTGCGCTCCGCGGCGATGCCCTCCGCCAGCGTTTGGTCGCCTTGGAGCGGATGGCTGCGCCGCACCTGCTCGTAGCGCCGCACCAGGATATCGTCGGACGCCTCAAGGAACAGCACTCGTGGGAAGATCGCCCTCGTCGCCAAATCCTTACGCACCCAATCCAAGTCACCGGTGAAGCCGCGGGACCGCACGTCAAGTACCACCGCCAGCTGGGTGATCCGCGAGCCGGCGGCCAATCCGAGGTCCACCATCTGGGCGATCAGCTCCGGCGGCAGGTTGTCGGCGACGTACCAGCCGAGGTCCTCCAGCACCTTCGCCGCGGTGCCACGCCCGGCCCCGGACAGCCCAGTGACCAGGACGACGTCGATGCCGGATTCCGCTGCAGCCGCCTCGTCCCGGGGGTCGCCCCGCAGCTCCTCGCCCGTGCCCTGGTCTGTCATCCGGATGCCTTGCTTCGATCATCACTCATCTCGGCGCCATCCGCGTTGGTTCCGTGGAATCCGCCACCCGCAGCGCCTCCAGCACCGCGCGGGCCGTCGCCACCCCGATGCCCGGAACCGCGGTGATCTCCTCAATCGACGCGTGCTTCAGCCTGGCCACCGACCCGAAGTGCGCGACCAGCGCCTTGCGCCGCGTCTGGCCCAGCCCCCGCACCGCGTCCAGCGCCGACGCGGTCATCCGCTTCGAGCGCTTGCTGCGGTGATAGGCGATCGCGAACCGGTGCGCCTCGTCGCGGATCCGCTGCAACAGGTACAGCCCCTCGCTGTTGCGCGGCATGATCAGCGGATCGGGCTCCGACGGCACCCACACCTCTTCCAACCGCTTCGCCAGGCCGATCACCGCGATGTCGGTGATCCCGAGCTCGTCGAGCACCGCCTGCGCGGCATTTACCTGAGGTGCGCCGCCGTCGACCACGTAAAGGTTTGGCGGATAGGCGAATCTGCGCGCCCGTCCCTCACCCTCACCTTTGTGACCTTCACCTTCGTGACCTTCACCATTGTGACCTTTGTGCGCGGCGTCCGACAGATGCCGCAGGAACCTGCGCCGCGTGACTTCGGCGATCGACCCGACGTCGTCGGACCGTCCGGCACCGGCCGCATCGCGGATCGCGAAATGCCGGTAGTCCGATCGCTTGGGCAACGCATCCTCGAACACCACCAGCGACGCGACCACATCGGTGCCCTGCACGTGGCTGACGTCCACGCACTCGATACGAAGCGGTGCGTCAGCAAGTCCCAGCGCATCTTGAATGCTCTGCAACGCTTCCGATCTCGCGTTGAAGTCACCGGCACGCTTGAGCTTGTGCTGGGCCAGCGCCTCGGCGGCATTGCGCTGCACCGTCTCGGCCAGCGCGCGTTTGTCGCCACGCTGGGCCACTCTGACCCGCACACGTGAACCGCGCAGCCCGGACAGCCACTCGGCCAGTTCGGCGGCGTTCGGCGGCAGCACAGGCACCAGAACCTGGCGCGGCACCGGGTTAGTGTACTCGTCTGCGGCGCCGTCCAATTCGGCCTGCTCACCGTAGAACTGAGTGAGGAACTGTTCCACCAGCACCTCATCCCCGGATTCGCCAGGGCCACCGGATTTCTCGACGATCCATCCGCGCTGACCGCGTACCCGTCCGCCGCGGACGTGGAACACCTGGACCGCGGCTTCGAGTTCGTCGTCGGCGAACGCGACGACATCGGCATCGGTGCCGTCGCCGAACACCACGGTTTGCTTCTCCAGCGCGCGCTTGAGCGCGGAAATGTTGTCGCGCAACCGCGCGGCTTTCTCGAAATCGAGCGCGTCGGCAGCCTCGTTCATCTGCTGCGCCATGTCCCGGATCAGCCGATCGGTCTTGCCCGACAGGAAGTCGCAGAAGTCCAGAACAATCTTGCGATGCTCGGCGGCGCTGACTCGGCCGACGCACGGTGCCGAGCACTTGTCGATGTACCCGAGTAGGCAGGGCCGATCAATTTGGCTGTGACGCTTGAACACTCCAGCCGAACAGGTACGCGCCGGGAACACCCGCGTCAGCAGGTCCAGCGTCTCGCGGATCGCCCATGCGTGCGAGTACGGGCCGAAGTAACGGACACCCTTGCGGCGCGGTCCCCGGTACACCATCAGCCGCGGGTATTCCTCGTTGAGCGTCACAGCGAGCACCGGATACGACTTGTCGTCGCGGTAGCGCACGTTGAACCGCGGGTCGAACGCCTTGATCCAGTTGTACTCGAGTTGCAGCGCCTCGACCTCGGTGCTGACCACAGTCCACTCGACGCTGGCCGCGGTGGTCACCATCTGCCGGGTCCTGGGCAGCAGTGTGGAGATGTCGGCAAAGTAGGACGTCAACCTGCTGCGCAGGCTCTTGGCCTTGCCGACGTAAATCACCCGTCCGTGCGGATCACGGAAGCGGTAGACGCCCGGCTCGACGGGAATCGACCCAGGGGCAGGCCGGTACGTCGTTGGATCGGGCACGTTCCCAGGTTAGTACCGGGGGCCCGAGGACCAGCTAGGACGCGGGCCGGTAGCGGGACAGAAGCTCGCGAACCCGGTCCATCGCGGCCACCGCCCGCTCCTTGTCCACCGACTGAATCGCCATCAGCGGGACGTACTCGTCGTCAGGCAGGTCGACACGCGCCCACCGCGCGCCCATCGGAAAAGAGACGCCGACCACGTCGGGCCAGGCGATGAGCTTCTCGCCCAGCATGTTCCGCACCGCCAGTCCGTTCTTGCCGACCCGCAGACGCGGGCGCGCGAACAGCAGCACCGCGCTGGCCACCACCACGCCGAAACCGGCGATCGCGAACTGATCGGCGGTCTGGAACACCACTCCGGTGGACCGGGCCTTCAGTAGCACGCCGACCACAACGTGCGCCGCCAGGATCAGAATCGCTGCACCGTACGCGAAGTATGGCGTCAGGTGCGGACGCACCTGCAGGTCCCAGCTCTCACTCATGAACGCAATTGGCGAAGCGTCAGCGCCGTGGACAGCGCCGCGGCCGTGGCCTGCGCACCCTTGTCCTCGGCCGATGACGGCAACCCGGCGCGGTCCAGCGCCTGTTCCTCGTTGTTGGTGGTGAGCACGCCATTGGCCACCGGCTTGGCGGCGTCCAGGGACACCCGGGTCAGGCCCTGCGTGACGGCATCGCAGACGTAATCGAAATGCGGTGTCTGCCCGCGGATGACGACGCCGAGAGCCACGACCGCGTCATGGTTACGCGTCAATTCCTGTGCGATAACCGGAATTTCGATGGCCCCGAGCACCCTGACCACCGTCGGCTTCCTGACGCCGGCGTCGGCGGCGCACCTTTTCGCGCTGTCGAGCAACGCATCACAGATCGTCAGGTGCCAGGTGCTCGCGACAATGGCCAGCCGCACACCTGACGCGTCGAGCACCGGCATGTCCGGCACCCCGCTGGCAGGGCTCATGCGCGATCCGCTTCCGCTTCTCGCTGAGCGCTCAAAGAGCACCGCCGAATTCACCCGGCAGGTGGGCATCGAAGTCGTCGAGTCCGGACAAGTCGTGGCCCATCCGATCACGCTTGGCGATCAGGTACCGGATGTTCTCCGCGTTCGCCCGCACCGGAAGCGGCACCCGCTCGATGATGTGCAGCCCGTACCCGTCCAGCCCGACGCGCTTGGCCGGGTTGTTCGTCAGCAACCGCATCGAGCGCACTCCCAGGTCGTACAGGATCTGCGCGCCCAGTCCGTAGTCGCGAGCGTCGGCAGGCAGGCCCAGCTCGAGGTTCGCGTCGACGGTGTCGGCGCCGGCGTCCTGGAGCTGGTAGGCCTGCAGCTTGTGCATCAGCCCGATGCCGCGGCCCTCGTGGCCGCGCATGTAGAGCACCACGCCGCGGCCCTCCCTGGCCACCATGGCCAACGCCGCGTCCAGTTGTGGGCCGCAGTCACAGCGGCGCGAGCCGAACACGTCGCCGGTCAGGCATTCGGAGTGCACGCGGACCAGCACGTCGTCGCCGTCGCCGATGTCGCCGCGGACCAGGGCGACGTGTTCGACGTCGTCGTAGATGCTGGTGTATCCGACGGCATGGAACTCGCCGTGCCGGGTGGGGATCCGCGCCTCGGCAATGAGTTCCACGTGCTTCTCATGCTTGCGCCGCCACTCGATCAAGTCGGCGATCGAGATCAGCGCCAGCCCGTGCTCATCGGCGAAGACCCGTAGCTCGTCGGTCTGCGCCATCGCGCCCTCGTCCTTCTGGCTGACGATCTCGCAGATCGCGCCCGCGGGCTGCAGCCCGGCCAGCTTCGCGAGATCGACGGCGGCCTCGGTGTGGCCGGGCCGGCGCAACACCCCACCTTCCTTCGCCCGCAACGGCACCACGTGGCCCGGACGCGTGAAGTCGTCTGCAGCGCTTGCCGGGTCGGCGAGCAGCCGCATGGTCGTTGCCCGATCGGAAGCCGAAATACCGGTTCCTACACCGTTTTTCGCATCAACCGTTACCGTGTAGGCGGTGCCATGCTTGTCCTGGTTGACCGCGTACATCGGCAGAAGGCCGAGCCGGTCGCAGATCTCACCGGCCAACGGCACGCACAGGTAACCCGACGTGTAGCGCACCATGAATGCGACCAGCTCGGGCGTGGCCTTCTCGGCCGCGAAGATCAGGTCGCCTTCGTTCTCGCGATCCTCGTCGTCGATGACGATGACCGCCTTGCCCGCCGCGACGTCGGCGACCGCGCGCTCGACGCTGTCCAACCTCGTCATGGCGGTACACCTCCGAATCGGCGGGGAGCAGCCCGCGACTGCGCTGCGCCCTGTACAACGAGTATGAACCACCCGTTGGGCGGTTTGCACAGACCGGCTATCGACCAGAATCGGTTCGCCGTTCGACATATTTCGCGGATGTGGGCAAATAACTGTGTCCTTGGCCTGCGAAAGCCTGCATGGGCGTCGGTGTGCAGCCACAAATATATGACCGGGACCACTCGGTGACCGGCTTCACGTCCCCACGACATCGGATCCGGGGCTCCAATGGGAGGCCGCCGCCCGCGCCAGGCGCCACCGGCATATGGTCTAGCTCGCTATCACCGAACCCGCGCGCAGCCCGCGCCGACCCAGGCTGCTGGGGGCAGACATCGCACCGGAACGAGTGAGAGCCCGCGCCAGTCGTGGCGCGGGCTCTCACCGACAGTGTTCTCAGCCGAACGAACCAAGTCCAATAACGAGGCCGGTACCGTCTGCTTTGGAGACGATCGGGTTGGCAGCGGTGGGGGTGCTGCCGATCGCGAACGGCGTAGTCGCCTGGGGCACGAAGCATGTGCCACCAGGGCAAGTAGCCGTGTTGAAAGTGCCGGTTTTCCATGTCGGAACGAACCCACTGCGCCCGGTAAGCACTGGGGCTGTCCCGGGGTTCCCGTTGTTCGAGGTGTCGGGCGGCACCGGCTTGGGGGTGTGCGTCCACGGCCCGGCTTGCGCCGTGCCCATACCGGCGAATGCTCCCGCGGCCATGATCCCCCCGATGAGGGTCGCACCCGCGATGTTCCTCAAGTTTGCGCGCTCGTTCACAATGATCTCCTTCTAAAGTAAAGTTCGGCGTCTGAAGCGCCGCCGTGAAGTGGCTCCACGTGCGGCTCCAACCGTAGCTGACTGGAGTCGAGGTCCGACCGAAATCAGGTGAACTTCGCGTTGCTAGAAGGTGACCTACCGGCGCAGTGCCCGCGGCGTCAGCAAACCCGAACTCGAATTTCGAAGTCACCGCGGCCACGGCCACGTCATCTGCTTTTCCGATGTCACGCGATCTCGCGGTACTCGCCGGCGTGGCTGGTCGGAGCCACGAGAGTGCCCGCACGCGCGAATGTGCAGCCCAGCCGAGCGAATACTCAGCGACGCACTCCAACGTGCAGGTTTTCTCTCAGTCAGCGACGCTCACGAAGCACTACGAAGCAGGTCCCCGCTGTATTGGCATCGTGCGCGGTGGTTCCGTACCGCCGTCAGTCGGCAGTCGATTCTCGCCTGGGCCGCGCGGTGCATGAGTCGCCCGGTTTATTGGGTTCGCTAACCTTGAAATCGCTGCCCAGCGGGGGTCGAGGTCGCGATCGATGAGGATTGCTGCGGCGCTCATTGCCGCATGGTCTCACGCGCAGAGTGGGTCAGTGGCGTCGACGTGTGCGCGCTCCATCGCAAAGCCCGATCGTGCGGCGCTTGCCCGGGTACGAGAAACGAATTGAGGAGCCAATGTCCGACGTGGTGACCGCGCGTCCCGCGATCTGCTTGAACATGATCGTGCGCAACGAGGCACACATCGTGCGGGAGGTGCTCGACGCTGTCGCTCCCTACATCACCTCGTGGGTGATCGTGGACACCGGCTCCGAGGATGGGACCCAACACGTGATCCGGAGCCACATGGCCGATCTTGGCATCCCAGGCGAGCTGCACGAACGGCCGTGGCGCAACTTCGGTCACAACCGGTCCGAGGCGCTTACCCTGGCCCAGGGGCACGGCGATTACATCTGGGTCATGGATGCTGACGACACGTTGGTGGGCACGCCCGACTTCAGTCAACTGAGGGCCGACGCCTATCTCATGCGCATCCGCAGCGCTACCCACTGGACCTTTTGGCGCCACCAGTTGTTTCGCGATGGGATGCGCTTTTACTACGTAGGCGTCGTCCACGAGTACGCCAGGTGTGACGACCCGGGCGTCGAGGACCGCCTCGAGGGTGAGTACTACATCGAGTCGCGCCGCCTCGGCGGGCGGAACCTGGATCCGCAGAAGAATGCGCGGGACCGCGATTTGTTGCTGGCCGAGGTCGAACGCAACCCCGATGATGCGCGGTCGGTCTTATACCTGGCCCAGACCTACTCCGGTCTGGGCGATTTCGTCAACGCACGCAAGTGGGCTGCGCGGCGCGCCGAGATGGGTGGCTGGGATGAGGAGGTCTACTACTCGATCTGTCTGCTCGCTGAGTCGATGTTGGAGCTCGGTGAGCCGTGGCCGCAAGTTCAGGACGTCTTTCTGCGGGCCTGGGAGTTCCGACCGACCCGCGCGGAAGCCCTGTATACCATCGCGTGTCGATATCGCGCCGATCAGCGCTACGCGCTCGGCTACCTTTTTGCCAAGCGAGCTTCGGAAATCCCGTTGCCCGAAGAAGACCTATTATATGTCCGCGCAGATATCTACAACTGGCGTGCGCTCGACGAGCTGGCGGTGTGCGCAGCCGGGATCGGTAAGCACGAGGAGGCGTTCGCGCTGTGCCGGCGTCTGCTGGCCAGAAGCGACATCCCCGACGACGACCGCACACGGATAGCGGCCAACCGCGACGTTGGGGCGCCGACAATGATCGATGCGGCCGTGCCGTACCCGGACACGCTGGCGGACAGCCTGGTCGCCGGCCCACGCGATGCCGAAGTCACCGTCAGTCTGCTCGCCGGCCCGGATCGCGCCACCACCGAGCAAACACTGAACTCGTTTCTGCGCTGCTGCACCGACGTCTCGCGCGTGGGACGCTTCCTGGTGCTCGATGCCGGCCTGTCCGCGCCGGATAAAGCGGCTCTGCTCGAGTGTTATCGGTTTATCGAGTTCAGCCCGTGCACGCGCGGGGACGCGCCCGGCGCCCAGCTCGCCGACCTCCGCGGTCAGATCCAGGGACGGTTCTGGCTGCACCTGGGCCAGGGCTGGCGGTTTTTCGCCCCCGAGCGTTTCATCAGCCGGCTGACCGCGGTTCTCGACCTGGAGCCCGAGGTGTTTCAGGCGGGGATCAACTTCGGCGATGCCCAGGAACTGACCGGGGCGTGCGCGGCAGAGGACGCGGTGCACCGAACCGCCGATGCCGGCCGCTACGTGGTCGCCAATGTGGTCGCACACGGCCCAGCGATGTTCGAGACTGGACGTCTGGATCAGGCGGGCGGTATCGATGCCACCGACCACGACCCGATCACAGAGCTCGGCCGGGGAGCCGCCGCTGCCGGGCTCCGCACGGCAAGCCTCGACGAGGTGCTCTGCATCGCGAAATTGACGTCGGCAGAAAGCGCAACGGGACGTACGGACAACGACAGTTGGGATCTCGCGTCGAGCGTCGGCGCGACGGCAACCATGGCGGCCGCGTCGCGGGCACTGGCCACCGAGCTCCGGTTCATCGACGACCCGTTCGCCGCGCCGCTGGTGCGGGCAGTCGGCCTGGACTTCGTCACCCGCTTCGTCGACGGGGATATCCCTAACCTCGACCCACAGCACGCGGCCCAGGGCATGGCGGTGCGGACCGGGTTCTTCGACCATTTCTTCTTGGATGCAACGCGCGGCGGCATTCGCCAAGCGGTGATCCTGGCTTCCGGTCTCGACACTCGCGCATACCGCTTGCCCTGGCAGCACGGCACCGTCGTCTACGAGGTCGACATGCCGGAGGTCATCGAGTTCAAGACCACCACGCTGGCCGGTCTCGGCGCCCAGCCGAAGGCCGCACTGCGCATTGTCGCCGTCGACCTGCGCGGGGACTGGCCGCGGGCGCTGCGCGAGGCAGGCTTCGCCACGGACCGGCCCGCAGCGTGGATCGCCGAGGGGTTGCTGGTCTACCTGCCGCCGGACGCCCAAGACGCGCTATTCGACCACATCACCGCGTTGAGCGCGCCCGGCAGTCGGCTGGCCACCGAGTTCCTGCCCGACCCCAACGTGTTGTTGGACCAGCAGTCGATGGAACTTCAGGAGCGCTTGCGAGCGGCGGGATTCGGCCTCGACTTTAAGGAGCTGGTATTCGACGGGAAGCGCAGTAACGTCGTGGATTACCTCGCCGGGCACGGGTGGAGCGTCGTTTCAAGCCGCACCGTCGAGCAGTTATTCGCGGAGCACGGCTTCACCTACCCCAACGACCAGTCGGCGCGGCCATATGCCGACCAACGCTTCGTCAGCGCGGTCCTGAGCGCCTGACCGGAGGGTCGTACAGGGGCGGATCGGGACTTGGCGGCTGCGTGGAGCTCCTACGCGACGAGCGAGCGCGCAGCGAGCTTGGCGAGCGTGGCTACCGGGCTTTCTCCGCTCGCAGCCAAGCTGCATTCTTAGCCGCGCGCTGTCGTCAGGCCTCGATTGAGCGGTGCAGATTCGCTGCTGGTTCCCCGGGGGGCGATCACCTCACTGTTTCTGCGCTGTTGCTTCGACATCTCGCGCGCGGCGCTGCTGGAACGCTGCCGGTTCATCGAGTTCAGCCACTGCCCCTCCGCGGCGCCGCCCGGCGCCCACCTCGCCCACATCAGCGCACTGCCGTGTAGCTACCGTGAATAACCCGTTTCGGGCGTGTTTTCCCTGGGCGGAAAGCTATTCGTGATCATCAGCCGCTCAACGTATTTCGCAAGAACATCCACCTCGAGATTCACCTCGCCCCCGACGGGCACCCGCGACAGCGTCGTCTCGGTGAGCGTGGTCGGGATCAGCGACACCTCAAACCAGTCCTGACCTTTATCGTTGCCGAGCCCCGACACGGTAAGGCTGACGCCGTCGACCGCGATCGACCCCTTCTCGACGACGTAGCGGGCGAGATCGGGCGACAACGCGATCCGCACCACCTCCCAGTGCGCCGACGGCGTGCGCGAAATCACACGCCCGGTCCCGTCGACGTGGCCCTGGACGATGTGGCCGCCGAGCCGACGATCGACCGTGACCGCCCGCTCGAGGTTCACGTCCGGCCGTTCACCGACGTGCCGCAGCGTCGAGCGGTTCAACGTCTCGGCCATCACGTCGGTGGTGAACTCGCCACCCGGAAGCACCTGCACCACCGTCAGGCACACACCGTTCACCGCGATCGAGTCGCCAGGCGACGCATCGCTGGTGACGACGGGACCGCGGATCCTCAGCCGCACGGCGTCCGGCAGATCCGACTTTTCGACGACACTGCCGACCTCTTCGACGATCCCGGTGAACACCAGCACAGGTTAGTGCGCGAACCGGGCTCGCCACCGTGACCCTCTACGATGCAAGCCATGCCCTTGCGCCGAACTACTGCAGCCATCCTCGCCGCCGTCGCACTGTCCGCCGCACTTATCGCCGGGTGTTCGAAATCCTCGAACCAGCAGTCCGGCGCGCCATTACCGGACGCCGCGACGCTGTTGAAGCAATCCGCCCAGACCACTCGAGACCTCAAGAGCGCGCACCTGGATCTGACGGTCCAGGGCAAGATCCCGGGATTGCCCCTCCAGTCGCTGACCGGGGACCTGACCAACGTCCCGGCCGTCGCCGCGAAGGGCCATACCCGTCTCATGTTGGCCGGCGACGCCGCCGAGGCCGACTTCGTCGTCCTCGACGGCACGCTGTTCGGGTCACTCGACCCCAACAGCTGGAACAACTTCGGCCCGGCGTCGGACATCTACGACGTGTCGGTGATCCTGAATCCCGACACCGGACTTGCCAACATCCTGTCCAACTTCACCAGTCCGAAGGCCGACGGCCGGGAAACGATCAACGGCGTGCAGACGATCAAGATCACAGGTCAGGTCAGTGCCGACGCCGTCAATAAGATCGCCCCGAAGGTCGCCACGGGCGGAACCGTCCCCGGCACCGCCTGGATCCGTGAGGACGGCAACCACGATCTCGTCCAGGTCAAGCTGGAACCCAGCTCCGGCAACAGCGTTCAGATGACGCTGTCGAAGTGGAACGACCCGGTCACCGTCGAGAAGCCGCCCGGCGTCTGATGCGGACCAACCGCAAAGTAGCGATCGCTGCGGGCAGCCTCGCCGTCCTGCTCGGCGCCCTCGACACGTACGTCGTGGTCACGATCATGCGCGACATCATGCGCGACGTCGGGATCGCGGTGAACCAGGTTCAGCGCATCACGCCCATCATCACGTGGTATCTGCTCGGCTACATCGCGGCCATGCCGCTGCTCGGCCGGGCCTCCGACCGGTTCGGCCGCAAGCTGATGCTGCAGCTCAGTCTCGTGGGTTTCGCGGCCGGATCGGTCGTGACCGCGCTGTCGGGCGATCTGACGATGCTGATAATCGGACGCTTCATCCAGGGCACCGCAAGCGGTGCCCTGCTGCCGGTCACGTTCGCGCTCGCGGCAGACCTGTGGTCGCAGCGCAGCCGCGCGGGGGTGCTCGGCGGCATCGGCGCGGCCCAGGAGCTGGGGAGCGTGCTGGGCCCGCTGTACGGCATCTTCATCGTGTGGCTGCTGACCTCCTGGCGGGACGTGTTCTGGATCAACGTGCCGCTGGCGGCGATCGCGATGGTGATGATCCACTTCAGCCTGCCGTCGCGAAAACGCGGTGACGGCCCGCCGGAACGGGTCGATGTGGTCGGCGGCGTATTGCTGGCCATCGCGCTGGGCCTCGCCGTCTGGGGCCTCTACAACCCGCAGCCGGACGGCAAGCACGTGCTGCCCAGTTGGGGCCTGCCGGTTCTGTGCGGCGCGCTCGCTGCCGCTGCTGTGTTCGCGATCTGGGAACGGTTCGCCCGCACCCGGCTGATCGAGCCCGCGGGGGTGCAGTTCCTGCCGTTCTTGTGCGCTCTCGGCGCATCGTTGTGCGCGGGCGGGGCGCTGATGGTGACGCTCGTCGACGTCGAGTTGTTCGGCCAGGGTGTGCTCAGCATGGATCAGAACCAGGCCGCCGGACTGTTGCTGAGGTTCCTGATCGCGCTGCCCATCGGCGCGCTCCTCGGCGGCTGGCTGGCCACCAAGGTGGGTGACCGCTGGATCGCATTCGCGGGCCTGCTGATCGCGGCAGGCGGATACTGGCTGATCTCGCATTGGCACATCGACGTCTTGACCAGGCGCCACGACCTGGTGTTGTTCTCGTTGCCGGTATTCGACACCGACCTGGCGCTGGCCGGCCTCGGGTTGGGCCTTGTCATCGGGCCGCTCACGTCCGCCGCGCTGCGGGCGGTTCCGCCGGCCCAGCACGGTATCGCCTCGTCGGCGGTGGTGGTGGCACGGATGATCGGGATGCTGGTCGGCGTCGCCTCGCTGTCCGCTTTTGGGCTGTACAAGTTTCAGCAGATCCTCCAGAGCCTGCCGAAGCCGAAGGGCAATCCGATCGACATCGGGGATCAGATCACCCGGAACTACCAGATGGCCTACACCCAGGAGTACGGCTATATCTTCACCATCACCGCGATCGTGTGTGTCGTCGGCGCCCTGCTCGGGCTGCTCATCGGCAGTCGCGAGAAGCAGCCGATCGAACCGGAACCCGATGCCGAGGAACCGGTTTCCGCGCGGCAGTAGGTGATTGTCGGTAACGTCCTGCACATGCGGGGGACGACGACGTGTTGACTGCGGCGCTGCGCGACCTGCAATGGCGCAAGCGGCGATTCGTCATCGCCATCATCGGCACCGGGCTGGTCTTCGCGATGACACTTGTTCTCACCGGGCTGGCCAACGGATTTCGCGTGGAGGCGGACCGCACCGTCGACTCGCTGGGCCTCGACTCCTATCTGATCAAGTCGGGCGCGGCGGGGCCATTTGTGGGATCGTCGCCGTTCGCGCCCACAGAACTGCAGACAGCGGCACGGACCCCGGGGGTCGCAGCCGCGGTACCGATGGTCTATGGCAGCGCGACGATCCCCGACCGCGGTTCGTCGCGCAACGTCAACGTGTTCGGGGCACCGGAACACGGGCCCGGGATGCCCGCGGTGTCGGCGGGCCGCGTCCCGACCGGTCCCGGCGAGATCGCGGTGTCGAGCACGATGGGTCGAGGCGTCGGCCAGAACCTCGAAATCGGCTCGCGGACATTGCAAATCGTCGGCATCGTCGATGACTCCACCTTGCTCGCCCGCCAGGCCAACGTGTTCCTGACGGTGGATGGCGCCCAGCAGCTGCTGTTCTCGGGGCAGCCGCTGATCTCGTCGATCGGCATCCGCGGCACACTCGCCACGGCGCCGGACGGCTATCGCGATGTCGACCGCGCAGGCGCCGTCGCGGATCTGGTGCGCCCGTTGAACGGCGCCCGCACCTCGATCTCCATGATGGCGGGGCTGCTCTGGGTGGTCGCCGCGTTGATCGTCGGCTCGATGATCTACGTGTCGGCACTCGAACGCATCCGGGACTTCGCGGTGTTCAAGGCGGTCGGCGTCGCCACGCGGTCGATCCTCGGCGGGCTCGCAGTGCAGGCGGTCGTCGTCGCGGTCCTCGCGGCGCTGCTCGGTGGCGTGCTGTCGGTTCTGCTCGGTCCACTGTTCCCGATGCGGGTGGACATTCCGACGTTGGCGTTCGTGCTGCTGCCGGTGATCGCGGTGGTGATCGGACTGCTGGCGAGCGTCGCGGGCCTGCGCCGCGCGATCACCGTCGACCCCGCGCTGGCATTCGGGGGGCCATGAGCATGGCCGATCTGCGCATCAAAGACCTCGTCGTCGAGTACTCCAGCGGCGGGTACGCCGTCCGTCCGATCGACGGCCTCAACCTCGACGTGAGCCAGGGCTCGCTGGCGATTCTGCTGGGGCCGAGCGGCTGCGGGAAGACGACGCTGCTGTCGTGCCTCGGCGGAATCCTCGCACCCGCCGAGGGCCGCATCGAGTTCGGCGACGTCGACCTCACCAAGCTCGACCGCCGAGCGTTGTCGAAGTACCGACGCAACACCGTGGGCATCGTCTTCCAGGCCTTCAATCTGGTCTCCAGCCTGACCGCCATCGAGAATGTGATCGTGCCGATGCGGGCGGCCCGCATGTCGCGGCGCGACGCACACGAGCGTGCCGAGGAACTTCTCACCCGCGTCGGCCTGAAGGACCGCATGCGGCACCGGCCCGGCGATCTGTCCGGGGGACAACAGCAACGGGTCGCCGTGGCACGGGCGATCGCGCTGGACCCCCCGCTGCTGCTCGCCGACGAGCCCACCGCACACCTGGATTTCATCCAGGTGGAAGAGGTGCTGCGGCTGATCCGTGAACTCGCGTCCGGTGAGCGCGTCGTTGTGGTCGCCACCCACGACGCACGGATCCTGCCGCTGGCAGATCAAGTCGTCGAGCTGATGCCGCACATCGCCGCCACCGACCACGAACCGGAGACTGTGCATCTCGAGAAGGGCGAGGTGTTGTTCGAGCAGGGCACGATGGGCGACTGCATCTATGTCGTCAAGGCGGGAGAGGTTGAGCTCATCCGCGAATTGGCAAGCGGGGGTGAGGAATTACTGAAAACCGCAACCCCGCAGCAGTATTTCGGGGAGATGGCCCCGCTGTTCGCTCTGCCGCGGTCGGCGACCGCGCGTGCCCGCACCGCTGCGACTGTCATCGGTTATACAGTGCAGCAATTCCGGGAACGGCTCGGCGCCACCGGTGTTCGGGACATCATCGAGCACCGCGAGCTGGAGGACGACGATTAGTCGCGCCACTCACGCGGCAACCAGGCTCAGCAGCAGATCCGGGCCGATCTGTTCGACACCGTCGAACTTCCATCGCAACGCTTTGCCGATCGTCGACACACCGACATCGCCGATGACGGTGATGGGTCCACCGACGAGGATCGGCGCCACGTAGGCCAGAATCCGGTCGACGAGACCCGCCCGCAGGAACGCCCCGGCCAGGGTGGGACCGCCTTCGAGTAGGACGTCGGTGCGATCGGCGAGCGCCCTGATGACCTCGTTGGGATCGTGAGTGCGGATCAGCATGGTCCGCGAATCGTCGTTGAGAACTCTGGCCTCGGAGGATATTTCGCGTTCACCCACGACTACTCGCAGCGGCTGGCGATCCGCCAGGCTCCCGTCGGGCAGCCGGGCGGTCAACGCCGGGTCGTCGGAGAACACTGTTCCGGTACCGACGATGATCGCGTCGGCGGCCGCTCGACGGCGGTGCACGTCGGCGCGGGCAACGTCACCGGTGATCCACTGACTGGTACCGTCGGCCGCCGCACTGCGCCCGTCGACGCTGGCCGCGAATTTCCATGTGACATGCGGCAAGCCGGTGCGCTGCCTGTGCAGCCATTCCCTCAGCGTGCCGCGCTCGACGGCGTCGGCCGATGTGCCGCTCACCACCTCGATTCCTGCCAATGCCAGCCGCGCCGCTCCCCCGGCCGCCACCGGGTTCGGGTCGGCGACCGCGTAGACTACCCGCGAAACGCCCGCTGCGACAAGCGCATCCACGCACGGCGGTGTCTTTCCGTGGTGGTTGCACGGCTCCAGCGTCACCACCGCGGTTCCGCCGATCGCAAGTTCACCGGCCCGACGCAACGCCACCACCTCGGCGTGCGGGCCGCCTGCAGGCTCGGTGCCGCCGGCACCCACCACCTCGCCGGCGACGTCGAGAATCACCGCGCCCACCGGCGGGTTCGGATAAGTGGCGCCCTTGACCAGCTCGGCGTGCTCGATCGCCAGCCGCATCGCTTCCTCGTACGAACTCATAGCCGCAGATGCGGTGACACTGCGGCAGCCTGCTGGCGCAGCGACCGCACGGCAGCGGCGGGGTCGTCGGCGCCGTACACCGCGGATCCTGCCACGAAGCAGTCCACGCCCGCGGCGGCTGCCTGCTCGATGGTGTCCTCGTTGACCCCGCCGTCGATCTCGACCACGATCGTCAGCTCACCCGAGTCGACGAGACGACGCGCGATGGCGACCTTCACCAGCACTTCGGGCATGAACACCTGTCCGCCGAATCCCGGCTCGACGGACATGATCAGCAGGGTGTCGAACTCGGGGAGGATCTCCAGATACGGCTCCAGCGGCGTGCCGGGTTTCACCGACAGGCCGGCCTTCGCCCCGGCCGCGCGGATGTCGCGCGCCACCGCGACCGGGTTGTTCGTCGCCTCGGCGTGAAACGTCACGTTGTAGGCACCGGCCTCCGCGTACGGCGGTGCCCACCTGTCGGGGTTATCGATCATCAGATGACAGTCCATCGGGATGTCGGTGACCGCGAGAAGGCTCTCGACGACTGGAAGCCCGATCGTCAGGTTCGGCACGAAGTGGTTGTCCATCACGTCGATGTGCAGCCAGTCCGCACCGGTCACGATCGCGGCCTCGTCCGCCAGGCGGGCGAAGTCGGCGGCGAGGATCGACGGCGCGATCAACGGAGGCGGCATGGGCTCACCCTAATTGGCCCTGCCTAATTGGCCCTGCCTGAATCGGCCTTCCCTAATCGGCCTTCCCTAATCAGTCCTCCGCAGCGCGGCGGCGAACATCGCGTCGGTGCCGTGCCGGTGCGGCCACAACTGCACCGAGGGGCCTTCGCCGAGTCGATCGGCAGGTTCGAAAAACGGCCGGGTGTCCAGCGCCGTGACCGGATGCCGGCGCAACGCGTCGGCGACGACCCCGGCGGTTTCGGCCAGGTGCGGCGAGCAGGTCGCGTAGAGCACGACGCCGCCGGGCCGGGTCAGCTCGATCGCCGATGCCAGCAGCTCGCGCTGCAATTTCACCAGGGCGGGCACGTCACCCGGGGCGCGCCGCCAGCGGGCTTCCGGCCGGCGCCGCAGCGCACCAAGGCCGGTGCACGGCGTATCGACGAGCACTCGGTCGAACCCAGGGTCGAGGTGTGGATCGCGGCCGTCGACCCGCAGCACCTCGACATCGAGACCGCGCGTGCTCTGTTCGACCAGATCCGCGCGGTGCGGCGCGGGCTCGACAGCGGTCACGCGGGCGCCGGACGCCGCGCCGAGCGCGGCCAGCAACGCGGTCTTGCCGCCCGGACCCGCGCACAGGTCCAGCCATCGGCCGCCGTCGTCCCCGTCGAGTTCGGCGAGGACGAGCGCGCGGGCGACAAGCTGGCTGCCCTCGTCCTGGACCTGAGCCTTCCTGTCGCGCAGCGGGTGCAGCCGGCCGGGATCACCGCCGCCGGAAAGGTACACCGCGTAGGGGGAATACCGCCCGACGGTGCCGTCCACCGCGGCGGCGAGCTCGTGCGCCGTCATGCTGCCCGGGCGCGCGGCCAGCTGCACCGTTGGGCGCGCGTTGTCGCTTGCCAGCAGTGCGTCGAGCTCGCCGGCGTCGCTGCCCAGCGCGTCCGCGAACGACTGCGCGATCCAGCGCGGATGGGCATGCACGAACGCAGCGTGCCCGACCGGGTCGACAGCGGGGTTCGGCGCCAGCTCGGCTATCCACCACTGCTCGTCGCGCGACGCGATGGTGCGCAGCACGGCGTTGACGAAACCGGCTCGCGCAGAATCGAACTCGATCCCGGCCTGCTCGACCGTGGTAGAGACGGCCGCATGGCTGTCGACGCGCGTGCGAAGAAGTTGGTATGCACCGAGCCGCAGCAGGTCGAGCAACACGGGGTGGATCTGCTCGACTGGCCGGTCGGCGGCCGTCGCGATGATCGCATCGAGAAGCCCACGGGTGCGGCATGTCCCGTATGCGAGCTCGGTCGCGAACGCCGCGTCCCGGCCCGTGATGCCGCGCTCGTTGAGCAGCGGGGGCAACGTGAGGTTGGCGTAGGCATCGCGTTCGGACACCGCCCGCAGCACGTCAAACGCCGCGCCGCGGGCGGGGTCGAGCGGGTGGCGTCGCGATGCGGACTTGTGGGGCCGGCGCGGCGGCCTACGTCGCGGGTCGGCGGTCACGACGCGCGCGCCGACTCGTCAAGGCGTGCGCCCCGGGCCCAGTCGGCCGCCGCCATCGACCTCTTGCCGGGTGGCTGGATCTGACCGAGCAGCACGGGCTGCGACCCGGTGCCCACCCAGACCCCGTGCCGGTTCACCCGCAGTTGCCCCGGCTGCAACCGATCAGTGGACTCGGCCTCCTCTTTCAGGGTGACGGGGCCGATCTTGACCCGAGCGCCGTCGATCGTCGTCCATGCGCCCGGGCTCGGTGTGACGGCGCGGATGCGGCGCTCGACGGCTTGCGCGGGCAGCTCCCAGCGCACGCGCGCGTCGTCGACGGTGATCTTCGGCGCGATGCTGACGCCGTCCGCGGGTTGTGGCACCGGGACCAGCGAGCCATCGTCGATCCCGTCCATCGTCGACTCCAGCAGCGCGGCTCCGGACAACGAAAGCCGCTGCAGCAGTTCGCCGGCCGTGTCATCGGGCCGAATTGTCTCGGTGACGACGCCGTAGATAGGGCCGCTGTCGAGGTCGCGTTCGATGCGGAACGTCGTCGCGCCCGTCACCGGGTCGCCCGCATCGACGGACGCCTGCACCGGCGCGGCCCCCCGCCAGGCAGGCAGCAACGAGAAGTGCAGGTTCACCCAGCCGTGCGTGGGCACGGCCAGCAACGCGTCGCGCAGCAGCGCGCCGTAGGCCACCACGGCGCAACACTCGGGCGCGAGCGCGGTCAGCCGCTCGACGAATTCCTCGGAGTTCGGCCGATGCGGCGTCAGGACCGGGATGGCCTCGTCGGCGGCGAGCCGAGCCACCGGCGACGGGGTCGGCTTGCCGCGGCGGCCGGAAATCGCGTCGGGGCGCGTCAGGACCGCGATCACGTCGTGCCGCGGTGAGGCGATCAGGCGCCGCAGCGCAGGCACCGCGGGTTCTGGTGTGCCCGCGAACACGAGACGCACGGCTCCTCCTGTGGTGCCGCCTCTAGTGCGGCCTGTAGTGCGGCCCGGCACCTACCACCGGCACTTAGCCCGGCTTTTACCCTATGTGCAACGGGTCGATTTGGACCCGAACCGGCTCCTGATCATGGCGGGCGCTCGTCACGCCGACCGTGCGCCGGAGCGCCGCCGCCAGCGCCAACCCCTGATCGCGGCCGACCCGGATCAGCATCCGCGTCACCACGTCGTCCTCACCCGCGCCCGCGGGGCGGCGCGCGGCCACCGGCAACTCGACCGGGCCGAGCAGCTCGGCGCCGTCCGGCAGCTCCGTCAGCTCGAGCAGCGCGTACACCGCCCGGGGTGGACCGTCAAGCGCGGCGATGTGCACGCTCGGCGGCAGGCCCACCTCGGATCTGGCGTCGAGTTCGGCCTCGGCGTGCCCGACCGGATCCCAGCGGATGAGCGCCTGGACGGTCGGGATCACGGAGTCGGCCACGACCACTACGGCGCCCCCGTCACCGCGGCTTCGGACCAGCGCCGCCGCGGCCATCCACCGCCGTAGCGTGTCCTCGGCGGCCCGCAAGTCCTGCCGGCCGAGCAGAGCCCACCCGTCCAGCAGCAGCGCCGCGCCGTACCCGCCGCAGGCCACGGGCTCGGCGCCCGGAGTGGCGACGACGAGCGCCGGGTGTGACTCGACCTCGCGGACCACGCTGTCGCCGCCGGAGGTGACGACCGTGGTGCCGGGAAACGCCCGCCCCAACTCCTCGGCGGTCCGCCTGGCGCCCACCACGACCGCGCGGACGGCGTCGGCCCCGCAGCGGGCACACTTCAGCATCGTGTCGGCCCGCCCGCACCACCGGCAGACCGCACCGGCGTGATCCGGATCGGGAATGGACAGCGGGCCGGTGCAGTGCCGGCAACGGGCGATGGTGCGGCAACGCGAGCAGGCCAGCGCGGGCACATACCCGCGGCGCGGCACCTGAACCAGCACCGGCGATCCAGCGTCCAGCGCAGTCCGCGCCGCTCGCAATGCGATCGACGGCAACCGGGCTGTGCGCGCGGCAGGGTCGCGTGCGTCGGCGTAGCCGCTGTCGTCGAGCGCGATCACGCGCGGTGCCCGCGCACGCACGGCCGGCCGGGCGGCCACCAGATCGTGCGCCCAGCCGCTGCGCACGAGGGCGTGGGCCTCCGCCGTGCGTGCGTACCCGCCGATCACTGCCGCGCACCGCAGCTGATGCGCCCGCAGCATCGCGACCTCGCGGGCGTGCGGATACGGCGTGCGAGGTTCAGCGAGCGTGTCGTCGCCGTCGTCCCAGACGATGACAAGGCCGAGATCGGCGACCGGTGCGAACACGGCACTGCGGGTGCCGATCACCAGGCGCGCGTCGCCGCGCAGCGCGGCCAGCCAGCGGCGGTACCGTTCGGCCGGCCCCAGACCCGCGGACAGCGCGACCACCGAGGAAGCGTCGATGAGCCGCACGGTGTGCGCGAGCAGAGTGTCGACGTCGCGCTGGTCGGGCACCACGGCCAGCGCGCCGCGCCCGGTGCCGACGACCACTGCCACGGCTTCGGCCAGGCGGGCGGCCCACTGCTCACCCGGCAGTGCCTGCCACACCGCGCGCGCGGCGCGGCCCTCGGCCAGCGCGGCCACGAACCGCTCGCCGCGCTGGTACACGCCCCAATTCGTGACGTCAACAGGCGCAGGCGCGCCGGGAATCTGGGCCGCCCGCACCTCCCGCTCGACACGGGCGTGGCGCGGCGGCATCGCGAGCCGCAGCACGTCCGCTCGGGTGCCGGCGTATCGGGCCGCGACCGCGTCGACCAGGCGCCGCACGTCGGGCGTCAGCACCGGCTCGGGCGACATCACCCGGTCGAGCCAGCCGAGCTCGCCGACATGGTCGGTGTCAGACCGTCGTTCCAGCACGAACGCATCGACCAGGCGGCCGTGGAAACGCACGCGTGCCCGAACGCCGGGCTGAGCGTCGTCGGACTGATCGGCGGCGACGAGATAATCGAATTCGCGGTCCAGGTGAGGCACCGACAGCATCGGCAACACGCGAGCGATGGGCTCGTGCTCGGCGGCCCGGCGGCTGGTGCTCACTCCTCGGGTGTATCAGCGGGGTCCGACGTGTCCGGCTGCGGTTCGGTTGCGCCGCTCGTCGGGAACTGCCTGCCGAAGAAGAACCCCGCGGTGATCAGCAGCTGAGACATCGCGTAGACCCACCAGATCGGCACCGCCAGCACGTCGGATTGCAGGATGAACTGGTCGATGCCGATCATCGCGTCCGACCCCGCAAAACAGATGGCGCCCAGCGCAGTCCACGGCGTGGGCAACCGGGCGAGCAGCGCCGCGCACACCATTGCGCACAGCACGGCGATGTACACCGTGACCGGCGCGGTCAGCTTGTCGGTGCCCAGGTATGGCCAGAACCAGGCCAGCAGTGCCACACACAGGGCGCACATCACGGCGACCGCGACGAGCCGCAGGCGGGACCGCACGGCCAACGGTGCCAACGCCCCCAGGTAGCACAGATGTGCCACCAGGAAGGCGCCCAGCCCGCACACGAACGACAGCGCCCACCATGGGATGGCCAGCAGAAAGTCCCCGACCGCGGAGAACACCAACGCCGGCATCAACCAGCGGCGCTCCCGCACGATCGGATGCGCCACCGCGGCAACCGCAAGCAGGACCGCCATCAACGCCTTGAACACCGGCTGCCCGGCCCACCGACCCGTCAACGGCTCGCCCGGGACAGTGTGCAACGCAATGAACGTCAAGAACACGCCGTAGGCGACGGCCGCCCACCCGGCCGCAACCCAGCCCCCGACCTGCAAGCGGGGTGTGTACGGCGTCCCCGCGCCGGACGAAGAGTCCGCCAACCCCGCCCCTTTGGATGCCATCCTGCAGAAGCTACTCGACGGGTTTCCGGTCAATCAGCCGTGCGTCGAATGGTTTAGTGGGTCCGTGAGCACCTCAACGACACCGAGCACCCCAACGGGACCCGACTATGACACCGCGATCGTCGGAGCGGGATTCTCCGGCATCGGCGCAGCGGTCAAGCTCGATGAGGCTGGGCTGCACAGCTATGTGATCATCGAGGCGGCCGACGGAGCCGGCGGCACGTGGCACTGGAATCGCTATCCGGGTGTCGCCGTGGACATCCCGTCGTTTTCGTATCAGTTCTCCTTCGAGCAGCGGCCGGACTGGAGCCGGACCTACGCCCACGGACACGAGCTGAAGTCCTACGCCGAGCACTGCGCCGACAAGTACGGCATCACCTCGAAGATCCGGTTCAACACCAAGGTCGAGGCGGCCACGTTCGATGACGAGCAGGATCTGTGGCGGCTGGATCTGGATTCCGGCGAACAGATCACGGCACGCTTCCTCATCAACGCCGGCGGCGTGCTCACCACGCCCAAGCTTCCCGACATCGCCGGGGTCGACAGCTTCCACGGCGTCACCATCCACACCGCGCGCTGGGACCACAGCCAGGACCTGAGCGGCAAGCGTGTCGCGATCATCGGCACCGGCGCGTCAGCCGTACAGGTCATTCCCGAGATCGCCCCGAAGGTCGAGCATCTGACCGTCTACCAGCGCACACCCATCTGGTGCTTCCCCAAGTTCGACGTGCCACTCCCCCGGGTGGCTCGCTGGGCGATGCGGATACCCGGCGGCATGGCCCTGCAACGGCTGCTGAGCCAGATCTACGTCGAGTTGACGTTCCCGCTGTCGGCGCAGTACTTCACCACGTTCAAGCTCGCGAAACGGGCCGGGGTGGCCGGAAAGGGGTATTTGCGCCGCCAGGTCGACGACCCGGTGGTGCGGGAGAAGCTCACGCCGCAATACGCCGTCGGCTGCAAGCGACCCGCCTTCCATAACACGTACCTGTCGGCGTTCAACCGCGACAACGTCGAGTTGGTCACCGAACCGATCGACAAGATCACGCCCGGCGGCGTGGCAACGGTCGAGGGCGACCTTCGTGAAGTGGACGTGCTGATCCTTGCGACGGGGTTCAAGGTGATGGATGTCGACAGCCTCACCTACGAGATCACCGGCCGCGGCGGCATGACGTTGAGCCGGTTCTGGGAGGAGAACCGCCTGCAGGCCTACGAGGGTGTCAGCCTTCCCGGCTTCCCGAATTTCTTCACGGTGTGCGGGCCGTACGGATTCGTGGGTTCGTCATTTTTTGCGCTCATCGAAACGCAGACCCATCACATCGTGCGATGCCTGAAACGTGCTGAGCGCCAGCGCGCGACGCGGGTCGAGGTGACCAACGAGGCCAACGACCGCTACTTCGCCGAGTGCATGCGAAAGCGTCACACACAGATCTTCTGGCAGGACTCCTGCAAGCTGGCCAACAGTTACTACTTCGACTCGCACGGCGACGTCCCGTTGCGGCGGGCCACCACGCTCGAGACGATCTGGCGCAGCCGCCGGTTCCCACTCGAGGACTACCGGTTCTCGGCCTGACTAAACCGCGCCCTTCAGGTCGTCGACCTTGGTGAGCTGCTCCCACGGCAGCTCGATGTCGGTGCGGCCGAAGTGCCCGTAGGCGGCGGTCTGCGCGTAGATCGGCCGCAACAGGTCGAGGTCGCGGATGATCGCGCCGGGTCGCAGGTCGAACACCGAGGTGATCGCCTTCTCGATCCTGGCGGGGTCGACGGTCTCGGTGCCGAACGTCTCGACGAACAGCCCGACCGGGGCGGCCTTACCGATCGCGTACGCGACCTGCACCTCCACGCGGTCGGCCAGGCCCGCGGCAACCACGTTCTTTGCCACCCAGCGCATCGCGTACGCGGCGGAACGGTCCACCTTGGACGGATCCTTGCCGGAGAACGCGCCGCCGCCGTGGCGGGCCCATCCGCCGTAGGTGTCGACGATGATCTTGCGGCCCGTCAGCCCGGCGTCGCCCATCGGGCCGCCGAGGACGAACTTGCCCGTCGGGTTGACCAGCAGTCTGAAGTCGGAGGTGTCCATCGATTCGTGGCTCAGGTCGGCCAGCACGGTGTTGACGACCTTCTCGCGGATGTCCGGGGTGAGCGTCTTGTCCAGGTCGATGCCGTCGGCGTGCTGAGTCGACAGCACGACGGTGTCCAGCCGGACCGGGGTGTTGCCGGCGTATTGAACGGTGACCTGGGTCTTGCCGTCGGGGCGCAGGTAGTCCAGCACGCCGTTCTTGCGGACCTCGGTCAGCCGGCGCGCCAGCCGATGGGCCAGAGCGATCGGCAGCGGCATCAGTTCGGGGGTGTCCTTGATGGCATAGCCGAACATCAGGCCCTGGTCGCCCGCGCCCTGCTTGTCCAGTGGGTCACCGGCGCCCTCGACCCGCGTCTCGTGGGCGGTGTCGACGCCCTGGGCGATGTCGGGCGACTGCTTGCCGATCGCGATGTTCACACCGCACGAGTTGCCGTCGAAGCCCTTGTCGGACGAGTCGTAGCCGATCTCGAGGATGCGGTTGCGCACGATCGTCGGGATGTCGACGTTGGCCGAGGTGGTCACCTCGCCTGCGACGTGCACCTGCCCGGTGGTGACGAGCGTCTCCACAGCCACCCGTGAGTGCCGGTCCTGACTGAGCAGCGCATCGAGCACCGAGTCGCTGATCGCGTCGCAGATCTTGTCGGGATGCCCTTCGGTCACCGACTCACTGGTGAACAGCCGACCTGATTCGCTCACGGTGTCGTCCTCTCGATCCTCGATACTTAGTTAAGCAAATGATATCCCCGGCGCGAAACGCACCGCGGGACCGCACACCCGCCCTGCGTTACCCGGCGCGGCCGTTCAGGAAGGTCACGATCGCGTCCACGATACGGCTCGCCATCAGCGTCTTGCTGCCGTGCTCCAGCGCGGATTCGGTGCCGTCGGAGGCCAACAGCCAGCCGTCATTGCTGTCCACCTCGAATGCCCGGTTGTCGCCGACGGCATTGACGATGAGCAGGTCACACCCCTTGCGGTGAAGTTTCGCCCGGGCGTGGAACAGGACGTCTCCGTTGGCGTCTCCGGTTTCGGCGGCGAAGCCGACGATCGCGCGCATGTTGGGCAACTGGCCATCGGTGCGGGCCCGCACCGCGCCTGCCAGCACGTCGTCGTTGCGGACCAGTTCGATGGTCGGCGCGTCAAACTTGGATTCCGGGCCGGCGTCCGGGCCCTTCTTGATCTTGCTCGACGACGCCTGGGCGGGCCGGAAGTCGGCGACGGCAGCGGCCATCACGAGCACGTGCGCATCGGGCGCGCGCTTGGCGACCGCATCGCCCAGCTGCTGCGCCGAGCTGACGTGCACCACGTGTACGCCGGCCGGGTCGGCCAGCCCGGTGGTGTGGGCGGCGACCAGCGTCACGTCGGCGCCGCGCTGGGCGGCGACGCGGGCCACCGCGTAGCCCTGCTTACCGGAGCTTCGGTTGCCGATGAACCGCACGGGGTCGATCGGCTCGCGGGTGCCGCCGGCGGTCACCAGCACCTTGCAACCGGCAAGGTCGTACGGCATCGCGTCGCCGCGGGCCAGCAGCAGCTCGGCGAAGGTGGTGATCTCCTCGGGTTCGGGCAGCCGGCCCGCGCCGGTGTCGGATCCGGTCAGCCGTCCCCAAGCGGGTTCGAGCACGACGGCGCCGCGTCGGCGCAGCGTCGCGACGTTCTCGACGGTGGCGGGGTGCAGCCACATCTCGGTGTGCATCGCGGGGGCGAACAGCACCGGACAGCGGGCGGTCAACAGCGCGGCGGTCAACAGGTCGTCGGCGCGGCCGTGGGCGGCACGCGCCAGCACGTCGGCGGTGGCCGGCGCCACCACAACGAGGTCGGCCTGCTTGCCGATCTGCACATGCGGGACCTCGGGCACGTCCTCGAAGACGCCGGTGTGCACCGGTTCACCCGAGAGCGCCTCGAACGTGGCGGCGCCGACGAAGCGCAGCGCGGACTCGGTGGGGATCACCCGGACGCTGTGCCCGGCCTCGACGAGCTGCCGGACGACCGAACAGGCCTTGTAGGCGGCGATTCCACCGGAAACGCCGACGATGATCCGGTTGCGGTCCGTCATTTCTGCTCTTCGCCCGAGACCTACTCGCCCTCGGTGTGCTCGAGCAGGTCGGCGTGGATCTCGCGGAGTGCGATCGACAGCGGCTTCTCCTGCAGGCCGGGCTCGACCAGCGGCCCGACGTACTCGAGGATGCCCTCACCGAGCTGGTTGTAGTAATCGTTGATCTGGCGCGCACGCTTGGCGGCATAGATGACCAGGGCGTACTTGCTCGACACCCGCGCCAGCAACTCGTCGATGGGCGGATTGGTGATGCCCAGCGGCGTGTCGTAGGGGCTGATATCGGATCCCTGGTCAGGGACTGCGGCCAGCGTCGAGTCGTGTGAATTGCTCACGAAAGACTGTCTCCTGAGAGTCAAGAAGTGGGTTTTGCGGGTCGATCACGCCGTGTCCGGCGCGGTTTCCCAAGTAAGGCTACCAATTCTTCGCACGCCGACTCCAATTCGCTGTTCACGACGACCGCGTCGAAGTCGGCCTGAGCCGCCAATTCCTCGCGGGCGGTGGCCAGCCGTCGCTGCATCACATCCGCGCTCTCGGTGCCTCGGCGGGTCAACCGAGCCTCCAGCGCCGCCCAACTCGGCGGCGCGAGGAACACCGTGAACGCCTCGGGCATCACCCGCTTGATGGCCCGGGCGCCGGCGAGGTCGACCTCGATCAGCACGGGACGACCGCTGCGTGCCGCATCGCGGACCGGCTGGGCCAGTGTTCCCGAGCGGTGCAAACCGCCGTGGATGTCAGCCCACTCCAACAGCGCGCCCTCGTCGATCAGGCGCTGGAACGCCTGCGGGAGCACGAAGTGGTAGTCGACACCGTCCACCTCGCCGGGACGTGGTGCCCGCGTCGTCGCCGAGACGCTGAAGTACAGGTCAGGGACGCGGTCGCGCAGGCAGCGGACGACCGTAGACTTCCCGACGGCCGAGGGACCGGACAACACTAGAACGTGCGCGCCCGATCCCCCGGCGTCCGTCAGGAGCTGAACTTTTCCAGCAGGGCCTTGCGCTGGCGGTCGCCCAGGCCGCGCAGGCGGCGTGTGGGGGCGATCTCCAGCTCAGTCATGATTTCCTGCGCCTTGACCTTGCCGACCTTCGGCAACGCCTCGAGCAGCGCGGAAACCTTCATCTTGCCGATTATCTCGTTCGTCTCGGCATCCTTGAGCACCTGCGTGAGGTTGGTGCCGCCTCGCTTGAGCCGATCCTTGAGCTCAGCCCGCGCCCGGCGAGCGGCAGCAGCCTTCTCCAAGGCAGCAGCACGCTGCTCGTCAGTCAACTGGGGAAGGGCCACGATTCCTCCGTCTCATCCACCATCGATCATTTCCACTCGGCTGAAGTAAATCCAGCCAGCGACGACGACCGTACCCACGCCGTCAGACGATTGCGAACCCCACCCCCTGGTTACGGGCCCAAAATGCCTGCGTGTCGCGCCGTCACGCGGGGTCTCCCGATCCACCGGATGCTCGCATTCCGACGGTGCCGACCACCGATTGGGCAGACGGAAGTCCCAGCGTGAGAACGGTTTTCGCGCGAACGAGCGCCGCCGCGCAGCCCCGCGACCGACCGGCGAAGCGGGGCAGATCGCCCGTAAAATGAAAAACCGCAGGAAATTGATAGTTTTTTGACGCGCCTCGGCGTGTCGTCCGACACGTGGGGCGGGTCGCCGACCGCCTCTATCCATCTACTACGTGTCGTAGTACACTGGATTTCATGGCGATGCGGCGGCTGTTTCAAGGCTTCCTCGTCATGTTCGGGGTCATCGCGATCGGGATTTCGCTCGCGCATTTCGCTGTCGGGCCGGAGGCGATCATCGGCGGAAGCGCGGTCAATCCCACCTCCGACGGGGAGGACCGGTTCTACGCCGGATTGTTCGGTTGCTACGGAGTTGCCCTGCTGTGGTGCGCCGGCGGTGTCGAGCGCAAACAGGTGTATGTCAACGTCCTGGCCGCGGTGTTACTCGCCGGTGGCATCGGACGGCTGGTCGCGCTGATCGCCGTGGGTCCGCCGGACCCGTTTTTCGTCGCGATGCTGGTCCTCGAGCTAGTCCTGCCGCCGTTGATGGTGCTGGCCGCAAGACGCGTCGCTCAGCCCGCCGCCGCCGCCGCTGACTATTTCCCCAGGTAGGCGATCGCGTCGCGCATCCGTTCCGCGGCCGCCCGGAGCGCGGCGACGTCCGGGCCGGCTCCCAGCACCTCGCGCGACACCGCGGGCAACAGCTGCCCGGGCCGCGCACCCCCGAGCCCTGCCAGGGCCCCGGGCCGGCCGCCCTGTGCCCCGATCCCCGGCACCAGCACCGGCCCGCCCAGCGACCTGAGATCCGGCACGTACCGTGCGGTCGCCCCGACGACGACACCGACTGAGCCGGGTTCGGGGAGTGCGTCGCGGTTGACCGCGGCCGCCTCGTCGACGATCGACTGCGCCACCGTGCGTCCGTCCGCCCGTTCCTGTTGCACTGCCTGTTGCACGTCGGCACCCTCCGGGTTGGACGTTGCGGCCAGCACGAAGACCCCGCGGTGATGGGCAGCGGCGGCGTCCAGCAGTGGGCACAGTGACCCGAAGCCAAGGTACGGAGACGCGGTGACGGCGTCGGCCGCCAGCGGGGAGTCGCCCGCCCACGCGGCGGCGTACGCGGCCATCGTCGAACCGATGTCTCCGCGTTTGGCGTCGGCGAGCACGAGCACGCCGGCCTCGCGCAGCGCAGCGATCGTGCGCTCCAGCACCGCGTATCCGGCCGATCCGTACGCCTCAAAGAACGCCACCTGCGGCTTGACCACCGCGAAGCCGGTGAATGCTTCGACACAGGCGTCGGCGAACCTGGCGAGTCCGTACGGGTCCTCGGGCAGGCCCCACGACCGCAGCAGCTCAGGGTGCGGGTCGATGCCCAGACACAGTGGGCCGCAGCGACTTACAGCCTCCCTCAGCCTGGCGCCGAACACACGCACCGCTAATGTCCGCCGTTGCTCAGCGTGCTGTGCAGCTCCTGCAGCGACATCACTCCGATGTCACCGCGGATTCCGGCCTCGATGCCTTGCACCGCCGCCGACGCGCCCTGCACCGTCGTCACACAGGGAATGTTCATCGCAACCGCCGCGGACCGGATCTCGTAGCCGTCGATGCGGGGCCCCGAGTTGCCGTACGGCGTGTTGATCACCATCTGGACCTCACCCGCCTTGATGGCGTCCACCGCCGAAAGTGCGGGTCGATCGGGGCTCGGCTCTTCGAAATGCTTACGAACCTCATCGCACGGAATTCCGTTGCGTCGTAACATCTCCGCCGTGCCCGCGGTGGCCAGCACCCGGAAGCCGAGGTCGGCAAGCCGCTTGACGGGGAACACGAGCGATCGCTTGTCCCGGTTGGCCACCGACACAAACACGGTGCCCTCAGCAGGCAGTGAGCCGTATGCGGCCGTCTGACTCTTGGCGAACGCGCTGCCGAAGTCGCGGTCGATGCCCATCACCTCGCCCGTCGACTTCATCTCCGGGCCGAGTAACGAGTCGATGCCGGAGCCGTCGGCGCGGCGGAACCGGTGGAACGGCAGCACCGCCTCCTTGACGGCGATCGGAGCGTTCGGGGGCGCGTCCGCGCCGTCGCCTGTACCGACCAGCATCCGTTCGTCCCGCAGCTGGGAGATGCTGGCGCCCAGCATGATCCGCGCGCAAGCCTTCGCAAGCGGCACGGCGGTGGCCTTGGACACGAACGGCACGGTGCGGCTGGCCCGCGGGTTGGCCTCCAGCACGTAGAGGACGTCGTCCTTGAGCGCGTACTGCACGTTGAGCAGTCCGACGACCCCGATCCCGTGTGCGATCGCCTCGGTCGCATGGCGGACCTTCTCGATGTCACTGCGCCCCAACGTCACCGGCGGCAGCGCGCACGCCGAGTCACCGGAGTGGATGCCGGCCTCCTCGATGTGTTCCATGATCCCGCCGATGTATACCTCGGTGCCGTCGCATAGCGCGTCGACGTCGATCTCGATTGCGTCCTCGAGGAATCGATCCACCAGCACCGGGTGTTCGGGCGACAGCTCAGTGGCGCGGGTGATGTAGCCGTGCAGGGTCTGCTCGTCGTAGACGATCTCCATGCCGCGTCCGCCGAGCACATACGACGGCCGCACCAGCACGGGATATCCGATCTCGGCGGCGATCTTGCGGGCGTGCTCGAACGTTGTCGCGGTGCCGAACGGCGGTGCGGGCAAGCCGGCGTCACTGAGCACCTCGCCGAACGCGCCGCGGTCCTCAGCCAGGTTGATCGCTTTCGGGCTGGTGCCGACGATCGGCACGCCCGCATCCGCGAGTCGCTGGGCGAGGCCGAGCGGGGTCTGCCCACCCAACTGCACGATCACGCCGGCCACCCCGGGACCGCCCGCACCCGAATGGGATTCGGCGTAGTACACCTCGAGCACGTCCTCGAACGTCAGGGGCTCGAAGTACAGCCGATCGGCGGTGTCGTAGTCGGTTGAGACCGTCTCGGGGTTGCAGTTGATCATCACCGTCTCGAACCCCGCGTCGGACAGCGTCGTTGCCGCATGCACGCAGCTGTAGTCGAACTCGATGCCCTGCCCGATCCGGTTGGGGCCCGACCCGAGGATGAGCACCTTGGGCCGATCGGTTTGCGGTGCGACCTCGGTTTCGGCGGCGTGGTCCAGTTCGTAGCTGCTGTAGTGGTACGGCGTCTTGGCCTCGAACTCTGCGGCGCAGGTGTCGACGGTCTTGAACACCGGATGGATGCCGAGACGGTGCCGCAGCACGCGCACGCCGACCTCCCCCGCCAATTCGGGCCGTAGCGCGGCGATCTGGCGATCCGACAGGCCATTGTGCTTTGCGCGCCGCAGCAGGTCGGCGTCGAGAACCGGCGCATCGATCAGCTCGGCGCGCAGTGCGACCACCCCGGCGATCTGCTCGACGAACCACGGATCGACGGCGGAAACCTCCGACACCTGCTCCACCGAGGCGCCCAGCCGCAGCGCCAGCTCGATGTCGTAGAGCCGGCCCTCAGCCGGGGTCTTCAGCCGGTCGAGCGCATCGTTGGCGTCGCCCTCGGGGTCCGACGCCGTCCAGAAGCCCGCCCGCGTTGTCTCGAGCGAGCGCATCACCTTGCCGAGCGCCTCGATGAAGTTCCGGCCCAACGACATTGCCTCACCCACCGACTTCATCGTGGTGGTCAGCGTCGGATCGGCGCCGGGAAACTTCTCGAATGCAAAACGCGGTGCTTTGACCACCACATAGTCCAGCGTCGGCTCGAAGCAAGCCGGCGTTTCCTTGGTGATGTCGTTGAGGATCTCGTCGAGCGTGTAGCCGATCGCGAGCTTGGCCGCGATCTTCGCGATCGGAAAGCCGGTGGCCTTGGACGCCAGCGCGCTCGACCGCGACACCCGCGGATTCATTTCGATGACGATCAGCCTGCCGTCTTCGGGGTTGACCGCGAACTGGATATTGCAGCCGCCGGTGTCGACGCCGACCTCTCGCAGGATCGCGATGCCCAGGTCGCGCATCCGCTGGTATTCGCGGTCGGTCAGAGTCATCGCGGGCGCGACGGTCACGGAGTCTCCGGTGTGCACGCCCATCGGGTCGACGTTCTCGATCGAGCAGACGACGACCACGTTGTCGTGGCCGTCGCGCATCAGCTCGAGCTCGAATTCCTTCCAGCCGTAGATCGATTCCTCGATTAACACATTGGCCGAGGGTGAAGCGGCCAGTCCGTCGCCGGCCATCCGCCGCACCTCGTCGATGCTGTGCGCCATGCCGGAGCCCAACCCGCCCATGGTGAAAGACGGGCGAACGACGACCGGCAGCCCGAGCTCGTCGACCGTCTCCGTGACTTCCTCCATCGTGAAACACACACGGGAGCGCGCGGATTCACCACCGACCTTGGCGACGATATCCTTGAACCGCTGCCGGTCCTCACCGCGCTGGATCGCGTCGAAATTGGCGCCGATCAGCTCGACCCCGTACTTCTCGAGCACCCCGTTCTCGTACAGTGCGACCGCGGTGTTCAGCGCGGTTTGCCCACCCAGGGTCGCCAGCAGCGCGTCGATCTTGTTGCCGCGCTGCACTTGCTGCGCGATCACCCGCTCGACGAAAGCCGGCGTGATGGGTTCGACGTACGTGTGATCGGCGAACTCGGGGTCCGTCATGATCGTCGCCGGGTTCGAGTTGACCAGGCTGACCTGCAGGCCCTCGGCCCGCAGCACCCGGCATGCCTGGGTGCCGGAGTAGTCGAACTCGCAGGCCTGCCCGATGACGATCGGCCCGGAACCGATCACCAGGATGTGGTTGAGGTCGCTACGCCGCGGCATCTACCCGCCCCGCCCCGACATCAGGTCGACGAACTGATCGAACAGATACTCCGCGTCGTGCGGCCCGGCCGCCGCCTCCGGGTGGTATTGCACCGAAAAGGCGCGGCCGTCAACAAGTCTGATGCCCTCGACCACACCGTCGTTGGCGCAGGTGTGGCTGATCTCGGCCGTTCCGAACGCGGTGTCGAAGCGCTCCCCCGCCTCACCCTCCAGCGCGAACCCGTGGTTCTGCGCGGTCACCGCTACTCGGCCCGTGGAGTGGTCGATCACCGGCACGTTGATGCCGCGGTGCCCGAACGTCATCTTGTAGGTGGACCGGCCGAGTGCCCGGCCGAGAATCTGGTTGCCGAAACAGATGCCGAACAGTGGAATCCCGGCGCCGATCACCTCTCGGGTCACTGCGACGACGTGGTCGGCGGTCGCCGGATCGCCGGGCCCGTTGGACAGGAACACACCGTCCGGTCGCAGGTCGGCGATCTGCTCGAACGTCACCGACGACGACAGCACGTGGCTGCGAATGCCGCGGCGCGCGAAATTGCGCGGCGTGTTGGTCTTGATGCCCAGATCCAGCGCAGCAACAGTAAACCGCTGCGGCACATCGGGTTCCACGATGTAACCGCTGGTGGTGCTGACCTCGCCTGCCAGGTCAGCACCCAGCATCGGCGGCTGATCGCACACCCGCTGCAGCAACGTGCCCGTGTCGGCGACCGCATCGCCGGAGAAGATGCCGGCCTTCATCGAGCCGCGGGTGCGCAGGTGTCGGACCGCCGCGCGGGTGTCGATGCCGGCAATGCCGACAATGCCCTGCCGCACCAGCTCGTCGTCCAGCGTGCCGGTCGCCCGCCAATTCGACGCACGCGGCGACGGATCGCGCACCGCGTAGCCGGCCACCCAGATCTTGTCCCCGCGACTCTCGGCGTCCTCGTGGTTCCAGCCGGTGTTGCCGATCTGAGGCGCAGTCGCGACGACGATCTGGCGGTGATAGCTCGGATCCGTCAGCGTCTCCTGGTATCCCGACATCCCGGTGGAGAACACCGCCTCGCCCAGCGTCTCGCCGACCGCGCCGAACGACGCGCCCGTGAACACCCGACCGTCCTCCAGCACCAGCAGTGCTTGGTGCTCTTCGCGGCGAGCGCTCATCGCCGCCCTCTGCTCTTCGCGGCGAGCGCTCATCGCCGCCCTCTGCTCTTCGCGGCGAGCGCTCATCGCTGCCTCACTCACTGCGCCGCCTCTTTCAGCCAGTCCGCGTACTTCCGCCGGTCGTCACCACGGAAGCCGGTGTCGATCTCTGTCCCCGACGGCAGCCGCCACCGGATCGCCAGGATCCCGTCAAATGTCAGCGCCTTACCGGCTATGCCTCTCTCCGTGCGGATCGCGGTGATCGACGGCTCGGGGATCCACAGCGGGGTGGCGCCACTGCGTTCCATCAGAATGCCCCGGGTGTGGCGGGTCAGCACAGCCTTCGTGGGGTAACCCAGGTCGCCGACCGCGATCGTGTCCTGCCAGCTCGGCGCGATCGTACTGCCGACGTACAGGCCGTTGGCCGGCTCTATCATGACGGGCCCGGGATCGTCGGGCACCTCCGGCAGCTCACCGATCAGCGCCGCCTGCCGCTCACCGCGTCGGAGCCGGCCGCGGATCATCGCGCGGATCATCAAGAACGACAACAGCGCCAGCACGGCCGCCATCGCCAGCGATGCGATCAGCGTCTGGGTGTTCATGCCGGGCACTTCCCGTCGCGCGCGGTCACCTTGCCGCGCAGCAGGGTCGCAGTGACGGTGGCGGGCAAGGTCATCGTCTCGTACGGCGTGTTGTCCGACCGGCTGGCCAGGTCGACCCCGCGGACCGTCCATGTGGCGTCGGGATCGACGACGGTGAGGTTCGCGGGCTCGCCGATCTCGAGTGGACGGCCGTGATCCGGGAGCCCGGCGATGCGCGCGGGGTTCTCGCTCATCACGCGCGCCACGTCCCGCCAGCCGAATAGTCCCGGCTGAACCATCGTCGCCACCACCACCGACAGCGCGGTTTGCAGGCCGAGCATTCCCGGCCGGGCGTTGGCGAACTCGCACACCTTCTCGTGCTCGGCGTGCGGCGCGTGGTCGGTGGCCACGCAGTCGATGACGCCCTCGACCAGCGCCTGCCGCAACGCGTCGGCGTCGGTGGACTCGCGCAGCGGCGGGTTGACGCGGTTGCGGCCGTCGTAGGAAAACAGCCGTGTGTCGTCCAGCGCGAGGTGATGCGGCGTCACCTCGGCGGTGATCGAAATGCCCTGCGACTTAGCCCATCTCAGGATCTCAACCGTTCCGGCCGTGGTTGCGTGGCAGATGTGTACGCGCGCTTTTGCATCGCGGGCCAGCAGCGCGTCGCGGGCGACGATCGACTCCTCGGCGGCCCGCGGCCAGCCGGACAAGCCGAGCCGCGCGGCGGTGGGGCCCTCGTGCGCAACGGCGCCTACGGTCAATCGCGGCTCCTCGGCATGCTGCGCGATGAGCACGCCCAGGCCGGTCGCATACTCCAGCGCGCGGCGCATCACCAGCGGGTCGTGCACGCAGACGCCGTCGTCGGAGAAGATGCGGACCTGACCGGCCCCGGCGTTCATCAGCCCCATCTCGGTGAGCTGGGCGCCGGCGAGCCCGACGGTCACGGCGCCGACCGGGTGCACGTCGACGAGCCCGACCTGCTGGCCGCGGTGCCACACGTGGTCGGTGACCACCGGGCTGTCGGCGACCGGGTTGGTGTTGGCCATCGCGAAGACCGCCGTGTAGCCGCCCAATGCCGCTGCAGCCGAACCGGTTTCGATGTCTTCCGCGTACTCGCGGCCGGGCTCGCGCAGATGGGTGTGCAGGTCGATAAGGCCCGGCAGCAGCACCTGCCCGGTCGCGTCGATGACGTCGGCGTCCTCCGGAATGTCCAGGCGCGGCCCGATATCCGTGATCTGCCCGTCGTCGACGAGCACGTCAACCCTGTCGGCGTCCCCGTACGGCCGCACGCCGCGAATCAGCACGCTCATGCGGTCACCGCCTGGTCGGACCCCACGAGCAGGTGGAACAGCACCGCCATCCGCACGTGCACCCCGTTGGAGACCTGTTGCAGCACGGCAGATTGCGAGGAGTCGGCCACCGCGAACGAGATCTCCATGCCGCGGACCATCGGACCGGGGTGCAGCACCACCGCATGGCCGGGCAGCAGAGCCTGTCGCCGCTCGGACAGCCCGTACAGCACCGAGTACTCCCGCGCGGACGGGAAGAAACCGCCGGTCATACGCTCGGCCTGAACCCTCAGCATCAGCACCGCGTCCGCCACGGGCAGTTCGGCGTCGAGGTCATGCGAGATCGTCACCGGCCAGCCCGTGACGCCGACCGGTAGCAGCGTGGGCGGGGCGACAAGCACCACCTCCGCACCCAGCGTGTGCAGCAGCAGCACATTGGACCGCGCGACCCTGCTGTGCAGGACATCGCCGACGATCACGACCCGCTTGCCTTCGATGCCACCGAGCCGCTGCCGGATCGTCAGCGCGTCCAGCAGCGCCTGCGTCGGGTGTTCATGGGTACCGTCGCCGGCGTTGATCACCGACGGACCACCGTCCTCGGTCGCGGTCCACTCCGCGAGCTGCTGGGCCGCCCCGGAAGCCGGATGCCTGATGATCAACGCATTGGCTCCCGCGGCTCGCAGCGTCAGCGCGGTGTCGCGCAACGACTCGCCCTTGCCCACAGAGGATCCGGTCGCGCTGACGTTGATCACGTCGGCGCTCATCCACTTGCCGGCCACTTCGAACGACACGCGGGTGCGAGTGGAGTTCTCGTAGAACATCGTGATGATGGTTCGCCCGCGCAGCGTCGGCAGCTTCTTGACTTCGCGGCCCAGCAGCGCCTGCGCGAACCGGTCGGCGTCGTCGAGGATCGCCGTCGCGTCGTCGCGGCTCAGGTCGGCCGCCGAGAGCAGGTGGCGCGCCGGCCCTGTCTTCTGCTCTTCGCGGCGAGCGCTCATCGCTGTCTTCTGCTCTTCGCGCAAGCGGCTCATCGCACTGCATCCCTTGTGATCACGACGCCGTCGCGGCCGTCATCTTCGCTCAACAGCACGTGCACGCTCTCAGCGCGGGAAGTCGGGACGTTCTTGCCGACGTAGTCGGCGCGAAGCGGGAGCTCGCGATGGCCGCGATCGACGAGCACCGCCAGCTCCACAGAACGCGGTCGGCCGAGGTCGCGCAGCGCGTCGAGCGCGGATCGCACCGACCGACCGGAGTACAGCACGTCGTCGACCAAGATCACCAGAGCATCGTCGACACCGCCTTCGGGGATCGAGGTATTCTCAAGCGGCCGTGGCGGTTTCATCATCAGATCATCGCGATACAACGTGATGTCGAGGGCACCGTGCGGCACCGTGACACCCGCGAAGTCACTGATCCTGGCGGCCAGTCGGACGGCGAGCGTGACACCGCGGGTCGGGATGCCCAGCAGTACCACGTGCGGAGGCCCGGCAGGGTCGTCCAGAGCCGTTTTTTCGATGATCTGGTGGGCGATGCGGGAAATGGTGCGGCCGACGTCCGCCGCGGACATCAATTCCCGGTCAGTGGCATTGCCCACCTTCGACCTGGACCTCCTTCTCCGCCTCGCGGGACGGATCGTTAAAGGATGTCGATCGTCGGCAAGGTTATCACTGGACGGAACGCTGCTACGAACGACAAGCCCGAAACCGACTGGAGACGCTTTACCGGGGGCGCGTTTCTCGTCGCCGCTCAGTCCTTTTCATGCCTTTGCTGTGTCCAGAACTCAAGCCGATTCTGCACGCTGAAGAGACCGAATCCGACTAACGGGATGGCGATTGCGAAGCAAGCTACCAGCAACATGCTCATTTCGGCCTCCCATCGTCTCCTATGCAAATCGGGCCTACGACCCTACGATGTATCAGCAAACTCTACACCGCGAGCAGCCGCGAGACCACGGTTTTGGTTCCCGGCACGCTCTCGGCTAGCAAACGTTCTCAATCTTGCTTTGCTGCGACGTCGGGCTTCTCACTCGTGGACCCTCCAGCGTGGACCCTCCAGAAAGTTCTGCTCAGTAGGTTGTGCTCGGTACGCTTGAGCCTCGTGAACCTCGACAGCAATCAGGCGTCGATCCGTGAGGTCGTCGACGCCGGGCTGTTGTCCGGTGCTTTGACAATGGTCTGGCAGCGCGGAGAAGTGCTGCAACTCAACGCGATCGGGTATCGCGACGTCCAGGCGCGGATTCCGATGCAGCGTGACACCATTTTCCGGATCGCCTCGATGAGTAAGCCGGTCACCACGGCGGCCGCGATGGCGCTGGTCGACGAGGGCAAGATGGCCCTTGACGACCCGATCACCCGGTGGCTGCCCGAGTTCATCGACATGCGGGTTCTCGACGACCCCGGGGGCCCGCTCGACTCGGCCAGACCGGCGCGGCGCCTAATCACCGTCGACGACCTGCTGACGCACCGGAGCGGGCTGGCGTACGCCTTCTCCGTCGTCGGACCGCTCTCACGGGCCTACCTGAGGCTTCCGATACGCCAGGATCCGGACACCTGGCTGGCCGAGTTGACCGCACTTCCTCTCGTGCATCAGCCGGGCGAGCGAATGACCTACAGCCACGCGACGGACGTGCTCGGGATCATCCTGTCGCGGATCGAGGGCAAGAAGCTCCACGAAGTGCTCACGGAGCGGATCTTCGACCCGTTGGGCATGCGCGACACCGGGTTCTTCGTCACCACCGAGGGCCGGCGGCGTGCGGCGACGATGTACAAGCTGGACGAGAACGGCAAGTTGTGTCACGACGTGATGGGTCCGGCCCCGATCGCACCGCCCACCTTCTGCCAAGGCGGCGGCGGGCTGTGGTCAACCGTCGACGACTATCTGCTGTTCGCCCGAATGCTTTTGGCCGGCGGCGAGGCCGACGGGACGCGGCTGCTCTCCACCGAGGCCGTTCGGCTGATGCGCACCAACCGCCTGACCGATGAGCAGAGGCGGCAACCGTTCCTCGGCGCGCCATATTGGGTCGGTCGCGGTTTCGGGCTCGGTCTGTCGGTCGTGACAGATCCGGTGAAATCGCGGCCGTTGTTCGGCCCTGGCGGGTCGGGCACGTTCGGTTGGCCCGGTGCGTACGGGACGTGGTGGCAGGCGGACCCGACACTCGATCTGATCCTGATCTACCTTGTGCAGAACCTTCCGACATTGTCAGCTGACGCCGCCGCGGCGGTGGCCGGAAATACGTCGCAGGCGAAGCTGATGACCGCACTGCCGAAATTCGTGCGGCGCACCTACAAGGCGCTGCTGGACTGAGCCGAGTTCGCTCAGGTGCACAACGGCTCTACATCGACAGGTGCCAGGAGCGCTTACGGATCTTCGTCCTTGCCGACGACGTACCACTCCGGGTGGTGGAAGTTGTTCACCCGCGGTTTGAGGTTCAGGTACGGCGGGGGTATCCACTCGACCCGGCCGTCGCCATTGAGCCTTGTCGTCCAACCTTCTTCGGTCAGTTTATGGTCCGGGGCGCACGCGAAGGCCAGGTTGTCGGGCTCGGTTTCGCCGCCTCCTGCCCACCGGTCCATGTGGTGGACCTCGCACCAATACCCCGGTTTATCACAACCCGGGGGCGGTGCAGCCGCCGTCCCTTGCGTACAACACGACGCGCTGATCGCCGCTGGCAATCCGCGTGCGGCCCAAGTACAACGGCCTATTCGAGTGCTTGTCGAAGATCACCAGGTAGTGGTACGCCGAGCTGGCCATCCGGATGACGTCGCGAATCGGTAACCAGGTGCCACCACCGGTTTTCGCCCTACCCGCAGCCGATTCCAGGTCCTGCAACGTGGTCCGCACGATGATGCTCGTCGGCAAGCCTCGGTGCTGACCCAGCGTGCCCGACGAGAGCAGCGCACGGCCCATCGCCGTCAGGGCGTCGTGTGCGCGCTGCGCCGCGCTTCGGGTGTCGCGCCGTACCGTCTCTTCAGGCGGCTTGCCGTCGACGGTCGGCATCGCGTCGTCCGGATCGCACATGCCGGGTGCCCCAAGCTTGGCGATCACTGCGTCAAGAGTGGCGCGAAGCTCGGGTGTTGCGATGAGCATGCCCTGGCTCATCCCGTCGGAACCCTTTGGTGCCCAACTGAACCCGCGCTTGCGCGCGCGATCGATGTCGGAAAACGTGCCGTCGGGGTTGATACGGGCGGCAATGTTATCCTCAGCCTTCTGCAGTTGGTCGGGTCGCAGATCGGCGGCCATCTCGCCGAGCATCTGCTCGGCTCGCTCGCGTTCGTCGGCGGGAACCGCGATGGGCAGTTGGTGGAAGAAGTCGCGAATGACGGTCACATGCTCGGGGCCGATCGCGCCATCGCGCACCTTGCCCGCCGTGGTGGGCAGCAGCGGCTCGAGCCGCTCGCCCGAGATCGCACGGCGATGCCCCAGCTGCTCGGCCTCCCTGATCATCCGACGGGCGGCCGACGGGCGGATCCTCAGCCGGTCGGCCAGCACCCTCGGCAGCGGACCGCCGATATCGGTGGCCACCGCCCGCTCCACCAGCTGGTTGACGAGCTCGTAGTGCCAGCCGGGGACCTTCCGCGCGGTCGTCATCAGCCGGCACATTACCGCCACACAGTCGAGTTCGCTCAGCGCGCCGAACGGTAACTGTCCCAACGCCTCAGCGTCGGCATCAAGCCGATCGAGCGCGGCGAAGACCGCCTCCCGGCCACCAAGCAAATTCGAACGCATATGAGAATTCTATCGCCGGTCAGTGACACCGGCCCGAACCATCCACAACCGAAAATGCCTGGGGATAAACCCCATTCACCGAGTCCAACATGTCGGACCCGTGTGCTAGACGCTTGACGCGATCGGCGCCGCGGCCGGTACGCCTGTAAGAGTCACGATGTGCGGTCACCCCGGACCGCTGCCGCCGCCGCACGGATCTGCGAGGTGACGAGCATGATCTGTCCGAGCACGCCGTTGACGAAGCCCGGCGAATCATCAGTGGACAACTTCTTCGCCAATTCCACCGCCTCGTCGACGGCGACCGGCTCAGGAACATCGTCGGCGTGCAGCAGTTCCCAGACTGCGACCCGCAGAATCGCTCTATCCACCGCAGGTAGCCGGTCCAGCGTCCAGCCCTGTAGGTGCGCGGAGATCAGGTCGTCGATGTGCTCAGCGTGCTGCGTCACTCCCCGCGCGACCGTCACCGTGTATGGATTCAACGACGTCACGTCGGCCTGCTGCTCGGCTCGCGCGTTGCGCGCGTCGGCGACATCGGCCGCCGTCAAGCCCCGCGCTTCGGCCTCGAAAAGCAAGTCGACAGCGCGTTTACGGGCCTGGTGACGGCCCCGCTCAGGCATTCACCCGGCCCAGGTAGCTGCCATCGCGCGAGTCGACCTTGAGCTTGTCCCCGGTGTTTACGAACAGCGGCACATTGATCTGCGCGCCGGTCTCGAGCGTCGCAGGCTTGGTTCCGGCGCTGGAGCGGTCACCCTGCAGGCCCGGTTCGGTGTGCGTGACCTCCAATTCGACGGTCACCGGCAGCTCGATGTACAGCGGGCTGCCATCGTGAAACGCCACCTGCACCGGCATGCCCTCCAGCAGGAACCGCGCGGCGTCGCCGACCAACGACTCGGGCAACGGGTGCTGTTCGTAGTCCGCGCTGTCCATGAATACGAAGTCCGAGCCGTCGCGGTACAGGTAGGTGGTGTCGCGCCGGTCGACGGTCGCCGTCTCCACCTTGACCCCGGCGTTGTACGTCTTGTCGACGACCTTCCCGGACAGCACGTTCTTGAGCTTGGTCCGCACGAAGGCGGGGCCCTTGCCAGGTTTGACATGCTGGAATTCGACGATCTGCCAAAGTTGTCCGTCGATCTGTAAGACGAGGCCGTTCTTGAAGTCGGCAGTCGTTGCCACGGTCGATTTTTCTCCTAGCGTGTGTCAGAGAATCGCCAGTCTATCTAAGGCAGCCCAAGCTACCGCGTGCTCGCACAGCAGACCGATCACTGCCAAACACCACTTCCGTGCTGCTCGGCCCACCGGTCAACGGCGCGGCGTGACGGGCGCCATCCTCTACCCAAACCCGTATACCCAAACCCAGAGCTCCGCTCGGCGCGACGAGCCTCGGCTGGTACGCAGGTCCCCTACGGCGTCGCAGGCCAGCACCCATTGTTGTAATCTTGTACAACTGTAAGAATGTGGTGGCACCGGCTCACACTTGGTAGGCTAGGCTGCCCTTGTCCCGCTCGGCCCTTCGGGTTAGCTGACCTGGCGGGGAATGAGCAGTCCGCAAGTTCCGGAGCGCGAACACACACGGAAGGCGGTAGCGGCAGTTGAGCGTAGGTGTCCAACTAATACTCAAGGGAAGGCCGACCGTGCGAACTAGCCTCCAGCGTCTTATCGCATCGTCCGTAATGAGCGTCACCGCGGTTGTCATCGCCACCACGCCAATCGCTACCGCGCCGATCGCCACGGCTGACAACAGCGAGTTCTGCACCACCGTGACCACATCGGGAACCAAGTGTGAACGACAAGGCGATGTTGAAGTCAACGACTCGCTCGCCCGCTCGAACACCCTGCCCCAGTGGTCTTCAGCGGGCCAGCAATCCGGCGGGCCTTACGGCGGCACATTCGGCGGTGGTGCCCGCTGACGCGCCGTGACGTGGGCTGGGCGCCCACCGTCGGCCCACCATCGGATCGAAACCCGAGGTTTCAACATGCGAAGCGGATTGACCTACCTCATTAGGGTATTAGGAATCTGTACCGCCGCAGCGCTTTCCGCCGCGCCGGTGGCCAGCGCCGATCCCCAACCACCCCCGCCGGCGCCGCCCACCGTGACGGTGACGGTTATGGCGCCCGCTCCAGGTCCACAAGACAATCAGGCGTGCACCTCGTCGGTGAGCTCCACCAAGTGCGTGAAGCCCGGAGACGCAGAGATCAACGCCGGTATCCCCGCACCCTATCCAGGACCCTTTGGTGTTTACGGACCATACTGGGCCGGGTAGGGACTCCGGGTAGGGACTTCGTAGAGCTCGACCAACCCGGCGTCAACGTCGTCGGCGACCCAACAGCCAGCCGGTCACCACGCCCACCAGAAATATGACGGTCAGCACCACCCAGGTCGCCGCCTCGACGCTGACCCAAAGTAAATGCACCTCATGGCGAACCGTGTTTTGCACGACGAAGATCGCCGCAAGCACGATAAGAACGATGGCCAACCAATGCCGTGCCACGAACCGGCGTGCGCGGCGGCCCGAGGGCTTGGTGTCAGGTACCTCTGAGGACATGGCGCGCACGCTAGTCCGGCGGCGCGGCATTATCGGAACAATCCGGTATCAATTCTCTTTCGGATGGGGAACCCGGTGAGCTGTCTGAGCCAGCCCCGGCCCCCGGGCCCCCCTGACGTTTGGCCGATCGATCGCAGGCAAACCGGATCGCTGCCAACGTTGACTAGCTCAGAATCGCCAGTTCCTTCGGAAACCGGGTCAGCAGCTCCGGGCCCGTTTCGCCCACGATCAACGTGTCCTCGATGCGGACTCCACCGCGGTCGGGAAGGTAGACGCCAGGCTCCACGGTCACCGCGGAGCCGACTTGGAGCGTAGCCGCGGACGCTGCGCTGATTCCCGGCGCTTCGTGGATCTGCAGACCGACGCCGTGGCCCAGCCCATGGCCGAAATTCTCGGCGTAGCCGGCATCAGCGATGATCGTGCGCGCCGCGGCATCGACGTCTTTGCAGGCCGTGCCGGGTACCAACGCCTCCCGCCCGGCCCGCTGCGCGGCGGACACCAGGTCATACACGTCGCGCTGCCACTGCTCGGCCTGACCGAGCACAAACGTCCTCGTCATGTCGGAGTGATATCCCGCGACCAGCGCGCCGAAGTCGATCTTCACGAAATCACCGGACGCCAGCTGCGCATCGGTCGGCCGGTGATGAGGAATGGCGGAATTCGGTCCCGTCGCCACGATCGTCTCGAACGACACCCCGTCGGCGCCGTGGTCAAGCATCAACGCCTCGAGTTCCCGAGCCACCTGCTGTTCCGTGCGTCCGGGGTGCAGCCCACCGCGCTCGATCAAGTCGGCCAGCGCGGCGTCGGCGGCCTCGCACGCCAGCCGCAGCAGTGCCTTCTCGCCGTCGTCCTTGACCTCCCGCATCGCCTCGACGGTGCCCGATGCCCGCACCAACTCCGTCTCGGCGGCCGCCCGCGCCAGCTGGTCGTAACCGTCGACCGTGACGACGTGGCTCTCGAAGCCCAGCCGGGCCACACCGTCGGCCGCCGCCACCTTCGTAAGGTGCGGTCCGCAGGCCCTCTCAATCTCGAGCCGTAGATCCGGCGCCTCACGCGCCGCCTGGGTCCGATACCTGCCGTCGGTGGCCAGCGCCGCGCGCGCGTCGTCGTCGGCGTAAACCAGCAACGCCGCATTCGAGCCGGTGAAGCCGGACAGATACCGCACGTTGACCAGGTCCGTTACCAGCATCGCGTCCAGTCCGGCCTCTGCCAGCCGGCGACGCAGGCGGCCGCGTCGCTGGGAATGCGTCACGGCACTTGACGCTACCCGCTAGGCTCAGCGCCCATGAGGGCATGGTTGCTGCGGGGGCTGATCTTCGCGTTCGGGATGGTGGTCCTGCGGGTGATTCAGAGCGTGATGATCAACACCTGGGAAACTCACGCGACCGCGATCAGCGTCCTGCTGGTGGTGATCTACGCGATCGTCGCGTTGGTGTGGGGGTACATCGACGGGCGCGCCGACGCCAAAGCACAACCCGACCCCGACCGCCGCGGCGACCTGGCCATGACATGGCTGCTCGCCGGCCTGGTCGCCGGCGTCCTGTCGGGCGCGGTGGCGTGGCTGATCGGACAGTTCTACAAGACGATGTACGTAGCGGGATTGGTGAGCGAGATCACGACGTTCGCCGCGTTCACCGCGCTACTGGTGTTCCTCATGGCGATGGCAGGCGTTGCCACGGGTCGCGCCATTTGGGACCGGGGCTACGAGAAGTCCCACCCCGTTCCCAGTCACGAAGGCAGCCACGGCCCAGACACCGACGTGTTCGCCGCGGTGAAGGACGACGACGCGACTCAGGAAACGCCGGCGAGGTAGTGCAGGGCCAGCAGATAGCCCTGCACACCCAGACCGACGATCACGCCGGTCGCGACCGGGCTGATGTAACTGTGATGCCGGAATTCCTCGCGCGCGAACACGTTTGAGATGTGCACCTCGATCAGAGGTGGTTTCAGCTCCGCGCATGCGTCTCGCAGCGCGACCGAGGTATGCGTCAGGCCGGCGGCGTTGAGGATCACCGGCTCGCCGGCGTCCGCGGCACGATGAATCAGGTTGATCAGTTCAGCCTCGCTGTCGCTTTGCCGCACAACGGCTTTCAACCCGAGCTCGGCGGCGGTCCGCTCGATCACGGCAACGAGCTCTGCATATGTGGTGTCGCCGTACACATCCGGCTCGCGCAGCCCCAACCGGTTCAGATTCGGGCCGTTCAGCACGTTGACCGTCGTCACTGCATGTTCTCCTCTTCGCCCGAGAGGCTCATCGGCATGTTCTCCTCTTCGCCCGAGAGGCTCATCGGCGCAGCCTCTTCGACCAACTCGGCGTACGCCGCGGCCAGCAGCGACGGGTCGGGCCCCTCCAGCCGGCCCGGCTTGGCCAGGCCGTCGAGAACCACGAACCGCAGCACCCCTGCGCGGGTCTTCTTGTCGCCGGCCATGAATTCGATCAGCTGCGGCAACGCATCCGCGTCATAGCTGACCGGCAGGCCCAGCGACGTCAGGATCGATCGGTGCCGGTCCGCCGTCGCATCGTCGAGCCTGCCCGCTAGCCGGCCCAGCTCGGCGGCGAACACGAGCCCCACAGCCACTGCGGCGCCATGGCGCCACTGATAATGCTCGCGACGCTCGATGGCGTGGGCCAATGTGTGGCCGTAGTTCAGGATTTCGCGTAGCTGCGATTCCTTCTCGTCGGCGGCGACGACCTCGGCCTTGACCGCGACCGCGCGGCGAATCAACTCGGGCAACACCGAACCGCCCGGGTCGATCGCCGCCTCTGGCTCGCGCTCGATGATGTCGAGGATTGTCGGGTCGGCGATGAAACCCGCTTTGACCACCTCGGCCATTCCGGCGACGATCTCGTTGCGTGGCAGCGTCTTCAGCGTGTCAAGGTCGACGAGCACGGCCCGCGGTTGGTGGAACGCGCCGACGAGGTTCTTGCCCGCGTCGGTGTTGATCCCTGTCTTCCCACCGATCGCGGCGTCGACCATGCCGAGCAGAGTGGTCGGAATATGCACGATCGACACTCCGCGCAGCCACGTTGCGGCGGCGAATCCCGCGACATCGGAGGCCGCACCGCCGCCGAGGCTGACGATGGTGTCCCGGCGCCCAACACCGATACGGCCCAACACTTCCCAGATGAAGCCGACGACCGGCAGTTCCTTCCCCGACTCCGCGTCGGGAATTTCGATGCGATGCGCGTCAACTCCCCTGTCTGACAATGCAGTTCGCATCTGTTCGGCTGTGGTCGCCATCACGGGCTGGTGCAGAATGGCAACCTTGTGGGTCCCGTCGAGCCGCCGAGTCAACTCACCGAGCAGCCCGGAGCCGATGATCACCGGATACGGCGGCTCCACGAGGACGTCGACCGTCACGGGTTCAGTCACGCTGCGTGCGCTCCGCACAGCGTGCGGCGAGTGCCGCGGGGCTCGGTGGCGCCTGCGTGGTTTCACTCGGCGTCAACGAGATCGGCGATCGCCGCCACGTCGAGCGGCGCCTGCGTCGCGACCGTGGATGCGGGTCTTCCAGCCGCGCAACGATGTGACGTACAACGGCACCGGGATTGCGACGGTTCGTGTTGACGCGAAGCGTGGCCGCACCGCGGTAGAGCGGAACCCGATCGGTCATCAGCGCACGATACTTCGCGGCCGGATTGGGACCCGCCAGCAGCGGGCGCACCGTGGCGCCACTGGTGCGGCGCACCCCTTCGGTCGCGTTGATTTCCAAATAGATCACGGTGTGTCCGGCCAACGCGTCGCGTACGCCCGGGCTGGTGATCGCGCCCCCTCCGAGCGCGAGCACGCCGGGGTGCTCGGCGAGCGCCGCCCGAATCACCTCTTCCTCGACTCGCCGGAATTCCTGCTCGCCGTCGGTCGCGAACAGGTCGGCGATGGATCGACCCGTCTTCTCCTCGATCGCGGCGTCGGTGTCCACGAATGTCACGCCCAGCGCCCTGGCCAGCCGCCGTCCGATAGTGGACTTGCCTGAGCCGGGCAGCCCGACCAGTACAGCCTTGGGTGCCATCGCGGCTACCCCGACGCCCGTGCGTCATGTTCCCGGGCGGCAATGGCCTCCAGATATGACGCGATGTTGTTCTTGGTCTCGGCGATCGAGTCGCCGCCGAATTTCTCCAGCACAGCGCGGGCGAGCACCAGCGCGACCATCGACTCGGCCACCACGCCGGCCGCTGGCACCGCACAAACGTCGGAGCGCTGATGGATCGCCACCGCGTCGTCGCCGGTGGCCATATCGACGGTCGCGAGCGCGCGCGGCACGGTGGAGATCGGCTTCATCGCCGCCCGTACTCGCAGCGGCTGGCCGTTGGTCATGCCGCCCTCAAGCCCGCCGGCTCTGTTGGTCGACCGGAGGACGCCGCCGGGTCCCGGGTACATCTCGTCGTGCGCGACACTCCCGCGACGGCGCGCGGTCTCGAACCCGTCGCCGATCTCGACGCCCTTGATCGCCTGAATGCCCATGACCGCGGCGGCCAATTGGCTGTCGAGGCGGTTGTCCCCGCTGGTGAACGACCCAAGTCCAACCGGCAGGTCCTGTGCGACCACCTCAACGACGCCGCCGAGCGTGTCGCCGTCCTTCTTGGCGGCCTCGATCTCGTCGATCATGGCCCGCTCGGCTGTCTCGTCGTAGGCGCGCACCGGGCTCGCGTCGATCGCGTCGAGGTCAGATGGCTGCGGAGGCGGGCCGTCGTAGGGCTTGGACGCGCCGATCGAGGTCACGTGTGACAGCACCTCGACGCCCAAAGCCTGGCGCAGGAACTCCCGCGCGATGGTGCCGGCCGCGACGCGGGCCGCGGTCTCCCTCGCGCTCGCCCGCTCCAGCACCGGACGGGCATCGTCGAAGCCGTACTTGAGCATGCCTGCATAGTCCGCATGACCGGGCCGCGGGCGTGTCAACGGCGCGTTGCGGGCGATGTCCGCCAGCTCTGCGGGGTCGACCGGGTCGGTGGCCATCACGGTCTCCCACTTCGGCCACTCGGTGTTGCCGATTTCGACGGCGATCGGGCCGCCCAGCGTCACGCCGTGGCGGACGCCGGCCAGCACGGTGACGTCGTCGGCCTCGAACTTCATCCGCGCACCGCGGCCGTAGCCCAGCCGGCGTCGTGCCAGCTGGGTGCGGATGTCGTCGGACGTGACGTGCACACCGGCGACCATGCCCTCAAGCATGCTCACCAGCGCGCGGCCGTGCGACTCGCCGGCCGTCGTCCAACGCAACACGCGTCCCATCTTCCCATGCGAGGGTTTAAACGATCCCCAGCGCTGGGGCGCCCGCGGTTGCGACGCACATCGGCGGTCGGGTGGGACCCGCCCCCATGACCGGAGGCAACGTCAGCGCAGGGCCGCAGCCATCGCTTCTTTCGGTGCTGGCCGGCCCGTGAACTGCTCGACCTGGGCGAACGCCTGATGCAGCAGCATCTGCAGCCCATCGATCACCCGGCCGCCCGCCTCGCGCACCGCGGCGGCGAGCGGCGTTGGCCATGGGTCGTAGATCGCGTCCAGCAGCACGGGCGCCTCTCGCAAGGCCGCGAGGTGCCCCGCCGCGGCGTCGGCCGGGATCGTGCTCACCACCGCACCAGCGGCAGCGACAGCCCCGGCAAGGTCAGGGTCGACGAATGCCCGCCACCGACCGTCAACCCCCACCGCCGCCGCCAATTGCAGCAGCGGTTCCGCCCTGGCGGGGTCGCGGGCCACCACGGTCACTCTGCCGGCGCCCAGGCCGGCCGCCGCGACCACCGCCGCGCGCGCAGTGCCGCCCGCCCCCAACACGACAAGGTCGCCGCGCACCGAGCCCAGTGCGCCGGTGACCCCGTCGACGTCGGTGTTATCGGCCCGCCACCCGTGTTCGGTGTGCAGCAGGGTGTTGGCCGAACCCACCAGCTGCGCACGCTCGGTGCGTTCGTCGGCGAACCGCAGTGCGGCGAACTTGCCGGGCATCGTCACCGAGACGCCCACCCACTCGGCGCCCAACCCGCTAACCACACTTGGCAATTGCTCTGCGGAGCATTCGATGCGCTCATAGGTCCAGTCGCGCAGACCCAGCGCGCGGTAGGCAGCGAGGTGCAGTTGCGGCGACCTCGAGTGCGCAATCGGTGAACCCAGGACCGCGGCTTTACGCCCTTGGCTCATCGCGCGCTGTCGAGCACACCGTTGCGCTTGGCCAGTTCGATGTTGGCCAGATGCTCCTGGTAGTCGCGGGTGAACAGCGTGGTGCCCTGCATGTCCACGGTGACGAAGTACAGCCAGTCACCCGGTTCCGGCCGCTCGGCGGCGGCCAGCGCCTGCTCACCCGGCGAGCAGATCGGAGTCTTCGGCAGGCCCTCGTTGAGGTACGTGTTCCATGGGGTGTTGCGGGCGCGATCGACGTCGGTGGTCGCAACCTCCTGCCGGTCCAGCGAGTAGTTGATGGTCGAGTCGAATTCGAGCTTCTGGTGAACCTGCAGCCGGTTGTAGATAACGCGGGCCACCTTGGCGAAGTCGGCGGGTTTCGCCTCGCGCTGCACCAGCGACGCGACAATCAACGTCTGGTACGCCGACATGGAAAGTCCGTCGGGCGGATCGCCGAGCCCGCGTTGCGAGAACTGAGTTGCGCTGTCGCCGATGAGCTTTGCCAGCATCTCCTGCGCCGTCCACGCCGGGTTGATGTTGAATGTGCCGGGCGCAATCAAGCCCTCCAGCCTGCGGTGGTCACCACCCATGGCCTGCACCGGCTGTTCGGCCCAGGACGGCACGTTCAGCGCTGACGGGGAGTCGCTGCCGGCGACTTGCCGCAGCTCATCCACCGAAACACAGTGCCGGTCGCCGTCCACCTGAACGCACGACGCATGGGAGATCAGCGTGAAGATGCCGTCGGTCACCGCATTCGTTTTGACGTCCTGGACGTCGTCGAGTTGTCGACCCTCCGGAATGACGAGCTTGCCGACACGGTTCTGCGGGTCGGTGAGCCGCCGGACCGCGTCCGCGGCCGAAATCTCGGTCCGCATCTGGTAGTAACCCGGCTGGATCGACGAGATCGCCGAATTGTCCCGAGCCTCGTCAACGAACTTCTGGGCCGACGCGACGACCTTGCTGTCCTGCAGCGTCTGCCCTATCGCTCTGGTCGAGTCGCCGTCGTGGACCTGGATCACGACGTCACTCGTGCCGTCGCCCGAATAGTCGCCGAACCAGTTGTGCCAGAGCCTCGAGAAGATGAACGCCGCCGCGATAATCACGACGACGAGCAACGCCAGAACAAGGTTGCGAGAGTTCTTGCGGCGCCGACGGACTCGCTCGGCGCGCATGCGTTCAGCGCGAGAACTGCGCCGTGGCGCCGCACCGACCGCCACGGGTTCTGACCGCTCACGCCCCCAGTGTTCAGTCACCGCCGGCCTCTTCGTACGGGACCGATTCGTGCGGGACCGATTCGTACGGGGCCGACGTGCGCCGCTGATCCAGCCAACCCTGCAGAATCGCGACCGCGGCGGCCTGGTCGATCACCGAGCGCTGCGCCTTCGCCCGGATTCCGGCCTCACGCAACGACCGCTGTGCGGCCACCGTGGTCAACCTCTCGTCGGCCAGACGCACCGGAATTCCATGGATACGCCCGGCGAGCTCGTCGGCAAGCGTGATCGCGTCTTTCGCGGACGCCCCGGCGCGGTCGGCCAGTGTCCGGGGCAGGCCGACGATGACCTCGACGATGTCGAGGTCATCGATCAGCGCCACCAGGCGCCGCAGATGCCCTCCGGAGCGGTCGCGGCGCACCGTCTCCACCGGTGTCGCGAGGATGCCGTCCGGGTCGCTGGCGGCCACCCCGATGCGCACGCTGCCGAAATCGATGCCCAGTCGACGACCGCGGCCGGGATCGTCGCTGCCAGGGCGGTCCGGCAGGCGCTCTCCTCCGACGGTCACTCAGCTAACCTCTGGCAATCTCTGCTCTCAGCGCGGCGAGGGCGGCGTCGATCCCGGCAGGGTTCTTCCCCGACCCCTGCGCCAACTCCGCCTTACCGCCGCCGCGGCCGTCGATTGCCACGTTGACTTCCTTCGCCAGCTCGCTTGCCCGCAGGCCGAGATCGACAGCCGCGGGGTTGGCCGCCACCACGTAGGGCACAGCGCCGTTGTCGCCCTCTGCGACCAGCGCTACCACCGCCGGTTCACTACCCAGCCGCCCGCGAATGTCGCCGGCGAGGTTTCTCAGGTCCGCCGGAGTCTCCCCCGACATCCGCTGGGCCACGACTCGGACCCTACCGACCTGTTCGGCGCCGGCTGCAGCATTTGCGGCAGTAGCGCGCGCCGACGCCTGCCGCATTCGCTCGAGTTCCTTCTCCGCCACTTTGAGCCGCTCAACTAAGGTAGCCACCCGCGCGGGGACTTCCGCCGACGGCACCTTCAGCGACGACGCCAGCCCCGCCATCAACGCGCGCTCCCTGGCCAGGTGCCGGAACGCATCCAGCCCGACGTAGGCCTCGACGCGGCGAACGCCCGACGCGATCGACGATTCACCGAGGACGGTGACCGGACCCACTTGCGCGGAGTTGTGCACGTGCGTCCCGCCGCACAACTCCAACGAGAACGGGCCGCCGATCTCGACGACGCGGACTTCGTCGGGGTATGCCTCGCCGAACAGCGCCATGGCGCCCATCGCCTTGGCCTTGTCCAGTTCGGTGGTGAACGTATGCACATCGAAGTCGGCCTCGACCGCCTCGTTGGTGACTTCCTCGATCTGCGTGCGTTGGTCTTCGGACAGCGCCCCCTGCCAGTTGAAGTCGAACCGCAGATACCCCGGACGGTTCAGCGAGCCCGCCTGAACAGCATTGGGGCCCAGCACCTGTCGCAGGGCGGCATGAACGAGGTGGGTGCCCGAGTGACCCTGGGTGGCGCCGTGACGCCAGCGCGGGTCCACGGCGGCGACCACGGTGTCGCCCTCGACGAACTCACCCGACTCGACGTTGACCCGGTGCGTCCAAAGCGTTTTCGCGATTTTCTGCACGTCGGTGACGGCGGCCCTCGCGGTCGCGCCGGCGCCGGTGCCGGTGATCGTGCCCTCGTCGGCGATCTGACCGCCGGATTCGGCGTACAGAGGGGTGCGGTCGAGGATCAGCTCGACGCGTTCAGCCGCCTGCATCTCAGGGTTGTGCGCGACAACCGGCACGCGCTTGCCGTCGACGAAGATGCCGAGAACCTTTGCCTCTGAGGCCAATTCGTTGAACCCAGTGAATTCCGTCGGCCCGGCGTCCACCAATTCCCGATACGCGGTCAGGTCGGCGTGGGCATGCTTGCGGGCCGCGGCGTCGGCCTTGGCGCGGTCGCGCTGCTCGGCCATCAGCTTCCGGAAGCCGGCCTCGTCGACTGCCAGACCCGCCTCGGCGGCCATCTCGAGCGTGAGGTCGATCGGGAATCCGTAGGTGTCGTGCAGCGTAAACGCGTCGGACCCGCTCAGCACCGTCGCGCCCGAAGCCTTCGTCGTTCTGGCGGCCTCCTCGAACAACCGTGAGCCCGACGCCAGCGTCCGGTTGAACGCGGCCTCCTCGGCCTCCGCGATCCGGGTGATCCGGGCGAAGTCCGTGACCAGTTCTGGGTACGACGGTCCCATCGCGTCGCGCACGGTGGCCATCAACTGGCCCATGATCGGGGTGTCGATGCCGAGCAACTTGGCGGCCCGCACGATGCGGCGCAGCAAGCGGCGCAACACATATCCGCGTCCGTCGTTGCCGGGGCTGACGCCGTCCCCGATCAGGATGGCAGCTGTGCGGCTGTGGTCGGCGATGATCCGGTAGCGGACGTCGTCGTCGTGGTTTCCGGTGCCGTATCCGCGCGGCGCGATCTCGGCGACCTTATCGATCACCGGACGCAGCAGGTCGGTCTCGTAGACGTTGTCGACGCCCTGCAGCACGCAGGCCATCCGCTCGACGCCCATCCCGGTGTCAATGTTCTTGCGCGGCAACGGCTCAAGAATCTCGAAATCGGTTTTCGAGGTGCCTTCGCCGCGAAGATTCTGCATGAACACGAGATTCCAGATCTCGATGTAGCGGTCCTCGCTCACGACCGGGCCGCCCTCGGGCCCATACTCGGGGCCGCGGTCGTAGTAGATCTCCGACGACGGCCCACTGGGACCGGGAATGCCCATCGACCAGTAGTTGTCGGCCATGCCGCGTCGCTGAATCCGTTCCGGCGGCAGACCGGCGATCTCCTGCCATAGCTCCGCGGCTTCGTCGTCATCTAAATAGACTGTGGCCCAAAGCCTTTCAGGATCCAGCCCATATCCGCCTTGTTCGACCGGGTTGGTCAGAAGCGTCCAGGCCAGCTCGATCGCACCGCGTTTGAAGTAATCGCCGAACGAGAAGTTGCCGGCCATCTGGAAGAAGGTGTTGTGCCGGGTGGTGACGCCGACCTCGTCGATGTCGGGCGTGCGGACGCACTTCTGGATGCTGGTCGCGGTGCGGTAGGGCGGGGTGCGCTGACCGAGGAAGTAAGGCACGAACTGCACCATGCCGGCATTCACGAACAGCAAGTTGGGGTCGTCGAGGATCACCGAGGCGCTCGGCACCTCGGTGTGACCCGCATTCACGAAGTGGTCGGTGAACCGCTTCCTGATTTCGTGTGTTTGCACTGCTGTCGCTGTCTGTTCTCGGAGCTAATTTCGCTAGGGGCCCTTCGACCCGACTACATTACCGGTCTGCATCAACTCAACGTCCCCCGCACACGGGAGGTGCCCGCACCGGGCGACCTGCCGGTGCCTTTAGCCGTCGACGAAGCTCAGCAGCACCGTCCGCCGGGGATTATCGCGGTTGAGGTCCACCAGCACGACGCTCTGCCAGGTGCCGAACAGCGGCTTGCCTGCCTGAACCGGCAGCGTCACCGACGGTGTGATCAGGGCGGGCAGCACGTGGTCGGCGCCGTGGCCCGGCGAACCGTGCGCGTGACGGTAGCGGTCGTCGCGCGGCAGTAGCCGTTCGAGGGTCTCAACAAGGTCGTCGTCGCTGCCCGCGCCCGTCTCGATGACCGCGACGCCCGCCGTCGCGTGGGGCACGAACACGTTGCACAAGCCGTCGCCATGCGAGGCGCAGAACGACCGGACATCGTCGGTCAGGTCGACGATTCGCCGGCGCGTGGTGTCGACATCGAGGACGGCGGTATCCACGTCCTCAGCCTACGGATGACGCCCTTTTGCCGCCCATTGCGAGCATCGATTGAGAGGAGGAACCTAGTGAGCGGACGGGTGGCGCCACCGGGGCGCTGCCCCGAACAAAGAGGGGGTGGATCGTGTTCGCACGCTCTACCACTATTGAGGCGCAACCGGAGTCCATCGACGCGGGTGTTGCGTACATGTGCGACGAAGTCATGCCCGCACTGCAGGCCATGGACGGCTGCATCGGCATGTCGTTGTTGGTCGATCGCGAGTCGGGCCGGTGCATTGCCACCAGCGCATGGGAAACCGAGGAGGCGATGCGCGCGAGCGACGATCAGGTGGCACCTGTTCGCGAGCGCGCCGCGGAGAGCTTCAGGGGCGCCATGACCGTCGAGGAGTGGGAAATCGCCGTGTTGCACCGCGATCGTCGGTCGAATGACGGTGCGTGCGTGCGGGCGACGTGGTTCAAGGCAGCGAATGGTCAACTCGACCGATCTGTCGACTTCTATCGGGAGGCCGTCCTTCCTGCGTTGCAGGAGCTCGAGGGGTTCTGCAGCGCAAGCCTGCTCATCGATCGCTCGACGGGCCGATCCGTGTCGTCGGTCAGTTTCGACAGCAGCGAAGCGATGGATCGCAACCGGGAGCAGGCTCGGTCGCTGCGGGCCAGCCGGATTCGGGAACTGGGCGCCGACCAGCTCGACGTCGGCGAATTCGAGCTGGCGCTGGCGCACCTGCGGGTACCCGAGTTGGTCTGAGGAGTAACTGGCGCGACGCGCGCGCTTCGGGCAACGAGGCGCACGCAAAACACCTTGTGTTGCAACGGATCACATGCTTCTAGGCGTCAACGAGAACTACAGCCCGGGCAAGCAGATCAGCGGGATGCACCCAAGATCCGCCGGTGGAGTATCTCCCTCGTACACAAATTGACCACGGTTGGCCTGGAACCCGTAGTCGACCCCGTACCAGGTGTGGCAGACACCCATGTCCCAAACTATATTGTTATCGTTATACGGCAGGGGCTGCCCCGGGCACCATTGATATGGGCCCCTTACCTTGGCGGGAACCGGGCCATGAAATTGCGGCGCAAGACCGGGCTCGGCCTGAGCGGTTCCTGCGGTCAGCCCCAAACCGGCCAGACCCAGACCGCCGGACACCAGCAGGGTCGTTGCTAACCCGCGATTCCTAGTTTCATAGACCGCAGATTATTCCTGCGTGAACAGGGAAGACTCGCAGATCGCGAAATTCGGTTCATGGTTGGTTCCTTTCATAACTTTCGGCCGGGTGCAACGCCTCTTCGCGCCTATTCGGCAACGAACTCGGGAAGAGCTGGTCTCCGCACCGTGCCTAAAGGCCGGGCAAGCAGTTAACGAACGGTATGAGTCCGGGGCATTGCTCGAATATGTTCGGCGGATTCGCAGGCGGCGGAGGCGGCGGGATTGGAGTTGGAAATAGGTTAGGGCCCTCCCAATAGTGCGCAGGAGCCTTGGTCCGCACGTCGTACTCGAAGTAGTAGGTGTGGCAGACACTCATGTCCCAAACTAGTTCCCCATCCGGCCGTGGTGGATCATTCGGCAAGTCTTGCCCTGGGCACCATTGAAATGGGCCATAGGTATAAGCGTCGGCGGTACCTGCTCCCAACGCCAGAGCGGCCATACCGAAACCGCCAGACACCAATAGGGTCGTTGCTACCCGTGCGATTCCTGGTTTCACAGACTTCACGGCGTTCCCGTGTGAACGGGGAAGATTCGTAGATCGTGAAATTCGGTGCATGGTTGTTTCCTTTGTTGATGTCGGCCCCGTGGTGGCCGGTCATAAAGTTTGCGTCGGACCCCTTGGAGGATTCTTGGAATCCGCCGGGTCGACCGCGCGGAATCAAGTCGAGGCTTTGTTGAAATGCCAGCCGGTGCGGGTGCCGCGCTGGTATCTCGGGCCCGCACCTGCCCCGTGGTTACCGCCGAGGCTTGACAGCGTTGCGGATGATCACGCGCAGCCGCTCGACCCGCGCGGCGATCTCGCGTTCGGCACCCCGGTCTGCGGGCTGGTAGTAGTCGACGCCCACCAGCTCGTCGGGCGGGTACTGCTGTGCCACAACACCGTCGGGATCGTCGTGGGAGTACTTGTAGCCGACCGCATTACCCAGCGCGGCCGCACCGCTGTAGTGCCCGTCGCGCAAGTGCGCAGGCACCGGACCAGCCTTGCCCGCCTTGATGTCGTTCATCGCCGCGGAGATCGCCGCCATGACCGCATTGGACTTCGGCGCCGTTGCGAGGTGGATGGTGGCGTGCGCCAACGTCAGTTGCGCCTCCGGCATCCCGATCAACTGGACCGTCTGCGCGGCGGCGACGGCGGTCTGCAGCGCGGTGGGATCGGCCATGCCGATGTCCTCGCTGGCCAGAATCATTAGCCGGCGGGCGACGAACCGCGGATCCTCCCCCGCGACGAGCATCCGCGCCAGGTAGTGCAACGCGGCGTCGACGTCAGAGCCCCGGACGGACTTGATGAAGGCGCTGATCACGTCGTAGTGCTGATCACCGTCCCGGTCGTAGCGGACGGCCGCCTTGTCCAAGGACTGCTCGATGCTCGCAACGGTTACGGGTGCGCCGCCATCGCCCACCGTTTCCGCCGCGACCTCCAGCGCGGTGAGTGCCCGGCGGGCGTCGCCGGCGGACAGCCGCACCAGCAACTCGATGGCGTCGGGTTCCACCGGCACGCGGCCGCCGAGAGCCCGCGGGTCGTCGATCGCGCGCTGGATGAGCGTACGGATGTCCTCCGCGGTCAGCGGGTGCAACTGCAGGATCAGCGACCGCGACAGCAGTGGAGCCACCACGGAGAACGAGGGATTCTCGGTGGTGGCCGCGACGAGCAGCACGACCCGGTTCTCGACCGCGGCCAACAGCGCGTCCTGCTGGGTCTTGGAGAATCGATGCACCTCGTCGATGAATAGCACTGTCTGCTCACCGTGGGCGGCGGCCCGGCGGGCGTTCTCGATGACCGCGCGGACCTCCTTGACACCGGCGGACACGGCCGACAGCGCCTCGAACCGGCGGCCGGTGGCCCCGGAGATCAACGACGCGAGCGTGGTCTTTCCAGTGCCGGGCGGCCCGTAGAGGATGACGGACGCGGCACCGGAGCCTTCGATCAGCCGACGCAGCGGCGATCCCGGCGCGAGCAGATGCGATTGCCCGACGACCTCGTCGAGCGACACCGGACGCATCCTGACGGCCAGCGGCGCGGGCAGTCCTGAACCGCGGCCCTGCCCACCGGCGGAGTCGTCTGTGCCGGGAAGGTTGAACAGACCGTCGGACACGTTTTAGGCATACCACGACAGCGAGACACCGATCGCCACCGCGACACTTAAACCACCGCGACGACGCGCCGATGTCGGTCGCACTGGCTTCAGTCTGGGCGACGCCGCCACCAAAACGACTTCGGTGACTACAGGCCGGTGCGATCCTTGATGCGCTGCCTGACAGCGTCCTTCCCCCCGGCGAGGGTCGCCAGGCCGAAACGGGTGGCGCTCCAAGATCCAGTGCCGCTGTCCGTCACGTCGTATATCAGGATCAGTTCGGCATGCTCCAGAAGCTGCACGGCTTCCAATATCGGCCCGATCATGGAGTTGTCGCGATAACCCAGCAACGTGAAAAGGCCCGATAAATTCACGGCGCCGTTGCGGCTCCGTGCTGGGGCACCTGGGCCGAATGCCGGCATTAGGTGTGCCGCCAAGTCCCCCGCCGGCACACCTCGCACCCACTGGGACATCGCGCCGGCGGCATCAATCATCGCTTGTAGACCGGCTTGTTGCCTGGCTCGTTCGGCTTCCACCTCGGCCGGATCTTTGCTCTGCCCGAACAGTGGCATGACACCCTCCTCTGAGACGCTCGCGTCAGTCAGCCGACACGCGTGACGTGCAACAGGCGAGCGACACCACCACGCGGCGACTGCGGCAACTTGCGATTATTGTGCCTCGGCACCGACCCACCGGCCCTCCGGGTCACCGTTGATTCCCGAGCTGCCGCCGTGGCCTCGGCCTGGCGAGAGCCTGGCCGTCGGCTACCGAATCTCCCCGCGCGGCAGAGCCTTTCTGGCCGGGCTGCAGAGCCTTTCTGGCGGCTAGCTCCGCCGGCTGTTGATATCGAACCCGACGTCCTGGCCGTTGACGCTCGTGATTTTCACGTGCGCGGTGTACGGGCCTTCCGGACCCGTGAAGTGGCAGTCGAATTCCTCACCCACCTTGGCGTCGACTCCCGAGGGGCACTTCACGTCGGTCGGCTTGAAGCCCGTCTTCTGAGACACCACATCGGTAACGGACTTTGCGGCTCCGTCCGGATTGATCGTGCTGCTGCAGCCCGCAAGCTGCAGAGCCATCGCACCGACAAGTACGGCCGCGCCAAGGCGAGCACCAAAACGTTGGGTCATGCCGCGTGATGCTGCCCTTTGCTGTGCGGCGCGTCAAGACTTGCTGTGCGACGGGTCAAGGCTGGCCTCGGCGAGTTTCGTTGGCACGGAGGTCACCTCGTCGATGACCGTGTGGATGAACCGCATCTTGTCCAGCACCGGAACGGGCAGTAGGAACGGGTACAGATCACCGCGGCCCATCGACCTGTTGACCATGTTCAACGCCCACGACAGCGGCAGCCACATGTCGATGATCGTGTCGAAGCCGCTGGGGCCCAGTACCCTTCGCTCATAGGTGGCGTTGGCCGGCGCGAATCCGAATTCTGCCGCGGTGTCCAGGGTGTCCCGGATGTGCAGGTAGTGGGCGAAGGTCTCCGCCCAGTCCTCGGCCGGGTGCGCCGTCGCGTAGGACGAGACGTAGTTCTCCTCCCAATCGGGCGGCGCCCCCCCGTTGTAGTGGCGGTTCAGCGCCGCCTGGTAGTCGGCGTTGGGGTCGCCGAACAGCTCCCGGAATCGCCGTTCGTACTCGTGCAACGGCTCGACGAGGCGGTAGTAGTAGTAGTGGCCGATCTCGTGGCGGAAATGCCCCAGCAGCGTGCGGTACGGCTCGTCCATCGCTTTGCGCAACTGTGCGCGGTGGACGTCGTCGCCCTCGGCCAGATCCAGCGTGATCACACCGTTGTGATGGCCGGTGAACACTTTGTCCTGCTCGCTGGACAGCAGGTCGAACGCGAGCCCGTAATGCGGGTCTTCGTCGCGGCCCACGATCGGCAGCTTCAGCTCGTAAAGTTCGGCGATCAACCGGCGCTTGGCCTTCTCGGCATCCGCGAATGCGGCCAGCGCCGTCTCGTCGCCATCGCTCGGCCGGGTGCGAGTGAGTCGGCACGACCCACACACACGTCGCACCGGCTCCTTGACGACGAGCCAATTGCATTTGGCCAAATGCAGATTCGCGCAGAGCTGGTACTTTTCGGCGTCCACGAATCCCGCATTCGCGCTGTCCGGCCCGTCCGCGATCACCAGCATCGCAATGTCGTCGAGTGAGAACCCGAGGTGGCGCTCGCACGACAGGCACACCGAGTTCTCGAACGCCAGATGCTGACCGCAGTTGGGACAGATGAAATCACGCATGAATCACCTCCCCGTCGAACGGCTCGACGTCCACCGAGACTTTGATCACGCTTCGCTTCGAGTCCGTGTAAATGATGCCCCGCAGTGGCGGGATGTCCGCGTAGTCGCGGCCCCAGCCCACCACGATGTAGCGCTGGTCGACCATCTGGTCGTTGGTCGGGTCGAATGCCAGCCATACGTCACCCGGAGTCCACACTGCGGCCCAAGCATGGGTCGCATCGATGCCCACCATTCGCTCCTTGCCGGGTGGCGCATTGGTGGCCAGATATCCCGAAACATAGCTGGCGGCAAGGCCGTTAGCGCGCAGACAGGCGATCGCGAGGCGCGCGAAGTCCTGACACACTCCCTCGCGGGCGGCCACTACCTCGTCGACAAGAGTCGACACCGTCGTGGAGCCCGACCGATAGGTGAAGTCGGTGTAGATGCGCGACGACAAATCGCCGAGCGCCTCGACCAGTGGGCGCCCCGCGGCGAAGCTGGGTGCGGCGTATTCGCGGACCGCGTCCGTGATCTCGGGGGGCTGCAGGTCGAGGCTGAACTCCGTGGCGAGCGCACCCGCGACTCCGGTCGGCCGGGCATCCTCCCACGGTGCGATCGCCGGTCCCGTCGAATACTCTTGCGGCGGAACCGGATCCACCTCGACCACGGACGTGCTGGTGACCGACAGGGCGCTATGCGCGGTGGTGACATGGAAATAGGTGCTGATGTTGCCATACCCGTCGGGGCTGGTGGAGCGGTCAGCCGGTTCGGGATCGATGCGCAGCTCGTGATGCAGGCAGCGCTGACGCGCCAAGTCGCGCGGCGTCAAAAATCCGCGGCCGTATGAACTGGTGACCACATCGGAGTACCGGTACTCGGTGCGGTGGATGATCCGGTAGCGGCGGGTGGCCGTCACGGCACCAACCTGCGTTCGTCGGGTCCCCACAACGGCTGCATGCCGCCCGGAAGCGACAGCTGGGTCTCGGCGATCACCTCGGACAAATCACGTAATGAGGCGTGGATACCGTCCAGCAGCCCGGCCAGTTTGGTGCGGCGGCCGTTCTCGTCGACGTCTTCGAGGTCGTCCGGATTCAGCCGCCGCAACCGGGTGCTGATGTCGTCGACCAGCCGCTCGGGCCGTGACGACCCGGACGCACCCGGCAGCGCCTTCAGGTCGGCCCGCACTCGCTCCAGCTGGAAGACCAACGACCGCGGGTTGGTTGCGTCGAACAACACCAGCTCCGCCACAGCAGCAACACTAACGACACCCAGATTGCGTCGCCGATAGATGACCGACGATTCGCACGCCACGAGCGCGGACTCCGTGATCACCTGCTCGGCGCCCCCGCTGCGGGTCTGCGTCAGCGTGGCGCGCAGCAGGGCGGTGATCCCCAGCCCACGCTCGATCCGCTTGCCGATGTCCATCATCGTCCAGCCCACGTCGTGCACCATCGACTCGGCTGCGACACCGGCCAGCGCGAGCATCCCGGCCAGCGTCTGCTGCTGTGCCGCCGCAAGCAGAGCATCGCCCTCCGCAAGCGATTCGGGCGGCGTGTCCGACCTCCGGGCCACCGCCCGCTCCACCGCGGCCAGCACACTCCACGTGTCGGTGGACAGCTGGTCACGCACCGCTCGCGCTGCGAGACCGAGGCGTTCCACCGACTGAGCCAGCGACCCCGGGCGGTGGTGGTCGACGGTCAGCGACCACAGCGTCGACGGCGCGACCGCGATCATCTCGGGGTGGTCACCCTCGGCGCCGGTGTCTGTTCCAGTGATCTCTCCCAGCGTGGTGAGCAGCACCGGGACGCATTCGCTTTCCGCAGTGCCCTGACGATGGCGGAACTCGTGATAGCGCTCGCGCGTGACGATCAGAAGGCGCGCCAGGTTCTCGGCCCGCTCGCCGTAACGTCCCATCCAGAAGAGGTCAGACAGCACACGAGGCGAGCTGACACCCTGGGCTCCCGCGCCGGTCATCGTCGGCAGTTGGACGGACGGGACGGTGACCGTCTCGGCCCGCGCGCGTTCCGTCGGACGGACCCAGACATCTTTGGCGGCAACGGTATTCAGCTTGTACGCCGCATTTCCCGGTGCCATCACGTAGCCAAGTCCGCCGATCATCGGCGCATAGCCGCCGCGCTGCGACACGCTGAACAGCCGCAGCCCCACACCCGCCGAGGTGAGCGTCCCGGCCTGGTAACTCGTTGGCGCGGAGGAGAACTGCGGCAGCTCCTGGCCGACCCACTGCCAGGGTGCGGCCTCGATGCGCGCGAGCAGCGTGGCCCGTTGCCGCGCCGACAACGCGGGGCCGACGATCGCGTCGCCGCCGGTGGTCGGCTTGATCAACAGCGACGAGACGTGCGCCACGATGTGTGAGCGTTCGGCGTCGATGCCGCCCCAGAACACCGGCGCGCTGTGCAGCAGCGGCGTTTCGCCGAGCAGCAGATCGGCAAGTTGCGGTAAGAACCGAAGCAGGCCAGGGTTTTCCAGAACGCCGCTGCCGAGCGTGTTGACCACGGTAACGGCGCCGCGACGTTGCACCTCGACCAGTCCGACCACGCCCAGCCGGGAATCGGCCCGCAGGTCCAGCGGGTCGGCATAGTCGGCGTCGACGCGTCGCAGCACCACGTCGACGCGTTTGAGGGTGCCCAGCGATCGCATCCACAACTTGCCGTCGCGTACCACGAGGTCGGCGCTCTCGACGAGCGGGAAGCCCAGCACGGTGGCCAGATAGGCCTGGTCGAACGCGGTCTCGGAGTGGATGCCGGGACTCAACACCACGACGTCGGGATCCTCGGCGGCGTCGGGGGCAGCATCGATCAACGCGAGCCGCAGCGCCTGCGCGAACGGCGAGGTGGGCCGCGGCCCGATCCGCTCATACAGGTCGGGGATCGCGTGGGCCACCACGCGACGGTCGACCAGCGCGTAGCCGGCGCCCGACGGCGCCTGCGTCCAGTCGGCGTTCACCCGGAATGTTCCGGAACCATCTCTGCTGACGTCGCAGCCGTACATGAACAATTGGTGGCGGCCTGGGATCTCGATTCCGCGAGCGGCTCGCAGGTAGCCAGGGTGGCCGAACACGAGTTGCGGCGGCAGCAGGCCGCTGGTGATCGACCGCCGCGGCCCGTACAGGTCGGTCAGCACGGCGTCCAGCAGGCGCGACCGCTGCAACAGCCCGGCCTCCAGCACTTCCCAGTCGGCCGCCGAGATCAGTAGCGGCAGCCCGTCGAGCCGCCATGGGGCGGCCGACGTCGCATCGTAACCGTTGGGCACTGCGTCGCCGTTGGGGTTGATCTGGACGTAGGTGATCCCGTCGTTTTCGACGAGACCGCGCACCGTGGACCGCAGCTTGTCGAGCCCGGCCCGGCCACGTTCGCCGATCGCATCGGCCAGTTCCGTCCAGGCCGGCCGTATGGTGCCCGCCTCATCGACGAACTCGTCGTAGCCGGTTTCCGGCCGCGCGCGCACGTCGAACAGCGCCTCCTGAGTCCGCGCGGCGCGATAGCCGGCCAGCAGGCGGTCGGCGTCGTGGCGGGCCTGGGCCGTCTTTTCGACGGGAGCAGAACCTCTGGCGGGAACCATTACCGAAGAACGGCAGAGCAACGATTGAGGATGGACGGGGAGTAACGGCAATGGCCCCCTACCTGGGGTGATAGGGGGCCATTGCCGTTGGGGAGATTGGGCCAGTTACGGGTTTCTTGCGGACTTTTTGTGGACTGGGCGTGCCTCGGACAGCAAACAGTCCCGACGCCCTCGGTTACACGCCAGCCCACAACCCGCGCTCCTCCATACTGGGCCGCCGACTCGGCGGTATCTCATACAGGTTATTCCGGAATCATCGGTACTGCGCTCCACAGCGCCCTCGTTCCAGCCGTGTCGCAAATACCGCTGCGGATGCGCTGCGGACGGGGCCAGGATGCCCCCATGCCCGCCGACACATGCCCGCCGACACCGGCCCCTGCTACATCTGTGGTCTGCCCAGCAACTGCCGGGAGTGCAAGCGTGCGCTGGCCGACGGCTAAGGCTGGTGCCCTAACCTCCAGTTAATGCCCATGCCCAGCGTTGCATTGCTGATAGGTGCCGTACGGAGTCATGCAGCCACCGCTGGCACCGCCGCCCTGGGCGGGAGCGTTTGCGGCACCGGCGGACGAACCCCCGTTCGTGGCGCCACCCTGCCCGCATATTGTCGCCGCGCCCACGGTTTGACAATTATCGGCTGTCGCCGGCGGCGCGATGCCAATGCCGATGGCGGTGGCGCCAATGGCCATTGCGGCGACGACTCTGGTGATCCTCTTCATCGGCTGATCTCCAATCTTGCGACGGCGCCGACGATCAGCAGCCGGTGGGGCAAACGCCACAGCTGACGATCCGGTGGACGAAGGCGCCCAACCCGAGCGAATTCTGAAGACGCTGCCCTGTTCAATCCAAACCAAGGTTACCCGCGACCGACCTTAGGTCGAGAGCAATGTCAATCCCTGTGAAATAACTTGGACTCCGCTGCGCCGCGTGACCGCTGGCAATTTGCGCAACGGACGTGGCTTACCCGGTCGCCGCGGTCGGCGACTAAATGAAGCCGATAGCGGCCAGCCCATGGACGATCAGACCGCCATCGACGTGTATGAGTGCAGCAAGTATTCCGAGGACCGCCGCGACCATCACGAGGGCGACCGCGACACCCCTGAGGAAATGCCGATCGAACGACATGTCGTCGACCCTAACCTGCGTCGTCGGAGTCTCCATTCTGACCGCATCTGAGGCCCTGATGAAATCCTCCGCCGGAATTCTTGCGGACTCTGTGCGGGTTGAGGCCACCTGATAACGCTCTGACCTGCGCTGGAACCGCTAATGGGACAGTTACCGAAGAACGGTACGCATGCGCCGCAGGTCAAGGATGCCCGGCGCGCCGACGTCGGTGAACGACCGTGCCTGCTTCTCCCGGATGTCGGCCATGTCGACCGGGCCCGGTGTGAAGCCGGTTGCTTCGAAGCGACGACCGCGCCGCGACTCCGCCGTCACCGCGTTCACCGGGGGCTCGTCGTAGGCCCGCCCGCCGGGGTGTGACACGTGGTAGGTGCATCCTCCTCGTGACATGCCGGTCGCCGTGTCGATGAGCTCGACCCGCAGCGGCCCGTCGACGCTGATGGTCGGGTGCAGCGCGCTCGGTGGCTGCCACGCACGGAAGCGGATCCCCGCGACCTGGACATCGGGGTTGTCGGTGGCCAGCAGCGGCACCGGGTAGCCGTTGCAGGTGACGATGTAACGCTGCCGGTCGGCGCCGATCACACAGACCTGGATCCGTTCGACCGAAGAGTCGACGTAGCGGGCGGTGCCGCCCGCGGTGGATTCCTCTCCGAGCGTGTTCCACGGTTCGATCGCGCCGCGCAGCTCGATTTCGATGCCGTCGAACACCGCGGTGCCGATGCGGGGAAACCGGAACTCGGTAAACGGATCCAGCCAGGCGGTGTCGAAGTCGACGCCGTGCGCCCGCAGCTCTCCCGCGACTTCAGCGATGTCACGAATGATGAAGTACGGCAACAAGTACCGGCCGTGCAAGTTGCTGCCGTGACGGATAAGCGGGGCGCGCAGCGGCTCGTCCCAGAACCATGCCACCAGCGAGCGCACCAGAAGCGACTGCACCATCGCCATTTGGAAATGCGGCGGCATCTCGAATCCGCGCAGCTCCAACAGCCCCAACCGGCCGCGGGCGGTGTCGGGACTGTAGAGCTTGTCGATACAGAACTCCGCGCGGTGCGTGTTGCCGGTGATGTCGGTGAGCAGGTGCCGCAGCGCGCGGTCGGTCACCCAGGGCTGCGCCTTAGCTGGTGCTCTTCGCCCGAGAGGCTCATCGGTGCCAGAAAGGCGTGCGATCTCGGCGAACGCGATCTCCAACTCGTACAACGCCCCCGCGCGGCCCTCGTCCACCCGCGGCGCCTGCGATGTGGTGCCGACGAACCGGCCGGCGAACAGGTACGACAGCGACGGGTGCCGCTGCCAGTACGTCAGCAGCGACACCAGAAGGTCGGGCCTGCGCAGCAACGGCGAGTCTGCGGGAGTGACGCCGCCCAGCGTGATGTGGTTGCCGCCGCCGGTGCCGCCGTGGGTGCCATCGAAGTCGAACGATTCGGTCGATAATCGGGCCAACCGCGCTTCCTGATAGAGCGTCTCCAGCTGCTGCTTCTGCTCGTCGAAACTGGCCGTCGGCGCGATGTTCACCTCGATCACGCCGGGGTCGGGGGTGATCGTCATCGACTGCACCCGCGGGTCGGGCGGCGGCCCGTACCCTTCGATCACCAGCCGGCAGCCCGTGCTGGCGGCCGCCGCCTCGACCCGTGCGATCAGGTCTGCGAAATGCTCGAGTTGCTCTGTCGGTGGCAGGAATACATGCAGCAGCCCATCACGGACCTCGGCGACCACAGCGGTGATCGGGAGGGTCTCGTCGTCATCGACCTCGGCGTCGGTGGCTTCCGGCTCGACCCGCAGCGCGGTCCTGTGCACCAGCGGATCGGCCTCGAACGGCGCACGGCGCGGCCGCCAGCTGATCGCATCGAGCGGCAGCCGGAGTCCGGCCGGAGAATCGCCTTCCAGCAACACGAGTCGACCGCGCCTCAGCCGCCAATCCGTGCTCGCCCAGCCGGCTTCGTCCTCACGGCGGTGCAGGGGAAGGACATACGCGGCCGGCTCGACTACCGACTCGTCGAGCCGCGCCAGCAGCGCCGGCGCGGGCCGCGGAGCTGTCGCGCTCCAGATCGTCGTCGGCCTCGACCGCGTCACCGGCCGGCATCCGCACCTTGGCGGCCAGGCGACTCAGCGGATCCTCATAGGCCGGCCGCACCTGGCCCGGTGGCAGGCCAAGACCGCTTGCAATCTTCGTGAGCACCGACTGCGCAACCCCGGGGTTCAGATCTTTCTCGCGAGTGTCCGCCCACGGGCCGGCCAGCAGCGTGCCGTCACGCCACAGCGGAAGCCCGTCGGTACGCCAGTGCAGCGCAATCAGCCAGCGCGGCAACGGTTCTCCGGGATACCACTTTCCCTGCCCCAGTTGCATCAGCCCGTGCGGCGCCCACACCTTCTTCAGGCGCGCGGCCAGGTCTGCTGCCCGCTCGCGCTTGTGCGGCCCGTCGGCGGCGGTGGTCCATTCTTCGTCGACCTGGTTGTCGATCGAGACGAACGTCGGCTCCCCGCCGACCGTCAGGCGGACGTCGGCCGCGGAAAGCCGCTCGTCGACCTTCGCGCCGACGTCACAGATCGTCTGCCACGCCGCCGCGGTGTAGGGCAGCGTGACGCGCGGGTCCTCGTGGATGCGGGTGACGGTGTTGGAGAAGTCCAGAGTGGTGTTGCAGAACCCGGTGCTGCCCGTGATCGGGGCGGCCGACGACGGATGCGGAGTCGCCGACAGCGGGATGTGGCCCTCGCCCGCGAACAGTCCAGACGTCGGGTCCAGCCCGATCCACCCGGCACCGGGTATGTAGACCTCCGCCCAGGCGTGTAGGTCGGTGAAGTCGGCGGCCGGCCCCGACGGGCCGTCAAGGGCTTCCACATCGGAGGCCAACTGCACCAGATAGCCGGACACGAACCGGGCGGCCAGGCCCAGCTGTCGCAGGATCGACACCAGAAGCCACGCCGAGTCGCGGCAGGACCCGATCGCGGTGCGAAGCGTGACGTCGGGCGTCTGGACGCCGACCTCCATCCGCACGCTGTAAGCGATGTCGGCGTTGACGGCGTGGTTCAGCGCGACCAGGAAATCGTTCGTCGGTGTCCCGTCCGGCATGGAGAAGCCGCGCACCCACGATCGCACCAACTCCCCCGGGCCCGAACCTTCGTCGCCTTCGTCGACCGGTCGCAGGTACGGCCTGAGGTCTTCGGCCATCGCCTTCGGGTATTCGAACGGCGTGTGTTCGGCCCAGTCCTCGACGAAGAAGTCAAACGGGTTGACGACTTTCATGTCGGCGATCAGCCCGACGGTGATCGTCAGCTGCCGGGCCCGGTTCGGGAACACCACCCGGGCCAAGTAGTTGCCGAACGCGTCCTGCTGCCAGTTGATGAAGTGGTCACGCGGTTCGACTGTCAGGGAGTAGGCCTCGATCGCGGTCCGCGAGTGCGGCGCCGGGCGCAATCGCACGACGTGCGGATACACCTCGACCAGCCGGTCGAACGTGTAGCTGGTGCGGTGCTCCAGCGCCACCTTGATTCCCACTGTGCGATCCCACCACACGAGTCAGCGCGTCGCAGCGCCGCGAACATTCGACCCGCAGGTCAGCGGCGAGTCAGCGGCCGCGATCCTCTGGAGAGCCGATTCCCGGGTTGGTGTCGGTCAGTTGCATTTCGCTGGGCGCGCCGCCGCCGAAGTCGGACACGGCGGGGGGTGCGCAGTCCAGCGAGTTGTCACCCGGCGAGGAATCGGTGGTGCATCCGGCGAGGACTCGCGGCGCGACGGCCGGTGCCGCGCCAGCAAACGCCGTCACCGCGGGGGCAGCGATGGTCGCGAACGCGATCGCCAACGCGAAAACGCTGCGTCGTGCTGTGAATTGAATGGCAGCCATCTTCACACTTCCTTTAGTTTATCCTTCGTCTCAGCGAAAGTGCGCGGGTCGCTGATCGAAATGCTCACTTGTGACGCTGAATACACTCTACCGCCGAAATTTACGTCGCGTATTGGGATTCGCCGACAAAGCTCTACCGCCTACGGGTCATCGAACAACAAGTTCGTCAGGCAGTACGAGATGCCCGTGGCTGCAGAGCATTCCGACGGTAACCGCCGCGTTACATCCGGCGTGCGCCAGCCGGAGCGGTGCCGGATCCGGTAGATGCCGCTGGCCCCACTGGAACAGCGCCCACACCACGGGCATGAAGTCGGTGCCCGCCGGGGTCAGCACATACTCGTCGCGGGTGCGCTGGCCGGGTTCCCGGTACGGCCGCCTGGTCAACAAGCCCGCCTCGACGAGCTCGTTCAGCCGCGCCGCGGCCGCCGCTTTCGTGATGCCGACGCGGCCGCAAAAGTCGTCGAACCGTGTCGTGCCGTAGTACGCCTCCCGCAGGATCAGCAGTGCCGACTTCGTGCCCACCACCTCGACCGTCCGTTCGATTGGGCACTCTCCCACCGCTGACCAGGTATCTCGATCCGCCAACGCGCCCTGCAGCACCGCCATGGAATCACCTCGTTGTCCGTGTTGTTACGCTGAGTATAGCCAACTCTACCCAGGGAGGTTTTCATGGTCGGATCAGCGGGACGCGACGCAGTCATCGTCGGCGCGGTACGCACACCAGTCGGCAAGGGCAAGCCCGGCGGAGCGCTGCACGGCGTCCATCCCACCGACCTTCTGGCCCACAGTTTGCGCACGCTGGTCGACCGGACCGGTATCGACCCCGTGCAGATCGACGACGTGATCGCCGGCGCCGTGACACAGGTGGGCGATCAGTCCGTCAACATCGCCCGCAACGCCCTTCTCGCTGCCGGATTTCCCGAGTCGGTACCCGGCACGACCGTTGACCGACAGTGCGGAAGCAGCCAGCAGGCAGTCCATTTCGCCGCGCAGGGTGTGATCGCCGGCGCGTACGACATCGTCGTGGCAGCGGGCGTCGAATCGATGTCGCGCGTTCCGATGGGCACGTCGATCCTGCCGGGAACCAACCCATTCGGTGAGGCCTTCAAGCAGCGTTACTCGGAAGGCCTTGTGCCGCAGGGCATCAGCGCCGAACTGATTGCGGCCAAGTGGCGCCTGTCCCGGCTGCAGCTCGATGACTTCTCCGCGGGCAGCCACGAGAAAGCCGCGCACGCCACAAAGGAAGGCCTGTTCGACAACGAACTCGCGCCGATCTCCGGGCTGAGCACCGACGAGATCATCAGGCCGGGCACCACCGTGGACACGCTGGCGGCGCTAAAACCGGCGTTCTACAACGACGCTTACACGGCCCGTTTTCCCCAGATCAATTGGGAGATCACGCCCGGCAACTCCTCACCGCTGTCCGACGGCAGCGCGGCGGTGCTGATCACCACCAGCGAGGTCGCCCGGCGTCTGGGCCTGCGGCCATTGGCCCGCATTCATTCGATGACCGTCGTCGGCTCCGATCCGCTCTACATGCTGACCGGCGTCATCCCCGCGACGGAGAAGGTGCTGCAGCGCGCCGGCTTGACCCTGTCCGACATCGACCTGTTCGAGGTGAACGAGGCGTTCGCTCCCGTCGTCCTGGCCTGGGCCGCCGACACCGGCGCCGATCTGGCGAAGACCAACGTCAACGGCGGGGCGATCGCGATAGGACATCCACTGGGCGCGAGCGGCGCACGGATCATGACCACCCTGGTGAATGCCCTGGAGCAGCGGGGGGCGCGCTACGGCCTGCAGACGATGTGCGAGGGCGGTGGGATGGCCAACGCGACGATCCTCGAGCGTCTCTGACGCTCGCAGAACAGAAAGCCACGAACAATGTCTTCTCACACCACTTCCAAAATCTTTGTCATAGGTGGCACCGGAGCCCAAGGCATCCCCGTCATCCGTGCCCTGGTCGCCGACAAGAAATACTCCGTTCGGTTCCTCAGCCGCGACTCCGCCTCCCGACGAGCCACCGACCTCCTCGCACTCGACAACGTCTCCGTCCTGGAAGGCTCATTCGCCGACGAAGCCATCCTGCGCGAAGGATTCCGCGGTTGTGACGGGGCGTTTATCAACATCGACGGGTTCAACACCGGCGAGAAAACCGAGACCTACTGGGCGATCCGCAGTTACGAGATAGCCATCGAAGAAGGAATTAAGTTCTTCGTGTACGGAAACCTAGACTATGGGCTCAAGAAATCAGGATATGACTCGAGATTCCGCACCGGCCATTACGACGGCAAGGGCCGTGTGGGCGAGTGGATTTTGTTTCAGAATCAGGTGAATAGTGATCGAATGGGAGCAGCGCTCTTCACTTCGGGTCCGTACATCGAGATGGTGATTTCGCCCGGGACGCCCATGACACCTACCGTGGAGGACGGTGTCTTAACGTGGCGAGTTCCGCTTGGTGAGGGAGCTGTGCCGCATGTGTCTCTTGAGGATTGCGGATATTATGTTCGTTGGCTTTTCGACCATCCCGAGCGCGCGAATGGTATGGATCTCGAAGTCGCTATCGACCATGTTACCTATGCGGATCTTGCTGCGGCGTTTGAGAAGGTCACTGGACATCCAGCACAATATATCGACACCGATTTGGACACGTACTGGAGAAGCGGTCCGCTCCATGCAGTCGCAGATACACCTGCCGGGTACAACGCGGACCCAAATGACAAAAGCACCATGCGCATCCGCGATAATTTCACCGGATTCTGGAATCTTTGGAAGTACGGAATCGTCAAAAGAGATTATTCTTTGCTCGATGAGATTCACCCGAATCGGATGAGGAGTGCTGAGCAGTGGTTCAGGAGAGAAGATCAGCGGGGAAGAGAGCTGGGGAAGGGCGGCCTTTGGGAGAGGGTTCAATCGGAGAACTGGACTCCGATTCTCAAGGTTGGTGAAGATATGAGGACAGGAAAGCTGTAGATCAGATGCTCGATCGGTCTGAAGCGAAACTAGACCCGCCGCAGCTCGAAAAGCGTCAGTGTTGCGTCTATTCCGGGCTCCGTGGGCGGTAGCTTGACGACGGCGCGCATCAGCCACTCATTCCATTCGTTCGACCCATTGAGCCCGAGATGGCCCCGGCTCGAACGCCTCGGTAAAGTACTGCGTCTCGCGGACCACCTCCCCGTCCTCGAATTCCATGATGCTGACCACATAAAACGGTTTCCCGTCATATGTCAGGACGAGTTCGCTGATCCAAAGATCGCCGCCGCCAAGCATGCGTCGCACGGTAAAGCGTTTCGTGCTCGGCTGAGCGACACGCGACGCCTCAATGTTGGCTCGACCTCGGATGCGCTCGCCCGATTGCGGGTACTCGAGAACTGCATCAGCTCGGTAGATTTGGTGCTCGGTCGCAAAGTCGTTGGCGTCGGATGCCGCCCAGTGGCGCTGCAGCGCGACCCGCACGTCGTCATCACCCATGGCTATCTTTCCTCCCAGTCGATTCTCAACGTTCGTTGCGGCCAAAGTCGGCGTCGCCTCAGTAGCGGCCAAGGAGATCTATCAGCCCATACCGAACCGCTGATCAGACCCGAGTCAGCTCGAAGAGCGGGATGACTCGGCTGGTGTTCCCCTGGTAGTCGCCGAATCCGGGTGCGACGGCGACGACCTTCGTCCAGACCGGACCGTGCTCTTCGGGCGGCAGTTCGCGGGCGACGACGTCGTAGGACTCTGTGCCGACTTCAATGTGCGCCTGCGGGTCGGCCCTCAGGTTGTGCGCCCACGCCGGATCAATGTCTGCGCCGCGGTATGACCCGATGATCAGCAACTTGCCGTCGATGCGCTGGTAGCCCAGCGGACTGGTCCGGCGCTGCCCGGATTTTGCGCCCGTCGTCGTCAAAAGCAGCAGGTCCGCGCCTTCGAACGGCCCGCCGGCCTTGCCGCCATTGGCCCGGAATTCCTCGATGAGTTGGGCGTTGAAGCCTTTCAGCTCAACCGGATCGGGTGTCGCGCTCATTTCTTCTCATCCTTCCCGGCGATGACGGCGATGCCGACTTCTTTCAGCTGCTGTGCGGTGATCGGCGCGGGTGCATCGGTCAGCGGATCGACACCGCCGCCCGTCTTCGGGAACGCGATCACCTCGCGGATCGAATCCATCCGGGCCAAAAGCGCTGTGATGCGGTCCCACCCGAACGCGATGCCGCCGTGCGGCGGTGCGCCAAAGGTGAACGCATCCAACAGGAACCCGAACTTCTCCTCGGCTTCTGCCTTGTCGATGCCCATCACGGCGAACACCCGTTCCTGAACGTCGCGGCGATGGATACGAATTGAACCACCGCCGATCTCGTGGCCATTGCACACGATGTCGTATGCATCGGCGAGCACGCTGCCCGGATCGTCTTCGATCGTGTCCATCGACATTTGCTTGGGCGCGGTGAACGCGTGGTGTACCGCCGTCCACGCGCCAGAACCCACCGCGACGTCGCCGTGCGCGGCGGCCTCGTCGGCCGGCTCGAACAGCGGCGGGTCCACGACCCAGACGAACGCCCATTCATCAGGGTCAATCATGTTGAGGCGGTGTGCGATCTCGATGCGCGCGGCGCCCAGCAACGCCCGCGACGACTTCGGCGGGCCGGCCGAGAAGAACACGCAGTCGCCCGGGGCGGCGCCGACGTGCGCGGCCAACCCGTCACGCTCGGCGTCCGAGAGGTTCTTGGCCACCGGCCCGCTGAGCGTGCCGTCGTCGCCGACAAGCACGTACGCCAACCCGCGATGCCCGCGCTGCTTGGCCCAGTCCTGCCAGCCGTCCAGCGTCCGCCGCGGCTGCGACGCCCCGCCGGGCATCACGACCGCGCCGACGTACGCCGCCTGAAACACCCGAAAGGGCGTGTCGCGGAAGAACTCCGTGCATTCCACGAGCTCCAGCCCGAACCGCATGTCGGGTTTGTCCGAGCCGAATCGCCGCATCGCCTCGGCGTACGTGATCCGCGGTAGCGGCCGGGGCAGCTGGTATCCGATCAACGCCCACAACCCGGCCAGGATCTCCTCCGAGATCGCAATGATGTCCTCGGCGTCGACGAAGCTCATCTCCATGTCGAGCTGGGTGAACTCGGGTTGCCGATCGGCGCGGAAGTCTTCGTCGCGATAGCAGCGAGCGATCTGGTAGTAGCGTTCCATCCCGGCCACCATCAGCAGCTGCTTGAACAGTTGGGGGCTCTGCGGCAACGCGTAGAACGAACCTGGCTGCAGCCTGGCAGGCACCACGAAGTCCCGCGCGCCCTCCGGCGTCGAGCGTGTCATCGTCGGAGTCTCGATCTCGGCGAAGTCGTGTCGCGCCAGCACATCGCGGGCGGCGGCATTGACCTTGGAGCGCAATCGGATCGCCCCACCCGGGCCGTCGCGGCGCAGGTCGAGGTAGCGGTACTTCAGCCGCGCCTCGTCCCCGGCGGGCTCGTCGAGCTGGAACGGCAGCGGCGCGCACTCGCCGAGCACAGTCAGCGATGTGGCGTTGACTTCCACATCGCCGGTGAGGATCTCGGGGTTCGCGTTTCCTTCGGGCCGGAGCTCGACGACGCCCTCCACGGAGATGCAGAACTCGGCGCGCAGCCGGTGCGCCTGCTCGAGCACGTCGCCCTCACGGAACACCACCTGCGACACACCCGACGCGTCGCGCAGATCGATGAAGATGACGCCGCCGTGGTCGCGCCGGCGCGCCACCCAGCCGGCCAGCGTCACCTTCTGCCCGCCGTCGGCGGCTCGCAGCGAACCTGCGGCGTGGGTGCGCAGCACGAAAGACTCCTCTGGATCTTGGGATGACAGCCCAGTCTAGATGCGCAGAATCCGCCGGTAGCGTGGCGCACATGGGCACAAGCATCGCAGTGGTGGGTCCCGGCGCAGTCGGGGCGACCGTCGCGGCGGGCCTGCACCAAGCCGGCTATGCCGTCGTGCTGTGCGGGCACACTCCCCGGGACCGGTTGGACGTGCGGCCCGATGGCGCCGATCCGATCATCGTCCCCGGACCTGTGCATACCGATCCGGACGAGCTGAGCGGGCCCGTCGACCTGGTGCTTCTGGCCGTCAAGGCCACCCAGCTCGACGACGCGGCGTGCTGGCTCGCGGTGCTGTGTGACGAGCACAGCACGGTGTGTGTCATGCAGAACGGGGTCGAGCAGACCGAACTCGTGCAACCGCTGTGCGTTGGGTCGACCGTCGCGCCGGCCATCATCTGGTTCGGCGCGGAGACCCAGCCCGGGGGCTGGGTGCGGCTGCGGGGCGAGCCCCGGGTGACGGTGCCGGCATCGGCGACCCGGGTCGCCGACGTTCTTCGCGCCGCCGGTTGCGTCGTCACCGAAGCAGCGGATTTCGCGACCGAAGCATGGCGCAAACTGCTGGTCAACGCGCTGGCCGGGTTCATGGTGCTGTCCGGCCGCCGGTCCGGGATGTTCCGGCGCGAGGACATCGCGACGCTGTCCCGTGCCTACCTCACGGAATGCCTGGCGGTCGCCAGAGCCGAAGGCGCCGACCTCGGCGACGAAGTGGTCGACGAGATGGCCGATATGTTCCGCCAAACGCCCGAAGACATGACCACCTCGATGCTCAGCGATCGCGAGGCCCGTCGGCCGTTGGAGTGGGATATCCGCAACGGCGTCATCGTGCGCCGGGCGCGAAAGCACGGGCTGGCAACGCCGATCAGCGATGTGATCGTGCCGCTTCTCGCGGCGGCCAGCGACGGGCCTGGCTGACCGAGTCAGTAGCCGAGTCAGTACAGGCCGGCCCAGGCCTCGCGGCGTTCCTGATCCGGGTCGTCGACGACAACGTCGCGGGTCGATTTGATCACTCGGCTCGCGCGCCGCGGGACCTCGTAGCGCGGCCAGTCCTCACTGGGGGCCGCGGCCGCGAAATCCAGCCAGGCACGTTGCATGCGCCGGCCCACGGCCGGTTGGACTCTGCGACCGAGCGGGTGGATCAGCCGGCCGAGATACGAGCCGTACGTGTGGTGGACGTGCACGATCTCGCTGCCGTGCGTTGCGCCGAGACCCAACGCGCGCAGGATGACGCCCACGTGGTCGAACCGGTAGGCGTACGTCGGTGCAATGGCGCTGTACGCGTCGGCGAACGCCCAGGTCGGTCCGCCGAACATCACGTCCGACCCCACGGCGATCACCGCTCGCCGCCGCGGGTAACCGGGATAAGCGGCGAGCACGCGAGCCCGGGCGTCAGGTGCCGCCCGCTCGAAGTACTCGTCGATGAGGGCGGGCGTGGTCGGCAGCATTGGCTGCCGCGACCACGCGAACATCGACGCCTCGTGGCTGTTGGTGCCGACGATCAGCGGCAATCGATTCATCGTGCCGTCACGGGCGGCGGCGATCGGGTGCCGTGGCAGCAGGTCGACACCGTATGTGAGTCCGTACCCGAGGACGGGCGTCGACGCGATGCTGCGGAGCTGCACCTGACCGGCCGCACGCCGCAGCTGGCGCTGCGGCAGACCCTTGACGTCGGCCACACCAACACCGAGTTCGTTCAGGAAGTCCTCGGCGCGGCGCGCCCGCAGGTCGCCGTCGGCGATCAACGGCAACGCCGGGCTTTGCGCTATCGCGCGGCCGAACAGCCCGTCGGCGGCCGGGCTCGCCAACAATGCGAGCACGGAAGTCGCCCCGGCGGATTCGCCGAAAACCGTTACCCGTTGCGGATCGCCGCCGAACGCGGCGATGTTGTCGCGCACCCACTCCAGCGCTGCGATCTGGTCACGCAGCGCAAGGTTGTCGTCGAAGCCGTCGCCGAGGCTGGACAGCTCGAGGCCACCGAACACCCCGATGCGGTAGGTGACGTTGACCACCACCACGTCGCCGTTGGCGGCCAGCCGCGCGCCGTTGTACAGCTGAAACTGACCGGCGCCGAACACGAATGCCCCGCCCGGGATCCACACCATCACCGGCAGCGACGCCGCGGTGTCGGGCGACCACACCGTCAACGTGAGGCAAGCCTCGTCGCGCACCTTCGGGTCGTCACGTCCGCCGCCGACGAACGTTTTGCCCTGCAGGGGAATCGGCCCGTGTTCGACCGCCTCCCGCACACCGGTCCAGGGCATCAGCGGCCCGGGCGCACGGAAGCGGCGCTCGCCGACCGGTTGCTCGGCATAGGGCACCCCGCGCCAGACACCGACACCGAACTCGGTGGTTCCCGCCAACGCGCCAGATGACGTATGCACAACGGTGGCAACTCCGGCATCCACGGTCACGATCGAATCGTAGTGTGCGAAGCTGGTCACGGACCCCACCTGCGACGCGATGGAGCGGTGCGATGACCTTCAACGAGGGCATGCAGATCGACACGAGCGCCACGTCGACCAGCGGCGGTGGAGGCCGCGTAATGGCGATCGGCGGCGGGCTGGGCGGCCTGGTGATCGTCGTCGTCGCGCTGCTCCTCGGGGTGGATCCGGGCACCGTTTTGCCCGCGCCGCAACCCGGCCAGGCACAGCAGGGGCAGGGCCCCGACATCAGCCAGTGCAAGACGGGCGCGGACGCGAACAAGGACCCGGCGTGCCGGATCATCGCGACCAGCAACTCGGTGGATGCCGTGTGGAGCCAGTTGTTGAAGGGTTACACGCGGCCGAACGTGCATATTTTCCAGGGCCAGGTTCAAACCGGGTGCGGCGGCGCGACCATGGAGGTGGGCCCGTTCTACTGTCCGGCCGACAAGACCGCCTATTTTGACACCGACTTTTTCCAGGTTCTCGTCAATCAATTCGGTTCCAGCGGTGGGCCGTTCGCGCAGGAATATGTGGTGGCCCATGAGTTCGGCCACCATGTGCAGGATCTGCTCGGCGACATCGGACGTGCTCAGCAAGGCGCGCAGGGCGCTCTGGGCAACGGCGTGCGCACGGAACTGCAGGCCGACTGCTATGCCGGCATCTGGGCCCACTACGCGTCGACGGTCAATCAGAAGAACGGTGTTCCCTATCTGAATCCGTTGACCGACAAAGACATTCAAGACGCACTGTCGGCAGCGTCATCCGTGGGCGACGACTCGATCCAGAAGGAGTCCGGCACTGGGAAGGTCAACCCGGAAACGTGGACACACGGATCGTCGGAACAGCGGCAGCACTGGTTCACGGTCGGCTACCAGACCGGTGACATGAAGCGCTGCGACACCTACGACGCCACCGACCTCAGCAACGGCTGACGGGTACAGACCGCCAGAAGACGCGACAAAACAGGCGCGATGAAAACAATCGTGACTGTGCCATTGACAAATGGTGCCATTAGCTGTTGTATGCGTTTGTGGTCTACGACGTCGTAGTTCCCATGCGCGGCTCGACGCGGTCCCGCGCCGCAGCGATCGCCAGCGCGCTCACGCTCCGGCAGCTCAGCGCGGTCCTTCCCCCAGAGCGGACCTGGGGTTTATGGCTCTCCCAGCGCATCGTCGCAGGCATCATGGGCGCGTTCGGGCCGACACTCTCGGGAACGACGGTCGACAAGGTCGATACGCGGACGCCCGACGGACACCATGTTGCCGGTGAATGGGTCCGTGGCCCTGGTGCGCACCGCGCCGACGCCGCGATCTACTACATCCACGGCAGCGGTTACGCGTTGTGCTCGCCCCGCACGCACCGGCGCTTGACGGCGTGGCTGTCGCGATTGACGAAGCTCCCGATCTTCTCCGTCGACTATCGACTCGCCCCACGGCACCGCTTCCCCGCCGCCGCCGATGACGTCCACGCCGGCTGGGACTGGCTCCTGTCGTCGACCGGATTGCCCCCGGACAGGGTCATCGTGGCCGGGGACTCCGCGGGCGGCCATCTGGCCGTCGACCTGATGCTGCACGGCCCTCTGGCGTCGCGGTCGGCCGCACTCGTGCTGTTCTCGCCGCTGGTTGATCTCACACTGTCGCTCGCCCGCGCTCGGGAGCGGCTGCACCGCGACCCGGCGATCAGGGCTGCCGATGCTGCCCGCCTCGTCCAGTTGTATTGCCGCGGAGTCGACCCGGCCCATCCGCGGCTGGCTCTCGATGTGACGCGCGGGCCGGTCCTGCCGCCGACGTTGATCCAGGCCGGTGGTGCCGAATTCCTCTCGGCGGACGCCCACCGGCTCGCCGCGGATATCGGCACCGCCGGTGGCGACTGCGAACTGCAGGTGTGGCCGGACCAGGCGCATGTGTTCCAAGCGCTGCCACGGCTGACACCGGAAGCAGCACAGGCGATGCAATACGTCGCGGCGTTCATCTCGGGCGCATTGATCGACAGCGGATCCGGTGCCGCTGGAATCGAACAGACGGGATAGCGATGTTCGGATCGGCGAAACAGCGATGAGCGCTCGCGCGAAGAGCAAAGCGCGCAGTCACCGTGCCGCAGCCGTCGTCACCGGCGCGGGCAGCGGCATCGGCGCCGCATTCGCGGTCGAGTTGGCCCGCCGGGACGGCCGCGTGGTGTGCGGCGACATCGACCAGTTGGCGGCCCAGCGCACCGTGGATGTCGTCACCGATCAGGGCGGGACCGCGATCGCGATGCCCTGTGATGTTTCTCGTTTCGAGGACGTGTCACGCCTCGCCGCCGACGCCGGGGAATGGTTTGACGCCGCACCGACACTCGTGATCAACAACGCAGGCGTCGGTGCGGGCGGCAGCGCCGTCGGGGACTTCTCGCTCGACGACTGGTCGTGGGTGCTCGGGATCAACCTGTGGGGTCCGATCCACGGCTGCCACGTCTTCGCCCCGATCCTGCGCGACGCGGGCATCGGCGGCATCATCAACGTCGCGTCCGCCGCGGCGTTCGGCGCGGCACCGAACATGGGTGCCTACAACGTCAGCAAGGCCGGTGTGCTCTCGCTGTCCGAGACGCTGGCCGCCGAATTGAGCGGCACCGGTGTGAACGTCACGGTGCTGTGCCCGACGTTCGTCAAGACCAACATCATCGAATCCGGCCGCATCACAGCACAGTCAACCGACCTGGCCAACACGTTGATGCGGTGGACCGGATACTCGCCGGCCCGTGTCGCCCGGATGTGCCTGGACACTCATGACCGGGGCGGCCTGTACTGCATGCCGCAGCTCGACGCACGGATCGGCTGGGGCATCAAGCGATTCGCCCCCGCGGCCTACACCCGCACCGTCGGACTCGTCGCTCGTATTCAGCAATAGGGAGGTCGCCATGGCCATCGACATGGACGTAATGCTCGAGAAGATCAAGGACCGGCAGTGGGCCCTGGCCGACTTCGACTGGGACGCTCCGGGAGCCGAAACCATCACCGACGAGTTCCGGCCGAAGCTGAAGGCCTTCATGGCCGACTTGTGCTGGATCGAGAACATCGGCGCACGTGGCTTCGCCGCAATGGCCACGAAGGCGCCGACATCAACGATCGCAGAGATATACCGGTACTTCCATGCCGAGGAGCAGCGCCACGCCAACGCCGAACTGGCGCTGATGAAACGGTGGGGAATGCTGGACGACGGCGAAGTGCCGGAACCCAACGTCAACATCCGGCTGGCGATCGAATGGCTGGACCGCTTCTCTGACGACATGCCGCTGTCGGTATTGGGCACCGTGATCCCGATGCTGGAAGTTGCGCTCGACGGGGCGTTGCTGAAATTCTTGCTCGACCAGGTCCATGATCCGCTCTGTCACGAGGTTTTCGAGAAGATCAACAACGACGAATCACGCCACCTCGCGGTAGATTTCGACGTTCTCAACATGATCGGCCACGCGACGGCCCGGCGGCTGGCGATCCAGTTTGCCGGAACCGTCGCCACGCCCAGCCTCATCATTGGCGCACTGATGTATGTTCCGTTGCTCAACAGGGTCCGCAACGAGATCGTCGCGATGGGCATGGAACCCGAGCGGCTGTATAGCGCGATGAAGCGGTTCAAGCAGCTCGGTGAGCGGGGCGAGCACATCTGGCGGGTGCCGACGTACCAGGTGCTGAAACGGCACGCAGCGGTGGTGGCGAACCCACGTCATCCGTATCACCTGCTGGCCAACTCGATGGTGTGGCTCTCAGACCGGTACCCCAGGCCGCTGCTGCGACCGGTACCGAGCTGGGTCAAAGAGGTCACGCATCAACCCGCAGCGTAAGGAGATTCACGTGCCGAACCACATCCATTCGACGCTGATCGTCGGCGCAGGGTTTAGCGGCCTCGGGGCGGCGATCAAGCTGGCCGAAGCCGGCGTCGACGACATCGTCATCCTCGAACGTGCCGACCGGGTTGGCGGAACGTGGCGGGACAACACGTATCCGGGAATCGCCTGCGACATCCCGTCGCTGCTGTATTCGTTCTCGTTCGCCAAGAATCCCAATTGGTCCAGCGCATACCCGTCGGGGTCAGAGATCTGCAGGCACATCGAAGAGATGGCAACCGGGTTCGACCTCAACCGCCGCATCCGCTTCGGCACCGAAGTCAACGGCCTGTCGTTCGATGAAGAAGCGGGCGTGTGGACCGCCACCACCAAGCAGCGCGCACGATATCGTGCCCGCACCGTCGTTCTGGCGTCAGGTCCACTCGCCGACTCGAGCCTCCCCGACATTCGCGGCATCGGCAGCTACGAGGGTCACAAGATCCGCAGCGCCCGCTGGGATCACGACTACGACTTCACCGGAAAGCGCGTCGGCGTGATCGGCACCGGCGCCAGCGGGATACAGATCGTCCCGGAACTGGTAAAGCAAGCCGCGTTCGTCAAGGTCTTCCAGCGCACTCCCGGCTGGGTGCTGCCGCGGCTGAACCCGGCTACCCCGTCCGCCGTGCAGGCGCTGTTCGCGATGGTACCCGGCGCTCAGCAAGTGGCCCGTGACGCCTTGTTCTGGGGTCACGAGGTGAGCGCGCTTGCGCTGGTGTGGAATTCGCCGCTCACGTCGGTGGTGGCAGGACTGGGGAAGCTTCACCTCCGCAGAACGGTGAAAGACCCATGGCTGCGCCGCCAGCTGACGCCGGGCTTCACCCCGGGCTGCAAGCGGATGCTGATCTCCAGCGACTATTACCCTGCGCTGCAGCGCGACAACTGCAAGCTCATCGATTGGCCGATCGCAACCGTGAGCCCGGTCGGATTGCGCACCAGCGACGGCATCGAACACCACCTCGACTGCATCGTGTTCGCCACCGGCTATGACGTGCATCTGCAGGGACCGCCGTTCCCGGTGACCGGGGTGGCAGGCCGGTCGCTGGCAGCCGAGTGGGCGGGCGGCGCAAAGGCGTACAAGAGCATCAACGCCCACGGCTACCCCAACCTGTTCTTCATGACCGGTCCCAACTCCGGGCCCGGACATAACTCACTGCTTGCCTACGTCGAGGGCCAGCTCGACTACGCGGTGGCCGCAATCACGACGATCCTGCGCGAGAATCTACGGCTGCTCGACGTGCGCGAGGACGTACAACGCCGGTACAACAACCGCATCCAGCGGCGGCTCAAGGACACCACCTGGATGTCGGGTTGCCGCAGCTGGTATCTGACCAATGACGGCTTCAACGCGGCGATGTATCCGGGGTTCGCCACGCAGTATCTTCGGCAGATGCGGAATTTCCGGCTCGACCACTACCGCACGGCTGCCCACGAGGTCACGGCCCGGGCGGGCGCGCGGTCGTTGGCCTGACATGCCAGCCGACCGACCGTCGCATCACCAGCCCGCCGGTGGCATCGCGGCGGTGCTGGCCAACCTGCGGCGTGCACCGCGTCTTGTCCGCCGCCAGTCGCGCGATCTCGTCGAAGGCCTCGTGGAAGGCGTCGTGGCGCAGTTGTTCGCCGCGGCCAGCCGCGAGCCGTACGTCACCAGCGCATCCGGTGAATACCGGATCGACGACCTGGCCCGGCTTGCGGGCACCACCACCCGCAACATCCGCGTCTACCGGGATCGCGGACTGCTGCCGCCGCCGCTGCGAGTGGGCCGCATCGCCCTGTACAACGACAGCCATCTCACCCGGCTGCGGCTGATCACGTCGATGCTCGATCGCGGTTACACGATGGCCCACGTTGACGAGATGATCAGCGCATGGGAGGAAGGCAAGAACCTCGCCGACGTCCTCGGCCTGGAGACTGCTCTCGTGGGTACCTGGGCGGCGGAGAAACCGGCCAGCCGTCCGCGCACCGAAGTGGAGCGGCTCATCGACGACGACACTGCACTCAATCGCCTTGTCGCACTTGACCTTGTCAGGGTCGACGGCGATGAGGTGACACTGATGCGACCGAAGCTGATCGACGCGTTCGACGAGATCCGCGGATACGGCATCAGCCTGCACAAGCTGATCGATCTCCACGAACAGGTCGTGCCGCTCATCGACGAGATCAGCGGCATCTTGGTGCGCGCGGGCGCAGAGCACGTCGGCGGACTGATCAAGCCTCGCGAAGCCTTGCCGAAAGACGCCGAAATCGCCGAGCTGATCACAATGCTGGTCAGGTTGCGTACCCAAGCCGTGGCATCCGTCGCCGCGACCCTGGCCACGTCGATCGAATCCGCCATCGAAACCCTCGTCAGCCGGCTGCTGGCGGACGTGATCGAAAAGGCCGTCGACTCGCAAGCGATGTGACGACGTCAGAACAGCGTCGGCTGCACCGGCGCAGAGATCCGAGTCGGTGCGGGCCGCGGGGTGAATGACCGCTCGTCCCCGCCCAATCCATGCCGAGAGATCAATGGGGCGGCCCGCTTGCGCAGCATCTCGCGGTAATCCGCTGGCAGATATGCGCCGCGGCGGTAGAGCTCGCGGTACCGGCCGACAAGTTCCGGATGCGACCGGGACAGCCAGGACATGAACCAGCCGCGGGTGGAACCCCGCAGATGCAAGCCGAACACGCTGACCGAGGCGGCGCCGGCTTGCGCTATCTCCCCCAGCAGCACGTCGAGGTGCTCGACCGAGTCGGTGAGGTACGGCAGCACCGGCGCCACCAGCACATGACAGTCGAAGCCCGCCGCGCGAATCGCGGCGATCAAAGTCAGCCGCGCCTGCGGTGACGGAGTGCCCGGCTCGACATCGCGATGCAACTCGGGATCGGCGACCGCCAGCGAGATGGCGAGGCTGACCGGCACGGTCTCGGCCGCCTGGGTCAGCAGCGGAAGATCGCGCCGCAGCAGCGTGCCTTTGGTCAGAATCGAGAACGGTGTGCCCCAATCAGCAAGCGCTCCGATGATTCCCGGCATCAATTCGTATCGCCCCTCAGCCCGTTGATACGGATCGGTATTGGTGCCCAGCGCAATGGTCTCGCGATGCCACGACGGCCGGCGCAGTTCACGGCGCAACACGTCCGCGACGTTGGTCTTGACCACGATCTCGGCGTCGAAGTCCCGGCCCGGGTCGAAGTCGAGGTACTCGTGTGTGGGCCGCGCGAAGCAATAGCGGCAGGCGTGCGAGCAGCCGCGGTAGCCGTTGACGGTGTAGCGAAACGGCAGCATGGCAGCATCGGGGATCTTGTTGATCGCCGACTTACACAGCACCTCGTGGAACGTGACGCCCTCGAACTGCGGCGTCGTGACGCTGCGGACGAAGCCGATGCGCTGCAGCCCGGGCAGCGCACCGTCGTCGACCGCGACGCCCTGACGGTCCCACCGCACGCACCTATTCGAACGCATGTTCGATTCGATGTCAAGTCGCCACACCTCGGTCGGGCTGCTTGACTGTGCCGCGTGACGGAACTGCTGTTCTCGTACGGCACGCTGCGACAACGCGATGTCCAGTTGACCACGTTCGGCCGCGAGCTTGACGGACGAGACGACGCGATCGTTGGTTACGAGCTGGACCATGTGACGATCACCGATCCGCATGTGATCGCAACCAGCGGCAGCGATCGCCACCCGATCCTGCGGCCGACGGACCGGCCGGGCGCGGAGATCCGCGGCACCGTGTTCACGATCAGCGAGGCCGAGCTGGCCGCCGCCGACGGGTACGAGGTCGGCGACTACCGCCGGGTGCTCGTGCCAATGCGCTCCGGCGCGCAGGCGTGGGTGTACGTCGTCGCCGGCCGATGAGCGCTTGCGCGAAGAGGAGACAGCCGCCGATGAGCGCTTGCGCGAAGAGGAGACAGCCGCCGATGAGCGCTTGCGCGAAGAGGAGACAGCCGCCGATGAGCGCTTGCGCGAAGAGCGACAGGTGCTGAGAACCGGCCGCTACCAGGACTTCAACTTGCACGTCGCGGCGATTTCACCGTCCTGCTGCGTGACCACGTTTCCGTCGATCGCGATGTCGCAGTGCGGGTTCGCGGTGCCGTTATAGTGTGCGGCGGCTCCAGCCATGACATAGGCCCAGGTGGTGTCCTTCAACGTCGTCTCAAACACCCACGGCGCGCCCGGACTGATGGTGACTTGCTCGTTGCGCATATACGCGTCCGAGTTCGCGTTGTACGCGGACTGGCTCTGCGGCTCAGCTGCCAGGTAATCGAGGTTGACGGCCATCTCCTGGCCGGTCGTGACCGTGTACCGGACCTGGTGCACGGCGGGCTCGGCGCTGGAGATGGCGTGGGAGGACATGACGCTCACCGCCGCGATCGCCAGCACCGCGCCGAATCGGGTTGCTGCTGTTCGCATGTAGGTCACATCGCCGCACGCTACCGGATCATTACGGTCACGACGCGCGATCTGTTAACTGACGAGGCGGGCAAGGACCTCGGCAACAACCGATTCCGCGGCCACCGACACTTGGTCACCGGTCGCGAGGTCCCTGACCTTGGTCTCGGCGCCGTCGTCGTCCTTAATCAGCGCGATCGAGGCGCCGGACCGGTCGGCGGCGCGCATCGTCGCTTTGAGCCCGCGGTCGCCGTACGCCACGTCCACCCGCACACCGGCGGCTCGCAACCTTGCGGCGAGCGCGGCGATGTCGAGCTTGGCGTCCTCCCCCACCGGAATGCAGAACACGTCGCATCGCGACGCGTCGCCGACGGTCTTGCCCTCGGCCCGGAGCGCGAGCAGGGTTCGGTCGACGCCTAGCCCGAAACCTATGCCGGACAGGTCTTTTCCGCCGAGCTGGCGCATCAGCCCGTCGTAGCGACCGCCGCCGCCGATCCCGGACTGCGCTCCGAGTCCGTCGTGGACGAACTCGAACGTGGTCTTCGTGTAGTAGTCGAGTCCACGCACCAGCCGCGGATTGATCACGTACGGCACGCCGAGTCTGTCGAGGTGGGCCAGAACGGTTTCGAAGTGGCGCTTGGCGCCCTCGGACAGATGATCGAGCATCACCGGCGCCTCGGCGAGCTGATTGCGAACGTGTTCGCGTTTGTCGTCGAGCACCCGCAGCGGGTTGATCCGGACCCGCTGGCGGGTCTCCTCGTCCAGGTCGAGGGTCAACAGGAACTCCTGCAGCAGTTCCCGGTACTGGGGTCGACAGGAGTCGTCGCCCAGCGACGTGATCTCGAGGCGGAAGTTGTCCAGGCCGAGTGAGCGGTACCCGGCGTCGGCGATGGCGATCACCTCCGCGTCGAGCGCGCCATCATCGACACCGATCGCCTCGATCCCGACCTGCTGCAGCTGACGGTAGCGCCCCGCCTGCGGTCGCTCGTAGCGGAAGAACGGGCCGGCGTAGCAGAGCTTGACGGGCAGCGGCCCACGGTCCAGACCGTGCTGGATCACCGCGCGGATCACCCCTGCTGTGCCCTCGGGGCGCAGCGTGACCGAGCGGTCGCCGCGGTCTTCGAACGTGTACATCTCCTTGGAGACCACATCGGTCGACTCGCCGACGCCGCGAGCGAACAGCGCGGTGTCTTCGAAGATCGGCAGCTCGACGTCGCCGTAGCCCGCCAGCCGCGCCGCTCTCAGCAGCCCGTCACGCACGGCAACGAATTCGGCCGACTCCGGTGGCAGGTAGTCGGGAACGCCTTTGGGCGCTTGAAATTCGGTCACGGGCTCAGGCCTTCGAGGAACGGATTGGAACAGCGTTCGGCGCCGATGGTGGTGGATTCGCCGTGTCCAGGTAGTACCACGGTGTCGTCGTCGAGCACCAACAGTTTTGTGACGATTGAGCCAAGGAGATCGCGGCCGCTGCCCCCGGGGAGGTCGGTGCGGCCGACGGACTTCTGGAAAAGCGTGTCGCCGGTGAAGACGACCTCGTTCGGCCCATTCTCGACGCGGAAGACCACCGAGCCGCGGGTGTGTCCGGGCGTGTGGTCGACGGCCACCGTGATGCCGCCGACGTCGATCTTGTCGCCGTCGCGGTCCAGCTCGACCACCTGCTTGGGTTCGCGGAACATCGCGCCGAACAGGAGCTGGCCGATGCGCGGCCCGAAGTCCTTGATCGGGTCCGTCAGCATGAACCGGTCCTCGGGGTGGATGTAGGCCGGGCAGCCATAGGTGTCGGCCACCTTTTGCGCCGACCAGATGTGATCGATATGTCCGTGCGTGAGCAGAACCGCCGCTGGGGTCAGCCGGTGCTCGTCCAGGATCCGACGCAACTGCGCCATGGCACGCTGCCCAGGGTCGACGACGATGGCGTCCGAACCCGGTCGCTGGGCCAGCACGTAGCAGTTGCACTGCAACATCCCGGCCGGGAATCCGGTCAACAACACGGGTCCAGTTTCCCACTGTCGGGTGGGCCGCCCAGCGGTGCATGGCACACTCGGTGGCCAGAACACCGACACACGCGACGATGGGCCCTCGGGCGAAGAGCAGACAACACAGGAGGACGACGGCGTGCCGACCAACAAGCAGCGGCGTGCGACGGCGAAGCGCAAATTGGAGCGGCAGCTCGAAAAGCGTGCGAATCAGGCACGTCGCCGCCGGATCTTGACCATCGCCGCGCTGGCCGCGGTGGTGATCGTGGTAGCCGGCCTCGCGGCGTGGACCGTGTTCTTCAAGAAGAGCTCCCACCCCACGCCGACGGCGTCCAGCACCACCAGCTCGGTAGCGCCCACGCCGAGCACCGCTGCGCCGCAGGCCGGGGTACTGCCGCCGTTCAAGCCGCCCGCCGGCCTGGGCGCCAACTGCCAGTACCCGGCGACGCCGAACGAACCCGCGGCCAAACCGGTCAAGGGCGCGCCAAGAACCGACCCGATCGATACGAAACCGCCAAACGACAAGGTCCCTTTGAGCCTCATAACGAACCAGGGGCCAATCGGAGCGATGCTCAACAACGCCCAGGCGCCATGCACCGTCAACAGCTTCGCCTTCCTGGCGCAACAGGGTTACTTCAACGACACGCATTGCCATCGGCTGACCACCGGCCCGGGTCTGTTCGTGTTGCAGTGCGGCGACCCGAAGGGCGACGGCACCGGCGGCCCCGGCTACCAATTCGCCGACGAGTACCCCTCCAACCAGTACCCGCCAGACGATCCCGCGCGAAACCAGGCGATCGTGTACCCCCGCGGCACACTGGCAATGGCCAATGCCGGACCGGGAACCAACGGCAGCCAGTTCTTCATCGTCTACAAGGACTCACAACTGCCACCGAATTACACGGTCTTCGGCCAGGTCGACGCAAAGGACATGGGCGTCCTGGACAAAATCGCTCAGGCAGGCACCGCAGACGGTAAACCCGACGGCAAGCCGAAAACCGACGTCGTAATCACGTCAGCGCGGGTGGACTAGGAACCGTCGCGGCGACAGTGAAACCAGCGACGCGACACGCCGATGGCCCGTCGCCAGATTCACACTCGAGCGTCAGGCCGCCGATGTCACCCGGTAGACGTCGTACACACCCTCGACGTTGCGGACCACATTGAGCACGTGGCCCAGATGCTTCGGGTCGCCCATCTCGAAGGTGAATCGGCTGATCGCCACCCGGTCGCCCGACGTGGTAACCGACGCGGACAGGATGTTGACCTTCTCGTCGGCGAGCACCCGCGTGACGTCGGACAGCAGCCGATGGCGGTCGAGCGCCTCCACCTGGATGGCCACCAGGAACACCGACGACGGCGACGGCGCCCACTCGACGCCGATGATCCGCTCGGCCTGCTCCTGCAGCGACGCGGCGTTCGTGCAGTCCGTCCGGTGCACGCTCACACCGCCGCCGCGGGTGACGAACCCCATGATCTTGTCGCCCGGGACCGGTGTGCAGCACTTGGCCAGCTTGGTCAGCACGCCGGGAGCGCCGGGCACCGCGATGCCCGTGTCCTCCGTGTTGCGTTGCCGCACCGGCATCGTGGCGGGTGTCCACCGTTCGGCGAGCTCGTCCTCGGCCGCCTCGTCGCCACCCAGTTGCGCAAGTAGCCGCTGAACAACGTGCCGCGCCGACACGTGACCCTCGCCCACCGCCGTGTACAAGGCCGACACGTCCGCGTAGCGCAACTCGCGGGCCAGCGCACCCATCGACTCGCCGTTCATCAAGCGCTGCAACGGAAGCCCACCTCGGCGCACCTCGCGCCCGATCGCATCCTTGCCGGCCTCGAGCGCCTCTTCGCGCCGCTCCTTGGCAAACCACTGACGGATCTTGGCCTTGGCGCGCGGGGACACCACAAAGGTCTGCCAGTCCCGCGAGGGCCCAGCGTTCATCGCCTTGGACGTGAAGATCTCGACGACTTCGCCGTTTTCGAGTTTGCGCTCGAGTGCGACGAGGCGGCCGTTGACCCGTGCGCCGATGCAGCGGTGGCCAACCTCGGTGTGCACCGCATAGGCGAAGTCGACGGGCGTCGACCCGGTGGGCAGCGTGATCACGTCGCCCTTCGGCGTGAACACGAAGATCTCCTGCACCGCCAGGTCGTAGCGCAGCGACTCCAAGAACTCGCCGGGGTCGGCCGCCTCACGCTGCCAGTCCAGCAGTTGACGCATCCACGCCATGTCGTCGATCTCGGCGGCCGCGTGACCGTGCGGTAAACCGTTACGGCCCTTGGCTTCCTTGTACCGCCAGTGCGCCGCGATTCCGTATTCCGCAGTGCGGTGCATGTCCCGGGTGCGAATTTGTATCTCCAGCGGCTTGCCCTCTTGACCCACCACCGTGGTGTGCAGCGACTGGTACACCCCGAATCTCGGCTGCGCGATGTAGTCCTTGAACCGCCCGGCCATCGGCTGCCACAGCGAGTGCACAACGCCCACAGCGGCATAGCAGTCGCGGATCTCGTCGCAGAGGATGCGCACACCCACCAGGTCGTGGATGTCGTCGAAGTCGCGCCCCTTGACGATCATCTTCTGGTAGATCGACCAGTAGTGCTTCGGCCGGCCCTCGACAACGGCGTTAATCTTCGACGCGTTGAGCATCGACGCGATCTCGGCCCGCACCTTGGCCAGGTAGATGTCGCGGGACGGTGCGCGGTCGGCCACGAGCCGCACGATCTCCTCGTAGCGCTTCGGATGCAGGATCGCGAACGACAGATCTTCGAGTTCCCACTTGACCGTCGCCATGCCCAGCCGATGCGCCAGCGGCGCAATGACTTCCAGCGTTTCACGGGCCTTGCGGGCCTGCTTCTCCGGCGGCAGGAACCGCATCGTGCGCATGTTGTGCAGCCGGTCGGCGACCTTGATCACCAGCACCCGCCCATCACGGGCCATCGCGATCACCATCTTGCGGATGGTCTCGCCTTCGGCGGCGCCGCCGAGCACGACCTTGTCGAGTTTGGTGACGCCGTCGACGAGATGGCCGACCTCCTCGCCGAACTCGGCGGTCAGCGCGTCCAGCGTGTAGCCGGTGTCCTCCACCGTGTCGTGCAGCAGCGCGGCGATCAGCGTGGTGGTATCCATGCCGAGCTCGGCCAGGATGTTCGCGACGGCCAGCGGGTGGGTGATGTACGGGTCACCGGAGCGGCGGAACTGGGCGGCGTGCCGTTCCTCGGCCACCTCGTACGCGCGCTGCAGCATCGTCAGGTCGGCCTTCGGGTGGATCTCCTTGTGCACCGCGATGAGCGGCTCCAGCACCGGGTTGACGGCGCTGCGCTGGGCGGTCATCCGGCGCGCCAGGCGGGCGCGAACCCGCCGCGACGCGCTGGTCGACGTTGGCGCCGCAGCTTCCGGCGGTGCGGGTGGCACCTGAACAGCCTGGCCCACGCCGGGGTCGTCAGCCGCCATCAGCACCTCCCTCCGAGCTCTTCGCGCAAGTGCTCATCGTCCCTCTGAGCTCCTCGCGCAAAACCGCTCATCGGCCTCTCTACAGAGGATATCGCTCAGACCTGGCGCAAGCTGCTGACCGGCAGCGGGGCGACCGCATCGCGGCCCCGAAGTTGCGCCAGCTCCAGCACCACCGCCGCGCTGGTGACGGCCGCACCTGCGTCGTCGAGAAGCCGCGCGGTCGCCGCGAGTGTGCCACCGGTGGCGAGCACATCGTCGATGATCACGACGCTGCGTCCGGCGAGGTCGATGCCTTCGGCCGGGATCTCCAACGTCGCGGATCCGTATTCGAGGGTGTAGGTCCTGCTGAACACGGGCGGCGGGAGCTTTCCGCCCTTGCGAACCGCCAGCACCCCCGTGCCCAGGCGAGTTGCTACCGCCCCGCCGAGCAGGAAACCCCGCGCGTCGACACCGGCGATCAATTCGGCCCCCGACGCGATCTCAGCCAGCGCGTCGGTCACGGCGGCAAATCCGTCGGGATCGGCCAGCAGCGGGGTCAGGTCCTTGAACTGAATCCCGGGCGACGGGAAATCGGAAACCTCGCGAGTCAGCGACGCGATCACCGCGGCGATGTCTCGCGCGCTGCTTGTCCGCTCTTCGCGCGAGCGCTCGTCGCCACTCACTGCTTCAACACCCATCGGTCCATGTTCCAGCCCGCGCCCCATCGGGTGGGGTTGCCGCTCACCGCGTACGTCTTCTTCGAGGTGATCACCGTGCGCCGCTGACGGTACAGCGGCAGCGTCGGCATCTCGTTCCACAGCGTGGCGGCGCCGTCGCCCAGCAGCCGAGCGACCACCTTGGGATCGGTCGTGGCGGCGAGCCTGTCGATGATGCCGTCTATCTGTGGGTTGGAGTAGCCGGCCAGGTTGTTGCCGTTGCCGGTGTGCAGGTCGTACGCATCGATTGCCGATGAGCCGCTGGAGCCGCTGCCTGTCGCGCCGCCGGTGCTGGCCACCAGGACGTCGATCTGGTTGGCCCGCAGCGACTGCGGACCGGTGCCCTCGGATGACACGTCCTGCACGGTGATGCCGGCCGGCGCGCAGGCCTTCGTGATCGCGCCGATCACCGCGTTCAGCCGGGCGTTTGGCGCCTGATAGCCGATGCGGACAGTCAGCGGCGCGTTGTTCAGCGCGGCCCGCGCGGCGTCCGCGTTCGCGGCCACGTACTGGTTGTTGGCGACGGCGCTCTCCGCGGCACCGAACGCGTCCTCGGTGGCCGGATTGAGCCGTGCGTTCGCAATCGGCACGCTGGCATCAGCCGCGATCGTGTCGCGCGGCGTGCACAGCGCCAGCGCACGACGCGCCGCAGGCGCGGCCAGCGCCCCCTGCCCGGAGAAGATGAGCTGCTCGATGCCCGCCGACGGGCTGTCGCCGCGCTGATAGTTATCCGGCACTGTCAACCCGCCGACCAATCCCGTGGCCACGTCCACGACATCGACGGTGCTGTTCTTGAGGCGCTGCGCGACATCGACACCGCGCGGCCACACCTTGATCTGCTTCGTGACCGGCTTGGTCGCCCACCAGCGATCGTTCGCGACCAGCACTATCGAGCCATCGGAGTTCACCGAGTCCAGCTTGTACGGACCCGATGAGGGGAACCACCGCGGATTGAAGCCGGGTTTCAGGTCCCAGATCGTGTTCCAGGCGTCGGCGATCCGTCCGACCGTCGGCTCTTCGTCGTTCTGCAACGCGGTGGTGACATCGACGCCCAGCAAGTCGGCGACGACATGCGACGGCATCATCGACGTCGCGGTGAACAGTTGCGCGTAGTCGGGGAACGGACGATCCGCCGCGAACGTCACGCGAGCCTTCTTCTGCCCGGGAGTGCAGTCGACCGCGGTGATGTCGGCGTAGCCCGCGTGGCTCGCGGCGTCGAAGCCGGGCAGTCGGCCCGACTGCGCCGCCCATGCCAGCACCATGTCATCGCAGGTGATCGGCTTTCCGTCGGAATACACCGCGCTGTCGGCAATCGTGTAGTCCAGCAGAAGTGGCTCGCGGCCGATCACCGACACCGTGCCGAAGTCGTGGTCCGCGACGATCTGCCCGTCGGGGCCGTGATAGCCGAACCCGGTGAGCACGCGGGCGAACGCCTGCGGCGCGGCCGACGCGGCCCCGACGACCGTGTTCGGGTTGTACGTGATCAGTGGACCGTCGACCGCGTAGCCGATCTGATCCGCCGGGGTGCTCGAGCAGGACGTCAACGCGAACGGCGCCACCAGCAGCGCGATAACCGCGAGCACAGCCGGCGGAAGCGACGCGTGGATGAGCTCCCCCCAGCGCCGTGCCATATATCTAGCGCCGCCGCGTATTCCGCTTGCCCGACGGTCTGCCAGCGCGGGTGGCCGCCGGCCGGACCGGGCGCGCGCCGGGCGCCGGCTTGCCGGCCAGTGCCGGGACGGGTTCCTCGCTGGTCTCCCGGTCGTCGGATGACGACGCGGTGTCGGCGGCGTCGACCGCGGTGGCCCCGTCTCGGCGGCGCACCACCCGGCGCGTGTGAGTGCGGACGAGGTCGGTGCGCTCCCGCAGGGTCACCAGCAGCGGTGTGGCGAGAAAGATCGACGCGTAGGCGCCGACGATGATGCCGACCAGCATCACCACGGCGAGGTCCTTCAGCGTGCCGACGCCGAGCAACCACACGGCCACCACGATCAGCGACAGGATCGGGACCACGGAAATCAGGCTGGTGTTGAACGAGCGCATCAGCGTCTGGTTGATCGCCAGGTTGGCCTGCTCGGCGAAGGTGCGCCGGGTGGTGTGCTGGAAGCCGCGAGTGTTCTCCTCGACCTTGTCGAACACGATCACCGCGTCGTAGAGCGAGAAGCCCAGGATGGTCAACAGCCCGATCACCGTCGCGGGACTCACCTCGAAGCCGACGAGCGAGTACACCCCCGCCGTCGTGGTCAGGACGAAGCCCAGCGCCGCCAACGCCGACAGCGCCATGTACCGCTCGTAGCGGATGGTGATGTAGAGGCTGACAAGCACCAGGAACACCACCAGCGCAATCACTGCCTTTTTGGTGATCTGAGCGCCCCACGTCGACGACACCGCCGAGTCGCTGATGGCCTGCTGGCTGGGCTTGCCGTCAAGACCCACCGGGTGGAACTCGTCGAACAGCGCGTCCTTCAGCTTCGCGGTCTGGTCATTGGACAGCGCCTCCGAGCGGATCTGCACGGTGGCTGAGGCGCCGTTGCCGACGACGACCACCTGCTCCGGGTCATGGCCCAGGGTCTTGTGGAACACGGCGTCGACCTGCTGGACCGTGGCGCTGCCCCGAGGGAACGACACCTTGGTGCCGCCCTGGAAGTCGATGCCGAGCGTGAACCCGCGAATCGCGATGGAGGCGATCGCGATCACGATGATCGCGCCGCTGATCGCAAACCACACCCGGCGTTTGCCGATGATGTTGAACGCCCCGGTGCCGGCGTAGAGCCGGGTGAAAAAGTTGTGCCGCGGCGCGTCCACGCCCTCCTCGACCGCGCCCGACTCGGGACTGTCGACGGCGGAGTAGATGAAGCCTGCTTCGCCGCGGGTCTTCTTGTCGTCGGAAGCCATCGCCTACCTCTGTTCCGTCGCGTACGCCGCCGCACGGCGTTCCCGGGCGATCTGCTGAACGGCACCGAGCCCGTTGAACGCCGGCTTTGACAGCAGCGTCGATTTCGATGCCAGGTACACCAGCGGCCAGGTCACCAGGAACACCACTACGGTGTCGAGGATCGTCGTCAAACCGAGCGTGAACGCGAAGCCCTTCACTTCACCGATCGCCAGGAAGTACAGCACTGCGGCGGCCAGGAGGCTGACCGAGTTGCCCGACAGGATCGTCCTTCGCGCCCGCACCCAACCGCGCGGCACCGCGGATCGGAACGAACGACCCTCGCGGATCTCATCTTTGATGCGTTCGAAGAACACGACGAAGGAGTCCGCCGTGGTGCCGATGCCGATGATCAGGCCGGCGATACCGGCCAAGTCGAGCGTGTAATTGATATAGCGGCCCAACAAGATCAGGATCGCGTACACCGCGGCGCCGGATGCCACCAACGACAGAGCGGTGAGCAGTCCGAGCGCGCGGTAGTAGAGCAGTGAGTACAAGAGCACAATTGCGAGGCCGATCCCGCCGGCGATCAACCCGGCCTTCAGCGACGTCAAACCCAATGTGGCGGAGACGGTTTCGGCCTCAGATGACTCGAACGACAGCGGCAGCGATCCGTACTTCAGCACGTTGGCCAGGTCGCGCGCCTTGGCACCGGTGAAGTTGCCGGTGATTTGCGTGTTGCCGCCGGGGATCGCCTCCCTGATGGCGGGCGCGCTCACCACCTGCGAGTCGAGCACGAACGCGGTCTGGGTGCCGACATGGGCGGCGGTGTAGTCCGCCCAGGTGTTGGCCGCGGCGGACTTGAACTTCAGGTTTACCACCCACTGGCTGTGCTGTTGATCGAAACCGGCACTGGCGCTGTCGATTTGATCACCGCTGATGATCGACTTATCCAACAGGTAGATCTGGGTGTGGTCGCTCGAGCACGTCACAAGCGGCTGCTGGGGGTCGTCATTGCCGGCCAGCGGGTCAGAGCCCTGGCACCGCGACTCCATCAGCACACTGATCGCCACCTGGGCGAGCGCCGGGTTCTGCCGCAGCGCCTTCTGGAACGCGATGCTGTCCGCCAGGTCTTTTCGCGGGTCCGGCGCCGGGGGAAGTGGTTGGCCCGGAGCGGGCGCGGGACCAGACGCGGGAGCGGGAGCGGGCGCTGGAGCAGGCGCCGGCGCCGGCGGTGCTGGAGTCGGCGAAGGCGGCGGATCCTCGGGGTAGGGCCTCGGCTGTGGCGCGGGTTGTTCCGGCGAGGCGGGTTGTTCCGGCGAGGCGGGCGCCGGCCCGGGCTCTTCGGCGGGCAGCTGGCCTGGCTCCGCCCCGGGGTTCGCACCCGGCGGCAACCCCGGTACCGCACCCGGCGGCAACCCCGGTGGTGCCCCACCCGGCGGCAACCCCGGTACCGCACCCGGCGGCAACCCCGGTGGTGCCCCACCCGGCGGCAGCCCCGGCATCGAGCCTGGTGGCTGCTCCCCTTGCTGAGGAACCGGCACGACATCGACCACCGGCCGGATGAACAGCCGGGCGGTCTGCCCGAGGTTGCGCGCCTCGTTGCTGTCGCTACCCGGGACGGTGATGACCAGGTTGTCGCCGTCGATGACGACCTCCGAGCCCGACACACCGAGACCGTTGACGCGGGCACTGATGATCTGCTGTGCCTGGTTGAGCGCCTCTCGGGTGGGCCGGGAACCATCGGGGGTGCGCGCCGTCAACGTCACCCTGGTGCCGCCCTGAAGGTCGATGCCGAGCTTCGGCTGGGCCTTCTTGTTGCCGGTGAGGAACACCAGCAGGTACAGGCCGATCAAAAGAATCAGGAACACCGACAGGTACCGGGCAGGGCGCACCGGCGGCGACGACGATGCCACGGTCCTCAGTTCTCCTCGCGCTCGATTCGTCTACCCCGGCAGAGCGTACGTGCTGCCGGGGAGCTCTCAGTCCTGGGTGATTCGGCCGGGTTCGGCGGCCGCATCGGATTCGGTGACCTCGCGGCTCTCGTCGTCATCCTCGTCATCCGGGGCATCCGGCTCGATGCGATCGCGGACAGCCAACTTCATCCACGTGGTGACAACGCCGGGCGCGATCTCGAGGTCGACCGTGTCAGGGGTGATGCCGGCGATGGTGGCCTGCATACCCGAGGTGGTGTGCACCTGGTCGCCGACCTGCAGCGACTCGTGCAGGTCGATGGTGGCCTGCATCGCGCGCTTCTGGCGTCGCGATGCGATGAACATGAACCCGCCCAAGATGACGAGCAGCGGCAAGAAGACGATCAGCTGTTGCATGAAGGCACATTTCTTTCGTGTAGCGCAGGTAGTTAGGCCCCCGCGGCCGTCCGGAGGGCCTCACAACTGACCAGTGTGCCATCTGGCCCGGCGGCGTCCGCGCGGCACGTCAATCAGTTTCCCGTGATCGGGTTTATTACCCCCGGGTCGGTGGCGGTTTTTCGCAGGCCCCGGGCCTGGCGGGAAGGCTTATTCACACTAGGCTCGAACGCAGGAGGGGCGCCCTGAGGAGAGCCATTGACCATCCTCGAACAGAGCCGCAGGCTCGTCACCGAAATCCCCGGTCCCACGTCGCGGGAACTGATCGACCGCAAGGCCGCGGCCGTGCCGCGCGGGGTCGGCACCACGATGCCGGTCTATGTCGCGCGGGCCGGTGGCGGCATTGTCGAGGATGTCGACGGCAACCGGTTGATCGACTTGGGCTCCGGGATCGCGGTGACCACGATCGGCAATGCCGCACCTCGCGTTGTCGACGCGGTCAGCAAACAGGTCGCCGAGTTCACCCACACCTGTTTCATGATCACGCCATACGAGGGGTATGTGGCGGTGGCCGAGCAGCTCAACCGGCTCACCCCCGGTACAGGTGAGAAGCGTTCCGCGTTGTTCAACTCCGGCGCCGAGGCGGTGGAGAACGCGGTCAAGGTCGCCCGCATGTTCACCCACAAGACCGCGGTCGTCGCGTTCGATCACGCCTACCACGGTCGTACCAACCTGACGATGGCGCTGACCGCAAAGTCGATGCCCTACAAGAGCGGTTTCGGCCCGTTCGCACCCGAGGTCTATCGCGCTCCCCTGTCGTATCCGTACCGCGACGGGCTGCTCAGCAAGGAGATGGCCACCGACGGCGAGCTGGCCGCCGCCAGGGCGATCACGATGATTGAGAAGGAGGTAGGTGCGGACAACCTGGCCGCCGTCGTGATCGAGCCGATCCAGGGCGAGGGCGGCTTCATCGTCCCCGCCGAGGGCTTCCTGGCCGCCTTGCTGGACTGGTGCCGCGACAACAACGTGGTGTTCGTCGCCGACGAGGTTCAGACGGGCTTCGCGAGGACGGGCAAGATGTTCGCCTGCGAGCACGAAGGCATCGAGCCGGACCTGATCGTCACCGCGAAGGGCATCGCCGACGGGCTGCCGCTGTCCGGCGTCACCGGGCGAGCCGAAATCATGGATGCGCCGCACATCAGCGGGTTGGGCGGCACCTACGGCGGCAACCCGATCGCATGCGCGGCGGCGCTGGCCACCATCGAGACCATCGAGGCCGACGGGCTCCTGGCGCGCGCAACACAGATCGAGCAGGTGATGAAGGACATCCTCGGCCGGATGCAAGCCGAGGACGACCGGATCGGCGACGTGCGTGGCCGCGGCGCGATGATCGCAATGGAGCTGGTCAGATCCGGGACGACCGAGCCGGATCCGGTGCTGACCCGCACGCTGTGCACGCGGGCGCACGAGGCCGGCGTAATCGTCTTGTCCTGCGGGACGTTCAACAACGTCATCCGCTTCCTGCCGCCGCTGCCTATCAGCGACGAGTTGTTGACCGAAGGGCTCGACGTGCTCGCGTTGATTCTGAAGGACCTTTAATGACGACGGTGCAGAACTTCATCGACGGCACGCTGGTCGATTCGGTCAGCGGCGCGACGATGCCGCTCGTCGACCCCGCTACCGGCGAGCAGTACGGAACCGCACCGGTGTCCAACGAAGAGGACATCGACAACGCATATGCCGCCGCCGAGCGGGCGTTTTCGGAATGGAAACGCACCACACCCTCGCAACGCCAGAAGGCGCTGCTGGACTTCGCCGACGAGGTGGAGAAGGCCGCGCAGCAGCTGGTCGAGGCCGAGGGCCGCAACACCGGTAAGCCGAATCACGTCACCATGGCCGAAGAAGTCCCGCCGATGGTCGACCAGATCAGGTTCTTCGCCGGTGCCGCAAGGATTTTGGAGGGCAAATCCGCGGCCGAGTACATGGCGGGACACACGTCCTGGATCCGGCGCGAGCCCGTCGGCGTGGTCGGCCAGGTGACGCCGTGGAACTACCCGATGATGATGGCGATCTGGAAGTTCGTGCCCGCGATCGCGGCGGGCAACACCGCCGTCATCAAGCCCAGCGACACCACGCCCGTCACGACCGTGATGCTGGCCGAACTCGCGTCCAAGCACCTGCCGCCGGGTGTGCTCAACGTCGTCACCGGAGACCGGGTGACCGGGGCCGCCCTGGTCGCGCATCCGACGCCGCAGATGGTGTCGATCACCGGTTCGGTGGCAGCCGGCCGCGCGGTCGCCACGTCGGCAGGCGGGCACTTGAAGCGCACGCATCTGGAACTCGGCGGGAAAGCCCCGGTGATCGTGTTCCCCGACGCCGACATCGCCGCCGCCGCCGAAGCGATCGCTACCGCGGGCTACTTCAACGCTGGGCAGGACTGCACCGCGGCGACCCGCGTGATCGGCCACGCGTCGGTGGCCGACGACCTCACCAACGCGCTGGCCGAGCAGGCCCGCGGCGCGGCAACCACATTCGGCAGAGCGGCCGATGACAAGGACGCGTGGGTACCGCCCGTCAACAATGCGAACCAGTTGCAGCGGGTGCTCGGTTTGCTCGCCGAGGTGCCGGATCACGCGACCGTCGCGGCGGGCGGGCACCGGCAGGGCGACAGCGGCTATTACGTCGAGCCGACCGTCATCGGCGGCCTCCGCCAGGAGGACCGGCTGACCCGGCACGAGATCTTCGGGCCAGTGATCACCGTGCAGTCGTTCGACGACGAAGACGATGTGGTCAGGCTGGCGAACGGTGTCGACTACGGGCTCGCGTCGTCGGTGTGGACCAAGGACGTATCGGTGGCCCTGCGGGTGTCCGCGGCGCTGGACTTCGGGTGCGTGTGGATCAACACCCACATCCCGATCGTCGCCGAGATGCCCCACGGCGGCTTCAAGTCATCGGGCCACGGCAAGGACCTGTCGATGTACGGCTTCGAGGACTACACCCGCGTCAAGCACGTCATGGCCCGAATCTCCTGACAGCGAAATGGAATATCAGGCTGCGTTCGTCACCGGCGGATCGGGGTTCGTTGGCGGCAGGCTGATTGAAAGGCTTGTGGCCAACGGCATCCGCGTGCGGGCGCTTGCCCGCTCAGATCGGTCGGTTGCCGCGGTCGAGGCGCTCGGCGCAGAGGCGGTCCGCGGCGACCTCTCCGACGTCGACGCGATCACCGCGGGCGCGCATGGCACCGACACCGCCTATCACCTCGCCGCCAACACTGAGATATGGGGTCCATGGAAGGATTTCGTCCGCGACAACGTCACCGGAACCCGAAACGCCCTCACCGGAACCCGAGCGGCGGGCGTTTCCCGGTTTGTCCACTGCGGCACCGAGGCGGCTCTGATAGCGGGCGAGCCGCTGCGATCGGTCGACGAGACGGCGCCGCTTCGGCCCGATTCGAAAGCGCCATACGCGGCGACGAAGGCGCGTGCCGAGCAGGCCGTGCGTGACGCCAACGGCGACGGGTTCGAAACCGTGGTCATCCGGCCCCGTTTCGTGTGGGGCGCCGGCGACACGACACTGCTGCCGTCGATGGTCGAGATGGTCAAGTCCGGCAGGTTCGCGTGGATCGGCGGCGGGACCCAGCTCACCGACGTCACCCACGTCGAAAACGTGATCGAGGGGCTGCAGCTCGGTGCCCGCGAGGGCCGCGGCGGCGAGGCCTACTTCGTCACCGACGGCGAGCCCGTGGTCTTTCGCGATTTTGTCTCCGCACTGCTCGACACGCAGGGCGTCAAGGCACCCGGCCGTTCGATTCCCACGTGGGTGGCAGGCCCGGTCGCGGCGGCCTGTGAGGGACTCTGGCGGACAGCCCCGCTCCCCGGTGCGCCGCCGCTGACTCGGTTCGCCTACTGGATCTCATCTCAGGAATGCACCATCGACATCGCCAAGGCCCGCCGTGAACTCGGCTATCGGCCCGTCAAGGTGCGCGCCGAAGGACTGGCCGAGCTACGGGCGGCCGGCTCGCGCTAGCGGCGGTTGTACCCGACCGATTGTCAGCGAGCAGAGGTCGTCGTTTCGCGGTGAGCACGAAACAGGCCGCCCAATCCTTGATGCCGCGGCTCCCCGGTCTCCGGCACCCCGGTCTCCGACAGAGCATGCTTTGGCGACGTCTCGTTCGTTTTCGTCGCCATCTCGGCAGCGGGCGCCGGTTCCGCTGCAGTCACCGGGCGGTGCGCGTGCTGGATGTCCCGCAGGCTGCGAACAGACAAGCGGCCCAACGCGAGCGCGCCAACGAACACGATCGCCGCGCCGAGTCCGGAGAAGTACGCAAGCTCCAGCGACACCCGCTTGGTGTCGGTGATCGCGACCGGCGCGCCCGGGTCGCCAAGGCCCAGCGGGCCCGCCAGCGCGCGCCCGACCACGAACCACGCACCGGCAAGCACGGTCAGCCAGCCGCCGAACATCGCAGTGGCTCGATTGCGCGAGGTCAGCAACAGCACACCGCCGACCGCGGTCGCGGCGCCCGGCAGCACCTCCAGCCAGCCGCGCGCTGCGGTCCAGACCCATTCCTGGTCCGGGGTGTACGCGAAGTCGAAGTACGGGCCGACGAATGGAATCAGCGCGCCCCACCCACCGAGAAGAATCAGCAGAAAACCGCTCGCCGCGCCCCGGCTGCGGGGGATCCGCATCCGTCCGCCGCGCACGGGAACACCTGTGTCCAGCTCGTTCATGACGCCTCCTTTGCCCTGACCCGGGATGGATACCCGGCTGGGGAGACGGCGTAACCGTCAGCGCGCCAGATGCACCGCTAGCAGCACGATCGCAATGGCCGGGAGGACGCCCTGGATGAGAGCGCCGCGCGCCTTGTCCGGTGACGACACCAGCAGCACGACTGCCGCGAGCACCATTGATCCGGTGCCGGCGAAGATGAGCGCGGCGCCGACGGCCGTCGAGCACACCGCAAACGCGATGACGCCCACCGTCGTGACGACGGCCAGGAACAGGTTGTAGAAGCCCTGGTTGAGCGCGAGCAGTTTCGTGGAGGCGGCCTCTTCCTCGGTGGTGCCGAACGCGGCTCGCGTGCGCGGGGCGGTCCACAACATCGACTCGAGCACCCAGATGTACACGTGCACTAACGCCGCAAGGGCGGCGAAGACCAGTGCCGCGATGGCCATGTCAGCTCTCACTTCCCCTCAGTCGAACAATCCGACCTGACGGAATCCGCCGACTCCGCTGGGCGGCGGGAACCCCAGGTGCGTCCACGCTAACCCCGTAGCAACGCGTCCCCGCGGTGTTCGCGCAATCATCCCGGCACGCACCAGGAACGGCTCGCACACTTCCTCGACCGTCGTCGCCTCCTCGCCGACCGCGACCGCCAGCGTCGACACACCGACCGGCCCGCCACCGAAGCTGCGGATCAGCGAAGTCAGCACCGCGCGGTCCAGGCGGTCCAGGCCGAGTTCGTCGACGTCGTAGACCTCAAGCGCCGCCTTCGCGACATCGAGGGTGATCACGCCATCGGCTCTGACCTCCGCATAGTCGCGCACGCGCCGCAGCAGCCGGTTGGCGATCCGCGGGGTTCCCCGCGAGCGGCGGGCGATTTCAGTGCCGGCGTCGGCACCCAGCTCGATGCCGAGGATGCCCGCCGAACGCGTCAGCACCTGCTCCAGCTCGGCCGGCTCGTAGAAGTCCATGTGTGCCGTGAAGCCGAACCTGTCTCGCAGCGGGCCGGTCAGCGCACCCGACCGGGTGGTGGCGCCTACCAGCGTGAACGGCGCGACCTCGAGCGGGATCGACGTGGCCCCGGGCCCCTTGCCGACAACGACGTCGACGCGGAAGTCCTCCATCGCCAGGTACAGCATTTCCTCCGCAGGCCGCGCGATGCGATGGATCTCGTCGATGAACAGCACGTCGTGCTCGACGAGATTCGACAGCATCGCGGCCAGATCACCCGCTCGTTCCAGCGCCGGCCCGGACGTCAGCCGCAGGGAGTTGCCCAGCTCCGCAGCGATGATCATCGCGAGGGAGGTCTTGCCGAGGCCCGGCGGGCCCGACAGCAGAATGTGGTCGGGTGTGCCGCCCCGGTTCTTGGCGCCCTCGATCACCAGCTGCAACTGCTCGCGCACCCGCGGCTGGCCGATGAATTCGTCCAGCGATCGCGGCCGCAGGCTGGCGTCGATGTCGCCTTCACCGACGGTCAGCGCTGGAGCGACCTCGCGATCGTCGGCATCCTCGTCGGGCGCGAATCGGCTCATTTCGTCTTACCCAGCAGCGACAGTGCGGCCCTCAGCGCGGTTGATGTGGTGGCACCGGTTTCGCCCGCCAGCACCCGGTCGGTGGCCTCTTCGGCTTGCTTGGCCGCAAAGCCAAGGCCCACAAGGGCTTCCACGACCGGACCGCGCACCGCGTGCCCGTTGGTGGCTGGCGCACCCGCGGTCGCGTAGACGGCGCCTACCTTGTCGCTCAGTTCCAGCACCATCCGTTCGGCGCTGCGCTTGCCGATGCCCGGCACGCGGGTGAGCGCGGTGACATCACCGTCGGCAAGCACCCGGCGCAGGGCCGGCGCCTCGTGCACGGCGAGTGTCGCCATCGCGAGTCGGGGACCGACGCCCGAGACGGACAGCAGGGTTTGGAAGAGGTCGCGGGAATCGGAGTCGGCGAAGCCGTACAGCGTCATCGAGTCCTCGCGCACGATCATCGCGGTGACGAGCCTGGCCTCTGCCCCGCGACGCAGTGTCGCCAGCGTCGACGGCGTCGCGTTTATCCGATAGCCGACTCCGGACGCCTCGATGACGACGTGGTCGAGTGCCACCTCGAGAACTTCTCCGCGGATCGAAGCGATCATCTTGCCGCCTTCAGCTTGGCCTTGAATTTCTTGCGTTGCTCCGCGGCCTGTGCCTCGGCCGCGGCCATCCGGGCGATCATAGGCGCGCGCCAGCAGTGGCAGATCGCCAGCGCCAGCGCGTCTGCCGCGTCGGCTGGTGTCGGTTTTGCTTGCAGCGAAAGGATTTTGGTGACCATCGCGGTAATTTGGGCTTTGTCGGCACGCCCACTGCCGGTGACTGCGGCCTTAACCTCGCTGGGCGTATGGAAGTGCACATCGATGCCGCGGCGGGCGGCGGCCAGCGCGATCACTCCCCCGGCCTGCGCAGTGCCCATGACGGTCGACACATTCTGCTGGGAGAAGACCCGCTCGATCGCGACCACATCGGGCTCATGCGTGTCCATCCAGTACTCGACGGCATCGCTGATCGCGAGCAGTCGACGGTGCAACGGCAAGTCGGCGGGCGTGCGCACCACGTCGACGTCGAGGGCGATCACCTGCCTGCCGCCGGCGCTCTCGATCAGCGACAACCCGCAGCGCGTCAGCCCCGGGTCGACTCCCATGACGCGCAACGTGCCGCCTCCACGGTCGAATGCGAACAGCTGTTCGATTCGACTCTAGCGGCTTCGGGCGGCTTCGCCCGGCAGCGACGCGCTGCCTTCTGCTCTTCGCGACGAGCGCTCATCGCTGATGCGGTCACTCCTCGTCGAGCTCGGCCATCACCTCGTCGGGGATGTCGGCGTTGGTGTAGACGTCCTGCACGTCGTCGCTGTCTTCCAACGCGTCCACCAGCCGGATCAGCTTGCGCGCGCCTTCGGCGTCCAACGGCACCCACACCGACGGCTGGAATCCGGCCTCGGCCGACTCGTAGTCGATGCCTGCGTCCTGCAACGCGGTGCGCACCGTGACGAGGTCAGACGGCTCGGTGATGACCTCGAAGCTGTCGCCGAGGTCGTTGACGTCTTCGGCGCCCGCCTCGAGCACCGCGCCCAGCACGTCGTCCTCGGTGAGGCCGTCCTTCTCCAACGTCACGAGGCCCTTGCGCGAGAACAGGTACGCCACCGACCCGGGGTCGGCCATATTGCCGCCGTTGCGGGTCATCGCGACTCGCACCTCGCCCGCCGCGCGGTTGCGGTTGTCGGTCAGGCACTCGACCAGCACCGCGACACCGTTGGGCCCGTAGCCCTCGTAGGTGATGTTCTGCCAGTCTGCGCCGCCGGCCTCCTCACCGGCGCCCCGCTTGCGCGCGCGCTCGATGTTCTCGTTGGGCACCGAGCTCTTCTTCGCCTTCTGGATCGCGTCGTACAGCGTCGGGTTGCCCGCCGGGTCACCACCACCGACACGGGCGGCGACCTCGATGTTCTTGATCAGCCGGGCGAACATCTTGCCGCGGCGAGCGTCGACGATCGCTTTCTTGTGTTTCGTCGTGGCCCACTTGGAATGGCCGCTCATGCAGGTACTACCTCATTTCTCACTGCAAAGTCCGATCACCGAGTTTACGTGGGCCGTTACCCTCTGCCCGCGACGATGTCGACGAACAGCCGGTGCACGCGACGGTCGCCGGTGATCTCCGGATGGAACGCCGTGGCCAGCATGTGGCCCTGCCGAACCGCCACGGGGTGGTCGGCGGCGCGGGCCAGCACCTGCACCCCGTCGCCAACGCGTTCCACCCACGGCGCCCGAATGAACACCGCATGCACCGGCCCGTCAAGTCCCTCGAACGGGATGTCTTCCTCGAAGGAGTCGACCTGCCGGCCAAAGGCGTTGCGGCGCACGGTCATATCGATGCCGCCCAGCGGGAGTGCGCGTCGGCCGTTCACCCCGGCGTCGACGATCTCGGTGGCCAGCAAGATCATCCCCGCACACGACCCGTACACCGCCATGCCGTCGGCCACCCGTTGGCGCAGGGGCTCGAGTAATTCGAACTCGCCAAGCAGGTGGCTCATGGTGGTGGACTCGCCGCCCGGAATGACGAGCGCATCGACAGCGTCGAGCTCGGTATGACGGCGAACCGTCGTCGCTTCGGCTCCGGCCTCGCGCAGTGCAGCCAGGTGTTCGCGGGTGTCCCCCTGCAGAGCCAGGACGCCGACGCGCGGCCCCTTCACCCCGAAGCCGGCGGTAGGTAGTCGCGCAGGTAGCGGGTCAGCCCCTCCTGCATTACGGCGGCCACCATCTCCCCGTTGCGTTTGAAAATCTTGCCCTGGCACAACGCGCGGCCGCCGCACGCCGACGGCGACGACTGGTCGTAGAGCAGCCACTCGTCGGCCCGGAACGGGCGCATGAACCACATCGCGTGATCGAGGGACGCAACCTGCAGGTGCTTGCGTTCCTCGGGGTGGATCACCTGCGCCGAGCCCAGCAGTGTCAGGTCGCTCATATAGGCCAGCGCGCAGATGTGCAGCACCCGATCGTCGGGCATCGGGTCGCGATGGCGGAACCACACCTGCTGCCGCGAGGCCTTGCCGGGCACCGGCTTCAGCAATTCGCGCGGCACTATGCGCAGGTCCCACTCCTTGAACTGGGCCCAGCCGTCGCTGTCGATGTAGTCCGTCGAGTGCACCTCAGCCAGATCCTCGGGCTCGGGCGCCTCGGGCATCGCGTCCTGGTGACGCGGACCTTCCTGCTCCGTCTGAAACGACGCCGACATGGAGAAGATCGCTTCGCCGTGCTGGATGGCGCTGACCCGCCTCGTGCAGAACGAACCACCCTCTCGGACCCGCTCGACGAGAAACACGGTGGGGGCCTGCGGGTTTCCCGGCCGCAGGAAGTATCCATGCAGCGAGTGCACGTAAAAGCCGTCGTCAACCGTGCGCACCGCCGACACCAGCGACTGGCCGGCGACATGACCGCCGAACGTGCGGTTGCGGATGCCGGGGCCGACGCGCGCGATGCTGCCGCGGAAAATGTTGATCTCGAGTTGCTCGAGATTAAGGATCTCCTCGATCGCCACTACAGGCTCTGCTCTTCGCGCAAGCGGCTCATTGCTAGATGTTTACCAGCCGCGCTCAGCCAGTCGGTGCGACTGCGCGATCTCCTCGACATTGATGCCGACCATCGGCTCGCCCAGCCCGCGCGATACCCGGGCCAGCACGTCGGGGTCGTCGAAGAACGTGGTGGCCTTGACGATCGCGGCGGCGCGCTGCGCGGGATCACCGGACTTGAAGATCCCGGAGCCGACGAACACGCCCTCGGCACCGAGCTGCATCATCATCGCTGCGTCGGCTGGGGTGGCGATGCCGCCCGCGGTGAACAGCGTCACCGGCAGCTTGCCCGCCCGCGCCACCTCGACGACCAACTCGTACGGCGCCTGCAATTCCTTTGCGGCGACGTACAGTTCGTCATCCGACAACGACGTGAGCCGACGGATCTCCCCGCCGATCGCCCGCATGTGCGTGGTCGCGTTCGACACGTCGCCGGTGCCCGCCTCCCCCTTCGAGCGGATCATCGCAGCCCCCTCGGTGATGCGACGCAGTGCCTCGCCCAGATTCGTCGCGCCGCACACGAACGGCACGGTGAACTTCCATTTGTCGATGTGGTGCGCATAGTCCGCGGGGGTGAGCACCTCGGACTCGTCCACATAGTCGGCACCGAGGCTCTGCAGGATCTGGGCCTCGACGAAATGCCCGATGCGGGCCTTCGCCATCACCGGGATCGTGACGGCGGACATGATGCCCTCGATCATGTCGGGGTCGCTCATCCGCGAAACCCCGCCCTGCGCGCGAATGTCGGCAGGCACCCGCTCGAGCGCCATCACCGCCACGGCGCCGGCGCCTTCGGCGATGCGGGCCTGCTCCGGCGTGACGACGTCCATGATCACGCCGCCCTTGAGCATCTCGGCCATGCCGCGCTTGACCCGCGCGGTTCCCGTCTGGCCGTGCGCCTCCGGTGCCACTGCTGCCTCTTCCTGTCGGTAATCCCCGGTACCGGACCAGTCTAGTGGGTCGGCACCAGCGATTTTCGGCCTTGTGCCTGGGCTCTTCCACACCGGCAACGACCCCTGCGGTGGGCTCAGCGGATCGGCTGCGGCTCACGGCGCTCGGGCGCCACGCGCTCATCTGCCAGCGCATTCGCCTCCGGCAGCAGTTCACCCAGCTGCACCGGATACACGGCCTCCCCCGCCTCGACCAGCGCCGCGATGTCGTCGGCGTCACACCAGCGGTGGCCGTGGATGTAGCGCCTCTCCAGTGCGGTGTGACCCGCGGTGGACGGGTCGAACTGTCGTGTCCGGTGCACGAAGAACAGCTCGTGGCTGCGGATGACGGTGTTGTTGAAGTCGATGATCGCGTCGCGGCGCCACACCGGGCCGATCATCTCGGCGGGGTCGGCGTGCAGCCCGGTCTCCTCGTACACCTCCCGCGCTGCCGCCTGCGGCAGCGTCTCTCCGGGCCGGGACTGACCACCGACGGTGAACCACCATTTGGGTGCGTCGCCGTCTGCCCGTGCGGGGTCGGACCCGCAGAACAGCAACACGCGACCCTCCTCGTCGAGCAGCGCAACGCGCGCCGACGTCCGCACCGTGACGACGCCGGCGTCGCCCTCGGAGACCTGCGCGCGCTCCGCGATCTCGAAATAGGTTGGCAGCGGCGCGGTCCCGCCGAGGCGCAGCCATCGCACCGGTCGCCGCTCCCGCAGCGCCAACGTGTCACGAACCGCGTCGTTGTGGAAGCGACGAGCCAGCAGCACCCGCGCTTCGGCGTCGGCCAGCTCAGCGATCAGCGCCGGGCCAAGCACGGCGGTGTCGACCGTCGCGAGCTCCGCGGACAGCTCGTTCTCCGCCGTCTCCCGCGACGATCGCGGCGCCCGCTCGGCGGCGTCGGACAGTGCGGTCAGTCGGCGGCACCGCTCCCCCGCGCCGTACGCGTCCGCGGCGACGGCACGGGCCACCACGGCTCGACGGGCCAACGCGGCGTCCAGCGCCTGCCACGACAGGTCGTAGCGGACGTGCAGCCGGTCAAGCCGGTTCGCCGTCTGGAAGGCCCAGACCGCCGCGGCGAGGATGATCACCATCAGCAGCGCGGCGGCGACCGCTGACCAGGTCGTCAACTGGCCACCTCCACCTTTACGCCCGCCGCCGCGACGGTGTCATACACGCGCATGATCTCGTGAGCCACCACCGACCAGTCGTATCGACGGACCGCCTCCTTGGCGGCCTTGACGTAGCCGGCCCGCAGCGCGTCGTCGCCGAGAACGTCGATCAGCGCCTCGGCCAGCGCACTGTCGTCGTCGACGGGGACCAACCGGCCGGCCTCGCCGTCCCGCAGCACACTGCGGAACGCATCCAGGTCGTTCGCGACCACCGCGGTGCCGGCTGCCATCGCCTCCACCAGCACGATCCCGAAGCTCTCCCCGCCCGTGTTCGGCGCGCAGTACACGTCGGCGCTGCGCAGCGCCGACGCTTTCTCCTGGTCATCGACCTGGCCCAGGAACCGCAAATGGTCGGCCAGCGGGCCGGCTTCCTCACACAGCTCGTCTTCGTCGCCGCGGCCGACGACAAGCACCTCTATGTCTCCGAACCGCTCCACCAACGCCGGCAGTGCGCGCAGCAGCATATCCATGCCCTTGCGCCGTTCGTCGAAACGACCCAGAAACAGCACGGACTTGCCAGGTCGCGGATATCCCTCCAGCAGAGGCGCATTCGCGAAGCTGGACACATCCACGCCGTTCGGGATCTCCACCGCATCGGACCCCAGCGCCTCCATCTGCCACCGCCGGGCGATATCCGACACGGCAATGCGGCCGACGATCTTCTCGTGGAACGGGCGCAGAATGCCCTGAAACACCGACAGGGTCAGCGATTTGGTGGTGGACGTGTGAAACGTGGCGACGATCGGGCCTTCCGCCACCACCAGCGCCAGCATGGACAGGCTCGGGGCGTTGGGCTCGTGCAGGTGCAGCACGTCGAATTCACCGTCGGCCAGCCAGCGTTTCACCTTTCGGTGGGTGGCCGGCCCGAACCGCAGCCGCGCGACGGAGCCGTTGTATGGGATTGGCACCGCCTTGCCGCCGGAAACCACGTAGTCGGGCAGCGCGACGTGCGACGACGATGGCGCGAGCACACTGACATCGTGGCCGCGTGAACGCATCACCTCGGCCAGCTGCAGCACGTGCGACTGGACCCCGCCCGGGACGTCGAACGAGTAGGGGCACACCATCCCGATGCGCATGTCAAGAATTCTCTACCTGCAATCGGGCCCGGCGCTCGTCGGGCAGGTCGGCCAGCCACTGCGGCTGCAGCATGTGCCAGTCCTCCGGGTGGCCGGCGATGTCGGCGGCGAACCGGTCGGCGAGCGCCTGCGTGATGGCGTCGACGTCACCCGAAGTCGTGTCCAGCGGTGGGTGATAAACCAAGCCCCAGCCGTTCTTCTCGAACCACGGCAGCGTGGGCAACAGCTTGGCACCGGTTTCGATGGCGAGCCGTGCGGGCCCGGCGGGCATGCGCGTCGGCTCACCGAAGAAGGCGACCTGAACGCCGGTGCGCGTGAGGTCGCGCTCGGCCATCAGAGCGACGACGCGGTTGGCCCGCAGCCGCTCGACCAGCACCTCGTACACCGGCCGCTCGCCGCCCGACAACGGCAGCACCTCGAAGCCCAGACTCTCCCGATAAGCGATGAACCGGCGATACAGCGACTCGGGCTTAAGCCGCTCGGCAACGGTGGTGAAGGTGCCGTGCTCTTGCACCATCCAAACGCCGGCCAAATCCCAGTTGCCGCTGTGCGGCAGCGCTATCACCACACCGCGACCCTCGTCCAGCGCCGCTGCCACATTGTCCTTGCCGACCAGCGACTCGTCGATGCTGCGGTGAATCGCCGTGTGATCCATCGACGGCAGCCGGAAGGCTTCACGCCAGTACCGGGCGTACGACGCCAGCGACGCGCGGATCAGCGAGTCGGGCACGTCTTTGGGCGGCACACCGATCACGCGGGCCAGGTTCTTCCGTAGCTGCTCCGGACCGCCGCCCAATGCGGCATAGAAAGCTCCGGCATCAAACGTCGTGCGGGCCAACAGATCTGGCATTGCGCGCACGATGCGCCAGCCCGCGGCGTATCCCCAGTCGGTCAGATGCTGACTCAGCACCGCACGGCTGTCGTGAACGAGCCGCGGTGTCCTCGGAGTGGATATCAATGCTCGCTCTTCTCCGGATTCTCGATCTTGTCCGTCGCGCCGGGCGACGTGCGGACCGAGTGCAGCCGTTGCGCGACCGTGATCAGGCTGGCCGCCGCGAGCAGCCACATCGCGGTCGGAAGCAGCCAGGTCAGCGGGAAGAACGGCAGGCCGGATAGTCCGGCACCCACCAGCACGATCGTCAGCCGTTCAGGCCGTTCGATCAGCCCACCATCGCCGCGCAGACCGCTGGCCTCGGCGCGCGCCTTGATGTACGAGATCACTTGCGACGTGACCAGGCAGATGAGGATTGCCACCACCAGCGACGGGCTCTTCAACCCGAACGCCACCCACCACAGCAGGCCGCAGAACACCGCACCGTCGCCGATCCGGTCGCACGTGGCGTCGAGCACGGCGCCGAACCGAGTGCCACCACCGCGCAGGCGGGCCATCGCCCCATCGAGCATGTCGGCCAGCACGAAGAACGAGACGGCAACCGCTCCCCACCAGAGCTGTCCGATCGGGAACAGCGTCAGCGCCGCGATCACCGTCCCGGCAGTGCCGATGATCGTCACGCTGTCCGGCGTGAGGCCCGCCCGCAGCGCGACCTTGGCCACCGGTGTACTGAGCTTCTGGTACGCCGCGCGCGTCATCAGGTAGAAGTTGCTCACGGCTGGTTCGCCCATTCCGTGGCCAGCAGCTGACGGGTCTCACGCAGCAGTTGCGGGATCATCTTCGTTCCGCCGATGATCGTGATGAAGTTGGCGTCGCCGACCCAGCGCGGCACCACGTGCATGTGCAGGTGTTCGGCGAGCGATCCGCCCGACACTTTGCCGAGGTTCAGACCCACGTTGAAACCCATCGGCTGCGACACCGCCTTGATGACGCGAATTGCCTTCTGCGTGAAGGCCATCAGCTCGGCGCTCTCGGCGTCGTTGAGATCCTCCAGCTCCGACACCCGCCGATACGGCACCACCATCAGGTGGCCGGGGTTGTAGGGGTACAGATTGAGCACGACGTACACCTGCTCGCCGCGGGCCACCACGAGTCCCTCTTCGTCGCCCAGCATCGGAATCTCACTGAACGGCTCCTCGGCGGTGGCGTCGTCGCGTTTGACGGGTGCCTCGGCGATGTAGTTCATCCGATACGGGGTCCACAACCGCTGGAGATGGTCGGGGTCACCGACGCCGCGGTCGACGATGGTCTCCGCAAGCGGCTCATCGCCGGCCCGCTCGGGCCTTGTCACGGCGCGTCACCCGGCTTCATCAGATCGGCTGTGGGCGAAGCGTTTTCGCGTCGGGCGATCCACTCAGTGATCAGGCGGACCGCGTCCTCGCGGAGCACACCGTTGAGCTGGCTGCGGTCGCGGAACCGGAAACTGACCGCGCCCGCTTCGACGTCGCGGTCACCGGCCAGCAGGAGGAACGGCACCTTCTGGTTGGTGTGATGAACGATCTTCTTCGCCATCCGGTCGTCGCTGGTGTCCACTTCCACCCGGACGCCGTTTGACGTCAGCTCCGCCGCAATGTCTTCCAGGTAGTCCACGTGCTCGTCGGCGATCGGGATCCCCACCACCTGCACCGGCGACAGCCACGCCGGGAATGCGCCGGCGTAGTGCTCGGTGAGGACGCCGAAGAACCGCTCGATCGACCCGAACAGCGCGCGGTGAATCAGCACCGGGCGCTGGCGGGTGCCGTCGGCGGCGGTGTACTCCAACTCGAACCGGTCGGGCATGGTGAAGTCCAGCTGGATCGTCGACATCTGCCAGTTGCGGCCCAGCGCGTCCTTGACCTGCACGGAGATCTTGGGTCCGTAGAACGCCGCGCCGCCCGGATCGGGCACTAGATCCAGGCCGGACGCCTCGGCCACCTCGCGCAGCGTGTCGGTGGCCACGTCCCACACCTCGTCGGAGCCGACGTACTTGTCCGGATCCTTGGTGGACAGCTCAAGCTTGTAGTCGTCGAGGCCGAAGTCGGCGAGCAGGTCGAGCACGAACTGCAGCAGTGACGTCAGCTCGTCGCGCAGCTCCTCGCGGGTGCAGTAGATGTGCGCGTCGTCCTGGGTCATCCCGCGGACGCGGGTCAACCCGTGTATCACCCCGGACTTCTCGTAGCGATACACGGTGCCGAATTCGAAGAACCGCAACGGCAGTTCCCGGTACGACCGGCCGCGCGAACGGTAGATCAGGTGGTGCATCGGGCAGTTCATCGGCTTGAGGTAGTAGTTCTGCCCTGGCTTGCGCAGCGTGCCGTCCTCGTTGAACTCGGCGTCGATGTGCATCGGCGGGAACATGCCGTCGGCGAACCACTCCAGGTGCCCCGACGTCTGGTAAAGCTGCTCCTTGGTGATGTGGGGCGTGCTGACGAATTGGTAGCCGGCGTCCACGTGCTTGCGCCGGGAGTAGTCCTCCATCTCCTTGCGGACGATGCCGCCCTTCGGGTGGAAAACCGGTAGGCCCGAACCTAGTTCGTCGGGGAAGCTGAACAGGTCCAGCTCCACGCCGAGCTTGCGGTGGTCGCGGCGCTGCGCCTCCTCGATCAGGTACAGGTACTGGTCCAACGCCTCCTGCGATTCCCACGCCGTGCCATAGATCCGCTGCAGGCTGGCGTTGTCCTGATTGCCGCGCCAGTACGCTGCCGAACTGCGGGTGAGCTTGAACGCTGGAATGTAACGGGTGGTCGGGATGTGCGGCCCGCGGCACAAGTCGCCCCAAACACGTTCACGGGTACGGGGATTGAGGTTGTCATAGGCGGTCAGCTCGTCGCCGCCGACCTCCATCACCTCAGGGTCACCGGACTTGTCGTCGACCAGCTCGAGCTTGTACGGCTCGTTGGCCAGCTCTTCGCGCGCCTGCTCCGTCGACTCGTAGACGCGGCGGGAGAACAGCTGGCCGTCCTTGACGATCTTGCGCATCCGCTTCTCGAGCGCCTCCAGATCCTCCGGGGTGAACGCCTCGGCGACATCGAAGTCGTAGTAGAAGCCGTCGGTGATCGGCGGCCCGATTCCGAGCTTCGCGTCGGGAAACATCTCCTGCACCGCCTGCGCGAGCACGTGGGCGGCCGAGTGGCGAATGACGCTGCGGCCCTCGCCGGTGTCCGCGGCGACTGGCACGACCTCGGCGTCGGTATCGGGCGTCCAGCTCAGGTCCCGCAGCCGGCCGTCGGCATCGCGCACGACGACGATCGCGTTCGGCTCACCGCGGCCGGGCAGACCGGCGTCTCGGGCGGCGGCCGCGGCGGTGGTCCCGGCAGGCACCCGGATCCGGGCGGCGGAGCTGACGGGTGCGGCGGGGGTCATCGCGAAATCTCCAACAGGTCTGATGTGGTCGAATGCGGACCATGCTATCGGGGTGGGTTTCAGGGTTGGCCGGGCCGCAGCCGCACGAACAGCGCCTCGCCGTCGGCCAACACCGCGTCGCCGTCGGTGAGCCGCCCCTGAACAAAGATCTTGCGGCCGTCGATGCGCTCGATACCGCCGTCGACCTGCAAATCCTTTTCGATCGGCACGATCTGGCGGTAGTTGATGTGCAGGAAGGCCGTGCGCTGGTACGGGCTGCGCGTGAGCTTCGCCGCGGTGAAGCCAAGCAGCGAGTCGAACAGCATCGCGATCGCCCCGCCGTGGACAGCGCCGTTGCGGCCCAAGTGAAATCGGCGGAAGCGCGCGGTGCCGTGGACGTGGCCGTCGACGGTCTTCTCGAGAGCCGCGGGGACCTGGAGGACATTGCCGCGATTCGGCAGGTCCATGCGCCGGCCGGACGGGGACGTCCACTCGTCGGCCCAGTACGGTGCCAGCAAAGCACTGACATCGTCTATCAGACCCGCGGCCCGGGTGATCACCTCATCGGGCGCGTCGACCGCTCTCGCATGGTCCTGCAGGGCCCGGACCGCGTCGATGAACCGGCCGTAGTCGGGCCCGCCCTTCGTGCTGGGTTCGGGCGGATTGAACCCGCCGCCGTGGTGCTGCTCGACTCCGGTAGCCACCCGGTCACGCTACGTGAGCACATCCTCGTCGGGCGAGCAAGCGTGGAACCGCCGCCAGCGCAAACTCGATGCGACCCGCGACCACGTACAGTTCCCGCCATGAACGAGCCGTTGACGGAGGAGCAGCAGCTCATACACCGGCAGGCTATACGCGACGGCATGCCGAAAACGCCGTTCATGGGGTGGCTCGGGATCGTGTTCGAGCGCTACGAGCCGGACGACGTCGTCATCCGCCTGCCGTTCCGAGACGACCTGACGAACGACGGCATCTATTTCCACGGCGGCGTGATCGCGTCGGTGCTCGACACGGCCGGGGCCGCGGCGGCCTGGTCGAACCACGACTTCAACAGGGGCACCCGCGCCTCGACCGTCGGGATGACAGTCCAGTACGTCGGGGCCGCCAAGCGATCCGACCTGTTATGCCACGCCCGCACGGTCCGCCGTCGCAAAGAGCTGATCTTCACCGAGATCACGGGTACCGACGCCGACGGCGAGGTGGTGGCGCACGCGGTGCAGACCTACCGGATCGCCTGAGCAGGCGGCTGCCCGTCTGGCGGCCAGCTGTCGACGCCCTCCTCCAACGGGACCTTGAGACTGTGCAGAATCGACGCGATCATCCGCCATGCCCCGATCGCGGTGACGAGCTCGATCAGGACTGCGGGATCGGGGCCGAGTTCACGTTCGCACGCCACCCAGCTGTCGGCGCTTACCGCGCCGTCCCGAACGACGTCGTCGGCGGCGGCAAGCACCGCCCGTTCGACGGGACCGAATCCGTTGTGCGCCTGCCAGTTTTGCACGCCGACGAGGTCGTCGGCCGACACGCCGAGGCGGAGCGCGACGCGCCAGTGCTGCGTCCATTCGTAATCCGACGCCGTCAGCCACCCGATGCGCATGATCGCCAGTTCGCGCAACCGGGTGTCCAGCTTGCCGTGCCACAGCATCGTGGCGAGCAGGTCATTGAGGGCACGGGCCAGGGTCGGGTGGTTCAGCAACACCTGGAAGATGGCCAGCTCGGCCATGTAGTTCGGCACGCCCGCCTCGTCGGCGGCGGCCTTCGCCTCGCCGACCGGGAGAAGCGGAACACGCGGATCGGTCACGGCGTGAGCACCCTGTGCAGTGGCGGCACCTCGTCTCCTTCCCGCCCATCGTGGCAAGCACGCACCGTCGAGGCCCACTCAACGACGGGGCAGGCTCCCGAACGGATACCGCCCGGACGCGAACAAGTCAAGAGCTGTGCGTCAAGAGGTGCGCGGTCCCCGATCCTCTGGTGCCTGCGCCCAACACCAGCGCCCGCGCGGTTCCGCCCATCAGCCGGCGGAACCGACGTTGCTCAATTCCGCGAATTCCCGGTCGCTGAGGATGATTTCGGCTGCTGCGACGTTCTCCTCCAGATGGGCCACCTTCGACGTGCCCGGAATCGGCAGCATCACCGGCGACCGCTTCAGCAGCCACGCCAGCGCCAGCTGCGAAGGGGTGGCGTCGTGTTGCGCGGCGACGCGCTGCAGCGGGCCGTCGGTGGCGGCGAGCGGTCCGGCCGCCAACGGGAACCACGGGATGAATCCGATCTTCTGGGCTTCACATACCTCGAGCAAAGGTTCCGCGCCACGCATCGTGAGGTTGTACATGTTCTGCACCGACACCACCGCGACCGTGCCCTGGGCGGCCGTGAGCTGGTTGACGTTGACTTCGGAAAGCCCGATGTGGCGAATCTTGCCTTCCTGCTGCAGCGCGGCCAGCTCGCCGAGCTGGTCTTCGGCCGGGAACTTCGAGTCGATGCGGTGCAGCTGGAACAGGTCGATGCGGTCGACGTCGAGCCGTCGCAGGCTCATTTCGCACTCCTGGCGCAGATACGCCGGGAAGCCCAGTTGCTCCCATTCGTTCGGCCTGGTGCGAACCAGGCCTGCCTTGGTGGCGATGACGAGTTCGTCGGGATACGGGTGAAGCGCCTCGCGGATGAGTTCCTCTGAGACATCCGGACCGTACGAGTCGGCAGTGTCGATGAAGTTCACTCCGAGCTCCACCGCGCGGCGCAGCACGCGAATGCACTCGTCCTTATCGTCGGGGGGACCCCAGACCCCGTCGCCGGTCAGGCGCATCGCGCCGAACCCGAGACGGCTCACGGTCAGGTCCCCGCCAAGAGTGAAAGTCCCTGATGCTTGAGCGATAACGTGTGTGGTCACTTTTCCGACCGTACGCGGGACCCCGAAAATCATTTGTCTGACGGCTGCGTAAATTCGAAGCCAGTGCCTGCCAACGCTTCCCAGGCGTGGTATCTAGCCAGGCTACTTTCCGGGAACGCTCGGGTCGGCGGTCTCATTTTGCTGATTCCGGGACGCACCTGAGCGCACGCTGAGATAATGCTGCGGCAAGCATGTCGTCTACGAGCAACTGTCGTCTACCCGCGCGCGTGCGAAGGCGTCCCTACCAGCACGGAGTTCTCATGACACTATCCCGCCGACACCCGTTGGGCGTCCTGGTCGTGATTGTGGCCAGCATCGCTGTTGCCGCATCCTTCGGCGTGTTCGCGCCGAGGGTCCAGGCGTTCTACATCGCGAACCACGAAACGATTACGCGTAATGCGCTGCCGGCAGACCAGGTCAGCCAGGCGGCCATGAACCAGATACTCATCGGCCCGCCCCCAGGAGCAGGCGCCGTAGGAAGCGACGCATTCGCGACAGACGAGTTTCGACACCTCGACAACTCGATCACTCCAGTCGACATCTGCGCCCGCGCAAAGCAGGCCTGGGATACCTTCTCTCCGGTTCTGTTGAGCGGATCGCAGCGCGTCGGTGCAGGTTCGGCCAATGGACCAGCGGCCCGCGCGGCGTTCGGCGGCCTGCTTCACGCACAACAGGACCTGTACGCCCACTCCAACTGGGTCGAGGACGATATCGCCGCGGGGACCCTGGATCGGCTCGCCCCCCAGATTTTCCCGACCTGCAACCCGGCGGACTTTCCGCCTGATCTACACACCGGATACTTCAGCATGGACTTCTCCTCGGAGTTCCCCCTCGATGGCTGCCCGCCGGGTGGTCCCCCGCCCGGATTCCAGGAGTGCCACTTGACCTTGAACAAGGACGGCCCGACCACTCAGCGGGGTAGTCAGCCGGTCCCGGGCACCAACATGAATATGTACGATCTCGCCGCAAAACTCGCGACCACGTCCAGCACGAACCTGTACACACAGCTGCGCACCCTGGTCGCAAACACCAACGGGAACAATGCCGCGAACATGTTGTTCCAGAACGGCGGATCCTCGTGGGTCCTGCCGGCACTCGCTAGCGTGTTCCCGGGAAATTAGGACAAACTACGGCGCTGTCGACTATGAGCACGTCACGGTGATCTCGAACGGCTTGTTCACGAATCCGTAGCGGAGCAGGGTTCCGGTGATGTGAAAGGTGTTGCCGTCACTGGTTGCCTGAGCCGAGCCCTCGGTGCCTGGCTGCCACAGGAACGCCATGTTGCTGGTCGCCAGCACAACCGAGGTGACGTTCGGCGGCTGGGCTCTGTCTAGGGTGACGTTCACCTTGTTGGGGGTGGCTCCCGAAAGTGAGATGTTAAGGCTGCCGCCGTCGGCAGGGGCGAAGCAGGAGCCCTCGACGTCCGCTTGTTGGCCATCGATTGTCATCTGCCCGCGCGCTGCGACGGTACTCGCGGGCGCGATCGTCGCCGGCTTCGGGGCTTTGGTTTGGTCGTTCCCATTTCGAGCGTGGTGAATTAGGCCACCTGCGACGAGGATAGCCACGCAGGCTACAGCGATGAAGAACGCCCGTTTCCCCACATCCTGTCCTTGGCGTTGAGGTGGTCCGTCGAGGTCAGCGGACGTCCCAAGCAGTATGGTGGGCACCCCGACGGCACTCAATAGCAACCGCCAGAAACATTGCCGTTGCCGTCGGGCCGCGCACCAATGGTTTCGGCGCCCGAGGTGACGATCCGGGCCGCCACGGATTCGGCCGGCACGCTCGACAGGCGGCTGATAACGGTCACCGGCTTAACGTTGCGTGGGTCGGCGGGACCTGACCTGGGCCGCGTCGTGATCGTCTGCTGTGCTGCTGACGCACGACTCGCCCGTATCCACCTCGGCGGCAGCGCCGCCGCCGCCGCGAGCTACCCCCGAGGACACGTGGCTTTGAGTAGAAGGGCCGCTGCCACCTGGAAGCTCAACGCCTGCAAACTCTTTCGTGCCGACATCAGGAATCGCGAGCGTGACGAAGGTCGACCGGCCCGCGAACGCCTATGCTTACTGAAGCCGTCGCAGAGAATCTCGAAAGATCGCGAAATCATGGATCTTGCCCCACTTGCCGATAGGCCGTTCACCTATACCGATATTGGTGCGACGAGCGGCCGGCTGCCGCACGGCTACCATCACGTGAACGAGTCGGCGCGGATCGGAACGGGCCGAGCGCGTTTCGAGGAGGCCGCCGAGCGGGTGATGAGGTGGGGCATGCTGCGGGGTGCCGGCGCGCGGGTGACCGCGAGTGCGGACGTCGCGCAGGTAGGTTCTGTCGTGGTCGTTGGGCTCGGGCCGGTCCGGGCACCGTGCCGCGTGGTGTATGTCGTCCACGATGAGAACCGCCGGGGATTCGCTTATGGCACGCTCCCGGGCCACCCGGAATCCGGCGAGGAGTTGTTTGCCGTGCGCTACGACCCCGCCGATGACGCCGTCTACGCCGAAGTCGTGGCGTTCTCCCGGCACGCGACCTGGTGGAGCAAGGCCGCAGGACCGCTCACGTCTGTGCTGCAGCGGATGATGACGAAGCGCTACCTGTCCGCTGTGTGACCAATGCGCGACGCCTGATATCGCGACCGCGTACCTTTAACCCGTGAGCGACACGCTGCAAGCCCGCGTCAGCGCAGAAGCTCATCGACAAACCCGGTCCGTCGGCAAGCTGGCTGACTTGCCAATGATCGAAAGGCGTTGATGGCGCAGCAAGGACTGGTGATTGTCTTCGCCTTGCTGGCGGCCGTCTGCATGGCGATCGGGATCGTGGTGCGGCAGCGCGCCACGATAGACGTGCCCGACGATAAGGGCGTCAGCACCACGATGGTCAAGGCCTTGCTGAAAAAGCGGCTGTGGTGGATCGGGACCGGGGTGGCGGTCGCCGGGTATGTGTGCCAAGCCATTGCGCTGGCGATGGGATCGCTGCTCGTTGTCCAGCCGCTGATGGTGTCGTCGCTGCTGTTCGCGTTGCCGCTGAGTGCCCGGCTGGCGGGCCGACGTGTCTCTCCGCCGGAATGGGTCTGGGCGGTGGTGCTCACCGTCGCGCTCGCGATGTTCGTGGTGATGGCGCGCCCCCGGCCCGGTTTGTACCGCGGCCAGGAGATGGCGTGGGCGGTGGCCATCGCGGTGATCGCGCCGATCGTCTTGTTCTGCGTCTTGTTCGGCTCTCGGTCGACCGGAAGGTGGCGCGCGTTACTGATTGGGATCGCGGTAGGTGTGCTGTTCGGTGTCGTTGCGGTGGTGACCAAGTTGGTGATGTACGAGCTGGCTGAGGAGGGAGCGCTCGCCATGCTCAGGCTTCCTTCGCTGTATTTCCTTGCAGCGCTGGGGATTTGCGCGATGCTGCTCCAACAGTCCGCTTTCCACGCCGGTGCCTTGCAGGCGTCGGTGCCGACGATGCTGGTGCTGGAGCCGGTAGTAGCAGTTCTGCTTGGCGCGCTTGTGCTCAACGAACACCTGTCGGTGTCGGGCTACGAAACGATCGCCCTGCCGATCACGATCGCCGCGATGGCCGCGGCCACCGTCGCACTCGGCCGCGACGAGGGCGCTTACGAGGAGCAGCTCGAAGCCGAGCTCACCAGCCGGTCATCGTCGCATATCGCGTAATTCCAGTAAGCCCACGGATGCCCGTCGATCTGCGATGATTTGCACTGTCGCGGTCGAACGGAGCAGGACTTGGCGATGGTTGGGTACGTGATCGTCACACGACGGCGACGTCGACAATGAGCGGCGCCGAAGACATGTCGCGCGCGGGGCCGTTTGCAAGAACCGCACGTCGTCCCGATCCACGACTTCGGTGAGATCGATGAACAGCTGTTCGTGGACATGCGCCTTATCGAGGCCTCCGACCTGGGCAGCCTACTGAGCCGATTCGGCCCGTTAGCGCCTCTCCGAGCGGTCGCAATCATCTGTCAGGTGTCCGCGACATCCTTCTCCCCAATTTCTTGCGCAGTGCCTGGGAGGAAGCTATCGACCTTCCTGAATACTGCCTGGACGACAATTAATTTGTGCGGTTACCGAAACGATGCGAAGTAGAGGTACTTCGGTGACCACTGCGGTGCGCTTGGCGTCGAAAGTCAGTCGCACAGAGCCCTATTCACCCTGGTACGCGTTGCAACAGCGTCGCGCTTTATAGCGTTCGTTCGATGCCCATCCCTCGTCCGGCATGCAGTTACGCAGGCATCTGCTTGTAAATTGATTGAGCATTCGTTATCGTGCGGCGCAAATCGCTGTCGCCAGGCCAGTTTCGGATATCCAGCCCAAGAATGTTGGCATTTCGCTAGAAGATCGCTGTCAACAAGTGTGTCTGTGAGGCAATCCGCAGACCGGCCCAATATCATTGCCGGGACTAACTGGACACCCTTGAGGCGGTGTTGTGGGCACGATCTTTCGGACCATCGTCATCGTCATTGCTCCTCTGTTTGTCTGCTGCGGTGTGGCCGCGGCAGATCCCGTCCCTGTCGACGATGCGACGCACTCGGAGGACACCGACGACGGATGGACCTTGAGCGCAACCCTGACGAGCATGACCATCAACTCCGTTCCCAACATGGCAGCCACCCCATTGACCAAGGAAGCGTTCATCTCCGGGAAGGCGGTGGTCAAAATCGATGGCGACGGGAAGGTCCCGGTGAACTCCGGCAATTTGCTGATGGGCGTGCAGTTGGGCTGTCAGCTCGACCTGAGCCAGGGTGGCAACGTTGGGCTCAGTGGGACCGTCGGCGTCACCCCCGGCTCCGGCTCCGGAACTGGCCTTCTAAGTGAAATCGGTCCCAACGCGAGTATCGACCCGAACGCTTCGATAAACCTGCTGCCCGGCAACATCAACACCCTGGGACTGGGTAAGCTGACACTCAAGGGCCGCACCGGCGAAGTCACCGTTCATGACGCGCACGTGAAGGTTGACGGGTGCAGCGGCGTGGTCGCAGCGCGATTCTTCGCATTTGCGCAGATCACCACGGATAATGGCAATGACAGCGTCAACACCTACGGGGGGATCCTGATCCTATGAGCAGCCGCTGGCGCGCGGCAGCAGCCGCAGTGGTCGCAGTAGCGGTCGCGGTGACCACTGCCGGTGCCGCGAGCGCCGACAACAGCAATAGCAACAGCAACACCAACGACGTCACGCAATTCGGCGGTATGGCCGCCGCCAGCGAGACCGGCGGCGGCACCGAGAAGACAAATTGGCCGCCGACAGACTTGTCCTGGCCGCCGTCAGAGATCTCGGGCGGCGGCGTTGGCGAAAGCGGCGGCAAGAAGGGCGGCGACAATGAGAGCTCTTCAGCGACGCCACCGATCGTGATGCCCAGCGGGCAGACCCCGCCGACACCGACGGCCGCGCCCAGCACCGAAGAGAAGACGCCGCCCATCGTGGCGGTCAATACGCCTTAGCAGGTCGGCCGTCACTTCCCCGCGGCCAGGTCGCGATCCACGATCACCGCTATCTTGCCCAGTCCGCCACGGCCGATCTTCAGCGACTGCAGTCCCGCATTGATCGCCTCGACGGTGCTGTCGATGGTCTGTCTGACATGCGGGACCACAAGTCCCTGCGTCGCCCACTCCATCGCCAGAGCCATCCCGCGCTGGAGAAGGCCGCGCGCCTCGCTGTCGAGCGTGACGGGTTCGGAGAAGTAACGCAGCAGATTGACGTTGACATACTTGGCGCCGCGCTCGGCCAGGATGGCATCCACCGGGCTGTGCGTTTCGGCCAAGCGTGTCGTCTTGCCGGGGCCGCATCATGCCGACCTCCCCTGGCTCGCATCACGGCGTAACAATATAAATGATCTATCACACAGATATACCGAGGTAAGCCGAGGGTACGCCCGCTGGCAATACCCGATTCACCGTTGTCCAAGAGCAGCTCGCCGCGCCAGGTCGATCTTGCATTACGTGATGTATCACACTTATAGTCGTTGCGGCGGTCATCGTCCGAGGCGGCTTCGGCAGTGCCTCGATCGTCTTGCCGTTCTCCAGCCCCGTGGAAGGAAAGACAATTGACCGAAGACAGCGGCGACAGTATGGCGCATTATTGGCACTCGGCTGTGTGTGATGTCGCGGCGGAATGCCGGCCGGGTCCCACGCGTTTTAGCGCTCATGACTAAGGCAGTGCAGTTCGATTCGTACGGCGGCATCGACGTCCTCGAGGTGCGCGACGTGCCCCGCCCTGTTGCGGCAGCCGGTGAGGTTCTGGTCGAGGTCAGGGCAGCCGGCATCAATATCAGTGAGGCGGCGATTCGCGCGGGTGCCGTGCACGATCTGTTTCCTGCGACGTTTCCGTCCGGTCAGGGCAGCGACCTGGCCGGGGTGGTGGCCGAACTCGGTTCCGGCGTCGGCGGTTTCGCTGTGGGCGATGAGGTGATCGGGTTCTCCATGCGGCGTTCCAGCCACGCTGAGTACGTGACGGTGCCGGCGAATCAGTTGACACCCCGGCCGGCCGCGGTGCCGTGGGAGGTGGCCGGTTCGCTGTTTGTCGCGGGGGCTACCGCCTATGCCGCGGTGCGGGCGGTGCTGCTACAACCGGGGGATACCGTAGCGATCGCGGGTGCGGCCGGCGGTGTCGGTTCGATCGCGGTTCAACTCGCCCGACGCGCCGGGGCCACGGTCCTCGGCATCGCCGGGCCGTCCAACGATGCCTGGCTCGCCGAGCATGGCGCGGTCCCGGTCAACTATGGTGACGACCTGCCGGCCCGACTGCGCGCCGCAGCACAGTCCGGACGCATCGACGCCCTGCTGGATTTCTTCGGTGGTGGATATGTCGCCATGGCGGTCGAGGACCTGACAGTCCCGCGCGACAGGGTCGACACCATCACCGATTTCGATGCCGTGGAGCGGCTCGGGGTCCTGTCGGCAGGCGGCGCGGACGCCGCGACCGCAGCGGTGGTCGCCGAGTTGGCCGACCTTGTCGCACGGGGTGAGCTGGAAGTGCCGATCGCCGGAGTCTTCGCCCTCGACGATGTGCGAGACGCATACCGGGAGCTCGAAATGCGCCACACCCGCGGCAAGTTGGTGCTGCGCCCGTGAGCGACGGAGGCATCGCCGGGTAGATGCAAACTCACCCTGCCGTACTCACGTCGGTTCGGCCGACAATCGGTCGCGGACCGCGTGTGCGAACGTAATCGGTGAAAGACAAAGGCCCCCAGTGCGATTCGCACCGGGGGCCTTTTCGTTTTCGGCTAAGGAGAATCGGGCCTCTGGTTAGGGCCCCAGTTCCAGACGCTCGGATCGCTGGGCGGGTACTGCGCGCAGATGTCGGTCGAGCGCGCGACGACGCCCTTGTTGTTGAAGAACAGCTTGGCCCAGTTGCCCCAGTGGGTCGCCATCTGCTCGTAGTAGACGTTGGTCGCGGTGTCCTCGGAGTACTGCCGGCGGCCGGCGTAGTCCAGCGAGAAGAACCAGTAGATCCGGTCGCGGGCGGCGTCCTCGACGTCGACCGGCCGGTTGTTGTAGTCGATCATGTAGCGCTCGTAGTAGATCGGCTCGACGTCGCGGGCCGCGGCCATGTACTGGTCGACGGTGCACGTGGTCTTCAGCATGCGGTTCGGGATCGGATAGTCGTCGGTGGCGTCTGCCGACGCGATGCCGGGCACCGCCGCCAGGCTGGCGCCGACAGCCAGTGCTGCGACGGTCGCGCGGACGAAGGCGTTGGGACGCTTGTATGTAGCCATGGTTCTCCCGAGGAGGTCGGAGCGGGCGGTCAGGTGGGCTGCTGGTCGGCGACCGCCTGCAGAATAGGTTAGCAGGCCTACCGGTCGCCGGATCGCTGGATCGCGGGATCGTTAGCTACACCAGCGCTCGCTGACTTATCGATATTAGCCGCCATTGGACACAGGGTTTGACGACAGCGTGATGAAGCCGCCGTTGATCCACACGCCCCAGCGTCCGCCCCAGCCCGAGCTCCACACCACGGGTTGCCCATCCCAGAACTCGGCGGGCTTCGGCGGCGCCCAGCCCGGGGGCTGTTCGCCTTGGACGGGCGCCGGCGGCGGCGGAGCCGGTTCGGCGCTTGCCAGAGCGGCGCCCAGGCCCAGTATGGCTGCGGTGAGCCCGCCCGCGACGGCGACGGCAGGCAGAGCGGTCTTGAACAAGGCCATGAGCATGACTCCTGCGTTGAGACTGAATACAGATACTTAGCAGACATAACCACCCTACGCGATGGCCAAAACCTCCGGACACCACGCTGCGCGGTAAGAATCCGTCCTCGACCGGTCGGTTCCCGGCGCAGGTCAGTGTAGGTTCGCCGGGGTGGTCGAGCGCAACAACGGCTGGATCAACCCACCGACGCGGCAGCACAGCGAAGCCGTTCGCGGGTTTCGTGGAACGAGGTGTTACATGAGCCGGCGATGTACTTCGGAAGCCAAACATAGTTCGGCGACATCCTTTGGGCGCGAGAGAGATCGGCCGCTGTGTTTCTCGATCCGGCGCAGTCGATGGCGCACGGTGTTGGGATGGCAGATGAGCACCTCGGCGGCGCTGCGCACCGATGCGTCGTTGTCCTGCCACACCCGAAACGTTTCGCACATGTGCGTCTCTCTCGCCGCGTACGGCGCATCCGGCAACTTCAATCTTTCCGGTTAGCGCCGGTAGCTGTCCACACTGGCTGTCCATCCATGGCGTGGGTGGCCAGTGCATGTGAAAGGGCCAAGGTCCCCGCAGATGCTCCTTTCGGCCCTAGTCGGCATCGGGCGTCTGCGATAGGACAAGGTTGCCGTTGTTGCCGCGACCGTAGGGATGGCCATGAGCGTGAAAGATGCACAAGAAGCGGTTAACCATACCGACGTCGATAAGTGGGACGCCGGACTAACGGAAGTGATCGTCGGACTAACCCGCCCGATCGTCAAGCGGTACTTCCGAGCACAGGTGAGGGGTTTGGAGAACATCCCGGCCGGTCCGTGTCTCGTGGTCTCGAACCATTCGGGGGGCCTGGTCGCGCCCGACATGCCGGTGTTCGCAGTTGCGTATTACGACACCTTTGGTTACGAACGCCCGCTTTACACCCTGGGCCACGACAATCTGTTCGCCGGACCGGCAGCTGAGCTACTCAGGCGCACCGGCGTGATCCGCGCGACTCGCGACAACGCCACGGCGGCGCTGGCGGCCGGGGCTGTGGTCATGGTGTTCCCGGGTGGCGACTATGACGTGTATCGGCCTACCGCGCAGGAGAGCGTCATCAGCTTCGGCGGTCGAAGCGGATACGTCACCACAGCCATCGAGGCAGGGGTGCCGATCGTGCCGGCGGTATCGATCGGCGCGCAGGAAAGCCAGCTCTACTTGACCCGCGGTAGGCGGCTGGCACGTGCACTTCGGCTGACCGGGCTGGAGCGGAGACTGTTCCGCAGCGACATCCTGCCGGTTACGTTCGGTTTTCCGTTCGGACTCAGCGTCGTCGTGCCGGTCAACGTCCCGATGCCGACCAAGATCGTCACCTTGGTGTTGCCACCGATCGACGTTGTGGCCAAGTTCGGTGCGCATCCCGGCGTTGCCGAGGTCGACGCGCATGTGCGATCCGTGATGCAGTCAGCTCTGACTCGGCTGGCACACAGGCGCCGACTGCCGATCATTGGCTGACCGGCACGGTGATCGCGACCACCGTCGGGCCAGCGGAATGGCAACCGTCGTCAAAGTGTCGTCAAGAAACCAACACAGGCGCATCAACAATGACGGAAAGCGCCTCGGAGCTGAGCGCGCCCAAAGGGATTCGAACCCCCACCTTCTGCTCCGTCGACACGGGCGGATGGTTCGACCAGGCACGATACGAGTTCAATTGTCGTGTAGGTGAAGGTGTCGGGAACCCCGACTGTCGTCATCGTTGTCGTCACGGCTGTCGTCAACTCTCACGGTGCGAAACAGCGGCACTCCCGCTGCCTACGAGTATGCGGCCACCGCCCTCGGCGTCGCGCTCTGCGAGATAGCCCAGACATTTCCGGCTTCGTCGGGAATAGCTGCGCCGAATAGTCGTCAACCCGGCGCACTCCGGAAACCCCGCAGGATCGTCTCCAGATGGCGTCGCCATAGCTCATGGCCATGGTGAGCGGGGTCGGTGTGCTCGGATTGGATGACGCCGCGCAGCGCCCAGACGGCAGCGGTGATGTCGTCGGGTGTGACGTCCGCGCGGGCTGCACCTGCCCGTTGTGCGCGTCGCAGTAACTTCGTCGAACGCCGGCGCAGTTCCCTGACGAGAGCTTCGGGTGCGAGTTCTCCCCACACTGGCGCGGAGAGTCCCGCCTTGGCGGCAAGCTCGACGCCCACGGTCCGCAGGAAGACGTCGAGGCCAGCCTCCGGAGGTGACTGCTCGGCGATGACGGCTACGTCGATCAGATGTCGGAAGAATCCGCTGAGCACCTCCTGGACCAGAGCGTCCTTATTGGCGAACCGGCGATATAGCGTCGCCGGACCCACCGCAGCCGCGTTGGCGACGTCGTCGAGGGTGGCGGCCGGTCCCCGCTCGGCGAAGACCTCCTCTGCGGCTCTGACCAGCCGTTCGCGGTTGATGGCGGCGTCGCGGCGCACCGAATCCCTTTCTGCTCCTGCGGAACGTGCCGGCTCGGGAATGAATCCCGCGCTGTGGCGTTCAGCATAGGTGATAGCTCTACTACCAGATACGCAGAAGGGTCATGACCGTCGAAGAGGCCAAGGGTTCAGCTCGTGTGCGGCTCGGGCATTCCGAGCTGACGGTGCGCCCCGTCGGCTTGGGCTGCATGGGAATGTCTCAGTTCTACGGAGCCGCCGATGACAGTGAGTCCGCAGGGACGATCCGATCGGCGATCGATCTCGGAGTCGACTTCCTGGACACCTCCGATGTGTACGGTGCCGCTCTCATCGCCACGGCGACGAACGTCCGCGGCTTTGGCCACAATGAACAGCTGATCGGTGCCGCGATACATGGCCTCCGCGACAAGGTGGTCCTGGCAACGAAGTTCGGCGTGAAGGTCAACGATGCCCGCAACGGGATCGTGCTGGACGTGCGTCCCGACTATGTCGCCGCGGCGTGCGAGGCGAGCCTTCGTCGACTGGGCACCGACGTCATCGACCTGTACTACTGCCACCGGCTCGATCCGAGTGTCCCTCTCGAAGACACCGTCGGGGCGATGGCCGACCTGGTCGCCGCCGGCAAGGTCCGTGCGCTGGGACTCAGTGAGGTAGGGCCTGAGCTCATCCGCCGGGCACACGCCGTTCACCCCATCACTGCGCTACAGAGCGAGTACTCGCTGTGGGAGCGGCGCGTCGAGGGCGGAATCGCCGCAACTTGCCACGAGCTTGGCATCACGTTGGTGCCGTTCAGCCCATTGGGCCGATCGGCGCTGACCGGCGTGTTGAAACCCGGTGACACGTTTGACTCCAACGACTTCCGGGCGAGCAATCCGCGGTTCTCGGCCGACAACCTCGCGACCAACCTCGAACCGGTCGCGGCCCTTGCCGAGCTGGCCGCCGACAAGGGCTGCCGACCCGGACAGCTGGCCTTGGCGTGGCTGTTGGCACAACCGCTGGGCGTGGTACCGATTCCGGGAACCAAGCGCGTTGCGTACGTCCGGGAGAATCTCGCGTCCACTTCGGTCGCAATCAGCATCGACGAAGTTGCTTATCTGAGTGACGTATTCGCGCCCGGGCGGATCGTGGGAGAGCGCTACACCGCTGCGCACGCCCGCACTGTCGCGAACTGAACTGGAAGGAGATCATGAGCAAGGTCTGGTTCATCACAGGGTCGTCGCGAGGGGGTCGGCCGCGACCTGGTTCGAGCCGCGCTCGACAGCGGGGACGCGGTGGCTGCGACCGCTCGCCGCCCCGAGCAACTGGCCGATCTGACGGCCGCCTACGGGGAGCGCATCCTTCCGCTACCGCTCGATATCGACGCAGCCGCCGTGGCGGTGTCGATCGCGGCTGCCCGGGAACGGTTCGGGCGCCTCGATAGCAGATGCTCGTATCTTCCAGCAACGATTTCGGCGGTTGGTCTGCTGGTCAATGGGCGCTGGAGGCGGATGCCAGCCAGGCTTACCCCGCCGTTCCCGCTGACCCCGACGCCTTCCAGTCCGGCTTGCGGCGCCACTCGAGCAGCAGCGGTGGGAGCACCCCGAGCGCGAGAATCCCGGCCAGGATCAGCAGTCCGTATAGCAGGGGGCTCGCATGGCCGAACTGCGATGGTGGCACGAAGCCGATCAGGAACGCGGCCACCGATGACGCGGCTCCGAGTGCGCACTGCAGGCCGAGCGCGGGCGCCCTGTACCCACGGGGATGGTCGGGTTGCGTGTGCCGCAGTCTGATTGCGGCGATGAACATCAGCCCGTACATGATCAGGTAGACCTGGGTAGCCATCGCGGCGAATATCCAGTACGCGCTGTTGACAGTCGGGATCACCGCATAGAGGAAGCCGATGACAGTTATCACGACGCCTTGTGCGATGAGGATGTGCAGCGCGATGCCCTCATCGTTGACCTTCTGGAAGTACGGGGGAAGGTAACCCTGTTCGCGTCCGATCTTGAGCAGGCCCTCGGACGGGCCGTCAAGCCAGGCGATCATTCCGCCGAGAGCCCCAATCGCCAGCGCGAGCGCGACCACGGGCAGCGCGAACCCGAGATGGAGGTGCTTGAGCAGGGCATCGAAGGCCTGCATCACCCCGGCGGTGAGGCTGATCGTCCGCGTGGGGAGTACCCATGAGATCGCCAGCGTGGGGAAGACGAAGATGGCGAGGACGAGTGCCGAGGCGACGAACATGGCCTTCGGGAACTCTCGGCCCGGGTCGCGCAGCTCGTCGACGTGCACGGCGTTGACCTCGACACCGGCGTAGGTGAAGAAACTGTTGACGATCAGCACGATGCTGGCCAACCCGCTCCATGCCGGCAGGACGTGGTGACGGTCCATCGGCGCCGCCGAATGGTTGCCCTGCAGCAGATAGATCATGCCGAGAACGACAAGCAGCGCCCCGGGAATGAGGGTTCCGATCAGGGTTCCGCTGGAGGCGAGCTTGGCCACCAATCCGGGCCCGCGGGAGGACACCAGGACGCTGCCCCAGAACAGCACGACGATGATCACTGCGGTGTAGACGCCGTTGTCGGCAAGGCTCGGGTTGATCACGTAGGCCAGCGTCCCGGCCACGTACGCCAGCAGGGCCGGGTAGTAGAAGATGGTCTGCGCGAACTGGCACCACACCGCGAGCAGCCCCATCGGCGCGGAGATGCCCTCGCGCACCCAGTTGTAGACGCCGCCCTGCCACCCCGAAGCCAGCTCGGCGGAGACCAGCGACGCGGGCAACAGGAACACGATCGCCGGCAGCACATACAGAAACACTGAGGCCAGCCCCAATACCGACAGGGCCGGCGCGGAGCCGAGGTAGCCGACCGCGCCAACCGTCATCATGGCGACGGCGGTCCAGCTGATAAACGTTGCGCCCCGTTGACGCGCAGGGGCTTTGTCCGTTGCGCGCGCAAACACCCGGGGTGCGCGCAGGCGTGCGGGGCCAATCGCGTGCATGATGCCCATCGTGCGGTCAGCTTAGTGCGCACGGGGCTATGTTCTGGTTCACGGGGCCGGACAGCGCGCTCCCACTGCCGGAGCTCCTAACTCATTAGTCGCGTGTTTATGAACCACGTATTGTTGGGGCGCGCACTGGATTTCAGCGAATCAGAATTGCCGTCAGGCTGACACCCGCCACCCGTTGCCATGCCTTGCCTGTTGGAGGACGATGAAGTAGTCCGGCGGCGCCGTCGAGACGCTGCCCCACATACAACGGAGGCAGATCATGTATGCACGAAGCACCACCATCCAGGGGCAGCCCTCGTCCATTGACGCCGGTATCGCGCATACGCGCGACAGCGCGATGCCCGCGCTCGAGGGCATCGACGGGTGCGTTGGCTTGTCTCTGTTGGTCGACCGAACGTCCGGCCGCTGCATTGTTACCACCTCCTGGGAGTCCGAGGAGGCGATGCGCGCAAGCGAGGAGTCCATTCGGCCGATTCGTGACCGGGCCGCCGAGCTTTTGGGTGGTAGCAGGCAGGTCGAGGAATGGGAGATCGCTGCCATGCATCGCGAGCACCGCGCGAGTGAGGGCGCCTGTGTCCGAGCCACCTGGGTCAAGGTCGGCCCGGATCAGATCGACCGAGGCATCGACTTCTACAGGAGGACGATCCTGCCCGCCCTCGAGGAGCTGGAAGGTTTCTGCAGTGGCAGCCTGCTAGTCGACCGAGCGTCCGGTCGTGGCGTGGCCTCGGCGACCTTCGACAGCGTCGAAGCGATGGAGCGGAACAAGGACCAGTTGGACAGCATCAGAGCTACGGGCAGTCAGGATGCCCACGCAGAGGTGCTCGACGAGTGCAACTTCGAGTTGGCGGTTGCACACCTGCGTGTGCCCGAGATGGCCTGACCGGCTGCAGGTGCCGCGACCGTCGTGAGCAGCTCGGGCATCTCGACGACTTGAGCCGCAGCATGGTCTTCTTGAGGAGCTCGAGACTGCTTCATCCCTCCTCGGGTGAAAGCTCGCCCACGAGCGGCTGGAAGCCGAAAGTCGACCTGTCCCCCTCTGACGACGAGGGCACGCAGCAGATCCAGCAGCTGGCGGCGGCCCGTCGAAGGCTCGGGCTGTCGTCGTCTTTCCTAATCGGATCAGCTTCCGTTTGGTGGCGAACGCGCACACAATGGAGGGTCCGGAATTCTCACAACATCGAGAAGGGAGCGGACGATGAAGGCCACAGTCGGCGACTTCCTCGTGGTCAAAGGCACAACCACGGAACGGCATGATCAACATGCGGAGATCATCGCGGTGCGCTCTGAAGACGGCTCGCCGCCGTACGTGGTGCGTTGGCTGGTGACCGGGCACGAGGCGACGGTGTATCCCGGGTCTGACGCGGTCGTCGTGACCGCCGCCGAGCACGCTGAGGCCGCACGGCGCGCTGCTGACCGGGCGGGCCACGCCGCGACATAGCCTCACTTAAGTCGTTCGGATACACCTATGTACGAACCACATTCAGCGCAATGATCGCTGTCGAGATGTGGACGAAGTGGACCTGATGCCGCGGATAGGCGCCTAATGTCGAAAGGCCCGACCTCGTATCCACGTCGGCGAAATTGGGCAACCCGTGTCATCGAACGTTGCAGCACTAACGCGTGCGCCGCGCGAACGCGGCACCTTCGGGTACGCCATTGTCGAAGCGCCAGTACTTAGTCGAGCCACGGCTACTCGCGGCACGAACCGCTGCTTGGTCGATAGTAGTGGGGCGGGCGGGCGCGAACCCGCGACCAACGGATTCGCTGTCGGGTGTTCGTGACGATTCCCGATAATACCCGTTATCCGTTGCATGCCAACGGGGTTCGGTCTTCGAGGGTAGTTGCCGACTCCCGCTGAATCTTGCCGATTCCCGCGCATATTCGCCGAACAAACGCCGACCGAACTCACAGCCCGAGGTCGGCCAAGACTTCCGCCGCCGTCTCGGCCCGAAATTCCAACCGGCCATCGGGGCTCGCTACCGCGCGGAACGCGTGGAGCCTTCCGGCGTCGGCGCGCCCCGGTCTGCGACGCGATTGCATGTCGACGGTCTCACCGGCGCGCAGCGCCGCGAGCCGCTGCGGGTTGCCGGTAACCGTACCCACGAACGGCGCAGACACGATGTCAATGCGCACAATCCTCGCTGCCGATCGCTGTTACTAGTCACATCGACGGCGTCGGCGGCGCGCTCGACCATGGAATTACTTCGCACAGAGGTGAATCCGGCATGTGGTGGCATGGTCCCGCCCAAGCGGTAATAACGGATTGGAGATCGACTAATGAGAAGACTTGTTGTACTGGCCTTTGCGGTGGGGATGTGGTTGGCACCTCCCGCACTCGCCGACAGCGGTAGCACTTCTACGCCTTCAACGCCCGCACCAGTGATCTCAACTGGTGGCGCGGTCACCGGAACCAACCAAGGCAGTTCATGTGCTAACCGGCTGACACAGAAGTTCACTCCTGGTTCCACCAGCGGGCCTGACTATGCCTGGACAGAAGACTGGCCAGCATTCCCTTCTCTGCAATCGCCAACGCCAAGTTCGGGTTGCTCAAGATGACTGATGTCTGACCTTCAACGGCTATTCCAAAGACAGACACTGCTACACCAATTCCCCGCGACGGCTCGCCCTGCGAAAGTCAGGGACTTCAGAGCCGCGCCCGAAAGCTGGGGCCGCTCAACTGAACCGACCAGTTGATCGAGCTGCCCCACGACGCGTGATCCGCGTCGCCGTGTCGGTGCTCCGGCCTACGCTGGAGGCATGTGGGCGCTGATCGGCATTCTCATCATCGCTGCGTTGTGGGTCAAATACTTTTGGCTGTTCGTGCTGGGCGTCGCGCTCATCTGGATTGGATCGTTTTGCCGTAAGCAGTGGCGCGCTGAACGTGCACGTGTCGAGGCTGCCGCGGAGACTGAGCAGGCCAGGCTGGATGGTTTGCGTGAGCGTGCCGATCAACAGCGGGCGTGGCGTTTGGGCGGCGACCCGAGGGGAACATACGGCGAGTTCTCGCCTGAGTTCCAGCCTGCCGCAATATGATTCGCGCGCAATCACGTCATTGATTCTACCGCTTAACGGGTGTTTTCGGAACCGGTCTTTGACGGTTTCTTAGCGTTCCACCGATGCCCGTGCGGCCCGGTTGGCCCGCCTGCGGGCGCCTGCGGATCAGCAGAACCGGTGGGTGATGGCCGGCGACGATCGCGGCGTGTACGGGGAATATCCAGCTGCGCCGCTCTGATCGCTTGGGACAGGTGCCGCAAGAGTGCCGAGGCGCCGAACTTTTTCGCCAAGAAAAACGAAAAAACACATGTGTTACGCAGGAGTTATACCGCTGACCGATTGATCCAATACCGCTGACGCATGATCCATCAGGTGTCGCTACTTCGTGGGCACTTTGGCCGCGATCTGGTGCGCGATGTTGACCGCCGAGTCGGTTTTCGGGTTGCTGCTGCACGCCACGACCTCGATAGCGACGTTGTTGGCCACGGTCAGCGCACGCTGGCATGCCCAGCCATTGCCGCCCTCTGCGGTTTCGGTGATGCTCAGGGTGCCGTCGGAGTTCGAGATCGGCCCCGTGGTCCACCCGCCACCTTGCGGGCCGGTTTCCGTGAATCGGCGGTTGGAGCAGTCCGACCAGCGTTGCGTGATGGTGGTGAACAAGGCCGCCGCAGCATTGGCGGACGGAAACGTCGCGACCCCCTGCTTCACAAGAAAAGTGAACATATCGCCTTGGGGGGGCTTTTGGAGTTGCTGTCGGCGCACGGCGGTCCACCCGCTGTTGGCATAGGTCGAAGCGTCTTCTACGGCGTCGATGGCTCGGCAGTTCACGTCCGCCACGGTGGCACCGTCGTCAAACAAGTCGGTGTATGTTCCCTTCACCGCGATTCCGGTCGCCCCCATCGCTGTGTTGATCTGATCAGGGCTGAGCAGCAGCCCGTCGAGGGCGGTCACCGCGACGGGAGGCGGCGGCGGATTCGGGATGGCGAGGACTATCACGACCAAGGTCGCAGCCACGGCCGCGGCCACGGCTGCTACGGCGCCGCCCGCGATGATCCAGGGTTTGCGGGACATCCGAGGCTTCCCGGCGCCGGTGTCGGGCGCACCGTATGGGGGCATCGGCTGGGGGCCGGTGGCGGGGCCGGGGGGAAACGCCGGTGGGGGGCCAAAGCCGCCCGATGATGGTAGCGGGCCGGAGGCGAACGATGATGGTGGCGGGCCGGAGCCGGCCGAGGATGGGAGGGGCCGGAGTGGAGCGACGACGGTGGTGGTTGGGGGTGGTTCCTCGGTTTGGATCGACGCCAGTACGGCATCAACGTCGGTTCGGGTTTTCCAGGTGATGTCGGGGCGTTCACGCAGGTTGATCAGCAGCTGGGTGAGGTCGCGGCGGGCGCTGGGTTCGTGGCCGTCGGTCTCAAGTCCGGATTTGAGCTCGGAGAGCAGTTGGGCCTGCTCGTGGGCGCCGAGCTCGGGGGCAGCGATGGCGGTGCCCAGCCGAAGCAGGTAGGCGAACGGCACCGGCGGGGGGTCGGGCAGCGGCGCGGGCAGCGGCTCGACCTTGGCCTTGCGGGCGTGCACGGCGGCGACCAGCTCGATGCCGGTGTCGATGCTGGGGTTTTGGTAGTCGATGGCCTGCACGGCGGCCAGCGGATTGACCCGCATGCTGTCCAGCGGGCCGATCTGCACCGGAAGGATCGGCCGGTGCAGGTCCTGGGCGTAGCGCAGTTCGGCCTTGCAGGCTTTGGACTCGAGGTAGTTTTTCGACAGCGCGACGATGAACACCTCACAGCCGCGGATCTGCTCGAGGATCGTGTTCCACCACTCCTCGCCGCCGCTGAGTTCCTCATCCAGCCACGCCTGCAGATGCGCGCGGTGCAACCCCGCCCTGACTTTTTCCAGCGCCGCGTGGTCCCGGCTGGAGTAGCTGATGAACAACACCATCACACCATCTTCCCGGGCCGCTCCGGGCCCGCGCCCGGACAGCTCAAGATCGTACCGTCCAAACAGCACTGGCGAATCCGCAAACAGCGAATATCGACGACGAAGAAATCGCGGTTCGACCCCTTGACGACGGGGCACGGCGAAACTCGCGTCGCCGCCTGTCGCACGCCGCGGGGACGCGGCGCCCCAGATCGGGTTTCAGCTTTTTGAGTTGGACCAACGCCGCGGCGGCGAGCCAGTCGATCTGCTGGGGGGTGAGCTCGTCGGCCAGGTCGCGCCAGGTGCCGGGGGAATTGTCAGGGATAGGCATGGCTGTGCCTCTCTTCGCTGTTGTGGTTGTCGTCGAGCGGAGAACCACCTGGCGGCGAACGCGGAGCCAGCCGAGTTTGCTACAGCGTCAGCCCGGCGAACCGGATAGCACGCTAGGTAGCACGCAACATGTTTCGTCGATCTATATACTATGTCTGACCTGCGTCGATGCTTGTGGTCCCGGCTGGGATCGAACCAGCGACCTTCCGCGTGTGAAGCGGACGCTCTCCCACTGAGCCACGGGACCCTGCGCCCAGCCGGGCGCTGGCAGGCGAACGAGGTCGAAGACTAGCACGGGCGGCGTTTTCGGCCAGAATATGGTGGGCGGTCGGCTGGTTGGAAAGCCGCAGTGAGATTTGTGTGGCCATACTGGGGTGGACTATCGTTTCGGTTCGCGTGGCGACATCTCGCCCGTGGCGCGCGGATGTAGCGCAGTTGGTAGCGCATCACCTTGCCAAGGTGAGGGTCGCGGGTTCGAATCCCGTCATCCGCTCGAAGGGTGTAGTCGCAGCAACCCCCGCGGTGGAGTGGCCGAGTGGTGAGGCAACGGCCTGCAAAGCCGTGCACACGGGTTCGATTCCCGTCTCCACCTCCGTTGGCAAGTTTTGGCACCTGTTGATAAGTCTCTGCTCCGCAATTGCGGCGATTACTAACCAGCGGCACGCATTCAGCGGGTTACCGAGGTAAGCGGCGTTGGCGTGCCGGTGGTCGTGCTCTCTTGCGGGTCCAGGTGGAGCGGCTGAGCGGCACAATTTCGGCGTTATCCGTAAGCGGGTCGCGGGTTGTCGTCGGCGGGTCCACAAGGGAGCGGCCTAAGGCAAGCGGCGAGCGGCCTGGGAGTCGGCCTGCCCAGGCACCCCGGGGGGCAGCTTGAAAAGTCCGTAGGTGTTGCCGATCTTGTCGGCTTTTGGGTCGGGCGGGGGGTAGCCGCAAAGACTACGATTGGAGCGTTATACAACCAGGCGATTGGAGACCAGGGCATGCAAAAGACCACCACCGTCCTAGTCCTAGCCATCGGCGCTGTGACCATCGGCATTGGCATCGCGCCGCCGACGGCAGCCGATACGTCCCGTTGTCAAGCCGTGGGCGCGACGACAATATGCGGGCAGGGTGGCGTCACGAACGGAGGTCCGTCTGCCGGTGCCTCAAACGCTCCCGCCCAGGGCGGCCCTGCCAGCGGTGGCTGCCTAACTCAGTACGGCACCTATCAGAGTTGCAACCTTGGTGGTGGAGGGTTGAGGTTGTGAGGGCGCGCTACCCCGCAGCCGGGACGGGGGGCGCTAGGTGATTAACCTGAAGTCTTATTTGATTCCGTTCTTCTCGTAGGTCCGAGAAGCTGCTTGCAGGGCATCGAACGACGCCATTCCCTGCAGCCACTCCAATGTGGCGAAAGCTAGGTTCTTCTCATCCCCGGTCGTGCCGACGGCGGCGTAGGCGGCTCGTCTAAGCTCGACGGCCTGGACGCAGTGGGGATCCAATTGCGTCTCGCCCCGGTGCGATAGGTATGCGATGGTGTCCCATACCAGCGTCCCTAATCTTGCTATTTCTTCATGGGTCACAACGGCTCTCATTTCGTTTCTAAGGCCCGCACAAATGCCGGTGCGATTAGGGTGCAGGGCGGTCTTTCTGGGCATACGGACGTCCACAGTTCGCCGGACGTCGAGAACGGCAGCAAGTAGGCTGCTGATGGTCGCGGGTTTTGCGGTGGCCGCAGATCGACGGAGGTGCCCCAATGGCACATGAGCAGCTATCAACCAGGACGGTTGCGTCACGCCGACGTGTGTGGGTCTTAACCTCCAGCGGGCTAGTCCTGGTGCTCGGGGCAGCCCTGGCCCCACCTGCGCGGGCGGACGTTTCACCCGCATGCGCAGCCCTCTTTTCCCAGGGCGGGTGGAGCTACAGATGCCTGCAAGAGCAGCAGGGGTTAGCACCGGGAGTTGGAGCGGGCGATAACCTCGGACCTCCGCCCAGCGTCGGGCCACCTCCTGGGTCATCTCCGGACTACTGCAACTACCTACCGGAAGGATGTTCGCCTGCTCCATGACGTGGGTAATTCCTACCTCGTCTAAGAGGCGTAACACGGTTCACCATCCCGCGGCGGCCTCTTGCCAGCTGTCGCAGATGATTCGGGACGGATCAGATACGAGGAATCCTCGACTGTCGGTGAGCTGACTGCCCAACCCGATCTGCTCACTAAATGCCCGGAGGGCGTTGGTCAACTCGGCTAGACGCTTATCATCGGCCGGCGTGCCCTTGCCATTGTCGATCAGCAGTCTGACCGCTTCCCATTGCGCTGCGGTGATCGAGTACTTGTAAAGCGTGGCCGGGTCAGCGGACAGATCATCCTGCTTATCGAGATGATCCCGGATCGCAGCAGCGCGGTCGCTTAGTGACTCTCTCATCGCATTATCTCTTCTAGGAATTTGTCGACCTCGATGCCGTCGGTATTGGGCTTCGGGTCGACCAATGGCACGGCCGTAGCCAGCCGTATTAAGCCTGTCCGTGCCTGAGCTAAGCCCATAAGAGACGCCCTTTCTTCGTCAGACCGCGTGGTGACTGTTAGACTTCGAAAGTGGTTCTCTACCAGAGTGTTCGGGTGGTAATCGGTGCAACTGTCTGCGTACTGCACGGTCCCTTATCCGCTTCACGCCCGTGCCTCGATTGGTATCAAAACCGGTGACCAAATCTAAATGATGTGCACCGCAACACTATTTCGTCAACAACGTTGAGTCTATACACAGGGCCGGTGTTAGCGCTCCGAACCAGTCAATTACCACGTAGCGACGACGCCGGCGGCACTCTCGGCACCGATCGCGTTGCCGCGTAGTGGCTGCCATGTTGAGTCCCTGCGGACACCGACGCCCCGAGCTTGACTAGGCGCGGCGTATGGACCGTGGCGGCAGGCGGTGGGGGTCGTCTTCAAGCGCGCTGCGGTCCCAGCCGCCAAGCTCGGCGGCCGCCTCGTACGTGGTCTGCAAGAATCGTGCGAGCGCGCGGTCGGGGTCATCCGCAGTGCGCACGGCTTCGTAGGGCAGCAGGAATTCTTTGTGTTCATCGCTGTAGTAGGCGGTGTCCGGTTCAACGCGGTGGGCGGAGAAACCGTCCGGCTCGGGGTATGCGTAGGAGTAGAACGCGCCCTCCTTGCCGCCTCCGGGCCAAAAGCCACAGCTGCTGAGCTCCCGCGAGTACCCCTCGACCATCACCCAGTCCGGGCAGTTTGGGGCTCCTCCCGGATGTATGGGGGCGGGCCGCCCGGAAAATCGTGTACAGGCTAAATCCATAGCACCCCAGAAGAATTGGACCGGGCTCGCCTTTCCGACGAACGCCGCGCGAAAGTTCGTCATGACCCGGTATGCCTGCACCAGTTGCTGCCAGAACGCGCGCGCCGCATCGGGCTCGTATTCAGAGTGCTGATAGTCCTCAGCGAACGGGATGGCGGGGTCTACCTCGTTGGGCTTGCCCACGATGTGTGATTCGATGCCGAGACTGTCGAGCGCTGAGAGCGTCGCTCCGTAAAACTCGGCGACCGGTTTGGCCGCCAACGGCACAGCCTCGTGACCACCATCACTGTGCCGGATCGCAAGCAACTGGTTGACGAAGTCGAACTCCATGTCGAACGCGGCATCCCGGTATGGAACCGTGCCGGTGGTCAATCCCCGGGGACTCACATACAACGTCGCTTGCCACCAGTGATTGATCAGCGGCATGTGAACCATGCGGATCTTGCCGACGATCTGAGCCCACATGTGCAACGTGTCGCGGGTGGGCGTCCATTCGTCCACCATCAGGGACGGCCAGTCGTAAGTTCGCACGGGACCGTTCATCTCGTTCCCTCGCACAGTTCGCCAAGCATGCTGTTGATGGTCTCGGTTGAAAGGCTACTGGTTATGTAGCCAAGGCAATAGCCGCTCATAGGTTGCACCACTCCCACTCCGCTCTGCATCCCAACTCGAGCCTGCTGGAATCCCCGCCTCCTGTCGACATCGGCGTAGACAACGCCGGTGACCCTTCGCGGTGCCGGCGACCAACGGCGCCGTTCCACTCGAACGCTCGCGACTCCTCTCCGGCATGCCGCATGGTGTCCGAATCAGGCTGCAGCTTCATGTTATTCACGGATTGCAATGGTCGCGATGACACTAACTAGGCTGTTCGGAAACACATCGACGGCTGACGATCCGAAGCGGCAACGCGAGGCCGTCGAGGCCTTAGATCCCGGTATTTTCGGTGCGTATCGGGGCTGGGTCGGGCACGTGAGGCATCAGCGCATCAGCTGGAATCTGACCGAACAGCCCGGCCTGGAAGTCCTCCAGGGCCTGCCCCAGTTCGGCTCTAGTGTTCATCACAAAGGGCCCATACGCCGCGACAGGTTCGCGAATGGGCCGGCCACCCAGGATGAGCAACTCCAGGGCCGGACTTTGCGAGTCTTGGTGGTCATCACCGCGGACCTCGAACCAGTCGCCGCGGCCGAACACCACCAACTGACCGTCACGTACCGGTCGCCCCTCGGTACCCACGCGCCCAGCGCCAGCGAGAACGTAGATGAGCGCGTTAAAGGACGTATCCCACGGCAATTGCAATCGCGCGCCCGCCGAAACGGTCGCGTGGATCAGCGTGATGGGCGTGTGCGTCGACCCCGGGCCTCGTTGACCACCGACCTCTCCGGCAATCACCCGAACCAGCGCGCCCGCATCGGCGGATACCGCCAGCTTCACCGCGGCGGCGTCGATGCCCTGGTAGGCCGGCGGGATCATCTTGTTCTTCGCGGGCAGATTTACCCACAACTGCACGCCATGGAATAGGCCGCCCGACATCACCAAGTCCTCCGGCGGCGTCTCGATATGCAAGATCCCCGAACCGGCCGTCATCCACTGGGTGGCACCGTCCTCGATCATCCCACCGCCCCCATGCGAGTCCTGGTGCTGAAATCGACCGTCGATCATGTAGGTCACGGTTTCGAAGCCCCGATGTGGATGCCACGGTGTGCCTTTGGGCTCACCGGGCGCGTAGTGCACCGCGCCCATCTGGTCCATGTGCACGAACGGATCAAGCAGAGCACGTGACACCCCGGCAAAAGCCCGGTGGACGGGAAAGCCTTCGCCTTCAAGTCCAGTCGGCGCCGTCGTCACGCTCAGCACCGGACGCTCAAGAGCATCCCGTGGCGGCCCTTCAAGCCGGGGCAACCGCAAATGGTCGGCCGTTACAGCAGGCATGGTCAACTCCTTTCAGATCGGCGGTTTAAAACGGTCGGGCGCGGACGCCCCTTTCGTCGCAGGGGTCCTTGTCGATGTTGCGCCAATGCTTTCACGGTTCCAGCCACTGCGGCTTCGATGAACCGTGCGGCGCCAAGACCGTTCGGTATGCCTCTTTCGTTCGCGACATGACCACCTTGTCGGTCATTCCCTGGTAGGTGCCAAGCGGAGTCTCTGCAGTAAACAGATCGGGAGCGACACAAGAGTGCTCGTCGCTCGATCCAGCCGTAGCTGCGGCATACTCCTTGTCGAAAATGCCAAGCGAAAGCAGCCACCACGATGCCATCGGGGTATCTGCACCCGGTGACGATGACCTTGCGGTCGGAGCTGTCCGGATTCAGCGAAACGACACAGTCGTCGCTGAGGTCGAGAAGGAACAGGCGGCCCACGGTGGCTTTATCGCCGGATGCACGTCGCGGATTCTCCATTTGTGAACTGACCATGTGTCCTTACTCCAGGTATCAGTTGGGATCCGAACCGGGTGCCCGATTCACCTCTGAGCGGCGTAATTCCATCGTTGCGCGACCCGCCGACGCCGTCGATGTGACTGGGAACAGCGATCGGCAGCGAGGCCTGTGCGCGGTAACAACGTCGCTGCGCCGCTCGCACGCTTGGGGAATGACGATGGATTGAGTTGGTTTGCGCTCGCTGATTCAAGGCTTACAACGAGTTTCGGAAGGTGTTCGATCCGGCTGCAACGAAGGCCGGCGGCGGCGGGTTAGCCCCGCACGAATTACGACACACGTGTGCGTCCCGGGCGATCCGATCGCGGGCGTCGATCAAGACGTAGAGCGGCTGCCGGGTCATGCGACCGCTACTATGACGCTCGACAACTACGGGCACCTGTACGCCGACGAACTGGACCAGGTGGCGCAGCAACTGGGTGGAGAGTGTGTGTACCCAGTGTGCACCGAGGAGTCGCAAAAGGAAGTTGACCAGCGGTTTTATGGGAGGACTTGAGAGCTTCGATTCCCGTCTCCACCTCCACCAATGCGCGATTAGCTCAGCGGGAGAGCGCTTCCCTGACACGGAAGAGGTCACTGGTTCAATCCCAGTATCGCGCACCAGCATTCATGCAGGTCAGAGTATATTTTTGGGAATCTGACCGGGGCTCGTGCCCAATACATGCCCAATCGGGTAGGCAAATCGGTCGCCGATCGTCGACACGAGAGGTAACTAACACCATGACCATCCCCAACCTTCCTGTCCCGGCCGGCGCCACAGCCGACGCCTGGTGCGACCTCACCGCTATCGACGGCGACCGGGCCCGCGCACTGCTGTGGTCGCGGCACGACACCGACAAGATCGGGGTGGCGGTGGACGGCTGGCAGACCGCGGAAGGTGAAGTCACCCGCGCCGTGTCGCTGTACGACGTCGAAGACAAGGAGCTGACTGCGGCGGATGCGCGCCGGTTGGCGGCCGCACTGCTGGACGCCGCCGACGCACTCGACGACCGGAACCGGAGCGCAGCGCAGCCCGTCTGATCTAGCGGCTCTCTCGGCCCGTCATCCTGCTTGGGTGGCGGGCCGACTGGTGTTTGAGTCGACCAAATCAACTTCTCAAAAAGTGTCACCGGGGGTACGGGTGCCTGCTCCTACCTGTGTAACCGGTCCACCACGGCCACCCGGCCAACAAGGGCCACCACACAAAAGGAGAATCCCCCATGACAACAAGACCTGCCCGTCTCAAGCGGGCTCATCTTGGATCACTCATCGCCGCCAGCGGAATCGCCGTCGGAGCGTTGATCCTGACCGCACCCACCGCCGCGGCCACGACCGGCACGACCGTCTGTTCGCAAATGGGCGGCTCATATAGCTCCAAAACGGCCTCAAACGGAAAAACGGTCGAATCGTGCGCTGTTGAGTCGGGCGGCGGACCCGTCGTCGGATACTGGATCAACGGCAAGTGGCAAGGCGCCTACTAGACGACACCGCCAGTAACCCGTTCCGCCCCCGGGCAGCCAGCCGCGCCTACCGCGGCACCCGCAACCTGCGGGCCGTGCAAGTACTGCTCGGACACGGCCTCGATCGCCACCACCGAGCGGTACTGCGCAGTCGACGACAGCGAGGTCCGTGCGGCGATGGTGGCGGCGGTCGGTGACTGACGTTCGTCAAACGCGGGCACTGAACATCGCCGCGTCACCGCGCAAATCAGCGGGCGTGAGCTGTAACGGTGCCAAACACGATCGTCGAGGTGAGGACGGGGGTCGTCTCCGGCTCGGGGGCGGCGGCATTCTTGCCGCCGCGGGCGACGCTTAGCTCGTCGGCGGTCAGCGTGCGGATGCTCTGGCGGCGCAGCGCCAGCTTGGTGCGGTCGGTGCTCATGGTTGTTCCTTTCGTTGCTGTCGGGCCGTGGGTGGCCGATCGCTGTATAGGTTCCGGCGGACGCCTTGGCGGAATCTTGGAGGCTGCTGGATGACCGGCGCTATGGCTAGAGATCCGCGAGGCGATGGTGGCGCCTCCCTAGGCGACGGTCCGCGTCCGCTGCGGTTGGTCCGTCGAGGTCTGCGTCGAGGTGTAGGTAACTGTCGTTACAACGATGGTGGTTCTAGGGTTAGGACCATCGCTGCTCTTCGTGCCATAACCGCCGCCGTTGGCCATACGCATCTCGTCGGAGGTCAGGATGCGGATGCTCTGGCGGCGCAGCGCCAGCTTGGTGCGGTCGGTGCTCATGGTGGGTTCCCTTCGTCTGTCGGCCCGTGGTGGCCGGGTCACGTAAAGGGTGCGACGGACGCCTTGGCGGATCCTTGGAAGCCGCTGGATGACCGGCGCTATGGCCAGAGATAGGCGATGGTGGCCGCGGTCAGGTCGGCCCGTCATCCTGCTGGGTGGCGGGCCGACGCTTGTCTCCGGGCAGGAAGTGACAAGTTAGTTCTCAGAAAAGTGTCCCCTTTGGTGCGGCTGGTCGCTCCTAGCGGATGAATGCAGGACACAAGAAGCCTGCGACAACCCAAGGAGAACACCGTGACCACCATCACCACCCGGCGCGCGACGGCCACCAAGCTCTTTTCCGCCGCCACCGCCGCCGCCGCGATGCTAGTCCTGCCAGCCGTAGCGCTCGGATTTGCGGGACCCGCGAAGGCCACCACCCCGGCCGAAGCAACCAAGGCGTGTTTCGACGAGGCATATGCTGCGACACATGACGCATACACATCGGAGTACAACTGCTGCCGCCGATTCGGCGGATACCTAATAGGAATCACCCCCGGAGGACCACCTGGCTGCAAGCTTCCCGCGACCTTTCCGTCACCGGGACGGACGGCAGCACGTCCTCCCGGCAGTGAGAATCAGACCGGGATTCAGTAACCCGCAGCAGTCTGACTGTGTGGACGGTCGGCCCGTCATCCTTCGGGGTGGCGGGCCGACTGCTATGCCCTCCGCATTTAGAAAGTGCCAAGAGCGGCACGTGATGCTTCTACGTGAGGCGGGCCGCCCGGGCCACGGCCAAAACCATGAGGAGAGAAATCAATGAACGACAACCGCAACAAGCTGACATTGCGGCGGCAGAGCATCCGTATCCTGAGCGAAGACGAGATGCGCATGGCCCGCGCCGGTAGTGGCAACACGCAGAAGACTAGCCACCGGCCAACGCACCCGTTCTAGCCCGCGTCGTCGGAGTCCCCATTCTGACCGGCCCCGCCGCGCCGACTCAACCGCTCACGCGCACCCGTCAACGCCGCCGGCCACACACCCAGCCGCGCTAGCTGTCGGCAGGGACTCCCGCAGGGGTGTTCATGAAAGTCCAACTCTCGTACCCCACGCAGATGCAGCGGTGATCGTCGAAGGACATCTGATCGCAGGCGGGTTCGCAAGAACCAATCTTGTTCTTACCCGGCTCTGGATGAATATTCAGGTCGTGGTGCTCTTTCTTGTGTCCGCAAATACGGCAGTATGTCGCCGTGGCCTCACTCGTGGTCATGGTCGTACCTTCTCTCGCCGTCGGTGGCTTGCCATCAGAATGCGCGCCACCCCTGGGCCTTCATAGGGCCGATAGTCCCCATGTTATTGCTGGTCGGCGGAGTGTTATTCGACGGTAGGTAGCTAAAAACTTTTGACACCGGCTCCTGCTTCTTGGTCGGGGCCGGTGTGCTGGTGATGATGGTGTCGGTGCCCTCGGGAGTTGTGCCCCGGGGGCCCGATTCATTAGGCGGCCCCATTACGCTGCACCGCCGAACGGCTGCATGGCGGCGTCGACCTCGTTGAGATCCACGCGGACCAATCGGCCGCCGCTGCGGTAGCCGGTCAGTCGGCCGTCGGCGATCATCTGGCGGATGGTGCGATCGGTGACGTCGAGGTATTCGGCCGCGTCGGCGATCTTCACATATCGGCGGCGGCCGTTGCCGTTTACGCTTGATAGACGAAGCTGAGACTTGTTCTTAGGCACAGCGAAACAGCCCTTTCGGGAGTGTTTCGGTTGCCTACACCGCGCCCGTGAACGGGCTTTCGCGCACCGCGAGGTCTCTGCCGGTCAGTCTAAAGTAGTTCCACGAAACAGCAAGTAATCACGCCTGCTTCCGCGTTGCGTGTCGGCCACGAACTGCTCCAAATGGGCGATCGTCTCTTTTGGTATCTGCATCATCCCGTGGTGCGGGCAGATGATGAAGCTCATCGATTCGAGCGGCCCCACCGATGCCGGCGACTGGCGCCGCTTGGTCACCCGTCGCCCGTCGTCGGTGTAGCGCAGGGTCTGCGAGTCTCGCTCGGCGGTGCGGCGCTGCAACTCGTCCACGGTGAATGCGGCCGCCGGATACACCGGCACGGTGGCCTCACCAAACTTGCTGTACCTCAAGACCAATGTCTCGGTGCCGTCGGTCTTGATCTCCCCCACCAAATCCTCGCGACCGTCGCGGCCACAACGCAGGATCACAGTCGGCTCATCGTTCATATGCTGGAGCCACCATTCGCCCTCCTGTGCGAACCTCGGCTCAAAATCAAACTCATTGCCCGTCATAGTGACTCCCTGTTATCGCCCAACTTGGATAGCAGCGCCGCAATCTCGCGGTCGCGTCCCTGCGCGGCGTGCTGGTAACGCATCGCCGCTTGTGGTGTCGAATGACCAAGGCGCGCCATCAGCTCGGCGAGGCTGGCGCCGGTCGCGGCGGCCAGCACCGCACCCGAATGGCGGAGGTCGTGCCAGCGCAGATCGTCGCGCTTGGCTTTCGCGCGCGCTTTGTACCAGTGTCGGTACAACGTGGACGGCTGTAGGTGTCCCCCGTTGTCGGGGGGGAAGATCAGCGAATCGCGGCCTCTGTCAACGTATTTGGCGAGGTGCTGCTCGATCGTGGGGATGATGTGCGGGGGGATCGCCACATCGCGAACCCCAGCGTCGCTCTTAGGGGTGGTGATCGTGTAGGCGCCTTTGGTGCGAACCGCTGCCCGCCGGATGCGGATGACCTCTTGGGACAGATCGACGTCGCCGCGGCGCAACTCGACCGTCTCCCCGAACCGCAAAGCACACCACGACGCAAGGGTGACCATCAGCCGCAGCCGCTCAGGCATCTCAGCGGTCAGCACCGCGAGTTCCTCGACGCTGGCGGGCCGGATCTTGTGTACCCGCTTGGCGCGGCCGGCGCCGACGATGCGGCACGGGTTGGCGTCGATCAGCTCGTCATTCACCGCGGACGCCATGATCGTGCGCAGCAGCGAGTAGGCGTGGCTGCGCATGGTTGGGTGGTCGACGAGTGTCTTTGCGTGCCAGTCGCGGACGTCTTTCGGCTTGATCGCGGCGAGCTGCCGATTACCGAACGCTTCGGTCAGGTGGTCGTCGAGGATGTTCTGGTAGTGCTCGCGGGTGCGGGCTTTGATCGGCCGACCGGCGACCTGGCGTCCGGCCAACCAGCGATCGGCGTAGGCACCGAACGTGATCTTCTCGGGCTTGTCGTCACCGGCGGCGTCCCATGTCTCGCGGTAGATTTCCTTGCGCTTCTCGGCCACGTAGGAATCGGCGTCGACCCGGTAGGCGAAGGTGCGCGGTGCGGCGCGCCGCAGGCCGTCGGGGCCGGTGTAGCGGACCTGCCAGCGCCGGGAAGGCAACTGCCGGATGGTGGCGAAGTCCCGCTTAACTCTGCGTGCCATCATGGCTCCTGTCGTGCCCAATGTCGTGCCCGATAGCTTACAGGTGGCTCCGCTTGGCTCCGCGTGATTCACGCGATACTATCCAGCGTGTCGCCAGTTCAGAGACCCTCTGCGCAGGTCAGACACCAGATCGGCAAACTACGAGCACGCCTACTTCAATCCCAGTATCGCGCACCAGTACCATTGCAGATCAGAGTATGTATCTAGCCTGGCTGTGTAACCGGCGTGGAAGATACGTGGAACATTGGGACAGGCTGCCCAACCGAGAGGCCCGCACCATGACCACCATCCGCACCGAGAACCTCTACCCGGACATCCCGCCCCCGCGCCGGCGCGGCTTTAGCGATGGCGGCCATAATTTCAATCGCCTCGTGACCTAGGCAAGCGTAAAGTCGCAGGGACCAGGAGGTCTGCTATGCGAGTAAACCAGTTTGGATTGGCAGCGCTATTCGCGGCAGCGGGCGTCGCAGTGGCAATCGGTGCCGCACCGATTGCCGTCGCAGACGAATGCGATCCCACAGCCTCCGTCTGCCAGGGCCCGGACGTTTCCCAAGCCACCGACTCATCACTCGGGTCATCACTCGGGCCTGCACCCGATGCTAATACTGGTGGTGCACCCGGCGAGATGCAGATGACCCAAGAGAACCCAGGGATTACGTCGCCGGGCTTCCAGGGCGGGGATAGTTACCGCTGATCGCCGCTTCGATGCGATAGGAACTGTGCGCCCCGGCAGGCGCGTCGAACTCAATCGGGTCATGGGGCATCAATCATCCGCCGCGCGCCGTTAACACAGCGGACAAGCTTGGCGAGTCACACCGAAACGGCACGCAAGATCGCCGCCGCGCTCACCGAGGTCAGCCGACGAGCTCGACGACCTGGCCTAAACCGCAAACCCAGATCGGCCCGTCACCTGCGTCGGTGGCGGGCGGACCGTTTAAGTGACAGGGTTGGGGGCAGTAAGTGTTTGGGGTTGGTGGCAACGGCTCCCCCCAGTTGCGGCCTGGCTGCCAGGGCCGTCCATCGAAAGATATTGGTTTTCAGCATGAATGAACTAGAGCAATTGGCCTATGACGTGCGAGGGTTCGCGACCGAGGTACGAAGGCTGGGCTACTCGTCGGTGGCTGGGGGGCATGAGAATCGGTTCCTTGAACTGTCAGAGCGCATGATGCGGCAAGCCGATCAGGCCGACGGGCATAAGTCACTAAGACGGCTGCCAGTGCCGAGGAATTACCCCTAAGTCAAGGCCAACGCCGGGCGGTTGGCCCGTCATCCTTCCGGGGCGGGCCTTCCCATTGCTCGGCGGCTTGCTTCGCCTCGTCGTCGGTGAGGTAGGTGCCGTGGTGGATGTGCACGTACGCGTCATCGTCCCCGAGATCGCGCACCGTCAGCGCCGCTCAGCGACGCCATGGCCAACGCCCCCGAAGCCGCGGCGCCCAGCAGCAGCCCGCCCTCAAGCCGATCCCTCGTGATTGCCCGGTGTTTACCCACGGTGGTGCCTTCCCGTTGACAGGATGTTGATCGATTGCGGCACACCACATCCGCAGTTGATCCATAGCGCGACGCAAACCAGCAAATTGCGACATGACCGTGGAGCAACCGCTCAGCGCACGTCCACCGTGGGTGCTCACGCCGAGACCGCCGGTTCAACCGCGCGCCGCGCACCGGTGGGTGCGAGACCTGTCTAACGGGACAACGTGCGTTCCGCGTCGATGATCAAACCGGCTGGTTCAGTTGCGGGCACGGCAACGCGTACGGTGCCGACCCGGTGGCCCCACGCACTGCGGTGGTGCTTGCGGGCACGACGGAATGCCACCACGGGTGTTTCGTCAGTGGTCATGGTTTCTTCCTCTTGTCACAGTGAGTTCAACGTGCAGAACACTGCTCACGGTGCTGAGCACGCTGGACAATGGCAAGTGCGGGGACCGTGTCGGGTGTGGTCCCCGCACCTGTGGATCTCATCGTGGCGGCCCGGCCTTGGAGGATTCTTGGCAACCGCGAACCGGTAGGGATTTGGGAGGCCTATCCCACTCCCCCGCTCGGGCCCATCCTCAACGTCGCTGCGCCCCGTCACCGTTGCCCGCGTGACGGCCACGGCAATCGCGACTCATCCGGTTGCGACAATCGTGGTGCTCACGGTTCGCGACCGTTTGACTGCCTGGGTGGTGGGCCGCAGAATCCGATCCAGGAGGAGGAATCCAAACATGCGCAAGTTCCTTGCACTGGGCCAGGGATGAACACCATCGGGTTCTCCCGGGCTGACCGGACGCGCCGGCTGGTGGTGGATGTGAGAGCATGCAGGATCGCCCGCGTCCTTGCTGCTGCGGTGGTGACGACGTGGGTGGTTCTGACGGTCGCACCCGTCCCATCAGCGTCCGCCAACCCGTGCCCCGACGTCGAGGTGGTGTTCGCCCGCGGCACCGGCGAGGCACCTGGTGTCGGCGGAGTAGGACAGGCATTCGTCGATGCGCTGCGCTCGCAGGTCGGTAGCAGGTCACTGGGGGTGTATGCGGTCAACTATGAGGCCAGCGCCGATTTTGCCAGCGGTATGGAATTCGCCAGAACCGTCGTCGACGGGATCAGAGACGCGATCGCTCATGTCGAGTCCACGGCGGCGAACTGCCCGAAGACCAGGATCGTGCTCGGCGGATATTCCCAGGGTGCGGTCGTGGCGGGTTTCGTCACGTCGGCAGTCGTACCGGAAGGGGTACCTGCTGATTTGGTACCGGCGCCCATGCCTCCGGAGATGGCTGACCATGTAGCCGCGGTGGCGCTGTTCGGAAAACCTTCCGATCAGTTCATGCGCGATGTCGGCGCGCCGCCGATCGTAATTGGCCCGCTGTACAAGGCCAAGACCACTGACTTGTGCGCTCCCGGCGACACCATCTGCAATGGTGCCGACGTTGGGCCCCCCAACGGCGCACACATTCTGTATACCGTGAACGCGATGATGGGCCAGGCCGCCGATTTCGCGGCGAGCCGGCTCTAATCGGTCGGCGTCAAGCATCGCAGGGTCAGGTCTCGACAACTCCGGGAGATTGTGGGGCAAGGTTCACAGCGCCGACCTAGCGCAGTCTGGGCGACAACCTAGAAAAGCCCGACACCGTGAGTTATGGCGACAGACTCCGAAGGCGAAATCAATGTTCGTGACCTGAGTATTGCCGTCGGAGCGCGTAGGCGCTCACGCCTACTGCAAGCAGTGCTCGCCGCGGCGGCCATCATCGCCCTGCTGGCGTTTGTCCATGTCCTGCGCCCGGGCGCAAACGAGATCACTGTCGCATCCGGGACGTTGCGGACGCTGGACTCGGCCCCCGATAAACGGATGCCGCCAACCGATTCGCCCGCGCCGAGCGGCCCCCCAGCTCCTCCTCCTGTTGCTCCTCCTCCGGCCGCCCAAGACGACGGCAGCGGAGACAACGCTGCCGCAGATGACAGCGATGACGAGGACGACGACTCCGCGGCGGAGGAGGAAGAAGAGGAGCAGCAAGAAGAGGACGAGCAGCAAGAGGAGGAAGAGCAGCAGCAGCAGCAGGAGCAGGACGACGAGCAGGTCCAGCTGCAGAACCAATTGAACGAACAGCAGGCCGAAATCAATTCCGAGCAACAGGCCGAAGAACAAAACGAGGAAGCCCAGCAGCAAGCCCTTCAGGACGAGGAACAGGCCCAGCAGACTGAGCAGCAAGCCGGGCAGTAACGCGCTAGTCCAGGATTGCGTTGCGAAGGTCGAGGTTTCGCGCCGGGACGATAGTGTCGTCCGCGTGCACGATGAATCCGGGATGAGCGTGGTGAAGCGGGGAGGCTGCGCTGTGAAGCGCCTACTGATGCTGTTTAGTCTGCCCGTTGCGCTACTGGTAGCCGGACCGGCGAATGCGGACCCCTCCCCTGCAGAAGTCGACTACCTCAGTTACCTCGCCGCGCAACGGGTTGGGGGCACTGCGGATAGCCTGCTCCATGTGGGCTATGACGCCTGCTCGGGTCTTCAGCAAGGGACCCAAGCCCCGGTGGTGGCGATGACGTTGTTCAGCGATGCGCAAACCTCGGGGTCGGGCCTGACTATGCAGGATGCGTCCGCAGTGGTGGGCGGCGCGGCGGCGTTCTTATGCCCAGGTCATTGAGGTTGAGCGGTAGCTACCGACCTCGACTTTGAGGTCGGGCGCGCCGGTGATTTCCCTGACACGGTGTCCTCGGCGCCCGCTCGGATCGGCAGGCGCGCGGCCGCCCCGGTCGACGGCGATCTGCCCCGGGGCCAGGGACAAACACTCTAACCTGACGACTGGTCTGCGGCGCTATCCCTTGCCATACTCCTACGCATCGCCCTGTCGAGACCAAACGGGGGGCGCAGGGAAGGAAGGTCATGAATATCACGAGGGTGATAATGGCATCAGTATTTTCCGCGTGCGTTGCTGCCGGATTTGCAAGCCCGGCATGGGCGGACGATGCCGCGCCCCCCCAACCCCCCGAGACGTACACGTTCCAATTTGTTGGCGCAAACCTACCCACTACCTGGACAGTCACGCATTGCGGCACATTGTGCACTCACATAGCAGACTCGGGGAACGCGACCAACGCACCGTGGGAGGCGGATGCCTACTTGTTGAACGGTTATTGGACCATGTTCGTCCACCGGACAGACATGATCGCATGTGGAGACGGAGGCGACACCTTCCCGGCAGATGCCCAGTACAACTGGAACGCAACGCTTGACGGCATAGCCTCCGCTAGTTCAGGCGGGGTTTGTGGCGACGCTCCGGCGCCCATCCAGGGCCAGTTCACGCTCACGCGGGTGAGCTAACGGCTGACCTTGGGACTTCGGCGTGGTGCCGTAGCTGCCTCAAGCCCCTGCCGACCGCCAGTTGCCAACCGCCGTCCGGCGGTCCAGGGCGTAATTTGCCTGGTGAGCGCCTGCGCACCAGCGGCTGAGGCGCGGCCAGATCCGATCCAGACCGCGAGAGCTGGCGCGAATGGCTACCGCCGACGCCACGGGCAACCTACGCTAAGCGTCGAGAACACACAGCAAACGAGCCAGTTCACGCGGAGGGGCGACATGAAACTCGTGACGGTACTTGCGCTGGCAGGCGGATTCGCTGCCGCGCCTCTGATCACTGCAGGCAATGGGTGGGCGTGGCCGACATCCTGCGACGGCGTGGAATGCGTCCCGGGCGTGGTTCACAGTGCGTCACTGGGCACCCCGTGTACGTCGGGTGACCGCTACGTCTTCGGCGTGGACGCGACCAGCACCTACATCTGTTCGCTCAAGGGCCAATGGGTTCCGTCCAAGCCGTTGATCGGCGTGCGGCCCTTCGGCGGCCCATGCGACGGAAACCCCAACGCGGCGCAGTCACCCGACGGCATTCCAATGGCGTGCAACGGCACCGGCTGGGTTTACAACTTCAACGACATCTACTATGCCAAAACCTATTGATGCCAGACCCAGACCTGCTACGCCCAGACCTACTGCGCAAAAACCACTTGAGGCCAAAAAAACCTATGAGGCCAATCAATTTCAGCGGCGCCGTCCCGATCTAGCCGGAGCCCAACACCCGCTGCAGATCTGGCTTCATCTGCTGTAATTGCGCGCCCCAGTACGCCCAGTCGTGCGTGCCGTTGGGCGGGAAGTTGAACACCGCGTTGTGCCCACCGGCCGCGGTGTATTTGTCCTGGAAGGCCGTGTTGCTGGACTTGGTCAGGTTCTCGAGGAATACGGCTGGGACGTCGCCGTGGCCCAATTCCGACGGGGTGCCGTTACCGCAGTAGACCCACAGTCGGGTGTTGTTGGAGACGAGAAGCGGGATTTGAACGGTCGGGTCATTGCGCTGCCATGCCGGGTCGCTTGACGGCCCCCACATCGCGTCGGCCTTGAAGCCGCCCGAGTCGTTCATCGCCATACCGATCAAAGTCGGCGACATACCATCTGACGGGCTGAGCCACCCCGACAGAGATCCGGCGTAGATGTAGTTATTCGGGTGATAGGCCGCGAGAATCATCGCCGCCGACCCGGCCATCGACAAGCCCACCACAGCGTTGCCGTTCGAGCTGACGTTCTTGTTGGCCGAGAGCCACTGTGGCATCTCGGACGTCAGGAAAGTCTCCCAGTTGTAGGTCCAGGTGCCCCCGTTCCCGACGGCCGGCTGATACCAGTTCGTGTAGAAGCTGGACATGCCGCCCACGGGCATCACTGTCGCCAGCCCGGAATTGTTGAACCACTCGAACGTCGGCAGCTCGATGTCCCAGCCGTTCCAGTCGTCGCGTGCCCGCAGGCCGTCGAGCAGTATCACCGAGTGCCGACCCCCGGGCTGGAACTCAACCTTGATGTCTCGGCCCATGGACGGCGACGGCACCTGCAAGTACTCCACCGGAAGACCCGGGCGCGAGAACGCCCTGGCAGCGGGCGCGCCCGCGAAGATGAGCGCCAGTCCCGGAAGAAGCGCCGCGACAATCGCGGCGATCATCAGCCGGCGTGCGCCTCGAACCCGCCGCCCCTCAATTTGTCCCATGCCAGCCTCCCAATCGCATAACCGTCCTGCCGGAACTTACTACCCGCCCAGCATGACCTCAATCACAACACAGGAATCGTCATCAAAATCGTCAACCTCGGGTTGACGGGATTACAACGTCAACCTAGGGTTGACGCATGGCAGCCAACGCCCAGATCAACTACCCCGTCCGCCTCGATGACCTGATCGACGCGATCAAGAAGGTCCACACCGACGTGCTCGAGCAGCTGTCGGACGCCGTCCTCGCCGCCGACCACCTAGGCGAGCTGGCGGACCACCTGATCGGCCACTTCGTTGACCAGGCCCGCCGATCGGGCGCGTCCTGGACCGACATCGGCCAGAGCATGGGCGTGTCGAAGCAGGCTGCGCAGAAACGGTTCGTGCCCAAAGCGGAGGCCACCACGCTCGAAACTGACCAGGGCTTCGCCCGTTTCACGCCCCGGGCACGTGCCCTGGTCGTGACGGCGCAAAACGAGGCCCACGACGCCGGCAACGCCGAAATCACCCCGGCGCACCTGCTGTCGGGATTGGCCGCCGACGAAAGCTCGCTGGCATCCCGGCTTCTGGCGGGGCAAGGCGTCGGCGCCGCGGCGATTAGCGAGGCGGCGCCGTTCCCGCCACGAGCGGATGACGTCCCCGTGTTGGTTCCGTTCAACGGTCCGGCCCGCAAGGTCCTCGAGCTCACCTTCCGCGAGGCGCTTCGGTTGGGCCACAACTACATCGGCACCGAACACGTCCTGCTCGCGACGTTGGAGGCCGAGGACGACGATGGGCCGCTCCACCGGCTCGGAGTCGACAAGGCCCGCGTGGAGGCCGACCTCGCCACCGCGCTGCAGTCTTTCGCCCGGGCCAACGGGGGCGCCCCGGCGTAGTCTCCGCTGCATGAAACTCGACGCGCATACGCGGGCCCTCATCGGATCCGGCACCGATGCGACCCTTGTCACGCTCGACCCCGACGGCAGTCCCCAGGTCAGCGTGGTCTGGATCGCGTTGCGCACCACGCCCGACGGCGACGACGAGCTCGTCACCGCGCACCTGGCCGAACACAAAAAGGTTCGCAATGTTCGTCGCGACAACCGCGTCGCGCTCACTGTCCTCTCCCCCGACCGCGGCGGCCCGATGACGCCGTACCTGTCGATCACCGGCACCGCGCATATCGAGGAGGGCGGCGCACCCGAACTGCTGCGCGAACTTGCCAAGACCATGATCGGCCCGGACGCGAAGTTCCCTCCAATGGACGACCCACCGCCCGGCTTCGTCACCCACATCACCGTCAACAAGATCGGCGGTAACGGCCCGTGGGCGGGTTGATCGCAGCGCGGCACGTCGCAACGTCGCTCAACGCGTCGTCCTGAGCGGGTTGCTGTGACATCATGCGGGGACAGCTAAGGAGGCGATGATGCGCCGCTGGTTTGCCGGGCTCGTGTCCGCATCGGCGGTTCTCAGCGTGCTGGTCGCACCCCCCTCGTCGGCAGGCGACGCCCCGATCGGCCATCTCGGCGACACCCTGCGTGTGACCGACGGGAACATCGTCGCCGACGTCACGGTGGTCAACGTGCTGCCGTCGGACATCCCGCCCGGTTGGGGCTACCCGCCCCGCTGGCCGCGCCAAGAGGTGTGGCGCTCTCAGATCACCGTCACAGCGGTGAGCGTGCCCGCCCGGTACTCGATGTCACCCCGGTTCGCATTCCGCGGTGTCACCCAGACCGGTGACGCGTATATCGCACGCGACAACGATGCTCCGGACACCCTGCAGCTCGCATTGCTCAACGCGCCGCAGGGGTCCACCGTTGCCGGCGGCATCTGGTGGGACGTCTACCGCGACTTGGTGTCCAACGTGGTGCTGATCGACGCGAAGACCGGCTACCACCTGGCCCAGTGGGATCTCTAAGGGCCGCTACCGTATAGCCGTCATGGCTATACACGTCGCCCTGGCCGAACCCGCCGACGCGGGGAAGCTCGCCGCCGTCGCCGCGCGCACCTTTCCGTTGGCCTGCCCGCCGGCGGCGACGCCCGAGAACATCGCCGCGTTCATCGACACCCACCTTTCGGCCGAACGGTTCGCCGAATACCTCGCCGATACCGGCCGCGTGGTTCTCGCCGCTTACGACGACGGCCGGATTCTGGGCTACTGCATGCTCATTCGCGGGATCCCGGACGACGACCCCGACGTGCAGCGGGCGGTCACCACCCGCCCGAGCGTCGAGTTGTCGAAGATGTACGTCCTGCCCGACAACCACGGCGCCGGTGTCTCCGCGGCATTGATACAAGTAGCCCTCGTCCACGCCGCCGCCATGGCCGCCAAGAGCCTGTGGCTGGGCGTCAACCAGCAGAACTTGCGCGCACAGCGGTTCTACGCCAAATACGACTTTACGATCAACGGCACCAAGACATTTCACCTCGGTGGCGGAGTCGAGAACGATTACGTGATGGTGCGGCTCCTCTGAGGACCGTCACACCATGCCACTCGTCAGTGCGATCAGCCGCGACGTCGCTCGCAGGTACTTCTTGCGGAAGCCGCCGGCGAGCATCTCGTCGCTGAAGATGCCGTCCAGCTTCGTCCCCGAAGCCACCACCGGAATGCCCGCGTCGTAAAGTCGGTCGGTCAGCGAGACGAGCCGAAGCGCCACGTTCTGATCGTCTATCGGATGAACCCCGGTGAGGAACACCGCTCGCGCACCCTCGATCAACGTCAAATATCGCGACGGGTGCATGGTGGCCAAATGTGCGCACAGAGCGTCGAAGTCATCGAGGGTGGCGCCATCAGTCTTCTCGGCGCGGGCGATCACCTCGTCGTCCGACAACGGTGCCGGGGCCGGCGGCAGATCGCGATGACGGTAGTCCGGGCCGTCGATGCGCACTGTCGTGAAAATCGCTGCCAGCGTGTTGATTTCACGCAGGAAATCCTCCGCCGCGAAGCGGCCCTCCCCAAGCTGCTCCGGCAGCGTGTTGGACGTCGCGGCCACCGAAACCCCGCGTGCGACCAATTCGGACAGCAGCCGCGACACCAGCACGGTGTTGCCCGGGTCGTCGAGTTCGAACTCGTCGATGCACACCATCAGATAGTCGGCCAGCAGGTCGATGCACTCGACGAACCCGAATACCCCGGCGATCTGGGTCAGCTCACCGAAAGTCGCGAACGCCTTGGGATGTGAAGGGTCTTCGGGCAGCGCGAAGTACAGCGATGCCAGAAGGTGCGTCTTGCCGACGCCGAAGCCGCCGTCGAGGTACAGCCCAGCGCCGGGCAGCACGGCTCGCTTGCCGAGTAGCCGCTTTTTGCCTTCGCGGCGCTGGACGGCCAGGTCGCCGAATTCACGGCAGGTGGCCAGCGCGGCCGCCTGTGTTGGTTCGGCGGGATCGGGGAAGTAATTGGCGAAGCTCACCCTGGCGAACGTGGGCGGCGGCAGCAGCTGCGCAATGAGACGCTCCGGCAACACGCTCGGATGCCGATCGACGAGGTGCTGCATGGTGGCACTGTAACGGCGTGTTGGAATCGTCTCCGTGACCGATGACGACGCTGCCGCGCGGTTCACCAGGCTGGTCTCGCTGGCATCGGTGGATGCAGCCGAACTGCCGCGGCTCTACGCCTACCCGCCCGACCTGACCAGGTGCTGGGTCCGGGCCAACATGATCGCCAGCGTGGACGGCGGCGCGACCGTCGACGGCCGCGCGGGCGGTCTGGCCGGGCCCGGTGACCGCGTGCTCTTCAAGGTGATGCGCGAGATCGCCGACGTCGTGCTGGTCGGCGCCGGGACGGTGCGGGCGGAGAACTACTCGGGCGCTCAGCTGAGCGCCGCGTCCCGCCAGGCGCGGCAGGCCCGTGGCCAGTCGGAGATCCCGCCGATCGCGGTGGTGACGGCGTCGGGCGCGCTTGACCCCAACAGTCGCCTGTTCGAGCTCACCGAGACACGACCGCTGGTCTTCACCACCAACGCGTCCGCCGCTGCGACCCGGGACAGATTGCACGACCAGGCCGACGTCGTCGACGCCTCGAGCGCCGACCCCATCCGCGTCGACCCGGCCGCGGTGCTTGCCGAGCTCGCGCGACGCGGGCTCTACCGCGTGTTGTGCGAGGGCGGCCCGACGCTGCTCGGGGACATCGTCGCGTCGAACCTGCTCGACGAACTGGCCCTGACCGTGGCCCCGATGTTGGTGGCCGGCAGCCCGCCTCGAGTGGTCAGCAGCGCCAGCCCGGTGAGCACCGAGCTTCGGACCGAGCACATTCTGACGGACGACGGCGGGTATCTGTACTTGCGCTACACCAGGCGCGACTGAGACCGATCGCTAGTCTGGGCACCATGCCGTCTCCCGGGTCGCCGCGTGCCGCTGTGGCGATGATCGCGACGGTCGCGGTGCTGGCCGGGTGCGCGCCGGGACTGGCGGCCAACCCGAGGTACGCCACCGACAACGGGCACGGATCCCAGGGCAACCCCACGTCGACGCCGGCTCCTCGCGGCCCCGCTGCGGTCGAGGCGCCGAAAAACGACCTCGCCTGGCACGACTGCACGTCGAAACTGTTTTCCGGGGTGGCGGTCGCTCCGCCGGTCGGCGTCACCCTTGACTGCGCCACGTTCGACGCGGACCTCGACCCGATCAACAACGCCACCGGCACCGTCAGCATCGGCGTGGTGCGCGCCAGGTCTGCCCAGACCCCACCCGACGCCGGCCCATTGGTGGTTACGACCGGCTCGGATCTACCGTCGTCGGTTCAGCTGCCGGTGTGGCTGACGCGTGCAGGTACCGACATGCTGAAAAGCCGCCCGATCGTGACGGTCGACCGCCGCGGCATCGGCCTGTCGGGCGCAATCGACTGCCGCGACACATTCGACCGACAGGAAATGCACGACCAGGCCCAGTTCGAAACCGGCAACGATCCGGTGGCCAACCTCGCCGAGATCGTCGTGACCGCGACCACGAACTGCACCGACACCATCGCACCGGGCGATTCGGCATACGACAACTCGCATGCCGCCGAGGACATCGAGCGGCTGCGCACTACCTGGGATGTGCCCGCTCTTGCACTTCTGGGCATCGGCAACGGCGCTCAGGTGGCGCTCGCCTACGCCGGCAGGCACCCGGACAAGGTGGCCCGCCTCGTCGTTGACTCGCCGATCCCGCCGGGGATCAACGCCGAAGGCGCCGAACTACAGCAGGTCAAGGGCGAGCAAGCGGCGCTGGAAGCGTTCGCCGCACAGTGCGCGGCCGCCAACTGCCCACTGGGTCCGGACCCGAAGGCCGCGATCGACTCCATCCTGGCCGCCGCGCGGGCCGGACGCGGCCCCGGAGGTGTGTCGGCGGCGGCCGTCGCGGAGGCGATCGCCACCGCCCTGGCGTTTCCGCATGGAGACCGGGTCGCGGCGACCAACGACCTCGCCACCGCGCTGGCATCAGCGCGTTCGGGTGACGTCAACCAACTGAACAACCTGATCAACCAGTCGACGTCGATGCGTCAGACCGACGGGCAATTCGTCAACAGGTGCAGCGATTCGCTCAACCGCCCGACACCCGATCGGGTCCGCGAACTCGTGGTCGAGTGGGGCAAGGAATTCCCGCAGTTCGGCATGGTCGGCGCCCTCGACCTGGTGAAGTGCCTCAACTGGCCGAGCGGCACCGCGCCGCCGGAGCCGAAGAACCTCAAGGTCAACGTGCTGCTGATGGGCGGCCAGAACGACGCGGTGGTCGGCAACGAGGGCGTCGGGGCGGTGTCGGCCACCGTGATCAACGCCGGCGTGGCCAGCAGGAGGGTGGTATGGCAGGGCATCGGCCACGGTGTGAGCATCTATTCCCCCTGCGCGGTGCCACCCATGATCGGCTACCTGGACAGCGGAAACCTGCCGACCACCGACACGTACTGCCCCGCCTGACCTGGCGTGAACCGTCAGGTACGGTGCGCTGGTGGCGAACTCAGACTCGACCGGCGGCAGTTTTCGCACGGCGCTAATGAACGTCCTGCAGCCGCGCACGGGCCCGCAGACGACGTCCCAGGTGCTGCGCTCCGTCCTGTGGCCGCTGGCGATCCTGTTCATCGTCCACCGCAGCTACGTGCTGGCCACCAACGGCTATATCACCGACGACTACGGACCGGTCTACCGCGCCGTCGTCAACTTCAAGCGCGGACTGGACATCTACAACGAGCACCTCAACTACGTCGATCCGCACTACCTGTATCCGCCCGGCGGCACGCTGTTGATGGCGCCGTTCGGATACCTGCCCGTCGACGCGTCGCGGTATTGGTTCATCTTCTTCAACACCGTCGCGATGGTGCTCGCGGCGTATCTTATGGTGCGGCTGTTCAACTTCACCTTCAACTCCGTTGCGTTACCGGCGGTGCTCGCCGCGATGTTCTGCAGCGAGGCCGTCATCAACACACTGGTTTTCGCCAACATCAACGGCTGCGTCCTGCTGCTCGAGGTGCTGTTCTTCCGGTGGCTGCTCGACGGCAAGGTCAGCCACCAGTGGTGGGCCGGCGTCGCGATCGGACTATCACTGGTCGTCAAACCGCTATTGGCGCCGCTGCTGTTGCTGCCGCTGCTCAACCGGCAATGGCGCACGCTCGTCACCGCGATCGGCGTGCCGCTGGTCTTCAACCTCGCGGCGTTTCCCCTGGTCAGCGACCCGATGGACTTCTACCGACGGACGCTGCCGTACATCCTGGGCACCCGCGACTACTTCAACAGCTCGATCCTGGGCAACGGCATTTACTACGGGTTGCCGATGTGGTTGATCGTCTTTTTGCGCGTCCTCTTTGGGCTGCTGGCCGTCGCATCGCTGTGGCTGCTGTACCGGTACTACCGCACCCGCGACCCGTTGTTCTGGTTCGCGACGTCCTCGGGCGTGCTGTTGGTCGCGTCGTTCCTGGTCCTCTCGCTGGGGCAGGGCTACTACTCGATGATGTTGTTCCCGTTCGTGATGACGGTGGTGCTGCAGAATTCCGTGATCCGGAACTGGCCGGCGTGGCTGGCGATTTACGGCTTCATGTCCGCTGACAGATGGCTGCTCGGGCACTGGCCGACGACCGGTCGGGCGCTGGAGTACCTGAGAGTCACGTGGGGCTGGTCGTTGATGCTGGTGGTGGTGTTCGCCGTGCTGTACTTCCGCTACCTCGACGCCAAGGCCGAAAATCGGCTGCAGTTCGGCATCGACCCACCGTGGATGACACGCGACCAGCCCGCTAGCGTGGCCGCATGAGCGAGGAGACGTCGCGGCCGAAACTCGAACTTTCCGACGCTCGATGGCGTGAAAAGCTCACCCCCGACGAGTTCGACGTGCTGCGGCGCGCAGGCACCGAGCGCGCGTTCACCGGCGAGTACACCGACACCACCGCCGAGGGTGTTTATCAGTGCCGGGCCTGCGGCGCGGAGCTGTTCCGCAGTACCGAGAAGTTCGAATCCCATTGCGGCTGGCCGTCGTTCTTCGACCCGACCCACACGGATGCGGTGATCCTGCGGCCGGACGATTCCATGGGAACGACGCGCACCGAGGTGCTGTGCGCCAATTGCCACAGCCACTTGGGTCACGTGTTCTCCGGCGAGGGCTACCCCACGCCCACCGACCAGCGATACTGCATCAATTCGATTTCGCTGCGGCTGGTCCCACGCTAGCCTCCGCGAGCACACGTAAAAGCCCCCGCACGCTCAGCGTGTCGGGGGCTTTTAGTTCTGCGGTCAGGCTGCCGCGGGCACCGCACCCGCGAAGGCCGGCGCGAAGGCCGGGCGGATGGCAGCGGCGCGCTGCTTCCAGTCGCGGGCGGTGTGCAGGATGCTGACGCTCACCGGCACGATCAGCGGCGAAACCATGACCAGGACGATCGCGAAGAGGTAGAAGAAGCTCGACATGATGACTCACTTTCTGTTTTCCCGGGGCGGGAGGTCTGCTGTTGTGGTGGAACACTCGGCGTTGAGTTCATCGCAAAAGTTATCGGGGATGCCGACGTGCATCGACGTCGCGAAACAACCAACTTTCGGCGGACCCTTGTCTCCGGGCGACAAACCTCCCGCGTCGTCCCTGGTGTCTGTCCCGGGCGACGAATTCTGCGCCGAAGTACGGCGCACCCCGCCCTGCCGGTCCGATACTCAGCACATGACCATCGCCCCGGTCCACCGCTGACGGCAATCGGACATGTACCTCTCCGCGCAGGAACGGCACGACCTCGGTCGTTCCCGCCGATCGACGGTGTCGAGGTCGGCTCTCGCGGACTTCGTTGTCGACGAACACCGCCCCGATCCGGTCGCATTGCTGCAGTCGCAGGGCAGCTCGCGGATCAGCGAGCTTCTGCCGATCCGATACGGCCGAATGCTGGCGTCGCCGTTCGCGTTCTTCCGTGGCGCGGCGCTCATCATGGCCTCTGACTTGGCCGGGCACGAGCACACCGGGCTCGATGTCCAGCTGTGCGGCGATGCGCATCTGTCCAACTTCGGTCTGTTCGCCAGTGCCGAACGCAACCTCGTCTTTGACGTCAACGACTTCGACGAGACGCTGCCGGGGCCGTGGGAATGGGATGTCAAGCGACTCGTCGCCAGCCTCGCGGTTGCCGCCCGCGTCAACGGCTTTGGGCCGAGCGAGCGCGAGCAGGTGGTACGCGCGTGCGCGCGGTCGTATCGAGAACGAATGCAGACGTTCGCCGGGATGGGGGAGCTCGATGTGTGGTACGCCCACACGACGATCGACGACGCCCTGTTGGCCGGCGTCGACCCGAAATACGCACAGGCCATCCGTCGCACCGCGTCCAAAGCGCATACCCGCGACAACCTCGAGGCGCTGTCAAAGCTCACGAAGTCGGTCGACGGACACCGTCGCCTGGCCAGCGACCCGCCGCTGCTCGTTCCGATCGACGAACTTGTTGGCGAGGCGGAGGCCCGCCGCCACGAGCAGCAGATGGGGGCTCTCGTCGATCAATACCGGGAAAGCCTGGACGCCAGCCGGCACAGCCTCATCACGCGGTTCCGGTATGCGGGGATGGCCCGCAAGGTGGTCGGAGTGGGCAGCGTCGGCACCCGCGCCTGGGTCATCATGCTGTTGGGGCGTGACGACGACGACCCACTGCTCATGCAGGTCAAAGAGGCTCAACGCTCGGTGCTCGAGCAGTACCTAACTGCAAGCGAGTATCAAGACGCCGCAAAGCGAGTAGTGATGGGGCAGCGGCTGATGCAAGCGAGCAGCGACATCCTGCTCGGATGGCTGCATTGCGTCGGACCGGACGGCCACGAGGGCGACTACTACGTGCGTCAGTTGCGCGACTGGAAAGGATCGGCAGACGTCGAGTCGAGCAGCCCACGACTGCTAGGGGACTACGGACGATCGTGCGGAGAAGTCCTCGCCCGTGCTCATGCCCGCACCGGCGACCGCATCGCGATCGCGGCATACCTCGGGAACCGCGATGTCGCAGACACCGCGTTCGTGCGGTTCGCCGAGGCGTACGCCGACCAGAACGAACGTGACTACCGAGCCTTGCATGATGCTGCCGCAGATCATCGGGTGGCGGTGGAATCTACAGCGTGAGCAGGCATTCCCCCGTTGTGCTCAGGCATAGCCCGTGCGCCGCCGAACTGTCCGGGCGAACAACGGCCCTCATCGTTTCCCGGAGAAAGATCAACTACGTGCGAACGCCCACGAAGGAGGTCCGAACCCCATGACCGCCACCAGCCCGGCCACGTCTCCCCGGCCCGAGTACACCGACATCGGGAAGGCGCTCGGCACCGACTACTTCCTCCTGAGGGCAGAGCTCACCGAGGACGAGCGGGATTACCTCGAGCGCACTCGGCGCTTCGCCGAGGAAGAGGTTATGCCGCAGATCAACCCCTACTGGGAGCGGGCAGAGGTGCCCCTGGATTTGTGCCGGCGGCTCGGCGAGCTCGGCCTGGTGGGTGACGGGCTGGACGGCTACGGCTGCCCGCCGATGAGCTCGACAGCGGCCGGCCTTATCGCGATGGAGCTCAACCGCGGGGACGGCAGCCTGGGCACATTCCTGGGGGTGCAGGCCGGCTTGGCCATGCGCTCGATCCACATGCACGGGTCCGAGGAGCAGAAGCAACGCTGGCTCCCGGCGATGGCGCGCTGCGAAAACCTGGGCGCGTTCGCCCTGACCGAGCCGCGTCACGGTTCGGATTCCGTCTCACTCGAAACCGAGGCGCGCCGAGACGGCGATGAGTACGTCATCAACGGGGCCAAACGCTGGATCGGCAACGGCACGCTGGCCGACGTAGTGGTGCTGTGGGCGCGTGACGCCGAGGACATGCAGGTCAAGGGTTTCTTGGTGGAGAAGGGAACGCCCGGCTACGACGCGCGCGCGATTCAGGGCAAGGGTTCGCTGCGTGCGCTGTGGCAGGCCGACATCGACCTGACCAACATGCGCGTCCCCGCCGGGAACAAGCTGCCCGGGGCGAACAGCTTCATGGACGCCGCGAAGGTGCTCAAGGCGACCAGGGCCTCGTGTGCATGGTCGGCACTCGGCCACGCCGTGGCGGGCTACGACGCAGCGCTCAACTACGCCACGCAGCGCACACAGTTCGGGAAGCCCCTGGCACGGTTCCAGATCGTGCAGGAGAAGTTGGTCCGGATGCTCTGCGAGATCACCACCATGCAGCTGTACTGCGCGCGTATCGGGCGACTCGACGAGAGCGACGCGATGTCCGACACGATCGCCGCCCTGGGCAAGCTCAACAACACCGTCAAGGCCCGCGAGGTTCTCGCCGAGGCTCGCAATCTGCTGGGCGGCAACGGCATCCTGCTCGATAACCATGTGATCCGTCACATGGCCGACATCGAGGCCATCTACACCTTCGAGGGAACCGAGACGATCCAGACCCTGCTCGTCGGACGTGACATCACCGGACTGAGCGCTTTCACCTGAGCGCCACCAAGAGGAGCGCACCGATGGAGTTTCCCACCGGGTCTGGGTTGACCGCACGCGACAAGATCGTCACCGCCCACGAAGCGGTCGCCCTGATCCGCGACGGCGACACAGTCGTGGCCGAGGGGTTCGCCGGGCAGTGCTTCGCTGAAGAGCTGACGCTGGCGCTGGAGGCAAGGTTCCTCCAGACCGGTGCTCCACGAGATCTGACGTTGGCTTTCACTGTGGCACAAGGTAATCGAGAGGGGCGTGGGTTTGATCGGTTGTGCCACGAGGGTCTGCTGAAACGCGCCATCGGCGGCCACTGGGGCATGGCGGGTGAACTCGGAAAGATGGCTGTAGACAACATGATCGAGGCGTACAACCTGCCGCAGGGGGTCATCGCCCAGCTGTTCCGCGACACCGCCGCGGGCAAACCCGGGCTCCTTACGCGGGTCGGCCTCGACACGTTCGTCGACCCTCGCAACAGCGGAGGAAAGATCAACGACGCGACGACCGAAGACCGCGTCGAGTTGATGTCGATCGGGGGCGAGGAGTACCTGTTCTACAAGGCGTTCGAGCGGCTGGACGCCGCGTTCCTTCGCGGCACTACCGCCGACCCGAACGGCAACATCACGATGGAGCGCGAGGCGCTGTTCCTCGAGTCTCTCGCGGTCGCCACCGCGGTCCACAACAAGGGCGGGCTCGTGATCGTCCAGGTGGAACGCATCGCCGACGTGGGAGCGCTGTCCCCGAAGGACGTGAAGATCCCCGGGGTGCTGGTCGACTGCGTGGTCGTGTCCAGGCCCGAACACCATCCGCAAACCTGGGGGACCCAGTACTCCCCCGCGCTGAGCGGAGAGCTGCGCGTCCCGCTGTCCTCGATACCCTCACTTGAGCTGTCGGTACGCAAGGTGATCGCGCGCCGCGCTGCGATGGAGCTGCGCCCCAACGCGGTGGTCAACCTGGGCATCGGCATTCCGGAGGGCATCGCCAGCGTGGCTGCCGAGGAGCACATCCTCAGCTACATCATCCTGACGGCCGAACCCGGTGTGATAGGCGGAATGCCTACCGGGGGACTGGATTTCGGTTCGGCAATCAACGGCGAGGCTATCCTGGAGCAGCCCGCCCAGTTCGACTTCTACGATGGCGGCGGTCTTGACGCGGCGTTCCTCGGGATGGCTCAGGCCGACGCTCATGGCAATGTCAACGTCAGCCGGTTCGGCCCGAAGCTCGCAGGATCCGGCGGTTTCATCAACATCAGCCAGAACGCGAAGAAGGTGGTGTTCCTCGGCACGTTCCTGGCGCCGTGTCGCACGGAGGTCGTCGACGGCCATATCGCCGTCGACGACGCGGTTGCCGCGCCAAAATTCCTCGACTCTGTCGAGCAGCGCACGTTCAGCGGCTCCTACGCCGCCGGCGCGGGCCAACCGGTGCTGTACGTGACCGAGCGCTGCGTCTTCCGGCTCACGCAGGCCGGCCTGCAGCTCGTCGAGATCGCTCCGGGTATCGACCTGGAGAGGGACGTTCTGGCCCATGTCGGGTTCACGCCCATCATCGACGGTGAGCCGAAGCTGATGGACACCAGGATCTTTCGCGACGAGCCGATGGGACTGAAGGACGATCTGCTCACCGTTCCGCTGGAAGCGCGCTTCACCCACGACGCCGACCGCAACATCTTCTTCCTCAACATGGAAGGCATGTCATTGAACACCGACGGGGAAGCCGACGCCATCACCGCCGAGATCGAGAAGCGGCTGGCCGCGATCGGCAAAAAGGTGCCCGTCGCGGTCAACTACGACAACTTCTACTTGGCTCCCGACCTCGCCGACAAATACGCCTCGGTTGTTCGGGGCCTCGCCGAGCGCTATTACGAAAGCGTCACCCGCTACACCACCAGCTCGTTCATGCGGCTCAAGCTCAGCGGACACCTCACCGAGCGCGGCCTGGCCCCGCACATCTACGAGAGCCGTCAAGAAGCGCTCGACTGGCTCAAAAGGCAAGGGCAGCAATAACGAGCCGTCACGGCGTGCGGTCGTCACTTCTGAACGACTCGATCACAGGCGCCAGCGCGGCCGCGTTGGTGATCAGGTCGACGTGCCCGCCGGGATGAAGATACATCGTCGCGTGCGGCAGCAAGCGCGCCATGATGCGTGCATTGACCACCGGGACGATCGGGTCGTCGGTGCCGGCAAGGATCAACGTGTCCTGCCGGATCAGCGGCAACGCGAACAGGCTCGTCCATACCGCTCCGGCCAGCAGCTGATGCAGGTACCCGACCCGCGAGCCGGCCATCAACTGGCGGTCGAACAGGTTCTGGATGACCGACGGATCGTCGCGGACGGTGCCGCCGTAGAGGTCACCGGCGATGCTCGCCGCATATCTGTGGTCGAGGAAGCGACGGGGCGTCATCATCTTCGCCAGCAATCTCGGGTGTCCCGGCACCATCAGGGCACCGGTACCGGTCGAGACCAGGATCAGTCGCCGACAGCGTCGCGGGTTCTGGAACGCGAATTGCTGGGCCAGTGCGCCACCCCACGACAACCCGAGGACGTCGACACCCTGGCGGTCGAGGCGGAGCTTTTTCAGCAGACCACCGAGCACCGCCGCCAGATACGGAAACCCGTACGGCAGCAGCGAATCAGGCGATGCGCCGCTGCCGGGCACGTCGAACCGCACCACGGTGCTTTTCGGATTCAGGCGCTCGACAAGTGGGTCGAACACTTCCAGGCTCGCCCCGATCCCGTTGCACAGCACCAGCGGAACCCCTACGCCCCAGCGGATGTTGACGCGGATCTGTTGACCGAGGACCGGTACCAGTTCTTCCACGCTGAGCCTCTCAGAGAATGCCTCGGTCATGGGTAGAGCACGATCACGTCAGCCACGCAGGCGGGGCGTCTCTCGCCGTCGATCTCATAGGTCAGCGTGAACTCGGCTTCCAGGCCCGCTGTCTTCTGCTCCGCCCGCATGACCGCCACCGTGGCACGGACCTGCGAACCCACCCGAACCGGCGCCGGGAATCGCACCCTGTTCACGCCGTAATTCAACGCCGCGGTCAGCTCACGGATCTGCAGTACCTGCTCGATGACGACCGGCGTCAGCGACAGGGTCAGGTAGCCGTGCGCGATGGTGCCCTTGAACGGGCCCTTCGCGGCGCGGTTACGGTCGCTGTGGATCCACTGATGATCACCCGTCGCGTCGGCGAACAGATCGACCTGATCCTGGGTGATCTTCATCCAATCGGTGGTGCCCAACCGCTGGCCGACCCGCCCTAACAGATCGGTCGGAGCATCGAGATAAGTTGTCATAGAAGAGCTTCCATCACCCACCGTTACCTCTCAAGTACGTAACTGCCCGGTGCCGGTTCGATCGGCGCCATGCCGGCACCACCCAGCGCGTCGGGTGCGACTTTCTTTTTTCCGCCGCGCTCGGCAAACCATGCGGCGAAATCGGGCCACCAAGAGTCGGCGTGTTGCTCGGCGGAGTCCACCCACTCGGCTGGATCGGTCTCGTCGACGCCGCCGAGCCGGTAGGACGCTCTTGGGTTTCCCGGCGGGTTGACCAGGGCCGCGATGTGGCCGCTCGATGACAGCACGAACCGCAGGTCCTTGCTTCCCAGCAGCCGCGCGCTGCGGTAGCACGCCTGCCACGGTGAAATGTGGTCGGCGATGCCGGCGACCACATACGCGTCCGCGGTCAGCTGCCCGAGATCCACCGGCGTGCCCAGCATGCTGACCCCGCCCGGTGTCACCAATGAATTGTGCAGGCCCGTCAGCACCATGTCCCGATGAAGCGCAGCCGCCATGCGGGTGGTATCGGCGTTCCAGAACAACACGTCGAACGCGGCGGGGGACTTGCCCTCCACGTAGTTGTTCACCCAGTATCGCCACACCAGGTCGGTGGGTCGCAGCCACGCGAATACCTCGGCGAGCGCCCGCCCATCCAGGTAGCCCTTGCGGGCCGACAACGCGATCGCGATGTTGGCGGTCTCTTCATCGATGGCAGCCGCGGCGAAACCGGCCTTGCGCTGGTCGAGCACGGTGACCATCAACGTCAAGCCGGCCAGCCGCTCTCCCTCCCCGGTGGCGGTCAGGTGCGCGGCGGACATCGCCGCCAGGATTCCACCGGAACAGGACGCTTGGACGTGCACGCGATCCGACCCTGCGACCTTCTCGACTGCGTCGAGTGCGTCGACGATCGCTTCACCGTAGGTGTCAAAGCCCCAATCTCGTTGTTCCGCAGTGGGGTTGCGCCACGACATCGCGAATACCTGGATGCCCTGGCGCAGGAAGTACTCGATCATGCTGCGGCCGGGTGCGATGTCCATGACATAGAACTTGTTGATCACCGGCGGCACCATCAGCAGCGGAACCGACCACACCTTGTCGGTTTGCGGTGTGTACTGGATGAGTTCAAACACCTCGGACCGAAACACCACCGCGCCGGGCGTGGCCGCCAAGGTCTTGCCCACGGCGAACGCGTCGGGCTCGACCATCGACGGCACCCGCGGCGCAGACGCCATGTCACCGAGGAAATGCCGCAGCCCTCGTACCGCGCTCTGCCCGCCGGTATCGATCAGCGCCTTGTACCCCAACGGGTTCACCAGCGGGTTGTTGCTCGGCGACAGGCCCTCGGTGAGGACGTCCAGCACGAACCGGACCCGGTCGCTGTCTCGCCAATCCAGCTCCGCATCCGAAAACAGCTGATCCACTGTCTGATTGGTCGCCAGGTATGCCTGCATGCTGCGCTTGAGAAGTGGATTGCCGCGCCAAGCGGGGTCGGCGAAACGCTTGTCGCCCTTGGCCGGAGCCACTTCGGAACTGCCCTGCGCGATTGACAGCAGCTCCCGCCCGAGCGTGGCGGCCCGGGACGCGACCACACCCGGCTTGCGGGCGAGGTTTAACGCGAACCTGCTCCACGACGTGTTGGGCATCATCCGCTCGGCTATCCCCACTGCCGAACTGGTCAACAGCAGATCCAGCGGCGCCGCTAACTCGTCCGCGCCTTCGATACTCGTGGCAACCACGCTGTCATGCCTCCTCGAATGTCGCTTGCCGAACCTCGCCGCGCAGCGACTCGACACGTCGGCTGCGTCGTTTACCCTCTTATCGTCGCGACCGTTGCGGCTGTCGTCGTTGTCGGGCAGTACAAAGTCTGTCGGCGTGTCATGTACGAGCGAACACGGCTCCGTCCGTTCTCAGCGCGACACTTGGGCCCCGGCCCGACGGCATTAGCCAGTTCACACTGTCCGTCGCTACACCATTCCGCCACCAGGGTTGTCCGCACAAACAACAACGCCGATCAGGGTCGGGAGCAACAATGAAGGCCTGGCGGCGCGGTTCGCTTCCTGCGCGCCAGGCCGCCAGCCCGATTCATGAATCGAGCGTTTGGAGCAGCCATGAGTAATACCGCTGATGCCACCACGACGTCACAGCACCGGTCTCATCCGGTTCTCGACGACGTCGTTTCGACGACAAGACATGAGGTCGTTTCGACGACAAGACAGACGACAAGACATTGGTGGCCGCTTCTGGTCACCGGAGTGGCATGGATTGTCATTGCGATCGTGATCCTGCGTTTCAACTACGGGACCGTCGCCGCGATCGCCGCGCTCTTCGGCGTCTTCAGTTTCGTCGCGGCGGCGAACGAGGTAGGCCAGATCGCCTCGGCATTCGTCGTCCACCGGGTCGGCCGCGGTGCCGAAGCCATCGGGCAGGGCTGATTCACCATGACCGAACGGCACATGGAATTCGCGCGGCTCATCCCCCGCCACATCCTCAACAGCGACCAGGCCCACCACCCGACGGTCATCGCGGAAGCGAAGAAGCGTAACGCGGATTTCCAGCTCCGGATAGCCGACCGCATAACGACCTTCGCCGGTTCGATGAGTTTCGTCTGGCTGCACGCGGCGTTGTTTGCCATCTGGATGTTGGTTCTGGAGAAGAGTCCCTGGCCCACATTGACTTTGGTCGTCTCGCTTGAGGCGATCTTCCTGTCAACGTTCGTGATGATCGGTCAGAACCGGCAAGCGGCGTTCCAACAAGCGAAAGCCGACCACGACTTCGGCGCTCAGGAACTGGAGTTGAAGACCAACACCGAGCTCACCCGGGAAATTCACACGCTGACATCGGAATTGCACCGACGCTTCCTCAGTGGGAACGGCGCTCCTCCGGCTGCCACATGAGACGCCGGTGGACCTCGAATGCCAAAGACAGCTCAGCGATGTCACGCGGCCGGCTCAGGGAACGGCCCGTACGTTGCTCGATTCGATGTAGCCGATAGCGCACGGTGTTCGGGTGACAGAACAGCAGTTCGCCTGCGGCACGCAATGATCCGTCATTTTCCAGCCAGACCCTGAACGTGTCGAAGAGGACGTCCCGCTCATTATCCGCAAGCTCAGCGAAACTCTCAATGGTGGGAGCCACGAGTCTCACCATGATCTCGGGCGCGCTGACTGCCGCGGTGGCAAGTATGGAGCCGTCGAACGACGAAACCTGCTGTCCCGGGTCTACGCGGCCACGCAGCATCAGTCGCGCGAACCGCAGCGCCTGCGCTGTTTCCCGCAAATCGTCGAAGCGTGCGCTCACTCCCACCCGATTGGTCGCCATCCGCGATATCAGCGCCAACACGTTGTCCAGTTGTTTGTCGCTGTTGAAGTACACAATCCCCACCTGGAGATCGGGAAGCAGCCGCCACGCCGAGAACACGTCGATGCTGCGCAGCTTCGACTCGATTGCAGGCAGGGCTTCGGCGCCGATGACGGCAACCTCCGCGGCAATGACGACAAATGGGCCCTCACTGGGCAACCGGAGATAGTCTGCGGCCTCCCACACATTCGACTGCTCGAACAATCGGCCGTGCAGCACCGAGTCAATGAGAACCGAACGCTCGGATTCGTCGCTGATCACCTGCCGGCTCTGCTCATCGCGGTACGCAACCGCCATCGCGTTGGTGAATATGTCCTGTGCCGCAAAGATCTTCGCGGTCAACACACGCAACGTCTGGCCACCGTGGCCCCGGCTCGCCGACTCGTTCACCGCCGCGTCCCATACGCGGTGGAATCCGACCCGGTAGGCCTCCAGCACCGCGGCGAGCGGCACGCCGTCGCGCGCCCGCTCCTTACCCAGAACCTCCGCGGCGGTCGGATCGAATTCGGTGTCGGCGGCGATCGCTTGCAGGACGGACCGCACGTTCGCCGCACAACCCGCGACAACCTCCTCGAACGGCACCGGCGTCGTGGTCTGATACATACTCACATCTCGGGTGATGGCCCGCGCGAGATCGGTCGCGAGTTCATCGGCTCGCCGGCTGAGGGTCTCCGCGACCTGAGCGACCTGCTGTCGCACCGCGTCGCCATCCATGCGGAGAAGGCTAGGTTCCAACACCCTCATAGCCATTGTCCTCCCGCGACGAAGACCGGCGACATCATTGTAGGCCGCGGATGACCACGCTAGCTGCCTTTTGCCCCGTCCGGCTGGAACACCGCGGGCCCGTACCACCGGCACGCAAGCAGGGCGAGCTCGACGTCGAGGCGGTCGTCTTCGATAGGCCGACCGCGCCGGGCCACCGCCCGGCCAACGCGATACTTCACCGTGTTGAAGTGCAGGTTCAGCTCCTCGGCCGCAAGTTTGTAGCTGGAACCGGAGCGAAGGAAGACCCGCAGCGTCTCGCGCAGGCGGGCGTCGTTGTCGTTGTCGGCCGACAGGTCGCCGAGAACCCCTGTCACCCAGTCCCGCGTCGCGGCGATATCGCCGCCGAGCAGCGCGGCCGCCGAAAGGCCGGGGTCGGACGCCGCGATCACCGTCGGCTCGGCCTGGCCGCCGGCCACCGCGACCGAGCGGGCTGCGGCGGCCTCCCGATGCGACCGGCGAAATCCGTCGACGCCGGACGCGACCGTTCCGATCGCCACGTTCGGACAATCCGGCCGCTTCCGCGCGAACTGACGGGCCGTCTCGACAGCGTCGGGCGGCGCAGAACGGTACGCAAGCCAGCCCCATCCGCTGGTTTCATCCGCGGCCACAAAGAGAGGGTTGGAGCCGACGTCAGCAGCCTGGCCGAGCTCGCGAAGAAAGCGCTGCAGCCGGGCCAGTTCGTCTCCCCCGGCGCCCACATCCGGATACCAGAGCACCAAGGCGACGTGATGCCACCGCAACGGGTAGCGGATCGAGGTGCTGGCCGAGTCGATGTCGACGTCCTTCTTGCCTGCCAGAACCTCGCCCACTCGCAACGCCCGGATGCTGTTCTGGTTCTCCAACCATCGTTCGCGTTCGTCCTCATAGACCACGACCACCTGCTGGGAGATCCAGTCGATGTAATCGAACAGCGTTGCGGTGATCGCATCGAGCATTGCAAGCCGTTCCTCGGCCCCGATCTCGGCGGCCCTCACTTCCCGGAAGACAAGCTCGTTCAGGCTGCGCTGACCCAGCCGGTATGCGCGCACAAGCGCGTTGACCGGCACGCCATGCTGTGCGAGCCGTCGCGCGTACTCGAGTGCCGCGGTCGGGGCCTCGACGCGCTCGACCGCGATATCGTGCCGCAGCGCGTGCAGAAGGGTCTCCACGTTCCCTTCGACGCTCGCATCGAGCAACTCGATGATTCGCGCATCGCCGCGCAGCTCGGGGATTTGGTCCTCGAGGGAGTCGCGTATGAGCGACGAGACCTCGGCGAGCCGCTTATGAATGCGCTCAGCAGTCGCCGCGATCAGGCTGCGTACGTCCGCGTCGTCGTCGCGACCCCGTTTGGTCACCCCATGACGGTAGATCCTGGCCCGCATGACGGACAGCGATTTGCCGCTGCCAGCCAATTGTGTCGGCGAGACAACCGCCGTTGCCATCTTTATCCGTGCGCCACTATGCCCCCTGACCGCGGTATTCCTACGGTCATCAATCACAACGCCATCGCAGAAGAGGAGCACAAGCCATGAACCTGCCGGCACTGCCCGATCGGCGCGCAACCGAGAATCCCTCCGGCCCCGCGGTTGCCGACGACGACATCGACCTGACCAACGCAGAGTTCCTGGCCGCTGTACAGCGCGCCGCCGCGACCCTGCAACGCCACGGGGTGTCAGCCGGCGACGTGGTGGCAATCATGTTGCCCAATACGGTCGCCTTCGTCGTGTCGCTGTTCGCATCCTGGCGACTCGGCGCCGCCGTCACGCCGATCAACCACTCACTACGACCCGCGGAGGTGAGCTACCAGGTGTCGGACGCCGCGGCCAAGGTGCTCATCGCTGAGACCGCTCCCGACTTCGACACCGGCGCACCCGCGGTCGTGACGACCGGTGAGCTCGATCGCGGCGAACCCCGCACCGACCTGATGAACCCGCCCCGGTACACCGCCGACACCCTGGCACTGCTCATCTACACCAGCGGGACGACCGGGCGGCCCAAGGGCGTGATGCTCGATCACGCCAACCTCACCGCGATGTGTGACTCGGTGGTCGAAGGGTTCGCGCTGACCTCTGCCGATCACAGCTTGCTGATTCTGCCGCTGTTCCACGTCAACGGAATCGTCGTGGGGACGCTGTCGCCGCTTCTGGCGGGCGGCAGGGCGACGGTCGCGGGCCGGTTCAAGCCGGCCACGTTCTTCGACCGGATCGAACAGAGCCGCGCGACGTATTTCTCCGCCGTACCAACGATCTACACGATGCTCTGCGGTCTGCCCGACAGCGTGAAGCCGGACACGTCCTCGGTGCGGTTCGCGATATGCGGTGCGGCACCTGCCAGCGTCGAACTGCTGGAGGGGTTCGAGTCCCGATATTCAATACCGCTGATCGAAGGGTACGGACTGTCGGAAGGCTCCTGTGCGAGCACGGTCAATCCGCTGACCGGCAGGCGCAAAGCGGGAACGGTGGGTCTCCCACTGCCCGGCCAGACGATCCGGCTCGTCGACTCCGCTGGCGACCCGGTGCCCGACGGCGAGGCCGGCGAGGTTGTGATCAAGGGCCCCAACGTGATGCGCGGCTACTTGAATCGTCCCGAGGAGACGGCGAAGACTATCGTCGACGGCTGGTTGCACACCGGGGACGTGGGCCGTTTCGACGAGGACGGCTACCTGATGCTTGTCGATCGCGCGAAGGACATGATCATCCGCGGCGGTGAGAACATCTACCCCCGCGAGATCGAGGCGGTCGTGCACCAGTTGCCGCAAATCGCCGAGGCCGCCGTGGTGGGACGGGCGAACCCGGTGTACGGCGAGGAACCGGTGTTGTTCGTGTCTCTGCAGCCCGACAAGACGATCAGCATCGACATGATCCGGGCACACCTCAGCGATGCGCTGTCGAAATACAAACTCCCCGTCGAGATCACGATTCTCGATGACCTTCCCAAGAACCCCGTCGGCAAGATCGACAAACCGACGCTGCGGCGGCAGTTCGCCGAAACACGTTGAAGCACTGGATTCTGACCCGTCACATCAAAGGAGAGAGTTGACCATGGGATTCACCAAGCCGGACTTGCCCGACGTCGATCCGGACACCTTCATGGACAAGCCGCTCATGGAGCGGATGCGGATCCTCGCCACCGATTGGGTGGACAACGGATTCGGGTCACCAAAGATGGTGCACACCATCTACATCGCTAAGTTGGTCTTCCTGTACGCGCTCGGCGGCATCCTCGTCGCGACACTGACGTCCGGACTTCCGTTCTTGCACGTCTCGCAGTGGTGGAACCAGCCCATCGTCTACGAGAAGGCAGTCCTGTGGACCGTGGTGCTCGAGCTGATCGGCGTCGCCGGATCGTGGGGCATTCTGGCCGGCAAGATCAAGCCGATGACCGGTGGCATCCTGTTCTGGGCAAGGCCCGGCACCATCCGGCTGCGACCGTGGAAGTGGATTCCGTTCACCGGTGGGGACCGACGGACCTGGTTCGACGTCGTCCTCTACATCGTGTTGATGATCAGCGTGGCGGTCCCGCTGTTTTCGCGTGGGGTGCACAGCGATTCGCTGTCGGCGGCGATGCCCGGCAACACGTCGGGACTGGTCAATCCCGCGCTGCTCGTTGCGCCGATCGTGCTACTGGTGCTGGTGGGATTGCGGGACAAGATCGTTTTCCTCGCAGCGCGTGGTGAGCAGTACATGCCCGCGCTGATCATGTTCGCCGTGTTCCCGTTCGTCAACATGATCGTCGCGCTGAAGCTGTTGATCGTGGTGGTTTGGGTCGGCGCCGGGGTGTCCAAGCTGGGACTGCATTTCACCAACGTCATCCCGCCGATGGTCAGCAACAGCCCGTTCATCCCGTTCAGGTGGTTGAAGCGGGCACACTACCGCAGTTACCCCAACGACCTGCGGCCGTCGCATCTCGCCAGTTTGATGGCGCACGGGCCCGGCAGCGTGGTGGAGATCTTGGCCCCGCTGACACTGCTGTTTTCGCCGTGGCCCTGGCTGACGGTGGTGGCCGCTGTGATCATGGTCGCGTTCCACCTGTTCATCATCTCGACGTTCCCGCTGGCGGTGCCGCTGGAATGGAACGTCCTGTTCGCCTACGCGACAATCTTCCTGTTCCTCGGTTTCCCGGCGTGGAAGGGCTATGCCGTAACGGACATGTCCCCACCATGGCTGGCAATCCTGGTTACCGCGGCGCTGCTGTTCTACCCGGTCCTGGGCAATTTCCGGCCCGACAAGGTGTCGTTCCTCCCGTCGATGCGGCAGTACGCCGGCAACTGGGCATCCGCGGTGTGGGCGTTCGCTCCCGGAGCGGAGGCGAAGCTGAACAGGGTCACCCGCACTGCCAAGAATCAGGTCGACCAGTTCGTGGACATCGGTTACGAGCCCAAATGGGCCGATGTCACGATGCAGCGGGTGATTTCGTGGCGGACGTTGCACAGCCAGGGCCGGGGCCTGTTCTCCGTGCTGTTGAAGAACCTGCCGGACATCGACTCCCGCAGTGTGCGCGAGGGAGAGTTCGTCTGCAACTCACTGATCGGGTTCAACTTCGGCGACGGTCACCTGCACGACCAGAACATGATCGCGGCTGTTCAACGCGAGGCGGCATTCGAACCGGGCGAACTCGTGGTCGTCTGGGTGGAGTCCCAGGCGTGGGGCAGCAGGGTGCAGCACTACAAGGTGATCGACGCGGCGCTCGGCGTGATCGAGCGAGGCACATGGAAGGTCGCCGACGCGGTCGACGAGCAGCCGTGGCTGCCCAACGGCCCGATCCCGATCGACGTCACCTGGTCGCTCGCCGGCAAGATGACCCCGCCGAAGCGCTCGGCGGTGCGTGACGAGGAGGACCACGATCACGGGGCCTTGACCTGATGAGCGCGATCGTCGTGGGGGCCGGCCCGAACGGTCTCGCCGCCGCGATCACCCTCGCGAAGGCCGGAGTGGACGTCACGGTGCTGGAGGCGGCCGACGACATCGGCGGCGGCACCCGCACCGGCGAAGCGATCATTCCCGGCCTCTTGCACGACCACTGTTCAGCCATTCACCCGATGGCCGTCGGCTCGGAGTTCCTCAACGGCCTGGGCCTGGACGCCTACGGACTGTCGTGGCGCATGCCCGAGATCGATTGTGTCCATCCGCTCGACGGCGGCAGCGCCGGCGTGCTGCACAAGTCGGTAGAGGCCACGATCGACGGGCTCGGTGATGACGGCTCGCGGTGGCGCCGGCTGTTCTGGTGGCCGTCTGGCCACTGGGACACGCTCTCCGAGGACATCATGCAGCCGTTGGTGGGCGTGCCCCGGCACCCGCTGATGATGGCTCGCTTCGGCGCGCCCACAATGCTGCCCGCCTCCACGCTCGCCCGGTGGTTTCGCACACCAGAGGCACGCGCGCTCTTCGGCGGTGTTGCGGCACATGCCTTTCGGCCGCTGCACTACCCGATGACGTCGGCCATCGGGTTGGGCATCATCACGGCGGGCCACCGCCACGGGTGGGCGGTCGCAGCCGGCGGTTCGCAAACGATCGCGAACGCGATGGCATCGCTGCTGACCGACCTGGGCGGCAAGATCGAAACCGGCACGCGCATCGAAGCGCCCTCTCAGCTGCCGCCCGCGGATGTGACGATGTTCGACCTGGCGCCCGAAGCGGTCGCGGGAATCCTGGGCGATCGCTTGCCGTCCCGGGTCGCGCGGGCCTACCGGCGATTCCGCCAGGGCCCGGGTGCGTTCAAGGTCGACTTCGCCGTCCAAGGCGGCGTCCCCTGGACCAACGCGAGCGCGCACCGCGCCGGTACGGTCCACGTCGTCGGCACATTCGCCGAACTCGCCGCCACCGAACGCGACATCCACGCGGGACGGATGCCAGAGCGACCTTTCGTCCTGGTCGGACAGCAGTATCTGGCCGACCCGCAGCGTTCCGTCGGCGACGTCCACCCGGTCTGGTCATACGCGCACGTACCCAACGGCTATACCGGCGACGCCACGGAGGCGCTCGTGGCGCAGATCGAGCGCTTCGCACCGGGTTTCCGCGACCGCATCGTCGGATACACCGTGCGCAGCACCACGCAAATGGCGGCCTACAACCCCAACTACGTCGGCGGCGACATCATGACCGGCTCAAAAGACATCCGGCAGTTGATGTTCGGGCCGCGAGTCACGCTGTCGCCGTACCGGGTCGGCGTGCCCGGCATGTACATCTGCTCGGCGGCCACGCCACCGGGGCCCGGCGCACACGGCATGTGCGGTGCCAACGCCGCCAAGCTTGCACTCGCGAAAGCCAGGTGAAGAAAAGCACATCGAGACACGAGAGGTACATATCATGACCCAGGTACTGGAATCCCAGCCACTCCCGGCCAACCCGCCCTCGACCGACAAATTGGCCGGCCGCGTCGCGTTCGTCACCGGCGGTACCCGCGGCATCGGTGCGGCAATCGCTTACAGCCTCGCCAACCAGGGAGCGACAGTGGCGGTGGGCTACAACCGCGACCAGCAGAGCGCAGAACGCTTCGTTGCCGACCTGTTGAAAAAGACTCGGCCGCACGGCGCCTCGGCATCTGCGCATCGCGGCAACGTCGGCTCATGCGAGGATTGCCGACGCACGATCGCCGAGGTCATCGAGACCCACGGGCGCCTGGACATCTTGGTCAACAACGCCGGAATCACGATCGACAAGACCGTCGCGGCGATGACCGAGGACGACTGGCATGGCGTTCTCGCGGTGAACCTCTCGGGTGCGTTCTTCCTTTCGCAGGCCGCGCTGGCCCACATGCTGGAACGAGGAACTGGGCGGATCGTCAATGTCTCGTCCGTCGTCGGCGAGACCGGCAATATCGGTCAGGCGAACTACGCGGCATCGAAGTCGGGACTCTTCGGACTGACGAAGACGTTGGCCAAAGAAACCGCCTATCAGCTGGCGAGGTCAGGGAAGAGCCAAGAGGGGATCGGGATCACCGTCAACACCGTGACCCCCGGCCTGATCACCACCGAGATGACCGCAGACATCCCCGAGAAGGTGATGGCGAAGCTGACCGGCCAGATACCCGTCGGCCGCGCCGGAAACCCCGAGGAGGTCGCGCGGGTCGTTCATTTCCTCGCCGCAGACGCGTCCTCCTATATCACGGGCCAGACCTGGAGCGTCAACGGTGGCATGGACATGTGATCGAACTGACCTGGCCGTGCTGGTTCGGGCCTTTCAGGGCGTCGAACCCGTCGAAGCGCTGACCGAGCAGTTGCAGCCGGTCGAATTCCCTTGCGGGCACACCATTTACGCCGAGGGAGACCAGGCCGATTGCCTCTACATTGTCATCGCCGGCAAGGTCAAGATCGGTCGCCGCTCACCGGATGGGCGCGAGCGAATGATGGGCATCATGGGACCCGCGGACATGTTCGGCGCGGTGTCGATGTTCGATTCGGGAAGCCGCACCGCCGATGCGTCAGCTGTCACGGACGTGCGCGCGGTGTTGATGGACCGAATTGCGTTGCGCATCTTGATGACCGGTTGTCCCGAAATGGCTGAGCAGTTGCTGCGCGTGCTTGCCCGCCGCCTGCGGCTGACCGACAACACCGTCGCCGCGCTGATTTCGGCCGACGGGCCCGGCCGTCTCGCCAAACAGCTGCTGCAGATGGCGCAGCGATTCGGCAGGCACGAGGACGGGGGCTTGCGGGTCACGCACGACCTGACACAAGAAGAGCTGGCGCACCTCATCGGCGCATCGCGGGAGACGGTCAACAAGGCGCTCGCGAATTTCACGAACCGCGGCTGGCTCCGCGTGGACGGCAGAAGCGTGTTGATCTTCGAGCCGGAGCGGTTGGCACGCCGTGCTCGGTAGTCCCAGCCCAACCATCTCACCCCGGGTCGACAGCATCGGCGATAGTCTGCGGTTTCAGTGAGGATGGTGACCGTCGATGGCCGAGAGCGATCCGCACCCGCCGCAGCGGGATCCGGTTTCCGGCGTCCCCGCCGAACTGCGTGACGCGGGGTTTGACGACGTCGACGAAGTCGGTCGTGGTGGATTCGGGGTGGTCTACCGCAGCACTCAGCCATCGTTGGACCGCACCGTCGCGATCAAGGTCTTGACCTCTGATCTCGATCCGGACAACCTCGACCGCTTCCTGCGTGAACAACGCGCGATGGGCCGGTTGTCCGGACACCCACACATCGTGACGATCTTGCAGGTCGGGACGACGTCCAGCGGCCGGCCTTTCATCGTCATGCCCTACTACGCCAAGGATTCGCTGGAAGCGCTGATCCGCAGGCACGGACCCCTTGAGTGGAGCGAGGCGGTGAGCATTGGCGTCAAGCTCGCCGGCGCGCTGGAAGCCGCCCACCTCGTCGGCACGTTGCATCGCGACGTCAAGCCGGGAAACATCCTGCTGACCGACTACGGCGAGCCGCAGCTCACCGACTTCGGCATCGCGCGGATCGCCGGCGGCTTTCAGACGTCTACCGGGGTCATCACCGGGTCACCGGCATTCACCGCGCCCGAGGTGCTGGAGGGCGAAGCACCGTCGGCGCGCTCAGATGTCTATTCGCTTGGCGCAACTCTGTTCTGCGCGCTGACCGGCCACGCGGCATTCGAGCGCCGGTCCGGCGAGCGGGTGGTCGCTCAGTTTCTGCGTATCACCTCGCAACCGATCCCCGATTTGCGCGAGCACGGAATGCCGGATGACGTGGCCGCGGTCATCGAACGTGCCATGGCTCGAGACCCGTCAGATCGTCCCGCGAGCGCGGCCGATATAGGCGAGGACCTACGGGACGTTCAGCGCAGTCGCGGTGTATTCGTCGACGAGATGGCGCATCCCGTCGATTTGGGTGTGGAAAGCCGCAAGGCGCCGCCGTCGCCGTCCCCGCACCGCCGGGACACGGCGGCCACACCTTCGCCGCCGACGCCGGCAACGAAGTACCGTCCACCCGTCTCCACCCGATCGCCGGTCGAACGCGGTCGGCTGATCGACATCGTGCGCACGGCTGGGCGACGACGGCTGATCCTCATCCACGCACCATCGGGATACGGCAAGACGACGCTGGCGGCCCAATGGCGAGACGAACTCACACGCAATGACATTGCGGTTGGCTGGCTCACCGTGGACGACGACGACAACAACGCGGTGTGGTTCCTGGCCCATCTGCTCGAGTCGATTCGGCGGGTCCGTCCAGCTCTGGCCGAATCGTTGGGCCAAGTACTCGAAGAGCACGGCGACGACGCCGGCCGGTATGTGTTGACGTCGCTCATCGACGAGATCCACGAGAAAAACGACCCGATCACACTGGTCGTCGACGACTGGCAGCGCGTGTCGGACAGCCCGACGATCGCCGCTCTCGGGTTCGTGCTCGAGCACGGGTGCCATCATTTGCAGATCATCGTGACCAGCTGGTCAGGCGCCGGGCTACCCATCAGCCGATTGCGCCTTCAGGACGAGTTGGTCGAGATCGATTCGGAAGCCCTGCGTTTCGACGGCACGGAAGCGCGATCGTTGCTTAATGATGTTGGTGGCCTTTCGCTCCCTGGTGGCGACGTCGACGCGCTGACGGCCTCGACGGACGGGTGGGCGGCGGGCCTGCAGCTCGCGGCACTCTCCTTGCGCGGAGGTTCCGATACGAACACTCTGCTGAGTCAGCTCTCCGGCGCAAGCGACGTCGTCGGGCAGTTTCTCGCCGAAAACGTCCTGGACACTCTCGAACCCGAGACGGCTGAATTCGTGCTGGCGACATCGATCACAGAGCGGACCTGTGGGGGACTGGCATCCGCGGTCGCGCAGGTGACCCGCGGGCAGGCGATGCTCGAGGACGTCGCAGAGCGCGGCCTGTTCCTGCAACGGATCGACAGCGATCCCAACTGGTTTCGCTACCATGACATGTTCGCCGAATTCCTGCGCCGCCGACTCGAGCGGGACCATCCGGATCGAGTGGAGCAGCTGCACCGGACCGCTTCGGCGTGGTTCGCCGAACACGGCTACCTCAACGAAGCCGTCAATCATGCCCTTGCGGCCGGAGATCCTGTACTCGCCGTCGACCTCGTCGAGCGAGACGAGACGAACCTGCTCGAGCAGTCGAAGATGACAACCCTGCTCGAGCTCGTCAAGAAATTGCCTCTGCACCTGTTGGTTTCGCGGGCACGCCTTCAACTCGTGATCGCCTGGGCGAACATTCTGCTGCAGCGCGCGGTGCCCGCCGACGCCGCGCTGAATCGCTTCGAGGCAGCGCTCGACAGCACCGAACTCGCAACGCGGGCGGATCTGCGAGTCGAAGCCGATGTGCTGCGCGGGGTCGCTGACATGTTCGCTGATCGGACCGATCGCGCTGACGCTTTAGTCGCCGAGGCGTTCTCGCGGCCGGACACCTTCCATCCGCGGGTGCCCGGAGTCGCGGGAAATGTCGCGGCGTTCGCGGCGATCTACCGATTCGAGTATGACGACGCCCGGCGCGCACTCGAATGGGCGGCACCCTACCAAGAGATGATGGGGCCGTTCGCGAGCGTCTACGCACACTGTTACGCCGGCATCGCCGCGAGTCATCAGCTTGACATCGCCACTGCGCAAGATGAATTCCGGCGAGCCTTCGAGCTCGGCGTCAGAATCGGACCGCACTCGCACGCTGCGCGGCTGTCGGGCGCACTACTGGGCGAGCTGCTCTACCAGATGGGCGAGTTGGCCGAGGCGACACGCCTTCTCGATGAGACCTATCAACTCGGGCCCGACGGAGGTGGAGTGGACTACCTGGCCGCACGGTATGCGGGCGGCGCCCGAGTCAACGCGGCTCGCGGCGATCTCGGTGCCACCACCGACTGCCTCGACACCGGCATGAAGGCAGCGGAGCGGTTACGACTCCCCCGGCTCGCGGCCGCGATCACTAACGAGCGAACCCGGCTGGGCATCGCGCTCGCGCCGTCGGAAGCCGCACGTCTGCGAGCGCCCATGACCGTCACGAGTAACGATGGAATTGCGGTGATGACAGCTGAACTCGACGAAGACTCCGCGGTTCGGCTGCTGGCGGTGAGCAGTTCTGACGACGACCGGGCACTGGCCTGCAAACGTGCAGGTGATCTGCTCGCTGGGGTCGACGCCGAGCGAAGACCGTTGGCGGCCCTGCGCGCACAACTGCTGCTGGTCCAAACGCTTACCGCGACAGGAAGACCGGCAGACGCTGACGACGTCACACGACGTTGCGCAGAAGTCGGATTGCCACGTTTACTTGTGGATGCCGGACTCGGGTAACGACTGACCAAACAGGTGCTGTAACAGCATCCACTGTCAGTCGACCCGAGTGGCGTGCACTTCCCAGAACGGCGCGTGCGCGCGCCCGTTGACCAACAGCGGCTCGATGATCCGGAACCGTTCCAGCATCGGCTGCATGTTCTCGGCGAGATCGGGGTTGCGCGCCACCATCTCCTCGAACGCCTGGATGCTCACGTTGATCTGGTAGGTGGTCGGTCCGAGGTAGGTGATCGTCCAACCGCCCGCCGGCAGCATCTCGCGGAAGTTCTCCTCCGAAATGGCCCGCGGCGCCGCCAGCCCGTTCACGTTGTGCTCGCCGAACTCGAACATGAACGGCTGCGCGCCCGGTTTTGTCGCCCGGTGCAGCGCCTCGAAATACGACTTCTGCAGTGCCTCGTCGGTGCTGAACGTGTGGTAGAACGCGCAGTCGACGACGGTGTCGAAACGGCCGTCGAACCCGTCCAGCTTTGTCGCGTCCGCGACGTGGAAGTTCACCGGCACACCGGCTCGGTCGGCGTTCGCCCGTGCGCGCGCAATTGCCGCAGGTGAAGCGTCGATGCCGGTGCTCGAAAGGCCCTGCGATGCGTAGTAAATCGCATGGTGGCCAGGGCCCGTGCCCGGGTCGAGTACCTCACCCTTGACCGCGCCCAACGACACCAGCTGCTTAACCACCGGTTGAGGGCCACCGATATCCCATGGCGTGGCAGCAGGCAGGCCGTGCGTCGTGCGGTCGTCGCGATACATCTCGTCGAAGCGGGTGGCTTCTACGGAAGCGGTCATGCTAGGGCAGCTTTTCGACCAGCTGCTCCACCGATACCCGCGGGCCGGTGAAGAACGGTGTCTCGTGGCGGGTGTGCCGCCGCGCGTCGGTGGCCCGCAATTCGCGCATCAGATCGACGATGCGGTGCAACTCGGGCGCCTCGAACGCGAGTATCCACTCGTAGTCGCCTAACGCGAACGCCGGAACGGTGTTGGCCCGCACATCCTTGTACTCGCGCGCGGCCATCCCGTGCTCGGCGAGCATCCGGCGGCGCTCCTCGTCGGGCAGCAGGTACCACTCCAGCGACCGCACGAACGGATACACGCACAAGTAGGCGCCCGGCTCCTCGCCTGCCAGGAACGCCGGGATATGGCTCTTGTTGAACTCTGCGGGCCGGTGCAGCGCCACGCTGCTCCACACCGGGGTGGTGGCCCGGCCCAGCGCCGTCTCGCGCCGGAAATCGGAATACGCCGCCTGCAAGGCCTCAACCCGGTCGGCGTGTGTCCAGATCATGAAGTCCGCGTCGGCCCGCATGCCGGCGACGTCGTAAACCCCACGCACCACGACACCGTTGTCCTCCTGCTGCTTGAGGAATGTCGCGACCTCGTCGACGGCGGCCGCCCGGTCCTCTCCGAGCGCGCCCGGGCGCGCCGCGAACACCGAAAACATCAGGTAGCGGATCGTCGCGTTGAGTTCGTCGTAGTCCAGTCGAGCCATGCCTCTATCGTGCCACGGCCGCCGCCACCAGCCGCCCGGCCGCCGCGGCTCCGGACGCGATGCACGCGGGCACCCCGATGCCGTCGAGATAGTTGCCCGCCAACGCCACTGTGTCGGGCAGCGCCGCCCGGATCCCGCCAACCAGCGTGCTGTGGCCGGGTCCGTACTGCGGCATCGCGTCGATCCACCGCGCCACATGCACCTCGACGGGATCTACCGTGACCCCGAAAACTCCGGACAGGTCGGCGATCGCCCACGACACCAGTTCGTCGTCTGTCGCGGTGCGGGCCACGTCGTCACCGAAGCGTCCGAAGCTCAGCCGCAACAGCTCCACGCCTTGTGGGTGACCCCACTTGCGGCTCGACAGCGTGATCGCCTTGGCGTGCAATGGCTCTCCGCTGGCCACCAGTACCCCCGATCGTTCGGGCAGCGATGTGCCGCCCGGCACGGCCAGCGCGACCACCACCGACGACGCGACGGGAATGTTCGCGGCCGCGGCGGCCACCGACGGCACGGCGTCGGCGACCACGCCGGCCAGCCGCGGCGCCGGTACGGCGAGCGCCACCGCGTCGGCACGCCAGACCTCGCCCGCGGCGCCGACGAGGTGCCAGCCGTCTTCGGTGCGGCACAGCCTTGTCACCGCGGTCTGCACCAGCTCGGCGCGACCCTGGCGCACGAGTTCGTCGACGAGCCGCTGGTATCCCCCGCCGATCGCCCGGAAGACCGGCCCGCCGGACCCGGGCGGCAACGCCGTGCGCGCCGCCTCGGTCAGGCTCGCGGCGCCGGCATCCAGCTGCGCGGCGACGCCCGGCGCGGCCGAGCGCAGGCCGATCGTCGCCGCGGACCCCGCGTAAACGCCTGCCAGCAGTGGGTCGACCGACCGCGCGACCACCTGCGCACCGAATCGGTCGGCGACCACATCGGCGACGGGCGGGTCGGCGCCCGCTACCCACTGCAACGGTCGCGACGGCTCGGCGGCGACGCGGGCGAGCGTGTCGTCGTCCACGAGTCCGGCCAGCGACTCGGACGAGGTCGGGATGCCGTTGACGGTGCGTTCCGGCATCGGGTGCAAACCGCCGTCGGCATAGATCAACGGCCGTACCCCGGTCGTGTCGACCTGCGCGCCGGTCATCCCCAACTCGGCCAACAGCGCGGGCACCTCTGGCCGGCGGGCAACGAACGCCTCGGCGCCGACGTCCACCGGGTGACCGGCGACCGACACCGTGCGCAACGTCCCGCCGAGCGTTTCGGCAGGGTCGAACACGGTGATCAGCGCGTCGTCGCCGACCGTGCGTCGCAACGTGTAGGCCGCGGTCAGACCCGAGATACCGCCTCCTACAACGGCATACGAGCCGGCACGCGGCGACCGGTTCACAGGGAGTGCACCAGCGCCACCAGCTCGGTGATGATCCGCGGATCTGAGTCGGGCAGCACGCCGTGGCCGAGGTTGAACACGTGACCGGCCGCGCCTGCGTCCACCGCCCGCCGGCCGTCGTCGACGACGCGCCGGGCCGCCGCCTCGACCACCGGCCAGCCGGCCAGCAGAACCACGGGATCGAGGTTGCCCTGCAGTGCGGTCCCGGGTTGGACTCGGGCCGCAGCATCGGTGAGCGAGGTGCGCCAGTCGACGCCGACCACGGTCGCGCCCGCCCCCGACATCGCGCCGAGCAGCTCGGCGGTGCCGACACCGAAGTGCGTCATCGGAATGCGCGCCGCCGCGAGTGTGCCGAAAACCCTTGTACTGTGCGGTAACACGTATTCCGTGTAGTCGGCGAGCGACAGCGCGCCTGCCCACGAGTCGAACACCTGGATCGCGTCGACTCCGGCGTCGATCTGAGCCTGCAGGAACCCGATCGTCATATCGGTCAGCGCCGTCATCAGCGCATGCCAGGTCTGCGGTTCGCCGAGCATCATCGCCTTGGTGCGTTCGTGGTGGCGGCTGGGCCCGCCCTCGACGAGGTAGGACGCCAGCGTGAACGGCGCGCCGGCGAAACCGATCAGCGGGACCTCACCCAGCGCGGTGACAAGCTGTCCGACCGCGTCGGCAACCGCCGACACGTTGGCGGGGTCGAGCGGCTTCAGCCCGGCCACGTCGGCGGCAGTGCGAATCGGGTGCTCGATGACGGGCCCGACGTCCGGGACGATGTCCAACGCGACGCCCGCCGCGCGCAGCGGCACCACGATGTCGGAGAACAGGATCGCGGCGTCGACGCCGTGCCGGCGCACGGGTTGCATCGTGATCTCGCAGACCAGCTCGGGCTCGAAGCAGGCCGCCAGCATGCTGTGCTGGGCGCGCACCGCGCGGTACTCCGGCAACGAGCGACCGGCCTGGCGCATGAACCACACCGGGATGAGGCTCGGCTTGCGGCCGGTAGCCGCCGCCAGGTACGGGGCATTGGGCAGGTCGCGACGGGTGCTCATTTCGTCTCCTATGCTGCCACGGCGATCCGGCGCGCCTGCCCCGACGCTGGGGTCGATGGACTACCGTAAAAACCCATGACCTCCGCCGAACCGGCTCAGTTCCAGGCGGCTGTTGCGGCAATGAACACCGTCGAGGTGCGCTCGGAGATCGAGCTCGGACCGATCCGGCCGCCGCAGCGGCTTGCGCCGTTCAGCTATGCGCTGGGCGCCGAGGTGCGACATCCCGAAACCGCGATCGTGCCGGAACGCTCAGAGGGCGACGCGTTCGGGCGGCTGATTCTGCTGCACGATCCCGACGGCGCCGAGGCCTGGGACGGGACGATGCGGTTGGTCGCATACATCCAGGCCGATCTGGACTCAAGCGAGGCCGTCGACCCACTGCTGCCCGAGGTCGCGTGGAGCTGGCTCGTCGATGCGCTGGACGCGCGTGCCGGGCAGGCGACCGCCGTGGGCGGCACCGTCACCGCAACCACGTCGGTGCGCTACGGCGACATCTCCGGTCCACCGCGTGCGCATCAGCTTGAGCTGCGGGCGTCCTGGACCGCGACCACTCCTGAGCTCGGCACGCATGTGCAGGCGTTCTGCGAGGTGCTCGAGCATGCAGCGGGGCTGCCGCCGACCGGGGTCACCGACCTGGGGTCGCGTTCGCGGGCCTGAGCGTGCCAGAGGAGACACCTGACTCGGACGCCGCCGAGCCCGAACCGACGCCGCTGCTGCAGCCGGCCGACGGCGTGCCGGAATTGACCGCAACTGACGGCGCAGTCCTGTCCGCCGCGCAGCTTTTGGCATCTGGTCACGGACCTTTCGCGGTCGACGCGGAGCGCGCGTCGGGATTCCGGTACAGCAACCGCGCGTATCTGATCCAGATCCGCCGAGCCGGCGCGGGCACCGTGCTACTGGACCCGGTCGGCGGCAGCGGCGACCGCGTCGAGGCGCTGCGGTCGATCGCCGATGTGCTCAGCACCGACCTGTGGATCCTGCACGCCGCCGATCAGGACCTGCCGTGTCTGGCCGAGGTTGGGATGCGCCCGCCCGCGCTGTACGACACCGAGTTGGCGGGTCGGCTTGCCGGGTACGACCGGGTGAACCTGGCCGCGATGGTGGGGCGGCTGCTCGGGCTCGGCCTGGCCAAGGGCCACGGCGCCGCGGACTGGTCCAAGCGGCCGCTGCCACCGGCGTGGCTCAACTATGCCGCGCTCGATGTCGAGGTGCTGCTCGACCTGCAAACCGCCGTCGCGCGGGTATTGGCGGAGCAGGGCAAAACAGAGTGGGCGGCCCAGGAGTTCGAATACCTGCGGACCGCCGGTCCCGCGCCACCGCGGCGGGACCGGTGGCGGCGGACGTCGGGCATCCACAAGGTGCGCGACCCGCGGGCGCTGGCCGCCGTGCGCGAGATGTGGACCATCCGCGACGAGATCGCCCGTCGCCGCGACATCGCTCCCGGCCGGATCCTTCCCGACTCGTCCATCATCGCTGCGGCGATCGCCGACCCGAAGACCGCCGACGACCTGACCGCGCTGCCGATCTTCGGCGGTCCGCGACAACGCCGCAGTGCGGACACCTGGCTGGCCGCGCTGACCCGGGCCCGCGACAACCCCGAGCCGCCGTCTTCTCCCGAGCCGCCGAACGGGCCTCCGCCGGTGTCACGCTGGCATCGCCGCAAGCCGGAGGCCGCGGCCCGGCTCAAGGCCGCGCGCGACGGCCTTGCCGACCTGTCCGAGCGCGTCGGTGTGCCGACCGAAAACCTGGTGTCGCCGGAATTGGTGCGCCGGCTGTGCTGGGACTGGCAGGGCGGCGACGACAGCGATGAGCGCTCGCGCGAAGAGCAGACAGCTAGCGATGAGCGCTCGCGCGAAGAGCAGACAGCTAGCGATGAGCGCTCGCGCGAAGAGCAGATGGCAGTCGTCGGCGATATCGACGCGTTCCTGCGCGACGGCGGCGCCCGCCCTTGGCAGCTCGAGCTGGCGGTGCCGGCGCTGGCGGAGGCGTTGACGAGGGCCGCCTCGACCTAGCGGCTGACTAAGCGGGCACTTCCTGCACTGTGCGCTGAAGAAACGCCACCTGATCGGCCTTGACCTGTGGGTCGTGATAGATGTCGAAATGACCGTACGGGTAGTGCCGGAGTTCGGCCCGCGGTGCCCGTTCGGCGGCCTTGACGGCGGGCGCCACCGGCGTCGTCGCGTCGTTGTCGCACACGCACATCAGCAACGGCATCTTCAGCCGCTTCGTCTTGAGGCCCGGCCGGTAGAAACCGACCGTCAACATGAGTCGAGCGGCAAACTCGTTGCGCCACTTGGAATTCGGACCAACAAGAGCCGCGAACCCGGGCTTGGCCTCCGGCGCCGTCATGGCGGCAAGGGTGCCGGGGTCGCCGGCGGCCGCGACCAGGCGCGGTGGCCGACCCAGCCACGCTCCGAGCTGATCACGCAGACCCGCGACCACAAGGCGGGCGATATTGCGGGCCGGCACCAACATCAGCGTGGGGATGCTGTCGGTGTGCGGCGCTTGTGAGATCACCGCCGCGATGCGCGGATCGGCGGCCGCAATCGCGAGGACATGCCCGCCGCTGAACGACGAACCCCACACGACGATGCGTTCGGGGTCGACCCCGTCGAGGCCGCGCGCCCACCCGATGACGGCGCGGTAGTCGTCGTGCTGGCGGGCGATGTCGAGCAATTGACGCGGCTCGCCGGTGGAGGCGCCGAAATGGCGGTAGTCGAACAGGACGACGACGAACCCGGCATCGCGGAAGGCCTCCGCATACCCGGGCAGCCCGTCGTCCCGCGTCGCCGAGAAGCCGTGGGCCATGACCACGCAGGGCGCATGGTCTCCCGTCCCATCGGGCCGGTAGACGTAGGCGGCGAGCTGCTCGCCGTGGGAGGGAATCCGAACATCATCACGCACGGCATCAATCTTGCGCCGAAACTGCAACCAGGTAGGCCGCTACTCGAACTTTTGCTGCGTGGATTCAGTCTCGGTGTAAACATTCTCCGCGGATCCCAACGCGGCCACCCAGCCGGTGATCTGGCGCGCCACGTCCTGATCGGTGAGGCCGACGTCCGCGAGCACCTCCGCGCGCGACGCGTGGGCCAGGAATCGCTGGGGCACCCCGACGTCGCGGCACGGCACGTCGATCTCGGCGCGCCGCAGCGCCGCCGACACCGCCGAGCCGATCCCGCCCGCCACGCCGTGATCCTCCAGGGTGACGACGAGCTTGTGACGACCCGCCAGGTCGCGCACGGCGTCGGGGACGGGCAGCACCCACCGCGGGTCGACGACCGTCACACCGATCCCCTGGTTGCGCAGCCGCTCTGCGACGGCCAGTGCCATGGCGGCGAACGCGCCGACAGACACCAGCAGCACTTCGTCGGACAGTCCGCCCGCCGGCTCGGCGAGTACGTCGACTACCCCGGTCCGCCGCAGCGCCGGGATGTCCTCGCCCACATCGCCTTTCGGAAAGCGCAGAACCGTCGGGCCATCGTCGATGTCGAGGGCCTCACCGAGTTCCTCACGCAGCCGGGCAGCATCGCGCGGGGCAGCGACGCGGATCCCCGGGACGATACCGAGCATAGCCAGGTCCCAGGTGCCGTTGTGGCTCGCGCCGTCGTTGCCGGTGATGCCTGCGCGGTCGAGCACCATCGTCACCGGCAGCTTGTGCAGCGCGACGTCCATCATGATCTGGTCGAACGCGCGGTTCAGGAATGTGGAGTAGATCGCCACGACGGGGTGCATACCGCCCATCGCCAGACCCGCCGCCGAAGTCAAAGCATGCTGCTCGGCGATCCCGACGTCGAACAGCCGGTCGCCAAACCGCTCGCCGAACGTGGACAGGCCCGTCGGGCCCGGCATCGCGGCGGTGATCGCGACGACATCGCGGCGTTTGGCCCCGTAAGCCACCAGCGTTTCGGCGAACGTCGAGGTCCAACTCGGCGCGGCCACCTTGGTCGCCATGCCGGTCACCGGATCGATCACTCCCGTGGAGTGCATCTGCTCGGCCTCGTCGTTTTCAGCCGGCGGATATCCCATGCCTTTCTGGGTGACGACGTGCACGATCACGGGGCCGCCGAAGCCGCGGGCGCTGCGCAGAGCGCCCTCCACTGCGTGCTCGTCGTGGCCGTCGACCGGTCCGACATACTTGAGCCCCAGGTCAGTGAACATCACCTGCGGCGCCAGCGCGTCCTTGATACCGGCCTTGATGCTGTGCATGGCCTGGTAGCACAGCTCGCCGACGACCGGCACGCCGCGGATGGCCCGGCGGCCGCCGTCGAGTATCCGCTCATATCCGGGCTGCAGTCGCAGCCTGGCCAGGTGCTCGGCGACACCGCCGATGGTCGGCGCATAGCTGCGACCGTTGTCATTGACGACGATCACGATCGGGCGCCCGGCCGCGGCGATGTTGTTTAGCGCCTCCCAGCACATCCCGCCGGTGAGCGCGCCGTCGCCGACGACGGCGACGACATGCCGGTTGCGCTGACCGGTCAGCTCGAATGCCTTCGAGAGGCCGTCGGCGTACGACAGCGCCGAGGACGCGTGGCTGGATTCGACCCAGTCGTGGTCGCTTTCGGCCCGTGAGGGGTAGCCCGACAGTCCGTCCTTCTTGCGCAGCGTGTCGAAGTCATGGCAGCGGCCGGTCAGCATCTTGTGCACGTACGCCTGATGGCCCGTGTCGAAGATGATCGGGTCGTACGGCGAATCGAAGACACGATGAAGCGCCAGCGTGAGCTCGACCACGCCGAGGTTGGGCCCCAGATGCCCGCCGGTGGCCGCCACCTTGTGGATCAGGTTCTGGCGGATTTCGTGGGCGAGGTCGGTGAGCTGCCGCTGAGAAAGGCGTTGCAGATCTGCGGGACCGCGGATCTGTTCAAGCATCCAGTTAGTGTACGCACCGAGCGCGTGTTCAGTCCTGCCGTGACGCCCCCGCCGTAAGGACCGCGACACACTCGGCGTGGTGCGTCAGCGGGAACGCGTCGAACGCTCGCAGCTCCTGCACAGCAAACCCGTGCTGGCGGTACAGGCCCACGTCCCTTGCGAACGAGGCCACCTCGCAACCGATGTGGATCACCCGCGGCGCCCCGGCGTCAGCCAGCAACCTGATCACCTCTTTTCCGGCCCCGGAACGCGGCGGGTCCAGGACGGCGAGGTCGGGTCTTTCGCGCATCCCGGTCAGCATCTGCCGCACGGAGCCGTTGGCCACCGTTACCTGCGGCAGGTCGGACAACGCACGCGAGGCTGCCGCCGACGCGGCGCGAGACATGTCGACGGTCAGCACCTGGCCGATCTCGCCGACGCCCTCAGCCAGCACCGCGGCGAACAACCCTGCGCCGCCATATAGGTCCCACGCCGTCATACCCGGTGCGAGGTCCGCCCAGGAGCCCACAAGCTCGCTGTAGACCCGCGCCGCATCGCGGTGCGACTGCCAGAACCCGGTCACCGGAATGTGCCAGGTCCGATCTCCGACCCGCTGCACCGACTCGCGGCCGCCCTCGACGACCCGCAGACCCCGTCGTCCCCGGATTCCGAGACCCCTCCCCGCCATCACGACATGGCGGTGCCCGTCGTCGTCGACGACGACGTGCACCTCGGCACCGAACGGCCATTGCTCCTGCAGCCCGTGCAGCAACCCGGGCACCAGCTGACCGCACTGCTCGGCCGCGACGAGATCGCCGCTGTGATAGCGGCGAAAGCCCGCCGAGCCGCCGGGACCCACGCCCATCCGCACCCGGGTGCGCCAGCCCGTCGCCTCGCCGGTGCCCATCGGCTCCACCTCCAGCGCGTGCTCAGGCTGATACCCGGCGATCCGGTCCAGCTGGTTGAGCACGACCTGACCCTTGAGGACGCGGGCGGCTTTCGGATCGAGGAACGCAAGGTCGCAACACCCGGCGCCACCCGGGCCCGCGATCGGGCACAACGACGCAATGCGATCCGGTGACGCTTCGAGAATCTCGAGCGCCTCGGCGTGCCAGTACGCATCCTTCTCCTCGATGATGCGCGCTCGTACCGTCTCGCCGGGCAGTGCGTACCTGACGAACACCACCCGGCCGTCGTGGCGCGCCACACAGCTGCCACCGTTGGCCGGCGGCCCGACAGAAAGCGTGAGTTCGGTCAATCCAAGAACCCGCGCCGCGCGTCACCCGGCGCGTTCGACTGCAGGGTCTTCAGCCGTTCCGGCGAACTCAGTTGCCACGGAACCGACGTCGCCATCACGCCCGGCTCCAACAGCAGCCGACGGGCAGCGGTCGATAGTTTCGACACGAGGACCAACCCTATGCGCAGTGGGAGCGTGGCTGTAGCGTTGTGCGAACAGTTCCCCCGGGTTGCTGCGGCCCTACACCGGAAAGGACCGACGTTGCGTGTCGTGGTGATGGGATGCGGACGGGTGGGCGCCTCCCTGGCCGACGCTCTGGCACGAATCGGCCACGAAGTGGCCGTCATCGACCGCGACGCCACCGCCTTCAATCGGTTGTCCCCCGAGTTTTCGGGCGAGCGAGTGCTCGGCATGGGTTTCGACCGTGACGTGCTGCTGCGCTCCGGGATCGAGGAAGCCGGCGCTTTTGCCGCGGTGTCGTCCGGGGACAACTCCAACATCATCTCGGCCCGGGTGGCACGCGAGACGTTCGGCGTGCAGCGCGTGGTGGCACGCATCTACGACGCCAAGCGCGCGGCGGTGTACGAGCGGCTCGGCATCCCCACGGTGGCGACCGTGCCGTGGACCACAGATCGCCTGCTCAACGTCTTGACCCGCGAGGCCGAAACCACGAAATGGCGCGACCCGTCCGGCAATGTCGGCGTGGCCGAGGTCCCGCTGCACGAAGACTGGGTGGGCCATCGCGCCACCGACCTGGAGAGCGCGACCGGTGCGCGGGTGGCGTTCATGATCCGGTTCGGGAACGGCCTCCTCCCCGAGCCCAAGACCGTGATCCAGGCAAGCGATCAGGTGTACATCGCGGCCGTCTCGGGTCGGATCGCCGAGGCGCTGGCCATTGCCGCATTGCCGCCCAGTGAGGATGCGGGCGGGTGAGAACGGGCGGGAAAGGCACGGGCGGGGTGAGAACGGGCGGGAAAGGCAGAGTCGGGTGAAAGTCGTGATCGCCGGCGCAGGCGCAGTTGGGCGCTCGATCGCGCGCGAACTCATCGAAAACGGACACGACATCATGCTGTTGGAGCGCAACCCGGAACATGTCGACATCGATGCGATCCCGGCCGCCCGCTGGCACCTCGGCGACGCGTGCGAGCTGTCACTGCTCGAGTCGGTGCACCTCGAGGAGTACGACGTCGTCGTCGCCGCGACCGGCGACGACAAAGCCAACGTCGTGGTGAGCCTGCTCGCCAAGTCGGAGTTCGCGGTGCCGCGGGTGGTGGCCCGGGTCAACGATCCGCGCAACGAGTGGCTGTTCGACGACGCGTGGGGTGTCGATGTCGCGGTGTCCACGCCGCGGATGCTGGCCTCACTGGTCGAGGAGGCGGTCGCCGTCGGAGACCTCGTGCGGCTCATAGAGTTTCAACAAGGCGATGCGAATCTCGTCGAGATCACCCTGCCCGACGACACGCCATGGGGCGGCCGGCCGGTGCGAAACCTGGAGCTACCCCGTGACGCCGCGTTGGTGACGATTCTGCGCGGCTCACGGGTGATCGTGCCCGAGCCCGACGAACCGCTGGAGGGCGGCGACGAGCTGCTGTTCGTGGCGACTACCGAGGTCGAGGACGACCTGAGCAGGCTTCTGCTGCCGAAAACCTAGGTTTCGGCGCTCGGCGCGGGATCCGCTTCGACGACCTCGTCGCTGTCGGCCTCGTGGACCGCGCGTTGGGCCACCCGGATCGGGAAGTACATCGACAGCGCGGCAAGCACAGTCAGCGGCCAGCCCATGGCGATGCGCGCGAACCCGAGCCAGCCGGTCTTGTCCATGTCGTACAGATAACGCTGGACGACGAACCTCGACAGGAACACCACCACCCAGATCAGAGTCGCAATGTCGTAGGCCCACAAGGCTTTTCGCACGCGCCGCCAACTGGCGTCGTGCTCCTTGACCCAGCCCCAGATGTAGCCGACGATCGGCCGGCGGATCAGCACCGAGCCGGCGAACACCGCCGCGTATAACAGCGAACTCCAAATGCCAAGCAGGAAGTAGCCTTTGCTCTCCCCCACCACGTACGCTATCGCCACGGAAATGCCCACGCCGATGAACCCGGACACCGCCGGCTGCACCGTGTCGCGTCGCCAGATGCGCCACAGCAGGATGAGCGTCGCGACCGACAGCGCCGCGATGATCGCCGCCTTCAGCCCGTACAGCGTGGAAACCGGGACGAATACGACCACGGGCAGCGACGAGTAGATCAGCCCGCTGATACCGCCCATCTGGTCGAGCAGCTCACGCGGGACGTTGCGTTTCTCGGTCACACGTCTCCGGCGGTTAGAAAAAGGCTCAGCGTTGAATTTCGTAGTGCGGGTTGTAGATCGCCTTCGACCCGTTCTCGAGCTTGCCGAGGCGTCCACGCACGCGCAGCGTTCGGCCGGGTTCGATGCCCGCAATGCGGCGCTGGCCCAGCCAGACGAGCGTGACCGCCTCGGTGCCGTCGAACAGTTCGGCCTTGACCCCGCCCGCGCATCCCTTCGCGTTGGCCTCGACGCTGCGCAGGGCGCCGACCATCGTGACGTCCTGGCCGCGCTGACAGTCGATGGCTCGCTGCGCGCCGGTGTTTGCCGAATCGTCGATTAACTGTTCTGCGTCTCGTTGCTCAGGGTCTTCTGTCAACCGGCGGGTGAGCCGGCGCAGAATTCCATCGGCCGAAGCCATGACCAACTCCTGACACGTCGCTGTGAGTGCATCTCGCCTCCGCAACGGTAGACCTGTTGCCACCGTTATGCCATGAGACGCGCGCGCGGTGTCCGACGGCGGGCAGGATCGTGTGATGGCCGTCGACCTGGGTGGAGTCTGCACGGTGTTGCTCCCCGGCACGGGATCCGACGACGACTACGTCTACCGGGTATTTTCCGGTGCGCTGCATCACGCGGGGTCGGCGGTGGTGGCCGTCCCGCCGCGACCGGGCGGGCTGATCGCCGGCTACCTCGCCGAGCTGGATAACGCCGCCGCCGAGGAGCCGATCGCGGTGGGCGGTGTGTCGATCGGCGCCGCGGTCGCGGTGGCGTGGGCCCTGGCACACCCCGGCCGCGCGGTGGCGGTGCTGGCCGCGCTGCCGGCGTGGACCGGGTCGCCGGAAGGCGCCCCGGCGGCCCTGGCGGCCCGGCAGTCTGCGCTGGCGCTGCGCCGCGACGGGTTGGTGGCCGCGACCGCCCAGATGCGGGCGTCGAGTCCGCCGTGGCTCGCCGACGAGCTCACCCGGTCCTGGGTGGGCCAGTGGCCCGAACTTCCCGACGCGATGGAGGAGGCCGCCAACTATGTCGCGCCCACGTGCCCGGAGCTGGAGCGGCTCGCCGTTCCGATGGGTATCGCTGCGGCGGTCGACGATCCGATACACCCGGTGGAGGTCGCTGTGGAGTGGATGACCGCGGCGCCCCGTGCCGCGCTGCGAACGGTGACGCTCGACGACATCGCCGCGAACTCCGCGGCTCTCGGCGAGGCGTGCGTCGCCGCGCTCGACGAAGCCT
>CAWHDL010000031.1:0-181746 GCA_963828065.1 uncultured Actinomycetota bacterium | reverse complement strand
CAGGATTGCAGCAACTGGTGTCTACGCTGCTCGGCCGCGGATACCGGGTCGTGGGTCCGACATTGTCGGACAACGCCATCGTGCTTGCCGAGCTACAGTCCGCCGACGATCTGCCGAAGGGCTGGGGCGTGGACGTGGGCCCCGGCCACTATCGGCTGCGCCGGCGCGACGACGACGCGCTGTTCGGCCATTCCGCAGGTCCGCAATCGTGGAAGCAGTTCCTGCATCCGCCCCGGCAGCGCCTGTGGTCCTCCGACGGCGCCGAGCCCGAAGAGGTTCCGCGGTACGCGTTCATTGGGGTGCGGGCCTGCGATCTGGCCGCGATCGCGATGCTCAACGGGGTGCTCGGCACGGGCACGCATCCCGACGAAGGGTTCGTGGGCCGGCTGCGACAGATCTTCGTCGTCGCCGTGAACTGCACCGAACCCGGCGGCCTGTGCTTCTGCGCATCGATGGGAACCGGACCCGCGGTCGGCCCGGGTTACGATCTCGCGCTCACCGAACGCATCGACGGCGATGGTCGTCGGTATGTCGTCGATGTGGGCAGCGACGACGGCGCCGCGGTGTTGGCAGAGCTATCGCATCGCGAAGCCGACCAGGGCGAAATCGACTCGGCCAGAAGCGACGTCAGCGAGGCAGCGAACCGGATGGGCCGGCAAATGCCCAGCGGTGACCTCCGCGAGCTGCTGGTGGAATCGCGGGAGTCACCGCACTGGGAGGAAGTCGCCAGCAGGTGTCTGACCTGTGGAAACTGCACCATGGTGTGCCCCACCTGCTTCTGCACCAGCGTCGAGGACGTCACCGACCTCACCGGGGAGCACGCCGAGCGTTGGATGAACTGGGCGTCGTGCTACGAGTTCGACTTCACGTTCGTGCACGAGGGAAGCGTCCGGCAGTCGGGGCCGTCGCGGTACCGGCACTGGCTGACCCACAAGCTAGGCACCTGGCATGACCAGTTCGGCAGCACGGGCTGCGTGGGCTGCGGGCGGTGTATTGCCTGGTGCCCCACCGGGATTGATATCACCGAGGAAATGAACACGCTGTCGCGGCTCGCCGATGAGCGCTCGCGCGAAGAGCGTGTCGAGGAAACGGACGATGACTGAGGCGGCGACACGGCCTTCGCCGACCTCGGCGATGACCCCGGTGTCGTACCGGGTGCGCAGCCGGGTCACCGAGAACCGTGATTCGGCGACGCTGTGCCTCGAACCGGTCGGCGAGCCGCTGCCGACACCGCAACCCGGCGAGTTCATGATGCTGTACGCGTTCGGGATCGGCGAGGTTGCGATATCCGTCAGCGGCGACCCGACCACAACCGACGGAACCGTCACGCACACGATCCGCACGGTTGGCGCGGTGAGCCGGGCACTGCACGACGCGCAACCGGGCACCGTAATCGGGATGCGCGGACCGCTCGGCACGAACTGGGGTCTTGCCGACGCCGCCGGCCGTGACCTGGTCATCGTCGCAGGTGGGGTCGGCCTCGCACCGCTTCGGCCCGTCGTGCTCGGTGTGCTGGCCGACCGCGACCGTTACGGTCGGGTGGCGCTGATCGCCGGCGCCCGTTCTCGCGACGACTTCCTGTTCAGTGCGGAACTTCAGGACTGGGCTCGGGGCGCGTCCATCGAGGTGCACGTCACCGTCGATGTTCCGGTGCAGGGGTGGCCGGGTGAGGTCGGGTTCGTCACCGAGCCGCTGCGCCGATTGCCGTTGCGGCCCGACCGTAGCACCGCGTTCCTGTGTGGCCCGGAGCTGATGATGCGTAACGGGGCGCGGGAGCTGTTGCGAAAGGGCGTGGCCGCCAGCGATATTCGAGTCTCGCTGGAACGGAACATGCAGTGCGGGATCGGCTGGTGCGGGCATTGTCAGCTTGGTCCACTGCTGCTATGCCGCGACGGGCCTGTCGTCACCTTCGACGTCGCCGAACCACTGCTGCAGGTCAAGGAGCTATAGATGAGCCCCCCGACGCTGGCGGTGTGGAAGTTCGCGTCGTGCGACGGCTGCCAGCTGACCTTGCTGGACTGCGAGGACGAGTTGCTCACCATCGCCGGGCAGGTGCAGATCGCGACGTTCCTGGAGGCCTCCAGTTCGATCATGGGTGGCCCCTACGACGTGTCGTTAGTGGAGGGCTCGATCACCACCGCGGCCGACGAGCGGCGCATCAAGGAGATCCGCGAGCAGTCCAAGGTGCTGGTCACCATCGGTGCGTGCGCGACCGCCGGCGGGGTGCAAGCGCTGCGAAACTTCGCCGACGTCGAGGAATTCGCCTCGGTCGTCTACGCCCGGCCCGAATACATCGACACGTTGGCGACGTCCACCCCGGCGTCGGCGCATGTCAAGGTCGATTACCAGCTGCAGGGTTGCCCGATCGACCGTGGGCAGTTGCTCGACACCCTTGCCGCGCTGCTGGTCGGACGCAAACCTGCGCTGCCCGCCAAGACTGTGTGCACCGAATGCAAGCTGCGGGGTGTGACCTGCGTCGTGGTGGCCGAGGGCATCCCGTGTCTGGGGCCGGTCACACACGCCGGGTGTGGGGCGTTGTGTCCGTCGTATCACCGCGGTTGCTACGGGTGTTTCGGTCCCGCTGCCACACCCAACACCGCCGCCCTGATCCCGCTGCTGCGCCGCGACCGGATGTCCGAGGGCGGCGTCGAGCGGGTGTTCTCGACGTTCAACGTCGCCAATTTCGCCGCCGAGCGGAACGACCCGTGAATTCGGAGACCCGCACGCTGACGGTCGGCGCGCTGACCCGCGTCGAAGGGGAAGGCGCGCTGCATGTCACGTTGACCGACGGCACCGTGGAAAGTGTCGAGCTGAACATCTACGAGCCGCCGCGGTTCTTCGAGGCATTCCTGCGTGGACGCGCCTACACCGAGCCGCCCGACCTCACCGCGCGGGTCTGCGGCATCTGCCCGGTCGCTTATCAGGTCAGTGCGAGCAACGCGATCGAGGACGCGTGCGGGGTGACGCTCGATCACGAGCTGGCGGAGCTGCGACGGTTGCTGTATTGCGGGGAATGGATTCACAGTCATGCCTTGCACATCTATCTGTTGCATGCGCCGGATTTCCTGGGATACCCCGATGCGATCAGCTTCGCCAAGGAGCATCGGGAGTTCTTCGAACGCGGGCTGGCCTTGAAGAAGGCCGGAAACCGGCTGATGGAGCAGGTGGGCGGGCGGGCCATTCACCCGATCAACGTTCGGTTGGGCGGGTTCTACTCGGTGCCGCGCCGCAACGACCTCAAACCGCTGGCCGAGCAGCTGCGCCGCGCGCTGGATGACGCCCTGTTCACGGTGCGGTCGGTGGCCGAATTCGAGTTCCCCGCTGCCGAATCCGATCACGAGCTTCTGGCGCTGACGCAGCCTGGTCGGTACGCGATCGAGAACGGGACGATCCGGCGCAGCGCCGGACCCGCATTCGCGGTGGCCGAATTCAACGACCACGTCAAAGAGTTTCAGGTGCCGCACTCCACCGCGTTGCACGCCACGCTCGACGGTGCCCGCTACCTGACCGGACCGCTGGCGCGGTACTCGCTCAACTCGGCCGCGCTGTCGCCGATTGCGCGGCAGGCGGCGGCCGAAGCGGGGCTCGGTAATGAATGTCGAAACCCGTTCCGCAGCATCGTGGTCCGCGCGGTGGAGGTGGTGTACGCGATCGAGGAGGCGCTGCGGATCATCGACGAGTACGAGCAACCGACTCGGCCGTTCGTCGACGTCCTGCCGCGCGCCGGCGTCGGCCACGGCGTCAGCGAGGCGCCGCGCGGGCTGCTGTACCACCGCTACGAGATTGGTGATGACGGCCTGATCCGGGCGGCGACGATCGTGCCGCCCACCGCCCAGAACCAGGCCGCAATCGAACACGAAATGGCACAGCTGGTCGCCAGCAACCTCTCGCTGGACGATGCGACGCTGACATCGTTGTGCGAGCGGTCAATTCGCAACCACGACCCCTGCATATCGTGTTCGGCTCACTTCCTGACGCTAACCGTTGACCGCAAATGAACGGAGACGTCGTCGTGATCGGCATCGGCAACAGTTACCGCCGTGACGACGGCGTAGGCCCGGCCGTTGCAGCGGCCATCGATGCCCGCGCGGTGCCCGGTGTCCGGGTCCTGAGCGACGCCGGCGACCCGTGCGGGATTCTCGACGCGTGGGCCGATGCCCGGCTTGCCGTGGTGATCGACGCGGCGGTTGCGACACCGTCGGTGCCGGGGCGGATCCATCGCTGCACCATCAATCAACTTCAGGGAGCGTCGGCCGTGAGTTCACACGACGTGGACATCGCCACGGTGCTCGCTCTTAGCGAGGCGCTCGACCGGATGCCCGCTGACGTGGTGTTGTTCGCGATCGAGGTGACGGAGACCGGCTATGGCGTCGGACTGTCCCCAAGGGTGGCGGCCGCCATACCGCACGCAGTCGCCGCGGTGAGGTCAGAGATCAGTCGCAGGTCGTTCGCCTGTCGGGAAAAGGCCGAAATGCCCTGGCAGCGCGTCACCCGGTGACCGATGCTGAAGGCGAAGGGAGGCACGGCCGATGAGTACTCACTGGCTGGTGATGGACAACTCGGAAGACGCCGGCCGTGCGCCTTACCGTACCCGTCTGGCTGCGGCTGGCCGGCATCTGCCTGACATCCGGCTCACCACCGACGAGTTGATGTCGACCACGCGTCACAACACGCATATCGACCTGGAACGATTGACCGGAATTCACGAGCGGCGCATTTCGGCGGGGGACGAAGACTCCTACGGTCTGGCCGTCAAGGCGGCGCGAAACTGTCTGGACAAGGCACAACGCGACGGCGCCTCCCTCGACGTGGTGATCAACTGCAGCATCACGAAACTTCGCGGCGGGCTCACCCAGTGGCTCGAGCCCACCATGAGCGGCGCCGTCGCCCGGGCGCTCGGCGCTGCCAATGCGATGACCTTCGATGTCTCGAACGCGTGCGCCGGAATGCTGACCGGCGTCACGATTCTCAACAACTGGATACGACAGGGCATCGTCGAAAACGGGCTGGTGGTCAGCGGCGAGTACATCTCCCAGTTGGGCCGCAACGCCGCGCGCCACATCCGCACCATCATGAGCAAAGAACTCGCATGCCTGACGCTGGGCGACGCCGGAGCGGCCCTTATGCTCGAACGCGCCGATGCCGGGTCGGGCGCGATCAGCCTCGCCGGGTTCACCACCATCGCCGACCACAGCCGGCTGTGCCTGGCGTATCCGAAGGGCCGGGACCCGGGCGCCCGCATGTTCACCGACGCCAGGGCGATTCAGCGGGCCGCGATCTCGGACACGCCGCTGCTGCTGCATGAAGTCCTCGAGGCGGCAGGCATCGCGATCCACGACATCGACCACGTGATCACTCATCAAACATCGGCCCGTGCCATACGCAAGGGGATGGCCGAGATGTCCGCGGACTTCGGTGACAGCCCCCGGCACGACGCGGTCATCACAGTCGACCGTTACGGGAACACGGCGTCGACGACGCATACCGTGGCTCTCGTCGAGGAACTAGAAGCCGGCCGGATCCGGCCCGGCGAAACGATCGCGCTAATCGCACTGGCATCAGGTCTTGAGATCGGCGTGGTTCTCGTGACCGTGGACGAGGATCTGGTGAACCGCTATGGGCACAATCATTGACCGAGTGGAAGTCACCCGAGGCGGCTGGCGGTCTCGTCACAGCGCCCTGCACCTTGCGGTCTCGGCCGCCGAATCGTGTCTTCACGAGGCGCGGCGAGACGCCGACGACGTCGATCTGCTTGTCAATGCGGGAATTTACCGTGACAGAAACCTGGGGGAGCCCGCGCTCGCGGCGCTCATTCAGGAAGACATCGGGGCCAATCCCGAAGATCCGCACGGCAATGCGCACGGCACATTCTCGTTCGACATCTCGAACGGAACCTGCGGAATTCTGACCGGACTACAGATCGTCGACGGATTCCTGAGATCGCACACGATCAACTGTGCGCTGATCACCGCCAGTGACGCAGATCCCGGCCGCGGGATGAGCGAAAACTTCCCGTTCTCGCACGTCGGAGCAGCGCTGTTGTGCAACTGGACCGATGACGACTACGGGTTCGGGCGGGTCAGCTGGGTGAACGATCCCGATGACGGTGAGAACTTCCAAGCGACAGTCGGATCCGAGGACGCACGGAATGTGCTGCGATTCCGGGAGTCGCCAGTGCTGGACGAGCGACTGGCGACCACCGCAGCGAAAGCGGCTCGCAACTGCCTGCGCGGCTCAGCGCTGACGCTGTCCGACATCGATGTCATCGTCGCCGCGCCTGGGCGCCGCGGATACCGTGCCGCGCTGGCGACGCAACTCGATGTAGCTCCCGAGCGCATTGTCGTCGCCGAGGACGACAAGATTCATACCGCCTCGCTTGCCGCGGCACTCCAGCAAGCGCTCAACCACCTGCCGATCGGGGCCCGCATTCTGCTGGTCACCGCGGGCGCGGGAATCACTGCCGGTGCGGCACTGTACCGCGAACCGCCGATCCCCAACTGGGTTTCCTCTACGTGAGCACATCTTCTGGCTCGGGCGCCCACTCGAAGACCCGTTCCGCATCCTCGCGAAGGCATGGCGCCGTGCCTGGCGTCATCAACATGGCTGCGCCGGTTGCGATCCCGAACCGTACCGACTTGCTCAGCGACCATCCCCGCGTTACGCCCACGGTGATCGCCGCCACCATCGCGTCACCCGCGCCGACACCGCTGACCACTCGCACCGGAAGTGTCGAGAAACGTTGGCTGCCATGCGGTGTAGCCAGTAGCGCGCCCTTGGAGCCCAGGGAGACCACAACGGCCTGACTGACGCCAGAGTTGATAAGCTCGTGCGCGGCGGTCAACTGCTCTGATTCGGTGGCAAGTTCGCGACCGAAGCATTCCCGAAGCTCCCGGACGCTGGGCTTCAGCAGGAACACCCCGGACGTGACGTGCTGGAGGCCGCCGCCTGAGGTGTCCAACACCAGCAGCACGCCAAGCTCTCGACAGATGTCGGCAACCTGCTGGTAGAAGTCGGAGGGAACGCCCGGCGGAAGGCTGCCGCTTGCCACCACGATCTCGGCTGACCGTGCCGCGTACCGCAGTTCTTCAAGGCATTTCGTCTGTTCGACGGGCGTCAGGCGCGGACCGGGTAGGACGAATCGGTACTGCTCGCCGCTGCTCTCCTCGTTGACGGTGAAACTCTCCCGAGTCGGCTCGGCGATCGCGACGCGGCGATACGGAACGTCGGCATTGCCGACCAGCTCTGTGACCAGATCGCCGGTCGGTCCGCCCACGGGGAACACCGCCGATACGGACCCGCCGAGCACATGCGCGATCCGGGCCACGTTGATGCCACCGCCGCCCGCGTCGTAACGGGCTCCGCTGCACCGGATCTTGTCCGTCGGACGAACTTGATCAGCGCTCGTCGTGACGTCGAGCGCCGGGTTCATCGTCAGAGTGACGATCGTTGTTCCGTAGCCGGCTCGCTCGCTTGATGACTCCATTCGGCCGTGACTCCTGTTCTCTTCGCGGTGCTTTAGAGCTATAGCCCGGTCGGATAAGTCTCGGGCGTCTCACCGGCCACCCAGAGGCTGGTCACCTCAAGCGGTTCGAGCGCTCGCGAGTGATCGATGTGAATGATTGCGTCGAACTGATCGGCCGGCCGGGTGTGGAAATAGTGGCTCTGCCGCTCGGTCGCAGGCTGATAGATGACACCGATGGCTCGGCCAAGCCGGACAACGGACAGCGGTTCGTCGGCGGCTTTGCTGATCATCGGGGACACCAAGAAACAGGGGGTACCCGTCTCATGGAACAGCTCTTCGACGCTGCCGTTCAAAGCGTTACGTACGACCTTGCGTTCGGCAAGTCCCCCCCATTCGCTGGCGGCGGTGACCGTGCCGTTGTACGTGGTGAATCCGATGAGGCGTGAATCGTTTCCGAATCGCTCTCGGACGAGCTGTCCAAGCGTGAGTTGCCCGTCGGCCGACACCTCAGTGGCGCGCGCATCACCGACGTGGGAGTTGTGCGCCCACACCACGATTCGTGCCGGCTCGTTATCTCCACGGTGGTCGAGGTGCCCAAGCAGCGCGTCGAGTGTCTGCGCCATGTGCTTGTCGCGGAGATTCCACGAGGTGACCCGTCCGCTGAACATCGAGCGGTAGTAGACCTCCGCGTTACGCACGGTGAGCGCGTTCTGTTGCGCATAGAACAGATCGTCTTCGGCGAGCAGGCCGTCGCGGCGCGCATAGGCGAGTGCGTTGCGATGCATCTCCACAAATTGCTCGACGGCCTCATTCTCGCATGACGCGCCGGCGCCGAACGCCGCCGCGAACCCGTATGCCTGGCCGTCATCGGCCGAGGAGTGATCGAAGCATGCGTATCGCGTTCGTGCCCGGGCCGCGGCTAGCGGGTCGACGTTGTCGAGGTAGGCGATGACCTCCTGCATCGACCGGTGCAAGCTGTAAAGGTCCAGACCGTAGAAACCGCACTGCCGTTGTCCTCGCGCACGGCTTTGCTCGTTGTGCTGGTGCAGCCAGCTGACGAAGTCGCGGACAACCACGTTGCGCCACATCCAGGCCGGGAAGCGCTGGAACCCCCTCAACGCCTCCTCGGAAGCGTTGTCATCGCCGAGTCCCCGCACGTAGCGGTTGACCCGGTAGGCGTCGGGCCAGTCGGCCTCGGCCGTGACCGCGCAGAAGCCCTTCTCCTCGATCAGCCACTTTGTGATCTCGGCGCGAGCCTCGTAGAACTCGTGAGTGCCGTGCGAGCTCTCGCCGATCAGCACGATGCGCGCGTCGCCAACCAACTCCTCCAACACTTCCGGCGGTGGAACACCTGCGGGCGCGTCCACGCAGACGCGGCTGATCACCTGTGCCGCTGTCTCTTCAACCTCCACGGCCGGCCTTGTGACGCCGGTGGTCGGCGTGGCGAGAAGTTCGCGGACCTCCTGGTCGCTGACCTGGCCGAAGTCCCAGAACGACTCCCCGACGGCAAGAAACGGCGTGGGCATGCTCGCACACACCACGTCGTCGACCAAGGCGGCGAATTCCCGGCAGGTCGACTCCGGTGCGGCCGGTACCGCGATCACGATCTGGGCCGGGTCGCCCTCGCGCAGTGCCTGCACCGCGGCGAACATGCTTGATCCGGTTGCCACCCCGTCGTCGACGAGAATGACCTTCTTGCCCGTAACGTCGACCGGGCCGCGGCCCCCACGATAGGCGGCCTCACGCCGGACCAGTTCGCGGCCTTCACGTTCGGCGACCTCACGCAACTGCTGCGGTGTGATCCGCAGTCCGCGAACGACGTCGTCATTGATAACGACGCGTCCGCCGCTAGCCAGCGCGCCCATCGCGAACTCCTCGTGGCCCGGTGCTCCGAGCTTGCGCACCACGAACGCGTCCAAAGGCGCGCCGAGTGCGGCTGCGACCTCCCACGCGACGGGTACCCCCCCTCGAGCCAGGCCGAGAACGATGACGTCGTTCTTCCGCCGGTAGGCCATCAGCAGCTGTGCGAGTATCCGTCCTGCCTCGCGGCGATCTCGGAACACCCGCCTGGGCGCCGACGGTGCCGGTCGTGTCGCTCGTGTCATGGGATACGTCCTTTCGGAGAGGAGCGGGCTATCAGTCCAATGGCGTCACTGGCTGGTGGGTGACCGCTTCGATGTCGGACGCCGTTACGACAAGGAGTTGATGCCCTAGGTCGGACAGTGCACGCGCGGTTGCCAGTTCATCGCCGATCTCAGACACGTTGTAATCAGCGGGATTGCGGTGGGCCAGACCTACACCGACGAGAGTGTTTTCCCCGCCAATCCAACCTGGCCTTGGCCCGCGTCCGGTTTTCGTGCTCATCGATGGATATCTCGACTGTCAAAGGCTTGACGTGATTCTCGCTATTACCGTGACCCATATAGCTTCTCCTGGCTCCTGTTGCCGGCGAACTCAATTCGACGACTGGATCTCGATGTGCCTCTCGGCGCTCTTCGGCTCGGAAACCCCCACCGAGACCGTGAGGATGCCGCTGTCGTAGGTGGCCTTGATGTCGTCCTCGTTGGCGCCCGTCGGCAGCGACACCGTGCGAACGAACGAGCCGTACGAAAACTCGGACCGCCCGTTGAATTCCTTCTCCTCGGTGCGCTCCGCCTTGATTGTCAGCTCGCCGTTGCGCACCGTGATGTCGACGTCCTTTGCCGGGTCAATGCCGGGGATCTCGGCGCGTATCTCGTAGCGGCCCTCCTTCATCTCGTCCTCCAGCCGCATCAGCCTGGTGTCGATGACCGGACGGAGCCCGGCGAACGACGGGAACGCGGCAAAGAGCTCAGAGAACTCGGGAAAGAGGGAATGCGTGCGGCGGGTAACGGGAAGGGTGCTCATGATTCTCCTTCGGTTCGGGGATCGATACCTTGAATCCGACCACTTGCGCGACGCCGACGGTAGGGACCGAAGTCCCGGCCTGCGGGGTCGTTAGTCGGCGCCGCCGTAGCGATGGTCCTCAACCTGAGCCTTGACTCCCGTCAGTGGCCTAGTGGGGCATACGGGAGGCATGGGGTCACCTGTTTGATGCCCACAGGCGCAACCGACCCTGTCAGGAACCCGCGCCGAGAAGCCCGGCCATAGCGACCAAGCGCAGGTTCCCAGTTGAGACAAGCGACCTAGCGATCGGGAGGGCATATGATGAGGGGCGGCAGTGTCCGTCGGGGCCTGAGCCGAGGACTTCAGACCCTGGTGGAAAAAGCGCCACGTCACGCAGGCTTATGCCATGGCGCACAGTTTGGGGCGGATCGCACTGGTGGGTGGGTGTTTGTATGCCGCGAGGCGGTATTACCGACAGTGGGGAACCACCAAGGAAGAGTGTCAGCTGACGCTGCCCGGTGATGAGCTGGTGGGCGAGCCGACAATGCAAACGACAGAGGCGATTTGGATCGATGCGCCCGCCGGTTCGGTTTGGCCATGGCTGGTGCAAATGGGCCAGGACCGCGGCGGCCTCTACAGCTATGAGGTGCTGGAAAACCTCATCGGGCTGCAGTTTCATAACGCCGACCGAATTCATTCCGAATGGCAGCGCCTTGGCGCGGGAGATGTTGTGCGGTTGGTGCCCAAGGGCTGGATGGGGCTGCGCGAGGGCGTGGCGTTGCGCGTGGCGGAAGTGATCCCGGAGAAGTCGATCGTGTTGCGTGCGGCGCCCGCTGAGCATCTCTGGGATGCGGTGTGGTCATTCCACATCGTGCCTCATTGGGAGGACCGCTGCCGGCTGCTGGTTCGCCGCCGGACGCGATTGCATCACCCTGGCGAGGTGCTGGCGATAGAACTTGGCGGGCCAGTGGCAGCATTGATGACGCGCGGAATGTTGCTTGGGATCAAACGCCGCGCCGAAGCCCTACGCGATCACGAGCTGGCGGCGCATCCAGGCGTCGTCTCGCGGAATCTCCTTGGCTCTCAACGCTGACCCTGGAGTGACGCGGACATACGCGAAAACGTCCCAGTGGGACAATGCCGATCGAGCGCTTACGCGGTGCGGACCACGATTACGGGGACTTCCACCGATTGCGCCACCGCGGAACTCACCGAACCCAACCATGTGCTTGCAAATCCGCCACGCCCCCGACTGCCGACCACCACCAATTGGGCGTGCTGAGACTCACGAATAAGCCAGCGGGCCGGCTGATCGCAGACGAGGCGACGCTGCACGTGCACGTCGGGATACTGTTCCTGCCAGCCGGCAAGCCGTTCGCCCAGGATTTCATGTCCCTGGCTCTCGTGCTCGTGCCAGTCCATGCCCAGAATGGGGAAGACTGCCACATCGCTCCACGCGTGCAATGCCACCAGGCCCACTCCGCGGCGTGATGCCTCGTCGAAGGCCAGCGCCGTCGCCTCTTCGGAGGCCGGCGACCCGTCGATGCCAAGCAGGACGGGTGCATCGTCGTCCGAGGAGGTGGGTTCGGGGCGAATGACCGCCACCGGGCAGCTCGCGTGGTGTACCAGGCCGGTACTCACCGAGCCCAGCCGCAGCCGGCCGAGCGCACCCGTTCCGCGGCTGCCGACGACGACCATCTGCATGCCTTCGGAGGCATCGACCAACGTGGGCACGATGCTCGAGTGCAGGATCTCGGTGTGCACGTCGGGTGGCTCTGAGTCACTGATACAGGCCTGAACGGTCTTGCGCGCCTGTTCGAGGACGTGTTGCGCGTTGTTTCCCTGCCATTCGGTGATGCTGCCGTACATCGGACCCATCGGCCAGCTCGCGACCACGGGAGCGACCACATGCGCCAAAATCATTGGTGCGCGGCGCATCACCACTTCATGAGTTGCCCAGCGGATCGCGGCGTCGGATTCCGCCGAGCCGTCAACACCAACCAATATGCCGGTCCTGGCTGCAGATTTGGGCACCTGGTACTCCTGTATTCGTGGGTCGGGTATCAGCGGCCGCTGTGACCTGTTGGTGCGAGTTCGACCTTCATGAAATTGTCGATCCCGAACCTTTGGAACGTGCGTTGGCGCCCCAACGACAGTTGGGGAGCGGCTGAGACCGTGTCGATGATCTTCGGATGAGCAACCTCGTAGGTCTGGCCGCTGACCTGGATGGTCGCTCGGTCGGCGGTGAGCACCCGGTCGGCAACGACCGGCGTGGTGTAGCTCTTCCCCGACCGGCGCCCGGTGTGCCGAATCGCCGCCGCATACCAGTGTTTACGTCCTGCCAACCGCAGCATCGCGGGATTCAGTAGGTACTTGTTGAACACCCGCACTGTGTCGCGAACGGAGGTCGTCATCTGTTGTGCCTGATCGTATCCTGCACCGACGCCGCACGGGCCCGTGCCCGCTCGTCGGCCGCCTTCTGCTCCTCCGGCTTGACGACCACGGCGTCTGGCCCGGGAAACACCGTTGCCACGTGACCGGTGGCGAGCCACCGCACCACGTAGGGCGGTGAGCCGTCGGCGGAATGCACCTCCGTGATGAGGCCGCGCTGATCGGTCTTGTCGATCGTGGTCCCCTTGATCACGAGCCAGTCACCTACATGAGCCCTCATTGGATCGCTCCTTCCGTTGGCGCATTCAGCGGCGAATCTGCATTATTTCGCTCAACGGGCGGCGCGGCGTCGGCGCCGGGGTTTCCTCGAGCGCCGGCGCTCTGCCCACCCGAATCAACAGTTGCGGGAAGGCTGTGGTGCCGAGCAGGTTCTGGATCACGGCGCGGCTTTCCGCCAACTCGGTGATATGCGTCAGCGTGCAGGTCGCCAGTCCGGCCATGGTGCATTCCAGCAGCACGGTGGACAGCGCCTCGCCGCAGTTGAGCGCGTCAGCTTTGGTGTCTTCGGGCGTCGACAGGACGAGTACCTTCGATTCGTCAGCCTGGATATCGGGGCGCCGGTCCCCGTGTTGCGTGACAGGGAATTCGCGGTTGATATCGACTCGTGCGCGCTCTTCCTCAGACACCAGCGCATCGGGCGGCACGCCCTGATAGGTATGGAAAGGTTCTGTCCACCAATGTAATTCGTCGTGATAATACTCGTCGTACCGTCGAAAGGACTCGGTAAGCCGGGATGCCTCGGCCAATGTCGGCCGCGCGTCGTCCGCCAGTACGTCGAGTTTGGCCTTACTGTGGTCGATAGTCTTGCGTAGCACCGGCTCGAAGGACTCCCAGTTGGCTGGTGCATGGAACGGGAGCCGATCGGTTCGCCGGGTCAGTATCGCGTCGGCGCGGTCGCGCTCGGCGGCGGTGACGTAATGAGCGGGAGCGAAGTCGAGCGAAGCGAGATGGTCGCGGTCATTCGGGTTGGGAAAGGAGTCGACGTTGGTTTGCCATCCCGCGGCGGCCATCGCGATCCGGAAATGATCGAGGACCGCGCCGCAGCTGATGATCGCCTCGCGGCCCGACCTGTCGGCCGAGCGCAGGACTCGTTCGTGGTCGGCGAACAGGTCTACCGTTGCCTCGCCCACGACCCACCGCCACGGCTGGCTGTTGTGCAGCGACGGTGCTCGAGACGCCAGGTGGATGGCCTTGGCGATGATCTCGGTGTCCGCGGTCGTTCGAGTCATGGGTATGCGCCTCCTGTCGATTTCGACCCTAGGGATTACCACGGCGCATACCAGGGTCATTGGTCCTTGTCGACCCCGCCATTGGGCCCGATGACTGAGGCCGTCGGACCACTTCGCCCGCGTGGCGGCAAGCCAGACAATGTGATCTATGGGCCTGACCTTAACCGCCGAGGAAGCGGCAGGCGCGTCGGCCGCCGCATCGATGCCATATGCCGAAATCCGCGAAACCCATACGGGTGTTGTGGTTCTTATCGGTGACAGGGCATATAAGGGCAAGAAACCGATCACAACGGACTTTCTGGATTTCAGCCGACCTGACAACCGTGAACGGGCCTGCGCGCGCGAAGTGGAACTCAATCGCCGACTCGCGCCTGACAGCTATCTGGGCCTCGCTCACCTGAGCGACCCGTCAGGTGGACCTGCCGAACCCGTGGTGGTGATGCGCCGTTATCCCGATCCGAGCCGGCTGTCCACAATGGTGCGAAACGGTGATCCGGTCTCGTCGCCGCTCGAGTGTGTCGCCGAAGAGATCGCGCGGTTCCACGATCGAGCCGACCGGGGTCGCGTGATCGACGCACAGGGCAAGGTCCATGCCGTCGGGGCTCGCTGGAAGGAGAACATCGGCGAGCTCAAACGGTATGCGGGCAAAGTGGTATCCGCGGAGAAGGTGCGCGAGATCGGCAGCCTGGCGACTCAGTTCATCGCCGGCCGCTCCGCTCTCTTCACGGCGAGAATCGAAGATCGGCGAATCGTCGACGGACATGGCGACCTCCTGGCCGACGACATCTTCTGCCTGCCGGGTGGGGTGGAGATACTGGACTGTCTCGAGTTCGATGACGAATTGCGCTACGTCGATGCGATAGACGACGCCGCGTTTCTCGCGATGGATTTGGAGTTCCTCGGCGCAACGGACCAGGCCGATTTCTTCCTGGATCAGTACACCCGGCGCAGTGGCGATTCGGCGCCGTCGTCGCTGAAGCACTTCTACATCGCCTACCGCGCGGTTGTCAGGGCCAAGGTCGACTGCATCCTGGTCGGGCAGGGCCATGCAGAGGCGGCTCGTGACGCGTCCAGGCATCTCGACATCGCGGTCTCGCACCTGCGCGCCGGTGCGGTCCGGCTGCTCCTCGTAGGCGGCGGCCCCGGCACGGGGAAGACCACCGTGGCGCACCGGTTAGCAGAACGGGTCAGCGCACAGGTGATCTCCACGGACGAGGTGCGACGCGAACTCCAGGAGTCGGGCGACGTTTCCGGAACGGCAGGTGTGCTAGGTCGCGGTCTGTACTCGGCACAGCACGTCGCCGCCGTCTACGAGGAGGTGCTGCGCCGCGCGCACCTGCTGATTGTGGGTGGGCGGTCGGTGATCCTGGATGGTACGTGGCGTGATCCGCACCAGCGGGCCAAGGCCCGCGAACTTGCCCGCGAGACGCACGCGTCGGTAGCCGAGATCCTGTGTGTCGCCTCGGCCGACACGGCGGCAGCAAGAGTCGGCGGCAGGCTCCCGGGCGGTGCTTCTGATGCCACACCCGGCGTTGCGAAAGCGCTGAGCGTCACCGGTCAGGACTGGCACGAAGCCTGCAGTGTTGACACCACCCAGCCGCTGACGGACTCGATTGGTGTGGCCGAATCGCTGTGGCGCGACATGGTCTGACGCGAAGATTTCCTGGGTGTGCGTGATCAACTGGCGTTGGTCAAGGTGACTTGGTAGCCCATGGCCTCGAGTTGGTTGATGGCCCGCTTTTTGGCTCGGTCCGGGTGGAGTCGGTTGAAGTAGTCGGCGCCGGGGTCGTCGTAGAGGCAGCCGTTGGTTCCCATGTGCCAGATGGCGATGAGCATGGAGTGCTGGATTGCGACGTTGGCTTTCTGGGGTCCGCGACGTGAGGCGATCCGGCGATAGCGGGCACCGAGGTAGGTGGTGGGATTCTGGGCGCAGGCCATGGCGGCCGCGCCGAGCGCACCTTGGAGGTAGGGGTTGCCGGGGCGTGTTCTGCTCGACTTGACTTTGCCGGCGGATTCGTTGTTGCCCGGGGTGGTTCCGGCCCACGACGCCAGATGAGCTGCGGTGGGAAAGCGGGTCATGTCGGCACCGGTCTCGGCGATGATGACATCGGCGGTCAGGGTGCTGATGCCCGGAATAGTGCAGATCAAGTCGCGAAACCCGCGAAAGGGCGCGATCATCTCCTCGATCCGGGTGGTGATGTCAGCGATCGCCGCGGTGTGCTGGTCGATCAGGTCCAGATGAACCCGCGCCAAAAACGCGTGATGTTCGGTGAACCGACCGCTCAACGCCTCGGTCAACGCCGGGATCTTGGACCGCAGCCGACGTTTAGCCAGATCGGCCAGTGCGGCGGGGTCGCGGTTCCCGGCGATCAACGACTCCAGCATGGCGCGCCCCGACACACCGAGAATGTCGGAGGCGACCGCGGATAGCTTGATCCCGGCGTCTTCGAGCAGCTTCTCCAGCCGCTGCACCTCACGCCCGCGTTCCCGGGTGATCGCCGTGCGCGCCCGAGTCAGATCACGAAGCTGCCGGATCGGCTCGGGCGGCACGAACGAGGCCCGCACCAGACCGTGCGCGCCAAGTTGGGCCAGCCAGGTCGCGTCGGAAACATCGGTCTTGCGGCCAGGGAGATTCTTCACGTGCCGGGCATTAACAAGCAGCACATCGAACCCCGCATCCTCCAACAGGTAATAGAACGGCTTCCAGTAGTCGCTCGTGGCCTCCATCACCGCGCAGGTGATCCGCTCAGCGATCAGATGCTCACGCAGCGCCAGAATCTGGCTCGTCATCGAGCCCCAGGTCGTAACTGTCTCAACCGTTTTGCGCCGCCCCGCACCGGCGACGCGCACGCACACCTTGGCGTCCCTTTTCGAGATATCCAGCCCGGCACAGCGGGCATGCACGACTTCCACGGTCCCTCACTCCCTTCGCACCCACACCTACGGTGTCCGTCGTGGGGAGGGCAGGGAAATTTCCAAAATCTGACGCTCGGGCTCGAGGGCACCAATCCACGGTTCCCGTGGAAGCCCTCCGCCACCATGCTGACCTACAGGCTCACCGGCACCACAGACGCGATCGGGATCACCACGACGAACCCGACCAGTCTCCGCCCCAACCAGCACCACCAACAAGAGCAACCAACGCCCAATCTTCGCGCACCACGGTGCGCCCCGAAGACGGCGCCAGGCTGCTGACCTGCAAACAGCATTACGCCAAGTGGAGAGCGACATGGACTCTGACCTCGGAGTCGTGATCAGGGACGGGGGAGCACTGGAAAACCTGGGCCGGGCCACCACACTGGTGCTGGACAAGACGGGCACGATGACCACGGGCCGGCCGCGCGGCACGGATGTGCTCGTCGCGCCCGGGTGGACGCCTTCGGAGGTCCTGCGGCTCGCGGCCTCGGCGGACCAGGTCTCGCCCCATGTGCTCGCCAGAGCCATCGTCGAGGAGGCGGCGACACGAGGGCTGCCGCTGAGCATGCCCGCCGACGTTGTCGAGGAGGCGGGCAAGGGCGTCACCGCGACGGTTGACGGCAGACGGGTCCGTCGATTCTCGGCCGAACACGACGAAATGCGCCCGCATCTGTCGATGCTCCGCGACATCGGGCACCTGCTCACCAGTGGGCAGCGTGTGGAGGGTTTGGCGTTGCTGCACCGGGCCGATGATTTCCTTCGCGAAACGCTGCTCCCACACGAACGGGCCGAGGATCGTGCGCTTTACCCGGCGCTGGCGGGTCCGCTCGGCAGCCCGGAAGCCACCGCGACGATGAGCCGCATGCACGCGGAAATCGATCGACTGGCGGGGCAGCTTCACGCCCATCGGGAAGCTGCCGACGTCGCCGGTGTGATCCGTGACGAGCAACGGGATGACTTGCTGGCCTGCGTGTACGGGCTGCACGCCCTGCTGTCACTGCACTTCGTTGCCGAGGAGGAGAACTACTTCGTGCTGGTTCCCGCTGCGGCTGACGACGGCTCCGACGAGCCATCACACCACCACCGCACGGGTCATCACTGACGCATCCCGGGGGCCAACTAACCGATCTTTGATGACTTTCGTCCCTATAGCGCCCGAGGTCATGACGAGAGTATGAGGGTGTCACATCGGAGCGAAGGGATTCTGGAATGAGGCCTGCCGGGCACGTCGAATTAACTACGAGTCATCTGGACGCCATCGCCTGGGACTTTCTCGGTTCCGAATTCGCAGAACACACCTACGGCGACTGGCCCATGGATCGCCGCGTCGACGCTTTCCTGCGCCACGAAGGGCGGGACGACCTCGTCAACGACGGAGTCGCCTACGACGCCCTGCTGCAACGAGTCATGGCCAACATCGGTCGCGCGCTTCGGCAGGGCCGCCTCTCGTCGCAGAACAGCTAGGTACGTCGACGAGCCGCTTATGACAGTTGGCGCTCCATTTTGGTGCCCCCAGCCGGTGTGCTTATCGCGACGAGGTGTTCTACGGCGCGTTCGATGCCGCGGGCGAGGTCGTCGATGTCAGGTGCGGTGTCGTAGTCGCCCGTGATGCCGAAGACCAGCTTGTCGGCGTAGCTCACGATCGCGATTCCCGTGCGAAGCCCAAGTGCGATCGGCGGAATCGGGAGCATGCGCACGACCTTTCGTCCCATGACTTGCGTCTGTTGTCGCGGGCCCGGCACGTTTGTCGCCACGGTGACAATGCTTCGTTGGGGTAGCCGGGTCACGGCGCGAACCGCCCACGCCGTCAGCGGGAACGGAATGATGTTCGCGGCCGAGATGATGACGTGTCCCGCCTGGCGCTGCCCGCTGTGCTTGGCCCGTGTCAGTCGCCTGTGCACGGATTGCAGTTGGTCCTCGGGGTCTGACTTTTCGACCGGAAGGTACGGAAGCATCAGTGACACCCGGTTGTCGACCTTGCCGACGGCGTCGTTCGAGCGCACCGACACGGGTACCAGTGTGCGCAGCGAATTGCGTTTTGGTGTTTCGCCACGACTAATCAACATGGCACGAAAAGCATCGGTGATCGCCGCCAGCGCAACATCGTTGAGCGTCACGTCGAATGCTTGGCACACCTGCGCCACGTCGTCAAGGGACACCTGAGCCGCCGCGTAACGCCGCATCGTGGCGACGGATCCGACCAGCGAGTTGGATGTTGGCCGCAGCAGGCCATCAACGAGCTCGACGGCCCCGCCTAAGGCGCGTGTGGCGCCGCCCAACAGGGCCGTTGATGTTTGCCACATGGTTTTGACCCACTGCCGCGGATCCGCGCTCAGCTGTGGCAACCGGAATCCGCGCTGCGCCGGTTCGCTGGCCGCCCGGATCTCCGTCGCGTACGTGTCACCCTCGCCGCCGTCGCTCAGTCCGGCCAGCATGTGCATCGTCGCGATCCCGTCGGCAATGCAGTGATGCAATTTCATTATCATGGCCCACTCGTTGTCCGGCAGGCCCTCCACGATCCAGCACTCCCACAACGGACGTTCCCGATCGAGTCGGCGTTCCATCACATCGGCGGCTAGCCGGAAAAGCGCCGCGTCGTCATATGGGTGCGGAAGCGCGACTCGATGCACGTGATGGGAGATGTCGAAGTTCTCGGCGTCGACCCACTCCGGAGCCTCGAGATCCAGCGGATGCGTGCGCAGCACCTGCCGGAACCGCGGCACGGCGAGCACTCGCTCCGCAAGGCCCGACATAAAGGCGTCGTCGTCAGGAATCGGCCCTTCCAGGACCGACAAGGAACCGATCGCAAGGCTTACGTGCCGGTCGGAATCCTCGGCTTCGAGAAAGCCGGCATCAAGCGTGGTCAAGTGCTCCATAACAAGACTGTCCGCCTTGCGCGAAAGCAGTGGCAGGGGCAGAAGTCCTGAGACGCAAGGCCCAGTGGCCCTATGTCGATGCGGCGCGCGAGACAACGATCGGACCATGACATCAGTGGGCACGGAACGGATGCTCATCGAGTCGGCGATGCCGACGTTCGACGTGGTAATTGCCAAGCACGTCGTCGTGGCCGCCGACCTGACGACCACCTTTGATGCCGCCAGAGCGCTTGACTTGCTCACCGTCCGCACACCGCTGCTGGCGGCATCGATGTGGATCCGTGCTCTGCCGGCGCGTTTGCTCGGCAAGGCAACTCCACCGCTGCTGCGCTTGGTGATCGGCGAGGGTGTGGGCCTGCCTGGCTGGCTGCTCCTCGGCGAGCACGCGGGGCGTGAAATCGCCTTCGGCGCAGTGGGAAGGTTCTGGAGCCCGGTCATCGAATGGCGAGGAGTTCCGGTGACCGATTTCCCCAGCTTCGCCGAACCAGGCTGGGGAAAGATCGCGGCGAACTTCTCCGCGATGCCGTATGGGGAGCGCTCCACGCTCCTTAGCTACGAATGCCGTACCATCACAACAGATCCCGAATCACGACGGCGCTTTCTGCGCTACTGGTGGCTGATTCGACCATTCGTCGGACATATCATGCGGGCCACGTTGAACCAGATCAAGTCTGACGCGGAGGCCGCGGCCGATAGGAGAAAATGATGCACGTTTTGGTTGCTTACGGTTCCAAGCGGGGCGGCACGGCGGGGCTGGCCACCATGATCGGCGACGAGCTGACGATGGCTGGTTGGGACGCGCTCGTGCTAGCGGCTGACGAGGTTCACGACCTTGCGGGCGCCGACGCGGTGATCGTGGCCGGCGGCTTGTATGCGAATAGGTGGCATCGCGACGCTCGACGATTCGTCCGCCGGAACGCTTCCGCGCTGCGGGAACGGCCCGTATGGCTCGTTAGCAGCGGACCGCTGGACGATTCGGCCGAAAAACGGGAGATCCCGCCGACCAAACAGGTTAAGAAGTTGGCCGATCGGATAGGTGCACGTGGTCATGTGACCTTCGGTGGGAGTCTCGCGCCAGACGCCAAGGGTTTTCCGGCCGGTGCGATGGCGAAGACGCGGTCAGGGGACTGGCGTGACCCCGACCATGTGTGTCGTTGGGTCGCAACAATCGTGGACCAGCTGCAGTCGGCGAGTATTGGGCGCGCCTAGGCTCGCCGGCGTTGTCAGGCGAACGTGGATCACCGGTCCGGTTCGGGCCCGAACCTGTGGCTGTCACCCGAGTCGCATTGAGCCGAATCGAAAACGGCGACCAGTGATCACGGAGGGTATGACACGCACGAAATGTTGCTTCGCCGGTGAGGTCCACGACAGCAGTTGTGCTCGCTCCGCCTCGTCGAGCTCGTCGCTGCCGTGAAGAATGCGGGCCGTGCCTTTGACGATCACGCTCCAGCCCTCCTCGACGTTGTGGTCGTCAGCTTCGAACAAGACCTGATTGTTGATCGCGGCACTGACCAACTTGGTTCCCTCAGCAGTGCGGAACAGCACCGTGCGACGCTGCACGACGAAGTTCACAGGAAAGATTTCCAGTTGACCATCGACGCTGGTGACAATCCGGCCTAGCGCCGTAATGGCCAACAAATCCCAGCATTCATGCGCCGACATGATGGTGGACGGGTCATTAGCTGTCGTCATGAGACACTCCTGTGAATCGCAGCGACGAGGGGTGTATCCACTCCGATCGGGCCGATCTTTGCCGCACCACCGGGTGATCTCAGCGGGGCGTCGCGGCCCGGAAGCATCACGTTGAAGAACGCCGCGTTGTCGACGAGATGCTGCCGCTGCTCGTCGGGCAGATCAGTCTCATAGTAGATAGCCCCGACACGGCAAATCAGCTTGCATGCACCGCAATCCACGCATTCCTCTGGGTTGATATACAGTGAGCGACTCCCTTCGTAGATACAGTCCACGGGACACTCCTGCACACACGACCTGTCCATCACGTCCACACAGGCGGCGCCAATCACATATGTCATGATCCCACGATATCGGTGGCGCGGTGTCGAATGCGTGAGCCGAAATGCCCCCCACGAGGGGACGAACGTCCCGCTTCGCTGCCGATCCGTTTTGAGGCGGTGCGCCGGCGACAATACGAGCTGATCTCGCACACCACCGTCGGCCCCCGTTTTAGGGGCCTTCTTGTCCTTCCCAGATGAGACTCGCGTGCGCGATCTGGCCAGCTGGGGGTTGGCGCCGCTAACAAACTTCTACGGTGTCTCACGTGATTTGTCATAGGTAGTTCGAGTGAGGGTCTTGCGGCCCGTGATATGGGCAGGAAGGCTCGATGACGATGGCAACGAGGCAACGGCAACGGGATCGGCTGTCGGGGGATGGTAAGCGCGTCGCGGACGTCTGCCGCGAGACTCTGGCGCTACCAGCTCCGGCGCGCGTCACGTGGTCGATGCGAGGTACGCAATGAGGACGTCAATCACCTTCGGGCTCGTTGTGGCCGCCACTGTGGTCGGCGGGCTGTTCGGTTCGTTGTTGGATCGGGCCCTGGTCGCCACCCCCGCGTGGCGGCACCTCGGTGTGCAAGCGTGGGCCGACTACAGTCGTCACGCCGATCTCGGTAGCGGCAAGATCGTCTATCCCCATCGGCGGAATCCTGCTGTGGGCACTGATCTTCGCGGCGGCGGTGTCACACAGCCTCGATCACAGCGCACCGCGTGCGACCGGAGTGCCCATCTACCTGGCCGCACTGTTCTCGATCGGCGCCATCATCGCCACGATCATCGCCGCGCCGACCATGCTCAGCGTGGGTTCCCTCGGAAACGACCCGGTCGCCGTGCAATCGGCCTTTGACCGATTCACTCTGTGGGGCGTCTACATTCGCGGTGTGTTCTTCGCGCTGAGCTTTCTGTGCACCGCCTGGGCGCTCACCAAGGTGTCCCGTGATCTCGCCCGCGCCCGCACCGGCCAGTTCCCGGCGCACGGACCACCGACACCCTGATCCCGCCCGAACCCTCGGGCGCCTCCGGGCACCCCTGAGAGGAATCGCAATGGCGAACCAGGACAGCACGATTGATCGCGCCCATGAATTGGTCCAGGTGTTGTGAGAGTCGGTTCAAGGCTGCAGGCCGCAGCGTAGCCGGTTGTGGGCTCGTAGCCCAGGGCTGAGCCAGGGCAACCCATTCATCGAGTCGTTCAATGGAAGTCCCGTGACGAGTGACTCAAATCAACGTGTTCCGATCCCTGAACCCGGTGGATTGTTGTTGAACCGATCCTGAGCCTGGCCTTACTGCGTCGCCACTGCAGTTCTCGACTGAATTACGAGGCCGTCTCAGCCGGCGGCCCACTCCTTGGCGCGCTCAAGCTCGTCAAGGCCGAATACGGCGAGCTCGCCGGGGACCATCCAACCCAGCGCATGCAGCGTATGGGCGACCCATTCCTTATCGGACACTACCGCGATTCGCTTAAAGGCCGAATGATGCTGGAAGAGAGCGCCGAAGCCCAGCTTCAGGTCCTCGACCAACCCGCCCGGCCCGAAGCCTTCGTAATCGGACGCGATGATCTCCACGATCCTGATCTCGCCGGTTTTCAGCAGCTCCTCCATGGCCGGCTTGAAATCGCGCAGGTCGTCACCAAGCAGCCGGCCCGACACGCGGATGCCGGTCACTCCCTCGGGCATGTCCGGCAGTACTTCGATCATCGAATTCTCCTTCCTCGCTCGGCCGAACCCGTCAGCATAGGTGGACTACGGCGGCGTCGTACATTAATTCGGCGTTCGCCCCTGGGCCCGGTACGGCGGTGAGCCGATGTTCGGATTTCAGTATGCCAAACCCTTGCTGTGCGAGGGCTTCCCGGGTTAGTTCGACTGCCTCATCGAACGAGGTGTGCAGGGTGGTGGACAACGCGATCATCATATCGCTTCCTCTTCCGCGTCGCTGGTAGGCCACATGTGTTGTAGAAATGTCCCCGGATCCCAACGGGACTCGTTGATTCGAGATGGAAATGGTCCGAGCCATCAGCGATTCCCGACAACGTCCAGTTCGGCGTACATCCCGGACCCGTAGTGGCCCGCGATGTTGCAGAGCAGTTCGTAGCGCCCCGGGGGCACGTTGTTGATGGTCGTCCAGGCAGTAGCACCGGCGACGACGCCATCACCGGCGTCAGCCCCACAGCTCCGCGACGCCTCGCCCAGGCTGCCGGTCTCATCGACTCTTCCATCAGTGCCGATGGCCCGCTGGCCTGGATACTGGTTGGCATTCAGCGGTAGCACCATCACCTCATGGGTCAGCGCACCGGTGTTGTGGACCCGCAGGGATACGGGTCCCGCTGGGATGATGGACGGGACAACGAAAATGCGCATCATCCCCATGCCCGGCCACGGGGAGCCGCTCTGCCATGGAGACATCCAACTGTTGGGTGCTCCTGGGTCATATGGCCTAGACCCCATCATTCCCGATCCCATCCTGCCGGGTCCCATCATCCCTCCCATGTCGGTAAGAGTGACGTCGACAATCGAACCGGTCAGCGCCGGCGTCGCGCATGATACTGGAGACTGGGGGGCATCACTGAGGAACGGGCTGCGGGGGCTTATTCGGAACCCGCCTGCCGCGACCAACGCTGCCGCAGAAGCCACACCAAGCACCAAGGCGGCGAAGGCGATGATCAGGATGAGCCGTAGCCGGTGGGAGAGCATGGTGATCAAAGGTGTTCGCGCAGAAGGGTTAGGCGCTGTCGAAACTCGTCGTCGTCGATCTCACCTCGGGCGTAGCGTTGTGTCAACACATCTTCGGCCGGCCGCGCCGAACCCGCGCTGGCTTGGTTGCGCTGGCTGCCTTCGCCGGCCAGATAGCGGATCGCCAGGACGACGGCGGTGATCACCGCAGCCCAGAAAATGACCATCACAAGGGCCATCAGGATCCAGCCGCCCCAGCCCCAACCGCCGTCGTGCCACATCCAGCCGTTCCCGCCGTACATCATTGTCGAACCACTCCTTCTCGAAGGCTCCGTCACCTCAAAGTCAGGATGGCGGTCAAACAACCGGCGTGATAGGGCCGATGGTCCCAACGCAATCCGCGATGGTCATTGCCTCAGACGTAACTCATTCTTTCGGGATCGGGTCGTCGCGGAGGTCTGATCCCGACCGCACGGCCAGCAGTTGCAGCGCGATGGCACTGTTTGGCCGCCCGTGGTGACACGATATGAGGTGGCGGGAAGAAGGTGTGGGACGTTGGTTGATCGACTTCGCGGCAAGGTTGCGATCGTGACTGGAGCCTCAAGCGTGGGGCCCGGGTTCGGAAATGGCATGGCAACAGCAGTGCAGTTCGCGCGCGAGGGAGCCAAGGTCCTCTGCGTCGACCGTGGCGGCCGCGCGCAGCGGACGGCGGAACTGATCACCGGGGAGGGCGGTGACGCGGAGGCCTTCCGTGCCGACGTCACCGTCGCCGACGAAGTCCAGAACATGATTGCGCACTGCGTCGAACGATTCGGCCGCGTCGACATCCTGCACAACAACGTCGGCATCGATCGAGTCGGCGGGCCGGTGGACACCAGTGAGGCCAGCTGGGACGAGGTGATCAGGATCAACCTGACCTCGCAATTTCTGACTTGCAAGTACACCCTGCCGCTGATGGAACGCCAACACGCGGGGGTGATCATCAACATGAGTTCGATCGCCGCCATCCGCTGGGTCGGCGCACCGTCGATCACGTATGCATCGAGCAAGGCCGCGATTATCCAGTTTACCCAGACCGTGGCACTGCAGTATGCCCGAAAAGGCATCCGCGCCAACACCATTGTCCTCGGCGTGGTCCGGACCCCGGCGCTGGAAACCTGGGTCAACGCTGTCACCGACAACCCCCAACAGCTCTGGCAGCACCTCGACGACAGTGCGCCGCGCGGCCGCATTGGCGACGCCTGGGATGCCGCGGGCGCCGCAGTCTTCCTAGCTTCCGACGAAGCCAATTACATCAACGGCACGACCATCGTCGTCGACGGCGGACTTAGCGCGACCATTGATATCTGATATTGCGCGAACGGACAAAGCTTCACGCCGCGGGGTGGGGGGATACTCCCGGGGCGTCGGGGCGGAGCCCGCACGGCGTGGCGGCTCACGGTCTGTATGCATTGCGCGGAGACGCGCCGCCGCTCGCCGTCGGAATCTCGTCGATTATCCAGCTCTATCGCGTCGGTGATACCGGTGCCCACTCGGTGTGGGGTGACGAGATCGCGCATTTGCAACAGGCTGAACAGTAAGGGCTACGGGGCGGGCTCGACCTCACTGAATAGCGGTCGCCGTTGTGGTCAGCCGACTGCGAGCTCGGGCCCTTGACTCAGCGATCTCCACCTACGCCTGATTGTTCAGGTTATTCGGGGAGTAGGTCGTCGCTGTCGACGAACAGCACTGTGCCGGTGTCTAGCATTACAGCCCACCTTCGTGCTGCGTCGGCTATGTGTTGTCCCCCAACATCAACTGGGGAATACGGCATCTCGCCGAAATCTTCCACGACGATGCCGTGGTCTTCGGTGTCGGTCCCTGGGTAGACGCGCACCCGGGTATCCACTGCTACGCGTGCGGCGCTTTCTTCGCCGGTGATCTCATTAATGTGTTTCGTCATCTCGACCCCCGTGATGGACATTAGCCCCAGGGGTTAGTAGAACACTCTTCGCTAATTCTCTCCGGGCATTTGATACTCCATATTCTGCGAGCCGTCGGACGGGTGACGAACCGGTAGCCGGGGCGCGGAGTGCTCGCGGCAACCCTTCAGCAACGCCGCGCGGGACCGTTCAGCACGCGGCGCCCCTCCGCCGAGCGCCGGCCCGTACGTGACTGCGCTGCACTCGCAGCGCCAGGTGATGTCTCTGCAGCATGCGCTGGCGACGGACCCCTGGTTGATTGCACGAGCTCACCAACCCCAGCAGCCACAAATGCCACACTAGATGCCGCAGGGGGCTGGACATTATGGGGTTCGCAAGCCTCCCCGTTGAACACATCCTGCGGTGGGTAGTTGGTCCATGATCGAAGGACACCGCCCCGTGATAGCTGCAACGGATGGCCCTATCCCGGACCCTAACCCTTTCTGTGACGCGTGCGGCTATCCGCACTCTGGCCTTGGGCTATGTGGCTGATGGGGCTCCGTGCATGTGCTGACCTACGACCTACTATCGCCTCATCGCGCCGACGCAGCGCTCCCAGTGGTCGTCGGGCAGCTCGTAGTCAGGCCATCTCGGGCACACGCAGGTGTGCAACCGCCAACTCGAAGTTGCACTCGTCGAGCACCTCTGCGTGGGCATCCTGACTGCCCGTAGCTCTGATGCTGTCCAACTGGTCCTTGTTCCGCTCCATCGCTTCGACGCTGTCGAAGGTCGCCGAGGCCACGCCACGACCGGACGCTCGGTCGACTAGCAGGCTGCCACTGCAGAAACCTTCCAGCTCCTCGAGGGCGGGCAGGATCGTCCTCCTGTAGAAGTCGATGCCTCGGTCGATCTGATCCGGGCCGACCTTGACCCAGGTGGCTCGGACACAGGCGCCCTCACTCGCGCGGTGCTCGCGATGCATGGCAGCGATCTCCCATTCCTCGACCTGCCTGCTACCACCCAAAAGCTCGGCGGCCCGGTCACGAATCGGCCGAATGGACTCCTCGCTTGCGCGCATCGCCTCCTCGGACTCCCAGGAGGTGGTAACAATGCAGCGGCCGGACGTTCGGTCGACCAACAGAGACAAGCCAACGCACCCGTCGATGCCCTCGAGCGCGGGCATCGCGCTGTCGCGCGTATGCGCGATACCGGCGTCAATGGACGAGGGCTGCCCCTGGATGGTGGTGCTTCGTGCATACATGATCTGCCTCCGTTGTATGTGGGGCAGCGTCTCGACGGCGCCGCCGGACTACTTCATCGTCCTCCAACAGGCAAGGCATGGCAACGGGTGGCGGGTGTCAGCCTGACGGCAATTCTGATTCGCTGAAATCCAGTGCGCGCCCCAACAATACGTGGTTCATAAACACGCGACTAATGAGTTAGGAGCCCCGGCAGTGGGAGCGCGCTGTCCGGCCTCGTGAACCAGAACATAGCCACCTTCTGCCGGTATGGAGCGGGCTGGCCAGGCGCTTGTCACCCAGATAACCGACTCGTAGTCGGCGTGAAATGCCGCCATGATCGAGGGATTGGCGACTGAGACGGCCGTCCAGTCGATCAGGGTCATGAAGAAGCCGACGATCATCGCCCACAGTGCCCCCAGGGTCCCCTTCTCGGAGTACTCATGTCACAACGGCGGCGGTGCGACTGTACCCATGGATCGACCGTAGACCGTCGTGACGTACGAGCGCGTTGATCGTCCGCGATCAATGCGCGCGGCGGCCTCACGCACACGTATGCCGGAGGTCGTGCAGCAGCCCCTCCCGTCGAAGCGTGCAGATCCGTTAACTGACAGGCCGGTGATCCACACCTGTAGATCGTCAAGAAAGTTCCAAGACCGGCACCGCAGGCTCCCTGCATGACCACGAGGAGTAGCGGACCAATGACGAACACCCTGACGATGACCCTGCACCGCGAGCGAGCGGTCGAACGAGCGCATCGCGGTGGCCTGGTGGCCCTACCTCGACGCCGTGACGTGGCGGCAACGTCCACGCGCGAACGGCGATCGCTGCTGACCGCCCGCCGCCGGGTTGCCGTCGCCGGTGCCGCTGCCGGTGCGGTGCTTTATTCCAACTGGCTACTAGAGATCGTGTTCACCCGCAGGCTGCCCAACCCGCACGAATGGATCAGTGAGCTCGCCGCTTTAGACCAGCCGCATGGCGAGTGGTTCCGTTGCGGCGATCGGGCTACCGCGATCATCTGCCTCATCGCCGCCGCCGCTGCCCTGGTCGGCGCCCGAGGCAGCCGCTGGAGCCGGATCGGGTGGTGGATGGTCGGTGTCTTCGCGGTGGCCACCGCGCTGGACAGCACGGTCTGGAACATGGTGTGCGCTCCGTCTTCGAATGCCGCATGCGCGGCCCGCGAAGCGTCGGGCGCGGTTCCGATAGGGCACCAGTTGCATCTGCTCAGCAGCTCGATCGCTGTGGTCGCCTCGATCCTGTCGATGATCGCCTTCGTCGTGGCCGATTCCGTCGAGCCCACCCCGGCGTCGGTTCGCCGTGTCGGACGGTACATGTTGGCAGTAGTGATGACGACGCAGATTTGGACCGGAATCGATTTCGCCATCGACAAAGGCAATGCCAGCTCCGGCCAGGTAGGGCTCGCGGAGCAGGCCGAGTTGATCGCCACGACCGGCTGGCTGATCTATGTGGCCCTGCGCACCGCGTACGCACCTACTGGAAACACATCGGCAGCGCCTGCCAAGACCGTCACGACGGAGACCGCACGGCAATCCTCACCACCGGAAACACCGATCCGGTCGGTCTGTTCGGCAACGGGCTCCGCCGCCGGCCGCACTGTTCGGCATGCGCGGGTTACCACGGGCAGCCATCCCGGTTGGGCCTCGAGCCGGCCGCGCACTGTAGCGACGTTCCCAGCGCCGGCTCCGTCGAGGAGACCAGCCCGGCACAGCACCGGGAGCCTGCGTTCGTCTATCGCGGAACCTGAAAACGTCTGCTCCACATCGTAATTCGCGAGCAGCCCAAGCTCGGTGATCAGGGGTAACAGGGAGACGCGCCAGTTCACATTCCAAGGTCGCTGAGTAGCCGACGGACGCGAACTTCGATCTCGTCGCGGACCAGGCGGACGGCTTCAAGTGGCTGGCCGGCAGGGTCCGGTAGCGGCCAGTCTTCGTAACGGCGGCCAGGAATGAACGGGCAGGCGTCGCCGCAGCCCATCGTGACGACGACGTCGGCGGTTCGCAGCATGTCGTGGGTCCAGCGCTTCGGGTATTCACGTGTGATGTCGATGCCCTTCTCGGCCATTGCCGCGATGGCAGAAGAATTGACCCCATCGGCAGGTTCGGAGCCGCCGGAGTAAGCAACTGCATTGCCACCGGCCAGGTGTGAGAAGAATCCGAGGGCCATCTGGGAACGGCCTGCGTTGTGGGTGCACAGGAACAGCACGGTTGGTTTAGCCATTTGCTTCTCTGTCGATTCCGGATTGTTGTTATGGGGTACGACGACCTCGTCGGCGTGGCTTGCAACGTCGGGGTAGAGCGCCATCACAAGTGCTAAACCGATCACCGCACCGATGATCTGGGCGATGACGAAGCTGGGCGCGGAGCCGGGCGCGATCCCGGCGAAGGTGTCGGAGAACATGCGGCCAATAGTCACTGCGGGGTTGGCAAACGACGTTGAGCTGGTGAACCAATACGCCGCGCCAATGTATGCGCCGACTGCTGCGGCTGAGAGTCCTGCGCGTCCGGTACGGGCCAGCGCGAAAATCAGGGCGATCAGCCCGGCTGTCGCGACTACTTCGCCGAGCAGATGCCCTGTTGTGAGCCGGTGCTTCGTGGCGATTTCCAACACCTGCCGGTCGAACATCATGTTCGCCAATAGCGCACCAGCTATGCCGCCAAGCGTCTGAACGACTGTGTACACCAACGCATCTAGGCCGCTAATACCAGTCCGGGCCCTTCGGCCCAAAAGCCAATCCGCAAGCGATACAACGGGGTTGAAGTGTGCACCCGACACCGGCCCGAACAGCAGGATCAGAACGGCAAGGGCAAAGGCGTAGCGATGGAGTTCTCCAATAGCTGCAAGCCCACGTCGCCCGGTGACAGTTGCGCGGCGGCGATCCCTGATCCGACCACTGCAGTGACCAGCAGGGCCGAACCAACAAACTCGGCCAGCAGTCGACGCGAAGTGCTGACGTTGCTGCTCACGACGGGTCAGCAGCAGGATGAGGAGGTTGCGGGCGTCCCGCCAGACGGGTCGGCGGCGAGCAGTTCGGGACTGGTGCCGAAGGTTTCCGAGTCCGCCAGGACGGTATAGACCTCCCATTTCTCCCCGCCCGGACCTGTTACCCACACCTTGTCTTGGGTGGCGAAGCAACAGGTGGTGCCGATCTGCTCCTGGGTGAACATGCCCTCACCGGCCAAGCGGGCGATTTCGTCATGCACCAGGTCGCTTGATTCGACCTCGACGCCGAGGTGGTTGAGTGTGCCCCCACTGCCTGGGTTTTCGAGAAGCACAAGTTTCAGGGGCGGCTCGGCGACTGCGAAGTTGGCGTAGCCCTCTTTGAGCTTGGCGGGCTGAGTGTTGAACAGCTTGGAATAGAACGCGACCGCTTCGGCGAGGTCGTCGACGTTCAAGGCGAGCTGGATCCGGGGCATGGGACCTCCCTACGCTTGAGACATATATCGAAGTAGTGTGGCTCCATCGTTCCTACCTTTTTGATATATGTCAATGTATCTGTCAGCATTGTCGTATGCCCAGGACGCTGCCGATGGTCGACCTCAGTGGCCCTGTGTGTTGCGCGCCGGTGGCTGCGGGCGTGCTAGACGATGGAGCCGCACTGGAGATCGCACTGCGACTTAAGGCGCTGGCCGACCCGGTTCGCGTGAAGCTCGTGTCGCTGCTGTTCGGTTCCGCTGAGAAGGAGGAGTGCAGCGGTGATCTCGCGACCGCCGTGGGGCTGACCGAATCGACCGTCAGCCACCACCTGACGCAGCTTCGGCGCGCTGGGCTGGTTGTGTCAGAGCGACGGGGGATGAACGTGTATCACCGGCCACGGCGCGATGCGCTGACAGCGCTGTGCTCGGTCCTTGATCCCAACTGCTGCGCGTAGATTGCTCGGCTTGCTCTAGCGTTCGAGCAGCTCGGCAGTCAATCGACCCGGCCTACTGCCCGTTCTGGCAGTTCGACAAGTCCATTTCGCTGGGAGGGCCGACGGATGAGTCACTGCTGGGAGCACCGGCGGGTAGGTCACTGCTGGGAGCGCTGACGGGTAGTTCGGCCGGCACCATGCCGCCTGGTACCCCCGCGGTCCCGCACATGCGGGTGTATTGGTCTTGGACTTGGCCGGGCGAGCACGCGGCGAAGGTGTCGGTGGCGGGGTGTGCAGGCTCTGCCGGATCGGTCGCTGTCGGCCTTGTCGAACACGGTGAGGCTCTTGGCCTGTTGCATTCCGGCCGAGCCCTCGGTCGCTGCCCGGCCGTCGGCACTGTTGACCTGACCCCACATCGCGTTGATCAAGAAACCGCTCAAGAAGGCGTAGAGGAACGCGATAACGGTGAAGGCGAACCGCGTGACGTCGTTATGTGCCTCGCCCTTGAACCCCGGAAACCGGTGGCGGGCATACATCTGAATGAGCACCGCTCCGCCAGCGATGAGGACGCTGAGTCCCGGGAGGAGCAGCATGACGGGACGTTGTTCAGCAGCCAAGCACTCACATGCCACACTCCGCCTGATCGCGCCGGTAAGCCGGGCCGGGGATGCCCACCGACTTTAGGTTCCTACGACGGCGATCCGGCCAAGGCGCACCGACCGAAACGATGGGTTTCGTGGCGCCGCCGTAGGAGTGTCCTTGTTCACCAATATCAACTAGTTACGGGGATCAACTAGCTACGGAAATCAACTAGTTACGGGAGAAGAATATTCAGGAACGGCAAATTTCGGATAATCAGATGCCCCGCTCTGTAGGTTGAGAGACCTCTCGTCGAAGGTGAGGTTCCCTTGGTGGCTAAAGATCTGAAGGACATTCAGGCCGCCGACACTTTACGTGAAGACAGTGGCTACGAGCCGGAGCTGAAACGGACGCTCGGCTCGTTTCAGGTGTTCGCGATCTCGTTCGCGTTCATCTCGGTAGCGGTCGGCATTTTCGGCACCTACGACGACGTGCTGCAGAACGCGGGGCCCGCAGGGATCTGGCTGTGGCCCATCATTGCGGTAGGGCAGACACTGATCGCGCTGGTGATCGCCCAGTTCGCGGCCCGCATCCCACTCAGCGGCTCCTCGTACCAATGGGCGTCGCGGTTGGCCAACCCGAAGATCGGCTGGTTGTTCGGCTGGCTGGCCTTCTGCTACCTGGCGATCGGCGTGGTGGCCGCCGACAATGCGATGGCGAGCACTGCAGTGATGCCACTGTTCGGCATGCCGCCGGACGAGAACAGCGCGCGCGTGATCACGCTCGTCGCTCTGGTGATTCAGGCCGTGCTCGTCGTGCTCTCGACGCGCCTCGTCGGCCTGATCACGTCAGCCGCGGTGGGGCTCGAATTGGTCATCGTCGTGGTACTGACGGTCGCGCTCTTCGTCGCCGTGGCGATCACCGGCCACGGCGATGTCAGCAACCTCACGTCGCGCGGTATCGCAGAGGGCTCCTCCAACTATTTCGCCATCGGCGGCGGATTGATGGCTGCGACGATCATGGGTATCGCAACCCTCGTCGGCTTCGACTCAGCGGCGAACATGGCTGAGGAGGCCAAGAATCCGTTCCGCAGCGTCCCGCGCGCGATCGTGGGATCCGTCGTGGCGGCTGGGGTGCTGGGAATGGTGTTCGTGATCGCGCTCACGATCGCGATCAAGGACATCCCGCGGGTCAGCGCCACCGACTCGCCGGTTTCAATGATCCTGCGCGATCAACTGGGTTCTGTGATGGAGCGCGTGCTGCTGGTTGCGATCGTGTTCGCATTCTTCGGCGCCGGGTTGGTGACCCTGGCCACCTGCGCCCGGATGGTGTTCGCGATGTCGCGCGATTCACGCTTTCCTGCGCATCAGCTGATGCGTCGGGTCAACCCGCATACGCGGACACCGATTCCGGCGACCATCTTGATCGTCGTCGTGGGATTCGTCCTGATGGGCGCGCTGCCCGGTGACGCACTGCTGAAGATGCTCACGGTGGGAGGGCTCATCGGGGCGGTCCTCTACGGCGCGATAATCGTGCTCTATCTCGGGGTGCGGAAACGGTTGGGACGCCAGGAGAACGCGTTCGATCTCGGGCGTTTCGACATACCGGTTGCGATCGGCGCGCTGGTGTGGTCGGTCTTCGTGGTGTTCGTGCTCGTATCGCCGCCAGAGGCCCTGACCGCCGTCTTGATATCGGTCGGCGTGGTCGTCGTCGGCGGGATGTACTTGGCCTACCTGTCGATGTTCAAGCGCGAAATAATGGAAACCGAGCCCGGAGACGTGGACGTCTTCAAGCATTGAGTGAGAGGTGAGCGATGACTGCCACCACCACCAAGCTGACGGGTGAGGTTGTGCGTGCGGGAGATCCGGGCTACGAGGCGGCCAGGATCGGCTGGAACCGCCTGTACTCCCGCTACCCCGAGACAATCGTGTTCTGTTGCGACACAGACGATGTAGTCAACGCAGTGAAGTGGGCCCGCGAGGAGGGCATTGCCCTGCGTGCCCGCAGCGGGCGCCACAGCCTTGATGGCTGGTCCTCGGTCGACGGCGGCGTCGTCATCGACGTCAGTCAGATGAAGAGCGTCACGATCGACGAGACGGCGCGCACGGCGACGGTCGGTACGGGGCTCACACAGAAGGAGACGGTGCCGGCGCTCGGGCAGCGCGGCTTTGTCATTCCGACCGGTTCGGAGGGAGGCGTCGGCCTCGGCGGTGTGGTTCTCGGCGGAGGCTTCGGATTGCTCACCCGCAGTTTGGGATTGGCGTCCGACAACCTGCTGGCTGCGGAGGTTGTCGTCGCCGACGGCTCACACTCGGCGAAGGTTGTCGAGGCCACCGAGCACAGCAACGCCGACCTGCTGTGGGCGTGCCGCGGCGGAGGGGGCGGCAACTTCGGGATCGCGACGTCGTACACGCTGAAACTGCACGAGCTCTCCCACGTCGAGTTCGCGATTGTCAGGTGGACCGGCCACGACGATCTGGGCGCGATACTTCGCACGTGGCAGCGCGACGCGCCGGTCGCCGACGAGCGCCTGACCAGTGCGCTTGAAATCGATTCCGGCGCAATCGAACTGTCTGCGGTCATGCACGGCGGGTCGCGCGACGGGCTGGACGCCGAGCTGGCCTCGCTGCTGGCGATCGGCAAGCCCGAGGTGACCTACATGAACGATGCCTGGCCGACCATCTACGAAAATGTCGACAGGGCGCCGGATCTCCCCTTCTGGAAGTTCTACTCTCAGTTCGTCACTCGCCCGTTCCCCGACGAAGCGATCGATCTGGTCGTCCGCTTCATGGCGGACACACCGAGTGAGCCGAGCAACTTCTTCTGCTCGAGCTTCGGCGGGGCGGTGCGCCACGCTCCGCCCGGTGGGTCCGCGTTCCCACACCGTGACGCGCTGTTCTACTGCGAGCCGGGCGCGGCGTGGGACGACCCTGCGCTGAACTCGAAGGCTTTGGGTTGGGCGGCCGAGTTCTGGCGCGCACTGCGCCCCTTTTGCGACGGCGCATACGTCAACGTGCCCAATGCCCCCGCATCCGACTGGGAGCGTGAGTATTACGGCTCGAACCGCGAACGGCTACGCCAGGTTAAGGCCAAATACGATCCGGCGAACGTGTTCTGCTTCGAGCAGAGCGTGCCTCCCGCCGCCGGCTGATCCGGTTGTCGCGTCGGGCGCGGCTTGAGCAGCAGCCACACCGCCACCGCCGATGCGAGTATCAGCGCCGAGCCGACCCCCGCGGCGATGGCCAACCCGTCGGTGAATGCGGTCTTGGCGGCCGTCAGCAGGCCGTGTGCCTCGTCGGCGGGCAGGCTTCTTGCCGCCACGGTCGCAGCGGCGAGCGAATCCCGTGCATGCGACGCCACGCTATCCGGGGTGCCGGGCGGAATCGCCAGCCCGCGGTACACGGCGGCGATGATGGACCCGAGTATCGCGATGCCGAGCGCGGCGCCGAGCTCGTAGGCGGTCTCCGAGACCGCCGCTGCCGCACCAGCTCGCTCCGGCGTGACGTCGGCGATGATGAGGTCGCTGGCCGCGGTGAAGGCCAGTCCGAGGCCGACGCCGACGACGAACAGGGCGACTCCGAGCCACGGGTATCCGGTGGATGGGCTGATCAGTGTCAGCGACGCCATCGCGACACCGACCAGCGCCAGGCCGGTGGCGAGGACCGCGCGCTGCGACCAGTAGCGCACGGCGACACCGGCCAGCACGCCGAACACGGTCGCGGCGACCGCGGCGGGCAGTTCGGCCAGCCCGGCCCTCAGCGGGTTGTATCCCTGAACCAACTGGAAGAACTGGGACAGGAAGAACACCAGGCCCGAAAGGCCAAGCACTGAAAGCAGGTTGGCGGCGACCACACCTGAGAACGCGCGATTGCCGAATAGTCGTACGTCGATCAACGGGGCGGGCAGCCTGAGCTGTCGCCGAACGAACAGCGTCAGCGCCACGGCGCCGACGACACCCACCATTGCGATGTCGACGCGAAGCCCGTTGGCCGCACCTTCCTTGACGGCGTAGACGAGGCCGAGCATGCCGACAAGCGACAGCCCGACGCTGGGCAGGTCGAACGGCCCCGGCGTAGGGTCGCGCTGCTCCGGTAACAAGACGATGCCGCCAACGAGCAGCACGACCATCACCGGGACGTTGATCAAAAACACTGAGCCCCACCAGAAGTGCTCCAGCAGCAGCCCACCGATCACTGGACCGAGCGCAGTACCCGCCGAGAACATGGCGGCCCAGACGCCGACGGCCACGCTGCGTTCCCGTGGCCGTGGAAACAGGCCGCGAATCAACGCCAGCGTGGACGGCGCCAACGCTGCGCCGGCCACGCCCAGGAGTGCGCGAGCCCCGATCAGCAGCTCAGCGGTCGGCGCGTATGCCGTTGCCACCGACATGCCGGCGAAAGCCGTTGCGCTGCAGAACAACAGCCTCTTGTGGCCGATCCGGTCGCCGAGGCTGCCCATCGTGACGAGCAGACCCGCCAGCACGAACGAGTAGATGTCGCCGATCCACAAGATCTGGGTGGCCGTCGACTCGAGATCCTTGGTAATGAGTGGGGTGGCCACGGCCAGTACCGTGCCGTCGACACCGATCACCAGCACTCCGAGGCTGACCACGCCGAGGGCCAGCCAACTGCGCGTCACGACCGGATGACCCCGTGTAGCAGCAGTTCGGTGATCATCTCGGTGAAGTCGTGGCGGGCGGCCCGCCCGACCTGGATGACCCACGCCGCCCCGGCGACAAGGTTGTACAGCGCCTCGGTCAGCCAGACAGCAGACAGATCGGGACGGAATTCGCCGTCCCGCTGACCGCGCTGGAAAAGTTGTCTGATCTCCGCGTCGATCTCCGCCCAGGCTTCCGTCGCCTGATTGGCGTCGAAATCCTGACTCTGGGTGTAGAGCAACGTGAGATATCCGGACACCGGCTCGCACGCAGTCACCAAGCGCTGCAATGCCTCTGTCGCCGAGCCGTCCTGCCAGCGGGCCGTTTTCAGTGCCTCATGCATGTGAGCCACCGCGAGCTGGTCCAGTGCCTCGAGGAGAGCGGCTCGCCCGGCGAAGTAACGATGCAGCGTCGCGCGGCTGATGCCGACGGCCGCGGCGATCTCGTCCTGGGTGGCGTTGGGCCGCCTGCTGAGGAAGTCCGCGGCGGCGCGCAACACCTGTTCACGATCCAACTTCATGAGACTAGTCTATCTCAAATGAGACGATTATGTCTTGAAGGAGCTTGGCCAAGGCGCTTCGCTATCGCGACGGTCCTGGAATCACCGCGATCCGATACGTAGGAGGGCGCGCCGGTCCGCGCCATGATGACGCAGCCAGGCCGTAAAGAGGCCGTCTCGCACAGGGAGGAAATATGGCGGAGTCCGGGCCGTCGCAGCCAACGGATGAGAACACGAGTTCCGTCGGTTGGTTCAGCCGGGTAGGGGCCGACTGGTGGGCCACCGCTATTGGTCTAGCGGTGACGGCGCTTGCCGTTGCCGGTGTGCTGCCGAGGATTCCGTGGTAGCCGAGTGAGCACGCTGCGTACCGACCGCGACAGGGTCGACGAAACCGCCGCCGACGAAGTGTTGACTACCGCCAGGCCGCTCGACTTCCTGCCCGGGCTGTTGTTGCTCGTCGCGGTGGGACTTTTGGGTAAGTACGCCGAGGTGGCCTGGCTGGCTCTGGCCAAGCACGAACACTGGACGGTGCCCGACATCGAGTATGTCTTGTGGGCAATCCTGATCGGGCTGGTGATCGCCAATACCGTTGGCCTGAATCGGATTTTCCGTCCCGGAGTGGAAACCTACCAATTCTGGCTCAAGGTCGGGATAGTCGCGCTGGGATCGAGATTCGTCCTCGGCGACGTGCTGAAGTTGGGGGCCACCAGCCTGGTGCAGATCCTCGTGGACATGGTTGTCGCGGGGGCGATCATCCTGGGCGCAGCGCGGTTGTTCGGCTTGTCGGGCAAGCTCGGCTCGCTACTGGCGATCGGCACCTCGATCTGCGGCGTGTCGGCGATCGTCGCGTCGAAGGGCGCTATTCGTGCCAAGAACTCCGACGTGAGCTACGCCATCGCAGCGATCCTTGCACTCGGAGCGGTGGCGCTGTTCACCTTGCCATTGTTCGGACATGCCATTGGATTGTCAGATCATGAGTTCGGGCTGTGGGCGGGCCTCGCGGTCGACAACACGGCCGAGACCACCGCAACGGGATACCTGTTCTCGGACGAGGCGGGCAAGGTGGCGGTGCTGGTCAAGTCCACGCGCAACGCTCTGATCGGTTTCGTGGTGCTGGGATTCGCGCTGTACTGGGCGGCCAGGGGGGAGGCCGATGAGCTCGCACCGGGCGTCAAAGCCAAGGCCGCATTCGTCTGGGACAAATTCCCCAAGTTCGTGCTCGGATTTCTCGCAGTCTCGGCTGCGGCCACTGCCGGTTGGCTGAGTAAAGGGCAGCTGATCAACGTGGCAAATGTGTCGAAATGGGCGTTCCTGCTTACCTTCGCCGGCGTCGGGCTGTCCACCGATATCCGCCAGATCGCCCGCACCGGATGGCGGCCGCTTGTGGTCGCCGTCATAGGGCTGGTGGTCGTGGCCGCGGTGTCGTTGGGCCTTGTCTTGTTGACCTCGCGGGTACTGCATTGGGTCGGTTCGTGACCGCTCGGCGAGTCGGAATCGGGCAAGCTAGAGCCGGCGGCGCCACCGTTTACTCATCGGCATTTACCACGTCTCGCCACGAAACCGCAGAATCTCCTGTCACTCAGTTACTCGAACTTGTCACACGCCCGGCGAGACACCGAGGGGCACGCTGCGACGATCATGGACCTGCCTGCCACTGACGATCGTGATCGATATCACCCAGCGTGAAGACGCCGCGAGCAGGAGTGCCGGACGTGCTGGCCCGTCGGCGCGATCTCAACACAATTCAGCGAACGCTTGCTCGACGATTCCGCACGTCACGCGCGCGCGGTGCCGAAACAGCAACCGAGCAGGATGTCGTTGAACCACCGCGTGATTCGTCTCCGCGAAACGCGGGCGCTGCTGCGGTTCAACCCAGTTGAGTGAAGCGCGTCACAGCACCCCCGCTCTCACAGCAGGCGCCCAGGAATATTTAGCGTCGCTAACGTAGTTTCCATTACAGCTGCACAGCGCCGTGCGACCCCTCAAAAACGAAGTGTTTTTCTGATTATTAGAGGTGATTGCATGGCAACTCCAGCCAATGCTCGCGAAGCACGGCTACAACGTCGATTCGACAAGCTGACCTCCGGCGACGCGCAACTTATTGCCGCCCGGCCCGATCCAGTCATCAGCGCCGCACTGCACGGCCCCGGCCTCCTGCTCACCGACGTGATCCGCACAGTGATGACCGGCTACGCCGACCGGCCCGCCCTTGGCCAGCGCGCCGTCGAATTCGTCACCGACGCCTCGGGGCGCACCGTCGCCGAGCTGCAGCCCCGCTTCGACACACTGACCTACCGCGAGACGTGGGCCCGAGTGAAGGCTCTCGCCGACGCCCTGGCCGGCAACCCGGTCCACCCCGGCGATCGGGTCGCGACGCTCGGGTTCACCAGCGCCGACTACGCCATCGTGGACATGGCCCTGTCCCTGACCGGAGCCGTCGCGGTGCCGCTCCAGACCAGTGCGCCTGTGCCACAACTGCACCCGATCCTGCTCGAGACCGAACCGGTCGCAATCCTGTCCAGCGTCGACCACCTCGCCGATGCTGTCGAGCTCGCCGTGACCGCGCACGCGCCCAAGCGCCTTGTGGTGTTCGATTACCACCCAGAGATCGACGACCACCGCGAGGCATTCGAATCAGCCTCGGCGCGGCTGGACGACCGGCAGGTCACCGTCGAGGCACTCGACGACGTCATCAAGCAGGGCGCCCGGCACACCAACGGGCCAGACATCCCGCGCGGCGACAGCGATGCGCTGCGACTGCTGATCTACACGTCGGGCAGCACGGGCACTCCCAAGGGCGCGATGTACACCGACCGCCTGATGGCCAAGACCTGGGGCGGGTTCGGATGGGTAGGCTCCGACTTGGACGCCGAAGGCAGTAAGCTGCCGGCGATCACCCTGAGCTTCATGCCCGTCAGCCACGTGATGGGCCGCGTCATCCTGTATTCCACGCTGGGTGCGGGTGGGACGGCCTACTTCACCGCCAAGAGCGACCTGTCGACTCTGCTGGACGATCTCGCGCTGGTGCGCCCGACCAAGCTCGACCTGGTGCCCCGCATCTGGGAGATGCTGTTCCAGGAGGTGCAGAGCGAAGTCGACCGCCGCACCACCGACGGCGCCGATCGGGACGCCGTCGAAACACAGGTGATGGCCGAGCAGCGCGAGAAACTCATTGGCGGACGGCAGTTCTCGGCGATGACGGGCTCCGCGCCCATCTCGCCAGAGCTGATGGCATGGGTCGAGGAGTTCATCGACATCCACCTCGCCAACGGCTACGGCTCCACCGAGGACGGTGTCGTCACGGTCGACGGCCAGATCCGGCGCCCACCGGTTCTCGACTACAAGCTGGTGGACGTGCCCGATCTGGGCTACTTCGCCACCGATCGACCACATCCTCGCGGCGAGTTGTGGATCAAGTCGGCGGATGTGATCCCCGGCTACTACAAGCGGCCCGAGGTGACCGCCGAACTCTTCGACGCCGAGGGCTGGTATCACACCGGTGACGTCGTCGCCGAGATCGCGCCCGACCAGCTCGCCTACGTCGACCGCCGCAACAACGTGTTGAAGCTCTCGCAGGGCGAGTTCGTCACGGTCTCCAAGCTGGAGGCGGCCTACGGCGGCCACCCGTCGATACGTCAGATCTTCGTGTACGGCAACAGCGCCCGCTCCTACGTGCTGGCGGTGATCGTCCCGACCGACGACGCACTGACCAGCGTCGGCGGCGACGTCGCCGCGGTCAAGCCAATACTGAGCGACGCGTTGCAGAGCACGGCGCGCGAGGCCGGGCTCCAGTCCTACGAGATTCCGCGCGACTTCCTGGTCGAGACAACGCCTTTCACGCTGGAGAACGGTCTGCTCACCGGTATCCGCAAGCTGGCTCGGCCGCAACTCAAGCAGTACTACGGCCCCGAGCTCGAGCAGCTCTACACCGACCTGGCGGACGGCCAGGCAGACGTGCTGCGCACGCTGCGGCACGAGGGCGCCGGCCGTCCCGTTCTGGAGACGGTCACCAGGGCCGTGGGTGCGCTGCTCGGCGCGGCCGCGGCTGATGTGGCACCCGAGGCGGCGTTCACCGATCTCGGCGGAGACTCGCTGTCGGCGTTGACCTTTGCCAATCTTCTGCACGACATCTTCGAGGTGGATGTGCCGGTCGGGGTGATCGTGAGCCCGGCCAGCGACCTGGCGTCCATCGCCGCCTACATCGACGCTCAGCGCGCCGGTGGGTCCAAGCGGCCCACGTACGACGCCGTGCATGGCCGCGACGCGACCGAGGTGCACGCGAAAGACCTGACGTTGGACAAGTTCCTCGACGCGGCCACCCTGGCGGCGGCACCGTCGCTGCCGGGACCGCGCAGCGAGGTGCGCACCGTGCTGCTCACGGGCGCCACCGGCTTCCTGGGCCGCTACCTGGCGTTGGAGTGGCTGGAACGGATGGACATGGTCGACGGCAAGGTCATCGCCCTGGTCCGCGCCAAGGATGACGACGCCGCGCGGCAACGTCTCGACGCGACGTTCGACAGCGGCGATTCGAACCTGTTGGAGCACTACCGGTCACTGGCGGCCGATCACCTCGAGGTGCTCGCCGGCGACAAAGGCGAAGCGAATCTCGGCCTGGCGCAGGAGACTTGGCAGCGATTGGCCGACACCGTCGACTTGATCGTCGACCCCGCCGCGCTGGTCAACCACGTGCTGCCCTACAGCCAGCTGTTCGGTCCCAATGCGGTGGGCACCGCGGAACTCATCCGCATCGCCCTGACCACCCGCATCAAGCCGTTCGTCTACGTCTCGACGATAGGCGTGGGTGACGGTATCGAGCCGGGCCGCTTCGTCGAAGAAGCCGACATCCGGCAGATCAGCGCTACTCGCAAGGTCGGCGACAACTACGCCAACGGCTACGGCAACAGCAAGTGGGCCGGCGAGGTGCTGCTGCGTGGGGCGCACGACCTGGCCGGCCTGCCGGTGTCGGTGTTCCGCTGCGACATGATCATGGCGGACACCACCTACGCCGGTCAGCTCAACGTGCCGGACATGTTCACCCGGATGATGTTGAGTCTGGTCGCGACGGGCGTGGCACCGTTCTCGTTCTACGAGCTGGACGCCGCCGGGAATCGGCAGCGGGCACACTTCGACGGGCTGCCCGTCGAGTTCATCGCCGACGCCATCTCCACCCTCGGCGCCAACGTGGTCGAAGGATTCGAGACCTACCACGTGATGAACCCGTACGACGACGGCATCAGCATGGACACCTACGTCGACTGGCTCGTCGAGGCCGGCTACCACATTGCCCGGGTGCCCGAGTACGCGTCTTGGTTGGCACGGTTCGAGACCACGCTGCGGGCACTGCCGGAGAACCAACGCCAGGCGTCCCTGCTGCCGCTGCTGCACAACTACCAGCAGCCCCAGCACCCGATCAACGGATCGTTGGCGCCGGCGGACCGCTTCCGGGCCGCCGTGCAGGACGCCAAAATCGGGCCGGACAAAGACATCCCGCACATCATTGCGCCGGTGATCGTCAAATACATCACCGACCTGGAGCTGCTCGGCTTGCTCTGACGGTTGGCCGCACCGGTTTTCGCGGTTCGCGATGTGGTTAGCCGGTGTCGACGGGTCCGAGGAGCCGTGCCTCCTCCAGGTCCATCGCCGATTGCACTTCACGCAGGACGATGTCGTCGATGCAGTCTTGATCTCGAAGGCCGGTGACCGCGCGGCGCGCTCACACTACATGCCCTGAGGCAACAGCTCGGCGACGAGAACTTCTTTGCGCTGCTTCGGGATTGGACCGCCCGGTATCGGCACGGAACCGTCGTCACCGACGACTTCACCGGACTGGCCGCCAAGTATGCGCACGAGTCGCTGCGGCCGCTGTGGGAGGCGTGGCTGTACTCGACGGGTGTGCCGTGACCTGCGCGACAACGAGAGGGGCCGGCAGCTACGCCGAAACGAGCGGCGTGCTAAGCAGATCTGTTGGTCCTGCCCAGTGCTCGAGGCTTGCCGGACCTACGCACTCAATGCGCAGGAGCCGTACGGTATTTGGGGTGCGTTGACGCCGTCCGAACGGCGGCGTGTGCGGGCTGTGAACCCCAGAGGGCTTGGACCGCTTGGCAGCTAGTTGTTGGGTGTGATGACGGCGCGCCCCTGGATCTTGCCGTCGTGGAGAAGGTGATAGGCGTGTGCCGCGTCATCGAGGGGGAAATGTTCGACGAGCATGCGAATCTTTCCTGCCTGGGCCAAATCGATGACTTCGATCAGCTCCGGAATCGATCCCCAGAATGGTGACGCGACGGAACATTCGTTCGGAGGGCTGTTGAAGTTCACAGGCAGGGCGGCGTTGCCCAGTCCGACAATGGTGAGGTGCCCGAGCACCCGCGCCACCTGTGCTGCCATCGTGAGCGTCGCGTTGACGCCGACGAAGTCGAGAACGACTTCGGCACCCTGACCGCGCGTCATGTCCTTGACCCGTTTGACCGCATCGTCGCCTGATATCAGCGCCTCGTCGGCGCCCATCTCCTTCGCGATCTTCAGCTTGTCGGCCGAAGTATCCACGGCAACAACGGTTGTCGCCGAACAGAGCGCTTTGAGTACCTGGATCGCCATCTGCCCAAGCCCGCCCGCCCCGATCACCACGGCGGTCGAACCCGGCCCCAGTAACGGGATTGAGCGCTTCACCGCGTGGTAGCTGGTGAGCCCAGCGTCGGTGAGCGGTGCCGCTTCCCGCGGGTCGAGGTTACCCAGCGGGATCAGGTAGCGCGTCGACGGCACGAGGAGGTATTCGGCCATGCCGCCGTCGGTTCCGCCCAGCCCGCCGGGACTGGGTTTTCCCGGTATCGCGCAGTAGTTCTCCATCCCCTGACGGCAATTCATGCACATGCCGCATCCCCATGGGCCGTACACGACGACGGGATCCCCGGGCACGAAGCCAGTTGCCCCCGGCCCCATGGTCTCGACCCAACCCGCGTTCTCATGCCCAAGGGTGAACGGCAGCGTGACGGACGTTGACCCAGGGGGAGCTTCCATCAAGTGGAGGTCGGAGTGGCACGCACCCGCGCCGCCTACCTTCACGAGCACCTGCGCAGGTCCGGGCTCGGGGACCGGGACGTCACGCAGTTGGCCCGGCTGCTGCCATTCGATGAACTGGAATGCCTTGATGGCGTGACCTCAGTCCTTGATCCGGTCGAACTCAACCTCGAGATGTAGCGGGCCGCGGAAGAATGGGCTCCGCCGGTAAGGCGGTGGGTCTTCGACGAGCCGTGGGTTCTCGACGCGGCGGATGAAGCTCTCGAATGCGAGGTTGACCTCCAAGCGCGCCAGCGGGCCGCCCACACAGCTGTGGATGCCGCCGCCCCAGCCGATGTGCTGGTTGTCCTCGCGTTCGGGGTCGAACTGACTCGGGTTGGGGAACCGGATCGGGTCGCGGTTAGCGGCACCGTACAGCAGGATGACCGCCGCCCCCGCTGGAATAACGGTCCCGCCGACCTCGATGTCGGCAGCGGCGCTGCGGGTCGGAAAGAACTGGACCGCGGACTGCAGGCGCAGCGTTTCCTCGATGGCCTTGGGGATCAGTTCGGGCCGACCGCGAAGCAAGTCCAGCGACCCGGGGTTGCGCAGTGCGGTCAGCACGCAGTGGGCGATCGTGTTGACCGTCGAGTCATGACCGGCGATGAACATCAGCGAAGTATTGGGCACGACCTCCTCGGGTGACATCGGTCCATCCGGGCCGTCGTCGTGCAGCAGGCTCGAGATCAGGCCCTCGCCGGGCTCTCGTGCATACCGGTCGATCAGCTCACGCAAGTACTGCTGGAACGCGGCGCCAGCGGCGCGGCCCTTCTCCGCGCGGGCTCGGCCCTCTTCGGTCACTGCTTCCGGGCTCAAGTCCACGCCCGCCAGAAGGTCGAAGATCCAGGCGTGAAACATGGGTTCGTCCTCCAGCGGAACGCCCATGATCTTGCAGATCACCGACACCGGCACCGGGTAGGCGTAGTCGTCGACAACGTCGAACCTTTTCTCGCCCTTGGCTTTGACCTTGTCGAGCAGGTCGTTGCACAGCTGCTGAATATCAGGTTCCGTACTCGGAATGAGACCCGGTGAATGTGGCGGGGCGAAGTGCCGCATCACCTGACGGCGCATGCGATCGTGATCGGGCGGATCGGCGGCGATGAAGCTTTGCTTGGGGGCGTACCCCGCCTGCAGGTCGTCGGGGCCCGGGGGTGCCGCGGCTGCTCCTTTCTTGTTGGCAACCAACGGACTTCGACGGGTGTCGGCGCTGAGTCGGGGGTCGTGCAGCAGGGTCCTCAGTTCCCGATATCCGGTGACGACGTAGAGGTCGTCGTCCACCCGCGCCACCGGAGTCTTACGGAGCTCGTCGAAGAACGGGAACGGATTGGCGCGATTCTCAAACCGCATCGCCTCCGCCCAGGCGGTTTCCGCGGTTGTCATGAGAGCTCCTTTGGGCAGACGGGTATTAGCGGGCTTTGGGGCGGAACTCGGCGCCCCGCGACGTCGGATCATGGCCGGTGAGAACGACATCGGGAATTCCGGTCGGCTCGCGCGGATCCGGAAAGCGGGCCGACATCGGTTCCGCGTTGGTGGCCGCGTCATAGCCGGGGGGCGGCGGCGGGAACGGCGCCGAGCGCTCGATCATCGCGGCGTAGTACTCCAGCCATTTGCCGTGGTTGAAGGTGACGGCTGCGACGATCCGGCCCTTCCGGCCGTAGGCGGCCGCGAACCGGAGATCCTCAGGCGAGCCCTGGGTGAACACGATCTCATCGCCGAAGGAGCACACCCCGACGCCTTTGATGTTTACGCCGAACTGGCCGGACCAGAACTGCGGCAGCGGTAGGTGCGGACGGCGTCCGGTCTCAAGGTTGACCATGTTGTGGGCGGCGGTCTGGCCACCCAATACCGCGGCGTCCACATGCTCGATGGACAAGAACTGATACTCGTAGAGCACGTGCGGCGCCCTCGCAATGTCGCCGGCGACGAAGATGTTGTCGGTCACCACGCCGTTGATGTCAAACGCACGGCACCCGGCATCGCAGGCCACGCCCCAGAACCCGGTGGCGAGTTGAGCATCTTCGAGCCATTCGATGTTGCGGATGGAACCCAGCGACGCGACGACCACGTCGACGTCCAGCGTGGTTCCGTCGGACAGCTTGGCGCGCCGGACGTGCCCGTCGGCGTCGCCTTCGAGTGCCTCGACTGCGACACCGGTACGCAGATCGACACCGGCGTCACGCTGCATCTTTGCCGCGATATCGCCGATCACCCCGCCGAGCGCACCGACCAGCGGTGCAGTGGATCGCTCCGCGACCGTCACGTCCAGTCCGAGATCACGGCAGACGGAGGCCATTTCCGAGCCGATGAAGCCGGCGCCGACGATCAGCACCCGCTCTGGCCCGGCGTTCATCGCCGCCTGCAACTCGGCCGCGTCATCGCTGGTGCGCAGTGTGAAGAGGCCCTTCAGCTTCGCCGCTTCCGGATCGAACCACTCCCGGGACCGGACGCCGGTCGCGATCAGCAACCGGTCGTAGGGCACTTTGTCGCCGTTGGCCAGCAACACTTCTCGGTTGTCACGATCCAGGCCGGTCGCCGCCACTCCCAGGCGCCAGTCTGCGTCGATCGCCCGCATCCGTGGCAGCTTCGTGTTACCTGCGGGCACCCACCCTTTGAGCACCTGTTTGGACAGCGGCGGGCGGTCGTACGGCTCGTGCACCTCGTCACCGATGAGCGTCAACGAGCCGGTGAATCCTTCGTCCCGCAAAGCTTCCGCGGCTCGCAGCCCGGCCAAGGAGGCGCCGACGATGACGATCCGGCCCTGCGCCTTGAACGCCGAAACCAGATCCGCGACCAGTGGATGCGTTCTCACTTGGTCGTCCGGTCCGAAGGGGGATCCATCTCCGCGATGATCGCCTGCACCGGGCAGGATGCCACGGCCCGGGCAACCCGCTGGCGTTGGGAGTCGTCGGGATTCGGGTCGTACGCCAGCGCCTCCTCGCCCTGCAATTGCAGGACGTCCGGCGCCAGCGGGACGCATTGCGCGTATCCCAGGCAGCGATTCAGGTCAACCACAATACGCATGCTTGGCTCCTCCTCGAACCGGGTTCAACCGCCGCTGACGCTACGCTCCAGGCATCGGAGACAATCACTTTCCGAGCACTTTCCGAGTTAATTTTACGGTCGGTGAGGTAGCCAGATCGCCGAGGCGATCATGCCGGCGTCGCAGAACCGTCGCCGATCACGCTATTCGTAGGACTGCACGTCGCCGGCCTGACGTGTGGATCAGTCTGGCAAGAATCGATGTACGTCGTGCGCGCGCCCTCTCACGCGTCTCCCGCAACGCTGTGCGCAGACCAGACAGCGTCCCATGCCCACGGACGACGGCAGGTAACCCGTCGCCGAAGAGGAATTTCCGTTCCGAAGCGGTCTCTGGCGCGTCGTCGCACGTTGCGACCAAGAAGCGGTCGGGAAGCGCCAATTTGTGGATTGTCCGCTCCGCCAACAGAATTTGGCGCAAGAGCGAGCCAGTCGTGTAAGGCAGGTCGAACTTGTCGCACAGCGGCCGCACACGAGCGGCGATCTCGGGGTAGCGGTTGCACGGGAGATCGGGAAACAAGTGGTGTTCGATCTGGTAGCCCAGGTGGCCGCTGGCGAACGCGAGCACCCGCCCGGCCCTGAAATTCGCTGTCCCCAGCATTTGACGCAAGTACCACTCAGATTTGGTTTCCTTCTCAACTGCGACGGCAGTGAACTTTTCCGCTCCATCAGGAAAGTGACCACAGAAGATCACCGCGTACGCCCACACGTTGCGCAGAATATTGGCCAGCACGTTCGCAGCCAACGTCCTGTGCCAACGTGAGCCGCTCAGTGCAGGGAAGACCAGGTAGTCCTTGGTTACTTGGCGGCCGACCTTCCCGATCAGAGACTTCGTCGCACTGGCCCTTTTCGCAGTCGTCACCACTCGTTTATGCTCTGAGTGGACGCCGTGCAAGGCGATTCCCCACTCGAAGATGATCGCCAACAACAAGTTTCGCAACGGCTGGAGCAGGTGGCGTCGTCGCCAGGGCTCATCGCGAGTTACCCGCATGATGCCGAATCCAAGATCGTCATCCACACCAAGGACGTTGGTGAACACGTGGTGCCGGTAGTTGTGCGAATACCTCCACTGAGATGAAACCCCGGCCATGTCCCACTCCCAGGTGGTCGAGTGGATTTCGGGGTCGTTCATCCAATCCCATTGACCATGACCCACGTTGTGGCCGATCTCCATGTTCTCGACGCTCTTCGCCAGGGCCAACGAGGCGGTTCCCAGCACCCAGCCGAACCTCGAACGGCTGGTCCAGATGAGCAGTCGCGCGACAGCTTCAAGCGTCCGTTGGAACAGGATGGTCCTGCGGATGTATACGGCGTCGCGAACGCCGCGTGAATCTTCGATGTCGCGGCGAATCGCGTCCAGTTCTTCCCCGAGTGCCGTGATGTCCGACTGACTTAAGTGCGCGTACCTCGCGACATCCGCGATGGCCATGAATTGTCCTCAGCTGGGTCGGCGCAGTGCGAATGAGGTGCAGGCCACGCTTGTGCAACGGCCGAGCGCATCAGGGGTTTGGATCGCGGGCTGAGCCCGGCTCTGAGCGGATGCTCACGGCGCTTGCAGGCTGGGGACGCCGCTCCGGGCTGGCTGAGGAACCAACGACACGAGCCTACCCCGGCAAAGACTGGTTGCCCAATCACCGGCCTGACCCATGCGCCAACCCATGTGCCGCGCAGACCACCGCCGTACCGACACAGACCCTTGGTGTACCGTCAATGAGGTTGGGAACCCAGCCAGTCCGGGATGCGTCAGCCGTCTACCGCTGATCTCGCCGAGCAGCCGCTCACGCCGGACACGCAGGTATCAACCGCAGGTCGGGATCCTCTTGAACCCTCTGTCCACCGTCCGATCGTCCATCTTTCCCGTTGTGGGACAAAGCTTTTTCGGGTCGCCGAGTTTCGGCATCCTCAGTACCTATCCACCGACGGCGTGCGGGCTGGCAACGTTCACCTCGGCTCTGGCCGACGGCTTGGCGGCAAATGGCGCCGACGTCAGCGTGGTGCGGGTGGCCGACGGGTCACCCTCGTCGAGTGACCGGGTCATCGGAGAGCTGGTCAACGGCTCGGCGACGTCGTGCGCGGCGGCCTCGGAGTTGCTGAACCGAAGCGACGTCGCCGTCATCCAGCATGAATACGGCATCTACGGCGGTGTTGACGGAGACGAGGTAGTCGACATCATGGCCGGGCTGCGCGTGCCATCGATCGTCCTCGCGCACACGGTTCTGAAACACCCGACCCGACACCAGCGTTCGGTTCTCGAGTCGATCGTGGCGCTGGCTGACCAGGTGGTCGTGATGTCGGATGCGGCCAGCCAACGGCTGTGCGACGGCTTTGACATCGACCGCCATAAAGTCATCACCATCCCGCACGGCGCGACACTTCCGACGAAGCTGCCGTTGATGCGGTCGGGCAGACCGACCCTGTTGACCTGGGGTCTTTTGGGGCCGGGTAAGGGCGTTGAGCGGGTGATCGACGCGATGGGTTCGCTTCGCGACCTCAACGGTCGGCCCCGTTACCTGATCGCCGGGCGCACCCACCCCAAGGTGCTGGCCGCCGACGGCGAGGCCTACCGCGACGCCCGCACCGCGCAGGCGCAGCGGCGCGGGGTGGCCGACTCGGTGTTCTTCGACCCCGCCTACCGCAACAGGTCATCGCTGAGCGCGCTGGTGCAGTCCTCGGCGGTGGTGGTGCTGCCCTATGACTCCACCGACCAGGTCACCTCCGGTGTGCTGGTCGACGCCATCGCCAGCGGCCGCCCGGTGGTGGCCACCGCCTTCCCGCACGCCGTCGAGCTGCTCGGCAGCGGGGCGGGCATCATCGTCGGCCACAACGACCACGACGGGCTGGCAGGCGCCCTGCGGCGGGTGCTGACCGACCCGCGCATCTCGGGCTCCATGGCAGCCGAGGCCCGCCGGCTGGCCCCGACGATGGCGTGGTCGGTCGTGGCCAGGGCATACCTGGTTCTGGCACAACGCCTCGTCACCGGCCCGCCCGCGCTGGTATGGCCGTGACGACGCCGTCCCCAAGATTCGACCACCTGCTGCGAATGACAGACCGTCGGGGCACCTTCGAGCACGCCTGTCTTGACGAACCGAGGCACGAGCACGGCTATTGCACCGATGACATGGCCCGTGTCCTTGTTGTCGCCACCCGAGAGCCCGACCCTGAGGGGCCACTGAACGGTCTCGCCGGTCTTGCGTTGCGGTTCTTGAACCAGGCGCAAGCCCCCGACGGTGCCTGCCGCAATCGGATGGACAGCACCGGCAATTGGGCCGACGAGCCGGCGCTGGAGGACTGTTGGGGGCGGTGCATCTGGGGGCTCGGAACCGCGGCAGCCCATAGTGCCGTCGGCTACGTTCGGCAGTCGGCGATCGTCCAGTTCGAGCGCGCCATCAAAGGTCGGTCGACGTGGCCGCGGGCGATGGCGTTCGCGACCCTCGGCGCGGCAGAGCTCCTCACCGCCGATCCCGAACACCGGGGGGCACATGAACTCATTACCGACTATGTCGCTTCGATCGCACCGCCCAACGGCGATGCGGCCTGGCCCTGGCCCGAGCAGCGACTCACATACGGGAATGCGGTCCTCGCCGAGGCGATGATCGCCGCGGGCGTAGCACTTCACGACACGACGGTGCGCCAGCGTGGCCTGGATCTGTTGGCCTGGCTCCTCGATTACGAAACGGCAGACGGTCACCTCTCGCCCACCCCGGCCACGGGCAGGGGAGCCGACGATACTCGGCCCGCGTTCGACCAGCAGCCGATCGAGGTGTCGACGCTCGCCGATGCATGCGCGCGGGCCGCTGCGGTCGATGCCAACGCGATCTGGTCCGACGGCGTCCTGGCCGCCGCACGTTGGTTTCAGGGTGACAACGACGCTGGGCAGCCGATGTGGGACCCCGACACGGGCGGTGGCTTCGATGGCCTGCACGCCGACGGGGTGAACCGCAACCAGGGCGCCGAGTCGACTCTCGCGGTGATTTCGACCTTGCAGCATGCGCGACGCTTCTCGACGGTGCCGCAATGACTTCCACGCATGTCGACCTGATGACGCGTAGCCCCCAGCGGCTCAGGGCCAACCCGTCGCGGGTCATCACCCGGCTGTTCGTGCCGGGCCAGGAAGGGTTTGAGCACCAGGAGTCCCGCGCCGGGGCGGTGCTGGCACGCATCCTGGCCATGGACGAGGATGAAGTGCGGTCGTCGGTAGACGATGTCATCACCCGCTTCGACGGGCGTCACCGCGATCTGGTTGGCACCTTCCGTCGGAACGCCCACGAACTCGCCGACCGTCTGGACGGCCACGTAGAACTCTCCGAAGCGCGAATGTTGTTGGTGGGTGCGACATTCACCAGTGAGTACGCCATTGAAGGTGCGGCGTTATGCAACCCAAGCATCGTGGCCCATCCCGACCAAACGGGAACAGCAGCGGGCTGCGTGCGGTTCGTGATGAGCGTCCGTGGCATCGGGGAAGGGCACCGTTCGTCAATCGGATTCCGGACCGGGATCATCGACGCGGCCGGTCGTGCCACTGTCGACGACCCGGCTCCGTTCGCGACCGTCGGCGTGGTCACGCCGACTCTGCTCGATGCCGCGGTGTTCCGCAGCGAACTCGCCAGACATGACGACGCGGGAGAGGCCGCCGACTACGTCCTCGACGCGCTCGGCGACCAGTTCACCCGAGCCGACCTCACCGAACAACTGGACAGTCTCCAGACCCACCTGAGCACCCGTGGACATGCGCCACAGACGATGTCACTGATCCGAGCCATCGCGGAACGAACCTATGCCGTCGAATTCGCCGACGGCATAGCGCTTTCTGAGCGTGTCTTGTGGCCGGCAATGGGCGCAGAGGCGGCCGGGATGGAGGATGCCCGCTTCGTCCGCTTCATCGACGATGACGGCTCCGCCACTTTCTATGCGACCTACACCGCCTACAGCGGATCCCGCATCAGCCAACAACTGCTCGAGACCACAGATTTCCAGTCCTTTGTCTCGACGCCCATCGTCGGACCCGCGGCGGTGAACAAGGGTCTTGCGCTGTTTCCCCGCAGGATTGACGGTCGATATGCGGCCATGTCGAGATCCGACCGGGAATCGAACACGATCGCCTACTCGGACCGTCTCTGCGTCTGGACGAGCGCGCAGGGATGCCAGCGGCCGGCCCAAGCCTGGGAGGCGGTACAACTGGGAAACTGCGGATCGCCCATCGAGACCAACGCGGGGTGGCTGGTGCTCACCCACGGTGTCGGCCCGATGCGCACCTACCGCATCGGGGCGATCTTGCTCGATCTCGACGATCCGACAAGAGTTATCGGCAAGCTGAAGCAACCGCTGCTGAGCCCCGCAACCGACGAACAGGACGGTTACGTGCCCAATGTCGTCTATTCCTGCGGTGCGCTCGTGCACGCCGAAACACTGGTGCTGCCGTACGGCATCGGTGACGCCGCCATAAGTGTCGCGACGCTGCCGCTGCTCGAACTCCTCGACGCACTGAGTCCATAGTCAAAATGGACGCGTAGCAGAACCGCGTTGTGCGCCAACGATGTTGACTTCGTCTCTACGAGGGCGTTTAATGGAAGCATCGCCGTCTATGGACGCTGGCTGCGGCCATAGAGTTCCCCGGTCGGGGTTAGCGAGACTCTCGCTTGATCCCCGGAAATCGGGTTCAGATCACTTCACGGCGCCGAAGCGGGTTCACATGTGTGCCTGCTCAACCGAAGGGTCACGATGAGGAAATTTGGGAACAAGCGGCGAAATGTTCTTCACGAGAGCGTGATCCACGTCGGTGCGGGCTTCGTTGCGAAGGAGCACCCCTATCTGGCGGAGACGTTGTCGACGCTTGGACCGCATCTAGGGAGGTGGGATTCCCGTGATGTGAACGTGGACGTCTCCCTGCAGGATCGCGGCGGCAAGGAACAGCGCGTCACATTGCGTACGACCTTGCCCGGCCTTCCGCCGCTTGTCGCGGTCGCCGAGAACCCGGACATCACCCGCGCGCTGAGTGATGCGAAGGCCGCGCTGATTCGGCAGATCGAGCATCAGAAGTCGATGCGCAAACCTATGAAGAACCGCCGGTTAGGTGGGACAATCCGGCATCCAGGACCCACCAAAATCGCAACCCTCGACGCAGCTTTCGAAACTCAACCAACAGCTCGCCTCGGCGGGCAGATAGAGAGACAAACTTGACGCACATCACCGAAGCGCGTGTTGTCGGCAACCATGCCGACATGGGCGGCTCGGCCCCAGTGGCTGCCCGGATCGCGTTGACGGCCGCGGACATACTTCGTGCGGGTGCCCGGCGCAGGGCGAAAGGCGGAGAAATGACTGCGGCACGGGCGGCGTGGGATTCCGAGGGTGGGGCAACCGGAGACGGTGAGTCGCTGTTCGATGGTCGCGGGAGCCGCGCACCTCGTCGGCTCGGTCGCTGACGCACGCGCGGGCCCTCGTGGGTGCTATGAAGCGAAATGTGGGCGCAGAACTCGAAGTCGAGATCAGCGCGCCGGCGACGTTGGAGTTCCAGATTGCTATCGCGCCGCATCCGAACACCGAGGTCTTCGAGTCGCTGTCGTTCGTCTTGGACGGAAACCCCGTCCAGCCCTTAGAGATCAGCGGTGTGCACGGCAACCGCATCCATAAACTCGACGTTCCGGTGGGTTACCTGACGGTCGACTACGCCGCGACGATCATCGGCCGGACCGACCCGGCGCCGGTGACCGAATACGACCTGTCCATGTACCTTCGCCCGAGCCGCTACGCGGAGGCCGACAAGTTCTACGGCTTCGCCGCAACCGAATTCGGCAACTACATCGATTCGACGACTCTGTTGGAGAAGGTGTCCACATGGGTGGGCACCCGGCTGAACTACGTGCCCGGCTCCAGCGACCCGATCGACGGGGCAACGGACACCTTGCTCGCCGGTGCCGGTGTGTGTCGAGACTTCGCGCACCTGGTGGTGGCGCTGCTACGGGCGGTCAACGTGCCCGCCCGTGTTGTTTCGGTGTACGCGCCGGGCCTGTACCCGATGGACTTCCACGCGGTCGCCGAGGCGTTCGTCGAGGGGGAATGGCGGGTGGTCGACGGGACCCTCCTGGCGCCACGGCAGACCTTGGTGCGGATCGCCACCGGGCGCGATGCTGCCGACATTGCTTTCCTGGACAACCACAAGGGTGCGATCACCCTCAACAGGCTGGTGGTGACTGCGGTTGTCGATGGCTACCTGCCCAGGGACTCGATCGACCGGCTGATGTCGATCGGTTGAGACCGTGCTTTCGCTAAGAAAACGAGGTTCCCGGTGACGTGACACGGCGAATGTCTCGGACTTGACCGGCAAACATGCTGTGGCACGGTATTTTCCGTGTTTCCGTCCTCCTTGCCCGTGCCGGGGTTGCGTAGGCCCCAACGGCTCACTGTGCTCGTCCAAAGCTGCCAGGTGTACAGTAAGAAGGGAACCGTTTCATTTCGGTCTGATCTGAATCGTGAACGCTCCAATAAAGTCAGCGTGCGATTCGATTGTTATTCGTCCGCCACCGCGCGCCGCAGCCGAGGCTGGTCATCCTTAAGGAGATGCGCCCATGGATCCATCCGAATTGTTTTCTCATCCCGAACAGCCTGAATTTGTTTCGTCGCACGACACCTCACCGGCGGAACTCCCCACGTTCTCAGATCGGCCCGAGTCGAAGGCAGCCGTCGCTCCTACGTCGTCACCGTGAACGGCCTCGGCTGTCGCCGACAGTGAAATCAGCTACGCGACACGCCGACCAGCCGTCGCCAGATTCACACTCGGCGCATACCTCGGCGACGACAGGGACCTCCGCGCTCTCGTCACCGCACTCCGGCTGGCCCGCCAGATCGGTGAGGCCAGCGCACACCACCCGTGGCGCTCGACCGAAGCCGCGCCGGACCCTGCCGCCGGCGATGACGACGCCTTGGGTGCCTTCGCGAAGGCCGCGTTCCAGTCGTACTTTCACCCGGTGGGAACCTGCGCGATGGGCGACACGGACATGTCAGTCGTCGACAGCGAATTAAGGGTGCACGGCATCAGCGGCGTCCGCGTCGCCGACGCATCCGTCATGCCGTCGATCCCGTCGGCCAACACCGCCGCGACGGTCCACGCGATCGCCGAGCGGGTTGATCCCGTACCACGGCCCGACGTCCGCTTCCCTGAGGTCACGGGTCGCACCACTGTCGCGTCGATCCCGACTCGCCACGGCGCCACGACGGGGACCGTCTACCACCCCGATCCCCAAAACGGGAAAATACCGGCGGTCTATGTGAATATTCACGGAGGCGGCTTCGTTGTCGGCCATCCCGAGCAAGACGATCCATGGTGTCGCTAGGGGTCGACCACGGGTACAACATCATGAGCGACGCCGCGGACATCACCCGGCAGATGTATGCCTTCATTGCCGACCACGTCGCCCGCGCCGTCGCGTAGGAGCAATGATCGTCCTGAGCGCCCTCTGGACGAATAGCGAGCACCGACAGGAGGATGGTGGCCATAGAGGACCGGCGAGAATTGAGTAAGGACCACCAATGATTCCCGAGACGACGAACCGCGACCGCGACTATCCACAAATGGCGGCAGAGCGGGGGCGCATCGAGCCTGCGCCACGCCGCGTGCGCGGGTTTTTCGATAACACGCTTGTCTTCGACACGATCCGCGCCCGCTATGTCTGGGAGGCGCCGTACTACCCGCAGTACTACATTCCGGTATCTGACGTGCGCATGGACCATTTGCTTGACGAGGGTCACCCACAACGGCTGCAGCTCGGCCCTTCTCGGCTGCATTCGCTGACCAGCGGCCGGCGCACCCACAAGGCCGCTGCCCGTGTCTACGACACCGACGGCCCGGTGGCGGGCTACGTGCGGTTCGAATGGGACACGCTTGACTGGTTCGAAGAAGACGAACACATCATCGCTCACCCGCGCAACCCGTACGTCCGAGTCGACGCGCTGCGCTCCCATCGCCACGTCAGGGTCGAGGCCGACGGCATCGCGCTTGCCGAAACCCACAGTCCCGTCCTACTTTTCGAGACCGGGCTGCCAACCCGATACTACATCGACCGCACGGAGGTCTCGTTTGAACATCTTGAGGCCAGCAACACCCAGTCCGTCTGCCCCTACAAGGGGATCACATCGGGGTACTGGTCCGCCCGGGTCGGCGACACGCTGCACACGGACATAGCGTGGACCTACGAGTACCCCACGGGCCCGGTCGCGCCGGTCGCCGGCCTTATCGCCTTCTACAACGAAAAGCTCGACATCTTCCTAGACGATCACAAGTTGCCGCGACCTCCAACACATTTCACGTGATCGCAGCCCCTAACCGCAAGATGAGGCAATGGATTCCATCACCCCCTACCAGCCGACGACCTTGCGCTGCGCGCTGAGCAAGGCGAGCAATTTCGGTTGGCATCTGGTCGAAGGGAACCTGTGCGAACTCGCCGATGCGTTGAGTGATGTGGCGGGCAACCGGCAGGCCTCGGCACCTTCCATCAGGGTTGTGCGGTCGCGCAGTTCCGATGACGCCGTCAAGGTATTGCGGCCCCTGACCAAAGAGGAAGCACATCCCCGGTCGTTTAGTGCGCAATACGGCTATGAGCCGTTTCCGTTTCACACCGACGGCGCCCACCTGCAAAGCCCGCCCGACTTCATGTTGCTGGCTGCCAAGCAGGACGATGCGGGCGAATCGCCCACCCATCTCAAGCGGCTGTGGGAACCGCCGCCCCCAGCCAACGACGACGATATGAGGCGCGGGGTATTCCGAGTCGGCGCGGGCCGCAGAAGCTTCTACATCACCTGCCAATCCGCTGATGGCCGGGTACGTTTCGATCCGGGCTGTATGGCTCCGATCGACCCACGCTCGCGGCGGCTAGCCGCCGCCATCCGCACGGGTGAACCGGATTATTCGCATCGCTGGACGCGGTCGGGAGAGATACTCATCGTCGACAACACACGGGTCATGCACGCGCGCGGGCGCGTCGGCGACTTCTCGCGCAGAGCGCTGTACCGCGTTCTGCTCTCGACGGTGCCCTTGTGGCGGGAGTATGCATCTTTGGAGCGAAACCGTCGTAATTAACCCAGAGGTAATTGCGTGCCCATAGCGTGGCAACACATGCGACGCGAGCCGCCGCGGACTCTCGGGGTTGAAGAGGAGTTTCACCTCGTCGATCTCAAGACGAGGCGGCTGACGGCTCGCGCGCCCGAACTGCTGGCGGAGCTGTCCGACGTGTACGTCGCCGAACTGCAGCGCTGTGTCGTCGAGATGAACAGCCAGGTGGTCGACACGCTGGAGGGACTGCGCGCCGAACTCGTTGGTCATCGCCGTGTCCTGGTTGATGCCGCGACGGAGCTCGGGATGGGAGTGGTCGCAGCGGGGGCCGTGCCCCTGTCGGTGCCAGCGGAAATGCAGGTCACTAAGACCGCGCGCTACCGCCAGATGCTGGCCGACTACCAGTTGCTGGCTCGCGAGCAGCTGATTTGCGGCACACAGGTCCATGTCACGGTCGCCGACCGCGACGAGGCCGTCGGCGTAGCCAGCCGCGTGTCCGCCCACGTGCCGATCCTGCTCGCGCTGTCCACCAGCTCGCCGTTCTGGGCGGACGGTTCCGACACCGGTTACTCGAGCGTGCGCACACTGGTCTGGCAGCGCTGGCCGACCACTGGCCTCGCGGCTCAGGTGAGCTCGACCGCCGAATACGACCGGCTGGTCCGTGACCTCATCGCCAGCGGGGTCATCACCGACGAGGGCATGGTGTACTTCGACGTCCGGCCGTCGACGTCGGCACCGACACTGGAACTGCGGGTATGTGACAGCTGCCCGTCGGTGGACACCATCGTGCTGATCGCGGGGCTGTTCCGGGCGTTGGTCGAGCGCGAGGCGGCGGCGCTGCGGGCCGGCTCACCGCCGACCGTCATCAATCCGACGCTGGGTCGTGCGGCGATCTGGCGGGCCGCCCGTTCCGGTCTTGAAGGGGATCTCGTCGACGTCACCGGCCCCGCCAGCAGGCCGGCCGCCGAGGTGGTCACCGAGCTGGTCCGGTCGCTGCGTCCGCAACTGGAGGACGCCGGCGACTGGGACATCGTCAGCGAGCTCACCCGCGAGGTGCTGATCGCCGGCACGTCATCGGCGCGGCAACGCAGGGGCCTGCGCCGGCGTGGTCGCCTCGCCGACGTGGTGGACCAGCTGATCGCCGAAACCGCCGGTCGCTGGCCGAGCACCGCAGCCGCCGTCGGCGACGACCCGACGCTGCTGTTCGGATACCAGCCCGGCAGCGACTATGCAGAGCGCGCCGCGACCCATGTTGACATCAGCTACGACGAAGCCATCGATGCCGCCGGCCACCCCCGTCCGCGGTACCAGAAGGTTCTTGCGACCATTGCCGACCTGGGAGTGGCGGCGTTGCGTTCCCGGGAGGGCGGGATCGAGCAGGAACAGCGCGCTGACAACATCACGTTCCGCGTTACCGGCCAGAGCCGCGCCCAGCTGTTTCCGGTCGACCTCGTGCCGCGAATGGTGGCCGCCGACGAATGGGCGCAGCTCTGCGACGGCCTCGGGCAGCGGGCCAGGGCGCTGGACGCGTTCCTGCGCGACATCTACTCGGAGCAGGCCATCGTCGCAGACGGGATCATCGGCGTGCAGGCCCTGGACCGGGCGCCGGGGTTTCGTTCGACCGGGCGGCTGGCGGGCGACGCGGTGCGCACACACGTCAGCGGCACCGACCTGGTGTGCGACCGCGCCGGTCACTGGCTGGTGCTCGAGGACAACCTGCGCGTGCCCTCGGGCACCGCATTTGCCATCGTCAACCATCGGTTGCTGAGCAAGCATCTGCCGGAGCTGCAACCGCCGGCCGCGATCGATGACGTGGACCGGACCCCGCAGACGCTGTTGGACACCCTGCTCGCGGCCGCCCCACGGCAGGCTCCCGACGATCCCGCGGTCGCGCTGCTGTCGGCCGGCTGGGAAGACTCCGCCTGGTTCGAACACACCTTCCTGGCCGAGGAGATGAGCATCCCGCTCGTACAGTCGTCGGACCTGTCGCTGCGGGACGGGAGGCTGGTCCGCCACATCGGCTCCGACGTCCGTCAGATCGACGTGATCTATGCGCGCCTGGACGAGGACATGTTGCTGTCGTCGGTCGGCCGCGACGGCACTCCGCTGCGGACTGGGCTGCTCGCTGCGATCAACGACGGGCGGCTCACCGTCGCCAACGCGCTCGGCAACGGGGTCGCGGACGACAAGGCGATCTACGCGTACGTGCCGGCTATGATCGAGTATTACCTCGGCGAGAAACCGAGGCTGGGCCAGGTGCACACGTGGATCTGCGCGGAGCGCGCAGAGCGCGACCACGTACTGGCTCACCTTGGCGACCTGGTGGTCAAGCCCATCGACGGGCTTGGCGGCACCGGCGTGCTGATCGGGCCGGAAGCCACTGACGCCGCACTGGACGCGCGACGACGCGAACTGCTCACCCAGCCGGAGCGGTTCATCGCCCAGGAGTTGATCGCGCTGTCCACCCACCCGACCTTCGACGGTGAGGGGATGTTCCCACATCACGTCGACCTGCGGGCTTTCGTGCACTTGAGGGCCGGTGAGGCAGGATCGGTGTCGGCGCACGTCATGCCTGCCGCGTTGTCGCGGGTGGCCAGCCGCGGCTCGCGGATCGTCAACTCCTCGTCGGGCGGCGGCAGCAAAGACACCTGGATCCTCACCGCACGCGGAGCCGGGGACGGCTAGAGGGCAGGATTTCACCGACAGGGAGCGAAGACATGTCGGCCGCGTGTTAGGTCAGACGGCCGCGTGCCCTGGTTCCACAACCGCACCGTTGGCGGGGTCCCCGTTGGTTGACATGTCGGTCGCCGACAGCGCCGGTGGTTTGGCCGCGGTCGGCAGGGTTGTGATCCCTTCAGCGGCAGCGGTTTCCCGTGTGAGGAAGCTGCTGATTTCGCCGATCGCACTCATCATCGGCGCCGGGAACACCACCGTGGTGTTCTTCTCCACCCCGAGCTCGGCCAGCGTCTGCAGATTCCGCAGTTGCAAGGCGAGTGGGTGCGCCATCATCGTGTCCGACGCTTCCCCGAGAGCGGCGGCAGCCATCGATTCACCCTCGGCGGCAATTATTTTGGCGCGCTTCTCCCGCTCTGCCTCGGCTTGCCGAGCCATCGTGCGTTTCATGCTGTCGGGCAACTGAATATCCCTGATGATGCCCTGCGACTGAATCGGCATCGTCACAATTCGCAGCTGAAGGTCGCGGATTTTTTTCGTTCCTGGTGGTCACAGAGCGCGGCTATGGTGCCCGTTCGACCGCCCCGTGCTTACCGGTTGTCGAATGCGTGACCAGCGGCCGAGCAGCGCACCCGTGCGCCGTGGTGTCGCGCCCTCATCGGAGTCCACCGTTGGGGTCGTGCCCGTGTCGGCGTTCTGTTGGTGTTCGAGCCGGGCGCCGCGGCCGCGGCCCGCAGTACGCCGCGCGCCGGCAAACAGCATGCTCAGTCCGAGCAACGCCACCGCGCTGACCACGATCCCGAAAAGGAACAAACTGCCGGTCGACCCTGTGACGTGATAGCCGAACACGGAGAAATTTTCGGTCAGCGGGTGGGCTGCCCCTGTATTGCTCAGCGCGCCCACGATCGCGACGATCGCGGCGACGAGCAAGATAATCAATCCGACGATGACAAGCATCTGATGACTCTGATCTGGTAGTAGACGTCCAGTACACGCCTATCCGGCGACCTTGTCAACACTGTTGACATACAGCGTTAACATACGATGTGGTGGGTGACAAGCTGAAGGGAAGCGCTGGCCGCGATGACGAAGCAGCAGACCATGGACCGTGCGGGCGCTGCCGGAACTGACCCGCGCACCGCGGCCACCGGCCTAGACGACGGTCAAGTCAGCCGATCGGTGATGCATTCGTTCGCCTTTCGCGAGCGAGCCAGCACTCCAAGCGAAAGTCGCTGCGCCTCAGCGCTTCTTGTCATGCAGCAAAGCCTCGGTGGCCGAGGCTCGGGCCGCCTTCGCGTGCTTATCGGCGCGCTTCTCTTTCAGAGATTTTCCAGACTTCTTCGTCATGTTTTGCCGAGGAGATTTATCAGCCATCGCTGACCCCTTGATTATGGGGCCTGATTGGTCCCGAATCCCCTGACTTTACGCCTTGGGTCTGGGCAGGTGGGCCGATTGTCGGGCATTCAGGAGCGGGCAACCGGCATCTCGAGGCAAGCGCGATGCCGGGGCGGGCGCGAGGAGTCAGAGAATCTGTTCGAGCAGGTTCTTGAGTTCCTTCCGCTGTGCCACGGTGAGACATCCAAGGCGCTTATCGAATGCGCCCGAGAGCAGCGCGAGGCCGTCCGTGGTGGCTTGACGCCCTGCCGGGGTGAGCAGGAGGCGATGGCGGCGCAGATCGGCGGGGTCGATTTCCCGGCGCACAAATCCCGCTGCCTCAAGTCGTTTCAGATAGAGCGTCACCGTCGCCTTGGGCATGACCAACTCGGCAGCAAGCTCGGCAGGGTAGGGATGCTCGTCGACCTCGGCGAGCAGGAACAGTTCCTTGGACTCGAGCCCCAACGCGGTGATGTCGGCCTCGACGCTGGAGATCACCGTCAACAGCACCCGGTAGTTCAGTGACCAGATCTTGGCCGCATCGACCTGAGACATGGACCTTGTCACCGACCTTGTCACCCGAGTAGTTCAGAGATAAACTAGTTCAGAAGTGAATGACCGCATAGGTGAACAATCTACCAGAACGGGAGCACCCAATGCCTTTGGATCACTACGTGACACTCGGACGATCCGGTTTACGCGTCAGCCCGCTGTGCCTGGGGGCGATGACGTTCGGGGAAGACCTCGGCTGGGGCACCAGCGTGGAGGAGTCCCAACAGATCATCGACCGGTTCGTCGACCTCGGCGGCAACTTCATCGACACCGCCAACTTCTACACGATGAGCCACTCCGAGAAGATCATCGGCGACCACATCGGGCGCCACCCCGCTCGCCGCGATCGCTTGACGATCGCCACCAAGTTCAGCGGCAACCTGTATCCGGGTGATCCCAACGGCGGCGGCTCGGGCCGCAAAGCGCTGATCAATGCCTGCGAGAACTCACTGCGCCGCCTGCAAACCGATTACATCGACCTGTACTGGTTGCACATCTGGGATCCGAACACTCCCATCGAGGAGACGATGGCCGCGCTCGACGATCTCGTTCGAGCGGGCAAGGTGCGCTACATCGGCGTTTCGGACACTCCGGCCTGGAAGATCGTTGAAGCTAACCTCATCGCCCGTTTCCGCGGGTGGTCGGCATTCGTCGGGCTGCAGATCGAGTACTCGCTGCTCGAGCGCACCGTAGAACAAGAACTCGTTCCCATGGCCGGTGAATTCGGACTCGGGATCACGCCGTGGTCACCGCTGAAGGGCGGCGCGCTGAGCGGCAAGTACACACGGCGCAATGACGGCCAGCACAAGGCCGATCGCGCCGCGTTGGTCGATGAATTCCTCAACGAGAAGACCTACGACGTCGTCGACGAGCTCGAGATCATTGCCAAAGCGCACGAGACCACGGTCGCCGGCGTGGCGCTGGCCTGGGTCCATGCGCAGCCAGCGGTGACGTCGATCATCATTGGGGCGCGCCGGCTCTCGCAGTTCGAGGACAACGTCCGCGCCCTCGATGTGAACCTCACCGCCGAGGAATTGGCCCGGCTCGACGCTGTCACCGAGCCGACTTTCGGATTCCCGCATAGCGTGCTGACGATCGCCCCGGGCATCACCAGCGGCGGAACAACGATCAACGGTGTCTCGGCGCCAATGTCCGACTACGTGATGCCCGAGGGCGGCCAGCCCTACTGACGGAGCCGGACTTGGCTTTTGCCGGAGCGGGGCCACCCCCAGTTGGTACGGTCCGCATGAGGACACGGACCGAACTGGGAGGAACCATGAGACGCAACACCTATGCTCTGGCAGCCGCGGCGATGACCATTGGTCTAGTCGCATCAGCTTGCGGCAGTTCTCCTCACTCGAGCACCACGCCGACCGGGACCACGACAAGCACGACCTCCAAGACGATCGAGGCTACGACCACAACGTCGCAAGGTACGGCAACGACGACCACTAGCGGCAGCACGCACCTGCAGTCGCTGATACCCGCACCGGCGAACAGCCAGCGGACCGACGGTCCTGACTCCATTCACGACAACGGCATCCATACGCACTTCCTGGTCAACGGATCGCCGGCCCCGGTCATGGACGCGTACAAGACCGCGCTCGAAGGCAACGGCTGGGCACTGACCGTCGAGAATTCAGGTGCCGGCGGAGGAGGCGGCGGCGGGACCTACACCGGGACCAACGGCGACGCCTACGGCGTGTTCACCGGAGGAGGCTACGGCAGCACGACCGACGTCGATGCCTGCGCATGGCCGTCAAAGCCCTCGAACACCAACTGCGGTCACGGCAACGGATAATCAGTACGCGTAGGTGTTCGCCGGTGCGTCCACGGGCGTGAGCGTTGACACCGTCATCGTGGGAATCGCCGGGGATGCGGCGTCGGCCGGTGGGGCGATGGTGCCCTCGACGCGTATCCAGGTGTTATCGGGCAGCTCTGCGGCGGCGGCCGCCGCCGGGCCGCGAAGGTGCAGGCGCCCGAGCTGGGCGTCGGCGGCGCAGCAGAAAATCGTGATCCGCGCCAGATCGGTTCCGCTGTCGGCTTTGAGCGTGAACCCGACAATGGTGATCAGCCGCGAGTTCAAGGTACCCGCGGAATCGAGCGCGACCCGTTTCATTACTTCCTTCAGCGAAACCTCCGGTGCTCGCCCGGCCGGCAGCGACGGAAAGGGTTGGCGTAATTCGTTGGGGGACAGGGTGATCGCTATAGGAGCGGCGGCCTGCGCCCCCAGCGCCGGCGGGACCACAAACGCCAGCAGCAATACGGGGACGGCGATCAGCCACCCGATTCCGCGCCGGTGTGCGTGGCCGGTGTGCTCGTCGGACCCGGTTTTGTCGTCGCGCCCGCGGCGTAGGTCGCGGACGATCGCGCTGAGGGCCAGCACGATGAGCAGTACCGCAACTGCGGCCAACCACGGCAGCAGCGACGGTTTGACGTAGCGGGTGTAGACGCCGGTGATCGCGATGATCGCCGTTGCGAGTCCAAGCAGTAGCAGCAACGCGTTCTCGGTTTCCCGGCTCATCGGCCACCGCCCACGAGCACCAGGCCGACCGCGGTGGCCACCAACGTTGCGACGACGAAGGTGGCCGGGGCGAACCGAGTGGCAAACGCGCGGCCGAACATTCCGGTCTGCATCGCGAACAGCTTCACATCTACCGCAGGCCCGACCACCAGAAACACCAACCGCGGCACCAACGGCAGCATCGTCAAACTCGATGCGACGAACGCGTCGGCTTCCGAGCACAGCGCCAACACGACCGCCAGAAGCGCCATGGTGACAACGCCGAGCACCAAGTGTCCGGCCAGGTGGGTGAACACCACCGGCGGAACCAGCACGTGCATGGCGGCCGCAGCGGCGGCGCCGAGCACCAAATATGAGGCCGCCTGCAGGAAGTCATGCCGAGCCGCCTCGGCGAATACCGTCCACTTCGACGTGTCGGTGTTGTGGGCCGCGGGCAGGCGCCGGGTGATCCAGTCGATGTGTCCCCACCGCGACCAGACCGCGCCCATGATGAGCGCGGTCAGCAGCGAGGCGATACCGCGGGCGGCGACCATGGCGGGCTGTCCGGGGAAGGCCACCGCGGTGGCGACAAGCACGACCGGGTTGACCGCGGGCGCGGCGAGCATGAAGGTCAGTGCGGCGGCGCCTGCGACGCCGTCGCCGAACAGTCGCCGCGCCACCGGCACCGATCCGCACTCGCAGCCCGGCAGCGCCGCTCCGGAGATCCCGGCCGCGAGGATTGCGGCCCCGGTTCGTTTTGGCAGCCAGCGCGCGAGTCGCTCAGGAGACACGAACACCGCGATCAGCCCGCTGACCACGACTCCCAGGCCCAGGAACGGCAGCGCCTGAACGAACACGCCGCAGAACACCGTGCCCGCGGTACTGAGGTCGGCATGCCCTGCGACGAACGCCCGCAGCGCGCCGGCGGCTGCCGCGGCCACGACCACGCCGACCACCAGGACCTGCATCGAACCCGCCCGCAACCCAGCGGAGGGCGGGGCGATCGTCACGGCCTCATCGTGCCAGCCGAGGAGAGCGGGGCAGGGCACCAACAACGGCCGTGTCGCTGCATTCAGCGATTCACAGCGCGAACTGGAGACGTGGCGTCGTTCGGCCTCAGTTTCGCGTGCCCGGTCTGGCGAAGTTCGCCTCGGCACGCAGATGAGCTGGCGGCGGGTGGCGTTGCCAGTTGCCGTGCTCCAACCAGTCACACAGGGCTCGCGCGTCGTCTGCGTCGTCGACCGGCCCCATCCAGTGCGCGGGCCCGGCGGGGATTCGCTGTGTTGAGCACGGCTGCAGCAGGAGCAGCGCGCCTTGGCGGGACGGCCGGGTCGCACAGGTGAGGTGCCCGAGCAGACACCCTGTCGTCACCAAGATGCCGTGCGGGCAGCGGCGGATCGAGGCTCGCAGCATATGTAGGAGCCGTTCCGCCGGCTCAGCGGCACAACTCGTACAGATCGCGACGGTGAACGGGTGACTGGTCATGTGTCATCGCCTTCGTGAGCACGGCGCACCGAGATCTCGTCGAGAGATTCAGGAGTCGAGTCGCACGGATCTTGATGCCGGTCGCCGAACGGGTCGTCGTATCCGGACCATTCCTCCGGTCGGGAGAACTCGTCGTCGGTCAGCAGCGCTCTTTGCAACGTGTCGGTGATCTCGCCCGGCTGTGCCCCACAAGCCAGGATCGTCATCGACACGTGCCGATCTCCATGGTCGGGGTCCCAGTGCGTAGAGGCGATCGCCTGCCGCTCACGGTCGGTATAGGCCAGCTGCGAGGAATTCATCGCGGCCAGCCAGGTACCGGCGTTGGCGACGCGCAAACCGCCACCGGCCGATTCGATCCACACGACATTGTCGGGTTGGGAGGCCAGCCAGACGCGACCACGGGCACGGACGACGCCGTCGAGCAGAGAATCGATAGCGGAATGCAGACGCAGCGGATGAAAGGGCCGGTGAGCCGCGAACTCAACCAACGTCACCTCCCCCTCGGGAGTCAACGGCGGCTGCCCGGGGAGCAATGGTTCGTGCGGGTCGGTGTCGGCGCCCCGGCGGGCCTGCGGATCGAGATGGTGCAGAGCCATGTCCAGATTCCTGGTGCCCACGGTGATTCGTGATCGGGGCGCCAGCCTTTTGAGCACGGCCAGGGTGGTCGGCTCGGGCCCTGTCAACACCACAACGTCGGCGAACTCGGCTTGACCCACCACAACCTCGGCCATCGTGCGACCGTCGTCGAGTTCCTCATTACCTAGTGCTTGGGTCAGCCACTTGTCGGCGTCGATGCAGGCGACGACGCCCCGGATTTCCACGTCGCGGGTTGCGGGCCCATCGATGTAACCGGTCCCGACATGCACGCGCCGATGGTTGATCGCGTAGCAGACCGGTTCGGGCTCCATCCATCGGGCGAGCAGCACGACGATGCGGTCGACATCATCGCGGCGATGGATGCGCCTCAAGAGCACCAACAGGTCGTTGCGGACCGTGCATGTCACGCATCCGTTCCTCAGTTCGAGCGCCACCTCGGTGGTCGATAGCTCACCGTTGCGCAGAATGCTGACCCAACGACGCACCACGTGACCGTCGAATTCGTGGCCGACCACCGCCGTGCCCGGCGCCTTCATCAATGTGCCGGCTACTCCATCGGCATCGCCCTGGCCGCACACCAGCACCACGGGAGTCCGCATCACTCTCCTTACCGACAATGATTTTCATTAGGACGATGTTCAAGTTACAGTCCGGACCGACCGTTGTCGAAAACGATTGTCATTAAGCAATGGAGGAGCTGTGTCCGCCCACTGTGCCGAAGGCAACGGCTGCACGACCGCCGGGCAACCTCGGCTGGGGTTCCCAGGCGGCGTCGCGACGTGCTACCGTCAACCCGATAATGGGAATCGTTTTCAGTAACGGTGCGGACGGAGTGTTCGGGTGACAGGGAAACTTGGTCGTAGGGCAGCGATGTGGGCGGCGGTGTGCGCCTCCGTGGTAGTGCTGGGCGCGACCGCGTGTAGCAGCAACAATGCGCCGCAATCCGGACCCGGCGGCACGAGCAGTTCGGGGACCGCACAGCCGAAACTCGCGGTTGTCGCAACGATCAACGCGTGGGGCAGCATCGCCTCGCAGTTGGGCGGCGACCGGGTCCAGGAGACCAGCATCATCACCAATCCCGACACCGATCCGCACAGCTATGAGCCATCGGCGGCCGATGCGCGCACGGTGGCAGGTGCTGCGGTGTTGGTGGAGAACGGGATCGGCTATGACGCCTGGGCAGACAAAATGGTGGCGTCGGACCCGAACTCGCGGCGGGCGGTGCTCAATGTCGGCCAGATCGTCGGGGTGCCCGAGGGCGGCAATCCCCATCAGTGGTATTCGCCAGATTCGGTGGCCAAGGTGATCGACGCGATCACGGCCGCCTACAAGAAGGCCGACCCGAATGACTCCACATATTTCGACCAGCAGAACCAGCAATTCGTCAACCAGGGCCTGGCGAAGTATCACAGCTTGATCGCCGATATCAAGGCCAAGTATGCCGGGACGCCGGTGGGGGCCAGCGAGTCGATCTTCTCCCCACTCTCGGATGCGTTGGGGCTCAACCTGCTTACGCCGCCGGAATTTCTCAAGGCGATCAGTGAGGGCACCGACCCGTCGCCCGCGGACAAGGCGACCGTCGACCAGCAGATCGCCACCAAAGCGATCAAGGTCTACGTGTTCAACAGCCAAAACAGCACCCCGGACGTGCAGGCCCAGGTTGACGCGGCGAAGAAACAGGGCATTCCGGTCGCTACCGTGACCGAGACGCTGTCGCCGGCGAACGCGTCGTTTCAGGACTGGCAATCCGCCCAGCTGTCGGGCCTGGAAGACGCCCTGCACACCGCAACAGGAAAGTAGGTGACCGACACGGTCCCCGGCCACGCCCCCAACCCGCCCGCGGCCCCGGTGCCCGTTGACGACGAGATCGCCGTCCGGATGCGCGGCGCGTCGGCGGTTGTGGGCGGGACGACCGTGTGGTCGGATGTTTCCCTCGACGTCGCCGCCGGGCAGTTCGTCGCTGTGCTCGGACCCAACGGCTCGGGAAAGTCGACCCTGCTCAAGGTGCTTTTGGGGCTGACACCGTCGCGCGGCACGGTGCAGGTGCTGGGTGCGCGGCCCGGCCGGCGCAACGACCGGATCGGGTATGTGCCGCAACGGCGCTCGTTCGACACCAGCGTGCGGATCCGCGGGATCGACGTGGTGGCCCTGGGATTGGACGGCGCCCGCTGGGGAACGCCCGTGCCGTGGCTGACCCGGCTGGTGGCCCCCCGACGGTACGCGGATAATCGACGCCGGCTCGAGCGGGTGATCGAGCTGGTCGGCGCCGCCGGCTATGCGCGCCGCCCGATCGGCGAGTTGTCCGGGGGTGAACAGCAGCGGCTGCTGATCGCACAGGCCCTGATTCGCCGGCCGGGACTGCTGTTGCTCGACGAGCCGCTCGAGAGCCTCGACGTGCCCAGCCAGGCCGGGATCAGCGCCTTGGTGCGCGACATCTGCCGCCGAGAACGGGTCGCGGTGGTCCTGGTCGCCCACGACGTGAACCCGATCCTGCCCTATCTTGATCGCGTCATTTACATCGCGCGTGGAGCCGTGGTCAGCGGAACGCCCGAGGAGGTGATCACCGCTGATCAACTCAGCGCGCTTTACGGCGTCCCGATCGATGTGCTGCATGACCGAGCGGGGCGGTTGTTCGTGGTCGGGCAACCGGATGTTCCTGCCGGGCACGCCGATGGAGCGCACGGGTGAATCCGCAGCTGACCTGGAATCTGATCACCGATGTGCAGCAGATGTGGGCCTACCAGTTCATGGTCACCGCGCTGCGCGCCGGCACCGTGGTCGCCGTGGTCGCCGGTGTTGTCGGCTGGGTGATGGTGCTGCGCCGGGAGAGTTTTGCGGGCCACACCCTGGCCATCATCGGTTTCCCCGGGGCGGCCGCGGCGGCATGGCTCGGCGTGGCCACCGGCTACGGCTACTTCGCGGCCTGCATCGGCGCGGCGGCGGCCATCGCGCTGCTGCCGGCGCCGGCACGGGCCGGCGGGCTGGGCGGATTCGCCGAAGAATCGGCGGCGATCGGCACGATTCAAGCCCTCGCACTGGCCACCGGTTTGTTGTTCGTCAGCCTGTATCACGGGTTTCTGTCCGGGTTGACCAGTCTGCTGTTCGGCACCATCGCCGGGGTCAGCAGCCAGCAGCTTGACGTGCTGCTCATCGCCGCGCTGGCCTGCCTGATCGTGCTTGCCGCGATCGGGCGGCCGCTGCTGTGGGCCTCGATCGACCCCGATGCCGCCGCCGCGAACGGCGTACCGGTCCGACTCGTCGCCGGGCTGTTTCTGGTGGTGCTCGGCGTCGCAGCGGCCGGTGCCAGCCAGGTCACCGGCAGTCTCTTGGTTTTCGCGCTCCTGGTCGCCCCGCCCGCGGCCGCCTTCCACCTCACCGCCCATCCGGCGAGAGGGATTGCGATCTCGGTCCTCATCGCGGTGGGCGTGACCTGGGTGGGCATCGGCTGCGCGTTCTATTCGCCGTATCCGATCGGTTTTTGGGTGAGCAGTTTCGGGTTCGGCGCCTATCTGCTGGCCGCGGGCTACAGGGCACGCGTCGAGCGGAGCCTACGGCGGATCGACCGACGGCATTCCCCGGTGCACCCTGCGGTGGTGGCATGACGATCATCGACGGGCGGGCCAGCGCTTCGGGGCCTCTGGCCGGGCTAGCGAACATGCTGGGCCACCCGTTCATCGCCCACGCGCTGGTGGCCGGCAGCGCGGTGGCGGCGGTGTGCGGGCTGGTCGGTTACTTCCTCGTCCTGCGCGCGCAAGTGTTCGCCGGCGACGCGCTTGGGCATGTTGCCTATACCGGGGCGATGGCGGCGCTGGTGGCTGGGCTGGACCCACGCGTCGGCTTGTTCGCTGCCACGATCGTGGCCGGGGCCGCGCTGGGTGCCGGCAGCCGGCGCGGTGCCGACGACGTCGTGATCGGCTCGTTTTTCTCCTGGATACTCGGGTTGGGCGCGCTGTTCTTGACTTACTACATCACCCATGGCAGCGGGAGTAACGGCACCGCCAACGTTAATGTCTTGTTCGGCAGTATTTTTGGGATCAACGACCAAGGGCGGACCCTGGCGGTCGCCGTCGCCGCCGGGGTGGGCGTCGCGATGATCGCGATCGCGCGCCCGCTGCTGTTCGCCACCATCGATCCGGCCGTGGCGGAGGCCGCCGGCGTGCCCACACGGCAGCTGGGTGGGCTTTTCTTGGCGATTGCCGGCGCCACCGTCGCCGAGGCCACCCAGATCATCGGCGCGCTTGTCGTGCTCGGCCTGCTCGCCGCGCCGGCCGCCGCCGCAGCGCGGTTGACGACCCGGCCCTGGCACGGGTTCTGGTTGTCCGCGGTGTTTTCCGTCGCTGCGATCTGGACTGGCGTCACCGTCGCCTACGCCGTTCCCGCGGCGCCGGCCACCTTCACCATCATGAGCACCGCCGCCGCGATCTATCTGCTCGCCGCCGTGATAGGCGCCCGAGACCGCGACCCGCGCACTGCATTGGCGGCGGCGCGATAACCCCGACGCGAAACCGGAGGAGTGCAACGATGGCCGCGCCACCGGCGCCACGCCTGCCACGAATGACCGCGCACCGACAAGCGGTCCTCGAGCTGCTGCATCGCACCGACCATTTCCGCAGCGCCCAACAACTCCACTTTGAGATCCGCGAACACCGAACCACACGGATCGGGCTGACGACGGTGTACCGGATCCTGCGCACGTTTGCCGAACAGAAAATCGCCGAAACCCAGCGCGCCGAAGACGGCGAGATCCTCTACCGGTTGCGCAGTAACCCCGGGCACTGCCATTACCTATTGTGCCGGCGCTGCGGGCGGGCCGTGGGGTTCACCGCAGCCGATATCGAGCTACACACAAGCCAACTCGCCGAAGCGCACCGCTATGCCGACGTCACCCACCACATCGACCTCTACGGAACCTGTCCGCTGTGCGTCGCCGTTTGAACGCGTGTGGTCGACGCCAGCACCGACGAGGGCAGGGGCCGAGGGCTCTCGGCCTCGAGGTCGCGTACCGCTGCGACCTTGCGTTTCGGCAGCAGACCGACGTGCTTCATGGCTTCGCATCTGAGTCGCCGCACTGGCGGCGTCCCGATCCCGTACGTGACGGCGCTACCGTAGCAGCGACCGTCCACGGCGAACGAGAGGACCTTCGATGAGTGCGCACGGATTGCTGGCAAAGGTCGCTGCCACGGTGGTCACCGGGGCGGTCGGTGCGGCGGCCTACGACCTATTGTGCAGGGCGGCCGCCAAGGCTCCCGTCCATGAGGCCGCGGTGACCGCAGCCGAGTGGGGGTTGCGTGGTGTCCGAAAAGCAGAGGAGACAGCGGAGTCCACGCGGCTCGCCGTCGCCGACGTCGTCGCGGAGGCACGCGAACGCGTCGGGGAAGAGGTCCCACCGCCCGCGGTGGCCGACGCAGACCACGACCACGACCACTAATCGGCACCAGCAGTGAGCGATCTGGCGATGCCCGGCCGTCCGGATCTGCTTGTCATCTCCGACGCGGCGGGGCGGATGCGCGTCCACGTGCCCTGGATCCGGTCGAACGCGCTGCGCGCAGTCGCCATCGAGGAATCGGTCGACACGGCCGACGGGGTGCGCGCCGTCCACGCCTATCCGCGTACCGGATCGGTGGTGGTGTGGTACTCACCGAAGCGGTGCCAGCGGCTCGCGATCATGAAGGCCATCGCTGCCGCCCAGCAGATTCCGGCCGATCTGGTGCCCGCCCGGGCGCCACGCTCGGCCGACATCGCCAACGCCGACGTGCTGCGAATGGCAATCGGCGCAGTCGCGCTGACGCTGCTCGGGTTGCGGCGTTACGGCTTCGCCAAACCGCCGCTCCTTGGTCCGACAAGCCGATTGTTCGCCACCGGCGCGACGATCGTCACCGGCTACCCATTCCTGCGCGGGGCCCTGCGCAGCTTACGTGGTGGCCGGTCGGTGGGCACCGACGCGCTGGTCTCCGCAGCCACCATCGCCAGCCTGGTCCTTCGGGAGAACGTGGTCGCGCTCACCGTGCTGTGGCTGCTCAATATCGGTGAGTACCTTCAGGATCTGACGCTGCGCCGCACTCGGCGGGCGATCACGGACCTGCTGCGCGGCACCGAGGACACCGCGTGGGTGCGCACTGCCGAGGGCACCGAGGTCCAAGTCCGCATCGACGCGCTCGCCGTAGGCGACGAGGTCGTCGCCCATGATCACGTGGCGATACCAGTGGACGGTGTGGCCATCGACGGGGACGCGATCATCGACCAGTCAGCGATCACCGGTGAAACGCTGCCGGTCTCCGTCGTCGCCGGCGCCCGGGTACACGCCGGTTCGGTGGTGATCCGCGGGCGACTCGTGGTGCGCACCTCGGCGGTGGGCGCCGACACCACCATTGGACGCATCATCACGCGCGTCGAGCAGGCGCAGCAGGACCGGGCACCGATCGAGACAGTCGGCGAAAATTTCTCCCGCCGGTTCGTTCCCGCGTCATTTCTGATGTCCGCGTTGACGCTCATGGTGACACGCGACGTGCGTCGCGCCATGACCATGCTGTTGGTCGCCTGCCCGTGCGCGGTCGGACTGGCCACACCCACCGCGATCAGTGCCGCGATCGGTAACGGCGCCCGCCGCGGCATCCTGATCAAGGGCGGCTCACACCTCGAACAAGCCGGCCGCATCGACGCGGTCGTCTTCGACAAGACCGGCACACTGACGGTGGGTCGGCCGGTCGTAACCAATGTCCTTGCCTTCCATAAGGACTGGCAGCCCGAACAGGTGCTTGCCTATGCCGCGAGTTCGGAGATTCATTCGCGCCACCCGCTCGCCGAGGCCGTGATCCGCTCAACGCGGGAACGGCATATCACCATCCCACCGCACGAGAAATGCGAAGTCCTCGTCGGGCTCGGCATGCGCACGAGGGCTGACGGGCACACCCTGCTACTGGGCAGCGCCGCGCTGCTGAGCGACGAAAACGTCCGCGTCACCCGCAAAGCGGCCGACTGGGTCGGCCGCCTGCAGCGCCAAGCTGAAACCCCGCTGCTGCTGGCGGTCGACGGGAAACTGATCGGGCTGATCAGCCTGCGCGACGAAATTCGTCCCGAAGCACGCGACCTGTTGGCGGCACTGCGCACCGACGGCGTGCGCCGCATCGTGATGCTCACCGGCGATCACGCCGACACCGCGGCGGCGGTGGCCGACGAACTCGGCATCGACGAATGGCGCGCCGAGGTGCTGCCCGACGACAAACTCGCGACCGTGCGGGCACTGCAGGCCGACGGATACTGCGTGGCGATGGTCGGTGACGGAATCAACGACGCCCCTGCCCTGGCCGTCGCGGACATCGGGATCGCCATGGGACTTGCCGGTACCGATGTCGCCGTCGAGACCGCCGACGTCGCATTGGCAGGCGATGATCTGCTTCGCCTGCTGGACATCCGCGATCTGGGCGGGCACGCAGTGCGCGTCATCCAGCAGAACTACACGATGTCCATCGCGGTCAACGCCCTGGGCCTGCTGATCGGTGCCGGCGGCGCACTGTCCCCGGTGCTCGCCGCCATCCTGCACAACGCCTCGTCGGTCGCGGTCGTCGCCAACAGTTCAAGGCTCATCCGATACCGGCTCTGACGGACATGCCGAGCATATGGGTGGAGACAGGAGCGAAGGACCGAACGTCGGCTAGCCTGCGGCGGCTTTAGCGTTCAGATAGGCGGTTATCCCCTGAACGACTGTTGCGGCATATTTCGCCCGACCGTCGGGGCTTTCCATCTGGGCAGCATCGTCTGTGTTCTTCATATTGCCGAGCTCGACGAGCACCGCCGGGTACTGGGCCAGGTTTAGACCCGCGAGGTCTGCCCGGCCATAGAGGCCGTCCGAGCCGATGTACGTGGACGGCTGAAGACCCGACGCGACCAGTGAATCGCGCATCGTATGCGCCAACTGGACAGAGGGGCCGGCTTGGGAATCGTTCAGGGGTGGGCTGGAATAGTTCACGTGAAATCCCCGACCGGACGGGGGTCCACCGTCGGCGTGAATGCTCACTATCGCGTCCGGGTGCATAGTGTTGCCCAACGCGGCGCGCTGATCAACGCACGGTCCAACCGAGTTGTCGTTATCGCGCGACAACTGAGTACGAACGCCCATTTGGCTGAGCGCATCGCGGATACGCAATACGACATCCCAATTGAAAGCATGCTCCGAATAGCCATCGTCCGTCGCAGTGCCCGTGGTATTGCACTCTTTGGTGCCGCCCCGACCATTAGAGACTTGTCGCGTGATTGAGGAGTCGTACACACCGTTGTGGCCCGGGTCCAGGAAGACGGCCATTGCGGCAAGAGTGGCTGCTGTGGTCCTCGGTGCGACCAGTGTCGCCGCCAAAGCGCTGGTGCTTAGTATTACTGGCGCTGCACCAGCATATTTCAGGACGTCGCGCCTCGAAACAGATCGCGATCCACCGCACTCATGTCGTGTGTGCTCCTGCACCGCGCGAGGATAACAAATCAGCGCATACGCGCCGTCCCACGGACGGATGTGGTGGGCGATGCGAGCATCAGCTACGCGGCCCGGGCCTCCACCACGCTGAGGGGTGAGGCGGTTCGCACCACCCGTGTCATCCGCAACCCGGCTTGGCTGAGCAGGTCGCGGTACTCGGCGGCGGTGCGTTCGCGGGCTGCCAAATTCAGCAGCATCTCCAGGTCCACCCATTTTCCCGGGAAGTCACGGTCATGGGTGGGGATGACGAATTCGATCAGCAACACCGCGGCCCGGGGACCGGCTGCCGCGCGGACATTACGCAGGATCTGCACCGCTTTCTCGTCGGACCAGTCGTGGACGATGTTCTTGAGGACGTAGGCGTCACCACCACCCGGAACGCAGTCGAAAAACGACCCTTCGGCGATACGCACCCGGTCGGCGACATTGTTCTCGCGCAACAGGTCTGGGGCGCTCGCGACGACCCGTGACAGGTCGTACAGGACGCCCCGTGAAGCCGGCGCCGCCGCCAGGATGGCGGCCAGCAGGTTGCCCTGCCCACCGCCGACGTCGACGATCGTCGGGTAGACGCTGAAGTCGTAGCCGGCGACCACGGGCGCCACCGTCAGCTCCGAAACACTCGTCATGGTCTGGTTGAACAGTTCGGCAAGCTCGGGCTGATCGGCGAAGTAGTCGAAGCTCTCCTTGCCGCGCAATGCCGGGACCACCGTTTTCCCGGTGCGAACCGAATCCTCCAGCAGGGTCCAGCGTTCGCGCTGTTCCGGCGACCCATAGAAGCGCGCCGCCGAGGTCATCGACACCGGTGCGTCGGAACACAGGGTGCTGGCAAGGGAATTCAATTCGTAGCGGCCGTCGCGACGACGACGGAAAATGCCCCGGCCGATCAGCGCCCGCAGCAGGCGGCGCAGCGCGTCGGCGTCGGCGCCAACCCGGGCCGCCAACTCCTCGATCGTCAACGGCCCGGTGGCGAGGGCGTCGGCGACACCGAGTTGGGCCACAGCGGTGATTGCCTGCGACACCCAGGTGGCAAGGATCATCTCCAGCACGGCCGCCGGCGCGGGTGTCAGCCGTTGATGGAGCCGGATCAGGTGGTGGCGAATCCACTCGACAACGCGAGCCAGCTTGGCGGATGGCACCTTGGCGGTCGTCGGCATCGTCTCACCTCCGCACATCGGCGGTGCGGGGCGATTCGTTGATCGCTGTCACCATCGGGGTGGTCGTCGCGGCCGCGAGGTCCCGGCTGACCTCCGCGGAGATCCGGCGGTGACTTACCGAGCTGACAAACGTCGTCAGTGCCCGGGTCATGAACCGGTCCGGGATCAGCGCCGCCGGCCTCAGCACCGACTCACTGCGGGACACCTGCAGCGACGCCCCCCGCGACACCGCCATGACCTTGCGTCGCCTGGTCTTCTCGTACCAGCGCAGCGCGCGCGAGAGGTCACTGCTGCGGTTCGGTCCGTTGCGGAAACCCACAAGCGCCTTGCACAGCACCATCGTGTCGAGCAGTGCCTGGTTGGTCCCTTGGGCAAGGAAGGGCGGCATCGTGTGCGCGGCATCGCCGAGCAAGGTAAACGGGCCTCGGCGCGCCGCACGGGGAATCGGATGCCGAAAATGCGGGAAGGGCGAACGGGCCAGATCGTCGTCGGTCAATGTCGAAAGAACTCGGTCCACCAGTTCGGACCATCCCGAGAATTCGGACCGGATCATCTCGATCGGACGGTCGGGTCTGACGAAATCCGACGACCACGGCAGGTCGAACCACCACTGCAGATCGGAGCCTCCGGCCGGCCACAGGCCGAGGTTTCCGCGCTCACCGACAATGTTCACTGCGACATGCTTGTCCGCGAGGTCCGGGAGGGTGACCAGTCCCTGCCAGCTGCACCAGCCGGTCGGCTGCGCGGGTGGTGCGCCGACGATCTCGCGAACCATCGAGTGCAGGCCATCCGCACCAACTAACAGATCTCCTTCGGCCGAGCTGCCGTCTTCGAACTCGACCCGCACTCCGTTGGGCTTAGTGACCACGGCGACCGCACGAGCCTTGCATCGGATGCGATCGGCCGGAAAGCCGTCCAGCAGCCGTTCAAGCAGGACCCGACGTGGCACCATCCGAATAGGTGCGCCCAGCCGCTCCACCATGTCGGTCAGGTCCATAGTGGCCAGCGGGCGACCCGTGGATGTCATGACTCGCAGTGTCGACAGCAGTTGACCGGCCCCGTCCATATCGACGCCCAGCTGGCCCAGAACCGTCGCTCCGTTGGACCAGATGGTCACGGCGCCGCCGGCTGCCTGCAGCGCGGGCCGCTGTTCGAAGACAGTGACGTCATGCCCGTCGCGCAGTAGCCCACGGGCAATGGAAACGCCGCCCACGCCTGCGCCGATTACCAGAATCCTCAATCGACACCTCACCTCAATCCTCTGCGTGCCGTTCGTAATCCCATCGCTGAAATCGCGCGTGCAGCTTCAGCGGGCGAAGTCCGGCGAACCTGAAACCTCTCACTGCTGACACGCGGGAGTTCGACGAGAAGTTCACCGCTGCGCCGGATTGACAAGGCTGCCCCGAGCCGCTGTGTGCCGACTGTGAAGGCCGCGGTCGTGTGGGTCGCGGGGTTGGGCGCCGTACCTTGGTGCTGAAAGTGTCTTGTGCCCAACATAATCCGAAGAACCGGAGGCCGCATTTGTGGGTATGGTTTCGGCTGGGTATCGATCGGGCCGACGGCTCTGCGGGTGCCCAGGGTGTGACCACGGCAACAGTGGGCCTGTGCACACAAGATGAACCGCACACGGTTCTGGGTCGTGTCACTGGAAGAACACCGTCGGTAGGGAGTGATGCGCGTTCGCTGCAGCTGCGCTTAGCGGCCTACGGCAGGTGCAAGCCGCACTTACGCGGCTTGGCGCAGACGACAAAGTCAGTCTTCCGGTGCGCCAACCGGAGGTTCTCGCTGCCCGGAATACGAAGGGAGGTCGCGATGGCCACAGAGGTGCCGTACAGCCCCGACGCCGTTGTCATCGGTGCGGGGCCCTCCGGTCTCGCGGTCGCACGTCAGATCGAGCATCAGCACGGAAACAAGACGCTGGTCATCGAAAAAGCCGAGGCGCCTGCGGTTTCATGGCGCACGCGCTACGACAACTTCCGCCTCAACACGACCGGTTTCCTGTCGCATCTCCCCGGTCAGCGGATACCCGTGACGGCCGGCCGTTGGCCGACCAAGGAGGACATGGTCCGCTACTTCGACGACTACGTGCGGCGGCAGAACATCACCCTGGAGCTCGGATGTGAGGTCAACCGCATCGACCGCGCCACAAACGGCTGGCGACTCGAGACATCGAAGGGCGAAATCCGAACACCCGCGATCGTCCTCGCCACGGGTAACTACCGCACTCCTACCATTCCGCCCTGGCCCGGCCTCAGTCATTTCAACGGCGAGCTCGTTCACTCCGGCGACTTCCGCAACGCGTGGCCGTTCCGGGGCCGCGACGTGATGGTTGTCGGCGCGGGCAATTCGGCCGCCGACATCGCCGTACAACTCGCCAATGACGGCGCACGCCGGATCTGGCTTGCGGTGCGCACACCGCCGCACCTGGTGCGCCGCGCCATGGGACCGTTTCCATCGGATGTCTTCCTCGAACTGTTCGCCTGGGTGCCTGCGAGCACGGTCGATCCGCTGATCAGGCACCTCAGCCGGCTCTGGTGGGGTGACTTGTCGGTCTACGGCTTCCATCGACCTCCGCTCGGGCTGAAGGCGACGGTGGAACAGCGAGGCCGGATACCCACGCTGGCCGACGAGCTCATCGACGCCGTGCGGGCCGGGCGCGTCGAGGTCGTGGCCGCCGTTGCGGCGGTCGAATCCGACCGCGTGATCCTAGCCAACGGAACGTCGGTAGCGCCGGAAGTGGTCATCGCCGCCACCGGATTCAGCACGGATCTCGACGGTTTGGTCGGGCACCTCGCCATCCTCGACGAACACGGCAACCCCCGGGGCGGCTTTGCGTCGCACATCGGCGACGGAATGTTCGCGATCGGTTACGGCATACCCCCCAACGGCCCACTGCGCGCGATCCGCCGCAGCGCCGCACCGCTGGCCCGTGAGGTCGCGGCCTACCTAGCGACAAGGTCTTCCGCCACCGGAACGCCGCACGCGGTGGATCCCATCGTGGTCGCGGCGAATGCAACAACCTAACAAAACGACAAACAGCGCAGGTCTGCACGTCCTGCACGAAAACCAAGGGGACGCAATGGTTTCGCTTTCCAGCGAAAGGATATTTTTCCGCGGCGCGGACGGATATGAAAAAGCGCGACGGGATACCGTGTGGAATGGCCTTGTGCCAGACCGCTTTCCCGATGTGATCGTGCAAGCACATGACACCGACGACGTGGTCGCAGCGATCCGCTATGCCCGCGCCCACGACCATCAGGTCGGCGTTCGTTCGGGCGGGCACAGCTGGGCGGCCAGTCACCTGCGCGACGGTGGCCTATTGCTCGACGTCAGTCGCCTCGACTCCTGCACCGTCGACACGGATCGGATGACCGCGCAGGTCGGGCCGGGCAAGGTCGCCAGCGTTTTCGCGGCCGAACTCGACTCGCAGGGGCTGTTCTTCCCGACGGGCCACTGCGAAGGCATTTGCCTCGGCGGCTATCTCTTGCAGGGGGGATACGGCTGGAACAGCAAGGTGATCGGGATGGGATGTGAGAGCGTGCTCGGGCTTGAGGTCGTCACGGCCGACGGCGAACAGATCTACTGCGACCCCGAGAATCACGCTGACCTGTATTGGGCGGCCCGCGGCTCGGGACCGGGCTTCTTCGCCGTGGTTACCTCGTTCACATTGCGGGTTCACCCACGCCCGGCGGTGTCGGGCACCTGCCTTTACCTGTACCCGATCGAACTCATCGACGAGGTGTACAGCTGGGGACGCTCAATCAGTCCCGAGATCGACGACCGCGTGGAGCTGCAAATCCTGGCTTCGCGCAGCTTCCCGGGAGCCGGGTTCGACCAACCCGGCATCGCCATCGCCTCGCCGGTCTTCGCCGATTCCGAAGCGGAGGCGGCGAAAGCCCTTGCCGTGCTGGGTACCTGCCCGGTGATCGATCGGGCGATCATCAATGTGCCCTATGCGCCAGCAACGTTGGCCAATTGGTATGACGTCATCATGACGAACTACCCGACGGGGCACCGCTATATCGCCGACAACATGTTCACGTCCGCGTCCGCCGAAGAGCTTCTCCCGGGCATCCGCAAAATCATTGAAACGATGCCACCGCATCCTTCCCACTTCATCTTCACCGGGTGGAAGCCGTCGGCGGACCGCGCCGATAAGGTTTACGGCTTTGAGGACGAGATTTACCTAGCGCTCTATACCGTCTGGCAGGACGCGGCCGACGACGAACGGTACCGCGACTGGGCCGGATCGAATATGGCGTCGATGTCGCACCTCGCGACCTGCATTGCGCTGGCCGACGAGAACCTTGGCCGGCGTCCGGCGAGGTTCATCGCCGACTCGAACATGGCGCGCCTCGAAGAGGTGCGCTCGACCTACGACTCGGACGGCAGATTCCATCGCTGGATGGGATGCGGGTGACGTGCTGCAGGGAATAGCCCGACTGGCCATCGCGGCGCCCAAGCGGATCATCGCCCTGGCGCTGCTGGTCATGGCCGGCACCGCGATCTTCGGCATACCGGTCATCAAGAGCCTCTCGGCGGGCGGCTTCCAGGACCCGGCATCGCAATCGTCGCAGGCGGCGCGGCTACTGTCGGAGAAGTTCGGCCAGGGCGACATGCCGATGCTGATCTCCGTCACGTCCGACGACGGGGCGCAAGGGGCGCCTGCACGCGCCGTCGGCACCGACATCGTCACGCAGCTGAAGGCGTCGCCGAATGTCGCCGACGTGACCTCGGCGTGGACCGCGCCGCCCTCGGCCGTGCAGGCGCTGGTCAGCAAGGACGGCAAGACCGGTCTGATCGTCGCGGGCATCACGGGCGGGGAGAGCGGCGCCCAGAAGCACGCCAAAACGATCGCCGAGCAGGTGGTGCACGACCGCGACGGCGTCACGGTCAGGGCGGGCGGCGAGGCGATGCTCTACGTCCAGGTCAACGGCCAAACCGAGCGCGACCTGCTGCTGATGGAATCCATCGCGATACCGGTGAGTTTCGTTGTCCTCGTGTGGATGTTCGGCGGGCTGCTTGCCGCCGCGCTGCCGCTTGCGGTCGGCGGGTTCGGCGTCCTCGGGTCGATGGCGGTGCTACACGCGATCACCTACGTCACCGATGTGTCGATCTTCGCGCTGAACCTCACGGTCGCGCTGGGTCTCGCACTGGGCATCGACTCCACACTGCTGATCATCAGCCGGTACCGCGACGAGCTGGCCGGCGGCGCAGGGCGCGAGGCTGCTCTGACTCGCACGATGGCCACCGCGGGCCGAACGGTGTTGTTCTCGGCCATGACCGTCGCGCTGTCGATGGTCGCGATGGTGATGTTCCCCATGTACCTGCTGAAGTCGTTCGCCTACGCCGGTATCGCCGTGGTGGCCTTCGCTGCGGTCGCCACACTTGTGGTGACGCCGGCGGCGATCGTGCTATTCGGTGACCGGCTCGATGCATTCGACGTGCGCCGGCTGGCCCGTCGACTTCTCGGCCGGCCCGAGCAGGCACGCAAACCCGTCGGGAAGACGTTCTGGTACCGCTCGACGAAATTCGTGATGCGCCGGGCGATTCCAGTCGGCGTCGCGATCATCGTGTTATTGCTCGTGTTGGGCGCGCCGTTTCTCGGCATCAGGTGGGGCTCTCCCGATGACCGTGTGCTGCCTGGTTCCGCGTCGGCGCGCCAGCTGGGCGATCAGCTGCGCAGCGACTTCGCCGTCGACTCCAACAGGAACGTGGTGGTGGTGATCCCGGATGTCACCAACGTCACGCCGCCAGAGCTCGACCGCTACGCCGCCCAACTGTCCCAGGTTCCCGACGTATCGACGGTGTCAGCGCCGGGTGGCACGTTCGTCAATGGCGCGCTTGCCGGACCGCCGTCGGCCGCGACCGGGATCAAGGATGGCAGCGCGTTCTTGACCGTCGGCAGCACCGCGCCGTTGTTCTCGCACGCCTCCGAGACCCAGCTCGATCGGCTACACGCCGTCGGCACTCCGGGCGGCGAGGTCGTGCAGATGACCGGCGCGGCCCAAATCAACCGCGACAGTTCGGAATCGGTGACCTCGCGGCTGCCGGCGGTGCTGTCGGTGATCGCCGCGATCACGTTTGTTCTTTTGTTCTTGCTGACGGGCAGTGTGGTGCTGCCGCTAAAGGCGCTGCTGCTCAACGTGTTGTCGCTGACAGCGGCGTTCGGGGCGCTGGTGTGGATATTCCAGGACGGCCATCTCGGCGCCCTGGGCACCACCCCAACGGGCACCCTGGTCGCGCACATGCCGGTGTTGTTGTTCTGCATCGCTTTTGGGTTGTCGATGGACTACGAGGTATTCCTGGTCTCGCGGATCCGCGAATACTGGCTGGAATCCGGGCGAACCCGGGCGGACGCCGAGGAGGCCGTTGCGCTGGGCGTCGCCCGCACCGGTCGCGTGGTGACCGCGGCGGCGCTGTTGATGTCGATCGCGTTCGCGGCGTTGATGGCCGCGCAGGTCTCGTTCATCCGGATGTTCGGCGTGGGGCTGACGGCTGCGGTTTTGGTGGACGCAACGCTGGTCCGCATGCTGCTCGTTCCGGCGTTCATGCGGGTGCTGGGCAAGGTGATCTGGTGGTCGCCCAAGCCGCTGGCCAGACTGTACGACCGCCTCGGCATCAGCGAGGCACACGGGCCGGCCGATGTGCGGCCTGCCACCGAGGCAGATGACCGTGTGGTCAGGGCCATACCAGTGCGGGCGGGCCGGTGACGAGGCGTTGTGCCAGAACCAGGTATGCCCTGGCCACGACCGACCACGCCATCGTCGGGGCCAGCCGGCGGGCCTCGGCTGCCATGGAGCCCGAGATGCGCGGGTCGGTCAGCACCCGCCGCAGGGCGCCTGCCAGCCCGTCGTGGTCGTTGTGGCCGACGATGATGCCCGCCCCGCTGCCGAGCAGCTCGACGGCGTGCGGGAAGGCGGTGGCCACCACCGGGCGGCCGCTGGCGATGGCGTCGACCAGCACACCGGAGGTGACCTGGTCGGTGGAGTCATAGGGCAGCACCACCACCGCCGAGGACTGCACCAGCGCGCTCAGCGATGACCTGTTGCGGTAGGCGGGGTCGAAGAACACCGAGTCGGCCACCCCGCGCCGCTGCGCCTGCGCGGTGCGGGCGTCGCGGTAGGCCTCGCCGTCGGCGGCCAGCACCTTGGGGTGGGTGCGCCCGGCGATCAGGTAACGGGGCCGACCGTTGAGGTCGCGAAGCGAACCCATCGCGTCGATCACCCGCTCAACGCCCTTACCCGGCCCCAAAAGACCCCAGGTCAACAGGGTCGGTCTGCCCGACCGCATCAACGGCAGCTTCGTCGGAAGTGTCGCGCCGTGCGGGATGGTGATGACTTTATGGCGGTCGATGTCAAAGCCGTCGCACAGCCGTTGGCTGGCCGCATCCGACATCACGACCACCTGGTCAGCCAGCGCCACGATCGACTCGAGAACCGAACGCTGGTGTCGGGTCGGGTGTTTCAGAACCGTGTGCGCGAGGACGATCGATGGCACGCGCAGCCCGGCCATGATGTCGACTACCTCGTCTCCGTCAACACCGCCGTAGATGCCGTACTCATGCTGGATGACGGCGACGTCGCTTCGGTTCAGCAACTCCGAGGCCGCCGCGCACGACGTCGCCGAGCCGTTGACCAGCTCTCCGATGACCCGGTCACACGACGAGGGTGACCCGTCGGCCACCCGCACCACGCTGACGTCGGCGCCATTTGCCGCCAAGCCGTCGGCCAGAGCCGAGGTGAACGTTGCCAGCCCGCACGCCGTCGGTGGATAGGTACTGAGAATGCCGAAACTCGGCGACCCGAAAAAGCTTTGCTCCACAACGGGAAAAACCGACGACGGCAGACTGGGCAGCGCGTTCAAGAGAATCCCGACCTAGGGCTGTTACCGGCACGCCCGGCGTGAGCGGCTGCTCAGCGAGATCAGCGGTAGACGGCTGACTCATTTCCGCGACTGGCTGGGTTCCCAATGCGTCAACCATACGCCCTGAGGTCGGCTTCAGCGTCAGCGGGTGAGCTCGGCACCGTTGTGTCGTGTCGACGGGAGCCGAAAAGCCTTGACAGGCTGGACATCGAACTGTGACTGCTGAACCTATGGTGCGACGGTGTGCGGGTCCAGCTCTTGTGGACGTCCCGCGCACCGTGCGCTTTCAGCACGCGCGACGCGCACGATGTGGTCGGCAGCCAGGAAGGCCTCAGTCCTGCGTTCTGCGTGAGTAACGGGAAGGTCGGCGGCTCGCCGCAAGACCATCACAGCCAAGGTGTTGGATGTCCGACTCGGTATCACCATGAGCTTTGCCAGCGCGTTGATGCCGGTGATCGTCATGAGGCGTTGCTGGCTGATCACTCGGCCGGGATCCACCACTCGGGGGCGACTCACCGAGTCGAGATCGGGCGAGCCGGACAATGACGACCAGTTGACGCTGATATCGATGATTCGACCCAGTCGTCTGAACAGGGCGTCGGTCAGCTCGGGAAGCTCGGAAGCTACCGAGGCCGTGTGCGGCCACCATGCGCCGTCGAGGTCGCCGCCCAGTTCGAACGCCAAGGTCACCCGGACCGGGCTGGCCAAGCGCCGACCACGCACCGCACTGCTCATGTTGCACGTATTTTCGAGACCGCACAAATGGGATGAGTGCGTGTTTCCCTGCGATCCATGAAATTCCTTCTCTTCGTGTTGATCCAGCACCAGAGTGCCGGAATCGAGAAACGATTCGGATCGCAGGTAATCGCTCTTGGGCGGGGTCATGTCCGAGGATTACCGTTGGCTACGAAACGGTTCAATGTCGACGCTACACCCGGCCTGGGTACGCATGCACACGCGACAGTCCGAAAGTGCCGACAAGCGAACCGAACCCTGGACAAGCAAAGTCGGCTTTCGACTTCCCCAGGGCAATGCGGCGTTAAAGAACTTTCGCCGGCTGCGCGTCCGATCGACGGTTATTACTCGGCTCCAAAAGGCCTGCATTACAACGTAGCGTCAACCGCACCAAGATCGTCCTGCTGGCGATACCCGCGCAGACCGATCCAGAACACGCACACGCGATGATGATGGCGGCGGCGACGCGAGAGGACGCCTCGACGATCGACGGCCTACTCGCGACCAGAACGCACAATAGAAAAGCCGGCGCCAGCCGCTAGTGTCGCCTTCCGTGCGAATGCTTGGTGGCGTGTGACTTCATTTCGGTGACGACGGAACGGCCACTGCCGCGGGGGGTTGCTTGTGCGGCCGCAACCAGAAGGTCGACGGATTCGGCGATGCCGGTGGCGATATCGTCGACCCCGGGCACGTTGTCGGGGCACGCGCACACGCATAGATCCATCACGCCGTCATGGAAGGTGACTGTGATGTTCAACCCGCAGCCGCCCTGGAGCGGCGCAGCGGTGTGCATACCGACGACTTTGGCACCGGCACAGAACGCCGGCACCGGCTTCGCGGCTACATACGAGACACTGCCGTGGCGGATCGGTGCGCGCCATCGATCCAAGCCCAGCCCGGTGTAGAACTGCATTCCTGCGTGCACGACGGGCGGCGGGATCAGCGACGCAATGGTCGCGAAATCAACTGTCGGATCCTTCTCTTCGTGGTTGCGGCCGCAGGCGATGGTCAGCCTTTCGGTCGCGGTATGCAGGTTGGTGAGGACCTGCACGGGGTCGTCGAGCTGCACTGGGAGGCGAACCGGGCCGACGGCCAACGTGTTCGGCCTTACTGCAGGATCGCCGGTCGGCAGCGAAACCGGCACCTGTATCAGTAGCGGATCCTCGGGCACAGAGTCGTGGTGTTGCAGCCAAGCGCGCAGGGAAAGTGTGCAGGCGGCCAGAAAAACGTTCGCGGTGCTGCCCCCGAACGCGTTGCTCACCGTTTCCACGTCGGTCAGCGGAATCGAGGCGAAGGCCACGGCCCGCCGCCGGGTCAGCGGCGCGTTGAACATGGTGTGCGGCACCGGCCCGCGCATCGACGACACCGCGGGCGACATCGGATCGGGTTCGTCCGTACCGCGCATGCGACGACGCACTGCCTGCAGCGCACCCGTCACAGCCTCCGCGACCAGCCACACGCCAGTGACCTGGTTCTCGACGATCTCGGTCACCATGTCGGTGACAAGCGCGACGAGCGACGGCGCCGGGCCCAGGCTCGGCTCGGTCGGCACATTGTCGGGCGTGGCGTCGTGCGGACCGCCGGCCAGAAGACGCCGCCAGATAGACGCCGCGCCGTCGCCCCGCTCGCTCAGAACGGGCGCCATCTTCACCGCCAGAGCCCACCGCCCGCGGGCCAGGCCGTCGATGCTCCACGCTTCCCACAGCGATCGAGGGTAATCGAGGGGTTCGGTGCTCAGCTGCGAGACCAGGTCGGCGAACTCACGGTGACCACCAGGCGCGCGAACCGTAGCGCTGTGAATTTGCGAAGTGGGGTCATAGTCGTCGATCTCGGCCCATACGGGCTGCCCCACACCTAGTGGCTTGTCCACCAGCCGACTGCGGAAGCGCGCCAGCTCCGGAAGCGACGACGCCACGAGCTCTTGGAGCCGCGCGTGACTGAGCGCATCGGACGCCTCGACAACGATGAGCGCGACGGTGTGGGCAGGCGTCGTCGAAGTCTGAGTGTGCAGCGACACCGCGTCGACCCCAGACAGGCGAGTAACCATCAGCGTGCCACCCCGTAAACCTGTTTCATTCTTCGCGCACGGCCAGTTGTCTTTGTAGCTCGATCAGCCGGCTCTCGAGTTCGATCACCGCGTGTGCGACGACGCTGGACGATAGCGCTGCGCGCGCGGCCGGCGTGGCAGGTCCGGCGCTTGTCGCGTCGTCGATGTCCTCGAGTCGCCGAAGCATGCGCCGCGAAATCACTGCTTCAGGAGGCAACTCGTCAAAACCAAAACTGCTGAATGCCTTGAATGTTGGGTCGTCACTCGCCATTACGCTTTATGCCTAACGTGTAATCAGGTTGCGTTCGAATTGCCGTTTCCTGTCTTGACCACTCCGGATCGGAGACGCCGTACGCGGTGATGGTACAGAGTCGTGACCCCGCGGGCTTCTACCGGACGGTTCCGTCGTCGGCGGTCCAGCGCTCTTCGGTGAAAGCCGTCCAGGGGCGGCCCGCTCTTCTGTCTTGCGCGATAACCATCAGCAGGTCATCGACCGTCGAAGCGTTGTCAGGCGCCGCCGCGGTCATCATCGTCTCGTGCGCGTGGTCTGGGTCGGTATGCGGGGGGACGACGAACAGCATGGCCGTTTTGCGGTTGACTCCGAGTACTTCGAGGGTGCTGATTGTTTGTAGGCCGTGCCCCTCGAGGTGTACCGGTCGTTCGCCGGTGAGAAGTCTTGGCGGTGCCTTCGCCCACTGGGCGGGGTTGTACATCACACGTGTCACGGCGCCGAGGCGCACCGACAGCACTGCCAACAGATCTGGCAGCTCTTCTACAAGGTCATCACTGCGGGGCCACCATGCCCCATCGACATACCCGGTCGGGGGCGCCTTGGGCTTCAATCGCAGCCGTGGCGTGTTCTCCGGTCCTGCGTGGCGCCGGGCAGACACGGCGCGGCCCTCCTGTGTCATTCGACGATCCCGTCCCGGCCGCGCACGGCCCAATCAGTCGAAGCGGCGACACGAAGTCTTGTTGTGCCTCAGCGCTTTTTGGCGTTCGTTATGTCGATCGTCGAAGAATCATGCTCAGCCTTGGACCGCTTGTCTGCCCGCTTCTGTTTGAGCGTTTGTCCGGACTTCTTGCTCATCGCTTGCCGGGGAGATTTATCAGCCATCACTGACCCCTTGATAATGGGGGCCTGGTTGGTCCCGATCAGCTGATCGTACCCCTCACGCTTCGCCCCCACGGGCCGTAACCGATCGACGAGCCCGAAAGCCGTGGGCGAGGCTTCACAGCGCACGCGTGGCTGGAATCACGAAAGGCATTGGGCCGAACATGATTCGAGCGGTTCTCTCACATTCGAGTGCAGTGTGGTTCAAGTGCAGTGTGGTTCAAGTGCAGTGTGGGCTGGCGGGAAACGACCCACCAGCCCACATGACCCCAGAACCCGCTAGACGGCCTTTACTCCGACCGCCTGAGGACCCTTGGCCCCCTGTTCGATGTCGAACTCAACACGCTGGTTCTCCTCGAGGGACCGAAAACCGCCCCCGCTTATTTCTGAATAGTGGACGAACACATCTTGTGCGCCGTCGTCGGGGGCGATGAAACCGAAGCCCTTATCGCCGTTGAACCACTTCACAGTTCCCTGTGCCATACTTTTTCCAACTTCTCTCATTCTGATCGGATGTCTAAAGAACATCCCGCATCAGGGTAGCACGAGCCAGGGATGCGGCATCCGGCGCCGGCGTCGATGATGTGATTTCGAAACCGCCCCGTTGGCCGGCTTTTCCTGCGGATGAAGCGATTTCGGCTACCGCTGCCGTCGCGACACCAGCACCGTCAAGAGCTGCGGATGGCTCAGGCTGAGTTACCCGGTTGGCGGCCGTTGTGGCGGCGATGCTGGGTGCGCGCGGAACGGTCACTTCCACGACTTCCCCGGCGGACACCTGGGTTTCGAGGACGGCGGGATCCGCCGGTCTTCGCGGTGGCTGAGCTCGGGGAGGGGTCAGTCCGGGGAGCGGGGGCCTGGCGTGGAGCAATGTCGCCGACCAGCGCCGTCACCGGCGCCGCGTGCGCGGCGACCTCTTGCGGGCGAACGTTGATGCCGGCTCTACGCATCAGTACCTGCAGGTCTTTGCGCTGCTCGGGCAACACCACGGTGACCACGTCACCTGCGTTGCCGGCCCGCGCGGTTCGGCCGGAACGGTGGAGATAAGCCTTGTGCTCAGTCGGGGGATCCACATGCACGACGAGCTCGACCTCGTCGACGTGCACCCCGCGTGCGGCAATGTCAGTGGCGACCAGTACCCGCGCCGTGCCGGCCATGAACGCCGCAAGGTTGCGGTCGCGCGCGGGCTGAGAAAGGTTGCCGTGCAGATCGACTGACGGCACTCCGGATTCCGTGAGCTCCCTGGCCAGCTTGCGGGCTTGGTGTTTGGTGCGCATGAACAAGATCCGGCGGCCATGGCCAGAGGCAAGATGATGCACCAATTCCTTCTTGGCTTGGACACCGGTGACATGAAAGACGTGGTGAGTCATTTCGGACACGGGTGACTGTGCCCCGTCGACAGAGTGCGTCACCGGATTGCGCAGGAACCGCTTGACCAGCTTGTCGACCCCGTTGTCCAGTGTCGCGGAGAACAGCATCCGCTGGCCGCCGGCCGGTGTGGCGGCCAAGATGCGGGTAACTCCTGGTAGGAAGCCGAGGTCGGCCATGTGATCCGCTTCATCGACCACGGTGACCTCGACCGCGTCGAGGTTGATGATGCGCTGCTTCATCAGGTCTTCCAGCCTGCCGGGGCAGGCCACGACGATGTCGATGCCCGACTTGAGCGCAGCCACCTGTCGGTTTTGCGGTACGCCGCCGAAGATTGTGGTGACCTTGAGGTGGTAGGCGGCCGCTAGCGGCTCCAGGGATGCGGCGATCTGGGACGCCAACTCACGGGTAGGCGCGAGGACCAAACCAGCCGGCTGCGACTGGCGACGCGTCGCCGCGAGCCGGGTTACCAGCGGGATCGCGAATGCGAGTGTCTTCCCACTTCCAGTCTTGCCGCGGCCCAACACATCTCGCCCAGCGAGGGTGTCGGGAAGAGTCTGCACCTGGATCGGAAAAGGACTGAGAATTCCGCGCGCGGCAAGCACCTTGATCAGCGGCTCACCTACGCCGAGATCGGCGAAGCATTGATTTATTGTCATGTTTGAGGGGGTGCCTTTCAGGCATCGGGTTGTGGCGAGATTGCCGGTGGGCAAAATCGATCGCCGCGAGAAGACCTGGTGCTACATGCACGGATGAAGAGTGTTCCACGACGTATTGGCGTGAATTCATTGGACGCCAACGTTGTGACCAGTCTACAGGGGAACTCACCAGCGAGGAAATCGGCATCGCCGGAACCCACGGCACAACCCCGGCCCTCGTCAAATACCCCCAAGTAGAGGAGGCTGGGCCTATGACGTCGCCACCTAGACAGGTAGGGGCCGCAGCCGTGGAACTCCCGCTCGGTTAAATGTGGCGATCCGCGAACAGCTCCTCGCCGCCGTCGACGGCCGGCGTGGGGTGGACGCCGCCGACCGGCTGTGTGAGGCGTGCGTGATGCTCTTCGACATTGACGCGGCGGCCATTTCACTCGTCTTCGACGGCGCCAGCAGCGGCACACTAGGATCGAGCAGCACCACCGCGCGCAGTTACGATGAACTTCAGTTCACCTTCGGCGAGGGACCGTGCCTGGACTCGGTCAGCCGCCGCACACCGATCCTGGTCGCCGACCTCGCCGATCCGAAAGAGGTTCGCTGGCCCGCCTTCGGGCCCGCCCTGCTCGCCCACGAGATCCGTGGTGTCTGTGCGCTACCCGTTGTGGTGGCCGGCGAGTACGTTGGTGCGCTCGACCTGTTCCGAAAGCGGCCGGGCCGACTCGAAGGCGAGCAGTTCGCCGGGGCTTTCGCCGCCGCCGAGCTCGCCGGGGTGCCACTCCTCGACCTCATCGACGCCGACCTCCATGCCGCCGTGTCCGACCCCAACAGCAACGCCTGGGCCGAGCTCAACGCGCTGAGCCGCACCGAGGTCAGCCAGGCCACCGGAATGCTGGTCGCCCAGCTGGGAGTCGAGCCGGCCGAGGCGCTGGTGCGGCTGCGCGCCTACGCCTACGCCACTGGGCGCAACGTCACCGATGTCGCCAGCGACATCCTCGACCGCCAAGCTAAAGCTCGATTCGGACAGGAGGGCAACGTGACCGACACCGCCCGGGAAACCCGCGTATTGGACGCCGTCGTCTCGCTGGTCGACACCCTGCTCGTCGACTTCGACGTCGTCGACCTGCTCACTGAACTCACCGAACGATGCGCCGACCTGCTGGACGTCGCTGCCTCGGGTCTCCTCCTGGCCGACCCGCTGCAGCGACTCCGGCTGGTTGCCGCGACCTCGGAACAGGCCCGTGAACTGGAGCTCTTCCAGATACAAGCCGATGAAGGCCCGTGCCTGGACTGCTACGCAGCCGGCCAACCCGTCTCGGTCGCCGATCTGCACAAGGAAACCCAGCGGTGGCCGCGGTTCGTTCCCGCCGCACTCGACGCCGGTTTCGCCTCCGTACATGCGGTCCCGATGCGGGCCGCCGGCCTCGTGCTGGGCGCGCTGAATCTGTTCGGTAACGAGCCCGGCGAGCTCACCGAGGCCGACCTGCTGGTGGGCCAGACGCTTGCACACATCGCCTGCGTGGCGATCCTGCAGGAACACGCTCCCACGCCCTCCACCGTGATGCCGCCGCTGCACTCCGCGCTCACCCGTCGCGTTGTCGTCGAGCAGGCCAAGGGCTTCCTCCGCGAAAGCCTCGATGTGTCCGTCGAGGAGGCGTTCCAGCTACTCCGGACCTACTCGCGCACCCACCGCAGACACCTCACCGAGGTGGCCCGCCGGTTGATGACCGAGCCGGAGTCACGCCCCCAAGTATTGGCGGCGATGTCCGAACTCGCTCAGGGTTGACCCTGCCGCGCCTGGGCGCGCCGCACGGCCTCCTCGACCAGTCGCTGGGCGACTACTTGCAGCTTGATGTTCTCGGCTTGGCTCATCCGGGCGAGCCGGTCGAAGGCCACCTCCGCGCCGACGCCGGACCGGCTGCGGATGATGCCGATCGCCTGATCGATCACCGCCCGGCTGTCCAACGCGCGCTGCAGCCGTGACGTCCGCTCCTGCGCTTTGGCCAACAGCTGCGCGTTGTACACCGACACCGCCGCAGTCCCGGCGAACCGCGAGCCCAACCGCATCGCGTGCTCGCCGAAAGCGTCGCGGTCCCTGGCATAGGTATTGATCGCGCCGATCACCTGGTCGCCCACGATCAGCGGCAGCGACAACGCGGAATGCACCCGCATCCGGGCCACCCGACCGCCGAAGCTCGGCCATCGACTGTCGCTGCCCAGCGAACCACTAACGACGGCCCGCTTCGTCTGCATGGAGGTGATGCACGGCCCCTCGTTGAGTTCGCGGTACTGAACGTTGTCGATCTCCTGCACGAGCATCGCCGTTGCCGCCCAGGTCTGCACCCTCGATTTGTCCCGCTCCATGTCGATCAACGCCACGCCCGCACCGTCGACGCCGGGAATCGCCTGAGCCGCGAACTCCGCCACCTCGCGCAGCAGATCGATCACACCCTGCGCGCCCGCCACGATCCCGGCCACCCCGCGGAGGCTGGCGTACAGATCGACCTCGTCCGCCTCCCGTTGCGCGGCGGAAAGTTCGGATTGCTCTGGCGGGTTGCGACCAGGCTGGGCGTCGTAGTCAGCCATTCTCGGCACTAATTTACTCGTCACACGCTTACTCGTCACACGGCCGGATTTACTCGCCACCGGCCCCGCAAACTTCAGCCGACAAGCGCCAACGCGTGGGCTCGACGTAGCTTTCCCGATGGCGTCTTCGGGATCGTGCCCGGTTGCAGCACGACCACGTTGCGGGGACGCATGTCGACCTCGACGACCACCTCGTGGGCCACCTGGTGCTCGATGCGGCGCACCTCGGAGAGGTCCTGCCACGCGGTGGACTCCACCGCGACCGCGAACGTCTCCCGCGAATGCCCGGCGTCGATCCGCACCGCCACAGCACAGCCGGGTCGAACCCCGGGGACGCGGGCGGCAGCGCGCTCGATGTCGGTCGGGTAGATGTTGCGGCCGGCCATGATGATCACGTCTTTGACCCGGCCGCACACCACGACCTTGCCCGTCTCGGTGAGATAGCCCAGATCGCCGGTGTCGTACCAACCCTGATCGTCTTGTGCCGCAACGAAGCCCGCCACCGTCATGTACCCGTTGGTCACCGGTTCGCCGCGCACCTGGATGACGCCGACGCCGCGGGCGGACAGCAGACTGCCGTCCTCATCGACGATGCGTGCCTCCATGCCATTCAGAAGATGGCCCAGCATGGCCAGCCGCCGCGTCTTGCCTCTCGTCGCCGGGACGGCCCGGTGCAACACCGCGAGCAGGTCCGCGTCGACTTCGTCGACCGCAAGCCCGGTGCCGCACTCGGTGAACGACACCGCCACCGTCGTCTCGGCCATGCCGTAGGCCGGCATAATCGCCTCGGGCCGCAACCCGAACGGCTTGCCCGCATCGAGCAGGTCCGCGATGTCAGCGGGCTCCACCTGCTCGGCGCCGGACAGTGCCCACCGCAATGTGGACAGGTCGAATTGACCGGGGGTGGCTTGCCTGCGCAGGCGTTTGGCGAAGAGGGTGTAGGCGAAGTTGGGCGCCGCGGTCATGGTGCCCTTGTACTTGTCGATGAGCTTGGCCCACAGCAGTGTGTCGCGCAGGAACTCCATCGGCGTGACTTTGACCAACTCGACGCCGAAGTACATCGGCACGGTCAAGAATCCCGTCATCCCCATGTCGTGAAACAGCGGCAGCCAGCACACGATCACGTCGGTATCGACGTCGACCCGGGCCCCGGTGAACATCGCCTCGGCGTTGGACACGAAGTTTCTGTGGGTGATCTGGACGGCTTTGGGCGATCCGGTCGACCCGGACGTCAACTGCAGCAGCGCGAGATCGTCGTCGTCGGTTTCGACGGGATCGATCGGCGCGCTGTCGAACAAGTCCTCGATGGTCAGCACCCGCATGCCCAGCACGGACAGCAGCGGTGCCGCGGGCATGAAGGGGTCGGAGATGATGACGGCCTTGGCGTCGATCATGTTGATGACGGCGGTGGTCTCCTCGGCCCAACGCTGCAGGTCGGTGCGCGGTGTCGGTTGGTGAAGCATGGTCAGGCTGGCGCCGCGCATCCAGATGCCCTGCGCGGTGGGAGCGATCTCGACGGGGGCGCCGGCCAGCACGGCGACGGCGTCACCGGGTCCGATGCCCGACGTGGCCAGGCCGCCTGCGATGCGGCGGGCGCGCTCGTGCACCTCACGCCATGTGTGCCGGACAGGGGAGTCGGGCTCGCCGGTGACCATGCCCTTGCAGCTGGTCATCGCGTTGGCATACATCGTCTCGGTGAAGCTGCTCACAACAATCCCTTTGGCTCCGGCGCGATGGCGCGGCGTGCTGGACTCGGGTCGTGAGTGGGCGCGCGGTGGACGCGCGCACTCAAGAGTGCAGCGATAGTCGAATAGGTGATGTGCGGGCTACCGGGCGCGAGATTGCTCCAATCAGGGGACGGTGCCAAGCGGGTACGACGAACTGACTGTACAGACTCGATCGCAGCCGAGCAGCGCAGCGCGCCGATAACCGCTGGACCTGTGGACAAAGGACCCCCGCCAGTGGAGAAGACACACCCGTGCAACGTTCGACTTGTGTCGGGGCCGGAGCCCTTCGGCGGGGAAATCAGATCGCCGCCGTGACGTGTCCGGAAGGCTGCTGGATCAACCGCGTATGACAGTATCGTGCAAGCGCCCTAATCGACAGTTATCGAGCGGGTTTGTTACAAGCCGTGACCTCGGAAGTGTGCTGCGCGGATCGCGGATTCGACCAGCATAAACATCGTTAGCTGAAGCTGTGTCGCAGCTCAGACGTGGTGCGTAGCTACAGCACCTTGTCACGTGGGTGCGATTACGGAACATGCGACCGTACACAACAACAACGTCCCGGGGGTAAGCCCTGGATGTTGCTGTTGCGGTGGTGGGGCCGGAGCGGTGACTGGCGGTGGCGCGGCGGGCGCGGGTCCCGGCGGTGGTCCGGCGGGAGCCGGCAGTGGTGCGGCGGGCGCCGGCGCCGGCGGTGCTGCGGCGGGAGCGGGAGTTGCCACGAGGTGACCCGCGGTGTAAGTCGCTGCCTGGTCAACCATCCCCATCTCCGCGTACTCCATGTGCGCGTTGAAATCCAATCCGCTAGAACAGATTGGGTCCTCGGGGACGCACAAGTCGATGGTCTTGGGCGCATACAGCGGGCCGACTGAGACCGACGGCTGACTGATCGCACGCATGAACCGGTCGTTGGGTTTTCCGAACAGGGCTACCGCGGCGACGTGGTCTGCCACGTCGGGCGGCATCGGCGACGGTACGTCCGAAGCCGATATTCCGTCCGGTACGACACTTGCGGTGACGAACCCCATCACGGCTGCGCCCTGGGAGAATCCGCCGAGCACCACCTCGGTCTTAGGGCAATTCGCCACCGTGGACCGGACATGAGCGCTCGCGTCTTTGACGCCGACTATCGCGGTGGGCCAGTCGGTGGTCGCGGGGTAGTCGACCGGATACACCCCGATCGACTTTGTGCCGACTCGCGCGCGCAGCGAGTCGACGAATGCCTGCCCGGTTGGACCAAGACCTTCCTCGGTGGTGCCGCGGGCGAATACCACCTCGACGTCGGGGCACGGCTGTGCGGACGCGGACGGAGCGGGTGCGCTCAACGGCGCCCAGCCGGCTACCGTCGCAGCACCCACGAATACGGCGATTTGGCGTGCCCCCACGGCGTAATGCTGACATACCGCGATCATGTCGGCCACTCGAAAGGCCAACGCTCTATGAACGCCGCGTGAATCCGCGTCCAGCGGTGTTCGCATCGTCCCAAGAATTCTTCAAGGACGGCTGTCCAGACTCGTCGCATCGACCTCAGTACGGGGCAGATCGCCCGGCGAAATGACCAGAACGAGAAGAGTCAATTGATGGACGGGCTTTACGCGCTCAATGTCTTCACCCAAAGGCTGCGGGGCTTCATGGATCGCGCCGCCGTTCAAGGAACGTCACCGGACGCGTTGACCGTCCTCGGCATGGCGGGACCGATGGCGGCAATAATCGGCGTCGCCGTGGCCTGGTGGACCGTTTCGGTGCTGTGGCTAGGGGTGCGGCTTTCGCCATGGTCAGCATGGCTGTTGAGCAGCTGAGCTACCTGCCGGCACCGTTGAGTCGGATCTTGGCCCTCACGAAGCCGGCGTAGAAAAGCGCCAGGACCGCGAGCATGGCGATGTCGAAAGACCATGCCGATGCGGTGTGCTTCCAATGCGAATCTTTCGGCACCGTCGACACCAGGTTGGCAAGATCAGCCGTCGACGCCAGCGCCGCCAAACCCCAGCGCGCGGGGGTGACCCAGGAGAAGGGGTCAAGCAACAGCCGGTCGGTCACCGGGATCATGCCGCCCGCGAGTACCAGCTGCGCCATCAGCGTCAACACCATCAGCGGTAGGACCTGGTTGCCGGTCTGTGCCAGCGCCGATACGCACAGGCCGAGGATCGCCGCCACCACGCACGTTGCCGCGATATCGACGAACAACTCCACCATGGGGCTGCCGAGCGCCGCCGCCCCCGACGGCGCATGCTTGCCGATCTTGGGCGCTGTGACGAGCAACACCAGTAGCGCCGACTGAATCACCGCGGCCGTGCCGAACACACCGACCTTCGCGAACAGGTACGCCGTTGCCGAAAGCCCCACGGCCTGCTCGCGACGGAAGATGGCCCGTTCGCCGACCAACTCGCGAACAGTCAGCGCGGTCCCCATGAAAACCGCGCCGAAGTTCAGCAACGTCAAGATCTGCTTTGGCTCGTTCGGCGAGACACTGCCGACGGGAGGCTTGCCGAAGCCGGCGTGGCCGGCCACGGCGAGCGGCAGCAGACCGACGATGAGCGGCAGCAATACCAGGAACAGGAAGTATCCGCGGTCGGCCACGATGAGCCGGACCTGCCGGCGCGCAATCGTCGAGAACTGGCGCCAAAGGCTCGTGTGAACGGGTTCACCCAGGTCGGTGGGTTTCTCGGGGGGTTGCCCGGGTGCGGCCTGGACGCGAGTTTCGACCAGATGTTCGGCGCGTTGCAGGAATCGTTGTTGTGCCCCGCCGGGATCCGCGCCGACGTCGGTGAAGATGTCGGCCCAATCGGTGGAGCCCATCGTCGGTCCGATCTCAGTTGGTGGTCCGCAGAATGCGATCTTGCCGCCGGGGGCAAGCAGCAACACCTGATCGCACACGTCCAGGAACGTCAACGAATGGGTCACCACCACGATCACGCGGCCTGCGTCGGCAAGCTGGCGCAGCATCGTCATCACCTGCCGGTCCAGCGCGGGGTCCAGCCCCGACGTTGGCTCATCGAGAACCAGCAGCGAGGGACCGGTCAACAATTCCAACGCGACCGACGCGCGTTTGCGCTGCCCACCCGACAACTGGTCCACGCGCGTTTCGGCGTGGGGCGTCAACTCGAGTTCCTCGAGCACCTGCGCGATCACGTGGAGCCGATCGCGCTTGGTGGTGTCCGGCGGCATCCGCAGTTCGGCCGCGAAGCCCAGCGCCTGATTGATGGTGAGCTGACGATGCACGACATCGTCTTGCGGCACCATGCCGATCCGGCTGCGCAACGACGCGTACTCGGCGTGGAGGTTGTGCCCCTCGAACGACACTGTGCCGCTCGTCGGCCGCGCGGTGCCGGCGATCACCCTCGAAAGCGTGGACTTGCCCGAGCCGGACGGGCCGATCACCGCCGTCAGTGTGCCGGGCCGGGCGGAAAAAGAAACGCGGTCCAGCAGCGTGACGCCGCGTTCGAGCGTCAAGCCGACGCCGCGGACCTCGAGGCCACCTGTCTTGGCAGCGGGTTCGGTGCGACGGACCAGCTTGCCGTCGGCAAAGACCAAGTCGACGTTGCCGATCGTGACGACGTCGTTCTCCCGAAGCACCGCGTCCTTGACACGCTCGCCGTTGACGAACGTGCCATTGATGCTGTTGGCGTCCTGTATCCGCACGCCGTGTGGCGTCGGCACCAACATCGCGTGGTGGCGCGAGGCCAGCACGTCCGGGATGACGATGTCGCTGTCGGGGGCGCGGCCGATCGTGGTCGACCCCGGTGGCGCCGCCACCGACGCGCCCATCCAACGGACGCGCATCAACGTGGCGGCGATGTTCGACACCGCGTCAGTCGTGCGGCCGGCCTCTTTTCTGGTTCGCGCCGGCGGCGGATCCTCCGGCCGCGGGACAGGCCGCACCGGAACCTTTCGCTCTTCGCGCAAGCGGCTCATCGGAACCTTTCGCTCTTCGCGCAAGCGGCTCATCGGAACCTTTCGCTCTTCGCGCAAGCGGCTCATCGGCCCGAGTTCGAACGTCAACCCCGGACCGTCCGGGTTGCCGATGTGGATGGTCTCCCCGTCGCGAATGTCCACCGAATGCACCCGCCGGTGCTCGACGAATATCCCATTCCGGCTCTCGTTGTCGATCGCAACCCAGCGGCCGTTTTGGCAGCGCAGCAGGACGTGAGCGCTGGACACCAATGGGTCCGGGACACGCACGTCGGCGTGCAGATCACGCCCGATCACCACGTGGTCCGTTGCCGCGAACGTGCGCCGCCAATCCCCGCAGCAGACGGTGATCGTGGGCGGCGCCGGCCGGCTCATCCGGACAAATCTATTCGGTCCGGCGTCATCAATCTCCCGAGAAACAAATCTCCCAAGAATCCTTCAAGGGCAGCGGTAAAGACTTCTCGCATGAACGGGCTTTACGCACTCAAACCGTGGTACACCCGGAGGCTGCGGGTCGTCATGGATCGTGCCGCGGCTCGCGGCACTTCACCAGACGTGTTCACCGTCATCGGCATCGCAGGCGCCGGCGCGGCGGCAATCACCATCGCGGTGGGCTGGTGGCCCCTTTCGGTGCTGTTGCTCGCGGTGCGACTGGCCGGCGCCAACCTCGACGGGGCGGTCGCGCGCGCCCGCGGCGTCTCCCGACCGTGGGGCTTCGTTTTCAACGAGATCGGCGACCGGGTGTCGGATCTGCTGATGTTCGCGGGACTGGCGGTCTGGGCGGCCTACCTGGGCGGTCCGGGCCTGCACTGGCTTTCGTGGCCGGTGATCTCGGTGTTGGCGGCCGCACTTGCCGCCACGCTGCCGACGTTCGCCTCTTTGGCGGCTGCCGGGGCGGGTGCGCGCCGGCGCAACGGCGGACCGTTCGGTAAGACCGAACGTTGCCTCGCCGTCGTCGTTGCCACCGCAGTGCCGGCCGCCATCGGGTGGGTGTGCGCGTTGATCGTTGTCGGATCGCTGGTGACCGCGGGCCTGCGGCTGGTCGCCGCACATCGCGAGTTGGCGGCGGCCGCCGCGGCCCCTGTCGCTGCCGTGACGCCCATCGCCGCGGCGGTTACCGCGACGCCCGTGGCTGCTTAGGACCACGCGGCGAGCACCGCGGAGAGCGCGGCGGTGAAAAGCACGGCCACGACCACCAGGTAGATGCCGTAGAGCCGGCGCAGCCATGGATGCAAGAGTTTAGCCAGCAGCCAGACCGCCAGTCCGACCATCGAGATTCGCAGTCCGCGCTCCAGCAGTGTCCAGCCGGCGAGGTGCCACAGGTCGATGTGGTGTTGACCGGCGGCGCGGGCATACACCTTGACCGGGATGCCCGACAACGCCTGATGCATGATCGCGCTCGGCCCGGCGGCCAGTTGGTGAAAGGCCGTCGCCGCCATCCGGGGGGTGGTCAGAGGCGCGGGCAGCAGCACACCACGAGACGCCAGCCACGCGTTGGTCAGCACGCCCAGCACTGACCCGGCGATCACCGCCGCCGCCCATGGCATGACGCGGCGCGGGACGGCGGCGGCCAGCAGTATCAACGCCATCTCGGCGACGATGAACCAGCTCAGCCCTTCGGCGTAGCCCCACAGGAACGCCAGCAGCAAGCCGTACGGACTGGTGACGACGCGGGCGATCGCCGACCAGACGCGTGATCGGCGCTCCCGCAGGGGGTGTTCGTCACGCAGCGCGACCACCGCGTGCCGCAACTCCCCGGCGGAGGTGGCGGTCGGATCCACGGGTTCACCGAATCGGACCTCCATCGGGTGGGGCGAGAAGCGGCCATGTTTGGGCAGCACGTCGCGGGTGCCGAGCAGTGCAACCGGAACGACGGGCACTCCGCAGTCACGCGCCAAATGAAGTGCACCGGAACGGAACTCGCGAATGCTTCCATCGGTGGTGCGAGTTCCCTCGGGATAAATCACGACGCTGCGGCCTTGCGCAAGTGCGGGTTTGGCCGCAGCGAGCAAGGCGGCATAGGTGCCGCCGTCCGTACGCTGCACCGGCAATCCGCCGGCGAGGATGGTGATCAAGAACCGGCGCACCGGCACCTCGAACCAATAATCCGACGCCGCGGCGAACACCGGCTGCGCGCGCGGCGGCAGCGCGGCCAACAGCACCGCGGTGTCGGCGTGCGAGCTGTGATTGGCCGCCAGCACGCAGCCCCCCGTTTCGGGCCAGCGGCCGATCACCGTCAAGCCCCCCGACAGCGAGGCTGCGGTCCGCCACAGGTTGTGCCGGAATCTCCAGGCGAGCAGATGGCCGCTCATGCGAGGAGATACGCCAGCGGGAGAACGAGCAGTAGCGAATCGATCCGGTCAAGCAGACCTCCGAAGCCGGGCAGCCATGAGCCGGCGTCCTTGACCTGGGCCTGCCTTTTCACCATCGACTCGAGCAGGTCGCCGAGCACGCCGCCGAACGCGACCGCGATGAGCAGGCCGACCGAGATCGTGCCGAGCAGCGTGAGCACGAGAAAGGCGCCGATGACCGCCCCGACCAACCCACCGATTGTCTTGTTGGGACTCAACGGGGACAACGGCCGGCGGGCCCAGCGAAAGCGGCGTAACCCTTTTCCACCACACCACGCGGCGACGTCGGTGGCTGCCGCGGCGAAGCACACCAGAAACGCGTCCGCCCACAACGTCACCAGGTGCGCCAACGACCAGCAAATCCACACTGAACCGAACGCGGTGAACGTCGTGCGCCTGCCACCATGTTCGACGTCACCGCTGAACACCGAGGGCAGAGCACACGCCAGCACGACGATCGGCGCGAGACCCAACAGAGACGGGCGCAGCCACGCAGCGAACGGATACAGCACGGCCAGCGCCAAGAGCAAACCGGTGTCGACTCTGCTCAGCTTGACCAGTCGCGCGTATTCCAGCACCGCGACGACGGCCAGCGCGGCAGCCAGCATCGCGGTGGTGCCGCGGCCGATCCAGATCGGGATGCCGACCACCGGTGCGATCAGCACCCAGGTGGTCCACTTCTGGATCAACTCCCGCCGGCGCGACGCAAGCACCGCGATACCGGCGATCACCAGGATCACGACCGTGATCCACATGAAGAACACCGATCGGGCGTGGAGGTGGATGTGCAGCGGCCCCAGGTCGACGTTGAGCGGCAACCGTCGATCGAGGTGAAGGATCCGCAGGTAATAGTCGATGAGCATCAGCGTGGCCCGGTTGTCCCTCCACCGACCTTCCCCAGCGACAGGGTCAGCAACTGGTCAACTTGGGAGCACCATAACCCCCGGCTGAATGAACTGCTGACGTTTCGGCGACCGTGACGTTGTCACCGCTGAGTGCGGTTGCTTGTCAGAGGAAGCCCAGGTTGCGGCGCCCGGGGCCGACCGACACGGTGGGGTCGGCGCCCAGGGTGGTCGCCAACAGCTCGTGGTAGATGTCGCGGAAGTCGGTGGTGGGTTTCAGATCGCCGTCGTCGAGGTCGGTGAGGCTGGGTTCCTCGCCGTAGAAGCCGCCCTTCACGCCGGCGCCCGCGACGAACACCGGCCCGGCGGTGCCGTGGTCGGTGCCCTGCGACGCGTTTGCCCGCACCCGGCGCCCGAACTCCGAATAGGCCAACAGCACAACGTTTTTGCCGTGCTTGTCGCCGGCCATGTCGTGCAGGAATCCGGTCAGCGCAGCGTCCAGGGTGCCCAGCAATCGCTGCTGGGTGGCCCGCTCGTCGGCGTGGGTGTCGAATCCGCCCAGGCTGACCATGTACACCCGGGCCGGGACGCCGGCCTTGACGGCTGCGGCCACCGTGTCGAGTTGGGCGGCAAGGGAATTGCTGGTCTTGCCGTCGTCCGGTTTGGTGGCACGGCGCGCGCTCAGCGGCGCGAACGCGGCGTCGGCGGTCTGGGTGGCGCGGTAGGCAGCACATACCGCGGTCATCGCCGGGGTGTCGTTGGCGTCGGTCTGGCCCAGCGCGGTCATGGTGGCGGCCGAGTTCTCGGGGCGGGTGCCGCCGGCGGTCGGGGAAAGGGCAGCGGCGGTGTGTGTGGCGCCGACGGCCAGCGGGGGAAGCACCGGCCCGATGTTCACCGCGCGCAGCGGGTCGTCGCCGGTGGCGTCGAGCCAGCGGCCTATCCAGCCGGTCGCGACCGGTTCCGTCGGTGAGGCGGTCTGCCAGATGTCCATCGACCGGAAGTGGCTGTGGTCGGGTTGGGGGTAGCTGACGCCGCGAATGATGGCCAGCCTCTTGTCGTTCCAGACCTGCGCGAGGCCCTTGCACGCCGGGTTGAGCCCCAGCTGGTCGTCGAGGTGCAGCACGTCGGCGGGACTGTAGGCAAGCTCGGGGCGCGCGTCGTGGTAGGCGCCGTCGGCGTAGGGGATGACCGTGTTGATGCCGTCGTTGCCCCCGTAGAGGGTGGCGATGACCAGCACGCCGGCCCCGTCGGGCAGAGGCCTGTCGTGGGCGGCGCGCATCAGGTCGGGCCAGGCGATCGCCACCCCGCCCGACAACAGTCCGGCCGCGCCTACACCGGCGCTGGCGATCAGGAATCTGCGGCGATTCATCTCAGGCATATGGGGTCTCGCTAGCTCGTCAGGTATTCGGGGGTGTTGACCGCGGCGGCGATGAGCTGCGGCGGGGTGGCGGTCAGGGGTTTGAGGGCGGCCGCGGTGCGATCCGACCAGGCCCCGATGCCGAGCAGGTAGCCGGCGGCGTCGAGCCGGTCGGCCGCGGCGGCGTCGGTGACCGTCGACAGGTCACCGGCTTTCGCCAGCGCGGCGGCTACCCGCAGCCGGGTGTCGGCGCTGGCGGTGGTCAGCCACACCCGCCCGCGTGGCCAGCCGCCGACGTCGGGCGGGTAGAACGGCCGGTGGCCCAGCCCGGTGAGCGCGCGGTCGATGAGGCGGCCCCCCGGTTCGGTGTCGACGGCCACCCGCAGGGTGCGAACCACACCGACGAGCCAATCGGCCGGGGCGGTGACCACGGTGGCGCGGGCGCCGAGGAATTCCGGGTCGGTCAGGACCGCCTTGGTCAGCGCCTTCAGGTCGCGGCGCGGGCCGTAGGCGCCGACGAGGCGGCCCAGCGCGGCGTCCGAGGGCGGGTCGTCGCCGGCAAGCTGGGTCCACAGCCGCGTGGCGAGGTAGGGGGCCGACTTCGGTTGAGCGAGAACGGCGTCGCAGAATCCGGCGGCGTCGAGGTTGCCGCCGACGCCCAGCACGGTCTTGGCGGCGTGGTCGTGTCGCCGCGGCGCGAGCGAGGTCGTGCCGTCGGCGCCGATGACCCATCCGGTGAGCGCGCGGGCGCCCTCGCGAACATCGGTCTCGGTGTAGCCGTTGCCATGGCCGAGCGCGAACAGTTCCATGAACTCGCGGGCCAGGTTCTCGTTGGCCGCCTTGGCGGTGTTGGTCTGCCCGTCCAGCCAGCGCAGCATCGCCGCGTCGGTCAGCATGGCGTAGGCGAGGGTGCGGAAATCGCCGAGCTTGAGCGTGCGTAGCTTCTGGTTCTGCGCGCCCATATAGGCCGCGGCACGCACTTTCTTGGCCGACGTGGCGAAGTGGTTGTGCCAGACCAGGGTCAGCTTCTCGTGAATCGGCTCGCCAACCGCGGCCATCCGGCGAAGCCACCACCCCGACAGCTCGGCCATCTGCGCCGACAGCTGCGTGGCGTACTGCTGGCGGGCGGCCTTGGTCGCGGTCTTGCCCGGCCGCCGCGGGGTGTCGAAGGCCGGCAGCGGAGTGGCCTGAGCGCCCGGGTCGGCGTCGGGGTCGGAGCCGAGCGCGCCGTCGAGGTAGGCCGACCAGTCGCCCGCAGCCACCGCGTCGATCTGCGGGCCGCTGGCCCCGAAGCCGGCGCGGCGCAGCCCGCGAGCGGTCGCGATCCAGTGCGCCGACTGGGTTGTCATCGGCGCCGACCCGTGATCGGTGCTGGCGTATGCGCCATGTGCTCACTGTGAGCGGCGAAGCTGAAGAACCGCTGAAGCGGTTGGAATTTCGGGTGTTTCGTCAGGGAATCGGAAGGGGGTACTCAGGTCGGCGTAACCGAACTACACTGACTTGTTTATGACGGCCTCGTCGGGCCCGCTGGGCAACGAATGGGGACAACGGTCGTGTGCGGCACTCAATGGAGGTCAGCTGCTCGGCCGCAGGCAGGCGTCACGAATGAGTCGGCACTTCGCAGGCGTGGGTGTCGGAATTCCGGCGGCGCGCCTTCGGGAGATAGCCGCGGGCGCCCCAGTCGACAGCGATGAATGGGTCGATGTCATTTTCGGGCTCACTGCAAGTGAGACCAAGCGTGAGGAGCGCCTGGCGAAGATTGCGCGGGGCCGACGCCGCGGCACGCACTGGCTCATCGTTGCGCTGATGGTCCTCGTCGCACTGAGCGCGCTGTTGTGCATGGCGTGCGGCTTCTTCACGTTGGTTGAACACGCGGCGCCGTTCTGAACAGGTTTACCGCGCCATTCCCCTGTGCCGGCCATGGGGTTACTGTCGAGTAACCCCGGCGATGTGGAGATAAGCGATGACGGTTACCGAAGATAAAGTCAGCGAGCGGCAGGCCAGGGAGGTCGCCGAACAGGCGCGTGAGAGCCAGTGGCGCCAACCCAGTTTCGGCAAGGAGTTGTTCCTCGGCCGATTGCGGTTAGACCTGGTCCATCCGCACCCCAGCGGCTCGGTGGAGGCTGCGGAACTTGGTCAGGCATTCCTCGCCAGGCTGCGCGAGTTCTGCGAGTCGAACATCGATGCCGCCGAGATCGAGCGAGACGCGCAGATTCCGGACGACGTGGTCCGCGGGTTGAAGGAGCTCGGGGCGTTCGGCATGAAGATCAAAACCGAGTACGGCGGGCTCGGCCTGTCACAGGTGTACTACAACAAGGCACTTGCGCTGGTCGGCTCTGTGCACCCCTCGCTGGGTGCGCTGCTTTCCGCGCATCAGTCGATCGGGGTACCGCAGCCGATCACGATGTTCGGGACCGAAGAGCAGAAGCAAACGTGGCTGCCCCGGTGTACCCGCGAGATCAGCGCATTCCTGCTCACCGAGCCCGACGTGGGCAGCGACCCTGCTCGCCTGCACACCACCGCCACCCCGGACGGTGATGACTATGTGCTGAACGGGGTCAAGCTATGGACCACCAACGGTGTGGTCGCCGACCTGCTGGTGGTGATGGCCCAGGTACCCAAGAGCGAGGGGCACCGGGGTGGGATCACCGCATTCGTGGTGGAGTCGGACACAGAAGGCATCGTGGTGGCAAACCGCAACGCATTCATGGGGTTGCGCGGCATCGAAAACGGTGTCACCCGGTTGACCGACGTACGGGTACCGGCCGTGAACCGGATCGGCCGGGAGGGCGACGGGCTGCGGATCGCGCTGTCCACGTTGAACGTTGGCCGGCTGTCGTTGCCGGCAATATGTACCGGGTCGGTGAAGTGGTGTCTGAAGATCGCCAGAGAGTGGTCCCTGGCGCGGGAGCAATGGGGCCGGCCGATCGGGGAACACGAAGCGGTGGCCGGCAAGGTCGCGTTCATCGCGGCAACCGCGTACGGCCTCGAGGCGATGCTCGAGCTGGCCAGTGAGCTGGCGGACGCGGGCCGGACCGATATTCGGATCGAGGCGGCGCTGGCGAAGCTCTACGGCTCGGAGATGGCCTGGCTGGTCGCCGACGAGCTGGTGCAGATCCGCGGCGGGCGGGGCTTTGAGACTGCCGAGTCCCTGGCCGCCCGCGGCGAGCGCGGGGTTCCCGCCGAGCAGATGCTGCGCGACTTGCGCATCAACCGGATCTTCGAAGGCTCTACCGAGATCATGCATCTGATGATCGCCCGCGAGGCGGTGGACGCGCACCTGGCCGTGGCCGGCGACATCATCGACCCGCAGGCCGACGCGCGGAGCAAGGTGCGAGCCGCCGCGAAGGCCGGCAAGTTCTATGCCCGCTGGCTGCCGACCTTGGTCGCCGGAAAAGGCCAGCTGCCAACGTCATTCACCGAGTTCGGGCCATTGGCCGGGCATCTGCGCTATGCCGAGCGGGCCAGCCGCCGGCTGGCGCGCAGCACCTTTTACGCGATGTCGCGGTGGCAGGGCAGGTTGGAGCACAAGCAGCGGTTCCTGGGGCGGATCGTGGATATCGGGGCGGAGCTGTTCGCGATGACCGCCGTCTGCGTCCGGGCACAGCGTGACGGGGCGGACGGTAACGCGATCGAGCTTGCCGACGCGTTCTGCCACCAGGCCCGTGTTCGGGCCGAGCAGCGGTTCGACCAGCTCTGGCAAAACAGCGACGACTCTGACCAGACGCTGGCTCGTGGCGTGCTCGACGGTCGCTACATGTGGCTGGAGGAAGGGATTCTCGACCCGTCGATCGAGGGGCCGTGGATCGCTCACGACGGTGGCGCGTCGAAGCAAGACGTACACCGCGTCATTCGGTGATCACACCGGAACTGGCCGGCCAGACCGTCGTCGTGATCGGCGGCAGCGCAGGCATCGGGCTCGAGACAGCTCGACGTGCCCGGGCGGAGGGTGCCGACGTGGTCCTCACCGGCCGCAACCCGGAGCGGCTCGCGCAGGCGGCGCAGGATGTCGGCGCGCACCGCAGCGCGGCCTTCGACGTGAACGACGCGGCTGCTCTGGAGAATTTCTTCCGGGACCCGCCGACACCGATCGATCACGTGATGGTCACCGCGGGCGGCCCGACGTATGGGCCCGTGCTCGAGATGGACTCGGCGCAGGTGCGCGACGCCATCAGCGACCATGTGGTGACCGCGCTCATGGTCGCGCGTAACGCCGCACCCAAGATGAGGCCCGGGGGCACGCTACTGCTGATGGGCGGTACTGGCGGGCGGCGTGTGGGTCACGGCCTCGGGATCGTCTCCGCGGCCACGGCCGCGCTGCCGCCGTTCACCGCGGCCCTTGCACTCGAGCTCGCACCGATCCGCGTCAACCTCATTGCGGCCGGCTTCGTCGACACCCCGTTGTCGGCGTCACTACTCGGGGATCGACTCGAGGAGCGCCGCAACGAGCTGCGGGCGACGCTGCCGATCGGCCGCGTCGTCGAACCCGCAGATGTCGCGGCGCTGGCCGTGCACATCATGACCAATACCGCGCTCACCGGCGCTACTTATGACATCGACGGCGGACAACAGTTTGTCTGGTGAGCCACGAGACGGAATGGCTTATCTGTACGGCGGCACTTCGGTCGTCGTCGGATGCCGTCCGATGGTCGGCGTCGGCTGGTAGCTGGTCGGCGGCGGCGTATAGGAAGTCGGCGGTGGCGTGTACGTGGTCGGCGGCGGAGTCCACGTGGTCGGCGGTGGCGTGTAGGTGGTCGGCGATGGCGTGTAGGTGGTCGGGGGTGGAGGCGGTGGCGTCGTTGGTGGGGGAGGCGTGTACGGCGCTGTGTATTGCGGTTGCGTGTAAACCGGCGCGTGCGTGACTGGTGGTGGGGGCGGCGGCGTTTCGGTGACCGGCGGCGGAGGCGGTGGCGCGGCGCGTGGATCGGCGACATCGTTGGTCCCATTGCCGCCGCGGGGCCGCCCGAAGAATATGCCCGTCACCGGGTCGTAAAGGATGAAGGTGCCGATGGCGGTCTGGCTCGGCCGGACGGTGCTCAGCGATTGCGGGGAGAACGTCGCCCACCGCTGATCGGAGTACACCTCTGAGGTAACAGCGGTCGGCTCCAGTAACGGGTTACCGCAAGCGCAGCGCACCCGTGGCACACCGAATTTGTCGACCAACACCGCGGTTCCGGCTTGTAACACGGACTGCAGCGACGTTGCCTGTCCGTCCGCGAAGCCGTGATTGGTGACCCGCGTGTCGGTCCGCAACAGAACGGGCGTGAGGTCCGCGACAAAGGCCGGGATCTGTTCCGGGGTGATGTTGAAGACACTCGCCCATGCTCGTCCCTTGTCGGGGTTCTGAGCGAGGAAGGTAACCATCACCGCGGTATCGCAGGTTGTCAGATTTTGCGAGCCGCCATACAGGCCAGGCAGGTCGCCGTTGGCCGTTCGCACCCCGCCGCCGGGCACTGGCGCACCGGCCGGATCGGCTCCCGGATTGGTTGGCTTCGGCTGTGGTATCGCAGCCGAAGGGGTGAACGGGTTCTGGCCGGCTGCCGTGGCCGGTTCCAGGAAGATTTCTGGAGGACCCGCCGGCTTCTCGCGGGTCACCAACAGCACAACCCCGGTGACTGCCGCGAGCAGAACGACGGCAAAAAGCGCGCCGATCACGGCCAGGCGGCGCCGATGCGACGGCGGCCCGGGTTCGGCGGGCTGGTCCGGTGTGGCCTGGCCCGGACTCGTCGCTGGCGGTTGGCCCTGGCCCCCGGCAACGGCGGCCCGCTGGGTGGGGGGCTGATCGGGAGGAGGCGGGGTCAGCCGGTGAGTCGGGAGCTGCTCGGGACGATTCCCCAGCGGGTAGGTGGGGACCTGGCGGCGCGGAGGTGCCGCGAACCGCTGAGTCTGGGGCTCGGGAGGGGGTGGCGGCGGCAGCCGGGGTATCGGAGTGGTGGCTGCCGAGCGGGCAGCGTCGGCCAGCTCGAGGGTGGTCCGATACCGTTGTTCGGGGTCTTTGGCCATGCCTTTGGCGATCACGTTGTCGAACGTTTGCGGCACTCCGCGCCGGGCGACCGACGGCCTCGGCGGCGGCACCGTCAGGTGTGCGGTGACTTGCTGCTCCAGGCTGTTGCCCGGGAACGGCTGACTGCCGGTCAAGCACTCGTGCAGCACACAAGCCAACGCATAGATGTCTGCGCGGGCGTCGGCGCTGCCGCTGCCGAATCGCTCCGGTGCCATGTAGGCCCACGTGCCGATCATGCTGCCGGTATTGGTCAGCCCGGTCTGATCGACGCCCCGCGCGATTCCAAAATCGATCAGGTACGCGAAGTCGTATTCGGCGACCAACACATTGGACGGCTTGACGTCACGGTGCACCAATCCCACGTTGTGCGCGGCTTGCAACGCCTTGGCCACCTGCTCAACGATCGTCACCGCCCGAGCAGGGTCCAACGGTCCCTGACCCAGGATGGCTTGGAGGTCGCGGCCCTCGATCAGCCGCATATCCACATACAGCCGCCCGTCAATCTCCCCGTAGCTGTGAATCGGTACCACGTGCGGCTCGTTGAGCTGCGCCGCCGCATGGGCTTCACGCCGGAACCGCTGATTGAACACAGCGTCGTGGGCCAATTGCACGGGCAACACTTTGACCGCGACGATCCGGTCGGTCTCCGTGTCGCGGGCCCGCCACACTTCGCCCATGCCGCCGCGGCCCAGCAAGGTCATCAGCCGGTAGCGGCCGAATGAAGTTTCCTCCAACCAACCCCCCAACGGCGACGACGCGTCCAAATAAAGACAACTCACCATAAGGTGCCGCAGTCCGCATTTGCACCACTTCGTGCACACGGCTGCGAGTGCCGATGCGTTACGTGAAGTCCAGCGCCTCGACCGTCGCGATCGGACCTTCATGGGTGGGCCGGTTCGCGCCGCCGATGCAGTACACGGTGTTGCCGACCGCGGCGACCACCTCCGCGTGACGCGCGGTCGGCATCGGGGGCAGCGTGGTCCACTTGTTTTCGGCGATGTCGTACATTTCGGCGACGGCGAGCACCTGAGTCGGTTCCTCGCCACCGACAGCCACGATCCGGCCATCGATGAAGGCGGCACCGTAACTTCCGCGTGGAGTCGGCATGTTCACCAGCGAGGTCCATTTCCCGGATGACGGATCGAACCGGTCAAACTCCGCGGTGTTCTTATCGGCCGACAGGAACCGTCCGCCGATCGCGTACACGTAGGTGCCATCCGAGACCGCGGCCAGGTGTTCGCGTGGAATCGGCATGTCCCCCGCGTCCTTCCAGGAGTTCCCGTCGAACACCTCGGTCTGCGGGACGATCTTCTTGTCGTTCTGCCCGCCGACGACGACGAGTTTCTCGCCAACCACCGCTGCCGCCCCGCCGGCCCGAGCGTGGCCGAGGGTCGGTAAATCCACCCAACTGCCGCCGCGCAACGCGAACACCCTGTTCGACGCCTGCGCGATGTTGTCGGTCGCGCCCCCGATAACGACCACTTCACCGCGATACGTCGCCGCCGTCGCATGGTGCAATGGAATCGGCAAAGGCGGCTGCGTCTGCCACGTTCCGGTCTGTGGGTCGAAGCTCTGCACGGTCTGCAGCGTGGTCCCATGTTGCAGACCACCGGCCACCCAGATCTTGCCGTCGAGCACGGTCCCAGCCATCATCAACCGCGCGGTCGGCGCGTCGGGCAAGGATCGCCACTGCGACACCGGCTGAAGTTTGCGCGGTGCCAGTTTCACCGATTCCGCCGACGAGGTCACCTGACTGTCGCCGGCATCGGTCGACCCGCCGATGGCATACACCGACTTCTCCACCGCGGCGACCGCCATGCCGTGCCGCGCGGTTCCCATGTCCGGCAACGCTGCCCACGATTTAGCAGACAGATCGAATACCGCCACGCTCTTGAGGACCTGCCCCGCGGACACGCCCCCGGCCGCCACGAGGCGTCCGTCGGCGATTGCCACGCCGAGGTCGCTGCGCGCCTGGGGAAGGGCAGGTAACGACGTCCAGGTGTTGGCGGCCGGGTCGTAGGCCTCGACCGTTGCCAGGTCCGAGGTCCCGGTGGTGCCGCCAACCGCGTACACGAGCTTGCCGTCCGACGCCCCGCTCAGCATCTGCCGCGGAGTCGGCATCGGGGCGCCGAGCGTCCAGGTAGTCCCGTCGAAGATCTCGGTGGTTCTCACCAGCGCGCCGTTCGCGTCAACCCCGCCTGCGACGATGATGCGGTCGCCGACCACCGCCGCGGTCGCCGCCGCCCGGGGCTGCAACATGTGCGGCAGCTCCACCCAGTGACTGTTGACCACCCGCCACACCCGGTCGGTTGCGGCCTTCCCGTTGGCGCCGTCGGCCACGCCGCCGAGCACCACCGGGTTGCCCTGCCAGGTCACCGACATTGCACGCTCAACCGGTGCCGGCAGGTCGTCGCCGCCCTTCCAGTTGTCGATGGCAGGGTCGTAGCCCTCGTGGCGCCCGCTGATGGCGCCGTCCCCACCAACCCCGCCGAAGATCCAGATCGTGCCGTCGGCCTGGGTGGTTGCCGCGGCAGTGCGGGCGACGCGGGCGTTCGTGATCGGCTGCCATTCGGCTTGCGATTCGGTGGTGGTCGGCGGGCTGCCTGCGACGTTGGTGGTGCCCTTGCCGCCGTGCGACATCACCAATACGACACCGCCAATCACCAACAGCACCACCGCGCCGACGGCCCCAGCGATAATCGCGATCGTTCTGCGATCCCGCTTCTTCTTCGCGGGCGCAGACCAATCAGGGGGCGGCCCCGGCCGGTCCCCCTCACGCGCCGTCGCCTTTGTCCCGGCCGGACCATTCGGGGGGTTGACCATCGACACCGGGCTCGTCTGCGCCTCGCCTTCGCCGGTGGCCGCGCCTGCCAGGGAGCGCCGAGACGGGTCCAAGGGTGCAGAGCTGCTCGACGGAGGCGAAACCGGCGACACCGACGGATCAGCCTGGACGCCGAACTCGTGGGCAACGGTCGGAGTGCCTGCCGCGATCTCAGCGGTGGCGGTGGGAAGCGCCATCGAATCCGGTGGCAGCCCGTTGTGCCGCTGCGCCGCCTGCAGCTCGCGGCCGAAGTCCGCCGCCGACGCCGGCCGTTTCGCGGGGTCGAGCGACATCGCGTCCTCGATCGCTGTACACACATCGTCCGGGATTCCCTTGGGGCGCAGATCGGGAACCGACGCCGACGTGATCCGCACAAACTGCGCAGCGATTTCCTCGCCGCTGCGGTGCTCGTGGGCGGCGGTGCCGGCGATAAGCGCGTAGATCGTGGCGCCGAGCGAGTACAGGTCGGCCGCGACCGTCGGTTGGTTACCGGACAGCACCTCGGGTGCGGTGAAGGCGATCGTGCCGCTGAAGAACCCGGTCATCGTCTCGAATCCACCTGCGACCCGCGCGATCCCGAAGTCACTGAGTTGCGGTTCGCCGTAATCGGTCAATAGAACGTTGCCCGGCTTGATGTCGCGGTGCAACGTTCCGGCGTTGTGCGCGGTTTCCAGCGCCCCGCACAACTTGACACCGACTCGCAGCGCTTCGGGCCATGGGATCGGGCCGCCCCGGCGCAGCCGCAGCGCCAGGGAGTCCGCGCCGTGATACGGCATCACGATGTAGGGCCGATTACTCGAGATCACGCCGACCTGCAGGATGTTCACGATGTTCGGGTGGCCGGAAAGCCCGCCCATCGCATAACCCTCGCGCAGAAAACGCTCGCGGGTCACCTCATCGAGATCTGAGGCCAGCACCTTGATCGCGACGGTTCGGCCCAGCGAAGTCTGATAGCAGCGGTAGACCTTGCCCGAGGCGCCGCGGCCGACCTCGCGGCCGTCCGCGAATCCGGCGGCGGCCAACTCGTCAACAATCGCGCTCCGTGGCGTGGGGCCGTCCGTGCGTTCTCCAGCCATCTTGTGCCTCTCGACCCCAAATTGAAGGATGGTGTGGCCGGCAAATGTGGCGGTCAGCTAGCGTTCTGGCCGCATGGTACACAGCGAGAGTCCAGGATGCGCCCAAATTCGGCTGCCGGGGCGGCCCGCTATTGACGGCCGCGGCCTTGCCGCTCAGCCGGGTAGGCGGCGGTGAACGAGTACTCCCGCGAGCACCGATGCGGCCAGCGCGAGTGCGCCGAGGCGGATCCAGCTTGCGCTGGCGTCCCCGTGGACCGTCTCATAGCCGATCTGCTGCTGCAGTGTCGCGTAGACCGTCTCGAGATCGTTGAGATTGCTGGCATGAAACGGTTGACCGCCGGTGATCTCGGTGATCTTCTGCAGCGTCTCGTCGTCGACAGGCACGGGCACGTGCTGGTCGTTGATGTCGACATAGCCGTCGGGTGTTCCGAACGAGATCGTCGAGATTGGCACGCCCTGCTCCTTGGCGGCGCGGGCGGCGGTGTAGGCGCCCCTTGGCTGATCCGGGTCTGAAGGCACGGTCTCCTTGCCATCGGACTCGAGCACGATGCGCGCGGGTGCGGGCCGCCCATCTTCGCGACCCAGCACCGCGCCAACGGTCGCGATGGCTTGCAGCGCGGTGTAGATGCCTTCTCCGGTGGCCGTGCGGTTCTCCGCCTTGAGCGTGTCGATGGCCGCCTTCATCGCGTCGCGGTCAGTGGTGGGGGCCACGAGCAGGCTGGCGGTGCCGGCGAAAGCAACCAGTCCGAGGTTGATGCCGGGCGTGAGTTCGTCGGTGAACTGCTTGCCGGCCTCCTTGGCTGCCGCGAGCCGACTCGGCGCGACATCGTCGGACACCATCGACTCCGAAACGTCGATCACGAGCATCACGACCGCGCGATTACGCGGAATGCGTACCGCGTCGGTCGGTCCGGCCATCGCAGTGGTCAGCAGCGCCAGCGCCGCAATCAGCAGCGCCGCCGGCACGTGTCGCCACCGGGTCGACCGCTTGGGGGCCACGCGTTCGAGCACATCCATGTTGGCGAACCGCATCACCCGTTTGCGCCGAGCGCGTTGCACAACGAGGTACAGCCCGATCACCGCGAGGATCACCACGATATAGAGAAAGAACCATCCGTTCGCGAAACCGGACAACGTCAAGGGGCCCAGCAGGGGCACGTTCATGGCACCGACACTAGGCTTCCTCTCGGTGGCTCTTGCCAGGCTGTCCCATCTTTCAGAGTTGTGCAAGCGTTTGACTGTCTCTAGCGTTTCGGGTCTACTTGTGCCGATGGCTGTCGGCGTCGGGGCGACGCAGTCAGGCATGCGATTGGAGGTGCCCAGTGCCTGAGCGAAGTAGCTCGTTCCGCCACGCAGGTACGCGGGCCCGCGCATTCGGGAAAGAGCTCGGTTAGCCGCCTTCCGCGTGGAGACTCGCCCCGAATCCAGCTGTAAACGCAATCCCTGCAATCTATCTCGATACAGTGTCGTGCTGAGACCGCTCGCCGCAGTGGGCGCATCGCGCAGTGGCTAAGGAGGACAAAGTGAGTACAACGCACACCGGCTCCGGCTCCGGCACCGGTTCCGGCACCGGCCGGCCGGTGATTCATCTCTCACAGCTGTTGCGAGCGCCGGTGCTGGCCCGATCGGGTGACGAGGTGGGCCGCGTCGACGACGTGATCGTGCGGCTGCGGGGGGCCGATCAATATCCGCTGGTGACCGGGATCGTCGCCGGGGTCGGCGGCCGGCGCATCTTCGTCGGCAGCGAATCGATTCACGAATATGCGGTGAACCGGGTGGTGTTGGCCAAGAACAAGATTGACCTTCGCAGTTTCGAGCGCCGCGAGGGTGAGGTACTGCTGCGCGCCGATGTGCTGGGACATCGGCTGATCGACGTGGCCGCGGTCGAGCTGGTGCGCGCGTATGACGTGGAGCTGGAGGACACCGGCGAGGGGTGGGTGCTGGCACGGGTCGACACTCGCCGGCCACCCAGGCTGTTCGGGTTGATCAGAGGATCAGGCGGGCAGTCGGCACGGGATTGGAAAGCCTTCGAGCCGTTGATCGGCGACACCCGGTCGCGGGCCGTGCGGCGGCTGTCGGGCCGGTGGGGCGAGTTCAAACCCGCCGAGATCGCCGATCTGCTGGAGGATGCCGACAAGGCCGAGGGCGGCGAGATCCTCGAAGAGGTACGCAGCGACCCGGAACTGGAAGCCGACGTGTTCGAGGAACTCGACCCCGACAAGGCCAGGCGGCTCCTCGGCGACATGCCCGACGCCGAAGTCGCCGCCCTGCTGGGCCGGATGCGCGCCGACGATGCCGCCGACGCCATCGCCGACCTTCGCCAGTCGCGCCGCCGGCGCGTGCTGGACCTGATGCCCGCACCCCAGCGCACCAAGGTGATCACGCTGATGGGGTTCAACCCGGACAGTGCCGGCGGGTTGATGAACGTCGACTTCGTCTCGTGCGTAGCCGCCACCACCGCAGCGGAGGCGCTCGCGCTGATCGCCTCTGCTCGGGCAGTGCAGCCCGAAGCGCTGATCAAAGTGCACGTTCTCAACGACGACAAGCGCCTGATCGGAGTGGTGTCCGTGGTCTCCCTGCTGCAGGCAGAACCTACGGAAACCGTTGCGGTGCTGATGGATTCGGACCCCGTGCGGGTGACGGCCGATGCCGACCTCACCGACATCGCGCTGTTGATGGCCGATTTCAACCTCTATTCCATCCCGGTGGTCGACGACGACGACCGGGTGCTAGGGGTTGTCACGGTCGATGACGTGCTCGAGGCGACCATCCCGGAGGACTGGCGCCGCCGCGAACCGGCGCCGCGCCCGTCCCGCGAGATCAGCCAGCCCGTCGATGAGGGAGACGCGCCGCGCGGGGGCGAGGGACCGTGACCACCGACGACCACAGGACCGTCGGTCCCGACGACAGTCCGCGCGCCGCCGTGCTCGACAGCGCGCATCTGGGCGACATCGAGGGTGCGTTCGGCCGCATCAGCGTCAGCGAGGAGGACCGGGCCCGCACGCTCAAGACCCGGCTGGTGACCCTGCTGGCCATCGTGGGCCCGGGGATCATCGTGATGGTCGGCGACAACGACGCGGGTGGTGTGGCCACCTACGCGCAGGCCGGACAGAACTACGGCTATTCCCTGCTGTGGGTGCTGCTGCTTCTCATCCCGGTGCTGATCGTGAACCAGGAGATGGTGGTCCGGTTGGGCGCGGTCACCGGGGTCGGGCACGCCCGGCTGATCAACGAGCGCTTCGGCCGCGGCTGGGGCTGGTTCTCCGTGGGCGACCTGTTCCTGCTCAACTTCTTGACCATCGTCACCGAGTTCATCGGGATCACGCTGGCCGCCGATTACTTCGGCCTCTCCAAGTACATCGTGGTGCCCACCGCAGCGGTCGCGCTGATCGCGATCATGGCCACCGGCAGCTTCCGGCGCTGGGAGCGGGCCATGTTCGTGTTCATCGCGATCACGCTGCTGCAGATCCCGATGTTGCTGATGTCACATCCCCAGTGGGGACACGCCGCGAAATCCTTCGTCGTGCCGACCATCTCGGGTGGAATCACGTCGGATGCTGTGCTGTTGATCATTGCCATCGTAGGTACCACCGTGGCCCCTTGGCAGCTGTTCTTTCAGCAGTCCAACATCGTCGACAAGCGCATCACCCCGCGCTTCATCGGCTATGAGCGCGCCGACACGGTGCTGGGTGCTTTCGTGGTGGTGATCGGTGCGGCCGCGCTGGTGATGACCGGCGACTGGGCGGCGCGATCCACTGGCTCTTTCGGCGGTTTCACGGATGCCGGCGCCATCGCGCGGTTGCTCGGCCAACACAGCAGCGTCCTCGGCATGCTGTTCGCGATCGTGTTGCTGGACGCCTCCATCGTCGGGGCGGCTGCGGTCACCCTGGCCACCAGCTACGCCTTCGGGGACGTGTTCGGCATCAAACACTCTCTGCACCGCGGCTTTTCCGATGCCAAACAGTTTTACCTGTCCTACACCGCCATGGTCGCGCTGGCCGCGGCGATCGTCCTTATCCCCGGCGCCCCATTGGGTTTGATCACCACCGCAGTGCAAGCCCTGGCCGGGCTGCTGCTGCCCAGCGCCAGCGTGTTCCTGCTGCTGCTGTGCAACGACCGGGAAGTGTTGGGGCCGTGGGTGAACCGGCGCTGGCTGAATTGGCTGGCCGGGCTCATCGTCGGGGTGCTGCTGCTGCTGTCGGGAATTCTGATGGCCACCACCTTGTTTCCGCACATCAACGCCGTTGCGGTCAGCGGCTACGTCATGCTGGCCATGGTCGTCCTCGCCGCGGGCGCAGGTCTGTTGTTGCGCTGGATGACCCGCCGCCAACCCACACCGCCGGAGCCGGCACCGGCGCGCCCCGTTGATCCCACCACGTGGCGGATGCCACAGCTGGCCCTGCTGCAGCCGGTGACCTGGTCGGCCGGCACCCGCCTGGGGATGATCGCGTTGCGGGCCTATCTGGTCGCCGGTGCGCTACTGCTGGTGGTCAAGGCCATCCAGGTCAGTCGCGGATGAGGCTGTGCGAGCGGCCTTTTCAAACGGGCAGTCGTCGGTTGATCGTCAGCGCGAGCAGCACAGCGATGGTCGCGGACAGCACGGCGAGGCGCAGCCAACCGGCGCTGGCGGGGCCGGGCACGCTCTGGTAGCCAACCTGGTCTTGCACCGCGGCGTAGCTTCGGTTGAGTTCGTCGACGTTGGTCGCCTTGTACGACTGACCGCCCGACATTTGAGCGATGTGCTGGAGCATCTCGGGATCCACCGGAACGGGCAGCCGCTGATTCTCAACCTCGACAAAGCCGTTGGTGGTGCCGAACGAGATAGTGGATACCGGCACGCCACGGTCTTTCGCGGCGCGAGCGGCGGTATACGCTCCGCGCGGATTGTTGGGGTTTCCCGGCTTGTTCTCCTTGCCATCCGACAGCAGCACGATGCGCGCGGGAGGTGGGGTCGCATTGCTGCTGAGAACCGCGGCGACCGTGGCGATGGAATCCAGTGCGCTGAAGAGGGCCTCACCGATTGCGGTGGAGTTGTCCGGTCGCAGGTTGTCCAGGGCAGCGATCGTCGCCTCGTGCTGCGCCGTCGGGGAGACGAGCACGTTGGCAGTTCCGGCAAACGCGATCAGGCCCAGGTTGACGCCGGGTGTCAGCTCTCTCGCGAACTTTTTGGCGGCCTCCTTCGCCGCGTCGAGGCGGCTGGGCGCAACGTCGGTGGCGCGCATGGATTGCGATACGTCGATTGCCAGCATGATCACCGCCCTATTGCGCGGAATGCGAGTGGTGCGGGTCGGCCCGGCGAGCGCGACCGTCAACAGCAACAACGCGATCAGCAGCATGGCGATCGGCACGTGCCGCAATCGGGATTCACGCTTTGGAACGACGGTGTCGGCCAACTCGGGATCGGTGAACCGGCGCATCCGCCGCCGGCGCCGGATCTGGGCCAGTACATACAACCCCAGCAATCCGATCGGCACGAGCGCGAACCCCAACAACCACGTGTGCTGGAATCCCGATAGCGACATCGGACCGAAACCGGGCACTGTCATCGCGTCTATCCGGGGCGCCGTCATCGCCGTGAAACCGTCGAATGACACGCTGACGACGGTACCCGAGTGGCAGGGTGAACAATTCTGAGAAGCTCGCGCGTCAGCTGTGCTGCGGTAAGCCCGCCCGTCGGACGAGGTCGATGAAGGCCTGGGCCGCCGCGTCCACGCCCGCGTCGTCGTCGGTGGCGACCAGGTCCAGCAGCAGTCCGCGGATGACGGCCAGACCCAGGCGCGGAAGGGCAGGGCCGATCGTGGCGCCTGATACTGCGTCGACGTCAGCCAGCCAGGCGTCTACGGCTGCGGGCACCAAGCGGGCGTAGGGCTCCTCGCCCTGCGCTCCTCGGGAGTAGCACTCGAAGAAGAGCCGCTCGAACGGGCGCAGCTCGGGGCGGCGAACGTGGGCCCACATCGCTTCGATGGCCAGCGCCGGCTCTGCGGGCAGGTCGCGGAGGACCGCCATCTGGCGGTGCTCGACCTCTTCGACGATAGCCAGCAGCAGTTCGCCTCGAGAGCCGAAGTGGTGCAACAGCATTCGGTGGCTGGTGCCGACTGCTTCGGCGATCTCGCGCAGCGAGCGGTCGCCGATGCCCGCTTCCGCGAACTCCGCGACGAGCGCGTCGAGCAGTTCGCGGCGCCGCCCGACGTCAGAAGGCCGGGCCATCGATTTGTTGGCGCTGCTCGCTGCGCGCCTTGAGGCCCTGCGCCTCGAGCTCGAGGTACCGCTTGGTCATCCCGTGCATGAGCCGGCCGAAGAGCGCGCCGACTGCGCCGCGCTGGTCGAGCTGCTGCCGAACGAGCGTGTGGCCGTCGGCCTGCGGGACCACATCGTGGCGCGCGGAAGCCGAGCCGCCGCCCGGGGATCGTTGCACCCAGGTCCAGCTGGCGCCGGGATTCACCTCGGTGACCTCCCACACCAGCTTCGGCATGCGGGGCTGCTTGATCTCGAATCGCTTGCCGACGGCGAGGCCGGGCCCGTCGAGGGCGACCAGGCGGGTGACCGAGGCGGTCCACTCCGGCCAGCGCTCTACGTCGCTGAAGACGTCCCACACCAGCGAGGCCGGTGCTGCGATCTCGACGCTGCTGTGAGTTTGCATGTACCAAATGGTACACGATTGGTCGCGTTCGTCGAGTGGTCGGTGCGAATGCGCAATCCGAGCCATCGGTCGTGGGCGTTGAATTAGGGTCGCGAATCAGGGTCGTGCACAAAGGGATGACAGGAAAGGGATGACGAAGGATGACGTCGTGACCGGTGCGCGTGATCGGGTGGTGGATCGAGCGCGTGGAATGCGCGACCTGGTGCGTTCTGAGGCCGAGGAGTCCGAGCGACTTCGCACGCTCACGCCGGCGATCGTCGACGAGATGTGGGCCAGTGGCCTGATGTCTTCGTTCAACCCGGTGGCGGCGGGCGGGGTCGAACCGTCGTTCGCCGACATGATCGAGACGTTGATTGAAATGGCTTGGCAGGACGGTTCTTTCGGCTGGATCGGCATTGCGAACCTGCCGTCGGCGTTCGCCGCCGCGGCCTATCTACCCGATGAGGGTTTTGCGGAGTTGTTCACCAAGAACGACAACCACACCGCCATCGGGGGTCAGTTCTTCCCCAACGGCCAGGGCACGGTTGTCGAGGGTGGGTACCGGCTGACCGGTGCGTGGAACTTCGGCTCCGGCACCGGACACTCGGCGTACATCGCCGCCGGCTTCATGCCAATGGACGACGGCCAGATGCGCTGGGTCAGCGAGGGCGTTCCCGAACTGCGGGTGGCGTTCGTGCCTCGAGACGAGATCACCTTCACCGACGGCTGGTTTGTCCAGGGGCTCAAAGGCACTGGCTCCTACGACTACAACGCCCAGGACGTGTTCGTGCCGCAGTACAGAACGATGGAGTTGTTCACTCGCGAGCCTTTTCGCGGTACCTCGGCGGCCACCCGGATGGGCCTGATGCCCGTCACCGCGGCCGGTCACGCGTCGTGGGCACTCGGGGTCGCCAAGAGCATGCTCGATGATGTCGAGGAACTCGCCGCCACCAAGGTGCGGATGAGCGACATGGCGACGCTGGCCAGCCGTCCGACGTTCCAAAAGGGCCTCGCGCACCACGTTGCGGCGTGGCGGGCCGCCCGGCTTCTGGTGCTCGACGCGTTCACGGGGGCCGAGGCCGAGGTCGCCGCGGGCAACGACCTGACACCCAGAATGCGAGCCGACATGCGCGTGGCCGCGGTGTACGCCACCGATACGGCCAGGGCATGTGTGGAGTGGGCCCATCTGGCGGCCGGCACCACCTCGATCCGCGAGGGCAGCCGCCTCGAGCGCGCGTTCCGCGACATGTATACCGGCAGCCAACATGCGTTCATCAGCGAGAAGGTGGCGATCGACGTGGCGCAGATCTGGCTCGGTATCACAGAGGACCAGTACGGGCTCTGACGGTCATGACCGTTTCGACCGCACAGCCGCCGCCGTCGGGCCGCGCGGAGACCCGCCGGGCCATCTGGAACACCATCAGGGGATCGTCGGGCAACCTCGTCGAGTGGTACGACGTCTACGTCTACACCGTCTTCGCCCCGTATTTCGAGAGCCAATTCTTCGACGAGGCCGATCAGAACTCGACGATCTACATCTATGCGATCTTCGCCGTCACGTTCGTGACCCGACCGATCGGATCGTGGTTCTTCGGCCGCTTCGCGGACCGTCGCGGCCGCCGGGCCGCGCTGACGTTCAGTGTGTCGTTGATGGCGGCCTGCTCGCTGATCGTCGCGCTGGTGCCGGGCAGGTCGAGCATCGGTGCCACAGCGCCGATCATCCTCATCCTGGCGCGGCTGGTGCAGGGGTTCGCGACCGGAGGCGAGTACGGCACCTCGGCGACGTACATGTCGGAGGCGGCGACGCGGGAGCGGCGCGGGTTCTTCTCGTCGTTTCAGTATGTGACGTTGGTGGGCGGTCACGTGCTGGCCCAGTTCACGCTGCTGATCGTCGAGGCGGTCTTCAATGATGAGCAGATTCACCAGTTCGGCTGGCGCATCGGCTTCGCCGTCGGTGGCGTGGCCGCGGTGGTGGTGTTCTGGTTGCGACGCACGATGGACGAATCGCTCAGCGAGGAAACCCTGGCCGCAGTCAAGGCCGGCCGGGACCGGGAGGCCGGCTCGATGCGTGAACTGTTGACGCGCTATTGGAAGCCGTTGCTGCTGTGCTTCTTTATCACGCTGGGCGGCACGGTCGCGTTCTACACCTACAGCGTCAACGCACCCGCGATCGTCAAGGCCGCCTACAAGTCGCAGGCAATGACCGCCACCTGGATCAACCTGGCCGGGCTGATCTTCCTGATGGCGCTGCAGCCGGTCGGCGGAATGATCAGCGACAAGGTAGGACGCAAACCGCTTCTGCTGTGGTTCGGCTTCGGTGGGCTGTTCTACACCTACATCCTCATCACCTATCTGCCCGAAACGCGTTCGCCGATAATGTCGTTCCTGTTGGTGGCGGTCGGCTACGTGATTCTGACCGGATACACGTCGATCAACGCGCTGGTGAAGTCCGAGCTGTTCCCCGCACATGTGCGGGCGCTCGGCGTCGGGGTTGGCTACGCGCTGGCGAACTCGATCTTCGGCGGCACCGCGCCGCTTGTGTACCAGGCGCTCAAGGCGCGCAACGAGGTGCCGTTGTATATCGCGTATGTGACCGCGTGCATAGCGGTGTCGTTGATCGTCTACCTGTTCTTCATCAAGAACAAGGCCGCCACGTACCTCGACCGGGAGCAGGGAGCCGCGTTCGGCTGACGCGTCAGCCGGCGAGCGGTGGTGTTCCGATGCGGGACAACAAAGAGTTATCAGCTACCGCGACTTGTGGGGGTTCTGGTAGGTGCCGTACGCGGTTTGACCGGTGGTCGGGTAGCGTCGGCGTGGTGACGTTGTCTTGCCCGTTGCCTGATGGCATCGCGGCGACGGGGGCGGCCAGGCCAATCGAGAGGGCGGCCAGCGCGCTCGCTGCCAGTGCGGCAAATGTGACGTTCTTCCTCATCGTCTTTCCTTCCTCTTCACAGGGTTCGAACAGGAAGGTTGGAGCGTTTAGTTCCAGGTTGGCAGGAAGTTGTCCAGGCACGGCAGGAACGCGCCGGTGACGTGGTGTCGTTACAGCTCGCCGGGGTCGTCAGGCACGTCCACTGCGTGCTGCTGCAGCGTTTCCAGCGGCACCACCTCGCGGGTGGACTCATGGGTGGCGGCAAGCACAACGGGCGCGGCGCAGCCGTCTTGGTGGGCCCGCAGCCAGTTGACGGCGGTGACGCACCAGCGGTCTCCGGGCACGAGGCCAGGGAAACGGTACTGCGGCATCGGCTTCGTGAGGTCGTTACCGATGGAGCGCTGGTGCTGCAGGAACTCGGCGGTCACGACGGCGCAGATGGTGTGCCGTCCGATGTCCTCGGGCCCCGTCGAGCAGCAGCCGTCACGGTAGAAGCCGGTGAGCGGATCATCGCCGCACGGTTCAAGCGGGCCGCCGAGCACGTTGCGATCTGCCACCAGTTCAGTATGAACCGGCGGCGGCGGTCAATCGCTGAGGTTCACCCGGCCGACGATCAGCGGATCGGGCTCCCCGACGATCTCGTGGTCCTTGCCGTCATAGTCGAACTTAGCGAGCAAGTGCCGCATGGCATTAACCCGCGCACGTTTCTTGTCGTTGCTCTTGATGACAATCCACGGCGCGTGGTCGGTGTCTGTCGCGCGGAACATCTCCTCTTTGGCAGCGGTGTAGGCATCCCACTTGTCCAGCGACGCGAGGTCCATCGGGGAGAGCTTCCACTGCCGGACGGGGTCGACCTGCCGGATCGCGAAGCGGGTGCGTTGCTCGGCGGGCGATACCGAAAACCACAGCTTGGTCAGGCTGACCCCGTCGCTGTGGAGCATCTGTTCGAAAAGGGGGGCCTGCTCCATGAACTCGCAGTGCTGCTCGGGGGTGCAGAACCCCATCACGCGCTCGACGCCGCCGCGGTTGTACCAGGACCGGTCGAAGAACACCATCTCTCCGGCGGCCGGCAGGTGGTTCACGTAGCGCTGGAAGTACCACTGCGTGCGCTCACGGTCGGTCGGCTTCTCCAGCGCCACCACACGAGCGCCGCGCGGATTCAGGTGCTCCATGAAGCGCTTGATCGTGCCGCCCTTGCCGGCCGCATCGCGTCCCTCGAAGAGAAGGACGTGGCGGGCGCCGTTCTTTTGGCTCCATTTCTGAAGTTTCAGCAGCTCGATCTGCAGCAGCCGCTTGTAGATCTCGTAGTCGTGACGCGACATGCGTTCGTCATACGGGTAGTTCTCGCGCCAGGTATCGACCGGGATGCCCTGGCGATCGACCAAAATCGGATCGTCGTCATCGTCGTCATCGACGGTGTAGCCGTGGTCGCCGTTCGACAACCCGTTCAGGTCCAGCTGTAGCATCTTTGAGATTTAACCAATGGTTGGGAAACGTTCGGTGGCGGCCGCATGAACGACGGGTTGCCTGTTGCGGACGGTGGCGGACAAACGGGTCTACACCCGGAGTAGGGTTGACATCGGTGTCGTCATAGTCAGCGAATAGGCGAAAGGCCAATCATGCCAAAGAAATCCGAGTACTCGCAGGGCACGCCTTGTTGGGTCGACCTGCAGACCACTGATCAGTCCGCCGGCAAGCAGTTCTATGCCTCGCTGTTCGGGTGGGGCTACGACGACCAAGAGTCGCCGGGCGACGGCGGCGTGTACTCGATGGCGACGCTGAACGGAGAAACCGTGGCCGCTATCGCGTCGATGCCACCGGGCGCCCCGGACGGGATGCCGCCGGCGTGGAACACGTACATCGCGGCGGACAACGTCGACGCGGCGGTCGACAACGTGGGTCCGGTGGGCGGCCAGGTAATGATGCCGGCCTTCGATATCGGCGACGCCGGCCGGATGGCGTTCGTCGCCGACCCGACCGGCGCAATCGTGGGGCTGTGGCAGGCCAACCAGCACATCGGCGCGACCCTGGTCAACGAGTCGGGTGCGGTCATCTGGAACGAATTGATCACGGACAAACCGGATTCGGCGCTGGCGTTCTACGAGGCGGTGCTCGGGATCACGCACTCCACGATGGAAATGGCTCCCGGCGAGCAGTACAGGATCCTCAAGGCCGGGGGAGTGGACGTCGGCGGCTGCATGGAACCCCCGATGCCGGGCGTAGGAAACCATTGGCAGGTCTACTTTGCGGTCGATGACGCCGACGCCACCGCGAGCAAGGTGTCCGCGGAGGGTGGACAGGTCATCGCCGAACCATTCGACATTCCGTCGGTGGGACGGTCGGCCGTGCTGAGCGACCCGCAGGGCGCGGTGTTCAGTGTGTTGAAACCCACTCCGCCGCAGTAAACGGCGGGGCCCAGGTCTACGCGGGTCTACACGGCGAGTTCGGTGAGTGCGGCGCGCGCTCTGCGCTCCACGAACAGCAGCACATACTCCCGAATGCGGCTGCCGTTGAACGCGGCTCGCATGTCGTTGACCACCTCAACAACGGTCTCACCGGGCAGAGTGGGGTAGCTCTTGCTCAGCCGATCGACGAGTTCGCTGATGCGGGTGTCCTCGCTCATCACGGACGTCATTGTTGTAGGTTCGCACGCCGTTCAATTTCCGGTCAACCCTCGTTAACAATCTGTGAAGGCACTGGAAGCGCATCGGCCTCACCACCGCAGCCCTCGCAGTCCGCGGACAGGCCAGTCCGGTTCCTGTTACCTGATTCACATCGCGGTTACCTGATTCACGTCGCGGCCGGTTCACACGCGGGTTACCGTTCCTGCGTGAGTAACGGGGGGCGTGCGGTCGCGGGGTCTGTGGAAGCTAGCGCTGACGTTGCGCAGGCGCACGTCTTTCACGCGTTGTTGTCTCAGCGGCGGGCGGCGCTGTGTGACCGCCTCGATCAGCAGGCGGTCACATTGGCGCGGCACGAACGGAGACACGACTCTGCCGGTATCCGGCGTAAGAGGTTACGGATCAAAGAGATTGGCGCTGAGATTCGCGATATCGACCGCATGGTGCAGAGGTTGACGGCCCATCTGTTAGGGGAAGCGCAGAAGCGGCGTTGCATAGTTTCCCGGCGAAGAGTCAGCGCGGGCCGGCGCTCACCCGAGCAGCATCGATCAGCGGGCCGCAACGAACGTCGAACCGTTCGCGCACGGTGTCCAGGGTGCGGCGCAGGTGCGGGCGTTGCCGGCGGTGCGTGAGCACGGACTTCACCAAGGCCACCGCGCGGCGTGGCATCGGGAACCAGCGATCGAAATCGAGTCCGCAGTCGAGGAACACGCCGGCCGGGACGTTGTCGGCGATGAGGCTGAGGTTGTACTGGACGAGCGACATGAGCGTGTACGGGAACGCTGCCCGCGCCTTCGCCCGCATATCCTCTGCGTCGAGTTCATACAGCGGGATGTCCATGATCTTGCCCAAGAACAGTAAGTGCGTCATGTAGTAGCCCATGTACGACGTCAAATGCATGGTGGCGGAACGCGGCTGAATCGAGAGCACCGCTCCGCTGCGCGACACGTACGGCTCGTAGCGATGGTCGCCGGGCTTGAAGTAACCGGTGCAATTCACTATCCAGCTGCCCGGTTGGATCGCCTTGCTGGCGCCACTGCGAAACACCAGGTCCGTGCGGCCGTTGCGGTCGACGGCATCCACCAGGTGGTCCATGATCACGTTGTCGAGCCCGGCGGCGATCGTGTTGTTCTCCGCTTCGGACAGCACGCCCAGCAGGAAGTTACCTGTCTCGGGGGTCAACCACGTGCCGTAGTTAGCGCGAAACCAGCCGGTGACCTCTGCCTCGTTTGTGCCGTCGAAACGACGGGCCGTCTCCACGCCGAGACTGCTGAAAAGCCTTCCGCCCCACCATCGCCGGGCCCCCGCCGGGAGGACTCGGTCGCGATTCGTGAAGTACGTGCCCGAACCTGCCACGAGGTTCACCTCACGGCCGGGGTATTCGGTGATCAGCGCGTGCGCGGTATCCATGCCGGTCTTGCCGCCACCAATGATCCAGACCGGGGTGTCGCTCTCGCGCATCTCGCCCCGTCGCATGTCGCAGAAGTCGGGAGACACCGACACGACACGCTGGCTGGAGACCTCGAGTGGATCGTTGGGCACAACTCCGAAGCCGTAGGCCTTGATCAATCGCTTCGCCTCGATCACCAAGAGCCGGCCGGCCGAGGATCTGCCGGTGATCCGCACCTTCCCGTCGACTACTTCATCGGACTCGATCGCCCAGCCGAAGAGCTCGTCGACCCTTACCCGCTGCTTGATGACGTTGAGGCAGTGTTCAAGGTGGTCGAGCACCTCGCCCTTGGTCGCCAAATAGCAGCGATCCTGGCCGAGGGTCCACTCGATGTTCCCTGCGGTGAACATGGGATGGGGCTGGTGCAGCCGCACGTACGGGTAGGTGTCGACCCACATGCCGCCGACGCGTTCCCTGCGGTCGACCAGGATGACCTTCTGATCGCGAGACAGGTATCGGCTGGCGACGAATAGGGCATTCAGCCCGGCGAGGCCGGCCCCCACGATGCAGACGTCGCAGCTCTGCACCGTGACGTCCGGCGGTGTAGCAGCGGGGGGCTGGAGTCCGGGCATCGTCGCCCCTTTCGTCGCGTTTGAACCTACCTACCCCCGCAAAACGTTGCATCAGTAAGAGCTGCATCAGTAAAAGCGGAAAGGAGGTCGAGATGAGCTTGTTGTTGGTGGCGTGCATCTTCGCGGTGGTCCCGGTGGCCAGTCTCGGCCTCGTCGAGGTGCAGTCGCGGCTCGAACGCCGGGAACAGCGCCGGCACGCGGAGGACTAACGTAGAGACCCGTCAACAAACGGAGGGCAGAGCCACGACAGTCACCACCGTCGACGCCGGACCTCACCAGGTGAGCCGGTCGGTCGACGTTGCTGCTCCTGCGGCCGAGTTGTTCGCGCTGGTTGCCGACCCGCGCCGGCACCGTGAGGTCGACGGTTCGGGCACCGTCCGCGACAACATTCGTGGGCCCGCGCCTCTCCAGTTGGGTTCGCGGTTCTGCACCAAGATGAGGATGTTCGGGCTGCCCTATCGCATCACCAGCAAAGTGACTGCTCTGCAGCCCGACCAATTGATCGAATGGCGTCATCCGGTTGGTCATCGGTGGCGGTGGGAGTTTGCCGCGATCTCGCCGACCAGCACCCGTGTCACCGAGACGTTCGACTATAGCGACGCCGGGCCGGTGAAGAACCGGCTGAAGTATTACGAGGCAACAGGTTTTGCCAAGCGCAATGCCGCCGGCATCGAAGCCTCGTTACGTCAACTCCGCGAGCGGTACACCCGCTGACCGCGCGTCAGCCCGCGAACCACGCCGTCGTCACCGTGTGCCTTATCGGAACCGGGAACGGGGTGGGACGCGGACCCAGCTGGCCGACGAACACCGCCCACAGCGGCTGCGTCCGGTCGATCGCATCCGCAGGATTCCAATCGGGCGGAGCCAGCACCCCGATGTTGCTGCCACACCCGTAGATCGGGACCGTCTCGTCGGCCCGGCCGCCCAAGTCGACGCCGTTGGGAAGGATGCAACGGGTGCCGTCGTCGAGCTGCATCGCGAACGGCATCGGCGACGCCGGGGGAGCTACCGCCGGCAGCGCGCCCGGAGACGGGAAGCGCCGAAGCGCCTTGGACCACGGGTCACTGAGGCACAACAGCGACGCGGACGCCGGCCAACACGCCTCGGCGGCCGCCTCGGGCGGATCGCAGGTGTAGATGTCGCTGCTCACCGCGGCCGGCGACGGGTCGGAGCACCCGGCGAGGTTGGGCGACGCCTGCCGATTCATCACGTGGTAGCCGTTGATCGGCTGACCGCTCGCGTTGACCGCCACGACGTTGATGACATTGGTCGCGTTCGCGTCCGCGCCGGCGTTTCCCGCCGCCTGCAGCGCGACAACGGCAACGAACATCAGCGCAGCCGAAGCTCGTGCCCCGCCATGAGCCCACTCACGCATGACGTCGGCCCCCTTCGTGACGAGTACCAGCCTTGCGCATCGGCGCCGCTCACGCAGGCGATTGGGCCGATGGCTAGGCTCTGCGACGTGAAGGCAGTCACCTGCACCAACGCGAAACTCGAAGTCGTCGACTGGGGGAACCCAATTCCCGGCAAGGGTCAGTTACTCGTCGACGTCCTCCGGTGCGGCATCTGCGGTTCGGATCTGCACGCGCGTCACCACTGCGACGAGCTTGCCGATGTGATGGCCGAGTCCGGCTACGACGCATTCATGCGGTCGGATCAGAAGGTGGTGTTCGGGCACGAGTTCTGCGGGGAGGTCGTCGACCACGGTCCCGGCACGCGCAAGACGCCGCGGACGGGCACGCCGGTCGTGGCGCTGCCGCTGCTTCGGCGTGGCAAAGAGGTGCACGCGATTGGCCTGTCGACCTCGGCGCCGGGCGCATACGCCGAGCAGATCGTCGTCGAGCAATCGCTGGCGGTCCCGGTCCCGAACGGGTTGGCGCCCGACGTGGCCGCGCTTACCGAGCCGATGGCCGTCGGCTGGCACGCCGTCCGCCGCGGCGAGGTGGGCAAGGGCGATGTCGCGATCGTGATTGGCTGCGGACCAATCGGTCTCGGCGTGATCTGCATGCTCAAGGCGCACGGCGTGCGCACGGTGATCGCGAGCGACCTCTCGTCCGGCCGGCGCGCACTCGCGACCGCGTGCGGCGCGGACACCGTCGTCGACCCCGCGCAGGACTCGCCCTACGCGGCGGCCGGCGGCCACGGGCACCTCGAGTCGCCGATCGACGCTTTCGATCTAGCGCTCGGCACGATCGAGAAACTTCACAAGTTGCGGCTGCCCTGGTGGCACGTTTGGCGCGTGGCCGAAGCCGCCGGCGCCGCAACGCCCAAGCACCCGGTCATCTTCGAATGTGTCGGCGTCCCTGGCATTATCGAAGGCATCATCACCAGCGCACCGCTGTTCTCGCGCGTCGTGGTCGTCGGCGTGTGCATGGGCGCGGACCACATCCGACCGTCGATGGCCATCAACAAGGAGATCGACCTGCGGTTCGTGCTCGGCTACACGCCGCTCGAATTCCGCGACACACTCCATATGCTCGCGGACGGCAAAGTGAACGTCGCGCCGGTCGTGACCGGCACCGTCGGGCTGCCCGGAGTCGAGGCCGCCTTCGACGCGCTCGGCGACCCCGAGGCGCACGCCAAGATCTTGATCGATCCGAAGAGCAACGCTGCGAGCCCTCAAAGGAGCTGACCATGGACACCTTGCGGACCCCGGATTCCCGCTTCGAGAACCTGCCGGGCTACCCGTTCGCGCCGAATTACCTCGACGTGGTGGCCAGCGACACCGACAAAGTGCGCATGCACTACGTCGACGAGGGACCGTCGGACGGCCCGCCAATCGTGTTGCTGCACGGCGAACCGACCTGGAGTTACCTGTACCGCACCATGATTCCGCCGCTCGTCGACGGCGGCCACCGTGTGCTCGCGCCCGACCTGATCGGCTTCGGCCGCTCCGACAAACCCCGTCGCGTCGAGGACTACTCCTACTTGCGTCATGTCGAATGGGTGACGTCGTGGTTCGACAGCCTCGATCTGCGCGAGGTCACGCTTTTCGTGCAGGACTGGGGATCGTTGATCGGTCTGCGTATTGCCGCCGAGCAGAGTGACCGGATCGCGCGCATCGTGGTGGCGAACGGGTTCCTGCCGGCCGGTCAGCAGCCCGCGAACATGGCGTTCCGGACCTGGCGCGCGTTCGCGCGCTATTCCCCGGTGCTGCCGGCCGGACGCATTGTGGCCATCGGCACCGTCACCGCGGTTCCGGCCGATGTGCGGGCCGGATACGATGCGCCCTTCCCGGGCAAGAGCTTTCAGGCAGGGGCCCGCGCGTTCCCTCGGCTGGTGCCCACCGAACCCGACGACCCCGCGATACCCGCCAACCGCGCCGCGTGGGACGCGCTCGGCCAGTGGCGAAAGCCGTTCCTCTGCGTGTTCGGCGCCCGCGACCCGATCCTGGGCCGTGCGGACAAACCGTTGATCGCGCACGTGCCCGGCGCTGCGGGCCAGCCACACGCCCGGATCAACGGCGGCCATTTCATCCAGGAGGACTGCGGGCCCGAGCTGGCCGAGCGCATCCTGTCGTGGAAGCCCGCTGAATCATGCTGACGCGACACGAGATCACCGAACAGATCGTCAACGCCCGCCTGCAGAAGGGCCTGACGTGGCAGCAGCTGGCTGACGCCATCGACAAACCGGTCGTGTGGACCACCGCCGCATTGCTCGGGCAGCAACCGATCCCCGCCGAGTTGGGCAAGGTGCTGGTCGAGATGCTCGGTATCGACCCGGCGGCGGTACCGGTGCTGGCGGCGGTGCCGATGCGTGGTGGGCTCCCGACGGCTGTCCCCACCGATCCGACCATCTACCGCTTCTACGAGGTGCTGCAGGTTTACGGCGGCGCGATCAAGGAACTCATCCACGAGCAGTTCGGCGACGGCATCATGAGCGCCATCAACTTCAGCGTCGATGTCCAGAAGAAACCGCACCCCGCGGGCGACCGAGTCGTGGTCACGCTCGACGGCAAGTTTCTGCCCTACGACTGGACTGCTGCCGAGGGCTGATCCGGTTACCGGGCTGAGGGAATCGTCGGGATTGGTGGTCGCTCGCCCACAGCAATTGATACCTTCCCAAGAATGCGTCGACTACTGGCGAGCTCAGCCGCGGTATGCGCGCTGGCGATGACGACTGGCGGCACTGGCGTCGCCGGTGCCGATCCGATCCCGGACTGCGGCCCCGACCAGGCGACGGCCCTGGCCATCGCCGTCGCGCGCGAGCGGCATGACCCGCTGACTCAGGCGCCCTGGAGCCTCATCCCCGTCCAGAGCAACTTCGACTCCTGCGCGGACCTGTCGGCGATGCTGGTGACGATCGACAATCCCAAGCCGAATTCACCGCGGCAGGGGTTCCTGTTCCACCGCGGCACCTACATCGGCACGACGCTGTCCATGCCGCGGCCGTTCACGACCCTCGATACCGCAGCGTCCACGAACGACACCGCCGTGTTCGTGTACACATCCGGGCGGACCTGCGCCACATGCAACGACGGCATCACACGGGTCGTCCACTATCGCTGGAACGGCGCCGTTCCGGTGATGATCGAGCCGATTCCGCCGCCTCAGGACTGGCCCACCGCGTAGGTGCCCACCGCGTAGGCACACGAACCCCCAAGCATCCGCACAGGAACTGTCGGTAAGTTCTGGCGGCACGCGGCCCCGACCCGAGGAGCCTTCCGGTGCGCTTCCTTCTTCCGTCGATCATCGCCGTGCTCGGCCTGGTCGCCGCCACGCAAGCAGGGTGCGCGTCGGCCCACCATGACCTCCCGGCACTGCCGCCGACGCCGCCGATGGGATGGAACTCCTGGGACTCCGGAATCAAGCTGACCGAGCACAACGTCCAGGCCACCATCGACGCAATGGTGGGCTCCGGTATGCGCGATGCCGGGTACCGATACGTGAACCTCGATGCGGGCTGGGCGGCTCCGGTGCGCGGGCCCCGCGGAGAGTTGCAGGTCGACCCCACCCGGTTTCCCAACGGAATGGCCGCAGTGGCCCGCTACGCCCACGACCGCGGCATGCTCCTCGGCCTGTACGCCAGCCCCTACGACGAGGGCTGCAGCGCGCAACCCGCGCTCGCCAGCGTCGACCACGAGACCCTGGACGCAAACACGTTCGCCGCCTGGGGGGTCGACTATCTGAAGTACGACTGGTGCCGGGCCGACGCCGACCACGACACGCAGGTTCGGGTCTTCACCAAGATGCGCGACGCCCTGCGCGACACCGGCCGCCGAATCCTGTACAGCATCAACCCGAACAGTTCGGTCGACTACACCGCCGGCGCCCGCTACGACTGGTCCGGCATCGCCGACATGACGCGTGCCACCACGGATCTCTATCCGCTGTGGCGCGACCAGATGCCTTCACTCGGGCCCTACGATCCGTTCCCTGTCGGCGCGGACCTCGGTGTCCCCGACGAGTTCACCGCCGCGACCCAGGTCGTGACGTCCAGCCGCCCCGGTTACTGGGCCGATGCCGACATGCTCGTCGCCGGCCTCGGATGGGACCAATGGGCCGCCCGCCACTTCGCGTCCATTCGCAACTCGCTGGCGTTGACGTCGGTGTCCGACGACCAACTCAAAGGCATGCTTCTGCAACAACCCAACCTCTCCGACACCGAACAACGAACCCACCTCTCGCTGTGGTCGATGCTGTCCGCGCCGCTGATCGCGGGCAACGACATCCGCTCCATGACCGGCCAGACTCGCGACATCCTCACCAACCGCGACGTCATCGCCGTCGACCAGGATCCGAAGGTGGCACCCGCGCATGCGCTCGCGACCGACCCCCGCGTGTTTGTGAAGCCGCTGTCTGACGGATCGGTCGCCGTCGCGTTCTTCAACTCTGGCGAAGATCCCGTGACCATCGGAACCGTCGCCGGCGACATCGGGCTCGCGACAACACCGTGCTATTCGGTGCGAGATCTGTGGTCGCACGCGGAAAGTACGAGTGCCGGTCCGCTGGGCAGCGGCGCACTGCCTGCTCATGCCACCGCTTTGTTGCGCGTCAGCGGCGGGTGCAGATGACCTACGAGGTGAGCTCGTCGGCGCGGTGCGGCCGCAGGATCGCCCATGTGAAGAACGCGACCGCCACGCCGATCAGGACCAGCCCGACCCACCAGTTCGCGTCGGTGCCGATGTACAGGTTGGCGCGGTCGCTCGCCGCGGCCCCGTTGTCATGGGATCGCAGCACCTCGGGGAACAACCCGGCGATCGTCAGCAACACACCATAGATACCGAGCAGCGCACCGACGATATTGCGGATGTCGAACAGGTGCACGAGTACCTTGTCGGTTCGGGAGCTGGACATGACGAATCCTTCCGGCGCTCAGTGGAAGACGGCGTTCAGGATGATGACGAACACGAGCATTACCGCGGCGAGCGGAACGGGCTTCAGGTACCACGCCTTTCCGGCGTCCGCCGGGTCGGCGAAGATCGGCACCTTCGTCTCCGAGTACACCAACCCGACCAGCTCCTCCCGCGGCTTCGGCGCCGTCACGATGCTCACCAGCACGCTGACGACGATGTCGATGACGAACGCGGCCGTTGCTGCCAGGAACGGCACCCCCTGCCCGGGAAGGTCGATCACGCCGACCCTCGACAGGATGAAAACAAAGACGGCAGAAAGTGTTCCCGCGACCAGGCCCACCCAACCGGCCGTTGCCGTCATCCGCCTCCAGAACATGCCGAGAATGAACGTCGCGAACAGAGGTGCGTTGAAGAAGCCGAACAACGTCTGCAGATAGTCCATCAGGTTCGAGTAGCCCGACGCGATCAACGCGGTGAAGATCGCCAACACCGTCGCCGCGACCGTCGCATACCGCCCGACCCGGATGTAGTAGTCGTCCGGGCGGTCCTTGGCCACGTACTGTTGCCAAATGTCGTAGCTGACCACGGCATTGAACGCCGAAATGTTGGCTGCCATTCCGGCCATAAACGACGCGATCAAGCCGGCGACGGCCACACCCAGCAGACCGTTGGGCAGAATGTCGCGGATCATCAACAGCATCGCGTCGTTGTAGGTGACCTGGCCCGAGCCCGTGGACTTCAGGTGGATCATGTCGCCGATCGCGGCCGCGGCGATCATACCGGGCACCACCACCACGAACGGGATCAACATCTTCGGGAACGCCCCGATGATCGGGGCGCGACGTGCCGCCGACATCGAACTCGACGCCATGGCGCGCTGCACCTCGACGAAGTTCGTCGTCCAGTAGCCGAAGGACAGCACGAATCCCAGCCCGAACACGACCCCAATCACCGACCAGACCGGGCTGGAAAAGCCGCTGAGCGCCTGGCCCGGCCACGTCGTCAACTGCTCGTGTGCGGTCGCGGTCACCGTGCCGTCCGCTTTGGCGGTCGGAATCACCTTGTCGCGCAACCCGCTCCAGCCGCCGACCTTGATCAGACCGAAGATGGTCAGCGGCACCAGCGCCGCCAGAATCACGAAGAACTGAAGCACTTCGTTGTAGATGGCCGCCGACAATCCGCCCAGCGCGGTGTACGTGAGCACGATCGCGGCCGCGACCACCAGCGACACCCACTTCGTCCAGCCCAGCAGCGCGTTGACGACCGTCGCCAGCAAGAACAGATTCACGCCGGCGATCAGCACCTGCGCGGCGGCAAAACTGATGGCGTTCACCAGATGTGCGCCGGTGCCGAACCGGCGGCGCATGAACTCCGGAACGCTGCGCACCTTGGAGCCGTAATAGAACGGCATCATCACCACGCCGAGGAACAGCATCGCCGGGACGGCGCCGATCCAGTAGTAATGCATTGTGGCCAGGCCGATCTGGGCCCCGTTGGCCGACATGCCCATGATCTCGACCGCGCCGAGATTCGCCGAGACGAATGCGATGCCGGTGACCCAGGCCGGCAGCCGACGACCCGACAAGAAGAAGTCCAGACTCGACGCGATCTGGCTGCGGGCCAGGTATCCGATCGCGAGCACGAAGACGAAGTAGATCGCGATCAGCGCGTAGTCGAGTGCGCCGACGTGGAGTTGCAACACGTTGTCAGCTGCCAGCGTGGTGGTCGTCGCCATCAACCCCTTTGTTGGTGCGCGTTTGCCAGGAACGTAACAGTGAGCCGGGGCCCAAGTCTGAGAGCTGTCCTGTGCGTTGTGTACTAATCTTCGGGCCGAAGTTGGAAGGCGATGATGAACGACATGCCGACAACGCCGATCCGGTGGACCTTGTCCGACGGGCGCGACCTCCTGTTCTTCGCGCTGCCCGGCCACACCCCGGCGCCGGTCACCGACCGCCGGACGCTGCCTGCACGCGAACATCACCAGTCGCAGTTGCGCTTCGACCGCCAGACCGGTCAATGGGTGACAATCGCGGTGCACCGTCAAGACCGCACCTACAAGCCACCCGCCGACAGTTGCCCGCTGTGTCCGGATCCGACTGGACTGGTCAGCGAGGTGCCCGCGCCCGACTACGACGTCGTCGTCTTCGAGAACCGGTTCCCGAGCTTCGATGGTGCGGGCGACGCCGCGTTTCATCTCCCCAGTCCGGACGGCGACGACCTCGTCTCCGCGCCGGGACACGGTCGCTGCGAGGTTATCTGCTTTTCCAGCAACCACGTTGCGTCATTCGCCGACCTCGAGCCACCGCAAGCGCGACTGGTCGTCGACGCCTGGCGCCACCGAACCGCCGACCTGATGGCCCGGCCCGGGATCGAGCAGGTGTTCTGTTTCGAGAACCGCGGCGAAGAGATCGGGGTCACGCTGACCCACCCGCACGGTCAGATCTACGGCTATCCCTTCCTCGCCCCGCGCGCCGCGGAGATGCTGCGCCAGGCGGGGGCGCACCGATCACGTCACGGCTCGAACCTGTTCGCCGACTTGCTCGAGCGTGAGCTGGCCGACGGCGGCCGCATCATCACGCGCAGCGACCTGTTCACCGCATTCGTGCCGTTCGCGGCCCGCTGGCCGGTGGAAGTCCATATCTATCCGAACCGGTTCGTACACAACCTCGTTGACTTCGACGACGCCGAACTCGACGAGTTCGCGCAGATCTATCTCGACGTGCTTGCGCGCTTTGACCGGATGTATTCGGCGCCGTTGCCGTACATGTCGGCGCTGCACCAGTACACGGACAGCGACGCGCAGCGGGAGGGGTACTTCCACGTCGAGTTGATGTCGATCCGCCGGACCGCCACCAAGCTGAAGTACCTGGCGGCCTCGGAGTCCGGGATGGACGCGTTCCTCAGCGACGTCACGCCCGAAGGCGTCGCCCAACACCTGAAAGACCTGGCGTGATCAGGTACGCGGCACCCGGCAGGATCAACCTGATCGGCGAGCACACCGACTACAACCTGGGTTTCGCGCTGCCGATCGCGCTGCCGGAACGCACCGTCGTGACGTTCGCCCCCAGCGATGCCGACGTGTTAACCGTCCGCAGCGATGGCGAGGACGGCGTGGCCCGGATACCGCTCGGCACCAGTCCGGGTGGCGTGACGGGCTGGGCCGCTTACATAGCCGGGGTGGTGTGGGCGCTGCGCCGCGCGGGCCGCCGCGTGGTCGGCGGCGAGATGTCGATCGCGAGCGGCGTCGAGATGGGCTCGGGACTCGCGTCGTCGGCCGCTCTGGAATGCGCGGTGCTGGGCGCACTCTTGGAGGCGGTGGAGGGTGGCCTCGACCGCGTGGAACGGGCGCGGATCTCACAGACCGCCGAGAACGACTACGTCGGCGCACCAACGGGTTTGATGGATCAACTCGCGAGCCTGTTCGGCGAGCCGCAGAAGGCGATGCTGATCGACTTTCGCGCGGTGACCGTTGCAGCAGGTGCCTTTCGATCCCGATGGGTTCGATGTGGCGTTGCTGCTCATCGACTCACATGCGCGGCACCGTCATGCGGGCGGTGAGTACGCGGCGCGCCGCGCGTCATGCGAGCGAGCGGCGGCCGACCTGGGTGTCGCTACCCTGCGCGACGTGCAGGATGGCGGGCCGTCGGTGCTCGGGGCCGTCAGCGATCCGGTCGATGCCCGCCGTGCCCGCCATGTCCTCTCCGAGAACCGGCGTGTGCTCGATTTCGTCGCGGCACTGGACGAGTGTGACTTCCCGGTGGCCGGTCGCATTCTGACCGCTTCGCACGCGTCGATGCGCGATGACTTCCAGATCACCACCGGGCACATCGACTTGATCGCCGACACCGCGGTGCGGGCCGGCGGGTTGGGAGCGCGGATGACCGGCGGCGGCTTCGGCGGCTGCGTGATCGCGCTGGTTCGCGCCGACAACGTTGATGCCGTCTCCGATGCGGTGCGACGTGCGGTGGTCGACACCGGCTATCCGGAGCCGACGATCACGCGTACGCATGCCGCGCCGGGCGCGAACGGAGGCGAATAGAGTCCGGCGAAATAGAGTCCGGCGCCGCGAACAGACGCGACTGCTGTCCGCGGCGCCGGGGGATCGGTGACCGTTAAACCGCCACTGTCACAGCGGAATCCAGAGCCCGAAGAACCAGAAACCCCAACCACCCTGATCGGGTGACCAGATGGGAACCGCCTGGTAGTCGTTGTAGTCAAACGGCTGGTGGTCGAACCGCGCCTGGTCTGTGTCGCGCCCTGGGCCGTCCCAATGGCGGTTCCAGCCGCCCGGAGGCGGTGGCCCGTTCCATCCACCAGGAGGCGGCGGGCCGTCCCAGTCGCGCGGTGGGCCGCCGGGTGGCGGGCCGTCATTCCAGCCGTCGCGACCAGGCTGAGGCGGCGGCGGCGCGCCCTGACCCGGCGATCGCCACCCGCCCGGAGTGTCGCGTGGGCCCCCGTACTGCTGCTGGCCCTGCTGCTGCGGGCCCTGCTGCTGGGGGACCCTGTTGCTGTTGTCCGTTTCCGTTGAAGTCCCGTTGCCCGTTGTCCGGGGTGTTGTTCTGCGGGGGACCGGTAGGTCCTTGCTGGGGGGGTCCACTGGGTCCTTGCTGCGGTGGGCCGCTAGGACCGTGCGGGCCGGGCCCCCCCTGGCAATTCGGCTGGTTGCACGGCGGCGGATCCGCATATGCCGGCACCACAGCGATCGAAAGTCCCGCCATGCCAACGCTGGCGGCAATAGCCGCTGCGGTGGCGATACGTTTCAGGCGCATGATTTTCTCTCCCTATTTGTGTTGCTGACGCTATGCAGCTGAACTGTCTTTGCTCTGCCACATCACTGTCAGACGTCTGGCAACGCGCCTGAACGCGCCTGACAGGCGGAAACGCCTGGGATCAAAGCAAACTCACAGCGACCGCTTATGCCACACATGTGTGACCGCTACGCTTCTGCAACATGGCAACCACCGAACTGAGCCGCTCCGTTGCGGGGAGAGCAGCATTTATCACCGGCGCCGCCAGCGGAATGGGCCGCGCGGCCGCGCACGTCTTCGCGGCCGAAGGAGTTCGGCTGGCCCTGGCCGATATTCAGTCGAACGCCGTGGACCAGGTCGCCAAAGATGTGCGAGACGCCGGCGGGCAGGCTCAGGCGTGGACGCTTGATGTCGGCGAAGGCGAGGCCATCGCCGACATCGTTCCGAAGGCCGCCGAAGCACTCGGCGGCCTTGACTTCGTGATCAACAACGCCGGGATGGTTCAAGCCGCGAGCCTTGACGACCCGAACTACGACCAGCTGTGGTACCGGCAGATCGACGTCATGCTGACCGCGCACCAGCGGATCGTCCGCGCCGCGCTGCCGTATCTGCGGCAGTCGTCCTGCCCGCGCATCGTCAACGTCGCATCCACCGAGGCGATGGGCGCGACCCGCGGGAACGGCATCTATTCGGTCGCCAAGCACGGCGTCGTTGGGCTGACGCGGGCGCTTGCCGTCGACCTCGGGCGCGAAGGCATCACCGTCAACTGCGTCTGCCCGGGTCCGATAAGAACCGGTATGACGGAACCGATCCCCGATGAGCAGAAGGTCATCTTCGCGAAGCGCCGGACAGCATTGGGCCGCTACGGCGAACCCGCCGAAGTCGCGCACATGATGCTGAGCCTTTGTCTGCCTGCGGCCTCGTATGTCACCGGTGCGGCGATTGTGGTCGACGGGGGAATGACCGCGCGAAACGCCTGAAAAGAGCCTGTGAGCGCGCCGTAGATCTGCTTGGTGCTCAATCGGTTTCACCTCTGCGATGACCGCGAGCATGGCAGGATGCCGCAATGTCATCCATCTACGAGTACGTTCGCCATCCGCGTCTGGCCGAACTCCACCTCAGGCCACCCATCAAGATCGCCCAGATCCGCGGCGTCAACCATCAGAACTGGATCATCCGCTTCAACGCCCGCTTCGGCCTGTGGATCACGCTGATCGTCGGGACGATGTGGTGCGCATATCTCTTTACGGTGCTTGCATTGTTCGCACTGCCCGACGCGATCAAGCAGGGCACCTACTTCGTCGTCGTATGGCTATCGAGCAGCTTCCTGCAGCTTGTCCTGCTGCCGATCATCATCGTCGGCCAGAACATTCAGGCCAAAGCCGCCGACAAACGCTCCGAAGAGACCTACAAGGACGCCGAGGCGGTGCTGAAGGAGTCCGAAGAGATCCAGAAACACCTTCTCGCCCAGGACGCAGCCATCTCGAGCATCCTCGAACGGCTACAGGGCTTGACCCCGGACGGCCAACCCAAGCCGCAGTAGCGTCACACGCGCTCTTCGTGGTGCCGGCCGCCGTTGGTCTCGGCCTCGAACTGTGAGTTGGGGTTGAACGGACGGATGCGCACGTCCGTCGGATCCTCCAGCTGGCGGCTCCGGAGCCGCTCCTTCACCGCATCGGTCGCGCGCCTGACGCCATCGATCTCGGCCTGATAGGCCTCCGTTCGCGTCTCCTGGCTTGCGTAGTGGAAGTACGTCAGCAGGCTGCGCAGCAACTCCAGCTTGTTCCGCTCCCGGTTCGCCAGTTCATGGCCGGTCATCAACTCGACGCGCTGCACCGGCTGTAGGTCGTCCCAATCCAGCACCACTTTGGTCTGGTATTCGTGGCGACCTTTCACGGTCCGGCGTTTACCCTCGATCCCCGGCAGATCCGCGTATTTGACCGTGCCCACGAACTGGTACTCGATCGACCCGCCGAGCTCGGCGCGGCTCAGCGTCGAGTCCCAGATCGTCCGCCACTCCTGACCCGGTGCCAGCGTCGGAATGCTGGCGGGCAGCGCCAACTCACCGACGTTCACCAGCCCGTCGTGCTCGTTTTCGTATTGGCCGACGGTTGGCGGGTTGACGAACGCGAACCGCACGTCGTACGCCGCGGTCTCGCCGAAGTTCCTCACCACAAGCTCAATGAGGTGCCAGTCCGTGGCGTGCGGCTCCATGAACATCGCGACGTGCGGGCGAATCTGCTGTCGCTTCAGCTCACGATTCTTCTTGAGCTGGCGATACGCGAAGATCAGGGCCGCTACGCCCAGGATGACCACCGCCCACACCCCGATAACCAGCCAGCTGCCCAACCCGCCACCGGTCAAGCTCTTCCATTGGTTTTCGATCCACCCCACGGCGGTTCACCTCTCCGTTCGGTCGCAGCCGCCCCCACAAACAGTTGCTGACGGCAGCATCCTACGTGGTCCCGGGTACGCCATGTGATTGCAGCGCAAAATCGATCGTTTCAAAGTCGTCAATTCCTCGCAAGCGAGCCTGACTGGTCGTGACGAATCTCTCCGCGACGTCGGAAGCACCCATCTGCGCTGTTTGTTAGATATGACATGACTAGCACAGCAACTTCTCAGACCGACAACCGCCGCCGTGACGACGAGGTCCGCAACGTCGAGGCTTCGCCGCAGCTAACCGCCCACCTCCAGCGCGTTCTGGTGGATCTGATCGAGCTGCACATCCAGGGTAAGCAAGCGCACTGGAATGTCGTCGGCACCAATTTCCGTGACCTGCATCTGCAGCTCGACGAGGTCGTCGACGCCGCGCGCGAGGCCAGCGACACCATAGCCGAGCGGATGCGCGCCCTCGATGCCGTGCCCGACGGGCGGTCCGACACCGTCGCAGCGACGACGACGCTTCCGCAGTTCCCGGCGTTTGAGCAGAACACCACTGACGTCGTCGACCTGATCACCACGCGCGTCTACGCGACCGTCGACACCCTGCGGACCGTGCACGACGACGTCGACGCCGAGGACCCCAGCACCGCCGATCTGCTGCACCAGATCATCGATTCGCTGGAGAAGCTGGCCTGGATGATCAAGTCGGAGAACCGCAAGATCTAAGCGCTGAAGCCGCGCAACAGTGTCTTCACGCCGATCTCCCATCGTCGATTCACCGAAGCGGCCGAGTTCCCCAGCCCACCGCCCGCCTCTTGCACCGCGAGACCCTGCACGAGGGCCAGCAGCACGTGCCCGATGTCGGTCGGGCTGCCGACGATGAGCCCGGCGTCGATGCACCGTTTGATCCGGCCGATGATCAACTCCCGGACCGCCGTGCCCCCGGCGACGTCCTCCGGGCTCGGGTCGAACGACGCGAACGGGCGGGTGAACATGACCTGGGCCAGTGCCGGCCGCTGCACGCAGAACCGGCGGAATGCCGAAGCGATCGCTGCCACGTCGGCGAGCGGATCGTCGGTGGCGGGCACCGTCGCGAGTTCGCGCCCGAGCAGCCGGAATCCCTCGAAGAACACCTGCCGGATCAAACCGGCCTTGTCGTCGAACAGCTCGTAGACGGCCGGCACCGACGTGCCGGCGAGTTCGGCGACCCGACGTGTGGTGAATCCCGAAACCCCATGTTCGCCAAGTGCATCGACGGCGACCCCGAGGACCCGGTTGCGGAGTTCGGGCGTGCGTTGTTTTGCCCGTGGCATGCGAATCTACTGTGACGGAAGGAATTCCGCGGCGATCGTCCGGCGGATCTCGTCGAGCACCCCGGCCCGGGCGAGCAGCTTGCTCTCCCTGTGTGCGCGAGCGTCCAGGGCGGTGAGTTGTTTGGCGACCTCCTGCGCCCGGGCGCGGATCGTGCCTGTTTCGACAAGTTCGTCGAGATAGCCTGCGGCAATTGCGCTTTCACCCTTGAACACAGCGGCCAGGCCGACCGCCCGCTGGAATGCCGCGGGCGTCAAGCGATGCCGCATGATCGCCAGCGCTGGACCTGGCATGGTCAGTCCGATCGCCACCTCGTTGGCCTGCATGCGGTGGTCCGGCGAACCCACGAGGTGGTCGCCGGACAGCAGCAGGAACGAGCCCATCGCGATCGCGGGCCCGGTGCATGCCATCACCACCGGCTTGGGGAAGGCGAGGATCCGTGCGGCCAGCTCGAAACCACCCGCAAGCATGTCGATCGCCGGCTGACCGCCGCCCGTGAGCACCTTGAGATCGAACCCGCCGCTGAACACCTTGGCGTTGCCGGCAATGACGACTGCTGCGACGCCTTCGAGCTCCGCGTGATCGAGCCCCTCGCTGATCTCGCGCAGCATGTCCGGCGACAGCGCGTTGACCTTGCCATCGTCCATCGCGATCGTCGCGACGGACTCTTCGACGGTGACGTGAACCCTGTCTCCCATACGGAGCGACGTTACGTAACACCGCTCCGAAATACAAGCCTCAGGCGCCCATCAGCATGCGCCACTGCTCCAGGCTGGTCGGGCGGTAGACGTAGTTGGTGCGGCGCACCTCCGACAGCGAGGCACTCGGCTCCTGGGAGTACCAGTGACCGGGGTACACGGTCGGGTCGCCGGGCAATGTGGCCAGCTGGTGCAGGCTGCGGTACATGCCGTCGATGTCACCGCCGGGGAAGTCGGTGCGGCCGCAGCCCTCGAGGAACAGCGTGTCGCCGGCGACCAGGCGGCCGTCGAGCAGAAAGCACTGGCTGCCGGGGGTGTGGCCCGGTGTGTGCAGCAGCTCGACCTCGATGTCGCCGATGTTGACCTTGTCGCCGTGCTCGTGCTTCGTCAGGTCAGTGAGCGGGATGCCGGTCACCCGTGACACCCACGGCGCCTCGTGGGTGTTGACGTGGACGGGCACGCTGACGTGTTCGAGCAGCTCGGCGAGGCCCTTGAGCTCGAAGCCCATCATGGTTCCGCCGACGTGGTCGGGGTGGTGATGGGTGACGAGCACGCCCGACAGGTGCATGCCCTCGGCTTCCAGCGCGTCGACCAGGTCACCGGCGGCGTAGGCGGGGTCAACGACCACGGCGTCTTTGGTCTCACGGTCGCCGATCAGGTACGCGAAGTTGAGCATCTGGCGGGCGATGGGGTCGTTCTGTGCGAAGTCGCGACCAGAGAGCAGCTGGCGAAAGTACAGACGGTCGTCGGTGGCCATGGTTTCAGCCTACGAAGCCGCGCCGGACCAGGTGACCCGGGCACCACACACCCTTTTGCCCGCCTCCGAGTAGCCCTGTGTCAAGCCGCAGTTTGTTGGTGCTGTTTGAGTAGGGCCTGGAGTGTGCGGTGGTGGCCGGGATCGTAGGAGCTGTTGGTCTGCCAGCAGTGCCAGATGACGTAGAGCCAGGCGCGAGCCAGGATGCGTACCGCGTGGGGGTGATCGTGTCCGCGGGCGCGTGCGCGGTCGTATAGGTCTGCAGCCCAGGGGTTGGCGTGGCGGGAGTCGTTGGCGAAGTCGCAGACGGCGTCGCGCAGTTGTTTGTCGCAGGCCCACCGGAAACCGACCGTGCGCATTTTTCCGGATTGGCGGGTGGACGGGGCCACGCCGGCCAGACAGGCTAGTGCTTGCGGGGTGGGGAATCGCGCGCGACAGTCACCGATTTCAGCCAACAGCCTTGCCGCGCGGATAGTGCCAGAACGCGGCAGGCTGGTGAAGATGTGCGCGTCGGCGTGGGCGGCCAGCTGCTCACCGATCTGTTTGGACAGGACCGCGATCTGCTCGATCAGGTTGGTGAGGGTGGCCACCAGGGCGCGGGTGATGCACACGTGGGCGGTGCTTTGCTCGGCGGTGACCCCGCGCGGGGAGGCGGTCAGCCGGGCGTGCAGAGTGGCGGGTTCGGTGCGGCCGGTGTAGCCCACCGACTTCAGCCAGGTCCCCAAACGCTTGGGGGTCAGCCAGTCGGCGCGGTCCTGGCAATCAAACCGGATCAGAAACTTCAAACTGATCGCCGAATCCAAATCTTCGAACAGCCCCAGCGCGCCGGGAAATACCCGCTTGAGGTGCTCGCGGAGCTGGTTGGCCACCGCCACCCGGTGCATGACCAGGTCTTTGCGGGCGCGGCAGGTCGCACGCAGCGCCGCCGTAGCGGGACTATTTGGCACCAGCGGACGCAGTCGGGCCCGGTCGGTGCGCAACGTATCAGCGAGCACAAAGGCGTCGAACCGGTCGTCTTTGTTGCCCGCGGAGCCGTAGCGGCCACGCAGGTTTTTCAGCTGATTAGGGCTGATCACCACCACGGTCACACCCGCATCCAGCAGCGCATCCACCACTGGGCCGTCGGGGCGTTCGATGGCAACCTCAGCGGCTCCGACGTGCGCCAGCACCGCGACCAGCTCGCGTAGCCCCGCCGAGCTGTGCTCAACGGTGCTTCGGTGTATCTGGCGACCCTGCCCGTCCACGATTGCCACCGCGTGATCATCACGGGCCCAATCGATTCCGCACGTCAGCCCATTAGCCGGTTGGGCCGCCAACATAGGTGGGGCATACTGCATAACAGCCTCCTCGCTGCTTATCCCAGTGGGGAGGCACCCTCATCGGTGCGGGGTGTGACTGCCAGTTCGCTCACTGTTCGGCGCTCAACGGCGCTCAGCCCTGTCGACGGTCACCACACCCCGGGAACCGCCGAGCCCCGCAACACTCGGAGTGGACATCCACCTGTCCAGCGACAACGGCGGTGACTCGACGGCACCTCGGGTGCATCGGCGACCCATCCAAGACCACCGACACACACATCGTGCACAGCGGACCATCCAAAATCACCGACCGACACAGGGTGCACCAGTGAGCGACAAATCGTTGGTGTCGGCCACGCGTGCCAATGTCTGACCGTGACTAAACGGCTCCTGCGGGGAACCGAGCTTCGCTATGTGCTGTCGGACCGCCTGGCCGTTCACGGTCCGGCTACTGTCGCGGAGCTCGCCGACATGCTCGCCTCGCGGGGTTTCGAGACGGCGGGACGCGCGTCGAAGTCAATATCCGATGCGCTGCGTTGGGAGATGGGACGGGGCCGAGTCTGGAGACGTGGGCGCGGTCGATACGGCCCGGGTTGGATGCCGCGCGCGACGGAGTACCGGATTCACAAGCGCGCGCTGGCATTGCGAGCCGAAGCCGAAGAATTGTCACCCGTCGGAATGCAGCCGCACCATGCGCGTGGTGCTGCTCTCGTCCAGATCGACGATGTCGGCGCGGGACCGTAGGAAGTCGCTGAAAGACTTGAAGCCCAAAGACTTTTCGCTGAACGACGGGTCCATGCGCTTCATCTGTGCCTTGACCGCGGAGTTGTGCAGCCACTCGGCGTCGTCATCCTTCTGCATGACGATCCGCAGCGCCCGCCCAAGCAGGCCCGTCGCCGCCGCCTGCGCGTCCGCCGTCGAGGCCCGGCGCGCAGACTTCGTCGACGCCTCCTTCGGCGCGCTGGTGACGCCGGGAAGCCCGTCGTACGTGACGAACTCGTCGCACGCCGCTGCCAGCGATCCACTGCTCGCTCCGGCGACGCCGATTCCGACGACGTAGCGCCCGAGGCGTTTGCATCGCTGAGCGAGCGCGATGTAGTCGGAGTCGCCGCCGACGATCACGACGTGCGTGAGATCGGGCAGCCGGAACATGTCCTCGACCGCGTCGACCGCGAGCCGGATGTCGGCGCCGTTCTTGCCGTACGCCGCAGCCGGAAACAACTGCACCAGGTCGACCGCACGCGCCACCAGCTGACTTCGGTAGCCGGCGTTGACCTCAGCGGACCAGTCCGCATACGCGCGAGTGAGCACCAACGTCCCGAACGAGGACGCGAAGTCGATGATTGCGCCGACGTCAACGGTCGCCCGCTCGAGGTGCTCGGCATCGAGCCCGCGGCTTTTGTCCTTCTGAAAGGAATTGCGGCCGTGCACCTGGTCGTAGCGCGAGATGACGATGTTGTCGAAGTCGAGGTACACCGCCACCCGAGTCGGAGCGCCGTCGGTCACCTGCTCAATCTATGGGGTGCGCGCGGCAGATCGGGAGGGTTCTGACGACTCTCGCGGCAAGCGGGGTTGTCCCAACCTTGTGTTTGGCGGGCCAGCCAGGCAAGTTGTACCCTCTACAGGGCCCTTGCGCGGGTCAGGCCCCCTTAGCTCAGTCGGTAGAGCGTTTCCATGGTAAGGAAAAGGTCAACGGTTCGATTCCGTTAGGGGGCTCGGCGCACGCCAGGCCCACTGGCGGTGCCGTATCACAAGGCGGTGTAGCTCAGTCGGTTAGAGCGAACGACTCATAATCGTTAGGTCGCCGGTTCGAGTCCGGCCATCGCTACAAGACAACAACGACAGCAGTATGAAGAAGGGCAACCGACGTGGCCTCCAGTACCGATATCCGGCCAAAGATCACTTTGGCATGCGAGGTGTGCAAGCACCGCAACTACATCACCAAGAAGAATCGCCGCAATGACCCCGACCGGCTCGAACTGAAGAAGTTCTGCCCGAACTGCGGCGTACACCGGCCACACAAAGAGACCCGCTGACCGCCGACGATTCGCGGTTAGTCAGCTCGACTAGGTAGGTTCTGGACTCGTGGCACTGTCGGACAAGATCGTGGGGATGCATTTCCGGTATCCCGACCATTACGAGGTCGGCCGGGAAAAGATTCGCGAGTACGCGGAGGCCGTCAAGAACGACGATCGCTCGTTCTTCGAGGACGAGGCGGCCGCCGAACTCGGCTACTGCGGGCTGCTGGCGCCGCTGACGTTCATCTCGGTGTTCGGCTACCAGGCGCAATCCGCGTTCTTCGCGAATGCGGAAGTGGAGATCAAGGATGTGAAGATCGTCCAGGTCGACCAGGTGCTGAAGTTCGTGAAGCCGATCACGGTCGGCGACCGCCTGTACTGCGACGTCTACGTCGACTCGGTGCGCCAGTCATTCGGCACGGACATCATTGTGACGAAGAACATCATCACGAACGACGACGGCGAAGTGGTTCAGGAGACCTACACCACGCTTGTGGGTCGTAGTGACAGCGAGGGAGATGAGGGTTTCAGCGATGCCATTGCGTGAATTCAGTTCAGTGAAGGTCGGCGATCAGCTGCCCGAGAAGGTGATCACGCTGACGCGTCAGGACCTGGTCAACTACGCCGGCGTCTCCGGGGATCTCAACCCGATCCACTGGGACGACGACATCGCCAAGCAGGTCGGCCTCGACACGGCGATCGCCCACGGCATGCTGACGATGGGCCTCGGCGGCGGCTACGTGACGTCCTGGGTCGGTGACCCTGGGGCGGTCACCGAGTACAACGTCCGGTTCACCGCGGTGGTGCCGGTGCCGAACGATGGCGTGGGCGCCGACATCGTGTTCAGCGGTCGCATCAAGACGGCCGATCCGGAAACGAAGTCCGTGACGATCGCGCTGTCGGCCACCACGGGTGGAAAGAAGATCTTCGGCCGGGCCGTCGCGACCGCCAAGCTGGCGTAGCCGATGGCTCTCAAAACGGACATTCGCGGGATGGTCCACAAGTACCCGGACCACTTTGAGGTGGGCCGCGAACAGATCCGACAGTATGCGCGCGCGGTCAAGGTGACCGATCTCGCCAGCTTCGACGAGGAAGCAGCCAACGACCTGGGCTACGACACCGTCGTCGCGCCGCTGACGTTCATCTCGATCTTCGCGCTGCTGATCCAGGCGCACCTCTTCCGGACAGTCGACGTCGGACTGGAAGCCATGCAGATCGTCCAGGTCGACCAGAAGTTCGTTTATCACCGGCCCATCCAGGCCGGCGACAAGCTGTTCGGGACCATGTACGTCCACTCGGTGGACGAGCGGTTCGGCGCCGACATCGTTGTCACGAGAAACGTCTGCACCGACGAGCACGGCGAGCTCATCTTGGAGGCCTACACCACGTTGATGGGTCACGAGGGCGACGCTTCGATCCAGGTCAGGTGGGATGCCGAAAGCGGGCAGGTGATGAGGACGGCCGCCGGCGAGTAATCCCTCGGGATTAGTAACTCGCATGTTGACCGATGTACACTCGGACCTCGGGGTTTCCCCACGTCAGCGCGCTGTCCGTCGGTGATGAATCGACCGAACGGGGAGCGCGCGAATTGTGTGGACCCCCGGCGCGCATGCACGTTGGCCTGCCGACCTCAAGGGGCGTAGCTCAATTGGCAGAGCAGCGGTCTCCAAAACCGCAGGTTGCAGGTTCAAGTCCTGTCGCCCCTGCTGAACTGAATACTGACTGATCGTGGACACTGAATAGTGGACACACCAAAGACACGACGGAAGGGCACGCGGTGAGCGACGAGCTTGATGCCACTGGCGCCGCAGGCGACGGCGACGACACCACAACCAGCGGTGGTCGGACCGCGATCGCCACTCGGCCGCTGCGTCCCACCGGCAAGCGGTCACGGCAGGTCACCGAGCCCGTCGAGGCCGAGCCGATCGAGAAGTACGACGAGAAAAAGGACGGCGGCAAGGGCAAGGCCAAGGCTGCGAAGAAAACGGACCGAGAAAAAGGTAGGCGCAACCCGTTCGCATACTTGTGGACGTACATGGCCCAGGTCGTCGCCGAGATGCGGAAAGTCATCTGGCCGAACCGCAAACAGATGGTCAGCTACACCTCGGTGGTGCTGGTCTTTCTGGTCTTCATGGTCACGCTCATCGGCGTCGTCGACGTCGGCTGGGCCGCGCTCGTGCGGGGTGTGTTCGCCGGTGATTGGACATTGAAGTAGGGAAGGAAAGACCGTGACCACGCCCAACGGCGATGTGGATTTCGCCGCCGAGGAGCGCTTGCGTGAAGAGCAGCAAGCCACCGATGAGCAGTCGGCTGCCGAAGAGCAGCCGGCTGCTGAGGAGCAGCCGGCGGTTGAAGAGCAGCCGGCTGCCGAAGAGCAACCGGCGGTTGAAGCCGCCGGCGAGTCGGCGGAGGAGGACCAGGACCCAGCCGTCGCGCTGAAGGCGGACCTGGCCACCAGGCCCGGCGAGTGGTACGTCGTCCACTCCTACGCCGGCTACGAGAACAAGGTGAAGGCCAACCTCGAGACCCGCGTGCAGAACCTCGACGTCGGCGATTACATCTTCCAGGTCGAGGTGCCAACCGAAGAGGTCACCGAGATCAAGAACGGCCAGCGCAAGCAGGTCAACCGCAAGGTTCTGCCCGGCTACATCCTGGTCCGCATGGATCTGACCGACGACTCGTGGTCCACGGTGCGAAACACGCCGGGCGTCACCGGCTTCGTCGGCGCCACCTCGCATCCGTCGCCGCTGTCGCTGAACGACGTCGTGAAGTTCCTGCTGCCGCAGGGTGCCACGAAGAAGGCCGCGAAGGCGGCAGCCGCCGGCACCGCGGCGGAGTCCGGCGGAATTGAACGCACACCGGTTTTGGTTGACTTCGAGGTCGGCGAGTCCGTCACCGTCATGGACGGTCCGTTCGCGACGTTGCCTGCATCGATCAGCGAGGTCAACGCCGAACAACAGAAGCTCAAGGTGCTGGTGTCCATTTTCGGCCGCGAAACACCTGTCGAGTTGACCTTCACCCAGGTCGCCAAGCTCTAGACGCCGCGCGACGATGCGGGCCGGTACGGCCCGCGGAGGAGCAAGGCAACCAAGAAAGGACACCAACACGTCATGGCCCCGAAGAAAAAAAAGGTCGTCGGGCTGATCAAGCTGCAGATCCAGGCCGGCGCAGCCAACCCCGCGCCGCCGGTGGGTCCGGCGCTCGGCCAGCACGGCGTCAACATCATGGAGTTCTGCAAGGCCTACAACGCCGCCACCGAGTCGCAGCGCGGCAACGTGGTGCCGGTGGAGATCACCGTCTACGAGGACCGCAGCTTCGACTTCAAGCTGAAGACCCCGCCTGCGGCGAAGCTGCTGCTGAAGGCGGCCCGCGTTGACAAGGGCTCCGCGGAGCCGCACAAGGACAAGGTCGCCAAGGTGACGTGGGATCAGGTCCGCGAGATCGCCGAGACCAAGAAGGAAGACCTCAACGCCAACGACATCGACGCTGGTGCCAAGATCATCGCCGGGACTGCCCGGTCGATGGGCATCACCGTCGAGTAATGCGGCGTACGTGGGAGGGCCAGCTTCGGCCCGGCGATGAGCGCTCGCGCGAAGAGCAATTATCGATGACCACAACCCAACGATTGATTGGATGGACGAATGAGCAAAAGAAGCAAGGCATATCAAGCCGCCGCCGAGAAGGTGGACCGCGACCAGCTCTACTCACCGATCGACGCGGTGAAGCTGGCCAAGGAAACGTCGTCGAAGAACCAGGACGCGACCGTCGAGGTCGCGATCCGGCTCGGCGTCGATCCACGCAAGGCCGACCAGATGGTGCGCGGCACCGTCAATCTGCCCAACGGCACGGGCAAGACCGCCCGCGTCGCGGTGTTCGCCGTTGGCGACAAGGCCGAAGAGGCGCAGGCCGCCGGCGCCGACGTGGTGGGCAGTGATGACCTGATCGAGAAGATCCAGGGCGGGTGGCTGGACTTCGACGCCGCGATCGCCACGCCGGACCAGATGGCGAAGGTTGGTCGCGTCGCGCGCATCCTCGGCCCGCGCGGCCTGATGCCGAACCCGAAGACCGGCACGGTCACTCCCGACATCGCCAAGGCTGTCAACGACATCAAGGGCGGAAAGATCAATTTCCGCATCGACAAGCAGGCGAACCTGCACCTGGTAATCGGCAAGGCGTCGTTCGACGAGACCAAGCTCGTCGAGAACTACGGCGCGGCGCTCGACGAGATTCTGCGGGCCAAGCCGACTGCTTCGAAGGGTCGCTACCTGAAGAAGGTCACGATGTCGACCACCACGGGACCGGGCATCCCGGTGGACCCGTCGGTGACGCGGAATTTCGCCGAGGCGTAGACCTCTCGAAGGGGAGGTCATTTATGGGTGGGCTGGGAGTACTCGGCCATGTCTTGATTCTCGGCCTGGTTGTCGTGGTGGGGGTGGCGCTCGCGTACGGCAGCGTAACGGTGGCGGATCGCACGCTCAGCGATTCTGTTGGCCCACAGCACAATTCGACGCTGTCGCCGTTCATGACCGTTGTCGGACTTGTCTTTGGCGCGCTCCTCGGGTTCACCGTTGTCGTTTCCTGGGAGCAGTTTTCGTCCGCAGAGGCGAATGTCGCTCACGAAGCGTCCACCCTTACGACGATGTACCGGCAGACCGTCGCGATGCCCGAACCGGAGCAAGTACAGCTGCGTGAACAGCTACGCAAGTACGCGAAGGCGGCCGAGGGCCCCGATTGGGACGCCGTCGACAGCAGCGGCGGAAGCGGCGACGCCCGCGGGGCGATCACCGAGATGTACCGCCTGCTCGGTAGTCAGCCCAACGCCTCGTCAAATCCGGTCAATGGGGAATTCCTCAGTCAGCTCACTGTCTTGGCGAACGCGCGCAATCAGCGTGCGCTGGACGAAAAACCTCGAATACCGGCGCTGTTGTGGGCCGGTCTGATCTTCGGCGGGGTAATGCTGGTTGCGCTAACGGGTTTCATGCGCCTGAACAACAGGCTCGGTCACGTGATCCTGTCGAGCGCGGTGGCCATCCTGCTCGGCTTGTTGCTGTACATCATCTTTTGGCTCGACCATCCCTTTGGGACCTCGGTGGGTGTCACGCCCGCACCGTTCCGACTCGCCCTGCAGGTTTTCGACCTCACCGACCAGGGGAAGTAGCGGCTGTCAGCGGCGTCACAGCGAATGCGCGAAGCCGCTGATGTCGCGCACGGTCGCCGCGTACACATCCGGCACGCCGCCGGGCGCTATCATGTCGCCGGCGTGGCAGGTGCCCGCGACGATCCGGCCCAGGGTGGGAACGCCCGCGCGCAGCAGGCCGCGGTAGTAGCGCAGGCCTTCGTCTCGAAGCGGGTCGAGTTCGTTCACCGAGATCACGTGTGGCGGCATCCCGGCGAGGTCGGCATCGATCGCGTCGCCCGGCCAGCACGCGGGGTCGCCTGCGTGCCGCCCGTCGGGGTCGTAGACGGAGCCCATGATCGCCAACTCCACGACGTTGAAGATGTAGCCGTCGCACTCCCTCAGCGAGGGCAGATCATCGGGCTGCTCGAGGTAGCGGTTCGAGATGTACGGACACTGCGCGTAGGCGCCCGCGATCTCGTTCAGCCAGCCGTCCCGCGTGGCCTTATGCGTGACGGCGAGGGTCAGGTTGCCGCCGCCCGACTCACCCGACACAACAATGTGTGAGGCGCCGAGGTCGTTGAGATGGGCGGCCGCCCACCGGACGCCGGCAGCACAGTCGTTCAGGCCGGCTGGGTAGGGATGTGGGCCCAATTTTCCTGCACTGTTACGGAATTCGACGCCGACGACCACCAATCCGGTAGCGGCGAGATTGTCACGCCAGCGCACGTACCCCGTATCGGTGGCGCTGAGGAAGGCCATCCCGCCGCCGTGGAGGTGCACGACACACGGCAATGTCGACGGCGACGAGGTCGGCCGGCTGATGTAAAGCGTCACGTCGTTGCCGTCATCGCCGCTGATCGTGACGGTTTCGGTGCTGACGCCGTCGGCGGCCGGTGCTGCCTGTACCAGCGCGGTGAGGACCGCTCCGGTCAGTTCTTCGGCCTGAGCGCCGAATGCGAGGCGGTCTGCCAGTGGAGAGTCGGGCGTCACCGGCGGCGGCGGGAAGCGCTCGTCGAGGCCGAACGGCGCCAGCGCGGCGATCATCCGCGGGTCGGACCGGGGATCGGTGCCGAGCGTGCAATCCGGATTAGCGAGTCGACCGTCGGGCATACGGGCCTCCTTCTATGTTTTGACCGGCCTGGGCGCCTGCCATTGACCGCTGAGCGCTTTGTCCTTGGGCCAGTACAGGCGTAGCACAACCCGGAACGGGCCCTGCGGGGTGGGCAGCCAGTTCGGCTCCTTTGCTGGGCCGGGGGAGGTGTGCTGGAGGTGCAGCGTGTACCCGCCGTCGGGATCGGGCACCAGGCCGCGCAGCATCGGCGAGTTGATCAGATAGCGGTTGATCGGGTTGGCCACCAAGAGGCTCTGTGGCATCTCGTACATGGTCAGCGACCAGAACGCGTTGACCGGCGGCAGCCGGCCGGGCGGAAACCGGTATGTGTAGGTGTTGGCTCCGGTCAGCGGTGCTCCGGTGGAGTCGACATCGGCGCTGGGATACATCGCCTCCTGTTTGGAGTTCCCGTAGATCGCCATGACGGCCGCGGCCATCCGGTAGAGATAGTTGTCGCCCAAGGTCTGGCGGTCTCCGAACAGCTCGCCTGAAGTCACCTGCCCCGTGTCCATCCTGTCTTTCTTGAAGGTGGCCAGCTCCGCCCAGGCCTCGGCCATGCCGCCCTGGTAGGCGGCGCGCATTTCCGGGGACAGGGTGGCCGCGTTGAAGGAGCCGTCGGCTCCGATGCCGATCGTCGCGAACTGCGATCGGACGTCTTTCTCGGACGGCAATGTCGGCGCAAACCGCATTGTGAAGTTCAAGATCTCGAAGAACCGCGGATCGTTCTTCTCCTGGTCGGGCGTCAACGGCGCGGCGAAGTCGACCGGCGGCGCCGGCGGTGGCGCCGGTTGGTTCAGAAACGCTGACAGCGACTGCACCAGGTACCCGGCCTGGATCTTCTTGACGTTGTCCAGGTCGTCGGGACCGAACAGCTGCGTGCGGTACAACACCAGCGCCAGGTCGGTGTCGGACTTGATGACTTCGTTGATGCCCTCGGGTTTCTGACCGTTCCAGCCCGGCCCGGCAAGCACATACTTGCCACCGCCGTTTCCGGTCGTGCGGCTGCCGACATAGGCGAAGTTGTAGGTGTAGCCGTCCACGAACTGCAGCGAGTAGTAGCGGCCCGGCTCGATCGGCGGGACGGTCAGGACGACCGGTTCTGTGCGGAGGTCAGCCCCCACCGCTGAGTAGGGGGTGTCGGAATTCGGGGTCTGGATCGTCGTGTCCGTGGGCGTGTACACGCGCGCGGCGCTGTGGATTTCGTTCCAGCCGCCCTTGTACTCGGGATCGTGCCTGTTGACGAAGTAGGCGTACTGGACGCGGTAGTTGTCGACCATCGGGAAGCCGTAGATGTAGGCCTGCCTGGCGATCTGGCGCACCTGATCCGGGCTGGGTGTGCCCGATCGTTTAGCGCTGTTGCCGCTGTTGCCGCAGCCGGCCGCTGCGACCACCAACGTGAGGAGTGCAAGAAAACGCAACGCGACAGCAAGGCGGCCCATAGGCCGAAACCTACTCCCACGAGCCGTGGTTCGGGGACACGCATTCGGCGATGCGGCGTCGCAGGAACGCCTTCGCCGGTTCAGCCCCCGTTGTCGCAAGCGCTCTGTGATAGCACGGCAGCGCCTCGTCGGGCCGCCCGCTGCGGCGCAACAAATCGGCCCGTATCGACGGCACCAGGCTGGACCGCGCCAGCCGCGGGTCGTCGGCGACCTCGTCGAGTGCCGTCAGTCCTGCCGCGAAGCCGTCACGGAAACCGAGTGCGACAGCACGATTCGCGCGCACTATGGGGGATTCGTTGACCGCGAGCAGGCGGTCATAGGCCGCGCAGATGCCTGCCCAGTCGGTCTGCTCGAACGTCGGCGCCGTTGCGTGCAGCGCCGCGATCACCGCCTGCGGCAGGTAGGGGCCCGTCGCGCCGGCCGCTTTGCGCAGACGCCGCAATCCCCGTGCGATCGCCACCGCGTCCCAGCGGCTGCGGTCCTGCTCGTCCAGCGGCACGAGCGCGCCGTCGGCGTCGACACGGGTCAGCCGACGGGCGTCGTGCAGGGTCACCAACGCGCACAGCGCATGGGTGTCGGGTTCGTCGGGCATCAGCGTCGTCAGTTCGTGCGCGAGCCGCACCCCTTCTGTGCACAGCTCATCGCGGATCGCTGACGGACCGGCCGTGGACCAGTAGCCCTCGGTGAAGACCGAATAGGTGCACGCGAGCACGTGCGGCGTGCGCTCGGGCAACTGCCCGGCGGCCGGGACCTTCAGTGGGATGCGTGCGTGCCGAATCTTGTTCTTGGCGCGAGTGATTCGCTGGCCGATCGCCGTCTCCGTCTGTAGCAGTGCGCGGGCGATCTCGGCCACCGTCAGGCCGGACACCAGTCGCAGCGTCAGCGCCAGCTGCGACGGCCTGTCCAGCGCGGGGTGCGCGCAGGTGAACATCATTCGCAGCTCGTCGTCGCGAACGGGGTGCGGATCGGATGTGTCGGTCCGTGACCTGATGTCGTCGACCACTGCCGCTAATTCCTTTCCCGGGCGCGCAGATTCGCGCCGCAGCCGGTCGCGGGCGCGGTTGCGGGCAACCGTCACGACCCACGCACCCGGCTTCTCGGGCACGCCGTCGCGCGGCCATGCCCGCAGCGCCTCGGCGAACGCTTCCTGGACGGCGTCCTCCGCCACCGTGAGATCGCCCGACCAGCGCGCCAGCGCCGCGACGGCCGGACCCCATTCGCGCCGGAAGGCGCCGTCCAGGTCGCTCATCTCCGGGGAGGGACTACAGCCCCGCCACGCCCATCAGCCGGCGCACCTCCACCGTCGTCGCCGGGATCATCGAGGCTAGCTTCGCGGCCTCCTCCCGGTCGGCCGCCGACAGCACGTAGAAGCCGTTGGCCACCTCGGCGCCCTCGACGAACGGGCCGTCGGTGAGCAGCGTCTGGCCGTCGCGCACGCGCACCGTCGTCGCGGTGGTCGGCCCGTGGAGGGCCGCACCGCCGATGATGTGTTCGCCTGCGGCCGCACCGAATTCGCCGTGGCGCTTGATGCCTTCCTCCCACTGCGGCGTGCCCGGTTCGACCGTCGTCCCGGGCGGCTCGAACAGCAGCGCCAGCCAGTGCTCGCCGGTGAGCTTGGTGGACGGCTCGAACTCCATCAGCATCGGCCAGATCTCCACCGCTCCCTTGCCGGCGTGCGGCACCTGGCGCCCGAGCGCCAACGCGGCGTCGAGGTCGTCGGCCTCGAACACGTAGAAACCTCCGGCGATCTCGGCACTCTCGGGGAACGGACCGTCGGTGATCACCGGCGCATCGGGTCCGCCCTTGATGCGCACGCCCGCCTCTGCCGGGGTCAACGCGTCACCGGCCTTGATCGACGACGCTTCGCGGGAATGGAAGTCGTTGTACGCCGTCATCTCGGCCTCCAGCGCGGCCGGATCGGTGCGCTCCTCGGGTGCGTCGGACGGCGAGAGCAATAGAGCGAAGTACTGCATGGCGGTCACCTCTTCGGGGTAGCGAGCGGAACCTTGTATTCCACTCTCTACCTGTCCGACGAACGGCGCTGCCCCAATCCGACAGGCGTCTTGTCGTGCAGTCGCACAGCAAACTCAAGAAAGTTTGCCGTTCCCCTTCCCTCGGCCGCCGTGCGGTGTTCTTATTTGACGCATGCGTAAGACCCTGCGCCCGATGCTGGTCGCTGTCCTGACGTTCCTCAGTGCCGTTGCCCTGGGCGCTGCCTCGGCGATGACGGCGGCCATCACGCTGGCCGCGACGGCGTTGATCGTGCCGGGTACCGGCACGCACAACATCACTACGGTGATGGGCTACTTGGAAAACGCCCGCGATCGGTTCATCGCGCCGGCCAATCCGTCGTGCACATCCTCGAACGGATGCGTCCTGGTAGGCATCCCCTACCCGGCGAGCTTCTGGCCGATCCCGCTGCCCGGCTGGTGCCCCGGCCTGTCGTGCGACACGTGGAACGTGTCCGTCGGCACGGGCGTGGCCAACCTGAACAGCGAGTTGATCAACCAGTTGAACAACCCGACGCCGGACAACCAGCAAATCGTCCTCTTCGGCTACTCCCAAGGCGGTGCCGTCGTCTCGACCGAGTTGTCCAACCTCGCCGGCCTCGACCAAGCCACCAAAGACCGGATCAGTGTGGTCACGATCGGCAACATCCTCGGCCCGCAAGGGCTGTGGACGCGCCTGTCCTTCCTGCCGACCATCCCGATCCTCAACATCACGTTCGGGCCGACCTTGCCCACGAACATCGGCATCAAGAGCACCAACTACGACTTCGAGTACGACCCCGTCGGCGACGCTACGCTGTACGTGCTGGATCCGGTGACTTGGCTGAACGCACTAGCTGCATTCCAGTACGTCCACGGCTACTACCTGGCTCCCAACAGCAACGACCCCACCGGCAGCCTGCCGTACGGGTATACCGATGCGACACTGGCGGCGGCAATTTCGAACCCCGCCAACATCCAGACCTATCAGGACGGCACCTTCATCCTGATTCCGTGGCAGGGCACTCTGCCGATATACCAGCCGTTCATGGACCTCGCTTCGGCAACCGGCACGACTGCGTTAGTGAAGCCGTTCGTCGATCTGCTTACGCCGGCGACGAAGGTGCTGATCGACCTCGGTTACGACCGAACAGCGAACCCGGGCATCCCGCAGACGTTCAAGCTGATCCCCATCGTGAACCCGGTCACGCTCACCGTGGACCTCGTCGTCGCGGTCGGCCAAGGCATACAAGCCTTCGTCAATGACGTCGGCGGGACCACGCTGGCACCGGTGTCTCCGTTTACAACGGGACCATCGACGGTGTCGACATTGGCCGCCCCGAATTCCGATCCGCCGGTTAATAACTCGGTGGTGGATCCGAACCCGAACCCGAAGCCGAACCCGAGCGCCAACGCCGGCACGCAGTCGTTGACGATCAACAACAGCCAGATGACCCTGGCAACGGGCAATTGACAAACCCATTCACCATCCCGGATCTGCCCAAGGCGAACGGCTCATCTGCGACACCGCCCACCGGCTCGAACGGGTGGAAGCCGGGTGCGGTGATCCAGGGCATCACAACCGCGGTTAAGGACGTCATCAACGGGCTGACGCACCCGTTTGCCCCGAAATCCGGTGCGGGCACCGGCGGCTCGCAGTCGACCAGCGGCGCGCAGGCCGCCGCGTAGGCAGCGGGGCTATTGCTCTTCGCGCAAGCGGCTCATCGACGCTATTGCTCTTCGCGCAAGCGGCTCATCGACGCTATTGCTCTTCGCGCAAGCGGCTCATCGACGCTAGGCGGCCGCGCCCGGCTTCAGGTACGTCACCAAGTTGCAGTCGGTGCACTCGTCGACGAAGTAGTACTGGGCGCCCGTCAGGTACTTCATGTACCGGTGGTAGTTTTCTTCGTCGGTGGCCGCGATGGCCGCGTCTTTGTTGGCCTCAAGCGCGGCGACCCACAACCCGAGCGTCTTGATGTAGTGCGTCCGCAGCGACAGGCACTCGGGCACCACGAACCCTGCCTTCTCACCGTGGTCGATCATCATCTTTGCGGTCGGGATCCGGCCCCCGGGGAAGATCTCGGTGATGATGAACTTGGCGAACCGGGCCAGTTCGAACGTCAGCTTCTTGCCCTTCTCGGCCAAATCGAACGGGTGGTAGCCGGTGCTGCTCTGGATCGTCATCCGGCCGTCGTCGGGCAGGATGTCGAAGCAGTTCTTGAAGAAGTCGTCGTAGCGCTCGAAGCCGAAGTGCTCGAACGCCTCGATGGACACGATGCGGTCCACCGGCTGGTGGAACTGCTCCCAGCCCTCCAGGCGCACGTCGTGGGTGCGGTCGCTGCCGAGCTTGTCCAGCAGTTGGTTGCAGTAGGCCTGCTGGTTCTTGGAAAGTGTCAGGCCGATGACGTTGACGTCGTACTTCTCGATCGCGCGCTGCAGCGTCAGGCCCCAGCCGCAGCCGACCTCGAGCAGGGTCATGCCGGGCTTGAGGTCGAGCTTGTCGAGGTTCAAGTCGACGTCCGCGATCTGGGCCTCGGAGAGGGTGACGTTGGGCCCGGTGTAGTACGCGCAGCTGTACTTGCGGGTCGGGTCCTGGAACAGCCCGAAGAACTCATCCGACAGGTCGTAGTGGGCCTGGATGTCCTCGAAGTGCGGCCGTAGGTCGTCTTTCGTGCTGGCTGTCTTGTCAACCATGTCGCGTCCTCTCGTTCTTCACGTACACCTACTTCTCCAGGGTGAACTGGTTGACGTCGCTGTTTCCCGCGCGAAAACCATTAGCGCAGCCCGTGAGATAACGCATGTACCGGTCGTAAACCTCTTCGGACTGAAGCGCGATCGCTTCGTCCTTGTGAGACTCCAACGCTTGCGCCCAGCTGTCGAGCGTCCTCGCATAATGCGGCTGCAGCGATTGGATCCGGGTCACATTGAAACCCGCGTCCGTCGAATGCTCTTGCACCATCTCGATGGTCGGAATCTGTCCGCCCGGGAAGATCTCGGTCATGAGGAACTTGAGGAACCGGGCGAGTTCGAATGTCAGGGGCACGCCACGTTCGAGCGCCTGCTTCATGGTGAGCGACGTGATCGTGTGCAGCAGCATGACGCCGTTGTCGGGCAGTAGGTGATCGGCAGTCTTGAAGAAGTCGTCGTAGCGGTCCTGTCCGAAGTGCTCGAACGCCCCGATCGACACGATCCGGTCGACCGGCTCGTCGAACTGCTCCCAGCCGCGCAGCAGTACCCGCTTCGAGCGCGGGCTGTCGGATTGAGCAAACAGCTGCTCGACGTGTGCCTGCTGGTTCCTCGACAGCGTCAGCCCGACCACGTTGACGTCGTGCTTCTCCATCGCCCGCATCATCGTCGCGCCCCAGCCGCAGCCGATGTCGAGAAGCGTCATACCCGGCTCGAGGCGGAGTTTGCCCAGCGCCAGGTCGATCTTGGCGATCTGGGCCTCCTCGAGCAACATATCGTCGCGCTCGAAGAACGCGCAGCTGTACGTCTGCGTGGCGTCGAGGAACAGGCGGTAGAAGTCGTCTGACAAGTCGTAGTGCGCCTGCACGTCGTCAAAATGCGGTTTCAGGCCGTCACGCTGAGGTTGCGCCATCTTTTTAGTATTGCCTTTCTGGCTTCTCACGGGCCGCATAGCGGTCCTGGCGGCGCGGCAGACGCTGACGCGTTCGAGCGGAAATGGTAACCGATCGGGCGCTGACCGCTAAAATCCGGCGGCGTGGCTGGCGGTTAGGTCACCTCGGCAAAGTTGGTCTTGAGCTCGCCGATGATGTCGTCCCACAGCTGCGCCGGTAGCTCGTGGCCCATGCCGTCGAACAGCACCAGCCGCGCCCCGCGAATCGCCTTGGCCACCGCCCGGCCGCCGAACGGCCGCATCAGCTTGTCGGCCTTGCCGTGGATCACGACGGTCGGCGCCTCGATCTGGCGGTCAAAGCCCAGCAGGCTGCCGGTGCCCAGGACCGCGGCGAAATGCCTGCCGATGCCGGCGGGATAGTAGGACCGCTCGTAGCCCTCGATCGCCTCGGCGCGAACGGTCTCGTCGGGCTTCGGATAACCCGGGCTTCCGATGACCTTGCTGACCCTGATCGCGTTCTCGATGATCGCCTCGCGCGACGACCCGTTCGGCTTCTGCAGGATCGCCTGCAGTTGCACCGGCCCGGGGGGCGGCAGCAGCGGCTGGTTATTGCTCGAGAAGATGACGGCCAGCGTGTTGGTGCGGTGCTTGAAGCGGGCCGCGAATACCTGCGCGATCATGCCGCCCATCGACGCGCCGACGACGTGCGCGCGGTCGATCTTCAGGTGGTCCAACAGCGCTGCGGCGTCGTCGGCCATGTCCTCGAGCGTGTAGATGGACGGGCTGCGCACGCCGAGGAACGACCGCACCATCCTGGGTGCCAACGGCCCGTTCTGACGGCGGCCGTGCAGCTTGGTGGACAGCCCGACGTCGCGGTTGTCGTAGCGGATCACCCGCAAGCCCAGGTCGACGAGCTTCTCGCAGAACTCCTTGCGCCACAACAACAATTGCGCGCCCAGACCCATGATCAGCAGCACGGCCGGGTCATTGGGATCGCCCATGTCCTCGAAGTGGATGTCGACGTCACCCGAGCGGGCCGTGCCGGTTCGCAGTGGCGCGCTCATGCCTCGACTTCCTCCGAGTGCTCCCGGCTCAGCTCCACCATGAAGTTGGCGAAGTAGCCCGTGAGTTCGGGGTCGGACATCATCTGCCACTTCGGCGCGAGCAGCTTCATGTAGCGCTCGACGTAGAGGAACTGCTTACCGATCAGCACCAGCTCGCGGGGCAGCTTGACGTCGTAGGCGTCGGCCAGCGTGGAGAGCTGCTTGCCGATCTCGGCATAGCTCAAATCGCCCAGCGACTTCATGGTCAGCGGCGTCGCGAACGCCTCCAGGTCCTTGGCCGCCTGGCCCTCGGGCTTCACCTTGCCGACCGCACCCATCAACACGACGATCTTGCCGGCCGCCGCGTGGTCCTTCTTGACCAGCAGCGCGTAGACCAGCTCGCGCAGCAGCCAGCGGGTGCGCGGGTCGACGCGGCCCATGATCCCGAAGTCGAAGAACACGATCTTCCCGTCCGGGTCGACGTAGAGGTTGCCGGCGTGCAGGTCACCGTGAAAGAGCCCGTGCCGCAGGCCGCCCTCGAACACACTGAACAGCAACGCCTTGACCAGCTCGGTCCCGTCGAACCCGGCCTTGCGGATCGCCGCTGCGTCATCGATGCGAATGCCTTGCACCCGCTCCATCGTCAGCACGCGTTCGCTGGTGTGGTCCCAATAGACCTGCGGCACCCGAATATTCTTGCCCAGCGGCGAGGCGTGCATGTGGGCTACCCAGGCGTCCATCGACTGCGCCTCGAGGCGGAAGTCAAGTTCCTCGGCGAGGTTGTCGGCGAAGTCCGCGACGACGTCCTGGGCGCTCAGGCGTCGGCCCAGCTTGGCAAGCTCGACGACCTGGGCGCCGCGCTTGAGGATCTGCAGATCGGCGGCCACCCGGCGGCGGATGCCCGGCCGCTGGATCTTCACGACGACGTCCTCGCCGCTGTGCAGCGTGGCGTAGTGCACCTGGGCGATCGACGCCGACGCGAACGGCTGGTCGTCCCACTTGGCGAACAGTGTCGCGGGATCCTCGCCGAGATCCTCCACGAACAACTTGTGCACCTCGTCCGGATCGGCAGGCGGCACCGCGTCGAGCAGGCTGCGGAACTCTCTGCTGAGGGGCTCGCCGAACGCGCCGGGGCTGGACGCGATGATTTGACCGAACTTTACGTAGGTGGGACCGAGGTCGGCGAAGACGATCGGAACTTCTGTGATGACCTTCTGCTGCCAAGGCCCTTTACCGAACAGGCTCTGAGCGACACGGCCGACGGCTCTGGTTACGTGCCAGCCGGTCGTGCCGATGCGCGCGGCCTCAGTGAATAGCGGCACCCGGTCGAGTTTGGCAACTTCGCGGTGCTTGGTAGAGCTCATGGGTGCAGTGTGCCCTACGTTCTTAAGATCCTCATAATCTGAGGACTTCGGACTCACCCGTCAATCATGCGCCTCTTTTGAAGTTCTCGGCGAGCGCGTCGACGATCGGCTCCCACACGGGTTCGGGCAGGTCATGGCCCATTCCGTCGACGACCAGGAAGCGCGCTTCAGGGATCGCGCGGGCCACCCCGCGGCCGTTTCGTGGCCGCACCAGAGGGTCCTCCGTCCCGTGGATCACCACAGTCGGGGCGGTGATGTGACGGGTGTAACGCAGCAGGCTGCCGGTGCCAAGGATGGCGTCGAACTGGCGCAGCACGCCCTGCGGGTAGTGGCTGCGCTCGGTGAGGTCGATGACGCGGCGGCGCAGCTGGTCGACGGGTGGCAGGAAGTTGGGGCCGTTGAAGAGCGAGATGTTGCGGACCTCGTATTCGAGCCGTTCGTCGGCCGTTGCGTCCTTGGCGGGGGCCTGGAACGGTCGTGTGATCAAGCGCCAGCGCGGGATCGAGGAGAGCGGCTTACCGGTGCTGGACATGATCACCGCCAGCGAGGTGACGCGCTGTGGGTGGCTGCCGGCGAGCACCTGGGCGATCATTCCGCCCATCGACGCGCCGACCACGTGTGCCTTGTCGATCTCCAGGTGGTCCAACAGCTTTGCGACGTCGTCGGCGAGGTCGACGAGCGTGTACGGCACCGGGCTGGTCCGCCCGAACAGGTAGCGCGCGACGCGTCGGTAGACCGAGCCCTTTGCGCGCATCCCGCGCATCTTGGTCGACAGCCCGGTGTCGCGGTGGTCGAACCGGATCACGCGGTAGCCGTGCTTGATCAGCCTTTCGCAGAAGCCGTCGGGCCACATCGGCAATTGGGCGCCGACACCCATGATCAGCATCACGGGCGGGTCGTCGAGATCGCCGAGGTCCTCGTAGAACAGCTCGATCTCGCCGCAGGGGGCCCGCCCGGTTCGTGTCGGCATGACCTTTTCTACCGCTTGCGGGGTTTTTGTCGCTTGTGGGGCTCTTGCCGCTTGTGGGGCTTTTGCCGCCGACTGTGCGGTTTCTTACGCGACACGCCGATTCCGCGTAATAAAGCGCACGATCGCCGGGGGAAACCAGTGGATGTCTGCCGGGGCGAGCCTGCTGAGCGCTATTTGGGAGCTATTTGGCGGGCTTCCAGCGCTTCACGAAGTCGGTCTCCGGCCATTCCTCCAGCGCCGCCATCAGCTCGTACATCGTTGCGCCGTCGATGGACTCGCGGATGATGTCTGCGTGGCCGGCGTGGCGGGTCAACTCCTCGATGAGGTGCAGCGCCACCCACCGCACTGACCAGTTGTCGACGTCCTTCGGGAACCACGGGACCTGGTGCGGCACCGGAACCAGCCTGTCCAGATCCGCCCCTTCGAACGCCTGCAGCGTCGCGGCGTTCTGCGCCTCCAACGTCTTCAACAGCCCCTCGAGGGTTTGGTCGTCGCGCATCACGAGCTGGTCGGTTCGGTCGGCCATCTGATCGTCGATCGGCCGATCGTCGCGCGGCGGGAAATCGGGGGCCGCGATCACTCGCTGCGCCCACGCGTCCTGCACGCCGGTGACGTGCTTGATCAGGCCGCCGATCGACAGCGCGCTGACCGTCGGGGTGGACCGGGCCTGCTCGTCGGTCAGGCCGTAGGCGAGCGCGAAGAACGCGCGCTGATTGAAGTCGAGGTACTGGCGAAGCGCATCGCGTTCGTCGGCGACGGGGGAAGGCAAGCCGGGCATGTGATGTTCTCCTTGTTCTCTCGTGGTTCGCTGCTGGTTCTCTAGTGGCTCTCTAGTGCGCGAGTCTCTCAGCAATTGCGGACAGTTCCTGTCCTTTGACTCTGGCAGGCTTGTCGACATGGCGGAGACGACGGGCCGCGTGCTACAGCTGTTGGGGTTGCTGCAATCCCGGCGCGTGTGGAGCGGCGACGAGCTTGCCGAACGGCTGGGCGTGACCATCCGCAGCGTGCGCCGCGATGTCGAGCGCCTGCGCGACCTCGGCTATCCGGTGCATGCGAGCAGGGGGCACGGCGGCGGATACCAGCTGGGTGCGGGGGGTTCCCTGCCGCCGCTGCTGCTCGATCCCGACGAGGCCGTGGCGGTCGTGGTCTGTCTGCGGCTGGCCGCCGGCGGCAGCGTCGCCGGCGTGGGGGAGGCCGCGCTGCGTGCGCTCACGAAGCTGGACCAGGTGCTGCCCGCCCGACTGCGATCGCAGGTCGGCGCCGTGCACGACGCGACCGTCACCTTGACACGGGACGCGCCCGAGTCGCTGGTCGAACCCGACGTGCTGATGACGCTGGCGCGCGCGTGCCGCGACCGCGAACACGTGACAGCGGAGTACGTCGACCGCGCCGGGCGCGTCACCCGGCGACGGCTCGAGCCATATCAACTGGTGACCACCGGCAGGCGCTGGTACCTGATGACCTACGACCGCGACCGTCAGGACTGGCGCAGCCTGCGGCTGGACCGGATGACCGAGGTGGGGGCGGTGGGTAGCACGTTCACGCCTCGCGAGGCGCCGGACGCCGCCGCCTACGTGCGCCAGTCAATCAGCGCGTCGTCGTACCAGTACGTCGCCAGGGTCAGGTACTTCGCCCCGTATGACGTTGTAGCGCCGCATTTTTCACCGGGATCGGCCACCGTCGAGCCGGACGGCTCGGACGCCTGCATAGTGACGACGGGCGGCGACGACGCCGAGCGCATCGCGCTCTACCTGGCGATGGTGGCCGCCGATTTCGAGGTCCTCGACCCTCCCGAGGTGGCGCGGGCCGCGCGGACGCTCGGGCAACGGCTGCTAGCGATCCGGTAGTAACTCGTGCGCCGCCAACAGGGGAGTCTCGCACGAACGCGCACGTAAGGTGTTTGGCGTGCCCGTCATCTCCGCGGAATCAACGGAGCTGTTCGCGGGACCGTCAGACGCGCCGCTGCAACTGGTGCGGTTGACCTTCCGCGAGCACTTCGAGCCCGTTCGCGTTGAGGGCGACGGCCTGAGGTCCGCCGGGCAGCCGCGGCAACCGCGGCAAGGGGTCGCGGAGGTGCCCGTTAGGGTCGCCAACCCGGTACCCGGCGAGCGGCGCGCGGCGCGCGTGATCGCGGGCGGCACCACCACACCCTTCACGTTCACCGTCGCCGAGCCCGGCTGGACGATGTTCATGATCAGCCACTTCCACTACGACCCGGTGTGGTGGAACACCCAGGCCGGCTACACGAGCATCTGGACCGCAGACCCGCCCGATCGTCAGACGAACGGATTTGCGTTGGTGCACGCGCATTTGGAGATGGCCCGCCGCGAGCCGGAGTACAAGTTCGTGCTGGCCGAGGTCGATTACCTCAAGCCGTACTGGGACATCCATCCGGAGGACCGGGCGGACTTGCGGAGGCTGATCGGCGACGGGCGCGTCGAAATCATGGGTGGCGCGTACAACGAGCCGAACACCAACCTCACAAGCCCTGAGACGACTATCCGAAATTTCGTGCACGGCATGGGTTTTCAGCGTGACGTGCTGGGCGCCAAACCTGCTACCGCGTGGCAGCTCGACGTGTTCGGGCACGACCCGCAGTTTCCCGGCATCGCCGCCGACGCCGGCCTGACGTCCAGCTCGTGGGCCCGGGGCCCGCACCACCAGTGGGGGCCGATGGCGGGCGGCGGCGATCCGCGGCGCATGCAGTTCTCCAGTGAGTTCGAGTGGATCGCCCCGTCGGGCCGTGGCCTTCTCACCCATTACATGCCTGCGCACTACGGCGCGGGCTGGGGGATGGATTCGGCGCCAACACTCGAGGAGGCCGAAGCCGCCACCTTCGGGCTGTTCGAGTCGCTGAAAACGGTGGCGCTGACGCGCAATGTGCTGCTGCCCGTCGGGACGGACTACACGCCACCGAACAAGTGGGTCACCGAGATTCACCGCGACTGGAATGCGCGCTACGCCTGGCCGAGGTTCATCAGCGCGCTACCGTGCGAGTTCTTCGCCGCGGTGCGTTCGGAGCTGGATGCCCGCGGAGTGCGGCCGTCGCCGCAAACCAGGGACATGAACCCGATCTACACCGGCAAGGACGTGTCGTACATCGACACCAAACAGGCCAACCGGGCCGCCGAGAACGCGGTGCTGGACGCGGAGCGATTCGCGGTGTTCGCCGGCCTGCTGGGCGGTGCGACGTATCCCCAGGCCGCGCTGGCGAAGGCCTGGGTGCAGCTGGCGTACGGCGCCCATCACGACGGCATCACCGGCTCGGAGTCCGACCAGGTGTACCTCGACCTGTTGACGGGCTGGCGCGATGCTTGGGAACTCGGCGTCGCGGCGCGGGACAACTCTCTTGCGCTGTTGTCGAGTGTGGTCGACGGATCAATCGTGGTGTGGAACCAATTGGCACACAATCGAACCGACATCGTCACCGCCCGATTGCGTGAACCCCTCGGGCGCGGAGTCCGGGTGTTCGACGCCGACGGGGTGGAGGTGCCCGCGCTGGCCGAGCACGGCGGGCGTTCGGTGAGCTGGCTGGCGCGCGACGTGCCGTCGCTGGGCTGGCGCGCGTACCGGCTGAGCGCCGCGAACACTTCGGCCCGCTGGGAGCCGTTGGGCGGCAATCAGATTGCCAACGAGCATTACCGGATGACCGTCGATCCCGCCCGCGGTGGAGGGGTGTCGTCGCTGATCGACATCGGCGCCGACTGCGAACTGATCGGCGATGGTTCGGTGGGCAACGAGCTTGCTGTCTACGAGGAATACCCGGCGCACCCGCAATCCGGTGAAGGCCCATGGCATCTGTTGCCCAAGGGCCCGGTGACCTGCTCGTCGGAGTTCCCTGCGGAGTCGGTGCAGGCCTACCGCAGTCCGGTGGGGCCGCGGCTGGTGGTGAGCGGGCGGATCGGCGAGTTGCTGCGTTATACCCAGACGCTCACGTTATGGGAGGGCGTGGCGCGCGTCGACTGCCGCACCACGATCGACGAGTTCACCGGCGTCGACCGGCTGGTGCGGCTGCGCTGGCACTGCCCGGTCCCGGGCGCGCTGCCGGTGAGCGAGGTCGGCGATGCGGTGATCGGGCGCGGCTTCGGGCTGATGCACCGGCCCGGCTCCGAAACCGCCGTCGACACGGCGCAATACCCCTGGACGCTGGACAACCCGGCTTACGGTTGGTTCGGGTTGTCGTCGGCGGCCCGGATCAGAGTCGACGGTCATGTTCGCGCGATGGCGGTGGCGGAGGTCGTCACGCCGAGCGAGGCGGCGTCGGCGCCGCTGGCACGCGACCTGATGGTCGCGCTGGCGCGCGCCGGTGTGACGGCGACCTGCAGCAGCGCCGACAAATCCCGGTACGGGGGTCTTGACGTCGACTCCAACCTGCCGGACACCCGAATCGCGCTCGGCGGCCCCGACGAGAATACCTTCACCGCCGAGGTTCTCGCCGCGGCCAGCCCGGTCTACGGCGACGAGCTGAAACGGCAGCTGTATGCCACCGGCGCCGCACGGGTCTTCGTGCCGGCGGCAGCCCCGCTGGCCACCGAGTGGCTGCCGGGCGCAGACCTGCGCGGCGTGCGGACGCTACCCGTGCTGATCATCGCGGCCGCACATCTTCAGGACGCCCTGACGGCAGTCGTTGACGACCTGGCCGATGCCGAGATCACCGTAACACAGGACGCGGCAACGGAATTGGACCCGTTTGAGTCTCGGACTGTCGCGCTGCTCAACCGCGGGGTGCCCGGCTTCGCGATCGACTCCGACGGGACACTGCACACCTCGCTGATGCGATCATGCACCGGGTGGCCGTCCGGGACGTGGATCGACCCGCCGCGCCGCACCGCACCCGACGGGTCCAATTTCCAGCTGCAGCACTGGACCCACACGTTCGACTACGCACTGGTGTCCGGCAACGGTGACTGGCGCTGCGTGGGTCTGCCTGCCCGCAGCGCCGAGTTCTCCAATGCGCTGCACGCCGTTGAAGCTGGTGGTGAAACAGCCGGTGGCCTACCGTCGTTCGGCTCGTTGTTCGAGGTCGAACCCGCAGGCGCCGTTTCTCTCGCAGCGCTGAAGGCTGTTGGTAACCCGATCGCCTCCGGAAGCGGGCGGCACGTTCACCCGTCGGAGGGAGTGGCGGTACGGCTGGTCGAATCGTGCGGTGCGCAGTCAACGGAGGTCACGATCCGTTCCGGGTTGCGCAGGGTGGCGTCCACGCGCGTCGACCTGCTCGAGCAGCCGCAACCGCACGGCACGTCGACCGACGGTCTGACGCTGCACGGCTTTGAGATCGCGACCGTCTCGACCCGGCTCAATCTGCCGAAGATGGTAGACGCCGACCATACCGTGCTTGCGCCGGATGCTGAAGCGGCGCAACCGCTTTACGCACGATACTGGCTGCACAACCGCGGGCCGGCACCGCTGGGCGGGCTGCCCGCCGTCGCTCATTTGCATCCGCCCCGTGTAATCGGCGAGCCGGATTCCGTTGTGCTGCTGCGGCTCACCGCATCCAGCGACTGCAGCGATGCCGCGTTGCACGGCCGGGTGAGGGTGGTATGCCCGGAAGGCTGGGCGGCGAGTCCGGCCGAGCTGCCGTTCGTGCTGCCGCCCGGTGAGCATTTGGAGACCGACCTCGAGCTGACCGTGCCTGCGGAAATACCCGCCGGCCTGTATCCGGTGCGGGCAGAGCTCGCCGTCACCGGCAGCGACGCCGCCTCGATGCCCGCCGCGTGGCGGCAGATGGTCGAGGACGTCTGCGTCGTGTCGGTCGGCGCGCCGAGCGACGACGTCGACGTGCTGCGGCTGATCACGGGGCCGGAGGCCGTCGTTGTCACCGCCGGCGAATCGGGGTGCCTCGCAGTCACTGTCGGCACCGATGCCCGAACGGATCTGGCCGTCGAGGCGCACCTGATCAGCCCGTGGGGTACCTGGGAGTGGATCAGCCCGGCGGCGGCGGGCGCCACCGTGCCGGCTGAGGGGAGCGTGGAGCTCGAATTCGACGTATCGCCTCCGGCGTGGGTAAACCCCGGCGAGTGGTGGGCGCTGGTCCGCGTCGGCTGCGCGGGCTCGCTGATCTATTCGCCCGCGGTGGCGGTGACGGTCCGGTGAGTGCGGTGGCCGCCAAGGTCGGCGGAATACCGATCCGGGTCGACGAGGTCGACGCCCGGGAGGCCGCGCTGCGCGCGGGCCCCGGCGGCACGCTGGCGCGCGCAGGCACACTGCCGCGCGCAGGCACACTGCCACGCGCGGGCACCAGCGAGGGTCGACAACTGCGGCGGTGGCTGACGCAGCTGCTGGCCACCGAACGGGTGGTGGCGGCCGAGGCGGCCGCGCTTGCAGTGACATCCGAGCGTGCCCCTGCAGAGGATGAGCTGCTGCCCGACACCTCGGCCCGGCTCGACATCGGGAGCGTCGCAGCCGCGGCGCTGGCGGATCCGCTGGCCCGCGCGCTCTTCGCGCGTGTCACCGCCGCGGTCGAGGTGTCCGACGACGAGGTGGCCGACTACCACGCCCGCAACCCGCTGCGATTCGCGACGCGACACCCCGCCGAGGGCTGGCGCCCGGCGCGTGCAGCGGCGCCTGCGCTGAATGACGTCCGGTCGGTGATCGCTGACCATCTGCTGGCGGCCGCCCGCCGCCGCGCGTTCCGGGTGTGGCTCGACGCGCGGCGCGCCGCGCTGGTGGAACTCGCGCCCGGCTACGAACATCCCGGGGACCCGCGCCAGCCCGACAACACGCACCGGCACTGATGGCCGACATCACCCTGGCCATCGACGTCGGCGGCACCAAGATCGCGGTCGGATTGGCGGACCCTGACGGCGCGCTTGTTCACACCGCGACGCGGCCGACCCCGCACGGCGACGCCGAGGCTGTCTGGGAGGTGGTGGAGCGGCTGATCACCGAAACCACCGCTGACACGGCCGTGCGCGGCGTCGGCATCGCCTCGGCCGGGCCGATCCGGCTGTCGACCGGCACAGTCAGCCCGCTCAACATTCGCGGCTGGCGCGAGTTTCCGATCGTGGACCGCGTCGCGGCATTGCTGCCGGGCGTGCCGGTGCGACTCGGCGGCGACGGCCTCTGCATGGCGCTGGGCGAGCACCGGCACGGCGCCGGCCGCGGCGCGCAATTCCTGCTCGGCATGGTGGTCTCCACCGGAGTCGGTGGCGGCCTGATCCTGGACGGCGCACCGTACGACGGCGCCAGCGGCAACGCGGGACACGTCGGGCACGTCGTCGTCGACCTCAACGGCGAGCCCTGCGCCTGTGGCGGTCACGGCTGCGTCGAGGCGATCGCGTCCGGCCCGCGGATGGTGCGGTGGGCGCGCGACCACGGCTGGGCCGCGCCCGCCGATGCGGGCGCAAAGGAGCTCGCCCAGGCCGCTGATGCGGGAAATGAATTGGGGGTGTTGGCTTTTCGTCGCAGCGCCACCGCGTTGGCGGCGATGATCGCGTCGGTCGCCGCCGTCTGCGACCTCGATCTGGCCGTGATCGGCGGCGGAGTGGCAAATGCGGGCCCGCTGTTGTTCGACCCATTGCGGGACGCGCTCGGCGGCTACGCCAGGCTCGACTTCCTGCGCGGGCTGTCGGTGGTGCCCGCGCAGCTCGGTGCCGACGCGGGCCTGGTGGGTGCGGCCGCTCTCGTCGACGGCCGTTTTGGCTGATCGACGGCGGTTGCGCTAACCTGGAACGGCTCCACCGAAGACCGTCGGTCACCGCGAAATCGGTTGAAGGTCCGGGAGATGATCCCGGCGGCCCACGCAGGCGGACGAGGCACTTGTGCGCCCCGACCGTTGCGTCGGGGCGCTTTGTCATCTCCAGACCTGATCCGGCCGGGTCCTGGCGATCTTCTTCGGGGCAACCGATACCCACCGAAGGAGGCATGAATGGCCAAGGCTGACAAGGCCACCGCCGTTGCCGACATCGCCGAGCAGTTCAAGGATTCCACCGCCGCGTTGGTCACCGAGTACCGCGGGCTGACGGTGGCGAACCTCGCCGAACTTCGCCGCTCGCTGGGCGACTCCGCCACCTACTCGGTCGCCAAGAACACGCTCATCAGGCGGGCGGCAACCGAGGCCGGCGTCGATGGCCTCGAGGAACTATTCGTGGGCCCAACGGCGATCGCGTTCGTCACCGGCGAGGCCGTCGACGCCGCAAAAGCGCTGAAGAAGTTCGCGAAGGATCACAAGGCGCTGGTGATCAAGGGCGGCTACATGGACGGCCGCCCGCTCACCGTCGCCGAGGTCGAGCGCATCGCGGATCTGGAGTCGCGCGAGGTGCTGCTGGCCAGGCTGGCCGGCGCGATGAAGGGCAACTTGACCAAGGCCGCCGGCCTGTTCAACGCCCCGGCATCAAATGTGGCACGGCTCTTCGCCGCGCTGCAGGACAAGATGGCAAGCCAAGAACCGGCCGCTGCACCGGAACCGGCTGTCGAACCCGGACCGGCTGTCGAACCCGGACCGGCTGTCGAACCCGAATCGGCTGTCGAACCCGGACCGGCTGTCGAACCCGAACCGGTTGTCGCCGAAGTTGCTGCCGGACCCGACGCTGCCGAACCCGAACCGGCTGTTGCCGAACCGGCTGCCGAATAACACCCGAAACCCCACAACGAAAGATATTGAGGAAGGACCCACACCATGGCCAAGATGTCCACTGACCAACTGCTCGACACGTTCAAGGAAATGACCCTGCTGGAGCTCTCGGACTTCGTGAAGGCGTTCGAGGAGACCTTCGAGGTCACCGCTGCCGCCCCGGTCGCCGTCGCGGCCGCTCCCGGCGCGGCCGGCGCAGGCGCGCCCGCCGAGGCTGCCGAGGAACAGAGCGAGTTCGACGTGATCCTCGAGGCGGCCGGTGACAAGAAGATCGGCGTCATCAAGGTCGTCCGCGAGATCGTCTCGGGCCTGGGCCTCAAGGAGGCCAAGGACCTCGTCGACGGCGCCCCGAAGCCGCTCCTCGAGAAAGTGACCAAGGAGGCCGCCGAGGAGGCCAAGGGAAAGCTCGAGGCCGCCGGCGCGTCCGTCACGGTCAAGTAGCTCATGCATCAGGGGCCGTCCCGGCAAAACCGGGACGGCCCCTTTTTGCACGTTCACAACCTGGCGCTATAAGTGTTGGCGACTGTCGACGTAGGCTAGAGTGACTCAAGCCACAAGCGGGAGGCAGGTGGCCCAGAAGTACCGGCGGAAGGAAAACGCGTGGGCATCGGAATTCAGGTTGAGGGACTGACGAAATCCTTCGGTTCCCAGCGAATCTGGGAAGATGTCACGTTCGAGATCCCGCCGGGTGAGGTAAGCGTGCTCCTGGGCCCGTCGGGTACTGGCAAGTCGGTGTTCCTGAAGTCGTTGATCGGCCTGCTGCGTCCGGAGCGCGGCAGCATCGTCATCGACGGCACCAACATCATCGAAAGCTCCGCGAAGGAGCTGTACGAGATCCGCAAGCTGTTCGGCGTCATGTTCCAGGACGGTGCGCTGTTCGGCTCGATGAACATCTACGACAACACCGCGTTCCCGTTGCGTGAGCACACCAAGAAGAAGGAAAGCGAAGTCCGTGACATCGTCATGGAGAAGCTCGACATGGTGGGCCTCACCGGCGACGAGAAGAAGTTCCCCGGCGAGATATCCGGCGGTATGCGCAAGCGCGCCGGGCTGGCCCGCTCGCTGGTGCTCGACCCGCAGATCATCCTCTGCGACGAACCCGACTCCGGACTCGACCCGGTGCGTACCGCGTACCTGAGCCAGCTGCTGATCGACATCAACGCGCAGATCGACTGCACGATCCTGATCGTCACGCACAACATCAACATCGCCCGCACGGTGCCCGACAACATGGGCATGTTGTTCCGCAAGCACCTGGTCATGTTCGGTCCTCGCGAAGTGCTGCTGACCAGCGACGAGCCCGTGGTGCGGCAATTCCTCAACGGCCGCAGGCTCGGTCCGATCGGCATGTCGGAGGAGAAGGACGAGGCGACCATGGCAGAAGAGCAGGCCATGGCGGACGCCGGTCACCACGACGGCGGTGTCGACGAGATCGAGGGCGTGCCGCCGCAGATCGTGGCAACACCCGGTATGCCGGAGCGGCAGGCCGTCGAACGTCGGCGGGCCCGCGTTCGCGAGATGATGGGGTCCTTGCCGCCCGCAGCGCAGGAGGCGATTCGCGACGACCTCGAGGGCACGCACAAGTACAAGGTCCACGAATTCGCCGACGCCTCCGAGCCGACGCAGGAGACACCACGTCACTACACCGCCGACGCCGACGAATCGCCCACCGGACGCATCCCGCTCGCTGGGGACCGCTGACCCAGGGAGTGACCCCTGAGCGGCGTGGTCGCAACGGTGGAAGACGGCCGGTTGGTGTAAAACGGCCGGTGCGCGTGGAGCCTGCGGGGAAGGCGGCGCGGACCTCGGCATGACCCATGTCGGGAGCCCATCGACAGCGATTCAACAGGAGAATTAACCCGACAACCGCGCGTGAACTCTTGACGGGAACGCCCCGAGGCTGCAGTCTGTTGGGCAGTATGTGCATAGGTAGTAGCCAGGACGCCAGCCAGCGCCTTTACTGCCGCATGCCCGTGGTTGAGGAATAAGCCGTCCTGCGGTACTGTTGGACGTTGCGCTGGCTGCCTCCTGCCCACCTCACCTGAACCTGACACTGTGGTCCACGCCTGAGCCCTCGTCGGGGCTCTCTATTGGGTCTCTTCGCGTAAGCGGCTCATTGGAAATGCGTGCGTGAGTACCGGACAGGTCGCTAGCCGGCCAAACCGACGCAGAATCGCGGCGAAGAGTCCGGTCAGCCCGGAGTTGAGTCGCATGAGGTGCTGGAAGGATGCATCTTGGCCTCTCGCCAGAGCAAATCAGCAATAGCTACCGCCAATAGTTCCGTTCCCGGAGCCCCCAATAGAATCTCCTTCGCAAAGTTGCGTGAACCGCTCGAGGTTCCCGGCCTGCTCGACGTGCAGACCGAGTCGTTCCAATGGCTGATCGGATCCGACGCGTGGCGCGAAAAGGCCGCCGCCCGCGGTGACGTGAACCCGTTCGGCGGCCTCGAAGAGGTGCTCACCGAGCTGTCCCGATCGAGGATTTCTCCGGGCAGATGTCGCTGTCCTTCTCCGACCCCCGCTTCGACGAGGTCAAGGCGCCGGTCAACGAGTGCAAAGAGAAGGACCAGACCTACGCCGCCCCGCTGTTCGTGACCGCCGAGTTCATCAACAACAACACCGGTGAGATCAAGAGCCAGACGGTGTTCATGGGTGACTTCCCGATGATGACGGAGAAGGGCACCTTCATCATCAACGGCACCGAGCGCGTCGTCGTGTCGCAGCTCGTCCGCTCGCCCGGTGTGTACTTCGACGAGAACATCGACAAGTCCACCGAGAAGACGCTGCACAGCGTCAAGGTGATCCCCGGCCGCGGGGCGTGGCTGGAGTTCGACGTCGACAAGCGCGACACGGTCGGCGTCCGCATCGACCGCAAGCGTCGCCAGCCGGTGACCGTGCTGCTCAAGGCGCTGGGCTGGACCGCAGAGCAGATCCGCGAGCGGTTCGGCTTCTCCGAGATCATGATTTCGACGCTGGAGAAGGACAACACCGCGGGTACCGACGAGGCGCTGCTGGACATCTACCGCAAGCTTCGCCCGGGCGAGCCGCCCACCAAGGAGTCCGCGCAGACCCTGCTGGAGAACCTGTTCTTCAAGGAGAAGCGCTACGACCTGGCCCGGGTGGGCCGCTACAAGGTCAACAAGAAGCTCGGGCTGCACGCCGGCGAGCCGATCACGTCGTCGACGCTGACCGAAGAGGACATCGTCGCCACCATCGAGTACCTGGTGCGGCTGCACGAGGGGCAGACCACCATGACGGCGCCCGGCGGCGTCGAGGTGCCCGTGGAGACCGACGACATCGACCACTTCGGCAACCGCCGGCTGCGCACGGTCGGCGAGCTGATCCAGAACCAGATCCGGGTCGGCCTGTCCCGCATGGAGCGCGTCGTCCGCGAGCGGATGACGACGCAGGACGTCGAGGCCATCACGCCGCAGACGTTGATCAACATCCGTCCGGTCGTGGCCGCCATCAAGGAGTTCTTCGGTACCAGCCAGCTGAGCCAGTTCATGGACCAGAACAACCCGCTGTCGGGCCTGACTCACAAGCGCCGCCTGTCGGCGCTGGGTCCCGGTGGTCTGTCCCGTGAGCGCGCCGGGCTGGAGGTCCGCGACGTGCACTCCAGCCACTACGGCCGGATGTGCCCGATCGAGACTCCGGAAGGCCCGAACATCGGTCTGATCGGGTCGCTGTCGGTGTACGGGCGGGTCAACCCGTTCGGGTTCATCGAGACGCCGTACCGCAAGGTGGTGGACGGCAAGGTCACCGACGAGATCCACTACCTCACCGCTGACGAGGAAGACCGTCACGTCGTCGCGCAGGCCAACTCGCCGCTCGACGAGGACGACAAGTTCCTCGAGGAGCGCGTGCTGGTGCGCCGGAAGGGCGGCGAGGTCGAGTACGTGTCCGGTCGCGAGGTCGACTACATGGACGTGTCGCCGCGCCAGATGGTGTCGGTGGCCACGGCGATGATCCCGTTCCTCGAGCACGACGACGCCAACCGCGCGCTGATGGGTGCGAACATGCAGCGTCAGGCCGTGCCGCTGGTGCGCAGTGAGGCGCCGCTCGTCGGCACCGGCATGGAGCTGCGCGCTGCGATCGACGCGGGCGATGTGGTCGTCGCGGACAAGGGTGGCGTAATCGAGGAGGTCTCCGCCGACTACGTCACCGTGATGGCCGACGACGGCACCCGGCACAGCTACCAGCTGCGCAAGTTCGCCCGGTCCAACCACGGCACCTGCGCCAACCAGCGTCCGATCGTCGACGCCGGCGACCGGGTGGAGGCCGGCCAGGTGATCGCCGACGGCCCGTGCACAGACAACGGAGAGATGGCGCTCGGCAAGAACCTGCTGGTCGCGGTCATGCCGTGGGAGGGCCACAACTACGAGGACGCGATCATCCTCTCGAACCGTCTCGTCGAGGAGGACACGCTGACCTCGATCCACATCGAGGAGCACGAGATCGACGCCCGTGACACCAAACTGGGCGCCGAGGAGATCACCCGCGACATTCCGAACGTCTCCGATGAGGTGCTCGCCGACCTCGACGAGCGCGGCATCGTGCGGATCGGCGCCGAGGTCCGCGATGGCGACATCCTGGTCGGCAAGGTCACCCCGAAGGGCGAGACCGAGCTGACCCCGGAGGAGCGGCTGCTGCGCGCGATCTTCGGCGAGAAGGCCCGGGAGGTGCGCGACACCTCGCTGAAGGTGCCGCACGGCGAGTCCGGCAAGGTGATCGGCGTTCGGATGTTCTCGCGCGACGAGGACGACGAGCTTGCCGCAGGCGTCAACGAGCTGGTCCGGGTGTACGTCGCCCAGAAGCGCAAGATCTCTGACGGCGACAAACTGGCCGGCCGCCACGGCAACAAGGGCGTGATCGGCAAGATCCTGCCCGTCGAGGACATGCCGTTCCTGCAGGACGGCACCCCGGTGGACATCATCTTGAACACCCACGGTGTGCCGCGACGCATGAACATCGGCCAGATCCTGGAGACCCACCTGGGCTGGGTGGCCAAGACCGGCTGGAAGGTCGACGTCGCCGGCGGCACGCCCGACTGGGCGGCCAAGCTGCCCGACGCACTGCTGGAGGCCGGGCCGGACACCATCGTGTCGACGCCGGTGTTCGACGGTGCCCGCGAGGAGGAGTTGCAGGGCCTGCTGTCCTCGGTGCAGCCGAACCGCGACGGGGACGTGCTCGTCAACCACGACGGCAAGGCGATGCTCTACGACGGCCGCAGCGGCGAACCCTTCCCGTACCCGGTGACGGTCGGCTACATGTACATCCTAAAGCTGCACCACCTGGTGGACGACAAGATCCACGCGAGGTCCACCGGCCCGTACTCGATGATCACCCAGCAGCCGCTGGGCGGTAAGGCGCAGTTCGGTGGCCAGCGGTTCGGCGAGATGGAGTGCTGGGCCATGCAGGCCTACGGCGCCGCGTACACGCTGCAGGAGCTGTTGACCATCAAGTCCGACGACACCGTCGGCCGGGTCAAGGTGTACGAGGCGATCGTCAAGGGCGAGAACATCCCCGAGCCGGGCATCCCCGAGTCGTTCAAGGTACTGCTCAAGGAACTTCAGTCGCTGTGCCTCAACGTCGAGGTGCTGTCTTCCGACGGCGCCGCGATCGAGATGCGCGACGGCGACGACGAGGACTTGGAGCGCGCCGCGGCGAACCTGGGAATCAACTTGTCCCGCAACGAATCTGCATCTGTGGAAGATTTGGCGTGATCTTTCGATTCGATTTTTCTAGTCCCGAAAGGGGAAAGGGAGTTACGTGTTAGACGTCAACTTCTTCGATGAACTCCGGATCGGTCTGGCGACCGCCGACGACATCCGTAATTGGTCGTTCGGCGAGGTCAAGAAGCCGGAGACCATCAACTACCGGACACTGAAGCCGGAGAAGGACGGCCTGTTCTGCGAGAAGATCTTCGGACCGACTCGCGACTGGGAGTGCTACTGCGGCAAGTACAAGCGGGTCCGCTTCAAGGGCATCATCTGCGAGCGCTGCGGCGTCGAGGTGACCCGCGCGAAGGTTCGCCGTGAGCGGATGGGACACATCGAGCTGGCCGCACCCGTCACGCACATCTGGTACTTCAAGGGCGTCCCGTCACGGCTGGGTTACCTGCTGGACCTGGCCCCGAAGGATCTCGAGAAGATCATCTACTTCGCGGCCTACGTCATCACCGCGGTCGACGACGAGATGCGTCACAACGAGATGTCCACTCTCGAAGCCGAGATGGAGGTCGAGAAGAAGGCCATCGAGGATCAGCGCGACTCCGAGCTGGAGGCCCGCGCGCAGAAGCTCGAGGCCGACCTCGCTGAGCTCGAGGCGGAAGGCGCGAAATCCGATGTGCGACGCAAGGTCCGCGATGGCGGCGAGCGTGAGATGCGCCAGCTCCGCGACCGTACACAGCGTGAGCTGGACCGGCTCGAGGAGATCTGGACGACGTTCACCAAGCTGGCAACGAAGCAGCTGATCGTCGACGAGGTGCTCTACCGCGAGCTCGTCGACCGCTACGGCGAGTACTTCACCGGCTCGATGGGTGCGGAGGCGATCCAGAAGCTCATCGACAGTTTCGATATCGACGCCGAAGCCGACGCCTGCGTGAGGTCATCCGAAGCGGCAAGGGGCAGAAGAAGCTTCGTGCGCTCAAGCGGCTGAAGGTGGTCGCGGCGTTCCAGATGTCGGGCAACTCGCCGATGGGCATGGTGCTCGACGCGGTGCCGGTGATCCCGCCGGAGCTGCGCCCGATGGTGCAGCTCGACGGTGGCCGGTTCGCCACCAGCGATCTGAATGACCTGTACCGCCGCGTGATCAACCGAAACAACCGGCTCAAGAGGCTGATCGACCTCGGCGCGCCCGAGATCATCGTCAACAACGAGAAGCGGATGCTGCAGGAGTCCGTGGACGCGCTGTTCGACAACGGCCGCCGCGGCCGGCCCGTCACCGGGCCGGGCAACCGTCCGCTGAAGTCGCTGTGCGATCTGCTGAAGGGCAAACAGGGCCGGTTCCGCCAGAACCTGCTCGGCAAGCGCGTCGACTACTCGGGCCGGTCGGTGATCGTGGTCGGCCCGCAGCTCAAGCTGCACCAGTGCGGCCTGCCCAAGCTGATGGCGCTGGAGCTGTTCAAGCCGTTCGTGATGAAGCGGCTCGTCGACCTGAACCACGCGCAGAACATCAAGAGCGCGAAGCGGATGGTGGAGCGTCAGCGTCCGCAGGTGTGGGACGTGCTCGAAGAGGTCATCAGCGAGCACCCGGTGTTGTTGAACCGGGCACCGACGCTGCACCGGTTGGGTATCCAGGCCTTTGAGCCGATGTTGGTGGAAGGCAAGGCGATTCAGCTTCACCCGCTGGTGTGTGAGGCGTTCAACGCCGACTTCGACGGCGACCAGATGGCCGTGCACCTTCCGCTGTCGGCTGAGGCGCAGGCCGAGGCCCGCATCCTGATGCTGTCGTGCAACAACATCCTGTCGCCCGCGTCGGGCAAGCCGCTGGCCATGCCGCGGCTGGACATGGTGACCGGTCTGTACTTTTGACCACCGAGGTTGACGGCGATGTCGGCCAATACCGGCCGGCCGGCAAGGACCGTCCGGAGTCGGGGGTGTACAGCTCGCCGGCCGAGGCGATCATGGCGATGGACCGCGGCGCGCTGAGCGTTCGGGCGACGATCAAGGTGCGGCTGACGCAGCTGCGGCCGCCGGTCGATCTCGAGGCCGAGCTGTTCGGCGAGGCGGGCTGGAAGCCGGGTGAGGCGTGGACGATCAAGACCACGCTGGGCCGGGTGCTGTTCAACGAGTTGTTGCCGCACGGCTATGCGTTCATCAACGAGCAGATGCACAAGAAGGTGCAGGCGCGGATCATCAACGACCTGGCTGAGCGCTACCCGATGATCGTGGTCGCGCAGACCGTCGACAAGCTCAAGGACGCCGGCTTCTATTGGGCCACTCGCTCGGGTGTCACCGTGTCGATGGCCGACGTGCTGGTGCCACCGGAGAAGGCCGAGTTCCTCGAGCGCTACGAGAAGGAAGCCGACGGGATCGAGAAGCAGTATCAGCGCGGCGCGTTGAACAAGGACGAGCGGCACGACTCGCTGGTGAAGATCTGGCAGGACGCCACCGAAGAGGTCGGCGAGGCGCTGCGGTCGCACTACCCCTCCGACAACCCGATCATCACGATCGTGGAGTCGGGCGCGACGGGCAACTTCACCCAGACCCGGACGCTGGCCGGCATGAAGGGCCTGGTGACCAACCCGAAGGGTGAGTTCATCCCGCGGCCGATCAAGTCCTCGTTCCGCGAGGGTCTGACCGTGCTGGAGTACTTCATCAACACCCACGGCGCTCGAAAGGGCCTGGCCGACACCGCATTGCGTACCGCCGACTCGGGTTACCTGACCCGTCGTCTGGTGGACGTGTCGCAGGACGTCATCGTCCGCGAGCACGACTGCGGTACCGAGCGGGGCATCACCGTCCGGCTCGCCGAGCTGCAGCCCGACGGTCTGGTCAAGGACCAGTACGTCGAAACCTCGGCGTACGCAAGGACGTTGGCGGAGGACGCGGTCGACGAGAAGGGCAAGGTGCTGGTTGAGAAGGGTCACGATCTGGGTGACCCGGCCATCGATCTGCTGCTCGAGAACGGCATCTCGTCGGTGCGGGTGCGATCGGTGCTGACGTGCGCGAGCGCCAACGGCGTGTGCGCGAACTGCTATGGCCGTTCGATGGCCACCGGCAAGCTGGTCGACATCGGCGAGGCGGTCGGCATCGTCGCGGCGCAGTCGATCGGCGAGCCCGGCACACAGCTGACCATGCGGACGTTCCACCAGGGCGGCGTCACCGGCGGTCAGGACATCACCGGCGGACTGCCCCGCGTGCAGGAGCTGTTCGAGGCCCGGATCCCGCGGGACAAGGCGCCGATCGCCGAGGTCTCCGGCCGGGTACGGATCGAGGAGGGTGAGAAGTTCTACAAGATCACCATCACCCCCGACGACGGCAGCGAAGAAGTCGTCTACGACAAGCTGTCCCGCCGCCAGCGGCTGAAGGCCGTCATCCACGAGGACGGCACCGAGGGCTTGCTGCGCGACGGCGACCACGTCGAGGTCGGCGACCAGCTGATGGAAGGCTCGGCTGATCCGCACGAGGTGCTGCGTGTGCAGGGCCCGCGGGAGGTCCAGCTGCACCTGATCCATGAGGTCCAAGAGGTGTACCGCGCTCAGGGCGTGTCGATTCACGACAAGCACATCGAGGTGATCGTCCGGCAGATGCTGCGGCGGGTGACCATCATCGACTCGGGCAGCACTGAGTTCCTGCCGGCTCGCTGACGGAGCGCTCGGAGTTCGAGGCCGCGAACCGTCGGGTGGTGGCCGAGGGCGGCGAGCCCGCCGCCGGTCGCCCGGTGCTGATGGGTATCACGAAGGCGTCGCTTGCCACCGACTCGTGGCTGTCGGCGGCGTCGTTCCAGGAGACCACGCGAGTGCTGACCGATGCGGCGATCAACTGCCGCAGCGACAAGCTCCACGGCCTGAAGGAGAACGTGATCATCGGCAAGCTGATCCCGGCCGGTACGGGCATCAACCGCTACCGCAACATCCAGGTGCAGCCGACCGAGGAGGCGCGGGCCGCCGCGTACACGATCCCGAGCTACGAGGATCAGTACTACAGCCCCGACTTCGGCCAGGCGACCGGTGCCGCGGTGCCGCTGGACGACTACGGCTACTCGGATTATCGGTAGGACTAACCGCTTGTCACTCACCAAGAAGCCCCGCGATGCGTCGCGGGGCTTCTTGGCGCCCTGGTAGCGCGGGGGTCAGGCGGCCGCGCGGGTTTACAGTTTCAATCCGTACTGTAGTGACATGCCGGTCCGAGTCCTCGCCCTGCTGGCGGCGGCGTTGCGCTGGTGGGGTGTTCGTCGACGCCGCGCGGGACCGCGCAACCGACGGCCGATTTCCCGGACGGCAGCAGCGTCCACACCATCAACATCGGCGGACTGGACCGCACATACCGAGTGCACAAACCGTCGGGCTTGCGGCGTCGGCGCCCCTTGTGGTGATGCTGCACGGCGGCTTCGGCAGCGGTGAACAGGCCGAAAGGCTTATGGGTGGGACCAATTGGCGGACACCGAAAAGTTCGCCGTGGCCTATCCCGATGGCATCGCCCGTGCGTGGAACGTCCACGGCTGTTGTGGTCAGCCCAGCAACGAGGGCATCGACGACGTCGGGTTCATCACGTCGATGGTCGACGAGATCAGCAGGAGCATCGGCACCGACCGGTCCCGCATCTACGCGACCGGCATCAGCAACGGCGGCATGATGAGCTACACGCTGGCCTGCAACAGC
>CAWHDL010000030.1:0-90943 GCA_963828065.1 uncultured Actinomycetota bacterium | reverse complement strand
CCACCAGCACGCTGGTGCAGGCGTCCCGATCGGCCGTAATGGTCTGTGTCGGCGCAGTCGGACTCAATCACTTTCAGCCAGGGCGGGTGGGTTCTACCGCGGCGACCTTGGCCTTCGGCGCACTGCCCGGTCGCGATCATTCGTGGGCACGACCGTCCGGCCGGGCGGCTTGCCGATGCGATCATCGTCGAAACCGACGCGGGTCCCCGCGACGGCGTCGTGCTGGAGGCTGCCATGGACGAAGCGCGCCTGCGCAAGGCACAGCTGACGGTGATCAGCTGCTGGCAATCCCAGTTCACCGACATCCACGATGCCGGCGCGGTCGCGGATGGCAATCGCCGGGTGGGCGCCCAGCTGGATCGCCGGCTCGCGCGTTGGACCCGACGTTACCCGGACCTTGAGGTGAAGTCGGTGGTCGTGCACGGGAGCACCCTGAACTATCTCGCCAAGAATGCCGACTCAGCGCAGTTGGTCGTGGTAGGCGCCCACGACTGCCACCACGTGGACGAACTTGTCGGACCGACCGGCACTGCCGCGCTGCGTGACACCGACAGCTCGTTGCTCATCGTGAATCGCAGACACCTGTGAGCAGGGACCATGATGATCATGTCGGATAATTCAGTGCTGGTCACCTACGCTTACGCGCAACATCGGCCGGAAGGGCTCGCGATGGTTAAGGTGTTTTTGGTCGATGACCACGAGGTCGTCCGTCGTGGGCTCGTCGACTTACTCGCGTCGGATCCCGAACTCGAAGTCATCGGTGAAGCCGGCTCCGTGGCCGAGGCGATGGCGAGAATACCTGCGCTGAGACCCGACGTCGCGGTGCTCGATGTTCGCCTGCCCGATGGCAACGGAGTCGAATTGTGCCGCGATCTCTTGTCCGATCTGCCGGACCTGCGCTGCCTGATGCTGACGTCGTTCACCTCCGATGAAGCAATGCTCGATGCGATTCTCGCCGGCGCCAGCGGCTATGTCGTCAAGGACATCAAGGGGATGGAACTGGCCAAGGCCATCAAGGATGTGGGGGCAGGGAAATCGCTTCTCGACAACCGCGCGGCCGCCGCGTTGATGGCTAAGCTGCGCGGCGCAGCCGAGCGCTCGGATCCGCTGTCCGGGCTGACCGCTCAGGAGCGGACGCTGCTCGGACTCCTCGGCGAGGGACTCACCAACAAACAGATTGCCGCACGGATGTTCCTCGCCGAGAAGACGGTGAAGAACTAGTATCGCGGCTGCTGGCCAAACTGGGGATGGAGCGCCGCACTCAGGCGGCGGTCTTCGCCACACGGCTGGATCCGGCGCGCCGCCCCGACGATTCAGATGGACCGAAACGCTCCCAATATTGACCGCCGGTGCCACGATGGTGGCGTGACCGACGAGATCGGTTCGCGAGTTGATCGAGGCGTGAGTCCGGTACGCGACACGCTGTCTCAGCTGCGACTGCGCGAGCTGCTCATCGAGGTCCAGGACCGCGTCGAGCAGATCGTCGAGGGCAGAGACCGGCTCGACGGACTGGTCGACGCCATGCTGGTGGTCACTTCGGGTCTCGAGCTCGATGAAACGTTGCGGACCATCGTCCATACGGCTATCAACTTGGTGGACGCCCGCTATGGGGCAGTGGGCGTACGGGGGCAGGAGAACGACCTGGTCCAATTCATCTATGAGGGGATCGATGAAAGTACTCGCGAGCTCATCGGGGACCTCCCCGAAGGTCGCGGCGTTCTCGGGGTCTTGATCGACGACCCTAAGCCGATCCGCCTCGACAACATCTTCCAGCACCCGGCATCCGTTGGGTTTCCAGCGAACCACCCTCCGATGCGGACATTTCTCGGTGTTCCCGTTCGCATCCGCGACGAGGTGTTCGGGAACCTCTACCTGACCGAAAAAGCGAACGGACAGCCGTTCAGCGAAGACGACGAGGTGCTGGTGCAAGCGCTAGCGGCGGCGGCCGGGATCGCGATCGAGAACGCGCGTCTATACGAACAGTCGCAGGCCCGTCAGTCGTGGATCGAAGCAATGCGCGACATCGCTACCGGATTATTGTCCGGAACCAACCCGACAACGGTATTTCGACTCATTGCGGAGAAGACACTGGAGCTGACCGACGCACACGCTGCCCTGGTAGCGGTTCCCGTGGACAGCGACATACCTTCCGCCGAGGTCGTCGAACTGGTTATCGCCGAAACGGCCGGCGAGATATTCCCGCCCGGCGAAGAACGAACGATACCGGTAGAAGGAACAACTGTCGGCCGAGCCTTCCTGGACCGCACTCCACGCCGATTCGACAACCTCGACTTGGGCATCGGCGCCTCTTGGGAACCCGGAGATGCGCTAGTACTGCCCCTTCGGACCACCGAAGCAGTCGCCGGTGTGTTGGTTGCACTCGCACACCCGGATGGGAAGCCGTTCAGCGACGAACAACTCGACATGATGGCCGCGTTCGCCGACCAGGCGGCGCTGGCCTGGCAGCTGGCCACCTCACAGCGCCGGATGCGCGAACTCGATGTGCTGACCGACCGCGACCGGATCGCCCGAGATCTACACGACCACGTGATACAACGACTATTCGCGGTAGGACTCGCTTTGCAGGGGACTATCCCACGGTCACGAAGGCCCGAAGTGCAGCAACGGCTTTCCGAGTGCGTGGACGATTTGCAGGAAGTCATCCAGGAGATCCGAACCGCCATCTTCGATCTGCAGGGCGCGGCCTCGGGCACGACCCGCCTGCGGCAACGACTCGACGAGGCCATCGCGCAGTTTGCTGGCACGGAGCTGCGCACCAGCGTGCAATTCATCGGGCCCCTATCGGTTGTCGACGCGATACTGGCCGATCATGCCGAAGCCGTTGTGCGCGAGGCGGTTAGCAACGCTGTTCGGCATGCCAACGCCGGCACCCTCACCGTCACCGTCACCGTCGAAGACGACCTGAGTATCGAAGTGGTCGACAACGGACAAGGCATTCCGCGTGACGTCACCGGCAGCGGCCTGACCAATCTGCGCCGACGCGCCGAGGAATCCGGCGGTTCCTTCCTTATCGAAAGCCGTGCGACCGGCGGCACCGTGCTGCGTTGGTCAGCGCCGCTGCCGTGACGGCGGTATCCGCAGCGCGACTCCTACGACTTCCGGGCGACGATCACCGGCATGCGGGCGGTGTGCACGACCGCAGAGCCGACCGATCCCAGCGACATTCCCGCAAACCCGCCGCGCCCGTGGCTCCCAACCACGACGAGCTGCGCTGTTTCGGAGTGCCGGATGAGCTGTCGCGCCGGCCGGTCGCACACAACGAGTCGGTGCACCTTGACATCCGGATAGCGTTCCTGCCAACCGGCAAGCCGCTCGGCCAGCAGCCGTTCCTCTTCCGCCTTCACCATCGACCAGTCGAGGCCGGGCAATTCGATCACCTCGACGTCACTCCAGGCGTGCAGGGCGACAAGTTCGACACCTCGTCGCGAGGCTTCATCGAAGGCAATAGCGGTCGCCAAGTCCGACGCGGGCGAGCCGTCGATGCCCACAAGCACCGGCGCTTGAGCGGGATGGGGCATCAACGGGTCCTCGTCGTGAATGACCGCAACCGGGCAATGCGCGTGATGCACCAGGCCGGTGCTGACCGAGCCGAGAAGGGCCCGGGCGAGCGCGCCCTGGCCGCGGCACCCGACCACGATCATCTCCGCCTCTTTGGAGAGGTCGACGAGAGTGGGCACGGTGGCCGAGAAGACCACCTCGCTATTGATCTCGGCTGGGCCACCGTTCTTGCCGTTCTCCTCGACGATCTTGACGGCATCGTCGAGGAACATGCGCGCGTTTTCTTTCTGCCATTGTTCGAACTCGGCGGGCACAGGTGCCTGCGGCCAGTCGGGTAGGACCGGGTTCACGACGTAGACCATGGTCAGCGGGAGGTTGCGCATTGCCGCTTCTTGGCCGGCCCAGTAGACGGCGACATTGGAGGCAGGCGATCCGTCAACACCGACCACGATGCCGGGCTTCTTTACAGGAGCAGACATTTGAGCCTCCTTCAGAGGACATGGGCCGATGACTCGACCGCTCACCCACGACGTTAGAAGTGCCGGTGGCGGGGGGCAGGTGCCATTGGTCACTGGCCACGTGGCCCTAAGGCCTTGATCGAGTGCAGGTTATGGCGTCGCTGGCGAAGAGGGATCACCATCAGATGACACGTGTTCGCCCGAGCAAGGAAAGCGCATCGATGAAGCAGTCGGCCCATTACCACGACGGCGTCATCTTCGACGATTTTCTCGCCAAGCGGCCGGCCGGAGCGGTGGATTCGGCTTCGTCATCGGCAATCGATCGGACGGGACATCGCGCTGCGCTCGTGAATCAGGGCGCCGACGCCGTGGTCACCGACCTTGCCGAGGTCGCGGTGCGGGATTGACAACAACGCGTAGACGAATATGGCTCACCGCTGCACACCCGAGAAGCCCAACGATCACGTTCTGCTCTTGGACGGGACGGAGATCGATGTACGCCGGCTTACTGAGCACGACGTCGATGCCATCATTGATCTTCACCGGAAGCTGACCGACCGTGAGCAGTACTTCCGCTTCTTCGTCATGCACCCCGCTCACCTGGAGGAGTTCGCTCACAAACTAGTTCAACGCACACCCACCCGCTGTGCGCTTGGCGCATTCGAGAGCGGTCAGCTGATTGGCGTCGGCAACTATGTCGTCACCAGCGATGCACAAAGCGCTGAGATCGCCGTTGCCGTCGCGCACGAGGACCATCTCCGAGGTGTCGCTACGACACTGCTTCGTCTGCTGGGCTCAACCGCGCGAAGCCACGGAATACGGTGGTTCGTCGCCGACGTACTGGCGGCGAACATAGACATGCTTCGGGTGCTCTCTGGCACCGGATGGCAACGCACCCAACGGTATGACGGTCCCGTGCTAACGGTGAGACTCGACCTGGAAAGCACCAAGGATGACTCGCCGATGGCCGACTGCCATCCCGGCGTCACGAAATGAAATGTGGGATACCGTCGCTCACCGTGCCGGTCTCATAACGAATCCACCCACTCGACGACATCGGCCAGAGGACGGCGGGGAGTTGACGGAAGCGGTTCCGCGTTGACCGGCGCCCACCCCACACGTAACAACATTTGGGCATACCCGTCGCCACCGAAGACCTCCTCTTGAACGGCTGATCGTGTTGCACAGACCTCCAGCGGTTCTGTCACTGGGCAACTCGCCAGCCCCATCGCGGTCGCGCTCAGCAACACGAGGCTTGTCGCCTCACCTGCCCGCAGGCGCGAGAGTTGGCTGTCGTCTTTTGTTCCGAGAGCCAACACAACCGCAGCGTCGTCTTCGGCGACCGTACCGGGCGGTTGCGCCAACGCCGGGCCGGCAAAGTGCCGCGCGGGTATCGGAGCGGTCGGGTCCGAATGCGGAGTATTGCGCGCTGGCACACCGGCGCGCGACGCGTATCGACCACTCCAGACTGTCAACTCGGACAAATAGTCGTAATCGGTCGCATGGAGCCGAACGGACTCGGCGACAATATGTCGCAGTTTCGGAAGCGATTCGACTAGCCGCAACATCACGCCGGCGCGAGCCGCGCGTGCGCCCATCAGTCCGATGTCGGCAGCGGGCACCGGCCACGAACTATAGTGGCGTCGGTCCGTACGTCGCCGCGGTATCGCCGCGGCCAGCGCGATGTCGAGCTCAACAGCGGTGCGAGGGTATACCTCCAACGCGGCAAGGTGGTTCGGATCTGCCGCATCGGGGAACCGGTGCACCTTCGCCTGCCATCCCGAGGCGGCCAGCGCTACCAGAGCGTGGTGCAGTGATGCTCCGCAGCTCAACAGGAGATCCCGCTCGTCGGGATCGGTGACGGGCAGATGCCTGTCCCGATCAGCATAAAGGTCCATGGTGCGCTCGCCGATTCGCCACCGCCACGGCTGCGAATTGTGTACCGAGGGCGCCCTGATCGCCAGGGACACGATCGACTGGATCGTCTCTGGATCGGGGAAATGGACGTTCATTGTCAGGACAGCTCTTCCGTTCGGCTTCTCGTGTGATACCACCGTCTCGCGCCACGACCCCCTGTGTTAGGGGCGAAGGTCCCCGCTCGCCGGGACTTGCTGCTTCGATGTTCCTACGTCGCACCGGTGAGCACCGCGGTCGCTCATGAATGTGAAGGCCAGCGGCGACCGCACTCGACATCATCAAAAGCGGTCCGCCGATCAGGCTTGGACGGTCGAGACCGTCGGCACCGGCTCACAGGGTCGACGCGACCAGGCCCGCAAGGTCGACGAGGCGGTGGGAGTAGCCCCATTCGTTGTCGTACCAGCCGACGATCTTCACCAAGTCTCCAGTAACTTTCGTGAGCCCCGCGTCGAAGACACACGACGAGGGGTCGGTCACGATGTCGGAGGAAACGATGGGATCCTCTGTGTAAGTGAGGAAGCCCTTGAGCTCACCGTCGGCGGCCGCCGCGAACGCGGCGTTGACTGCCTCGACGGTTGCCGGCTCGCGGACGATGACGGTGAGGTCGGTCACCGAACCGGTGGGCACCGGCACCCGCAACGCATACCCGTCGAGGCGGCCCTCGAGTTGGGGCAGCACCAAGCTGATCGCTCGGGCGGCCCCGGTCGACGTGGGCACCACGTTGATCGCCGCGGCGCGAGCCCGGCGAAGGTCGTGGTGCGGACCGTCCTGCAAGTTCTGGTCCGGCGTGTATGCGTGGATGGTGGTCATCAGGCCGCGTTCGATGCCGAACTCCTCGTCCAGCACCTTCGCCATCGGCGCCAGACAGTTCGTAGTACACGAGGCGTTCGAGACGACGGTCTGCGTGCCGTCATAGTCGCGATGGTTAACACCCATCACGAGGGTGAGGTCCGCACCCCTCGATGTCGCGGACACCACCACCTTCTTCGCTCCTCCGTGTATGTGGCCCCGGGCCTGATCCGCGGCGGTGAACCGGCCGGTGGACTCGATCACGACGTCCACGCCGAGGTCTCCCCAAGGCAGCGCCGCCGGCCCGTCGGCAATGGACCACGCCCTGATCGACTGGTCCCCCACCACAATGTTCTCGCCGTCGACCGACACTTCGTGCGGTAAGCGCCCGAGGACAGAGTCGTATTTGAGCAGGTGCGCCAGAGTCTTGTTGTCCGTGACGTCGTTCACCGCCACGATCTCGACGTCGGTGGTGCCGGCCGCTCGTTGTGCGTCCACTGCGCGGAAGAAGTTTCGGCCGACGCGGCCGAAGCCGTTCACGCCCACCCGGATCGCCATCATGTCTCCTCGAAAGTGTGTGGTGCGGCTACCTCATCGCCGCACGCCATCTCGAGTCTGACGAAGCTTGAGGCCGAGTAGCAGAGGACAAGGTCCTCGCTTTCCCGCGGCCCTTCTTCCCAGTTCACGATCGGAGCCTCGTACTAAATACTGGTCCGGCTCATGGGAGGGCGATCTTGCCGCCATGGCTGAAGCGGGCGGCGCGCCGCTGAATGCGGTGCACGCGGTCGCGGGTGCGGTGTGGGTGTCCGGCAACGTGCATCGGATCTGCGTAGAACACCGTCTTGGTGACCTCGACGAGAACCAGGTAGGCGATCGTGAACACGACCAGGGCGGTGAAGAACAGCCACGGTAACGGCGTGAAACCTAGGTTATGGGCCAGCGGTGACACAGTGATCAAGACCCCGACGGCGACGACCGCGAACGCGGCCAGTGTCAACACGAGTCCGGGCCTGCTGCGAAAGAACGGCACCCGACGGGTGCGGATTGCGAAGATGATCAACGTCTGGGTGGCAAGCGATTCCACGAACCATCCGGTGCGGAACTCCACCGGCCCGGCGCGCAGCACACCGAGCATCAATCCGAAAGTCAGGAAATCGAACAGCGAGCTGATGGGACCGAACGTCAGCATGAACCGGCGTATGAATGCGATGTTCCAGTGCGACGGCGCGAGCAACTGTTCGCCGTCCACCCGGTCGGTGGGGATCGCCAACTGGGAGCTGTCATAGAGCAGATTGTTCAGCAGGATCTGGCTGGGCAGCATCGGCAGAAAGGTGAGCACCGCCGATGCCGCGGCCGCGCTGAACATGTTGCCGAAATTGCTTGAGGTGCCCATCAGCACGTACTTGATGGTGTTGGCGAAGATGCGGCGACCCTCGGCCACACCGGCCGCGAGCACGCCGAGATCCTTTTCCAGCAGCACCACATCGGCAGCGTCCTTTGCGACGTCGGTGGCGGTGTCCACCGAGATCCCGACGTCGGCCGCATGAAGGGCCAGCGCGTCGTTGACGCCGTCGCCGAGAAAAGCTACCGATCGCCCGGTGCGCCGCAATGAGACGATGAGTCGCGCCTTCTGTTCGGGTGAGATGCGGGCGAAGATGGTGTGGTTCTGCGCCGCTTCGTCGAACCCGGCGTCGTCGAGCGTTTCCATCTCGGCGCCGGCGATCGTGCCCTTGGACGGCAAACCTAAATCGGTGCATACCTTTTCGGCGACCGTAGGATTGTCGCCGGTGGCCACCTTGAGCTCGATGCCCAGTGCCGCCAGTTGTGCCAGGGAATCCCGCGCCGCCGCCTTCGGTTCGTCGGCGAACACCAGGAAGCCGTCCAGCACAAGGCCGCATTCGTCGTCGGCGGTAAGGACGGTTAGCTCCGGCGCGGGTTTGCTGGCCACCGCCACAACCCGGCGGCCGCTGGTGAACAACGCGGTCAGCGTGCGCTGTGCCGCGTCGGGCACCGCAGCGCACTTGGCCATCACTTGCTCGGGCGCGCCCTTGACCACGAGAAATCGGCGGCCGTCGTCGTCGAGCAGTGCCGACGTCGCGCGGCGGGCATGGTCGAACGGCAGCGTGGCGACTCGGTGGACAGTGGCTGTCACCAGGCGCGCAGCGGCTGGGGACTCCCACAATGCGGCGTCCATCGCGTTGGCGCTGACACCGCCTGATGCCAGGTCGACATCAGTGGCCAGCAGACCCACTCGCAGCACCGCGTCGTCCTGTGTACCGGTGGGGTCGACCGCGTCGACCAGACTGATACGGCCCTCGGTCAGGGTCCCCGTCTTATCGGTGACCAGTATGTCGATGTCGCCGAGATCCTCGATGCACACCAGTCGTTTGACCAATACCTTGAGCCGCGCCAGCCGCCGCGACCCGGTGGCCAGGCTGGTGCTGACGACCGCGGGCAGCAGCTGCGGCGTTATCCCCACAGCGATCGCCAACGCGAACAGCACCGAGTCGATCACCGACCGACGCAGCAACAGGTTGGTGACCAGAATGAGCACCGTCAAGATCATCGCCACCCACAGCAGCAGATATGAGAATCGGCGCAGACCGGCTTGGAACTCCGTCTCGGGCTGCCGCTCACCCAAGCCGACGGCAATGCGGCCGAACTCCGTGCTGGCACCGGTTGCGTACACCACCCCAAGCCCGTCGCCCGCGCTGACGATGGTGCCCATGAACGCCAGATCGGTCGAATCGGTCAGGCCCGCACCGGCGTTGACCGACTCTATTGATTTCTCCGAAGCCGCTGACTCGCCGGACAGGATGCTTTCGTCGCATTCCAGACCGTTGACATCGATCAGCCGCACGTCGGCAGGCACCGCTTCGCCAAGCGTCAGCCGGATCACATCGCCGGGCACCAGCTCGGTGACATCTACCTTGACGAACCGGCCGTCGCGGTGCACCACGGCGGTGTGGTGTACTCCCGAATGCAGCGCGGCGGAGGCGCGTTCGGCACGGTACTCGTTGACGAAACCCAAGCCGATGCTCGCGGCCAGGATGACGCCGATGATGATCGCCTGTTTGCTGTCTCCGAGGAAGAACGAGACCACCGCGGTAGCCGCCAACAGCCCGAGCACGGCGCTGCGCAACTGGCGTCCCAGCACCGCAATCGCACTCACCCGATGAGTGCGAACAGAATTATGGCCGTACCGCAGCAATCGCGCCGATGCCTCTGCGCCGGACAACCCCTCGGCCGTGGTGTCGAGCCACCGCAGGACATCGGCAGGTGGAGCCGAAGAGATCCGTGCGGCGGTCAACGCCTCGATATTCACTGAAGCTGCTGGTCCGGGAGCGACCGATGATTTGACAGAGCTGTTCGTTTGCATGAATGGTCTCCGCGGTTGTCTCGTTGGGCGGCTATCGGGTTGCGGTGAGCAGCACCTTCAATGCCCCGGTGTCGGCGGCGTTGCCGAAGACGTCGTAGGCGGACGTTACCCGCGCGCGTAAGAGCCGGGCACCGGCGCTTCCCCGGACTCGTTGGTCGTCATCGTGCTCTATGACACGAGTCTGCGACCGCAACGGCCGTGCCCGTAACGGTCGAACTGCCGCATCAACCGGGCGCAGGTCACGGGTCTGAAGGGCATTTAGGCCCTGTTCCTTCAGCACTTCGGCTGGTAAGCACTGCCGGCTGGGACTATCCGAGTGACCTTCGGCCCTGGCACCGTGCGTGCCGCCGTGGGAAGTTGGCAGTTGTGGCGCTGTGTGTGGCAATAAACGCCGTACCGGAGTGCTTGGCGCGCAACGAGAGGACAGGTTATGAGTACGTCTGAGTACGTCCGCTTCTTTGAGGAGTTCGGCATCGACGACGTGCCGCTCGTCGGCGGCAAAAACGCGTCGCTGGGCGAGATGCTCCAGAAACTGTCCGGGCAGGGCGTCCGCGTCCCGCACGGGTTCGCCATCACCGCCGCGGCCTATCGGTACATGTTGGACAAGGCCGGTGCGTGGGACCGTCTGCATGCCGAGCTCGACGGACTCGACCCTACCGATGTCGCCGCGCTCGCGCGAAAAGCCAAGCGCGCCCGAGAGATCGTCTACGGCGCAGGGCTCCCCGACGATCTGGCCGCCGAGATTCTGGATGCCTACCGCACCCTTCAGCAGGAGTACGGCGAGGAGGTAAGTCTTGCCGTGCGCAGCTCGGCAACCGCGGAGGACCTACCGACGGCGAGCTTCGCCGGCCAACAGGATTCATATCTCAACATCAAGGGCGAACAGAGCCTGCTCGACACGTGCCGCCGTTGCTTCGCCAGCCTCTTCACCGACCGGGCCATTCACTACCGAATCGACCAGGGCTTCGACCACTTCAAGGTCTCGCTGTCCATCGGCGTGATGAAGATGGTGCGCTCCGACATCGCTTCGTCGGGTGTGATGTTCTCGATCGACACCGAGTCGGGCTTTCGCGACGCCGTGTTCGTGACGGGTGCCTACGGCCTTGGCGAGAACGTTGTTCAGGGCGCCGTCGACCCCGACGAGTTCTACGTTCACAAGCCGACCTATCTCGCCGGCCACCGCGCGGTGTTGCGCCGCCTCGTCGGAGACAAGGCGGTGAAGATGATCCTCGTCGAGGGCGAGACGAAGAACACGACACGAAACATCCCCACACCGAAGGCCGACCGCGCCCGGTTCTGCCTCACCGACGAGGACGTTCTGGAACTGGCCGGTTATGCATGCACCATCGAGCAGCACTACGGGCACCCGATGGACATGGAGTGGGCCAAGGACGGTATAGACGGGAAGCTCTACATCGTCCAGGCCCGCCCCGAGACAGTGGCCTCCCAGCACAGCGTGACCGCGCTGGAGTCCTACGTGCTTGAGGGCAGGGGCGAGATACTCGCCGAGGGGCGGTCGGTCGGCGAAAGGATCGCCTCGGGTGCGGTGAGACGCATCGAGAATCTCACGCACCTGGCGGACTTCAAGCCCGGCGAGGTACTCGTCGCCGACACCACCACACCCGACTGGGAGCCGGTCATGAAGACCGCCGCGGCGATCGTCACCAACCGTGGTGGTCGCACCTGCCACGCGTCGATCATCGCCCGCGAGCTCGGCATCCCCGCTGTGGTTGGCACTGGCGATGCGACCACCAGCGTGCCCGATGGCGCGGTCGTTACCGTGTCGTGCGCCGAGGGTGACTCCGGCCGCGTGTACCGGGGCGAGGTGGGTTTCCATGTCGACCGCACCGAGGTCGCGGACCTGGCGCGGCCGCGGACTCAGGTCATGATCAACCTCGGGAACCCCGACCTCGCCTTCAAGACGTCGTTCCTGCCGAACGATGGCGTGGGACTCGCTCGGATGGAGTTCATCATCAGCGAGTACATCCGCGTCCACCCGCTGGCCCTCCTTCACCCCGATAAGGTCGACGACCCCGAGGCTCGCCGGGCCATCGATCGGCTAACTCAGGGTTACGTCGACGGAAGCGCCTTCTTCGTGGAGCGCCTCTCCGAAGGAATCGGCACGATCGCCGCAGCCTTCTGGCCGAAGCCTGTGGTGGTCCGGATGTCGGACTTCAAGACGAACGAGTACGCCAGCTTGCTCGGCGGACGGGGCTTCGAGCCGTCCGAGAGCAACCCGATGCTCGGCTTCCGCGGCGCCTCGCGATACGCGCATCCCGCCTATGCGGAGGGCTTCGCGCTGGAGTGCCGCGCGATGCGACGCGTGCGCGACGAGATGGGCCTGACGAACGTCATTCTCATGCTCCCGTTCGTGCGCCGACTGGCCGAGGCGGACCTTGTTCTCCAGACGATGGCCGACCTGGGTCTGCGGCGAGGCGAGAACGGGCTCAAGGTATACGCGATGTGCGAGATCCCGAACAACGTGATCCTGATCGATGAATTCGCCAAGCGCTTCGACGGCTTCTCCATCGGCTCCAACGACCTGACGCAGCTCACTCTGGGCGTCGATCGTGACAGCGAAATCGTCGCTTTTGACTACGACGAACGCGACGATGGTGTGAAGGAAATGATTCGCCTTGCAGTGGAGGGCTGCCGCCGCAACGGGATCCATTCGGGGCTGTGTGGACAAGCGCCTTCGGACTACCCGGACATGGCCGAGTTCTTGGTCCGGGTAGGCATCGAGTCGATGAGCCTCAACCCCGACACGGTGATCAAGACCACCCGGCAGGTCCTGGCGTTGGAACACCAGCTCGTGCCCTCTTCATGAGCAGCAACGGATTCCATTGTCGGGTAGCGCAGGTCGCGGTTGAGTAACGGATCTGTGTGATGAAGCTGCCGGTCACGATCGATCCGCGATACCACGACGCGGTGCTCTTCAACCTCGACGTCGCGCTGACCAACGACGTGCCCCTCTTCGGGGCGACGGTCGACCTGGCCCGAAAGTTGCAGGGCATCGACGTCGCTGCGGTGGCTTATTCGTCGAGCCCGCAGTGTCAGCAAGCATTGAAAGCCGCCGGGATCGATGACCTGTTCGGTGTGTGCATCGATGGAATCGCCGCCGGGCGCGGGACGGCCGAAACGCCTGACCCCGCAGTGCTTCTGGAGGCCACCCGCCGACTTGGCGTGCGGCCGCAACGGTGTGTCGTCGTCGAGAACTCCGACGCCGGAGTGGCGGCGGGCCGCGACGGCGGATTCGCGCTCGTCATCGGCATCGACGGGACCGCACGCACCGACGACTTGGCGCGCAACGGTGCCGACGTCGTGGTCGCCGACCTGGCCGACATCGCGGTTCGGGTGGGCGACAAGCGCATCTCGGAAATCCCGAATGCGCTCGAGTCCTACGGTCAGTTGATCGGCATCACCAGCGCCCGAGAGTCGATATTGTTCCTCGACTACGACGGAACGTTGTCCCCCATCGTCTCCGATCCCAGCGCGGCCACGCTTGTCGATGGGGGCGCCGAGGCGCTGGAACTCGTGGCGGCGGCGTGTCCCGTGGCGGTCCTGAGCGGTCGCGACCTTGCCGACATCCGCACCCGGGTAGGCACACCCGGGCTCTGGTACGCCGGCAGCCACGGGTTTGAGCTGACGGGCCCGGACGGCACATATCACCAGAATGAAGCGGCCGCCGCCTATGTGCCTGTCCTCGAGCGCGCGGCCGCCGAATTGCGCGACAGCCTGGCGCAGATTCCGGGAGTACGGGTGGAGCACAAGCGCTTCGCCGTCGCGGTTCACTACCGCGAGGTCACGCCGGAGCACGTCGGTGAGATCGTCACCACCACGCATAAGCTCGGACAGCGAGCTGGCCTACGGGTGACGACCGGGCGCATGCTGGTCGAACTGCGGCCGGACATCGACTGGGACAAAGGGACCACCCTGTCCTGGATTCGTGACCGCATCGACGCCGCGGGTTCCCTGCTGCCGATCTACATCGGCGACGACCTCACCGACGAAGACGCATTTGACGCCGTCCATTTCGACGGCATCGGGATTATTGTGCGGCACGACGAGGATGGCGACCGAAAGACGGCCGCCCATTTCACCCTGCAGAGTCCGGATCAGGTGCGGGATTTACTCCGACGAGGGTCGCGATGGCTTGCCTACAAGCACCAGATGGCCAGCAAGGCTTGGGATTTCACCTTTGAGGGATACGACCCGCAGAGCGAGAAGTTTCGAGAGTCGTTGTGCACGGTCGGAAATGGTTACTTCGCCACCCGGGGCGCTGCGCCGGAATCGAAGGCCGGCCAGGTGCACTACCCGGGTACCTACGCCGCGGGGGTTTACAACCGCCTCGTCGACAACGTATCGGGTACCGCTATCGACAACGAGAGCTTGGTGAACCTGCCCAACTGGCTTGCCCTGACCTTCCGGATCGACGGCGGCGGCTGGCTCGACATCGACGCGGTCACGGTGCTGTCCTACCGGCAGACCCTCGATCTTCGCAGCGCGGTACTGACGAGGGAGGTCCGCTTCTGTGACGACGCCGGCCGCACCAGTTCGCTGACACAGCAACGATTCGTCGCGATGCACATGCCCCACGTCGGTGCCCTTCAGACGACGATCGTCGCCGAGGATTGGTCAGGGACAATCGAGATTCGCTCGACGCTGGACGGCAACGTCACGAACTCGCTCGTCGAGCGCTACCGGGACTTGGCCAACGAGCATCTTGGGTCAGTGGAAAAGCGGGAGATCTCCGACAACTCGGTGCTGCTGACAGTTCAGACGACCCAATCGCGCGTTCCCGTTGCCATGGCGGCGCGAAGCACCGTGTGGCGCGACGGGGCTCCCGTCCCGGCTACCTATCGCCTGGTCGACGAGGCAGCAGAAATCGGTCACGATATCGCCGTCGAGCTGTCAGTCGGTGAGGCGGTGACGGTGGAGAAGATCGTGACCCTCTTCACCGGCCGCGATGTCGCGACGTCCGAACCTGCTGTCGATGCCGAGCGCTGGCTGAGCCGACTCGGCCGGTTCGCCGAGTTGCGCGACGGGCATCAGAAGGACTGGCTACATCTGTGGGAGCGCCTGTCCATCGAGTTCGATGACTTCACAGACGAATTGCGCATCCTCCGACTGCATCTCCTGCATCTGCTGCAGACGGTTTCACCTAACAGTTCCGACCTCGATGTAGGCGTGCCGGCCCGCGGATTCCACGGCGAGGCGTACCGCGGCCACATCTTCTGGGACGAGCTGTTCATTTTCCCGGTACTCAACTTGCGGCTGCCGATGATCACCCGGTCGCTGCTTCGATACCGCTACCGGCGCCTGCCAGAGGCACGTCGCGCCGCCGCGGCGGCCGGCTATTCCGGTGCGATGTTCCCGTGGCAATCCGGCAGCGATGGACGCGAGGAAAGCCAACGGCTGCACCTCAACCCGCGCAGCGGCCGGTGGAACCCCGACTCGAGCGCCCGGGCGCACCACATCGGCATCGCCGTTGCTTACAACGCGTGGAAGTTCTACCAGGTAACCGGGGACCTCGCCTACCTGATCGACTATGGCGCGGAGATGCTGGCCGAGATTGCACGCTTCTGGGTGAGTAGGGCCACCTACGACGAAGAACGCGGTCGCTACAGGATCCGAGGCATCATCGGGCCCGATGAATTCCACTCGGGCTACCCCGACGCGCCCCACGACGGCATCGACGACAACGCGTACACAAACGCGATGGCGGTCTGGGTGATCATGCGGGCCTTCGACGCACTGAACCTGCTACCACTGCCGAACCGACTCGACTTATTGGAAACGCTCGGACTGCACGGTGACGAACTGGCGCATTGGGATGACGTGAGTCGACGGATGTACATCCCCTTCCACGACGGCGTCATCAGCCAGTTCGACGGATACGGCGAGTTGGCGGAACTGGACTGGGACCGTTACCGCCGGCAGTACGACAACATCCAACGCCTGGACCGCATCCTCGAGGCGGAGAACGACGACGTGAACCGCTACAAGGCTTCCAAGCAGGCCGACGCCCTCATGCTGCTCTACTTGATGTCGGCAACGGAGTTGCGTGAGCTACTCGACCGGCTCGGCTACCGCTTCGTGCCCGACCAGGTCCCAAAAATGGTTGACTACTATCTGGCCCGTACGTCGCACGGCTCGACGCTCAGTGGTGTGGTGCACACCTGGGTGCTGGCCCGGGCCAACCGCGATCGCGCAATGGAGTTCTTCCAGCAGGCCCTGAAGTCCGACGTCTCCGACATCCAGGGCGGCACCACGTCCGAAGGCATTCACCTGGCGGCGATGGCCGGCAGCGTCGACCTCATGCAGCGATGCTTCACCGGGCTGGAGACCCGGTCCAACCGCCTCATCCTCTCCCCGCACTGGCCGGAAACACTTGGCGTGCTGGCATTACCGATCCACTACCGTGGTCTGCACCTGCATCTGCGGGTCAGCGGAAAGGGCGTGATCATCAGTGTGGATCCACGCGACGCCGCTGCCGGAATCGAAGTGGAATGCCGCGGTCGGGTGGTTCAACTGATGCCCGGCACCACCGTCCGATTTCCCGGTTGATCCGGTGGTGATCGTCAGGTTCTTGATCCAGACGTCTGCCAGATGCAGTCTCGCCTCGGGCGCGTTGCTTGATCGCCGTAGTCTTACCCTGTCGCCGTTAATCCGATAGCCACGTCACTGGCTTACGTCCGTAGCCACCGACGCCATAGGAGCCTCGTGTCGAGTACTCAGGTCGACGTTGATAACGCGAGCCGGCAGCTGAATCGAATGCGCGACGATGTCGACGAACTCCTGACGCGATTATCCGTAGCCGAGTCGACGTGGTCCCATTGGCTCACCGGTGTCACAACTGAGCATCGATCGTCTGCCCGAAACATGCTGCATTATTGGGCAATTCGGCAATGCGATCTGCGCGGCCTACAAGCCCGGCTCTCTGCCTACGGGCTTTCTTCGCTGGGTCGCAGCGAGCCGCATGTCGAGGCCACGCTGCTCTTGGTGAGGTCGGCAATCGGTGCCATGCTCGGCGACGGTTGGCAACCACCCATTTCACCCGGCGTTCGCATCGACCAAGGGCCCGAACTGCTGCGGCACCGAACGCAGGACCTGCTGGGACCGGAACCCGCCGATCGGGTGACCCGCATCATGGTCACGCTGCCCTCCTCGGCGGCGACCAACCCCGCGTTGGTCCGCGAGTTGGTGGAAAGCGGTATGAATGTTGCGCGCATCAACTGCGCGCACGATGATGCCGAGGCATGGCGCTCCATGGCACGCCATGTCCGGCGGGCGGCTGACGCGACTGGCCGAAGCTGCTTGATCGCGATGGACCTTGCCGGACCAAAGCTCCGTACCGGACCGCTTGAACCCGGGCCGCGCAGCGTGAAGCTCCGACCACGCAGAAACGAGCTTGGGCAGGTCATAACCCCGGCACAAGCTTGGCTGACGGCGTCGGAAGACCCGATCGACCCCCCGGAAGCCGGCATGCTGTCGCTTCCGGTATCCGGGCAATGGCTCAGCCGCCGCTCCGACGGCAACGTCCTGCATCTGCACGACACCCGCGGCTCGAAGCGCCGACTGGTGCTGACAACCAGTGATCCGAGATCAGGCGCCTCCAGCGGGTTCGTCGCGACTGCCGACAAAACCACCTACCTGGCCACCGGTACGGTTCTGCATGTCCACGGTGTCGACGATTCGACACAAGTTGGAGAACTTCCCCAAACCGAACAGAGCCTCGTGCTGCACCGCGGCGACATTCTCGAGCTGACCAGGGATTGTTCGCCCGCCCCGCTGGCCGCGGATAACTTGCCCCGCATCGGCTGCACGCTGCCCGAAATCTTCGACCACGCCCGCGTTGGTGAGAAGGTGTACCTCGATGACGGCCGGATCAGTGGGGAGATCGTCAGTATCAATCCCGCCGTGCTGGGGTTGCGGATCGACCACGCCGCAGACGTCGGGTCCCGCCTCCGCGCTGGCAAGGGCGTGAATGTGCCGGACGCCCGCCTCCCGATCTCCGCCCTCACCGCCAAGGATGTGTCTGACCTGTCAACTGTGGTCGAGCTGGCCGATCTGGTCGAGATGTCTTTCGCTCGAAACCCTTCCGATGTCGAGCAGTTGCTGGAGGAGCTGGACCGACTCGGCGACGATGCACTGGGGATCGTGCTGAAAATTGAGACCCGGCAAGCGTTCGAGCATCTCCCGCAATTGCTGCTCATGGTGATGCGGCGGCCACGCGTCGGGGTGATGATCGCGCGGGGCGATCTTGCGGTCGAGTGCGGCTACGAACGGCTGGCCGAATTGCAGGAAGAGATTCTGTGGCTGTGCGAGGCAGCGCACCTGCCGGTGATCTGGGCTACCCAAGTACTCGAACAGCTCGCCAAGACAGGGAATCCCTCCCGGCCAGAGATCAGTGATGCCGCAATGAGCGAACGAGCCGAATGCGTGATGCTCAACAAGGGGCCGTATATCAATGACGCAGTCGCTGTCCTTGACAGCATCCTTCGGCGGATGGCGGATCACCACTACAAGAAAAGCGCCCTGATGCCGTCCCTGCACTCCTGGCACCCCGACTCGCACTAAGTACGCGACTCCATCAGCCCCGCCGGGCCACGATGACCGGCACCTGAGCGCCGTGCACGACGGCGGTGCTCACCGATCCAAGCAGCATTCCGGCGAATCCGCCCCGGCCATGGCTGCCGACCACGACCAGTTGCGCGGACTCCGACGCTTCAAGCAAATACCGCGCGGGGTGATCAAACACCGTGACCCGACGAACAGTCACGTCCGGGTAGCGCTCCTGGTAACCTGCCAACCGCTCAGCCAACACCTCCTTGGCGGCAGCCACGATGGTCGGCGCCCGCTTGTCCGGAAAGTCGGGCCAGTCTGCATCACTGTAGGCGTGCAGGGCAACGAGATCGACTCCGCGCCAGGAGGCTTCGTCGAATGCGATCGCCGTGGCCGGTTCGGATGCTGGCGAGCCGTCGACGCCGAGCAGCACGGGTGCATGCGTGATCCCCGCGGGCTGCGGCCCATCGTGATGGATCACCGCCACGGGGCAATGCGCGTGGTGGACTAGTGCGGTGCTGACCGAGCCGACCAGACCGCGCGCCAGGGCTCCCTGACCTTGGCATCCCACCACGATCATCTGCGCCTCTTTGGTCATATCCAATACGGTGGGGACCAACAACGACCACACCAGCTCGGTGGTGACGTGAACGCGCCCACTGCCGTCGATGGTGTCGTCTGCGATGCGGGTCGCCTCGTCGAGGATGCGGTGGGCGTCGGCCTCCAGCAGTTGGCCAACGTCCTCGGGGAGCGGCGCGGTCGCCAGTCCGAACCCTGAGTACCCGCCGACGGCGGGAGAGACCACGTGGACGATCCGCAGCGGCAGGTTGCGCATCGCGGCTTCGCGTGCCGCCCACTGCACGGCCCGTTTCGCGCTCGCGGATCCGTCGACACCGACCAGGATGCCGTCGTGGTCGGACTGATCGGGCATTTTCGCCTTCTTTCTGGACTGGACATGCGGGGTTGGTGGGCCGTTGTGTGGTCGGCCGGCCGGTTGGCACACGCGCCCCATCGGCGCGGACTGTGCGTGCCGCCGCCGCGGTCCGTTTTCTGTTGTGCAGACCATGGTCTCGGTATTGCGGGTGGTGCACCAGGGACCTAGGGCCTCTGCGCGGCGGTCAGTGGTCCCTACCCGACCGGTGCGCCACCTACGTCGCCGGCCACGGCGATGACTAGCGGCCGGCGAAATAGGTCCAATGCCCCTAGGGCGGCAGGCGGCGTCGGCTTTAGGTTCACCACTGCAACCTAATAGCAGCATCACCGCGGGGATGCCGGACCGACAGGGGTAGTGCATGACGACCAGCTTTGTGGGTCGCGTCACCACCCCGCGGTGTTGGAACGTTGTATGGGCGGCGGGGGGCCCAGCGTGACCGCGGCGCCGCCTGTCGGGCGGACGCGTGAGCGCGTTCTGGCCAGGTGCGACTCGGCGCAGGCCCGCTGGATCGCCGTGGTGTTGATGGGCTGCATCGGGGGTGGGCTGATCGTGTTGGCGGCCGGCCGGATTGAGCATGTCGATTGGCCGCCGGGCCGGCTGGGTTGGTCGCTGGCGCTGCTGGCGGCGGCGGCGTTCATCGCCCGTGGCGTCTTTCTGGGCCGGCCGGTGACGGCTGGGCACGCCACGATCGCCGCGACGGGGTTGGCCGCCGGCTTGATTGCGCACCTGCTGGCGTTGCGTCTGCTCGGCGAGGTGCTGGTTTGCGGGAGCGGGCTGGCGCTGATGTGGCCGACATCGGCGCGCCCGCAGCCGGACGCGCTGGCGCGGGTGTGGGCGCTGGTGGACGCCACGCGCACAGACCCGTTGGCGCCGTTCGCGATGCAGGCGCTCAAGAGCTACCACTTCGGCAGCGACGGCACCGCCGCGCTCGCCTACCGCACCCGCCTGGGGTTCGCTGTCGTCAGCGGTGATCCGATCGGTGACGACCGCGTGTTCGACGAGCTGGTCACCGATTTCGTGCGGATGTGCCGTGGCCGCGGCTGGCGCATCATCGTGTTGGCCTGCGGCGAGCGGCATCTCGCGTTGTGGGGTGACCACACGCTGAGCAGGGCAACGCTGCGAGTGCCGATCGGGCGTGACGTCGTCATCGACGTGCAGCATTTCTCGATGGCGGGACGCAGGTTTCGCAACCTGCGCCAGGCGGTGCAGCGCACCCGTAACGCCGGAATCAGCACCGAGGTCGTCGACGAGCAGAAGCTGGATGCTCCACTTCTCGCCGAGCTTGCCGAAATACTGGCCGAGTCCCGCGGCGGGATGCGCACGGAGCGCGGATTCTCGATGGGCCTCGACGGTGCGCTCGAAGGGCGCTATCCGGGTGTCCAGCTGATCATCGCGCGCGACCGCGCCGGCCGGGCGCAGGGGTTTCACCGCTACGCGACAGCCGGGCACGGATCCGAGGTCACTCTCGATGCGCCGTTCCGCCGCCCCGGGGCCCCCAACGGAATCGACGAGCGGCTCGGCATTGACATGGTCGCTCTGGCGAAGGCCCACCATGCGCAGCGGCTGTCGTTATCGTTCGCCGCGTTCCCCGAAATCTTCGGCAGCAGCAACCGCGGCCCGCTGCAGCGCATGTGCCACCGGCTGATCCACGTGCTCGACCCACTGATCCGGCTCGAATCGCTCTACCGCTACCTGCGCAAGTTCCACTCATTGGACCAGCGACGCTACGTCGTGGTGGGTGCGCAGCACATCCCCGCCGCTCTGGTTGTGCTGCTGTCGCTCGAATTCGGCCTGCGCCAACGCCATCTGGAGTGCATCCATTTGCACCCCGTTGAAGATGACGCGCCCGCGTAACGGGCGCCCGCTCGCGCCGTTTGGTCACCAGGATCCGCAGAGCTGACGAATGTCCCCAATGCCCGGGACTTCGGTCCCTATGGCAGGGACGGTGTCAAGAGATTGGATAAACCTATGAGATACAAAACATCTCATGGATGGCAATGTTGTCATATCGACGGATGAGCACCAGATGGGGTAAACCAATGAGCTCTTCACAACAGCCCAACGCCAGGACGCGGATGTTCGCTCGCGTGATGGGACCTTTCCTTGTGATTGTCACCGCCGCAGCGGTGGCGCGCACCTCGGACATGCGAACGCTGCTTTCGGACTTCGGCGCGAACTCCGTGTGGCCCTGGGTCACTGGCGCGTTCATTCTGCTGACCGGCCTTATCGTCATCGCCTTTCATCAATACTGGCGCGGCACCGCCGCGATCATCGTGTCCGCACTGGGCTGGATGACCGCGCTGAAGGGGCTGTTCCTCATGGCCTTTCCCCAAACCTATCTTTCGGCCGCCAACTCCGGGGTTGATGCAGTCACCTGGTGGCGGCTTGGGTTTGTCGTCATGGCGGTCGTCGGGTTGTATCTGACCTACGTCGGCTGGGCACCCGCGCCGAGCCGGCCGGCGTCGCGGACGGAAGGGTCAACCCCGGATCTGCGCCGCGCCGCCTGATCGCGTGGGTCACAACGCGCGGCAATCTCGCGGGCTCTACATTGACCACAGTGACACGGCCCAACGGCCACGCAAGAATCGCGAGATGGCGATTTCCGGGCGGCCCGCGACTTTATGTGAGGCGTTCCAGCGCACCGCAACAGTCGACCCGTTTGCGGTGGCGCTTCGAACGCCTGCAGACGCCCAGACGATGACGTGGCGCGAATACGCGACCCAGGTGCGTCGGGTAGCGGCGGGGCTCGCCGCGCTCGGCGTTCGACACGGTGACGCGGTGGCGCTGATGATGGCCAACCGAATCGAGTTCTATCCGTTGGACGTGGGAGCCCAGCATCTTGGCGCAACCTCGTTTTCGGTGTACAACAAGCTGACCGCCGAGCAATTGGCCTATGTGCTAGCCACGGCTGGCACCTCGGTGCTGATCTGTGAAGAGCAATACGTCGACCGGATTAGGGCCAGCGGAGTCGCGGTCGAGCACATCGTGTGCGTCGACGGCGCGCCGGCAGGCAGCGTGTCGGTAGCGGAGATGGTCGCCGGCGGGGACACCGATTTCGACTTCGGGGCAGCCTGGCGGGCGGTACACCCCGAGGACGTCGCCACGCTCGTCTACACCTCGGGCACGACCGGCGACCCCAAATGCGTCGAAATCACCCACACCAACCTCTTGGTCGACGCATTCGCGCTCGATGCGGTGCTCGGCATTCAGTTCGGTGACCGAACGACATCGTTTCTTCCGTCGGCTCATGTCGCTGACCGCATGACCGCGCTGTACGCCCAGGAGGTGTTCGGCGTACAGGTCACCGCGGTGTCCGATCCGAGCACCATTCAGACCGCACTGCTCGACGTGCGGCCCACGATCTGGGGGGCAGTCTCGGGGGTGTGGGAAAAACTGAAGGGAGCGATCGAATACTCGGTGGCGAACGAACCGGATGATGCGAGCCACCAGGAACTAACGTGGGCGCTCTCGGCCGCCGCCAAAGCCGCCGCGGCACTGGTCTCCGGGGAGAAGATGTCCGAGGACGCCGCGGCCGAATGGGCTACCGCCGACGTGTTAGTGCTGTCCAAGCTGCGCGCCAAGCTCGGTTTGGACCGCTTGCGCTGGGCGGTGTCTGGAGACGCGCCGATTCCCAAGGAAACCGTCGGATTCTTCGCCGGGCTGGGCATCCCGATCACCGAAGTCTGGGGCATGTCAGAGCTGACTTGCATTGCCTCGGTATCTCCCCCGAAGGATGCGCGGCCTGGCAGCGTGGGCAAGCTGCTGCCCGGGCTGGAGGGCAGAATCGCCGATAACGGTGAATTTCTGGTGCGTGGCCCGGTGGTCATGAAGGGCTATCGCAATGAGCCGGCTAAGACCGTCGCGGTCATCGACGAACACGGCTGGCTGCATACCGGCGACATCCTGCAACGCGACGATGACGGATACCTGCGCGTAATAGACCGCAAGAAGGACCTCATCGTCAACGCCGCCGGAACGACGATGTCCCCGGCCCAGGTTGAGAACGGCATTAAGGCGGCGTGCCCGCTCATCGGCGCCATGGTGGTGATCGGGAACGGACGCCCATACAACACTGCGTTGATCGTGCTGGACAGGCATTCGGCCGGCCAGTATTCACCTTTTGACGCGCTGCCCGTCCCCGCGGCCGCCGACCTAGCCGCCGACCCCGTGTTGATCGCCCAGATCGCCATTGGCGTGGAAGCAGGTAACGCGAAGCTCTCACCGGCAGAGCGGATCAAGAGATTTCGGATATTGCCAACCTATTGGGAGGCAGGCGGTGACGAGCTCACCCTCACACTCAAGCTGAGGCGTGGGCCGATAACCGCGAAGTACAGCGCCGAAATCGAAGAGCTGTATGCACCCGACTTGGCACCGTCGGTTCACGAGCCGGGCGGGTGAGCACGACGTATCTCATCATCATCATCGCCGCTGCTTCACCGTGTCACGCGACTTCTTTGTCGTTGGCCTCGCGGCCCGTCGGGCGCCCGCGGTCGGTCGGGTCGGCGCGTGTGGGGTCAACGGCTTCCGGAAGAAAGTCCACCGGCTTGCTGGCCTCGCCGGGGCGATTTCGGCGGGCGTTGAGCAACGCGTATCCGACGAGGCCAGCGAGGATGACCACTAGTGCCTGGTAGACGACCTGATAGCCCGAGGCGAAGGTCACCCACATCGAGAACAACACGCTTGTCGCGGCGACTGCCAGGTCGCGGGCCAGCCGCCAGCCTGTGACGCGCCGCCGGCGCGAGACCAGGTAGGTCAGCTGAGCGATCGCGGAGAAGAAATACGGGATGGCCACCGTCACCACGGTGAGGTTGACCAGGTAGGTGAACACCGTCAGCCCCGAGCCGGAGGTGTAGCGCCACAGCATGAGCAGCGATGGCAGCACGGTCCCGACGACGACGCCGAACCAGGCCGTCGCGTTGCGATCGGTCCAGGCGAAGGGCCGCGGGAACAGCCCGTCCTGGGCGATGGCCCGCGAGGACTCGGTGACAATGAGGGTCCAGCCGTTTAGCGCGCCGATCCCCGAGATCACCGCGACCGCGGCGAAGAACTTTCCCGCCCACGCGTTTTGCGAGAACATCGCCTCGAAGGCATCGACGAACGGCGCCCCGGTTTTCGTCAGGGTGTCGTGGGCGACCAGGCCCATCACCACAGCCGTCACCAACACGTACAGCAGAGCGCTGGCAACGGTGCCGATGACCGACGCGCGACCGACGTTCACCCGGGGGTTCGTCACCCGCTTGGCCGTGATCGCCGCCGCCTCCACACCGATGAACGAGAAAAGCGCGACCCCGGCGCCGATCCCGATGGCACTGTAAACGCTGCCGCCGGAAGCATTGAACGGCCCGAAGTGGGCCTTCTGAACGAACAACCAGCCGATGACCCCGACGAATAGCAGCGGCAGGAACTTCAACACCACGGTGAGGTTCTGAAGCCACGCCATCTGTCGAACGCCGAGCAGGTTCACCGTTGCCGGCACCCATAGCCCCACCAGGGCGATGCCCCAATTCACCAGGCCCGTAGGGTTTTTCAGATCGAACAGCGCGTCAACGTAGAACACCCAGGATGCAACGATGGCCGCATTACCGGCCCAGGCGGAGATCCAATACGACCAGCCCACAAGGTAACCGGCGAAGTCGCCGAACTCGTGGCGAGCGTATGCGTAAAGGCCGCCGTCACTATTGGGCACCCGTTGGGTGAGCTGCCCGAACAGCACGGCAAGTAGCATGGCGCCGAGGGCCACCACGCCCAGCACGACGATGCCCATGGTGCCGGCCCCGGCCAGCACCGCGGGCATGGTGAAAACCCCGGTCCCCACGACACTGCCGACGACGAGCCCGGTGGCTGAGGTCAGCCCCAGGGCGCGGGCTTTAGCCTGGTCGCGCGGTGAGCATGAGAAGGGCGACACCGGGCTCGCCGCGGGTTCGGGCGTCGGTGCAGGGTTCACGTGAGCACCCTCCCTCTCGGACAACCACGGTCAGCGCATGAACTTAGGAGGTCGGATGCCGCCCGACTTCAGCTTTGGTTAAGGTCTTTGTCCCCGACGTGTTGACCAGGTCCTGCACCGCATGCATCTGCCGCAGGGCCTGATCGACATAGGTCAGGTACTCAAAGGCGTACTGATTGGTGGAGCCGCTCAGAGCTGACATGCACATGTGCGAGGCGAGGTGGAAATCCTCGATCATTGCACGGACCCGCGCGGTCAACTCCGCATCCGGCGTCGGCATCTTGGCCTCCAACGACACCTCGGAGGTGTCGTGGATCTGCTGGCAGGCGGCATACATGGCACTTTCATCGTTCCGCGACGCCGCCTTCTTGGAGTCGTCCACCGCGGTCTGCAACGCGGTGAAATCGTCCTGCGCGCCCGACCACCAGTTCGAGATCGCCGCCCGGTGCGAGGTGTCTGCCGTCACCGTTTGGGCGTGCTGTCCACCGACCGCGTCCACCACGGCGATCGTCGCGCCCGCGACGACGAAGGCGACGGCAGCACCGGCGATCGCGAGGGTCCACTTGCGCCGGTACGGTCGCCGTGCTGACACACCGGCTTCGGTGCTTTCTGGATTCAACTGCCCCGTTGGGTAATCGGTCATGCTCGTGCTCTTTTCGTCAACTCGCTCGCGGCGCATCGCCGATATCTGAGTTCCACAGTCTCGCCTCGGATCCTTTGTCAGTAGGGCCTTTCGGCCCGGATGCGGGGGTACTTCGGTGATCGGCCGATCCGGCCGCGTGTCTACTGCCACCACCGACCGATTTCCCGGCTGACCGTTGCCGTTGAAAGTTGCTTCGCTTCATCAAGCCGAGGAACCATCCACAGATTCTGATCCTTGCGCCCACGCAGATCTCCTGCGTTGGCCTGTGATTCTGACACCCCAACGAACAGATGGGGGGCGGGGCGGTCAACGTCCGCGGTACGATCGCAATTCGTGCAACGGCGAGCGCCGGAGAGAGCACATACGTGGTCATGATGCCCGGACGTGGTGAAGCGTCCCCTCGACCCCCGACCTTTCAGGGGGCTAAACGCAGCAGCTGGCTGACCCGCAATGTGTGGGTTTTATCGGCCGTGTCGTTCCTCCAAGACACCGCCAGCGAGTTGCTGTACCCGCTGTTACCGATCTACCTCACCGCAGTTCTCGGTGCGCCACCAGCCGTCGTAGGAGCCGTCGAAGGCGCAGCCGAGGGAGCGGCGTCGCTGACCAAACTGACGGCTGGACCGCTCGGGGATAGGTTTGCGCGGCGTCCTCTGATCGCGGCGGGCTATGGTTTGGCCGCACTCGGCAAAGTGATCGTTGCGGTTGCCGGTGCATGGCCAGGGGTGCTGACGGGACGCGTGGTCGATCGAGTCGGCAAGGGTATCCGGGCCGCGCCGCGCGATGCACTGCTCGTAGACGGAATCGACGAAGGCAGCCGCGGCCGCGTGTTCGGGTTTCACCGCGCGATGGACACACTCGGCGCGGTTGTCGGACCGTTAATCGGGCTTGCCGGATACGAGTTACTCGACCATAGGATTTCGTCGTTGCTATACATCGCGATCGTTCCGGCCGTCCTGAGTGTGGCCCTGGTCGCGTTGGTGCGAGAGCGTCCCCGACCAGTTGAGCGTGCGCACCGACCACGGGTAGGGACGGCCCTGCGTCAGCTGCCAGGCCGGTATTGGCGGGTGATCGTGCTGCTGGCAGCTTTCGGCATCGTCAACTTCCCCGATGCGCTAATCCTGTTGCGCCTCAAAGAGATCGGGTTCTCCGTCGCCGAAGTGATCCTGGCCTACGTGGGATACAACATGGTATATGCGTTGGGCAGTTACCCGGCCGGATCGCTCGCTGACCGCATCCCGAAACCTACGGTGTTCGGGATAGGCATGGTCTTTTTCGCCGTCGGCTACATCGGGCTCGGACTCACAACCGACAAAGTCGCGGCGTGGCTCATCCTCGGGCTGTATGGATTGTTCACCGCATGCACCGACGGCGTCGGAAAGGCATGGATCTCCGGACTGGTTCCCGCCGAGCTGCAGTCGAGCGCGCAAGGCATATTTCAGGGCGCGACGGGCTTCGCGGTTTTGTCGGCAGGTCTGTGGGCCGGTCTGCTGTGGGGGGCAAGAGGCCAACTGCCGCTGCTGATCTCAGGAATCGCCGGTGGCTTCTTTGCAGCAACCCTGCTAATTCTCTCTATCGGTGCGTGGATTCGCACCAGATCCAGCGCTACATCGGCTAACTGACTGCACGTGGGCGTTCCTGGGCGCCATCTCCGCGGTGTTGGGCAGTCCCCTGCACCACGCGTATCAACAGGCCACCACCGTGGCGTGGCTGGGCATCGTCGCCTGCCAGGTCGGCACCGCATTCGCCGCCCGCACCGATCACGCGTCGCTGCGCGCGATCGGCGTATTCAGCAATCAGGCGCTACTCGTGGGCGTTCATCGTGTGGGGCGCCGACGAATAACGCCGACTGTGGCGAAGGCGCGGCGCACCCCCGGCCAGAACCGCGCCATTACGAAGACCCGCCCACGGGCAGTTTCGAGCAGAGTTGTCGAGCTCCGATGGTCGGCCAATCGGTCCCAGGTCGGCGCAGCCGTCGAGGCACGCGACCCGGACGATCTTTCCATCCAGCGCGGTGGTCATTGCCACCCCGAGTTCACCGGCGCGCCGTATCCTGGTGAAATGGCTGGTGACGAGCACGCCGGCGGGGAGATCGGCCGAGGCATAGCCGGACCGTGGACGGATGTCACGCCGCTTGCGGACCTGTCGCACGGGCAGCCCCGGGCCGGGCCGGTGCGCGAGCGCCGACCCGTCTACGTCGATTTGCTGCCGCCCTGCAATGCCGGTTGCCCCGCCGGGGAGAACATCCAAGCATGGCTTGCACACGCCACCGCCGGGCGGCACGAACAAGCTTGGCGTCAGCTCGTTGCGGACAACCCATTCGCCGCAATCCACGGGCGGGTGTGCTACCACCCGTGTGAAACCGTCTGCAACCGTGCCAATCTCGACAGTGCGGTGTCGATCCATTCGGTGGAGCGGTTCCTCGGCGACCTTGCCCGGGAGCGCGGCTGGATGTTCGAACCACCGTCCACCCGCAGCGGCAAGCGAGTCCTGGTCATCGGCGCGGGGCCGAGCGGACTGTCTGCCGCCTACCATTTGGCACGTCTCGGCCACGCGGTCGAGATCCGCGACGCGGGCGCCTTGCCCGGCGGGATGATGCGTTACGGCATTCCGAGCTACCGGCTGCCCCGCGACGTGCTGGATGTCGAGCTGAACCGGATCGCGGCGATGGGCGTGCAGTTGACCTGCGACCATCGGGTCGATGACCTCGCGGCCGAGCGCGACGAGGGCGGCTTCGACGCAGTGTTCGTCGCGGTCGGCGCGCACCTGGCCAAACGTGTCGACATCCCGGCCCGCGACGCGGCCACGATGGTGGAAGCGGTGTCGTTTCTGCGCAGCGTCGCCTCCGGCGAAAAGCCGGCGATCGGGCGCCACGTGGCCGTCTACGGCGGCGGCAACACCGCGATGGACGCCGCCCGCGTGGCCCGCCGCCTCGGCGCCGAGGACGCGCTCATCGTCTACCGCCGCACTCGCGAGCAGATGCCCGCCCACGAGGAGGAAGCCGAGGATGCCGAACGCGAGGGCGTGCGCATCAACTGGCTGCGGACGATCACCGCCTTCGACGGCCCCGAATTGCAAGTCGAGGTAATGGAACTCGATGACGCGGGTTACCCACGACCGACCGGACGCTTTGAGACGCTGGCCGCCGACACCCTGATCATGGCGCTCGGTCAGGTAACGGAATCGGCGTTCATGCGGTCCCTGCCGGGAGTCGAGTTCGACGGCGACGGCAGTGTGCGGGTCTCGGAATCACTGATGACCGGCTGTCCGGGCGTATTCGCAGGCGGTGACATGGTGCCCAGTGAGCGCACCGTGACCGTCGGCGTCGGGCACGGAAAGAAGGCGGCGCACCATATCGACGCCTGGCTGCGCGACGCGACGGTCAGACGCCCGGCGAAACATCCGACGGCGACGTTCGACTCGCTGCACCTGTGGTTCTTCGGTGATGCCGCGCGACGTCGACAGCCCGAACTCCAGCCGGACAGGCGCGTCGAGAGTTTCGAGGAGGTCGTCGGCGGGTTGTCCGCCGAGGAGGCGACCTACGAGGCGGGGCGTTGCCTGTCGTGCGGTAACTGCTTCGAATGCGACGGCTGCCTGGGCGCGTGCCCCGAGGACGCGGTGATCAAACTCGGGGTCGGCCACCGGTACGAGTTCGACTACGACAGGTGCACCGGCTGTGCCGTCTGCTTCGATCAGTGCCCGGTACATGCTATCGAGATGTTTCCGGAGCCGAAATGACCCGCGCCACGGTGGACGGCAACGAGGCCGCCGTCTCGGTCGCCTACCGACTCAACGAGGTGTGTTGTATCTACCCGATCACACCGTCGTCGCCGATGGCCGAGTTGGCCGACGAATGGTCCAGCACCCAGCGGCCCAATGTGTGGGGCACCGTCCCGACGGTGGTCGAAATGCAAAGCGAGGGTGGAGCGGCCGGCGCTCTGCACGGCGCACTGCAGAGCGGTGCGTTGACCACGACCTTCACCTCGTCGCAGGGCCTGCTGTTGATGATTCCGAACATGTACAAGATCGCCGGCGAACTGACGTCGGCCGTCATTAACGTGGCAGCCAGATCGCTGGCAGCGCAGGGATTGTCGATCTTCGGAGACCATTCCGACGTGATGGCCGTGCGGCAAACGGGATTCGCACTCCTCGCGTCGGCCTCGGTCCAGGAGGCACACGACCTCGCACTCGTGGCGCAGGCCGCCACGCTCGCGACCCGGATACCGTTCGTCCACTTCTTCGACGGGTTCCGAACGTCTCACGAACTCAACACGATTGAGATGCTTTCCGACGACGACCTGCGGGCGCTGGTGCCCGAAGAGTTGGTCTGGGCGCATCGCGGACGAGCGCTGTCTCCCGAGCGCCCGTTCATACGCGGCACCGCGCAGAACCCGGACGTCTACTTCCAGGCACGGGAAACGGTGAACCCGTTCTACGCGCGGGTTCCGGGTGTGGTGGGGGACCTGATGGCCCGCCTGGGCGAGCGCACCGGCCGCCAGATGCACACCGTCGACTACACCGGGCACCCGGAGGCGGAGCGAGTGCTGGTGCTGATGGGCTCGGGCGCCCAGACCGTCGCGCAGACCGTCGCCGCTCTCGCCGAACGCGGCGAACGAGTCGGCGTGGTGCAGGTGCGGCTGTACCGCCCATTTCCCGCGAGCGCGCTCCTCGAAGCCCTGCCGGCGACAGTGCGCACGGTCGGCGTTCTGGACCGCACCAAGGAGCCCGGTTCGATCGGGGAGCCACTGTATCTGGACGTTGTCGCGGCGCTCGCCGAGGCGCATGCCGACGGGGAGCGGCTCGTTATGCCGCGCGTGACGGGTGGACGCTACGGACTGTCCTCGAAAGAGTTCACGCCCGCCATGGTTGCGGGCGTGTTCGCCGAACTCGCTCGCGAGCGGCCGCGGCGGCGATTCACTGTCGGTATCGACGACGACGTCTCCGGTACCAGTGTCGAGTACGACCCCTCGTTCGACATCGAGTCACCCGATACGGTCCGGGCGATCTTCTTCGGGCTGGGTTCGGACGGAACGGTCAGCGCGAACAAGAACACGATCAAGATCCTGGGATCGGAAGAGGGCCTGCACGCCCAGGGGTATTTCGTCTACGACTCGAAGAAATCGGGTTCGCAGACCGAGTCGCATCTACGCTTCGGGCCGGATCCGATCCGGGCCCCCTACCTCGTGACTGGAGCCAATGTCATTGGCTGCCACCAGTTCCGGTTTCTCGACAAAGTCGACGTGCTCGATCGCGCTGCCCGGGGCGCGACGCTGCTGCTGAACTGCCGGCATCCGGTGGACAAGGTGTGGGACGCGTTGCCCCGGCGGGTCCAGGAACAGATCCTGGACAAGCACATCACGCTGTACACCGTCGATGCCGACCGGATCGCTCGCGAAGCCGGGCTCGCCGGGCGGATCAACATCGTGTTGCAGACGTGCTTCTTCGCGATCTCTGCAGTGCTGCCCCGCGAGCAGGCGATCGCCCGCATCAAGGAATCGGTGGAAAAGATGTACGGAAACCGCGGCGCCGACGTGCTGCGGAAAGAACTGGCCGCAGTGGACGGCGCCCTGGAGGGGTTGCACAGGATCGAGGTGCCCACACTGGTCACCTCCACGCGCACACCGGCACCGACAGTGCCCGAGTCCGCGCCGGAGTTCGTCCGCACCGTTACCGCGGAGATGATGGCCGGACGCGGAAACGCCTTGCCGGTCAGCGCACTTCCGGTGGACGGCACATACCCGAGCGGAACGACTGCATATGAGAAGCGGAACATTTCCGAACTGGTCGCAGTCTGGGATTCGCAGAGCTGCATACAATGCGGCAACTGCGGCTTCGTCTGCCCGCACAGCGTTATCCGCTCCAAGTTTTACGACGAGTCCCAGCTGGCCGGAGCCCCGGACCAATTCGACTCCGCACCCCTGGACGCTGTCGGCCTGCCGAAAGCCAGGTACTCGCTGCAGGTGTACGTCGAGGACTGCACCGGGTGCGGCCTTTGCGTCGAGGCCTGCCCGGTCGTCATACCTGGTAGCACCGTGACCAAAGCGATCAATCTCGGTCCCGGCGAGCCGCGGTTGGTCGCCGAGCGAGCCAACATCGAGTTCTTCGAGGCCCTGCCGAACAATGACCGGTCCCGGGTGGACTTCGGCACCGTGCGCGGCACCCAGTTCCTGGAGCCGCTGTTCGAGTTCTCCGGCGCCTGCGCGGGTTGCGGCGAGACGCCGTACCTCAAGCTTCTCTCGCAGCTTTTCGGCGATCGGCTGATGATCGCCAACGCGACCGGCTGCTCGTCCATCTACGGCGGCAGCCTGCCCACCACTCCCTGGACTGTCGACGCGGACGGGCGGGGTCCGGCCTGGTCGAATTCGCTGTTCGAGGACAATGCGGAGTTCGGGCTCGGCCTGCGGTTGGCCAGCGACGGGCACGCGCAACTGGCCCGCCGACGCGTCGCCGAATTGCGCGAGAACCTCGGCGCCGAGCTCGTCGACACCATTCTGGCGGCGCCGCAACTGCGGGAGTCGGAGTTGCACGCCCAACGTGAGCGGGTGGCCGAGCTCAAGAGCCGTCTCAACAGCCTCGATCCTGCCGTGACCGGTGACCTGCTCAGCGTGGTGGACCACCTGGTCCGGCGCAGCGTATGGATCGTCGGGGGCGACGGTTGGGCGTACGACATCGGGGCCGGCGGGCTCGATCACGTGTTGGCCACCGGCCGCAACGTCAACGTTCTGGTACTCGACACCGAGGTCTACTCGAACACCGGCGGTCAGATGTCCAAGGCGACACCACTGGGCGCAGTCGCCAAGTTCGCCGCCGCCGGCAAGACGGTGCCGAAGAAGGATCTCGCACTGCAAGCGATCGCCTACGGAAACGTCTACGTTGCCAAGGTCGCCATGGGTGCCGACCCGCAGCAAACTCTGCAGGCCTTCCGTGAGGCGGAGGCTTACGATGGCCCGTCGCTTGTGATCGCATACAGCCAGTGCATTGCGCACGGCATCGATATGAGTCTCGGGATGGATCAGCAGTACCGTGCGGTCGCCAGCGGACACTGGCCGCTGGTCCGTTACAACCCGGTACTTCGTGCCTCCGGGAACAATCCGTTCCTCCTCGATTCGCACCGCCCGCGGATCCCGCTCACCGACTACATCTACCGAGAGCTGCGGTACCGCGCGCTGGCCAACGCCGATCCCGTCGAAGCCGAACGGCTACTCGGGTTGGCAGAAGAGGCGATCGAACAGCGATGGAATATGTACGAGGAGATGGCTTCCCGCGGTCCCGAACACTTCCACGCCGACGCCCGCAGGGGACGCTGATGGAGCTGTCCACTCGCTATATGGGCCTCCCCTTGCGCAACCCACTGGTCGCGGCCGCATCCCCGCTGTCGCGCACCGTCGACGGCGTCCGGCGCCTCGCCGACGCCGGCGTCGGCGCGGTGGTGCTCTATTCGCTGTTCGAAGAGCAACTGCGGCGCGAGACGGAGCAGAACGTACGTCTGGCCGAGGTAGGCACCGAGAGCTTCGCCGAGTCCTTGTCGTACTTCCCGCACGCCGCCGACCAGGACCACGGCCCGCGCCGGTACTTGAGCCTGCTCGAACGTGCGGCCGAGGCGCTGTCAATTCCCGTGATCGGCAGCCTGAATGGCATCACGCCGGGCAGTTGGGCCCGTTACGCGCGCTCGATGCAGGATTCCGGCGCGGCCGCAATCGAGTTGAACATCTACTACCTGCCCGGAGGTCCGCACACCTCCGGCCGCGACGTCGAACAGCGTCACCTCGACATCCTGGCGAGGGTCAAAGACGCGGTCACCGTGCCGGTGGCGGTGAAGCTCAGCCCGTACTTCAGCGCGACCGGCGAGATGGCACGGCTGCTCGACGAGGCCGGTGCGAACGGGCTTGTTCTGTTCAACCGATTCCTGCAGCCCGACATCGACCCCGAGACCCTCACCGTGGTGCGCGCGGTGTCGTTGTCCACCGCGGCGGAGGTTCGGTTGCCGCTGACGTGGATTGCGTTACTGCGCGGACGGGTTGGCGCGTCGCTCGCCGCGACGACCGGCGTCGAGACCTCAACGGACCTGATCAAGTACCTGCTTGCCGGCGCGGATGTGGTTATGACCGCGTCAGCACTTCTGCGCCACGGCCCGGAACACGCCGCCGTACTGCTCGACGGCTTGTGCGAATGGATGGGACGCAAGGGATACGCCACGGTCGAGGAACTGCGTGGGCTGCTTGCCGTACCCGTCGGCGTCGACGAGACCGCACGCGAACGCGGGGACTACGTCAGCGCACTACGGCAAGCCAACAGCACCGACTACACCCCCTGACGCCGAGTGCGGGCCCGTCGACCCTTATCGCGACCTCGACGGGGGCGCTCAGGTTGTTAGGCAATGCCGTAAATGTCCAGAAGCCGCATTCGTGTTGCATCGAGGCGCTGGCCCAAAGACGAAGCCACTTGCTTTACCAGCTGGTACCCCAGCTCGTGGTCCTCTTCGCATTTTCCGCGCAGACACTTGCCATCCAGCGCGATCGCTCGGGTCGTCTCCACTGCGCGCGCGTCAAACCGCCAGGAATAGGGGGGTATCAACCATGACCATCCGAGCATCTCGCCGCCTTCCAGAGTCTGGATCGTCACGGCGCCACGACCCGGAAAAACGACTTCGAGCGCGACCCTTCCTTCGCGAATGAGATAGAAAGTGTTGGCTTCTTCGCCTTCTTGGAAGACGAACGCGCCGGCGTTGAAGCGGACGTTTGACGCACATCCGACTGCCAGTTGGAGATACCGGGGCTCCCACCCGCTGAAGAACGGATGCTCAGCAAGAATGCCTTCTAGCGTCCTCATCGCGTTTCCTTTCCCGGTCGCTCGCTATCTCGCATCGCGCACGCTTCCCCTGCGATGTCACCGTCAAGCAGGAGCCGAGGCGAGCGCCAGCACCTCGTCGAATCCGGCGGCGAGGCTCTCGGAAAACACGTCGTAATCGGGAATCGCGCCGGTGTCCACGTCGATGCCTAGCGCGCAGGTGTCCACGTACGTGAGCAACGTGACGTTGACCGCCGCGCCGATCGTCGGGCCGAACGCGTACTGAGTCAGCACCCGGGCGCCACCGAGGAACACCGGCACCGGAATCCCCGGCACGTCACTGCACAGGAAGTCGACATGGCGCAGGATCGAGCCGATGTACCACCGCGGCATCATGTTGAGGGCACCCGCGATCCATTGCGTGTAGGGCAGCGACTTCTCGTGGCGCACCCTGGACGTCCTTTCGTGGATCTCGCGGATTCGCTCGGCCGGGTCCGCGACGCCGGCCGGCACGTCGAACCGCATCACAGTGATCCGGTTGCCGCCGATCTCGTCGCCCTCTTCGCGCAGGCTCATCGGCATCGTGAGGTGAAGGTCGCCGACCGCGACGCCGCGCTTTTCGTGGTAGCGGCGCAGCCCGCCGGCCACACCCGCGACGAACGCGTCGTTCAACGCGCCGCCACTGCAGTGGGCAGCCGCCCGAAGCTCGGGAAACGGGACCTCCAGCACGCCGAGACGCCGGACCAGACTGCGCTTCTTCATCAGCGGCGAACCCGTCCGGTTCACCGGGCGCACGGTCCGGTAGACCGACGCGGCCATCTCTGCAGCCGACGAAATCGTTGGGACCGGGCGCCGGATACCGTTGGAAATCAGCTTCGGGGCACTCTTCAACGTGCCCATCAGCGCGCTGCCGACCAAGCGGGCGTCGTATCGCGCAGTGTCGCGGTAGCCGCTAAGCCATGCCGGCGGGGGCACTTCAGGCAATTCCCCCACTGGTCCGTGCTTCTCGGGGACTTCGGACAAGTCGAAGAGGATCATTCCGATCTGGATGCCGCCGACACCGTCGGTCAGAGCGTGGTGGAACTTGAGGATCATTGCCGCGCGGTCGTTTTCGAGGCCGTCGATAAGCGTGTTCTGCCAGAGCGGGCGTGCCCGGTCGAAGTCCTCCATTGCCGCGACCCGGGCCATTTCCAGCACGGTGTCGAAGGTGCCGGGCGCGGTCGCGGTCACTCTGCGCATGTGGAAGTCGAGGTCGAAGTCCGGGGCGTCCTCCCACCGCGGCGGCGCGGGCGGCGGAGACGGGACGACCCGCTGTCGCAGCATCGGCACCTTGCGCGAAATGAGGTCGAACCGGTTGCGGACCTCTTCCCAGTCCGGAGATCGGTCGAGCACGACCACCGTGACCACCGTGGAACGCAATCGGGGATCGCTTTCCATCGCCCACGTGAACGCGTCGCTGTTGCGCATGAACTCGGTCATTTGTGCCCAAGGTACGACTCCAGCCAGCCGCCGTCACGACATATCCGATACCGGTGACCTTGGACCCTTCAGAAAAGGACATTCGCCGCAGTCGGCAGAACGGTGCGGGTGCTGACCTGCCGTCTGGACACGCAGGTCAATCGCGAGTCGCGCCGGTGTTCAGCCTCGGCTGGAACAGTTTTCGGGCGCGCCGTTCGTCTCGGCCTCTTGCCTGGCGACGAATGCGTTGTACACGGCCGCGTCGGTCATGAGCCCCTGGGTGTAGATCTCAAGCGCCGGCAGGATCATCTCGTCGCCGTAGTCGCGCAGCACAGCGGCCATATCGTCGGGGTTGTCGTGCATGTGCAGGTACAGCAGGAATCCACCACCGCCGGCCATTGCGAGAAACTTCGCACGGGCCTTCGGGTCGCGACTGGGCTTGATGGTTCCCGCCTCCACCCCGTCCTGCAGGTATTGCTCGGCGTTGGCGATCATCCGCCGGGTCAGCGTACGCCCGAGATCGCCGCCCGACTGCATGCTTTGCACCAGGTAGGCCATCATCGGCGCATACGACTCGATCTGTGCGAGTTGAGCGAACCACGTTGTCGGCGAAGCGGATTGCAGCGCCTCGGACTTCGAGGCGCGAATCGTCTCGAGGATGTGTTCGTCGCAGGCCTTGCGCAAGCCCTCTTTGGAGCCGAAGTGGTGAAGCACAAGTACTTGGCTGACGTTCGCGGCGTCGGCGACGGCCCCAAGCCCGGTGTCGAACCCGTGCCTGCCAAACTGCTCGATCGCGATGTCGCGGATCCGAGCGTGCGCGTCCAGGCCAGCCGCCGTCAGGGGTGTACCTGCATGTGTGTCCTCGGTGGGCGTGACAGCTTCGGTGATGGCCATTGTGTCCTCCTGAAAATCGCAGTGACCCGATTAAGTTCCTCTCTCGAGCAGTTAAAACGTAGATAGGGCAGCGGCGCCGACATAGGGCCGTTGGGCCCCGGAATCGACGCCACAGGACCCGCACAGAATCGCCGCGGTGAACTGCGCCGCACACTCGGGGTGTACCCAAGCGATGAGCGGCGGCTCCTCGGTGAGGCGCCGGGGCCGTGGCGCTGACGGTATCCCACAGTGGAGGTGACAACCGTCGTGGAAGCCGTCAGCCCGAGTCCACTGCTCGTCCGGCACGCCCGCAACGCGCAACTCGTCATGGTCGGTCGAAGCGGACGCAGCCTCGTCGCCCGCATGCTGCTGGGCTCAACCAGCCTCAGTCTGCAGCATCATTCCTCGGCGCCGGTGATTGTTTGTCCGCATGAAAGGCGCGCGCCGAACCGCGCTATGGGGCCCTGAGTAGCGCGCCAAGGTTTTGGGCCGGCCGCCCGGTCTGCTCGACCGCGTCTTCGAGCACCGCGGCCAGCGATGTCATTTCCCGGTGCGCAACACGGCTGTGTGCGGCAAACCACAACTCACCTCTGGGCGAGGCCATGGTGCGGCGCCAGTATGCGACGGCGAAACGCTCGGGCGCACACAGATATAGTGCGCGTAGGTTTCGGGGAATTTGATCGTTGCCGCGCGCCGACAAGGCACAGAACGCCTCCCGGGTGGCGCGCACCATCAAGCGGACAGTGGCCACGTCGTTCGACAACCGCGTCGGGTCGACGTCAACGCGATAGAGCGCAAACGCGATTGGAATCACGAACGCGGCGTGTGCAATCAACCAGGCGTCGGCGTCGGTGCTCACGGTGGTAGCAAACCCGGCATCGTCGAAAGCCGCCGCAATACCCCTGACGCGCCGCGTAATCAGCCCGGTAGGTTCGGCCAGCATCGTTTTCTGCTGGCGAATCAGCACGTAGCGGATCACGTTGCCGTCCCGGACACCACCGGCGGCGGGAAATCCCAGCAGCGCCCGCGGACCCAGCGCAGCCGTCAATTCGTCGGTCAATCCGGTCGCGTTGCCGAACAACATGACGTCTCCCCACACCGGTGACGTGCTCAGCTGCGAAATCGCGCTCGCGAATTGCTCCCGCCGGACAGCGACGAGGATCAGGTCAAATTGTTGCTCTGCGTTGAGGCTGGCCAGCACGGGCAGGTGATGGGTGGTGCGGTGCCCGCTTCGGGCGTTGTGCAAGTTCAGCCCTGATGTTTGCAGATCGGTCAGCCGCCTTCCCCGCGCGAACAGCGTCACCTCATGCCCGGCCTCGTGCAGACGGCCGGCGTACACGCTGCCGATAACCCCAACGCCCAGCATCAAAATCCGCATTCTCAGTCTCCCGAGCACATCGGGTGTCTCTAAGTTATCGACGGTTGTCGATCCCGCCATTGTCGGCCAGGGATTCGATCTCACGGTCCCATTCGGCATCACGCACCCGGTGCAGGCGGTTCCGCACGAACGTCACCAAGGATGCCGCCGCAAGTGTCGCGCCGTACCACATCGCATACCCGAGCAAGATTGCCTCATTGCCGGCGCGCGACATCGGAGTCGGCCGTCGCGTCAAATTGCCGGTGTCATCCACCCATATCTGAACGCGGTCACCGATTTTCACTGGGTCGGTCCGTTCGATCCGGCCGGTGCGATAGGCATTTCCGCTCGGCCAGGCAGGGCCTCGCGGGCGTACAGGGGATGATGGGCGTCGTAGGCAGCCGTACCCACCGCCCGCCAATGGAACGCCAGTAGCGACACATGACCGCACAGACGATGACCAGCGGTTCGATCCGGTCGGCGGTTCACAGTTCCGGATTTCGTCCGAGAAGGCGAGCCAGCCACCACCGATGTGGGTCGAGCGTGAACATTTCCATCACGACTGCGCGATCTGTGCGCAGATTCATCACAGCAAGAATGTTCTCGCACGCTGCGACCAACCCATAGTCGAATGGTCTGCCGCACAACCGCAATCGTCATGAAAGAGCGGCCTTTGTGACCGGTCCTTCGGCCCGGCCGGTCAGGGACCTTCTGCCCTGTTCCACAGCATCGGCTGACTCCTAGCATCGCGGCATGGGAAGGCAACGACCGTTCGTGGCCGCCGTCATGGCGGCGGTCGGTGTTGCCGCGCTCTACCACGAGCAGGTGCGCGACCTTCACCCGCAGCGAGCGGGCCACGACGATAATCTCTCATCTGGGCCCGGTACCACACGGGCGCTCGAATCGTGAGTTGAATTGGAGAAGAATATGTCTGACACCTTGCTGAGGGACGTCATGATCAAGAACGCGGTACAGCTGGCGTGTCGCGCACCGTCGCTGCACAACAGCCAGCCATGGCGATGGCTGGCCGACGACAGCGGGCTGCACCTATTCGCCGACCCCTCGCGAATCGGGCACCACACCGACAGCACCGGACGCGAGGTGATCATCAGTTGTGGCGCGGTGCTCGATCATCTTCGGGTGGCCAGCGCCGCCGCCGGATGGGAAGCGGTGATTCATCGGTTTCCGGATACCACTGACCAGGATCACCTAGCCACGATTGAGTTTCGGGAGATGGACTTCGTCGGCGACGCCCGGCCCGCGCTCGCCGAGGCGATCAGGCACCGACGGACCGATCGGTTGCCATTCGCCGCGCCCCGCGGCTGGGATGATTTCGAAACGGTACTGCGAAACATCGTCGAGAGGCACGGGGTCGATCTAGACGTGATTGGCGATAGTGGGCGTCCTATGCTCGCCCACATTTCGCGGCTGACCGAACAGCTACGCCAGCACGACGCGTCGTATGAGGCCGAACTGCTCTGGTGGACAGGCTACACGGACCCACGTGAGGGAATCCCGCCCACCGCGTTGGTGTCCGACGCCGAAGAAGCCCGTGTCGACGTGGGGAGGCACTTCCCGGCCGGCCTGTACGGCCACCGACGCCCGGGCATAGAGCGCGACCAATCACTGGTCCTTGTCCTGTCGACCTACGACGACAGCCGAGACAACGCGCTGCGGTGCGGCGAAGTCCTATCCACCGTGCTGCTGGAATGCACAGCGGCCGGCCTGGCTACGTGCACCTTGACCCACATGATCGAAATCCATACGAGCCGCGAAGCCGTCCGGCGGCTCACCGGAAATACCCGCGAGCCGCAAGTACTCATCCGCATTGGCGACGCGCCGCAACATGAATTGCCCCCACCCCCTACGCTCCGGCGCGCCGTATCCGACGTGCTCGAGATCCGGTGACCAGGAGCCACGACGCGTGGTTTGTGGAATGGCCGCGTCGACGTTAGTGATTGCTGGCCTTCTCCAACCTGGCTATTCGCCACCCCAGACCGATTGGGAGCCAGCGTCACCGATCCGGTACACCTGCACCATCGACGAACAACACGCCGCGTGTTGATTTGAGAGTGGTTTAGCGCGCGAGTCCTTGCAGTGTCTCGTCTGCTTGCTGGGTGTTGTTCAGCCCAGCGGGGTCACGGGCCCACCGGTGACCGCGCCAGGTGCCGCGCCAGATCTGACAGTGCCCGCGCAATAGCCAGCTGGCCGCCGGTTCCTGCGGTGCCGCGTTCCGCGGGGCTGAGTCTGGACAGTCCCGCACCGATCCACTCCTGGCCGTCGAACTGCAATCGCGCCATGGCCCTGGTCTGTCCCTTTAGCTCGTCGACAGAAATTACTACGGCCCAATCGTTTTCGACGTGTTTCGGCTGCCTGTCGTTGGTTGAAGTTGTCATGGTCGCACTTGACCTCTCCGAGTGTGGACTCTTATCCCCCATCCTGCTGTCGCACAGGCCCGCCCGGTAGGGACCAAAGTCCCGCCTCGCCCGGCCTTTCGCCGACGGTGATGTCATGGACTTCCCGGCGCCAGCATCAGCCTCTACGGCAGGACTACCACGACTGCGATGAGCTCCATCCCACGTGACAGACGCCCGTGCCGGGCGACGCCATCGGGCTGTCACCACACTGGGTGGTTGCCGGGCCGCCCCAATTGGGCTCTTCAACCTCGACAGCTTTGCCTGCGCCCCTAGGACATGCTCCCATGCCTCGGCCATCGCCGGGTCGTGGGCGCCGCGACCGGGGTCGACAACATGCCGCAGAAGCATCCCAACGTTCCCGTCGATCCGAATCTCGTTCCAACAAAGCCGATCGCGGCCCGCACGCCGCCGGCGCGCGGGAGTTGACCTCGGGTCATTTGCGCCCGATACATGGGACTTTGTGCCCCTGTGACTGAGCGTCTGCGGTCGGTAGCGTCGTGGCCATGCCCCTAGATACGCAACCAATCTCGATCCTGTCCGAGACCGAATGCTGGAGTCTCCTGGGAACCGTCGCACTGGGGCGGCTGGTCACCAGCGTGGATGGTCAACCGAAGATCTTTCCAGTCAACTTCGTCGTCCAACACCGCAGCGTGCTATTCCGCACCGCAGAGGGCACCAAGTTGGTCAGCGCTGCGATCAACAACCAGGTGCTGTTCGAGGCGGACGGAAACACCTTTGATGAAGGCTGGAGCGTAATCGTCAACGGGATCGCAAGCGTACCTCGTACCGATGACGAGCTCGAGGAAGCTAGGCGAGCATGGTTATTCCCTTGGACGGCAACGCTAAAGCCGCACTTTGTACGCATCCGCCCACTGAGCGTCGCTGGGCGCCGATTCGTCTTCGGCCCTGAACCGGACACCGATTCGACCCTCGCCTGAGGGGTTCCCACCGCGGATCAAGCTGCCGGCTCCTCGGAGCCACAGACCGGCGTCGGCGACTGAACCAGTGATGGCGACTGAACCAGTGATGAGGATGACCACGAGGTGATCATCGCGTCAATCACCCTGTCGTAGTCGTCCGTGACTCCCTAGGCTGCTCATCGAGAGCCGAGCCGTCGAAGGGAATGCGCATGCCTGTTTCTAAGCCGAACATTCTGGTGATCTGGGGCGACGACATCGGCATATCGAACCTGAGCTGCTACAGCCGGGGTTTGATGGGCTACTTCACCCCGAACATCGACCGGATCGCTGATGAGGGAATGCTGTTCACCGACTCGTACGGCGAGCAAAGTTGCACCGCGGGCCGCTCTTCGTTTATCACGGGCCAGAGCGTCTACCGCACGGGTATGAGCAAGGTCGGGATGCCCGGCGTCGACGTCGGGTTGCAGAAGGAGGATCCGACGATTGCCGAGTTGCTCAAACCGCTGGGCTATGCGACCGGCCAGTTCGGCAAGAACCACCTCGGCGACCTGAACAAGTTTCTGCCGACAGCGCACGGGTTCGACGAGTTCTTCGGGAACCTGTATCACCTCAACGCTGAGGAAGAGCCGGAGGCCTCGGATTACCCCACCGCGGAGGAGGCGCCCATTCTGCGCGCGGCGCTGCTCCCGCGTGGCGTCATCCATTCTTGGGCCACCGAGGAAGATTCCGGCGAGGTAGACGACCGGTACGGGCCCGTGGGCAAGCAACGCATCGAGGACACCGGGCCGCTGACCAAGAAGCGGATGGAAACCATCGACGACGATACCACCGGTGCGTGCATCGACTTCATCAAGCGCCAGCACGAGGCAAAGACGCCGTTCTTCGTCTGGATGAACATGACGCACATGCATTTCCGGACGCACACCAAGCCGGAAAGCCTCGGCCAAGCCGGCCGGTGGCAGTCGCCGTACCACGACACGATGATCGACCACGACCGCAATGTCGGCCAGTTGCTCGATCTGGTCGACGAACTCGGAATCGCCGAAGACACCATCGTCATCTACAGCACCGACAACGGCCCGCACGCCAACAGTTGGCCCGACGGCGCCACCACGCCGTTCCGCAGCGAAAAGGCCACCAACTGGGAAGGGGCATTCCGGATTCCCGAAATGATCCGGTGGCCCGGAAAGATCAAGCCACACTCGGTCTCCAACGAGATAGTGCAGCATCACGACTGGCTGCCGACCTTTCTCGCGGCCGCCGGCGAACCCGAGATCGTCGAGAAACTCAAACACGGCCACCAAGCCGGTGAGATGACCTACAAGGTCCACATCGACGGGTACAACCTTGTGCCCTACCTGACGGGTGAAGTGGAAAAGAGCCCGCGGCGCGGCATGATCTACTTCTCCGACGACGGCGATGTGCTGGGTATCCGGGCGGAGCATTGGAAGATCGTTTTCATGGAGCAGCGCTGTCCCGGCACGCTGCAGGTTTGGTTCGAACCGTTTACCAAGTTGCGCGCGCCCAAGCTGTTCAACCTGCGAACCGACCCCTACGAACACGCGGACATCACGTCGAACACATACTGGGACTGGTTGATTGACCGCCTTTACCTCATGTTCTACGGCTCCGCGATCGTGACCCAGTTCCTGGAGACCTTCAAGGAGTTCCCGCCGCGCCAGGAGCCGGCGTCGTTCACGATCAACCATGCGGTGGAAGAGCTCAACAAATTTCTCGCTTCGCGGGGCGGCTGATCGTTGCCCGACCTGGCGTCCCGGACCGACGGGCTCACGAAGTCGGCGACCGGAGAAGCGCCGGTGGACCAGCGACTGGATGATCGATACCGGCATGAGCCAACATCGGCTTCCGCTGCATTCGTCGCGGCGCCTGATTCGCAGTGAAGGCTACAGCCACGTGGCCCCCGGTCAGCCGTCCGGAAGATGAGTGATGTCTACACCGCCGCCAAGTTCCCCCGCCATGCCGAGCAGAGCATTCCCACCGCCTGATCGCCGCTAGCAACGTCAAGATCGCCTACGGAACCGACTGCGGGACGTTCCCGTTCCCGAACGGCAACCTCGAATTCCAAGCCGTGGTCGCCGCACGCATCAACCCCGCCCGGGCACTGCGCGCCGCCACCGCTACCGCCGCCGAACTCCTCGGCCGCAGCGACGTCGGCGTTCTCGAACCTGGCCGGGTCGCCGACATCGTGGCCATGCCCGGCGACCCAGATACCCGACGATTCACAGGCAGATGCCGCGCGCAGTTTGGCCCGCGTCGTCACGAATTCCTAGCAGCCGCGAGGCATCCAACGGCTTAGAACCCGGGCGTATTGCACGCATTGGCAGACGCTGCGCGATCCGGCGCGGCTGGCCGCGGGGTGGGGGTCACCCCCAGTCGGGCGGCCTCAAGAAATGTCAAGAATTCTCCAAGTCGTCCTCATCAAGCTTGGCATGTGTCGGGTGACAAGAGCGGCGCAACCCGGTGCCGCCACCACCGAAAGGAACACATGATGAATACCACCCACAGCCACAAATTAATGGCGTCGGCACTCGCCGCGGCGGTCTCAGGGATCACGATCCCGCTGGCGGCCGCGATCCTCGCCTCCCCAGCCAACGCTTACCCGAACAACGGCGGCTTCGAACCGCCGGATCCGTGCATTACCGCGACATCATGTGGAAACGTCCACAATGGGGTTGCGCTCAACCCGCAACCGCTGCCCCCCGGGCGTGCGCTCAACCCACAGCCGCTGCCCCCCGGGCTTCGCCTCAATGCCACATAGCCTGGGGAGCTGGGATAACGCACAGGTCGACCTGCTGATCCGGTCACCCTCCTGGCAACGGCAACCCTCCGACTGATGGTGACCAAGTCCCGCGGGGTAGCGGACGGGCGGCGCTACTACCGAGGATGGTTCTCCTACGCCGCCCGCCCACGTTCTAACTGGTCAGCCGGTCCATGTGGTGGCGATCACCCACCTGGATTGGGGATCTCGCCCGCTGCGCGCCCTACGTAAAGCCTTGCGAAAATATGTGACCCAAGGGATTAGACCAACGACATACCGGGCCGCTTCACGCATCCGACGCGGTTCAGTCCGCGCATCACCATTGGGCTTGATCTCGAGGAAGCCTATCCCTTGCGGCGGCGGCGGATCGTTCCCGGCATCCTCGGCGTGGCCGAGCCGATCACGGTTCCCACCTGCTGTTCGGCGATGACCGAATTATTCGAGTCGTGCGTCGCGCAGAACTTCCCCGCGTTACTCTTTGCCGATGATCGCGGGCGAGAAGGCGCCTGACTTCGCTCTGTATGATCACACCGGTCGGCCTCGGACACTGTCCGCGCTCCTCTCCGGAGGGCCGGTTGTGCTGTTCTTCTTCCCAATAGCGTCCTCACCGATCTGTACAGCCCAGGCTTGTCATTTTCGGGACCTGGGCAACGAATTCGCCAGGGTGGGCGCCCAGCGGGTGGGCATCAGCACCGACACCGTCGACAAGCAGGCCCACTTCGCCGAACAGCGCTCGTTCGACTATCCGCTGCTCTCCGACGCGGACGGCGTGGTGTCTGAGCTGTTCGGGGTGCGCCGAGGCAGGCTCGCCAAGCTGCGTAGATCCGTCGTGGCGCGTCAGGCGGCCCGGCGTGGCCGGCACACTCGGCGCCGTGGCCTGCTGGCCCGGCTGCTGCCGGTCAGACGGACCACATTCGTCATCGACACCGACCGCACCGTACTCAAGGTCGTCTCCAGCGAGCTGCGCGCATCGGTGCATGCCGACCAGACCTTGTGGTTCTTGGAGAACCACAACGTGCCGCATAGTTCGCCACATGTCCGGGAGAAGCACACCGACGCGCATCAGCAGTCGGAGGGCAAGGGCGAACCGATCGGCGACTGGTTCACAGAACCGGAAACCGCGGACGAGCCGAGCCTGGTCCGGCCATACTCGCTGACGGCAGGCTCTACCGACTCTGGTGTCGAACTGGCACTCGAGGCTAAGGTCGAAGCGCTCAACACCACAGCGAAGCCGCCGCGCTGGCCGAGAAATGATGTGCGGGGCCAGATCCTGACGTGGTGCGTACACAGCCCCTCGGTCGCAGAGATCGCCGCTCGTCTGTCCTTGCCGCTCGGTGCGACGCGGTTCCTGGTCGGCGACCTGGTGACACAGGGTTATTTGCGGGTGCACGCCCCCCTCGGTGACTCGATGACAATCGACGAACGACGTGAACTGATAAGAAGGACCCTGCGTGGCCTACGAGCACTCTGAGGGGTGGGGCGCCGCCTCGACGAAGATCGTCATCTCCGGCGGGTTCGGGGCCGGCAAAACGACGTTCGTCGGCGCGGTCTCGGAAATCATGCCGCTGCGCACCGAGGCGCTGGTCACCAACGCGTCTGCGGGCATGGACGGCCTTGAGGCCACCCCGATGAAGAACACCACGACAGTGGAAATGGACTTCGGCCGCATCACCCTCGATGAGGACCTGGTGCTCTACCTGTTCGGCACGCCGGGCCAGCGCCGGTTCTGGTTCGTGTGGGACGACCTGGTCCGTGGCGCGATCGGCGCGATTATTCTGGCAGATGTCCGGCGGTTGCAAGACAGCTTCGCCGCCGCCAACTTCTTTGCGGCGCGTAACCTGCCGTTTCTGATCGCCGTCAATGAATTCGACGGTGCGCCAGGGCATCCTACGCACGCGGTCCGCGAGGCGCTGACCCTGCCCGACCACATCCCGGTGATCACCGTCGATGCTCGTGATCGCCACTCGGCGAAGGCCGCGTTGATCGCCGTCACGGAGTACTCTCTGAGCACCCTCACACCGCTGCGCGGCTGACCGCGGGCCGCTCGCTCGCCGACGGCACCACGGTAAACGTCGACGCGGCTGCGCAAACTGCTGCGGGCGATCTGCGGGCGATCGGCAATCTGAGGATGGTCCCGGAGCCCGGAAATAGCCTCTGACCTGTGTAGCAGGTAGTGGATTCGAACCACTGTATGCGTAAGCCGACGGATTTACAGTCCGTGTGATCGTTCCAACGGGTTGACGGGGCGAATTGGCTCCAGGCTGTTGGTCGGACCAATTTGCGCTGCGCCGTTCGTGATCCGACACCGGTCAGCCGCTCAGGCCTTTTTAGCGATCCTCGACAACACCGATCCCTGACGATCAGCGCTGCCGGGCGAGCGCCATGATGAAAGCCACGATGCTTATTGACGCGCATTCAATAGCCGATGGCCCGCAGAGCTCAAGTAGTCGAATTGGTGCGACGGCTTTGCTGCGGCCCCCGTCGACCGCGTTGGCGAAGAGCCGCGCTGATATAGGTCATGATGCGATCGACAATGTTATTGCACACGTCGCCGCTGTCGGCCAGGCGGCCCTGACCGCGGCGCCGAAGAAAGCCGTCGAGACGTCGATGAAGCGGCCAACCCGCATACTCGTCGCCCGCGTATTCAGAGTGCAGGAATTGCCACGCGAGGACATCGACTTCGCGGTCGGACACCTGGCGCGGCCTGCCATTGATAGCGGTGATAGCCGGGGTTTTCGGCGTGGCCGTTCGCTTCCGCCGCGCATCCATAACATCACCTCGCTGAACCGGAAAGGATCCCCGACCGAGCCCGCCCGCGTCGGGGGTACACCCCATACACCGTCGATTTTCGGTGTGCGCGGGCGATCGGTCACTGTTTGGCGGCATGCGATCTGCCCGCGACGATTAGGTTCTACAACAACCGCCGGGTCCCCGCCGCGGAACACCCCGGCGACACCTTCATTCCTAACCTCTTCGTCGCTGTCATAGCGAACAACGATCGCCCGGCGATTGCTGTCACCGCGCACATGACGCAGCAAGCACCGTGGGCCTTGGCTGGTTCGCCCTTGTGGCCCAAGCAATCGCGCGTCGTGGGGCCCTCATGCGCACTGTCCGTCGCGACAACACTGCGCCAGCGATGCTGTTTCAAAGCACAACGCAATTGTTTCCGGCCGAGAGCAACACGAAGTTGGCGGCGCCGTGGACAGGTGGGCATCGCGGTTTTTTGTGCGGGGCGTGTCGTCAGCGCTATCTGCGCATGGACATGCGGTGGACGCTTCGGTTCCGGCGCGACGGGCGCAGTCGTCCTGCGAAGCTTCGCCGGTCAGGAGGCCGTCGCGGTGTGATCCAAAGTGTTCTGCGGCAATGGTTTCAGACGTTCACAATGCTCGTCTGCGTAAACGGGAGTACTGTCTGCGTTACCGAACGGCGTCTCAATAGTGAACGCCAAGGAGAGTCGAGATGAATATCGTACGAGGAGCAGTACGCGCTGTCACCCAAACCGCGGAGACCGCGACAGCGGTGGCCGGCGCGGTCAGCGGGGCCGTGGTCACCGGCGTCATCGGGGGAGTGCGTGGCAGCGCCGCCGGCGTCAGGGACGGAATCAGCAGCGGCAGTCGCTCGACACCGGCTGCCGCGCTCACCCTCGGCGTCCTCGGCGCCGCCGGGCTTGTCGAATGGCCTGTGCTGGTTGTCGTCGGCGGGACGGCCTTGGTACTGCGGCAATTCAACCAGGCCGATCGGGGGCAGTCTGCGCCCAAACGATCGGCGCCGGCAGTGGCCCCCGATGACGCGTCGGTGACACCGATCGCCCGATCCGTACCGAGGAAGAAGGCCTCGCCGAGAACACGCACCACGCCCGCCCGCAAGTCCGTGGCCCGGACCCGGCGCGCCCCGGCCAAGCGATAGTCAACAACCGATCGTCAATTTGCCCTTGCCGCAACTGACCCGTCTGATGCGGACGACCGCGGCCTTGCCGATGCTTGCCGCGACGACGGGAATCCGTGCCACGACCACCCTGACCGCTGCCACCGCCGCGGCGGCAGCAACCGCTGTGTCGAGGGGATCGGTGCTCGCGGTGGCGCCGCTGCGAGGCGCCGGCTCCGTGTCGCCGGCCCGCGTCGTCGACGCGGTGAGCGACGTCGTGTCGGTGTCCCTCGGCGGCGGCGCACGTCGCCGGTGCTGGCGTGGGGCCGACCGCTGCTGGATCGAAGTCCGCGGCCTCGGCGATACCGAGACCGGATCGGCCGTCGCCGCCGCTGTCCTCGACGCGGTGCGCACCCACCCCGGGGTGGTTTCGGCGGACCTCAACCGCCCGCTTGCACGCGTGGTGGTGCGCCTCGGCGCCGGCGCGCCCACGACGGGCGAACTCTGCGGGCTCGTGGGCGACGCGGAGCACACCGCAGGCCGTCCGAAACCCAAACCGGCGGGCGAACTGCCCGGCGACGGCGTCGTGCTGGCCGCCGCCGTCGCCGCGGTCGCGCTGGGCGCCGCCGGCCTGAGCGTCGCGGTGGCCGGCCGTGCGCTGGGCTGGCCCCGGCTTCCGGCCGGCCTGGCGGCTCCGGTCACCGTTGTCGACTATCAGCCGCGGCTGCGTCGACTCGTCGAGGCCCGGTTGGGCACCACCGCTGCCGACACCCTACTGGCCTTGGCGACAACGACCGCCTACACCGTCACGTTGGCGCCCGCCTCGCTCGCGGTCGACGTGCTGGTTCAGCTGACCAAAGTCGTTGAGGCACAAGCGGCGTTGCGGTCCTGGCAGCGACACGAGCCCGCGCTGGCCGAGCATGCCGCCTGCCCCGAGACGGCCGACCCGCCGAAGCGTCCGCGTCCCCTGCCGCCCGGGCCGATCGAGCGGTACGCCGACCGCAGCGGGCTGGTGCAAGCGATCGGCGCGACGGTAATCGGTTTCCTCACCCGCGACCCCAACGCGGCCGCCACCGCCGCACTGGTCGCGGCCCCGAAGGCGGCGCGCACCAGTCGGGAATCCTTCGCCGGCACGCTCGGCCGCGGCCTGGCCGACAGGCACGGTGTGCTGGCGCTGCAGCCGCAGGCCTTGCGCCGCATGGACCGGGTCGACGCGGTGGTCATCGACCCGCGCGCGCTCTACACCGGAGACCTGCGCATCGGCCGGATTCGCGGGGTGGCCGACACCGACCGGGCCGCGGTGTGGAGCCGGGCTCAGGCCGAACTCGAGCGTGCGACGCTGAACCTCGGCTGGCAACGGGTGGGAGCCGGTGAGGTTCTGGTGCGGCCACAGCATCACCCGCTGGCCGCCGCGGTCGTCGCCGAGGCGCGGCGCGGGCACGCTGAGGTGGTATCGATCGACGTGGACGCCCTCGCCGACCTGCGATCCGGCTTCGACGACCTGCATCCGGCCGACCCCGACATCGATGAGGCGTTGGCCGCCGCTGTCGTGCGGCTGCAGGGCGAGGGCCGCAGCGTCGCGGTGGTGTCGCCCGGCGCGGCCGGTGCCCTGGCCGCGGCCGACGTGTCGATTGGGGTGATCTGCCCGGATGGGCCGCCGCCGTGGCAGGCGCAGTTGTTGGTCGACGACCTCGGTGGTGTCTGGCAGCTGATGCACGCGCTGCCCGCCGCCCTGCGGGCAAGCCGGCGCGGCGTCGAGATCGCCACCGGCGCCTCCTTGTTGGGGGCGTTGCTGATGGTTCCCGGGGTGCGCGGCCGCGGACCGGGCCCCGTGACGGCGGGCGCGGCCGCCGGTGCCTGGACCGGCTACCGGTTGGCACGCGGGGTTCTGCGGGACCAACCGCCGCCTCTGGCGGTCACCCATGAATGGCACGCGATGTCCGTCGAGCAGGTGCGCCGCCTACTGCCGCCACCGCCCGTGCAGACCGATCCTCTGCGGCGGTCTCGGGTGTCGTCCACCGCGCGGGCCTCGGCTGGCGCGGTGGGCGGCATCGCCGGTCCTGTGCGCCGGGCGGTCGGCGAGTTCGCCGGTGCGATGCGAGGCGAGCTGTCCGACCCGCTCACCCCGGTACTGGCCATCGGCTCGGCGGCCAGCGCCGTCCTCGGCTCGCCGGTGGACGCGGCGCTCGTCGCCTCGGTGCTCACCGGCAACGCCGCGCTGGCGGCCACCCAGCGCGTGCGCTCCGAACGTCTGCTGCGGCGGATGCTGGCAGTGCAGGACCCGCCGGCGCGCCGCGTGGCCGGTGCCGCCGCGGGCACCCGAAACTACGCCAGCGTCGCCGCGGGCATGCTGCGTCCCGGCGATGTCATCGAGGTGCGCCCCGGTGAGGTGGTGCCCGCCGACGCCCGGTTGACCGAGGCCGTCGACCTCGAGGTCGACGAGTCTTCGTTGACCGGTGAATCGCTGCCGGTGGCCAAGCATGTCGCCGCCACGCCCGCGGCGCCGTTGGCCGAACGCAGCTGCATGCTTTACGCCGGCGGCACAGTGGTGGCCGGCACCGCGGTGGCGATCGTGACCGCGGTCGGCGCGGCCACTGCGGCGCGCCGGGCCACCGCGACGCCGCGCGGTGAGCAGGCCGCCGTCGGGCTTCAGGCTCAGCTGCGAGATCTCACCGACAAGGCGTGGCCGTTCAGCCTGGCCGGCGGCGCGCTGGTCACCGGGCTGGGCCTGCTCCGATTGACCGGGCTGCGTCAGGCCGTCAGCAGCGGCGTTGCGGTCAGTGTCGCCGCGGTTCCCGAAGGGCTGCCGCTGGTGGCGACCCTGGCCCAGCAGGCGTCGGCGCGGCGGCTGACCCGCTCGGGTGCGTTGGTGCGTAGCCCTCGCTCGGTCGAGGCGCTGGGCCGCGTTGACGTTGTGTGCTTCGACAAGACGGGCACCCTGAGCGAAAACCGGCTGCGTGTCAGCGACATCGTTGCCGCACAGGGTGTTTCCCGTGAGGCGGTACTGGCCGCCGCGGCGCGCGCCACGCCGCCGGCCGACGGCGACCGCCACGAACATGCCACCGACGTCGCCGTCGTGGCGGCCGCCGCCCCTGCCGAGCACGCCGATGGCGACACTGCGTATCTGCCGTTCCGCTCCGGCAGATCGTTCTCGGCGTCGGCGTCGGGCACCGAGCTGGCCATCAAGGGTGCGCCCGAGGTGGTGCTCGCCGCCTGCGCCGGCGGCGATCGTGAGATCGCCGGCGCGGTGGAGGAGATGGCCGCGCGGGGGCTGCGCGTGATCGCGGTGGCGGGCCGGCGGCTCTCGGCACGGCAGGCCGAATCGGTGCGCGACGACGCAGACGCTTTCGCCCGGCTGTGCGGCGCCGAGCTGGAAGTGCTCGGCCTGCTCGGCCTCTCGGACACGCCGCGGGCCGCGGCTGGCGACCTGCTCGACGCGCTCAGGGGCCATGGCGTCGGGGTCCGGTTGATCACGGGTGATCACCCGGTCACCGCGACCGCGATCGCGGAAGAACTGGGTATGCCGGTTAGTGGCGGCGAGGTGATCACCGGCGCCGAATGGGCAGCCATGCCGCGGCGCGCCCAGGAGCACGCGGTCACCGAGCAGCTGGTCTTCGCGAGGATGCTGCCGGAACACAAGGTGCAGATCGTCGAAACGCTGGAACGCCTGGGCCACGTTTGCGCGATGGTCGGCGACGGCGCCAACGACGCCGCCGCCATCCGCGCGGCGACGGTGGGCGTTGGCGTGGCGGCCGCGGGCAGTGACCCCGCCCGTACCGCCGCCGACGTGATGCTCCTCGACGGCCGGATCGAAGCGTTGCTCGACGCGCTCGACGAGGGCCGTCAACTGTGGCGGCGGGTGCAGGCGGCGGTGGCGGTGCTGCTCGGCGGCAACGCCGGCGAGGTGGCGTTCGCGATCGCGGGAACCGCCGTGACCGGCCGGGCGCCGCTGAACGCCCGGCAACTCCTGTTGGTCAACATGTTCACCGATGCGCTGCCGGCCGCAGCGCTGGCGGTCAGCGCGCCCAGCAGCGCCGCACGGTTCGCCGCTCGGGGACCCGACCGGGCCGCGCTGTGGCGCATGGTGGCCGTGCGCGGCACCGCGACCGCAGGAGCCGCCACCGCCGGCTGGGTGATGGCCAGTTTCACCGGGCGGCCCCGGCGAGCCTCGACGGTCGCGTTGGTGGCGCTGGTCTCGGCGCAGTTGGGGCAGACCATGCTGGACTCACACAGCCCCCTGGTGGTGGCGACGGCCGCCGGTTCACTGGGGGTGCTGGCGGCCCTGATCAGCACCCCGGGCGTCAGCCATCTGCTTGGCAGCACCCCGCTGGGCCCGCTCGGTTGGGGGCAAGCGCTGGGCGCCGCGGCGGTCGCGACGGGCGCGGCCGCCGTCGTCCCTCGGCTGCTGAGTTCGACCGCCTCACAGCCGGTCGATGATCAGTCGACGATCTCCACCACGCCCACCCGCCACAGCACCGCGTACAGCTCCCGCAACGGCGCGGCGAGCAGCCCCGCGAGGGCGTCGGTCAACGGATCCGGCACGATCCCAACAGCGGTGGTGGACACACCACCACGGTCGACAATCCAGGCATCGAATCGTCCAATACGCCATGACGAGAGGGCAACCAATGGCCGAACAATCGCACCGCAAAACAAGTCACAGAACAGCAGTCCAACGGGTCCGTGAGGCGGAGAGTTTCGCGGTCGACCTGCCGGGGCTGGGCCGGGTGCGTGTGCCGCGACCCGAAGAACTGGCCTACTACGGGGTGCTGGCCGCGCTGGCGGCCGTCGAGATCATCGACTGGCCCGTTGCTTTAGTGCTCGCTACCGGACACGCCCTGGTGCAGAACCAGCACAGCCGCGTCGCCCACGAACTCGGCGAAGCACTTGAAGAGGGCTGAACTCCGTCAGCGGCTGGGTAGGGCTCAGCGTCGCCTGTTTGTCCTCGAGTTCACTTCTACGAGCTGATCGTCGAACGCCACCGCAAAGCCTCCACGATCATCGCCTCGAACCGCGAGCCATCGGAGATCCTGACCAAGATGGCCGACCCGCTGCTGGCCTACTCGGCGATGGACAGGCTGGAATCGGCGGCCTATGAACTCGTCGTCGAAGGCGAAAGCTACCGGCAACGCTCATGACTGCCATCGTCATCGCGGTGAAAGTAATTGGTGGGCCGAACATTACGAGCATACGCGAGCTAGGACATGGCCTCAGCTTGTCACCGCGCGATTGCCTCGGGGCTAGCGGGAATAAGGCGATTCCAGCCGATTCGCGCCGCCTCGTAGCCGGGATCGTCCGCACGCACCTCGTCACCCGTCAGCTGGGTGGTCACGGCAGTCACACGGTCACCTGTCGGTCAAACCGTGAAGACATCGGCGTCTCCGGGCTCGGTCTCCAGCACGCCTCGGTGGAACATCAGCATGCCGAGGAAGAACAGTCCGCCCACGCCGATCAGGCCGACGATGATCAGGTCGGGGACGCGCGCCTCTCCGGGCACCACCAGCACAAACAGTGCGACGGCCACCCACACCAGCGCGCAGATCGCGACCGGCAGCTCGAAGCGCCCGAGGCTGAACCCACCCTCCTTGCGACCGAGCCGTTTGCGCACCGCCAGGTAGAGCACGATCGTCAGGCCGTAGATGATCGCCGGGAGAATTGTCGCCGAGATGATCAGTTTCAGCAGCGCGGCGCCCGGCAGCGCGAGCATCAGGATGGCGCCTGCAACAAAGATCAGGATCGTTGCCGGGATCGGCGTATTCGTGCGCGGGTTGACCCGCCGCATCAGCCGGTGGGCAGGAAAGCGTGAGTCGCGCGACATCGCGAAAACGATGCGCGAGCACGCGGCCATAGTCACCATCCCGGCGCCGAAGAACGCGAACAAGATCCCGACCATTAGCGTCCTCTCCATCACCGGACCGAGCTGATCGCGGACGATCGTCGCGACCGGCGAGTCGCTGGCGGTGACACGGGGGATGTCTTTGATCGCGACGGTGAGCGTGATCACGAACAGCAGTCCCAGCACGCCGGCCGCCACGACCGATCCCACGATCGCCCGCGGGACACTGCGAAAGGGATCCTTGGCCTCCTCAGCCAGATTCGCCGCCGAGTCGAAGCCCACCAGCGTGGCCAGGCCCATGATCATCGCAGACATCAAACCGCCGCCGACGGCGAAATAGTCGGGGGCATTCTCGGTGACCCCGCGCGAGGTGAGGTTCTCGGCTGTACCGCCGCCCGTGACCAACACCGCGATGACCAGCGCGATCGCCAGCAACACGACGATCCCCAGTTCGATCACTACCGCGCTCGCGTTGATCATGCCGACGATGCTCGTCGAGAACACGACGAGCAACGCTTGAATGAGCAGCACCGCCACCGTGATCATGCGCGCGGTATTCTCGTTCGGCGCGATGCCGAACAGCGGCATGAGTGCGTGGCTGGCCAGCGCATTGTCGACCGCCACCACGCTGATCGTCAGGAAACAAACCGTCAGCCAACCGAATCCCCAACCGATCTTCGGGTTGGCTAGCCGCGAGGCCCATTGGTACGACGAGCCGCTGAGCGGTATACGCGCCGCAAACTGCGCGTATACCAGCGCCACCAGGACCTGCCCGACCGCCACGAGGATCCACAGCCAAATCCCGACCGGTCCCGCGTTCTGCAGCACGGCGTCGTATGTCGCAAAGACGCCAACGGCGACCGAGATGAACGCGAACGAGACCGCGAAGATCTGAAAGGAGCCGAGTGTCCGTTTGAGCTCCGGCTCGTAGCCGCAGTCTCGACAGGTATCGTCGGCAGCCTGGGGGCCCGTCGAAACTTCCGCCACCTTAGCCGCCTCACCTTCCATTGGGGGGTGCACTAACCGTAGACGGCGAGACGGATCAATTGTCGTTTCCGCCAAGACTCTTCCAGGGGCTTTCTGAGCAGAACAATGATCCGGCATCGGCCGTTCGGAAGCCCCTACCGTTGGTCCCACGTCAGGGGGCACATCACGAGATTCCTAGAGGATCAGAGGACAGTGCGGCTGGCGGCATAATCGCGGCGGCTTCCGCGATTATGCCGTGCGCGCAAATTTTGCTCCTACCATGAGTACCGGAGCTCGTGCCGACGGAGAACGTCGCTGCGACTTTGCAGCCAACTGAGCATGCGTTGCTCCCCGAAGAACTGGCAGTGCATAGATGCCCGAAACGACGCAGATACGTTCTGCACCAAGAGTTCCGTTGTATGGCTCTTTGCTTCATCTGACAGCTGGCCGTTCGGATTTCCTCCTGCGCGCAGCAGAGACGCTCGGTGACGTCTATTGGCTCCACGTGGGACGGGAGCGGGTCCTTGTTGTCTCAAACCCGGAGCACGCATCGCGTGTTCTGACCAATCACAATGAGAACTATTCCGACAAAGGCGGGGATACCGGATTACGACGTACGGCTTTGCCGTTTCGTGGTGTCGGCTTAGCCACGTGGGACGCGATGGATAGCGAATGGCGTCGTCGGCGCGGTGCTTTCCGACGGCTGTACTCGATGCCTCAGCAGGAGGGGCTAGCCGGTGTTGACCTCTCGGAGCGCGCCGGTGGGTCCGAGGACCGCTCCTTCGAAGAGGTCATGCACAGCGAAGCTATTGGCGAACAGGTCGTCACACTGCTCGGAACCCGGCCGCCAACCCACGAGCTAGACGCGGTCGGCGTGCACCTCCGGCGGCTGACCGATTCCTTCTGGATGGATAAGCTCAGGGGCGGATTCATCTTCGCGGCTAAGCGGACGCATCACGCGACCCGGGCCCTTGAGTCCCAGGTCGACGCTTGGTGCTCGCGGTACATCGTCGAAGAGCCGTCTACGCCGTTCCTCATTCAGGCGGCCAAGCTCGGCCTCAGCGCGAACGAGATGCGAGACGAGATGCTTTCTCAGCTACTGTCTTCCGGCTTGCTTCACGTTCCCGTGATGTGGGGACTGCACCTGCTGGCCACTAATCCTGGTGTCCAGAACAAGCTGCGGAGCGCATTGGTTCTGACTCCTGATGGCTCCGAGCACAAGGCCACCTACCTCACTTGGACAGTCCGCGAAATATTGCGCCTGTGTCCGCCGGTGTACTGGCTCCAGCGTCGAGCGCGGCAGAGCGACCGGTTGGGCGGATACGAGGTTCCCGGGGGGACCCGCCTCGTCGTGCTCGTCACCAGAGTTCACCAACACCCGGACTACTGGCCGGAACCGCTTGAGTTCCAACCTGAGCGGTTCGCCGCCCCATCCGACATCACGAGGAGGTATTGGATGCCGTTCGGAGTGGGGCCTCGCAATTGCATAGCGCGCGAGTACACGATCGCATCCATCGCCAGACTTCTGTCGAATGTCACGAGGAACTACGAGGTTGGGATCATGCCGTCGTCAGCCAAGCCCGCTCTTGTGCCGTCGTTCAACTTGACGGTTCGACCACTTCCACGGCTTCAGTTCAAGCGAGTGTCAACGGAATTCGCCAGCGAGGTGCAATGACAGTAAATAGCTACAACGAGTGGTCGCCGCTGAGTGAGGTCGTGGTCGGATCGGCGTCCGGCTACCAATTTCACGAACTAGAACTGTCATTTCGGCTATTCTTTCACGATGTTGCAAACTCGTCCTTCTACTATCCATTCTCGGAACCACCCTCGTCGGTGCACGTTCCGCAATCCAGACGGGACTTGAACCGCAGATATGTCGAGGAGCTGGCCGAAGATGTCGAAGAACTGGCTGACGCCATAAAGCTGGCGGGGGTGGTCGTGCATAGGCCGGATTCCCTCGATCGTTCCACCAGGTTCCAAACTGCGAACTGGCAGGCAACGATGATTCCTGCTCTGAATGTGCGGGATCAAACGATCATTCTCGGCAACGAGATCCTGGAGACTGCACCACAGGTGAGAGCCCGCTATTTCGAGAACGATCTTCTCAAGCCCATCTTCGCCAGGTACTTCCGAGAAGGTTCGCGCTGGACATCTATGCCCCGTCCGCGAATGACCGATCGGTCCTTCGACACGTCGTATGTGTCCGGGTCCGATACGCCGGCCATCGAGGCTGTCGACGGCGGTGCGACCGGGACCGAAGACGAGTTCGAGATCATGATCGACGGCGCCCAATGCATCCGCTTGGGCAGGGACCTTATCGTCAACGTGGCCACCGCGAATCACGTGCTTGGTGCGAAGTGGCTCCGGGCGCACCTTGGCGAACGTTTCCGTGTTCACGTCATGCACCGCTTCGCGGACAACCACATCGACAGCCTGGTACTGCCGTTACGGCCAGGATTGCTGCTCTTGCGCAATCCCGATGTGGCCGAACGACTTCCGCTCCCACTTCAGGGATGGGACCGTATCTACGCTCCAGAGCCGGTGGCGCAGAACTTCCCCGACTACGAGGACGATGATTTGATTATCAGCAGTCCGTACATCGATATGAACGTGCTGTCGCTCGACGAGAACACGGTTGTCGCCAATGCGCTATTCCCGGAGCTGATTTCGGAGCTGGAGCGTCACGGCACCACCGTGATCCCTGTGCGCCACCGTCATCGCCGCCTGTTCGGTGGAGGCTTCCATTGCTTCACAATCGACACCGTTCGTAAGGGTGGATGCGAGGATTACTTCGGTGATGTCGAATGGACCGCGTTGTGACCTCAGCATGGAAGGACCAGCGATCATCCGCATCCGGGAAGGATCCCGCGCGGCGCGGCTTTGACAAACTCGGCGAACTCCTTTTCGCCGCCGCCGCTTTCCAGTGCATGCGAGCCGCCTGTGAGACCGGACTGCTCGACAGCCTGGCAGACGCGGGCAAAGAGATGCCGCGACAAGAGTTGGCCGACAAGCTGGGTATCGACGGCAGGTGGCTCGACATGCTCCTCACCGGAGCCTGCGCGACCGGCCTGGTCCGCCGAAGCGGGGCCGGGCTGTATTCGCTGACCGAGGACGTCGCGGCCGCAGTCGACGATCCGGAGTGGAAACTCTTCAAAGCGGCCGTCGCATTTGAGCAGTACATTACGTATCCGGGAATCACCGACTTCACCGAATCTCTTGTCAACCAGACCAACGTCGGCATAAGGCACTTTCCGGGCGAGCCGAACGAGACGCTGTACGAACGATTCGAACGGCAACCGGATCTTCAGGCCGTCTTCTATGAGTACATGAATTCATGGTCTCGTGTCGGGCGACCCGTACTTGTGGAAGCGCTGCGCGGCATCTCGGCAACACGAATTCTCGACGTGGGCGGTGGCGATGCCGTCAACGCCATCGGCGTTGTCCGAGAAGTTTCCGGTTGTCGTGCCACGGTCCTGGACATTGCGGCTACGGCTGATATCGCGAAGCAGCGCGTTCAGGATGCTGGGCTCGCGGATCGTGTTGACGTAGTTGCGTGCGACATCTTCGCTGACCCGTTCCCGCCGGGCCATGATGTCGTCTTGTTCGCGCACCAGCTCGTCATCTGGTCGGAAGACGAGAATCTAGCGCTCATTCGGAAAGCGAATGAAGCGCTGCCTATCGGGGGGCATGTCGTGATCTTCAGCTCGATGACGGATGACTCCGAGGACGGCCCTCTCGTCGCGGCACTCGCGAGCGTGTATCACGCATGCATCCCTTCTGAGGAGGGCGGACGGATCTATCCGTGGCGCCAGTACGAAGATTGGCTTGAGACAAGCGGATTCCGCAATGTTCGGCGAGTATCCTCAAGTGGCTGGACACCGCACGGCGCCATCATCGCCAGCAAAGTTGCAGACCTCCACTAGGGCGAGCGCAGCCCGCGTCAGGTGATCCTCGGTTTTCGGTACAGGCCGAACGGCAGATCTCCGACGCCGACCAACGGCTGGATTGACCCGCCGTGCTCGGCGAAATAGGCGTCGCAGGCCTTCTTCACGCCGGGCAGGCCATCGCACGACCGCGGCGCCAACACGGGGTCGCAGTAGTCATCCACGATGAGCACGCCACCCGGGCTCAATCTCGGCACCACGGCTCGCATACCCGTGAGGATGCTGTCGTAGAAGTCGGCGTCGAGGTAACAGAAAGCAATGGAAGCGGGTAGTTCAGCCTCGAGTGTCTCGTCGAACCATCCGGGATGCGCTATTGGCGCATCCACATTCCACTCTTGAAAAACCCGCGTCAAGTCTTCCGGCGTTACGGCGAGATCGCCGGTCTGCAGGTGTCGCTCGGAACCATCCGGGTAGCGAACATGGCATCTGTCATGAACGCCCGACTCGGGAAGACCCTGAAACGAGTCGAAGACGTGCAACTCACGTGGTGTAGTGGTCGAGGAATGTGCCATGTTGACCATCTGAAGAAAGATAGAAGTGTGGCCGGTATTGCAGCCCACCTCGACCAAAGCGCCCTCTACTCCAAGATCCAAGACGCTTGACAAGTACGCATAAATAGCGGACAGGCGCTCGACATCCGACATCCCATTGGTCATGTCAATAATGCGGTAGATGACACTTAGGTCCATAGACACAGTCAGCCCTCTCCGGCGCGCAGGTCGGTGATGTCAGAGCGACTAACTCCACATCGTCAGGGGAGCGTCGATGCCCCGGTAGCCAATGAACGATGAGATCGAGACCCGTGTCTCCGCATTGACCGCCGTCACCGCGTGCAAACTCTCCGAGTTGAACAAAACTAAGTCTCCAGGCTCCGGTTTGATGACAACCGTTGGCGCCGGGAGTTTAGAGCGGTCGATGCCGTGACTTCCAGGAGCAATGTGCTGCTCGCACTCGTCATCCGCGAAATAAAGGTCCCAGATTTCCAGCTCTCCGCCTGCTGAAGGACATTGGAGATATATGTTGGATCCCAATTGCGCTTGAATCGTACGCGCCTTTGCCTCCGGGGTATCTCGCCGCAGTATGTCCTGATGGGGCGCGCCGTCAACATCTTTCTCGAATACTCGACCGAGACCTATAAACAAATTCCTGCCGGTTAAGTTTTCGGGAAGTGCACCGTCCGGCCAGATTTCCTGCAATTCCAGACGCAACTTATCTATCGGTGACAGGAACGGTGCGAAGATCTGCCTTAATCGGCGTTGGGCCGGCAAAGCCTCAGAATAATATTCGTCTAACAATTCAGGGTGTAAGCGCGTATCGAAGAACGGAATCCCAAGACGTTTCCCACCGCCGACGCCTCCGGTTTCATAGCATTCCGCACCGCCAATGCCTTCGGGTCCATAGCCGCTAATGATCAGCCGACTGGTCCGGGCCGCATCGTCTGTCGGATAGTAGCCGGGAATGCGCAACGCGAGGATGCGTCGACCGATTAATCGCATAAGGCCGTCCAGCGAGAGTTGCGTGGGCACTTCTACCAACGGCTCCGTCGAGGTCATGCTGATTCTCTCCTCGTAGGGTCTGCGCCGCCCACCGGGCGCTTCGCCGGCGGACCTACTAGCTATCTAGCTATCCAGTCGATCGTAGCCCGGCTGCGTACACGAAGTGAGCGATCGAGGCATATCCGCGAAAAACCTTGGGCCGCAACAGAAATGCGAGTCACCGCCGCGGCCGGCCCGCAATCAGCATATTTACCTCCGACTCGGTCGATGGTAAACATGCCGGCATGAGACGGGGACTATGCGTATACAGCCCGCGGGGGGTATGAATTGCGTCAGGAACGGATGATCGTTGGTGGCTCCGTCGTGTTAGTGCACGTTGAAGACTCTGAATTCGCCAACGACGGTGAGCCGCGACTCTGGCCTTCAATAGGCGAGTACCCGGCCTACGATGACACGCTGTATCAGACGATGACTGACGACCCGTTTCGAAATGAACTATTCCGCATGGCCTTGGCGAAAGTCGCACCCGGAAAACGGGTGCTCGACATCGGCGCCGGGCGGGATCTTAATTGGGCGGTCGAGAGCGTGCGTGTCGGTGCCGAACACGTGATCGCCATGGAGGCGATGCTCAACACCTACAGGCGCGCGGCTGAAAATCTTGACGCTTGGGGGTTAGGGGAGAAGGTATCGCTTCACCATGGTTTGTCTACCGAACTGACGATCGAGGAACGAGCAGAAGTATGCGTTTCCGAGACGATAGGTTCAGTGGCGGGAGCAGAAGGGGCGGCAGCTGTCTTCCTTGATGCGCGCCGCCGTCATCTGACCGAAAACGGTGTGGCGATCCCGCACCGGTGCGTAACCGAGGCCGCCGCAGTCTCTTTCGATGGTGTGATGGGGCGTGCCGATGCGGTTTTTGCCGCCGATTCAGTAGCTCACCTGGAAAGGATCTTCAGCTCGAACGGGGGTCCGTTCGATGTTCGCTTTCGTATCAGCAATCCGGATCTGTCTGCCCTTACGTCGACGTCCGGAATCATCGAGGTTCTCGAATTCAACGGCGACCTTACACTCGAGCAGGAGAGGTCGATCACGCTGGATATCAACCGCGCCGGCGCAGTAGACGGAATCCTGGCCTGGATGGAGATGTCCTGCATGCCAGACCTGCCGGTCCTGAGTGGCCTCGAGAAGAACAACCACTGGGGTTCAGTCTATTTTCCGCTGTTCGACACACCCATTGCCGTCAAGCGCGGTGATCGTCTCGAGCTTCGGTCCCAAATCCTGGTGAGTGACGATGGCCTTCATCCCGATTACTCTTTCGAAGCGGTACTTCATACTGCGGCCGGCACACATTTTGGCAACGCGAGTTTCAAACACCATGGTAACGATTTCCGGCGGTATGCAATCCACCGCCGACTATTTCCCCTGGTGTCCGGCGTCTAAAGTTTTTCGGGCGTTGGCTTTCGCGGCCGATACGAGAACTGTCGATACGGTGGGCTCCATGGCCTTCCCGATTCGCATCGGTGTGCTGTTGCACCCGCAGCACGCGCCGGACTACGCAGACATTCGTGATGCCGTCTGCCGGTGTGAGGATATAGGGGTCGACGTCGCCTTCAATTGGGACCACTTCTTCCCGCTTTACGGCGACCCGGACGGTCCGCACTTCGAGTGCTGGACGATGCTCGGCGCGTGGGCGGAGCAGACGTCGCGCATCGAGATCGGTACTCTCGTCTCCTGCAATTCGTACCGCAACCCCGAGTTGCTTGCCGACATGGCCCGCACCGTCGACCATATCTCCGGTGGCCGGCTGATCCTTGGGATCGGCTCGGGCTACAAGCAGAAGGACTACGACGAGTACGGCTACGAGTTCGGCACCGCCGGTAGCAGGCTGCGTGACCTCGCAAAGGCGTTGCCGCGCATACACTCCCGGTTCGCCAAGCTGAATCCGCCGCCGACCCGCAGGATCCCGATCCTGATCGGCGGCCAGGGCGAGCGAAAAACCCTGCGGCTGGTGGCCGAACATGCCGACATCTGGCACGGATTGGTCGACCGCGAGACCTATCAACGGAAGGCCGAGATCCTGGCCGAGCACTGCGCCTCGGCGGGCCGCGATCCTGACACGATCGAACGGTCCCTGGACGTGCGGGGACCGTCGACCGACGCGCTGCTCAGGGAGGCCGACGCGATGGCCGGTCTGGGCATCACGTTCTTGACGGTCGACGCCAACGGTCCCGACTACGACCTGAGCCAAGCCGAGGCACTGTGTCGGTGGAGGGACCGCCGCCAAGTGTGACCGCGAACGCAAGAAGCAGAAAAGGTGCTCTACCCAGCCAAATATGGTGGGAGAACTCGGTACTGTTTGGCATCATGACGCGGAGTCGCGATCGATGAGCAAGCGTCGCATGCCTTCCGTTTCGCGATACGTCTCCTCTGTGCTCGAGCGCCGCGTACGCACGCACGGAAAGCGCTTCGGACTCGACGACCTGGATGATTCCGTACGCAGCATCATCCGGAGGGTCGAGCCGTACACGCTGACCTCGGTTGAGCGCGTTGCTGCTCTGTGCGTCAGCGTCGACTACGTCATCGATCACGGCATCCCCGGTGCCTTTGTCGAGTGCGGACTGTGGCGCGGCGGAAGCCTCATGGCGGTTCTGCTGCGCCTACGGCAACGTGGGATCTCAGACCGTGACATTGTCGGGTTCGACACGTTCACCGGCATGACGGAACCCACCCGCGAGGACGTCGACCTGCGTGGCAGGGCGGCCGGCAGTCGCCCGGGCGGAGTCAAGTCGCTCTCAGATGCCGTCACATACGCGATCCCCGAACCCGAGGTCTTCGGCCTACTGGCCTCGACCGGATATGACCCCGGGCGTATTCGCCTCGTGGCCGGTCCGGTGGAGGACACACTCCCCGCCCACGCGCCCCAGACCATAGCCGTGCTGCGCCTCGACACGGACTGGTATGCCTCCACACGTCACTCGCTTGTGCATCTCTACCCGCGACTTTCCGTCGGGGGCGTATTGCTCGTCGACGATTACGGGCACTTCCAGGGCGCGCGCAAAGCAGTCGATGAATACCTACAGGGACATCGCATCCTCCTGCAGCGCATCGACTACACCGGTCGACTCGCGATTAAGCAGGAGGACCGCTGATCCACTGTTAAGGAGATCGCTCTACCCGACGGTCCCGATGATCGCTCACGGTTTCTGACACCGTGCGCATTGGGGAGTTCCCAACAGCGGCAACGGGATCCAGATCAGGATCCCCGCGCTGAAGTTCCACCTCTGGCGCAGCGCCGTCGCGAAGTTGAAGTATTCGCTGGAGTGGGGTGCCTGATGGGTGGCCCAGATCAGCCGCCCGCGCGGCTCCCGTCGCGGGTATCGATGCCATCGTCGTCGGGTTCGTCGTCTGGCGAGTTAGCCACCAGCATCCACACCAGTGTTGCCAGCGCGGTAAAAATCCCCTGCAGCGAGATCACGAATGCCAGGTACTCGTGCCAGCGAGCCAGCACCTCGCCGCACCCAATGCCGGCCAACGGAAGTGTGGACAGGGAGAACACCACGCCGACCGACATGATCGTGATCGTCGCTGCGGCCGCGGCGCGGTACGCCGGATCGAGCATGGTGCGACGAAAGTAGTTGAACTCCACGCCCAGTGACAGCAGCAGGAGCGGAAGCACTCCGACGACGTGCCGGAAGTAGGCCGGATTGATCGCTCCCGTACATAGTTGCGCCTTCACGCCGAGCTGCTCGCTCAACGGCATCGCGGCTATTTTCGCCACCATATCGGGGTCGAGCGGCCCCACCTCGCCCGGATGTCACGGTCGATGTCGTTGGACCACAGCGTCGACGCGGTCGATGACCATGCACGCACGATCGGGTTCCGGTACGGGATCCACGCGGGTTCGTCGGGCAGGCCGATCGGCTTGCCGTGTGACCTGACAACGTCGTGACACCGCCGCCCGTTGTTGAAGCTACGAACTGACGGCGGACCACCGGACTGGCCACGGCCATCCTCATACAGGCATGGTGGCTACGCCGGGGATGGCGACAGCACGTGGATTACCTCGCGTAGTGGTTCTGGGGATGTCGCAATTTCGCCGATGTACGGGTGCGAAAGTTGCACGACGAGAAACAGTTCGGCGGCTACCAGCATCCCCAGGGTCGCGACCATCGCGTAGTGCATGGCGGGTTTCTCCACGCCGTACACGATCGCACAGCCAAGGAGCAGCCCGCTGGTCAAGAAGATGACCGCCCACAACGACCAGGGTGGGCCGACGTCGGTGCGAGCTTGGAGTACCCGTTCTGTGCGTGCCTGGCTCATCTTGTCCAGGTTGCTAAAAGACGTAATCAGGAGCCTCGTTTGGCCATCGGTGCGCGGCTGGACTTGCGTGTATGCGGTGTAGAGGCGCTGCAGAGCGTTATCGGCCTCAGGGAAGGAGCCGGCGTTCGCGGCTACGGGCCACTCGGTTAGGGCTGCGCGTTCGTACTCCAGCAGGCTCTGGCGAATCCGGTCGCTGTCGGCCTTATCGAAGACGGTGAGGTCCCTGGCCAGCTGCACCCCGGCCGCGCCCTCGATCCGGGACTTGCCGTCTGCACCGTTGATCTGACCCCACATCGCGGAAACGACGAAACCGACGAAGAACGCGAACACGAATCCGACAACGCCGAATGCGAACCTCATGGCATCGTTGTGCTCGTCGCTGTTAAGCCCGGGGAACCGACGCCGGACAAATAACTGGATGAGCACTGCTCCACCGGCGACGACGACGATGAGGCCAACCAATATCAGCCACGACGGGAGGTTGCTCACCAACCAACGACTCACAAACCGAACTCCTCCCGCATCGCGCCAGTCAACCCAGGCCGGGATCGGCGAATTACGCCGGCGTGGATATGTGGTCGGGCGTTTCGACTTTAAACGCCTGTCCCCTACGTGACGTCCACTTTCTTCACATCTCACCCGCTTCTCCAGGTCATGGGCGACAAGGGACGATTAAGTCTGTGGTGGATCTTGCGAGCCGTGATCGTGGAACTGCACACAGCGAGATTTCGGCACAGACAGACGGCGCCTACACGCCAACGCTTTTAGCGTCTCACTTGCCGTGTCCGCCCCCGCCACCATGGCGGATCGTTCATGGGGTCTTCCCATTGCTTTGCGGTAGGGAATCGTCATGGGTGTGGCGTCCCGGCCCCAGCGCGGTCGAGGTCATGCCACAAGTCGGCCCAGCCATCGCCTCGGGAAGATCCGCTTCCCGAGGCGATGGTTCGAGGCCAACGCCGCCATCAAGGCCGGGTCTTGGTTCTGCATGCTTTGAACTCCGGCCAGGAAGTCAACGGCCGCCCGTTCAAGCGCGGCCGGCTCGGTCGTGGTCCGGGTAAACCTGAAGTCCGGCCCGTAGACCCGGTCGAATGCGTCGTATGTGGCCGTCAGGCACGGCTCGACTCGCGGAGGTTTGCGGGAGACCAGCGTTAGAGCCTGGTTGCTGGGACGGCGCTGGGATGGAATAGCTATCTTCGCCGCTCCGCGCGGGTCGCCCGTAGCCCCCGGCGAGACCGGTTCGCAGCACCCGCGCGCCATCCGGTCGCAAGCTTCCCAGAGCCGATGGCGAGCTTTGTGTTTCACATGCCCGTTCATTGGCCCCCGGAGAGTTGCAGACGGTGGTTCCGCTACGGCCGGCGTGACGGGGAATGGCGCCCGATCTGCAACGCGATGTCCCAGAAGGAGTGGACCTACGCTCCTCGCAACGGGTTTCAGCGCCTTATCGGAGATCGATCTATCTCACGCCCGTTTCGAAAACTGCGCGGCCGTTGGTCCCGAGTTCACCCCAACATTTTTCCCACTCTGACCGGTATCCGACCTTCGGACCCGCTACCGTGAGCGTCGCGGTAGGCGACTCATCACCAACTATTTTCGAAAGGTAGTACGCCATGAGTACAGCGGTGGTCAATTCCTGGAATGAGTGGGATCCGCTGGAGGAGATCGTCGTCGGCTCCGCGGACGGATCCTGTTTCGAGCCAACCGAGCCGGGCAACCATCCGCAGATACGTAACGCATTTCCAGGCACGCCTTTTCCTACGGGACCGAAGTCGCACGGTGCCACCGAGCGTGCGAATGAAGAACTAGCCGGACTCGTTGCTCTACTAGAGTCGCATGGAGTGAAGGTCCGCAGGCCGAAACCATACGACTTCAGCAGAAGGGTGGTGACTCCAGACTTCTCTATCAATAACCAGTATTGCGCGGTGTGCCCGCGGGACGTGATGATCACGATCGGCAACGAAATAATTGAAGCGCCGATGTCGCGCCGAGCGCGGTATTTCGAATACATAGCCTATCGCGAACTTGTCTACGAATATTGGAAGGCCGACGCAAGCGTTGTTTGGACGAGCGCGCCTAAGCCCTCGATGCGCGACGGCATGTACCGCGAAGGCTTCTGGGACTGGCCTGTTGAGAAGCGTCACTCTGAGATGCACGCTTTTGAGTTCTGCGTTACACAGGACGAGGTAGTCTTCGACGCGGCTGACATCAGCAGATTCGGTCGAGACCTGATCGTCCAGGAATCAATGACGGCCAATCGGGCAGGAATTACCTGGCTGAAGCGGCATCTCGAACCAAAAGGATTCCGGGTGCACCCTGTGCATTTCCCCCTAGATTTCTTTCCCTCGCATATTGATTGCACGTTCGTTCCACTCCGGCCTGGGTTGATACTTACCAATCCCGACCGACCGTTGCGGGATGGAGAGGGGAAACTATTCCTATCTAACGACTGGGAGTTGGTTTCAGCTCCGGAGTCAAAATCGAGCAACGCCGAGATGCCTGACTATTGCCAATCTTCGAAGTGGCTGTCAATGAATGTACTGAGTATTTCACCAACCAAAGTTGTATGTGAAGAACAGGAGAAGCCCCTGCAGGAAAAACTGTCCAGGCTCGGCTTCGAGGTGTTTAGCATTCCATTCCGAAAAGTCTTCGAGTTTGGCGGATCATTGCACTGCGCTACATGGGATGTCCGCCGCACAGGGAAGTGTGAGGAGTACTTCTCTCGCAGCGGCTATCGCCCACTATCGACATGAGAAGTCCCTCAAGCTCCAAAGTAAGCGCATCGCGCGTCGAAAGCGAGTCGGGGTGAAGATTGGACTTATCTGTGGGGATGGCTTACCTGTCTCCGGACTGCTAACCGTGTTTCGCAACGTATTTTATATCGGGCGGTCGATGGGACTCGTCGACGACAAAGTCGTCGCCGATCTTGGATACTCTTGGCGATCAGATAAAGCGCGATTCTTTCCAAACGGCCCGAATTCTTACCCATATCCACAATGGCTGAAACCAACGATCAACAATTCGGTTGCAAGGTCGGACTGGGCTATGTTGTCGGCCGAGCTTGAGGACATCCGGCGATGTGTCGCCGCCTTCGAAGCGCTCGATGAACTGAAGCGAAAGTCAATTGTCGACGGAATCGATAATCTGCGAAAGCTGTACTTCGACCATTTTTCGTCGTGGCTGGAGCACCATGAACCAGATTGGGTCTTCGCTATCAATCTCACTCTCCCGCATGCGGTGAGTGTGACGTCAGCGCTGTACATGGCAGCAGACCTTCATTACAGCACACGGCCGGGGGGACTCGTGGTTTGGGATCATGATCTTTGCCGATCAAACGGGCGCTGGGACGCTGCGGTTAATCGTCGGTTTTATCCGTCTGCACCCAACGACTTGACGCCCCTTCCCGCTGAAGCGCCTCATATAAAGTGGATCGTCGTTTCGCAAGCGCTTGCGCGGGAGGCTGAAAGCTATAACACTACAGCGCGCCCGCAGGTCCTCGCAAACGTGCTGCCCTCCGTTCCATCGGGAATCGAACAACACCATCGTGAATTTGCGCGGCAGTTCGAGCTGGACCTCGAACTACCAATACTGGTAAGCCCAGTACGAATATACCGGGTGAAGGGCGTGAGTCAGGCAATGCGATTTCACAAAGAAGTCGTGAATGAATGTTTTCGCCGTTCGCTCCCACCACCTTACCTTCTCGTTTTTGGAAGCCTCGACGAAGATCCGGAGTACGCGGATGAACTAATCACACTCCGCGATGAGCTCGCTATTGAGGAATACGTCCGATTCCTCGGCGGTGTCCCTCTTGAGACGATGCGAGAAGACAACGGGGACTGGCGATTAGACGAAGTCGACCTTTTGCGGCTGGCGCGGGCGACGAACGGCGGTGTTGTCTTCACGCCCTCCGTCAGTGACTTCGAGACGGTTGGCCTTGGCCCTGGCTTGGCAGCTGTCGCCGAGATTCCCGCCGTGTCTACTCGATACAACGCCTTTAATGAAGTCTACGGTGCTGCAGGCTTCACCTGCACGACGTTCGAGCCTGACGGAACTGGCATGACCAAAGCGGCGACAGAGTTTGTCGATGTGCTGGCCGGATTTGCTCGGCGGGATGCAGTCCTGATCGCCGACCTGGAGCGAAACCGACAAGTCGTAGAGTCGCTGTTCTCGGCCGACCCGTGGAGGGCACTGCTTGACTCGATGAACGACGGCATCGCTAAGTCGGGCTACGTTTCGCCGAAGAGTGAATGATGTGAACTCGGAACAACTGAGAGTGGCTCTTGTCGCGCCGCCATATTTTGAGGTTCCGCCGAGGGATTACGGCGGAACCGAGAGCCAAATTGCGGATCTGGCCAATGCCCTTGTAACGCGCGGCCACGAGGTCCTCGTTCTGGGTGCGGGGCGATCGACTACGGACGCGCGGTTTGTTGCGGTTTCACCTGAGGCTGTTCCCGAACGGCTTGGCCAGGTTCGCCCCGAGATCGTGCACGCAATAGAAGTGCGTCGGGCGATCGCCCGACTCGCTCACCGGGATGGCTTGGATATCGTTCATGATCACACCATGTCCGGAGCGCTTAACGCATCAAGCTACGGCAGCCTCGGCGTCAGGACCGTATCCACAGTGCACGCGATGATTGACGCTGACATGCACCGCTACTACTCGGCTCTCGATCGAGACCTCGCCCTTGTTGCAATTAGCCATCGTCAACGAATGCTGGCGCCGGATCTCAACTGGGTAAGGACGGTACACCACGGCCTTCGTGTCACCGATTGGCCGTTTCGGACAACAAAGGATGACTTTGCACTGTTCCTGGGTCGATTCTGTCCAGAGAAAGCGCCCCACTTGGCATTGGATGCCGCCCACGCCGCAGGCGTCCCCATGGTTCTCGCCGGGGCTTTTGTTGAGCCGACTGACCGCCCGTATTTCGAGCAGCAGGTCCGGCCACGTTTAACCGATAACGACAAGGTGATCGGGCCCCTCGGCGGCCTAGCGAAGCGTGAAGTAATCGCTGCAGCGCGGTGCCTACTGTTTCCGATCCGTTGGGAAGAGCCATTTGGCCTGGTGATGATCGAGGCGATGGTGACCGGCACACCCGTCCTGGCCCTACGAGCTGGCTCTGTCGCTGAGGTCGTCGTCGACGGCGAAACCGGATACGTCTGCGACGAACCGTCAGATCTCGGAGCCGCCTTGGAAGCTATTGGCGATATCGATCCGAATGCATGTCGATCTCATGTCGAAAGACACTTCGGCCTGGAGCGCATGGTTGCCGACTACGAGGAGGTCTATGCGTCCGTTCTATAGCTGGCTGGTCCGCGATTCGGTTCCTGCGCCGAGTGCTCGGATGAAACGCCGAGACGAACCTCATTTGCTCTTACGGCGCAACAGTAGACGGACACATAGTCTGACCGCGGCAGCCCGGAAAGTGCTCGCGCAATCGCCGATAACAGCGCGACGTACTGGTACGCCGCCGGCCGTCCGTGCGTTCGATCGACGCGCACCTGTGAAATCGCATAGAGCCATTGGTAGTCGACGTGGAACCCCAACCGCGTAAGGACGGGAGCAAACACCCCTGTAGCCGCCTGTGAAGTCTCGGCTCTTGAGGTACTCGCCACCCGCACCGAGACCGTGGGCTATACCCACGACCGCCTTCAATGCATAGAACCTGCCGTCGTACACGAGTCGGTAGGACTTCGACGGACGACAGCAAACATCGCCGTCGCGTCTCGTTGCGCTGGCTACTGGGACCACGCTGGGACGGAGGCCGTTTGCTTTTGCGGTGTAAAAAGTTAGTGTGGCTAGACATGTTGCATCACCTGCGTGGCAGGTAGTGGATTCGAACCACTGTAGGCGTAAGCCGACGGATTTACAGTCCGCGTGGGGGTGTCCCAGCGTGTTGCTAGTTGTCGCAATGAAGGCCTTTGACCTGGGATGAACGTCCATAGTCGTCGCAGTGTGTCCCCTGATGTCTCACCCGGCGTGTGACAACGTCGTGACAATTTCTGGTGCAGGCGCACCCGAGATCACGCCCCACGACCGTTTGCCGGTCGTGCGGTCGACGGCCGCGCTCCACGCGGCGCATACTCGTCTTGATAGCTGCGGTTTCGATAGAAACGCCATACCTGCGGGTAATCGCTTCACCAGGCGCGCCCGACCCGGCGCCCTCGAGATCAACCCCAACGGCATGGTGACCAGGCATCACGGCCATATCGACACCACGGTGTTCGTCGGGCAGCCACCGATAGTTGACGCCACGACCCAGGGCGGTCGCCTGCACCATCTCGACCATCGCCGGCACTGGCACCCGCTCGAGGTCGACAGTGGTGAGGCCGTCGTGTTCACAGGCCGCAAGTTAACGCCGCGATAGCCCCGAAGCCGTATCACAAGTTCTAACATGAAGTTCTGGCCACACCGGAGGAGGGCATGCCGCGACCGCTTGTCGGCGTTCTGCCGGGTCGGCGTCGACCCCAACGCCGAGGGCATCCAGACCCTAGGGGGCAAGGTGTTCCGCACGTTGAACGCGATCCCTGTCGGGACCGGACGGGATTACTACGCGGCGATGACCATCCATACGGCGACTGCGTGACCGCCGCAGCCGAAGTGGTCGGGTTCGGGGTTCCAGTCTCAGCAACTGGTTTGGCCGTGGCCGCCGCACGTGCCGATAGGAGCGAGGAACGCATCGAAACAAGCCTGTACATGATCAAGCCGGAGGCCATGCACGCGCGGACCGAGATTCGGCGCATTCTTGGATGCGATCTGCAACTGGGCGAAAACGTAACGACCGTGCTGCCGGATGACGTTCTCGATGAGTTTTACCCAGACATCACCGAGCCGCAGCGAACTCTCGCCCTTGCGCTCTTCGACACACCCGTCGAAATAGGCCTCGTCCACGGTCCAGACGCCATTAACCTCCTGCTCAGGATCACGGGGCATGAAACGGCGCCCGACCTGTGCGACCCGCACAGCATTCGATACCGGTTCGGTGTCCGAAAGCCGATCCCTTGCGGCGGCGGCGTCCTCTACAAGAACGCAATTCATCGACCTAGAGACCGTGTTGAGGCTGCGGATCAACTCCGCCTGGTGAGAAGAATCATCGCATCGCGGCATCACCATGACCAACGCATTGTTTAGGGCCAGACGGGACAGATCGAGAAACCGCACAACGTCGAATCGCTGTTTTACCGCGGCGCGCTGCTACGACGACTCATCGGAGAGGATGCCTGATGCTGGGGCCAACCGACGAATACCCCATTCATCAAGTCCCGCAACCGATCGCGTCGCCTGGCTCGGGCGACCGTAACTTCTACGACCGCTCATACCTCACTGCCCATGACCGCACCGGCGACATCTTCGTCATCACCGGGCTGGGCTATTATCCCAACCTGGGCACGAAAGACGCGTTCGTGCTGGTCCGCCGGGGCGACCTGCAGACGGCGATACATCTTTCGGATGTGATCGACGAGAACCGGCTTAATCAGCACGTCGGCCACTACCGAATCGAGGTGGTCAAGCCGTTGCACAAGTTATGTGTCGTGCTCGATGAGACCGAGGGCATCTCCGCCGATCTGAGTTGGGAAGGACTGTTCGACCCGATGCGCGAACAGCCGCACGTGCTCCACTCCGGTAACCGAATCACAGTGGATGCACAGCGATACGCTCAGCTGGGCACCTGGCGTGGCCACATCGCCATCGACGGTGAGAAGATCGTCGTCGACCCGTCGGTGTGGCTGGGATCCCGGGACCGATCATGGGGCATCCGGCACGTCGGTGAACCGGAACCCGCCGGCCGGCCGGCACATCCACCGGTCGAGGGAAAGTGGTGGCTGTATGTGCCGATGGCATTCGACGAGTTCGCGATCTTGCTGATCATCCAGGAGGAGCCCACCGGCTTCCGAACGCTCAACGACTGCACCCGGGTGTGGCGCGACGGGCGGGTGGAGCAGTTGGGTTGGCCTCGCGTGAAGATCCGATACCGATCGGGCACCCGCATCCCCACCGGCGCAACCATCGAGGCATCGACCGTTGACGGCACACCCGTGCACCTCGACGTCGAATCAAAACTGGCCGTGCCGCTTAACCTAGGCGGTGGATACGGCGGGGACTCCGACTGGCGGCACGGCATGTGGAAGGGTGAGAAGTTCACCGAACGACTCACCTACGAAATGACCGACCCGGCAATCATCGGCGGCTTCGGATTTGGAATCATCGATCACGTCGGCCGCGCGGTGTGCCGTGACGGCGGCGCCGCCCCGGTCGAAGGCTGGGGTCTCTTCGAACACGCTGCGCGCGGACGCCACGACCCGTCCGGCTTCCCCGACGGGTCGACCGTCGCGCCGTGAGCCGCCAGTGGGCGAAACCGCCTAGAATGTAGGCGGTTTCAAAGGTCGGTGCCGATCGCCGGTCTCCCGACCTCTTGTCAGCCGTATCCGACCGCAACCGGCCACAGCGACTAAGCGGTGGGCGAAGAGAGAACCCGGATGACCTCGCGCAGGGCGTCCGGGGTCGTTCCAATCTCGCCGAAGAACGGGTACGAAAGTTGTAAGACGAGGAACACGATAGCGGCTATCAGGCCACCGACGGCACCGACCATCGCGTAATGCGCGGTGGGCTTCTCGATGCCGTAAACGATGCAGCAGCCTAGGAGCAGCCCACCGGTCAGGAAGATAACCGCCCACACTGACGACGGTGGGCCGACCTCAGTGCGGGCGAGGATTACCCGTTGTGCGCGTGCTTCCCTGAGCTTGTCGAGGTTAGCGAAAGAGGTAGCGAGGAACATCTTCTGGGTATCGTTGCGCGGCTGGACCTCCTTGTATGCGGCGTACACGCGCTCCAGATCGTGATTGGCCTCAGGGAAGAAATCGCCGTTCGCGGCTATGGGCCACTCGGCTTCGGCCGCGCGTTCGTACGCCAGCAAGCTCTGTCTGATCCGGTCCGTGTCGCCATTGTCGAACTCGGTGAGGTCGCTGGCCAGCTGCACCCCGGCCGCGCCCTCGATCCGCGCTTCGCTGTCCGCAGCATTGATCTCACCCCACAGCGCGGAAACGACAAAACCGGTGAAGAACGCGAACACCAAAGCAGCAATGCGCTAGACGACCGTTGTGCCTTCGTTGTGTGCGCCCTCCCTGAGCCTGGGGAACCGATGCCGGACATATAACAGGATGAGCATCGCTCCGCCTGCGAACAGAACGATCAGTGCGAGTAATTGCAGCCACGACGGGACGTTGTTCACGATCCACCGACTCACAAGCCGCACTCCTCCCGCATCGCGCCGGCAGGCCCAGGCGACGCCCCAATCACCCCGTGCGTCGATGCCCGGTCTGGCCCTTCGACTCTAGGCACCCATCCCGGTCGTTACGCCCACTTCGCCCACATCTCCACGCGTCCCGCACCTCACCCCAGGACACGATGAGGTGCGGCATTGATGCTTGACAGGGCCGCAGCGGAGGCGGTCCGCCAGCACCGTGGCTGACCACGACGGTATCCGGACGAACTGTTTGGTGTGCGTCGCTTGCCGCGCCGTCCCGCGATGACTCTAGACTTAGCGTAGAGCTTCTGAAATAGGGAGAGGCCAGTTGGTATTACACATGCCCATGGTGATCGATAAAATTCTCCTCCTTGCTTCGGCATTTATAGAAAACGCCGCAGGTGATCTGCTATTAGTGCAGAGAAGCACAGCTGGTGCGTATCCTGGACATTGGCAACTGGTAGAGGGAAAAATTGAGCAAAGTGAATCTCCCGACGAAACAATCAAACGGGAAGTCGAAGAAGAAATCGGCGCCAAGGTCGTGGGATTACAGATAAAGTCGGTGTTCTGCAACAAGATCGCGCACAAAGGCCGCGTATACCTATGCCTTCGGATTGTCTTCCATGCCAAAATATCTCAATCCGAATTAGAAACGAGCGCGGAGCATGTTTCTCTTGGCTGGTTTAATAAGAATGAAGCTTTGAAACTTCCCCTTCTCGCGGGTACCGAAGACATATTGAGAGGCCACATTTCTTCAGGCTAGCACCCGCGCTAGACGCGCTCCAGGTAGAAATACAAATACCGGCCAGCCCCGCTGAAGTCGACGGCCGCCTTGCCGTTCATGATTCCCATCACGGCGTCGTCATCAATCCTCTTGAAGTGATCGTGGATAGGCCGGCCGTCGTACACCATGCTCGCCGTCAACTCGTTGCGAAACTCCTCCATCCACAGGCTTGCGTCGCCGTTCGTCTTCTCGACGTTCGAAAACTTCTTCCCATCGGCGTCGATGCACACCAGCGGCTTGGCATCGGTGGCTGAGTTGAACGTCTTGCCGAACCAGTTGAGACGTGCCATGAACCCGTTGGAGCGGTGGCCGGTGTTGAACTCTCCGCCCCTCCATTCGCCGATCATGTACTCGATGGTCGCGGTTTCGAGTGAGGCCCAGAAATCGTCGAGCTCGGCGTCCGGGATCACGCCGGTCCGCGCCTTGAGTTCCGTGAACTTCCTGCGCGCCAGTTCATTGGTCACGGCGATCTCCTTTCCTACCGTCACCGAATTCGAGAAACGCATCGTTCTGATGTCGCCGCCGATCAACGAAAGTCCCTTTGATACGCACATGTAGTCTACGACGAAATGGCCCATCAAACGGGATTAACGTCGCATAAACCGCTCGTCGCTCGCACCGAAAACCCCGGTTCAACCCAGGGCGACCTTCCGGCTTGGTCGCGAATCTGGCGCACCGGGTGCACGGAGACGATCTGATGAAACCGTCGGTGACCTTCGAGCGCGGATGTAAGGACTGGTCCAGAGTTTCAGATGGCTACGATGGCGCTCGACGGCGGTAGCGAGATGGTGCGTCTGCGCCGTCAATCCCCGATCAGCGCCTGAGACGCAGATGCCCGAGACCGCCGCAGGTCACAGGCCTACCGTCAACTTTGCCGAGCACTTCAGCATCGATGTGGCGGACATAGCCGACGATCACTGACAGCAAATATCGTCTCACTCGCGGCGCCGACGTGTTCGGCCCGGTTGTTGACGCCTAATTTGCGAAGTTCGCCCCACGGGTTCCGGTAAATGGTTCAATGAGATCATCGCGAGATCTCATCATCGTTAGGCCGGAAGTTACATGAAAAACACCCTCTACCCCACGCCAGACGCCGCTTTTCGGTATTACGCGTATAAGTTCCCTACGTATGAATCAAAGTACGGGAACGGACCGTTCACGCACATCCATTCGGGTCTTTATGATTCAGCTAGTCACGCCTACCTCTTTCGCCGTGATTTCGACCTAAGCGCTCTGGGCGTGGATGCCATTCGGCACCTGATGACGTCTGGGCAGGAGGCGCTAGTCGCTCACTTGGTGACCACCGCCCACGAACGGCTTCACGCACATGGTCAGGATATGACGATATTGGACTGTGGCGCCGGGCACGGCGGCGCCACATTCACGCTCGCCCTGCTCTACGGCGCTCATGTGCACGCTGTCGTGCTCTCTCCCGACCAGGCCGCGCACATCGAGGCCTTTGCTGAACGACTTGGGATCCAAGATCGCATCAGTGTCGAGGTACGGGATCTGCGTGAATCCATGCCGCGCAGCAGCTTTGACATCATTGTAATGATCGACGCGCTATGCCAAGTTGGGCGGTGGGCTCGAACCGTTGAGTCGCTGCGAGCACTCCTCGCTCCTAACGGACGACTCTTCATCAGCGACTACTACGTCCCTAGCGTGGACGAGCTATTTGCGCTTCGCTTCAACGACTACTGGAAATCCGCTGTCACGGACATGGATACCGTCTTCGATTTCCTACGCGAGAACCACTCCTGCCTCAAAAGCTTCCGGGATCTGACAGCCGAGCAGATGCCGTTCTGGCGATTGAGCGTCGCCCACTCGTCGCTCCGCATGGGCTCGGAACAGACAGGCTCACCAGAACACGCGCGACTCTGCGACTCTATGGCGTTCCACGAGGACATGATTACGGCGTTCGATGACGGGCGGCTTCGGTATGTGCAGCTTGCTCTAGGAGCGCCGCGATAGCGTCGGCCGTCTCGACTCGGAACGGGGAGCGCCCGACTGGGCAGTATCGCCGGCTGGACTTCGCTCTACTTAGGTTGAGTATGTTCCTCGATCAGTTCGTTTAATTCAGAAGCGATTTCTCGGGCAGGTCGTTGCCTGCTTGCTATCTCAATATCACTCCGCTTTAAGACGTCTTCAAGTCCCACTTCCCGCAAAAAGCCGTCCCGGAAATGCATCTCTTTCTGGGCTTCAGATGTGGATTCCGTACCCATTCTCTTTTGAATATTCTTGAGTCTCGCATTTTCGTGAGTAACTAATGACACCACCAATACGCACAGATCTGGAAATACTTTATGGAACGTATCTAACATCTCCATTCCATAGGCCGCATCGTGTACAACCTTTGCAGTTCCCTGATCGAAAGCGCTATGGGTCCTTGAAACGATTTCGTTCGTACACTCGGCTGCAAATTGACTAGCTCCTGCTGCTGCGAGCCAATTTCTGACCCTTCCATGGCCCTTATATACCGCGATGCCGTGAAGTATCGGATGGTGTTCAATTAAGCTATATCCCCAATTATCCCGCAGTTCTCGGCCTAAAGTCGATTTTCCTGCTGCACTATATCCTGCCAGAAAGATTATCTTTTTACGTTCGGCAGTCACGTTCACCTTCCTCCCAATTTCAACCGGCTGCGAGGGCTGGAGGTGCCGCTAGTGATATCGCCCAACGGGAAGCCATGCAGGTACGCCAGCTCCCCTTGTCCTGCCAGCTGGCCTGTCCCGCAACTGCTCGGGTCGTACTCGACCGCACAACTGTACGGTCCCACGAGCCCGCCGACGGTGCTGATCGGATGAGAAGCGCCGGCACCCGAAGTACCAGGAGAGATGGCCTCGAGAGTCTCCGACAAACACGCACTGAACTGGGTGGCAGGTAGTGGATTCGAACCACGGTAGGCGTAAGCCGACGGATTTACAGTCCGTGTGGCGGTGTCCCGACGTGTTGCCTGTTGTCGCAGTGGTGCGGTCTGACCTGGGATGACCGCCCCTAGTTGTCGCACTGCGTCCCCCGATGTCTCACCAGGCATGTGACAACGTCGTGACAACTTTTGGTTCCGAGAGCTCTGGAGATCATGTGCCGAGACCGTTTGCCGGCTGGTCGGGTCCCACCCGCAGCGCCGTGGGCGCCTACGACGGCGTCATCACCAGGTTCGCCCAATGCGAGAAGGTGCTACGCGCCGCCGGGATCACACCCGCCCCCATCACCCGCACTCTTTTGAACCAGCTGCGCCGCTGAACACCCGTTTCGGCTCATTCACGCCCGAGCGCCGACACTGATTTAGCTGGCTATCCGGTGGCCGCTGACCCGTCGCGGACAGCGGCCTTGGCCACGAGTTCGGGTTAAGGCGAACCTGCCTTCCCATCCCCTTGTCGACATGCTCAAAGCATCGGACATGTCGACGGTCGAGAACCTCACACACAGGACCATCCCGCTGCCACGTCGCGCTAACTCAGCCGAGAGAGGTCGCGATATCGCCTGTTTCACGCCCGGTTGGGCACGGTGTACCGCACAGACCGCGATTCGACGAAGTGAGCACATCATGACCCGCATCCTTAACCACACCGGACACATCCGTGCAGCCGACGGCTCGGTCCTACGGCTAGACGTCGAAATGGGCACCTACGTAGCGCGCTACTACCGGCCAGACCTGAGCGTTAGGGCAAGGGTCTGCGGATCCCTGGCCGAAGTTCAAACAGCCATGAAGGGATGGAGATTCGTTGCCTAGCAGCTCCAGCTCGTCGCGACCGGTTTGGTCACGATCCGCCCAGCAGTCCTAACCATCCCAAGGAGATCGTTCAACCATGGATATCATCGCTTCACAGCCGGCCAGCGCTGCTCCGCCAACCGGAGGAACAGCCGTCAAGAGCATTAGTCCCGGGCTCCGCTGTTATTCTAAAAACGCTGCATCCCAGCACAATAACGTTGCTGATCCACCGGCGCGCGAGAAGGCCGCGCGGTTCGAACGCGAAGTCATGCCCCATCGCGCGCCGCTTTACCTGCACGCGTTGCGTATGTGCCACAACCATGCCGACGCCGAGGATCTGGTACAGGACACTATGGTCAAGGCATACAGCAATTTTGATTCCTTCCTGCCAGGTAGCAACTTCAAGGCGTGGCTCAACCGAATCCAGACGAACACCTACATCAACACCTACCGCCGACGTGGACGCCGACCTGTTCAGTACTCGACGGACACGATCACCGACCAGGAGCTGACGGCCCAGGCACAACGCGCATCGACGCAACACGTTTCGGCCGAAGATCAGGCTCTGGCAGCATTGCCCGACGCCGAAATCATGGCGGCGATGCAGTCCTTGCCCGAGCAATTCCGCGCGGTGGTGTACTACGCCGATGTTGAGGGGTTCCGCTATCGCGAGATCGCCGACATCATGGGTACCCCACACGGAACTGTAACGTCACGACTCCACCGTGGACGACAACACCTCCGCAGGCTACTTGCCGACGCGGCGCACCCAGGGCGCCGCAGAAGCGGGCAGCCAGTGCGTGATTCGGCTCGATGCACGTCGATTAGGTGACGAGGTAGCACTATGTTTCAACCTTGCCAAGCTCAAGAGAGCGCTGTCATTGAAAATGGATGGGCGCTTCAGGCTGATCGCCAACTGGCCCGCAGCGTTCACCATCGCCTCCTCGGCCATGCCATTCTCACCATGCTGCTTGCAGCGCTTGCGGTAGTGGAAATCTGGTACATGCTCCCCTAGCGCTCAAGTGGTCGGGAATCGTTGGTCCAAAAGACCGCTCGATGCCTCGGATCCAGTACAGATCATCTGTCCACCAGCCAGCGCGACAACGCTGCACATCAAGGTCCCGCTACAACTGCGAGACTGCGAACAGCCAGGACCGGCAAAGTGCCGCGACTGAGGATGCGCGCGAAAGGTGACGACATGTCATGCCGTGCACGTTGTCGGCGCGTCTTCCCGCGCCAGCCCGTGAGATCGGTGAAGGGCAGTACGTGATGCCTGCCTAGCATTCGAGGCTGCCATCCCGCGATCCGCTGAAAGTGCGTTCTGCCCGGTCAATGAGGCGCCGGTCAGGTCGCGCAGCGGTAGCATGGCCGTCTGACAGGAGTGGCAATGTCGGCACCGTCGGTTGAGCGACCCCGGGTGATACGGCGCAAGATCACCGTTCCGGATACTCCGGTGGGTGTGGTGCCGCGGGAGCGCCTGGATGGGCTGCTTTGCCAGCTCGTGAATGCCCACCGGGTCGTGGCGGTCACGGCCACCGCCGGGGCCGGCAAATCGATGGCTGTGGCCCATGCCAGCCACAGGTTCAATAGGCCGGTGGCCTGGCTGAGCGTCGACGCCACCGACACCGCCCCGGGACGGCTGGTGACCTACCTGGAGGAGGCGCTCGCGCAGCAGCTGCCCTCGGTGCGGGGAGTAGCCACCGGGGCGCTGGCCGCCGGCATCCCCCACGCCGAGGCCGCGGGCCTGCTTGTCGACGCGGCCGCCGGCACCGAGGTCGTGTTTGTTCTTGATGACCTGGAGCGGCTGCACGGATCGCGGCCAGCGTGGGAGGTGATCGGCTCGGTCGTGCGCTACGGCGCCCCGAGCATGCGGCTCGTTCTGATCAGCCGCCGCGCATTCGCTGCCTCGGTGCTGTCGCCCGCACTGGGCGCCGAGCTGGCACGAGTCGGCGACACGGATCTGGCGTTCACTGTGGAGGAGGCGCGCGTCGCCCTGCAGGGATTGGGCCGCTCGGGGACCGACGCGTCGGCGGCGGTGGCCGCGACGGGTGGCTGGGTGATCGGGGTGCTTTTTGATGCGTGGCGCTCGGCGGATCACGTGGTGGGCACCGGCGGCGGGGCTGATGGCCTGGGGGGCTATCTGGGTGCACAAATCCTTGATCAGCTCGACCCGGACGACCGCGAGTTTCTGATCAGCACCTCGGTGCTGCAGGAGGTGGGCGTCGACTCGGCGGTGGCATTGGGCATCGACGACGCCGCGGGGCGGCTGGCGTCGCTGCAGTCGGCGCCCATCCCGGCGCAGTGGTCACAGAGTTCGCTGGCGATGCGCTGCCATTCGCGGTTTCGCGAGTATCTGCGCGGGCTGCTGGATCAGCGCGGGAACACGGCAGTGCGCGCGCTGCGCGCGGCCCATGGGCGGCTGCTGGCGGCCAACGGTTTTCACGAAGAGGCGGTCGAGGAGCTGCTGGGCGCCGGTGCGCTCAGCGACGCATACACCTCGGCTAAGCGGGCGATTCCCGGTGTCATCGGGCGCTTGGACTTCGTCGTCGCTGATCGTTGGATCCAGGCGTTATCGCCTGTTGTGCCCGTCGGCGATGTCGGGTTCGCCGAAGCTCAGCTGATGCTTGCGATCGCGCGCGACAACCAACACCACGGCGCCCGCCTCGCCGACGAGCTGGCCACGCTTGGGCTGCGCGACCAGCTCGTTACAACATCCGAACGCGCCGCCGCGCTGATGGCATGGTGCTACATGCTTGCCGGGCGCATCGACGAGGTGCACGCCGTACTCGACGCGGCGCCCGCCGGCCCCAACGTCAACGTCGTGCGTTACTCCCTCACCCTGGTGGAACCCGGCAGCGGTCCTCCCCGACCCGAGCCCACCGGCGGCCTGTTCGACGGCATGCTCTACGGGATCGACTATTTTCGTGGCCGGCTACACGAGCTGACTGAAGATCTGCCGTCGCCGTGGACGAGAACGGCCATGGACACGGGCCGCATCGGTGCGCTGCGCGCCACCGGACACACCGCAGAAGCGCTGCAGCAGTATAAAACGGCGGGGCGTGGAGGCTTTTTCGGCGGCATAGTGAACTCCATCATTGGCCCGGATGTGCTGCTCGACGCCGGACGAGTGGAGGAGGCGCGCGCCGCACTCGCCCGCGGCGGCGACTTCATCCAGGCGAACGGGTCGCCGATCCTGACCGGGCTGCACCACATTGTCGCGGCAAAGCTGGCGCTGCGCGGTGACCGCGACGCAGGAGCCGCGACTGCCTTGCTGGACCGGGTCGATCGCAGTCCCGCTGCCAGCGCATCACTGGTACGTGAGCTGGCCCAGACTTGGCGGGGGTTGGCGGCGCTCATCGAGGATGACCAAGACACCGCGGTGTCGTCGCTGCGCGCTGCGGTGAGGAGCATGTGCGCCGGTGGGCGCATCTTGGAGCTGCCGACGGCGGCGGTGTATCTGGCCGAGGCCGAGTGGCGCGCCGACAACCAGGACGCCGCCGACCGCGCAGCCGACATCGCCCTGGACGCCGCTCGTCAACAGGGATCCAATCATGTGCTGCTGCAGGCATTGGCCGACTTCCCGGCGGTGGTGGCGCGGCGTATCGACGCCGAGCCGCACGCCGATTCGGCGTGGCACGGCATCGGGCGTGCCTTGGCTGCCCAAGGGGTGCCGGTCGGAACGCGGATCCCCACCGCCGTCGAGCTGGTCGAGTTCGGGGGCACCGCGGTCATTCTCAACGGCACCGAGGCGCGCCCGAACCTGGCGAAATGCTATGAGCTGCTGGGTTTTCTGGCCGCCCGCAGCGGCGCCCCGGCCAGCCGCGAAGAGCTGCTCAACGCGCTGTTTGACGCCCGTGCCGACGAGTCGGCGCGCTCCTATCTGCGCAAGACGGTCATCGGGGTGCGCCGGCTGCTGCCCCCCGACGCGGTCTGCGTGGGCGACGACGGCCGGGTCGGGCTCAGCCCCGATGTCGTGCTGGCCAGCGAATCGGTACGCCTTGAACACGAGCTGGCCGCCGCAGGTCGGCTGCAGGGCAGCGATCTTGTCACCGCCACCGAAGACGCGCTCGCACCGCTGGCGCGCGGCGAATACTTTCCCGGCGTCCGCTCGGCCTGGGTGGACGACCGCCGACAGCAGCTTGCCGAGGCGGCGACCTCCGCTCGCGCCGCTGCCGCCGACGCCGCCTACTCCGCGGACCAATACCCCGACGCCCAAGGCTTGGCCGAGGCCGTCCTGGCCGCCGACCCCCTCCGCGAGGGGACCTGGCGCACCCTCATGCGCATCCGCAGCGCCGTGGGCGACTACGACGGCGTCATCACCACTTTCGCCCAATGCGAGAAGGTGCTACGCGCCGCCGGGATCACACCTGCTCCCAGCACCCGCACTCTGTTGAACCAGCTGCGCCGCTGACACCCATTTCGGCTCATTCACGCCCGCGCGTGTACACCAAGCGCGCCAGCGCGCGATCGGCTCGCGATTGACGCTCACCTGCTGCTATTCGCAGGTTGCGGCCATGTTCGGCTGGTTCTTTCTTCCGGGGCAATGGCCGAGCATGTCGAGGCTTGTTCAGTGATCGGCGGGACCCCCGGCGCAGCCCAATTCCCGGCGATCGAATCGCCCACGTGCGGATGCTTCGCGCTGGCGCACTTCACGGGCAATGCGAACGCGCCGCTCCATTGGTTCAGTTGCTTATCTCCGGAACGACCTGCCTCCCGAAACTGCTGGCCAGCGATGCTTTCAGTACGAAGCCGCCACCGGCACGGTGAGCCGGACCCGACGAGATATCGGTTCTTTCCCGCACGGCTCGGCAGCATCTGCGGTGAGCCATTTGAAGGCGAGATTGGCAGCGACAACACCAACGGGGTCACCAGTGCCACTGCTCGCCAACACCACTCAAAGGCGGCGGCAAGGAGCCGCCGTGAACAGGAGGGAAGCAACACCATGGCATACCAGACCGTGAACCCATACGACAACCAGGTAGTGGCCACGTTTGACGACCTGACCGACCAACAGGTCACGCAGCTTCTGGGGCAGGCGCAGAGCACGTTTGAGTCTTGGAGCCAAACGTCGTTCGCCGAGCGCGCCGCGGTGTGCCGGCGTGCCGCAGCCATCCTCACCGAAACGCCCGATGTGTTCGCGCGGCTGCTCACGCTGGAGATGGGCAAGCTGTACGCCGAGAGTTTGGGCGAAGTGCAGCTAACCGCGGAGATCTTCGAGTACTACGCCGAAAACGCCGAGGCTTTCCTGGCCCCCGAGCGCCTTGACACCGCCAGCTCCGATGACGACGCCATGCTGGTCAGCGCACCGCTGGGAGTCATCCTCGGGGTGCAGCCCTGGAACTTCCCGTACTACCAGCTGGCGCGGGTAGCGGCACCCAACCTGATGGCCGGCAATGTGGTGATGGTCAAACACGCCTCCAATGTGCCGCAGGCCGCCGCGGTCTTCGAGCAGCTGCTGCTGGAAGCTGGTGCACCGCAAGGCGCTTACACCAACCTGTATGCCACCAAGGATCAGATCAACCTGCTGATCGACGACGCTCGCGTCCGCGGCGTGGCGCTGACCGGCAGCGAGGGCGCCGGCGCGGTCGTCGCCGCCCGGGCGGGCAAGAACCTCAAGAAGTCCACCATGGAACTGGGCGGGTCGGACGCGTTCATCGCGCTGGCCGACTGTGATGTCGACAAGACGGTGGGGTGGGCGCGTGCACGGCCGCGTTTTCAACGGCGGCCAGTGCTGTGTGGCCTCCAAGCGCATCGTCGTCGTCGACGAGATCGCCGACGAGTTCCTGGCGAAGTTCCAGGCGGCGATGTCCGAGCTCAAGGCCGGCGATCCGTTCGACGCGTCAACGACGCTGCCCCCGATGTCGAGTCAGGGTGCCGCCGACGATCTGAACGCCCAGATCAACGCCGCCGTGGAAGCCGGCGCAAAGGCGATCCCCTGCGGTGAGCCGGTGCCCACCACCGGCGCGTTCGTGCAGCCCACGATCCTGACCGACATCACCCCGGACAACCCTGCCTACTACCAGGAGTTCTTCGGTCCGGTGGCGCTGTTCTTCCGGGTCAACGACGAGGACGAAGCCGTGCGGCTGGCCAATGACTCACGATTCGGTTTGGGCGGATCGGTGTTCACCAGCGACGTCGAGCATGGGATCGAGGTCGCCAAGCGCATCGAGACCGGCATGGTGAACATCAACCACCCCGCTCGGCTCAAGGCCGACTTGCCGTTCGGCGGTGTCAAGATCTCGGGCTACGGCAACGAACTCGCCCACCTCGGCATTCAGGAGTTCGTGAACAAGAAGCTCATCAACGTCGTCCCCATCGACGCACCCGCCTGATCGATCCCTGACGAGAGAAGAAGGAACAGAAATCATGGCTGACTTCACTGTCGGAAAGTACCTGGCGGCGCGGCTCGAGCAGATTGGACTCAAGCACTACTTCATGGTCCCCGGGGACTACAACCTCGTCCTGCTCGACGAGCTGCTGACTAACGAGAACATCGAGCAGATCGGCTGCTGCAACGAGCTCAACGCCGCCTACGCGGCGGAGGGCTACGCCCGGGCCAACGGGGCAGGCGCCGTGTTGACCACCTACAACGTGGGCGCGTACTCCGCGCTCAACGGTGTGGCAGGCGCCTACGCGGAACGCCTGCCGGTGATCTTCGTGTCATCGGGTCCCAATACCAACGACCCCGTCGCGAATCACATCATGCACCACACGATGGGCACGCACGACTTCTCCGACCAGTACGAGGTGTGTCGGCAGGTGACGTGTGAAGCGGTGCGCATCCTGCACCCGGATAACGCGCCGACCCTGATCGATCAGGCGATCAGCACCGCCCTGCGCGAGCGCAAGCCGGTCTACATCGAGATCGCCTGCAACCTGTCGGCCGCCCCGTGCCCCGAGCCGGCGCCGATCGACACGTTGCTGGCTTCCACGATGCTGTCTTTCCAGCCCACCAACCCGCGGGCATTGACCGCCGCGGTCGACCGGGCCGGCCAGCTTCTGGAGAACGCGAAAAAGCCGATCCTGCTGGCCGGAGCGCACCTGCGCTCCTACGGCGCCATCGACGCCTTCCGGGAACTGGCCGAAGCGCTTGGCTGCGCAGTGGCGGTCATGCCCAACGCCAAGGGCTTCTTTCCCGAAGACCACCCGCAATACGCGGGCATCTACTGGGGCGAGGTGAGCACCCCTGGGTGCCAGGCCATCGTCGACTGGGCTGATCTGGTCGTGGCCGCAGGGCCTGTGTTCTCCGACTACACCACGGTCGGCTGGACCGCGCAGCCACCCCAGCAGAAGCTGATCAGCGCAGAGCCGCAAGTCGTGCGGTTCGCCGGCGCCGAATACACCGGTGTCGCGCTGGCCGATTTCCTGTCCGATCTGGCGAAGAAGGTCCAGGCCAACGACGCCACCCTTCGGCAATACCGTCGCCTCAGGGGAGCAGCGCCCACACCGGCACCGGCCGCCGAACTCGACGCGGACACCCCACTGAGCCGCGCGGAGCTGTGGCGGCAGATCGAGGCCGACCTCGACGCCAAGACCACGCTGATGGTGGAAACCGGCATCTCCTGGTGGGACGGCATGTACACCCGGCTCCCAGGCGGCGCACGGTTCGAGATCGAGATGCAGTGGGGCTCCATCGGCTGGGCCGTCCCCGCTGCGTTCGGCTACTCGGTGGGCCTGGAAGCCGACCGGCGCCTGGTCGCGGCGATCGGCGACGGATCCTTCCAGCTGACCGCCCAGGAAGTGTCCAACATGATCCGCCATCGCCAAGAGATCCTGATCTTCCTGGTCAACAACCGCGGATATGTGATCGAGTCGGCCATCCATGACGGCCCGTACAACTACTACAAGAACTGGGACTACGCCGGGCTTATCGACGTGTTCAACGCGGAGGACGGCCACGGCCTGGGGCTGACGGCCACCACGCCGGCCGAACTGGCGGACGCGATCGCCAAAGCCCGCGCCCACAAGGGCGGCCCGGTCCTCATCGAATGTCAAGTACCCAACGAGGACGCGAGCCCTGAAGTCATCTCCTGGGGATCCAAAGTCGCCCGCGTCAATGCCCGCCCACCCCAAAACATCTAGAAGGAGAAGACAATGACCGACCAACTCATAGGCGCGCACAATGCGCACAATGAACTGCACAGCGAGCAGGGCGCCCGCCCAGGCGAACACCCGGGGCGCTCGGCCAACCCGATCATCAAAGTCCACGACGTTCTCTGGCTAGAGTTCGAGAAGCCGGACCTGGTCAAGGCCGAAGCGTTTGCCCACTCCTTTGGTTTCGCCACGGTGCTGCGCACCAGCGACGAGCTGCACCTGCGGGGCAGCGACGCCGGCGCGCCCTGTGTGCTGATCCGCCGAGGCCAGCGCGAGAAGTTTCTCGGGCCGGCGTTCGTAGCCGCCGAGCAGTCGGATCTTCTGCGACTGGCCGACGCGACGGGGACCAGCGTTCGCCCGCTGCCGGAATCGCTTGGCGGGGTGACCGTTGATCTGGTCGACCCGAGCGGGCTGCCGGTGCGCGTGGTGTCGGGCACCCACCGGCTCGAGGCACTGCCCACCGCGCAGACGCCGCACGTGTTCAACTTCGGCCACAAGAAGGTCCGGACCAACGCGATGCAGCGCCCGCCGCGGGTGCCCACCAATGTGCAGCGGCTCGGACACATCGTGGTGCAGACGCCGAAGTACATCGAGGCGCTGAACTGGTACCTCGACACGTTCGGCATGATTGTCAGCGACTTCTCCTACTACCCCGGCCAGCGCGAGCGCGGGCCGATCTTGAGCTTCATCCGCTGCGATCGCGGCTCCGTCCCCGCCGATCACCACACCCTGGCGATGGCGCTGGGTCCGGTCAAGCGCTATATGCACTCCGCCTACGAGGTCGCAGACCTCGACGCGCTGGCCGCCGGCGGCGAATACCTGCGCGAACAAGGGTATTTCCGCTCGTGGGGCATCGGCCGCCACATCGAAGGCAGCCAGATCTTCGACTACTGGCGTGACCCGGACGGTTTCCTGGTCGAGCACTATGCCGATGGCGACATGTTCGACAACACCCTGGAGCCCGGTTGGGCCGCGATGCATGCCTCCGGCCTGTATCAGTGGGGACCGCCGCCGAGCAAGGACTTCCTGGGCCTTGGATCACCGCGCGAAGTGGCGAGCGAACTCGCCGTGATGACCGACGCCCTGCGTCACGACAACGAATTCGACCTGTCCGCTCTGCGCGGGCTGTTCGCCGTAGCCAATTCCTAACAAACACCAACTGAAAGAGAGAAGAAACCGTTATGACCACATCAATCCTGCGCACCGCCGACGCGTGGTGGGTGCAGACCACCGCGGGTGCGGCTCGCATCGATACCGACGCGACGACCACACGTGAGTTGCTGGCCGACCGTTCGGCCATCGACGCCGCTGCCAAGAGCACCGACACCGTGCCGGTGGGCAGCCTTGCGCTGCTGTCCCCGATCACGACGCCGGCCCGGGTGGTGGCTCAGGCCACCAACTTCGCGTCGCATGTCAAAGACGTCGGCCGCGACCCCGCCAAGACCCCGCTGACCTTCTTCCGCAAGGCGTCTGGGTCGGTCACCGGGCCGTTCGGTGACGTCGTCAAACCGGAGCACGTGAAGCTGCTCGACTATGAGGTGGAGGTCGGTCTGGTCTTCGGCCGCGAGCTGCCCGTAGGCACCGAGGTCACCGCCGCCAACCTGGCCGATTTCGTGGTCGGCTTGGTGCTCACCAACGACATCTCGGCGCGCGATGTGCAGCTGCCCAAGCAGCAGTTCTTCGAGTCGAAGTCCTATCCGACGTTCACCCCGGTCGGGCCCGCGCTGGTGCTGGTCGACGCCGACGAACTCGAGCGTTTCGGTGAGCTGCGGCTGCGGCTGTCGGTCAACGGGGAGGTTCGGCAGAACATGGTCGTCGAGGGCGACATCCTCTTCCCGCCGGTGCAGGCGCTGCAGGCGCTGTCGAAGTTCCAGAAGCTCGACGCCGGCGACATCCTGCTGACCGGCACCCCGGTGGGCACCGCACTGACCCTGCACGGCGTCACCCCGAAGGGTGACATCGACCTGGGCGCGTTCTTGACTGCGCAGTTCGAGAAGAACTCCGCGTACCTGCACGACGGTGACGTGATCGAAGCCACCGTGGCCACCGACGACGGCGCCATCGACCTCGGCGTCCAGCGCAATGTGGTGGTGTACAAATGAGCGCCCGGACGAACGGAACGTCGTCGCTGCCGGAGTTCGTGCCCGTGGTGATTGTCGGTGCCGGCCCAGCCGGCATCGCCGCCGCCACGCTGCTAGGGCAGTACGGCGTCGAAACCCTGGTGCTGGACCGCCATGAGACCGTCTACCCGCTGCCGCGGGCGGTGCACGCCGACGACGAGGTGTACCGCATCTTGGCCCGGCTGGGCATCGGCGAGGAGTTCGCTGCCCACCGCCGCCCCGCGCTGGGTCTTCGGCTGATCGACCCAAACATGCGGACGCTCGCCGAAATCCCGCGCAGCACCGAGCCCAGCGCCAACGGATATCCGCAGATGAACATGTTCGACCAGCCGGAGCTGGAAGCGATGCTGCGGGCTAACGTCAAGCGCTACCCGAAGGTCACCGTCCACGGCAACGTGGAAGTCACCTCGGTCACCCAAACCCAGTCAGGTCGGGTGCGGGTGAGCTTCCTGGATCGGGTGCGCGGCGGCGAGCAGAGCGTGCACGCCAGCTACGTGCTCGGCTGCGACGGCGCCAACAGCCCCACCCGCGCGGCCATCGGGGCGCACATGTACGGGCTGCCGTTCACCCAGGACTGGCTGGTCGTCGACGTCAACACCGACGCCGAACTCAACCAGTGGGAGGGCTGCCACCAACTCTGCAGTGTCGAGCGCGCCGGCACCTACATGCGGATCGGAGAAACCCGCTACCGCTGGGAATTCCAGCTGGTTGACGGTGAGACGGTAGCCGACTACCAGAGCCTGGCCGCCGTGGAGCCGCTGGTCAGGCCCTGGCTGGGCGACACACCCGCCGACGCGTTGGAACTGGTGCGGGTGACCGCCTACACGTTCCGCGCGCAAGTGGCCAGCAGCTGGCGCGACCGCAATGTCTTCCTCCTCGGTGACGCCGCACACCTGACCCCGCCGTTCGTCGGCCAGGGCATGGCTGCCGGCTTGCGCGACGCGCTGAACCTGACCTGGAAACTGGTCGGCGTGCTCGACGGCACCCTGCCCGACAGCGTGCTGGACACCTACGAGCAGGAACGCAAACTCCACGCCGCAGCCATGATTTTGATGGCCGTGTCGGTGGGAGCGGCCATGACCGGCGGCGGACGAGCCGGCGATCTGATCCGCCACGTGCTGTTCCCGCGCATGCAAAACCTGCGCCTGCCGGGCACCCGCGTCAGTCCAGCCGACGGCGTCGCCCCGGGTCTGCGCAGTTCCGAACTGGTGATCAAATCCCGCAGGCCTGGCGGGCTGGCTGGAACACTCTGCCCCAACCCGGTGCTGGGCGAGGGCCTCCGGTTGGATGAGGTCGTCGGGAACCGGTTCGCGCTGATCACCTCGTCGTCGCTCACCGATGTGCAGCGAAATGAGCTCAGCAGCCGGGGAGCCGCCATCGTGCTCGCCGCCCCCGGCAGCGAACTTGACGGCTGGCTGCGCAAAGGCCGGGCCAGTGCCGCGATTGTGCGGCCGGACCGCGCGGTCATGCAAGCCGGTCGCAGCGTCGAAGCGATCTGCCGAGCTATGCCGGTGTTTCACGCAGTCGAGAGCGCCAGTGATCATGTCGGTCACCGATCGATGTGACTCGACGTGACGAAAACCGAACCTACCTTGAACAGGAGCACTATCCAATGACCGATCACACCGACGCCTTGGGCGGGCGCCTGCCCCTGGCAGATCCCACCGATCTCGTTGGGGCGCAACGAGATCTCTTCGACAAGATGACGAGCACCGTGGTTCCGTGGGCCGACGACACTGGTTTCCGCAGCACCACCGACGACGGCCGATTCATCGGTCCGTTCAACCCCGCGCTACTCAACCCGGCCATGACGTCTCTGTCTGCCGAACTGGTATTGG
>CAWHDL010000029.1:0-19614 GCA_963828065.1 uncultured Actinomycetota bacterium | reverse complement strand
CCCACCGGTCGCAGAACGGAGCGCCAGCGCGACGGTTCGACGCGTCAAGGAACCCCGAGTAGCAGCTACCTCTCTTGCGCGACGTGCGTTGGGGTCCATTCAGGTAGTGCTGGGAGTGAATGCCCCTGGAGCTTGTTTCCTGGCCACTTCACCCAGTGACTAAGGTGCGTTGTAGATCGACGCCCGCCTTGAAGCGGAAATAGAGGTTCTGTCGTCTCCGCGTACGGGCGGAGCATGGCCCTGATCCACTGTCGACCAGCGGCCGCCACTGTGGATCCGCTTGGCGTGGGCGTCCCACATCTCCGGGCGGCTAAGGACAGCTGCCCGGGCAGTGGAAACCGGCCCTAAATGTTTGCTGATCTCCCTCAGAATGATTGCCGACCGCTGACCAAAAATAGTCGCGGTTCGATGATCCGCGGAGAGCCGCTCCGCTCAGGGTCTGGATGGGCAAAAACGCCTCTGATTGTTAGCTACCCTGTCCACCCATGTTGAACTGGGATAACAGTGCTGGGCTCGGCACCATCTTTGCCAGATCGATCCACCGGCGCCCGCTTGAACTGCATCATCCGCAGATTTCCCAGGTCCTGGCCCAGGCGATTCGCGGCAGGCGGGGCGATGTTCCGGGCGTTAAATTTGCTCCGGCGCTAATTTTGCTGCAGCTGTTTCATGTCGCGACCCCCGGGTAGCCGTGGATGTCCATCGTCAATACCGGGGCAGAGGAGGCACACAAAGTGGCCATGCATAGCGGTACTTCAAGAGAGAAGACTGGCGGGCGGCGTACTTCTGGGCGCGGTGGCGTCGGGGTTGGCCGCCGCAGCGCTGGGCGGGGCCGGTACGGCCAGCGCGACCTGCGCGTCGATCAGCGGCATCGGCAACGGCAACGGCTGCACCAGTAGCCCGACCAGTTTCGCGGTCGGGCTGGGCACCGGCACGACGGCGGACGCCGAGGGGCTATTCAACGGCGCGATTGCGAATGGCATCAGCAACGGTGCCGCCGACACCACGAGTGCGTCCGCGGTCGGCGCCTTCAACCTCGCCTATGCCGGCGGCCCCGGTGCGCAGGCGGGCGCGGCGGGCAGTCTCAACCTGGCCGTCGCGCAGGGCACGAATGCCTTTGCACAGGCAGGCACGCCGGCGGGTGTCTTGGGCGGCAACGGGGCTGACTTCGGCAACGTCGCCATCAACCTCGGCAACAACAGCGCGCCCGGGAGTGTCTTCGGCACGGGTGCGTCGGCAGGCAGCATTTTGGGAATGGGAGGCCAGTTGAACGCCGCGATCGATGTGGGCAACGACAACTCAGTAGGCGCAGCCGGTGGTCTCAACGGCGCGTTCAATATTGGGGGCAGCGACAACGGCGTATTTACCATCGGCGCCGCGAACACCGCCACTCAGATCGGCGGCAACGGGAACACCGTGGAGGCGATCGGCGGCACCGGCGTGACCAGCCCCGGCCTGAACTCGGCGTTTCAACGTCTTCGGTAACAACAACCAGGTAACCGCAGGGTTCTTGGACCCTATGACGTTCCAGCCCGAGGGCGGCCCGTTCGCGATCGCCGGCGCCATCGGCACGAGCAACCACGACGGTGTCACCCTGCCTGTCATCACCCAGATCCCCACGGGCATCAAGTAAGACCGCACTTAATCGTAAGGTCCGCACACCGGCAACGGTGCTGAACCGCAGTCAGACATCTCGCGATGGACCCGAGCGGGGGCGTGGAATAACACCCACGTCCCCGACATCGGGGACACTCAATCAGCAACCAATCAACGGCGCAGTCACTACCCACGCACAGCGTCGCCAGGCGTCGGCGTTGTTGTCGCGCAACCACTTCCCGACAGCACGGCGGCGCTGACGCGATCCCATGGCTGGTGCTCTTCGGCGAGCGATCAGCGGCATCGGCCGCGATTACACGTTGGCGTTACCGGCCTTCCACTGGTCCCATGGAATGTTCCAGTCGCCGAGCCCGTCGGTGCCCGGCAAAATCGCGCCGACCGTATTGATCACCTCGACGATGTCGCCGCGCTTGCTGTTGTTGTAGAACCAGATCGCGTTGCTGGGGCTGACATTGAGGCAGCCGTGGCTGGTGTTCGTGTTGCCCTGCGCGCCCACCGACCACGGCGCCGAGTGGACGAAGATCCCGCTGTAGGAGATCTGCGTCGCCCAGTCCACGTCGGTGCGATATCCGTTGGGCGAGTTGACCGGAATGCCAAATGTCGACGAGTCCATGATGATGTGTGTGAACCGGTCGCCGACGATATAGATACCGTTGTTCGTCGGCGTGCTGTTCTTGCCCATCGAGGTGGGCATCGTCTTGACCACCTCGCCGTTGCGGCGAACGGTGACCATCTTCGTGTTGTCGTCGGCGGTCGTGATCACCTCGTCGCCGATGGTGAAGTGCGTATCGGCGTTCTCCTGGCCGAAAAGGCCATCGCCCATGTCGACGCCGTAGATGTTGACCGCCACGTCCACCTGAGTACCTGGCTGCCAGTACCTCTCTGGGCGCCAGCGCATTTCCCGGTTGTTCAACCAGTAGAACGCCCCGTCCACCGGTGGATTTGCGGTGATCTTTATGGCGCGCTGGGCCGCGAGCCGGTTCGGGATGTTCTCGTCGAAGCGGATCGCGACCGGCTGGCCGACGCCCACCACCTCGCCGTCGTTCGGCAGCACGTAGGCCGACGTCAGGTTCGCCGGCGAGTGCGTCCGGAAAGTCATGTGCTGGCGCGCGACGCCGCTGAGCCCGAGAGCTTCGGCGGTCAACGTGTACTGCTTGTTGTAGCCGAGTTGTTCGGTTGTCGACCACGTGAGGCCGTCAGGGCTGAGCTGGCCTGCGACCGGCGTGCCGTCCGGGCGGACCACACTTACCGCGCCCAGCACACCATCGCCGGCCGTGACAGTCACCGGCTGATCCACCGCAACGCCGACCGCGCCGTCGGTGACCGAAGCCTGCAATTTGGGAACCAGCAGATCGGCGTATGGCGTGGCCTTGTCGGTAATCACCTTCGGTGGCGCAGGTGTCGAGTTGCTGCTGCAGCCACCGGCCACGATGACGAGAGCCGGCAGCACCGCGAGAACCGTCAACCAGGTCCGATACCGACGCGGACGAGTCACAGGACGGACCTGCCACATACTTTGCTCCACCTCACTGCCGCAGCTAACTCGTTGGCGTTATTGGCAAGATTCTAAGGGCAATGCGGGCATGTAGCGCGCCACCCGGCCGTTTCCCCGTCGGCTTGACGGGTGCCAGGTTTCGCCGGCGGGCGCTAGCCTGTTATTGTCGCTCGGCGACGCGCCGTTAGCTCAGTTGGTAGAGCAGCTGACTCTTAATCAGCGGGTCCGGGGTTCGAAACCCTGACGGCGCACCACAAAGCATATTTTCGAGGCGTCGCCCATTGCGGCGCGTCGTTTATGCGTCGTTTATTGCGTCATCGAGCACGTCGGCGACCTGGATGTGTACTTTGCCGCGCGCCACGTACACGTCCTGCGTCATGGACACCTTGGAGTGCCCCAAGTGATCGGCCCCGACCCGCGCCGATAGGCCGCGGTCGTCAATCAACGTGGCAACGCTCTTGCGGAAGCCGTGCGTGGTGACGTCGGGTACTCCGAGTTCGTCGCGACCCTGCGCCATTCCCTTCCGAAGTTGTTGGGGTCGCGCCACGTGCCCGCCGCGGATGGGAAGACGATCATCAAATGCTCACCTAGGTGGGGCAATGAGCGTCGCTGCCGCACCTCGAGATGTGGCCGCCACGTTGCTGCCGTCCGAACCCACTACGCTGTTGGCGTGGACTTCCGTGTCATGATCGAGCCCCAGCAGGGTGCCACCTACGCCGACCAACTGGCCCTCGCGAAAGCCGCTGAGGGGCTTGGCTTCTCAGCGCTTTTCCGGTCCGATCACTTCCTCGCCATCAACGGCGACGGGCTGCCCGGACCCACGGATTCCTGGGTCACGCTGGGCGCGCTGGCTCGCGAAACGAGCACCATCCGGCTGGGTACGCTGGTCACCTCAGCGACGTTTCGGTGGCCCGGGGCGCTGGCCATCGCCGTGGCCCAGGTCGATGAAATGAGTGCCGGCCGGATCGAATTGGGGCTCGGCACCGGGTGGTTCGAGGAAGAACACACCGCCTACGGCATCCCATTCCCGCCGCTGCGCGAACGGTTCGACCGGCTCGACGAACAGCTGCAGATCATCACCGGGTTGTGGACGACTCCGCCGGGAGAACACTTCGACTTTCACGGTGCCCACTACACCGTCACCGACAGCCCCGCGTTGCCCAAACCCGCGCAGCGACCGCACCCGCCGATCATTATCGGTGGGTCCGGCGCAAAGCGCACTCCGGCGCTGGCCGCACGGTTCGCCGCCGAATACAACCTGCCGCCCATGCCGCTCGACGCGGTCGCCGCGCAGATCGGCCGGGTGTCCGAAGCGCTGGCCGCCGCTGGCCGGACCGGCGATTCGATGACCTATTCGGCGATGTTCCCGATGTGCATCGGCCGCGACGAGGCCGAAGTGGCGAAGCACAAGGATGCCTTTGCCCAATTGGGCGACTTTCTTGGCAGCAGCCCGCTGGTGGGCAAACCGGCGGAGATCATCGATCGCATTGGCGCGTGGTCAGAGCTGGGCGTCGAGCGGGCATACGCGCAACTGTTCGACATCGCCGACATCGACCAGCTGGAGCTGCTCGCGGCCGAGGTTATACCGCGCCTGACATGACGACGTAGCATCCTCACGCGGCGGATGCTCAGCGGTCCGGCAGGGTCAGCCCCCTGTGGGAGGCCCTCGACGAACTCGAAAGCCTCATCGACACGTCGAACGCCTCGGGGCGCATGGTCGCCGGATCAGACCAACAGCGACTGACTCAACGGCAGCAGTTACATACACCGTGCGACGCGACCGAGTCGGGTGGTGATCCGCAAAGCTGCCGCGCAGCCCACGCAGATCCCAAGCGGCGAAGCAGACCCCAACCCCGAAACGGGGTGACAGGGTGGTGGGGTGGACGCCGAACTCGAAGACTGGAAAGCCCGTGGGCAGTATTTCGACTACGTGGGGTTCGACGTCTTCTATCGCCTCGAGGGCAGTGGGCCGCGACTGCTGCTGATCCACGGCTACCCGTTCAATTCGTGGGATTGGGCACCGATCTGGCCGACGCTGACGAAGCGGTTCACCGTGATCGCCCCTGACATGCTCGGCATGGGATTTTCCGACAAGCCTGTCCGTTACGAGTACTCGGTGCCCGATCACGCCGACATGCACGAGGCGCTGCTCGCTCATCTCGGGGTCGGCAGCTGCCATATCATGGCCCACGACATTGGCGTCTCAGTGGCCCAGGAGATGTTGACCCGACACGACGGTGGACAGCAGTCCCACGGACGGTTCGGCATCGACTCGGTGACCTGGCTCAACGGCGGGCTGTTCAACGAGGCGTACGCACCGCGGCGAGTACAGACGCTGTTGTCGCGGACCCCACTCGGCGAACTCGCGAGCCGGTGGCCGAACGTCCTGCTGCCACGGCGAGTCCTCGAGCGTGCGATCGATGAGTTGTTCGGACCGAATACGAAGCCGTCCCCGCGCATGCGCGAGCTGTTCCAGCAGATCCTGGAGTTCAACGACGGCAAGCGGGTGAGCCCCAAGGTCGGCCGGTTCATCAACGACCGTTACGTGCACCGCAATCGGTGGGTCCGCGCCATGCGACAGACGAAGGTGCCGATGCGTTTCATCGACGGGCCCGCCGATCCGAACTCCGGAAGGCACATGGCCGACCGATACCTGCAACTCATCCCGGACCCGGACGTGGTGATGCTCGACGAGGACATCGGGCACTGGCCGCAGATCGAAGCCCCCGACGCCGTTCTTACCCACCTGCGCGATCACATCCAGCGCGTCATGAAACACGCCGACCCCGCAGGCGGACTTCAGAATCGCGGCGGTTGATGCTCGTGCGTATTGTCAACGGGCCAGTCCTCTGGTCCGCAGTCAGTCCGCAGTAGATTCGACAACAGCCTCAACCGCCCAAACTGTTCCAACGCCGTGACGTGCGGCTTTCTGTCGTAGCCAACGCGGTCTAACAACCCAAACGCCCAAGTCCACTCGTTCGCATCGAGTAGGTCAGGGGCGAGATGATCCGCGCGGCGGCAAAGGTGATGAAACATCGCAGTTGCACTGACGACATACCGGCCTCGCATAGCCGGTCGGCGACGACCACTTCGGGCATGCTTGCCCATCCAAGGTGCGGAGCGTTAGGCCGACCGCTCAAATCGAGCTCGCCCCGATCGAATGCGGTCGTGATGGCGGCCCCGCCTTGGCGCCGGCGGCATCGCGGCGACGGGCGGCCATCCCGGCCAGTGCCTCGAGCACCACACGGTGCGCCGCGTTGACGGTCAGCTCGGCATGGTCGTAGGGCGGTGCCACCTCCACGACGTCGACACCGGCCACGTCATGCTCGTGGCACAGCTGGCGCACCATCCGCAGCAGGTCGGCGGTGGTGATCCCGCCCGGCTCCGGAGTCCCGGTGCCGGGCGCGTGTGCCGGGTCGAGCACGTCGATATCGACTGACAGATAGAGCTTTTCGGCCTTGGCCAGTGCTTCGCCGACAGCGTCGCGCATCACCTCTTTGAATCCTCGGTCCCAGATCTCCTGCATGGTGTGCCACGTCATGCCCTGCTTGACCATCCATTCGAAGACGTCCTGCGGTGGCCAGTAGCCGCGCAACCCCACCTGGACGAAGTGCGTCCCGGGGACAGCTCCGGACTCGATGAGCCTGCGCATCGGGGTGCCGTGACTGGCCAGGTTGCCTTCTATGATGTCGGCGGTGTCAGCGTGGGCGTCGAAATGGACGATGCCGACGTTGCCGTAACCGTGGACATCGGCGACGGCGGTGGCCGCCGGCCAAGTGATCGAGTGGTCACCGCCGAGGATGACCGGGACGATGCCGCGCGATGCGACCCGGTGGACGCGCTCACGGATGTTTGCGTGCGAGACCTCGGTCAGACCATGCGGGCAAAACGCGTCGCCGAAGTCGACGACCTCCAGCCAGTCGAAAATCTCCAGGCCGAGGTCCATGTGATACGTGCCGGGCTCGTAGGCGTTAGCGCGGATCGCCCGGGGACCGAAACGGGCGCCGGGGCGGTTGGTGGTCGCTACGTCGAAGGGCGCGCCGACGATCGCCACGTCCGGCCGCCATGCCTCGAGCTGCTCGGTCTCGGTCAGGATCGGTCGCTGTCCAAACGAAACAATTCCCGAATGCGGCAAATCGAGCTGTTCAGCCATCCCCGGTGGCAGCTCACGCCCCGGACGATCGTCACGGTGGGTCATCCTGTGACACTACTGTGATCCTCTGGCACTGCTGGCGAAGGGGCGTGCAGTGACTAACTTCTTGATCGCCTCTTCGAGGCGAGAGCGGATGAACGAGGCGCGCACATCCTGCGCTGCCGGCACTGAGAGTTGACCCGTACCCACCACGGTGATCAATGGCCTCTCGCCAGCCGAAAGGTACGACGAACGGATTAGCAGGTTCCCGCGATGAATGAATATTTCAGATCGCCATAGAAGTTCCACCATGCGTAGAGTGTCCCGAATATCCAGTCGCGTATGGCTGCAGCAAAGCGTTGTGGGCATCGATAACGTGTTTGTCGTCCAGCGTTAGTGGCTGAAATCCGATGTCAGTCACTAAATTCCTGGCCCGAGCTTCATTTCACGGAGTCAAACTCCTAGCACGTCTCTTCTGTGCTCGAAATCTTTGTGCTAGAACGCTTTACGTGCGGGACCGCCGCGCCGAGATTCACCAACGTGCGCTCTGAAAGACCGCAGCGACCAGTGCGCAGACAGGTGCATCGTCACAGGGGATCCCCTTAACAACTATTCCGGTGGTCGCTGCATCCATGGCGCGGGTCTCCATGACGTCCTTCAGGCTATGGGTGATGCTCTCTCGCACATACTTTTCCGAGCTGCCGGCGAACTCAACGAAGAGCCCTTTTCCGACAGCGTCGACTACCCATCCGATTCCTGCCCAGGCGCTTTCGTTCGGCACCGATGTCCGACCGTCAGCTAAGACGACGTAGAGGCGGTCACCCCAGTTACCCGCTGCGATGTAGGAACCCTCGTCGGCAGTTACGATCTCGCTTCCCTCCGGGATAACGGAACTGAGCTTGATCAGATTGAAGTTGGCGATGCCGGCACGAAACAGCGCGCGATCAAATGCAGCCAACTCCGTGGATGCGTAGCCGACGCCAGCGGTCAGGTGAAGCTTCATCAGGCAGTTAGGTCCTCGTGCGGTGGCGGCTTGTCTTGATGCCGGCACGGTCGTCAGGAAAACGGTAGCACCATCCAAGGCGGCGTGCCTCCCACTTTCCGGACTGCGGACCAAATAGGGGCGCGGACGTGCTCAGGAGCTGGTCGCCCACGGCCCCAGCTGTTTTGGGGGAGACGGAGAGCGGATCGCACGCGGAGCGCGGCAGTACCGGATCCTGCGGGCCTTTAAGAAGGCTGGCATCAACAGCGAACGGTCGTCCGGGGAACTGACCCGCGCCCGCACCGCCCAGGCCGATCCCGCCTGGGCCGCCGACTACAGGGCGACCCGCCCGAAAGTGGAACGCAAGATCGCTCACCTGATGCGCCAACGCCACGGCGGGCGCCGCGCGCGAGTACGCGGCATGACCAAGGTCGCCGGCGACTTCTCCCTCCTGGCCGCCGCGGTCAACCTGGCGCGCTTCGGTGCGCTCGGACTGCGCCAAGCCACCGGCCCAAGCCGGCAGGTCGTACCCGCATGAGGGCAAAAACCTTACCGGACAGCAGGTTCCGCGGCAGACCAGACCATACGATCAGCCAGCACCCACGTCAACCAACTGAACAAGCCACAGCCTCACAACAAGCTCAAACACAAAACCGGTGATCACCTATCCCACGAGCCCCGTTAAACACCAGCCTCCTAGACAGTTCCGGAAATCGTCCCACATATTCGGTTCCGAAACTGCCGTACGGGCATGACTTCCGGTACGGTGGCGGGTGTGGGCGACGAACGCCGACGCTTGCCGGGTGGACTGGAACTCGGCTACGCACGGGTCTCGACCATAAAGAAGAGCCTGTACTGGCAAGTCGCCGCGTTGGCTGCAGCGGGCATCCCGCCGGATCGGATCTACAACGACAAGAAGACCGGCGCCACCGTCGACCGCCCAGGTCTGACCAAGCTGCTCGGCTACGCCCGCAACGGTGACATTGCCGTCGTGCACACGTTGGACCGGCTGGGCCGCACCCTGCGAGAGGTGCCGTACCTGGTCCACGAACTCGCCGAACACGGCATCGGGGTGCGGTCGTTGGCCGACTCACTACCAATCAACAATACCCGGGAAGGCATGGGACGCATCGCATTTCTGTTGCTCGCACTATTTGCGGAGATGGAGCGCACGTTCACCGCAGAACGGGCGGCGCCCGCCCGTGCGGTCGCCGAGGCGGGCGGCCGCCAGGTCGGTCGCCCCCGGGCGCACTCCGCCAACAAGATCGACTACGCCGGCCTGCTGCCCGAACAGGGCCGCAGCCTCGGCGAGATCGCCGCCAAGACCGGCATTCCGAAGACCTCACTGTACCGCTATCTGGGGCAGCCACAGTGGAGCAGTGGCATCCAACGATCCACGCGCTTCGGGACCTTGGGTCCGTGAAGGTCACCAATTCCGTCCTGCCTGGCGTCAACGCGATTGCGGCCGTCGTGGACGCCGCGCCTGCACAGGTCAACGTGTGCGTCGTCGGGGCCGGCCACGCCGCACACGCCCTCATGGCGTACCTCCCCGCACGGGGTTTCGTCACCAGACTGCTGGCAACATCGCGTCGCGGGGCCGACGCCGCCGCGCGCCGCATCCAGGAAGGCATCCGCGAAACCGGTGGCGTCACATGCACGTTCGCGTCCCACTTAGAACCCTACGGGGACGTGACAGGTGCCCCTGTCAAAGTAAGCAGCGACGCACATGACGTTATCCCTCAGAGTAACGTCGTGATGCTTCTGGTGCCCAGCTTCGCGTACGCCAACACACTGAGCCGGATCGGCCCGTACATACGGCCCGGTACGTTCCTTTTCTTCACCCCGGGGCAAGGAGGCGTCGATTACATCGCCCGCAGCGTACTGGGAAGAAAACTGCAGGACGTTGCGGTGTGCACGATACAACCCATGCCGTTCAACTGCCGCGTCGTCGAATACGGCCGGGCTGTCCGGTGCCAACAGTTTGAGAAGGACTTCACGGTGTGCGCCGTCCCGGCGACCAGCGTTCCCGCCGCGTTGCACCTCACAGAGCTCATGTTCGGCGGCCGGCAAGGGTACCGGGCGGTTGACGGCGGGCCTTTCCTGAACGCGACGTTGTGGCCACTGAACGCGAACATCCACCCCCAGCACCTGTACCGGCTGGCGACCCGGCAGCACACGTACACGCAGGTACCCCTGTTCTACGAGACCATGGACCGCGCGTCGGGTGAGTTAATGGACGCTACCAGCGCCGAAGTTAAAGCCGTCGCCGCAGCGGTGGCCGCCGCGACGGGTGTACCGGTGTCGGTGCCCACCGTTTACGAAGCCGAATACCAACTGTATCCGAACCCGGACTGCACAACGGTTGACCAGCTGTTCAGGAGCAGCCCCGCCTACAAAAGATTCGAAGCGCCGTTCAAACAGACGGGCGGCGGGGGGGTTGAGCTGGATTTCACGCACCGTTACTTCACGGAGGACGTGGCGTGCGGTCTGTGCGTGTGGCGCGGCATCGCGGAGTTGGTGAAGGTACCGACACCGACCATCGACAAGCTCATCCTCTGGGCGCAGGAGGCCATGGGGAAGCGGTACCTAGTAGCGGAGTCGAAGACTGGTCTGACGATGACGGGGACGGATGTTAGCGAGACGACAGCGCCGCAACGTTTCGGTATCACGACCATCGAAGAACTGATTGGTTACCGGGTGAACTGAGGCATACGGTGGTAACCCGTGGCAGGCACGGGCAGCGGTTGGCGGGCGCTGCTGGGCCGCCAGTATTTGGGCACGTCCACGTTGCTGGCCAGCGGTGAGGCGCTGTCCGCCGCCAACACCTTCCTGACGATGAGTTTGCTGCCTACCGCTGTTTCCGACATCGGCGGGCAGCGGCTTTTCTCATGGGCGACGTCCCTGTACTTAGTCGGGTCGGTCGCGGCTGCACCTGCCGTGCACTGGATGCTGCGGCACGCCGGGCCCCGCGGGTCGCACCTGCTCGCCCTGGCAGTCTTCGCGGTCGGCAGCGTGGTGTGCGCCGCCGCACCCAGCATGGGGGTACTGGTTGCGGGTCGCGTGTTGCAGGGCGCCGCCGCCGGCCTGCAACGGGGACTCGCGTACGCCGTCATCAATACCGCCCTCCCCCGCCCGCTGTGGGGCCGCGCCTATTCCCTGATCGCGATCGTGTGGGGGGTCGCGACCCTAATCGGGCCCCTTGCCGGAGGCGTGTTCGCCGAATTCGGGGTGTGGCGGTGGGCGTTCGGCACCATGGCGACGTTGACTGTCCCGGTAGCTGTGCTGGTCCCCGTCGCGTTAGCCAGGGCCGCCCCCGGGGAATCCCGGCCTGCGATCAGGGTCTCCGTGTGGTCGGTTCTGCTGCTGACCGCTACCGCGGTGGCGGTCAGCGTTGCGGACCTGCCCCGCAACCCCCTCGCCGCTGCGGGCCTCCTCGGCACCGCGACGGCCCTGGCAGCGGCGTTCGTCCTCGTCGACCGGCGGGTACCGGCGTCGGTGCTGCCGCGCAGCGTGTTCCGTCCCGGGCCTATCAAGTGGGTGTACTTGAGCATGGCGTCGTTGATGGCGGCGACGATGGCCGACACGTATGTCCCGCTGTTCGGTCAACACCTAGCGCATCTAACTCCTGTGCTGGCCGGGTTTTTGGGTGCGGCGCCGGAGGTCGGCTGGATGGTCAGCGCCATCGTCAGCGCGCCGCTGACCGGGCGGGCCGCTGCGCGTGCGGTCACCATCGTACCGGCGGTGCTGCCCGCCGGTTTGCTCCTCGCCGCCGTGACCCAACGCGCTGACGCGGCGGCCGGTGTCGTCGCGGTCTGGGTGGTCGCGTTACTGCTCGTCGGGGCGGGTGCCGGTGGGGTGTGGCCGCACCTGACGGAGTGGGCGATGGGCGATGTCGGCGACCCCGCCGACAACACCCACGCGGCGACCGCCATGAACACCGTGCAGCTCATCGGCGGCGCGTTGGGCGCCGGCCTCGCAGGGGTCGTCGTGAATGAGGCGTCCGGGGACATAATGTCGGCGCGCCGAATGTTCGCGGTGTTCGCTGTTGTGGCGGTGGGTGGTGCCGTTATGACGTACCGCGCCGCCCGATACCACCTGACATAATGGTCTGCCCGTTCCACCAAATATCGGGCCGACCTACTCGGCGCGCGAAGCGGCACCTCGGTCCGGGTAGATAACAGCGCTGACACGAGTAGTCGGCTACGCGTGCTGCCCGATGGGCACCGGCCATAGCTTCCATACATCACCACAGCGCACACAGTGTGGAGGCGATCAGGAATGTTGGATCTAAGAGTGTCCACCGAGGCAACGCCGGATGCCATCACCGGCACCCAACCGACCGTAAGCAATGACGGCCTGTCACAGCCGCCGACTCCGGTCACCAAGCCACAGCCGCCGGTTCTTGTCACCGAACAAGAGGTGATGTTCGGCACCGCGGCAGCCGTGCGGCCACGGTCCACCCCGATCACCCGCCGAATGACCGGCGCGCTTCGTGTCGCAGTCGCCGCCTTGCGCCCGCCGCCCCCCCGGCCCCACTACCTTCATAGCGCCCGGTACCTCGACGACGCCCGGATGTCACGAGAAATGGAGAGATTATGAGCCACCCTGGCGGGCTCGCAATATCTCGACCAGCTCCTCGCGTGACCCGGCTCCCAGGCGCTGGTACGCGCGATACACGTGCCCCTCAACGGTGCGCACCGAGGTGACGAGCCGCTCGGCGATCTTCTTGTTGGGCAAGCCCGCGGCGACCAGTTCGATGATCTCGCGTTGACGGTCGGTCAGCGGTTGGCCCATCGGGTTTCGCAGCGCCGGCGTGCAAAGCCCTCCGCAATCGGTGGCCAGCTGCTGCGCCACTGCGGCGGCGTTCAGGCTGCGCTTGCGCTGCTGGGTGCGGCTGAACGCGACGCTGGCCTGGGCGGCGACGTCGGCGGCAGCGGCCCGATCGCCGAGCGCCCGGTATTCGGCTGACGCCGCGAGCAGTCCCTCCCCATCATCAGCTAGCAACGATTCCGTATGCCGCGCAACGGCATCAGCAAGGGGAAGCGATAATTCATTGGCCAGTTCACGCGCCCGCTTCGCCCCCGAGGTGTCGCCCCATTGAGCCGCCACTTGCACGCATGCCAGCTCATGCGTTGGCTGGTTGCGCTCGCGTGCATCTGCGCCTGCCGCACGGGCGATCGAGATCGCGTCGGTCAGAAACCCGCCGGCCGCCAGCGCCCAGCCACTGGCCACCGCCAGACCGGTCTGCATGAACAGGTAGTCGGCCGGCACACATCGCCGCGCTTCGGTGACCGCGTCGTTGGCGGCATCGAGCTGGCCCAGCTTGGCGTGGGCCTCGGCCAACGCGAAGCAACTCGCCGGTCGTAAACCGGTTGTGACGCTGTGCTTCTCCACCCCGGCCAGCGCCTCATGCAGCGGTTTGACCGCGGCGGGGATCTCGCCGCGCGCCAGCTCGGCGTGGCCCAGCAAGAATGCAAGGTTCGCATACGCGAGACCGGGCACGTCGCGTGCCAACTCGGATAGCTGCTTGGCTGACCGCACGCATTCGTCGATGCGTCCGGTCAACCGGCAGGCACGCGCATAGACAGCGCCATACCAGAACCTCATGGGCGACGCCTGAAACGACGTCATCGCGCGGTCGATGGCCTCGGCCACGACGTCGGAGACCTCGTCGAGTCTGCCCAACGCGCCAGCCGCATTCGTCAACGCGATGGACGCCAACATCGCGTGGAAGTCGGGAAGTGTCGGCGAACGCAGCGCCGCCCGCGCCTTTTCCGCGGCGGCTTCGCAACGGGTCATCACCGCGTCCACGCACGATTCCACCGCGATGCGCTCGGCCCGCTCCGCCGCGGACTCCCGCATCGATGCCAGGCCGTCGAGAATTGCCGACGCCTCCCTGGGTCGGCCGAGGTTCCAGATCAGGTTCGCTGCCCGCACGGTCGCCCAGTGATGTCCGTCGGGGTCATCCACGCCGATCCCGCCGAGGATCGCCTCCGCAGCGGCGCCGTGGCCGCGTCCGGCCAGGCTTATCGCACGCAGGCCGACAGCCTCGCCGGCACCAGCATCGGCTGCGGCGGTGGCGAATCGGTCCGACAGGTCCAGGTCGAGCAGCGTCATCGCGAACCGGGCCGCCTCCAAGAACAGGTGCGGGTCGGGGGGAAGGTCTGATTCGAGGGCGAGCAGCGCCCGGCGCACCGTCGCGTGCAGGTCGGCGTCGGCGTCCTTGGCCAGCCGTTGTGCCAGCTTGCCGCGGATTCGCGACAGATACATCTCGCTGGCTGCGGCGCGCCGAAGCTCACCGAACAGCGGATGGGCCAGTCGGGCCATGAGCTTGGAGCCGCTGCGTTCCACGGTGACCAGGTTCGTCTGTTCGGCCTCCTCGAGATCGCGGCGATGCACCAGGTCGCAGAGCACGTCGACCGCGAGCGGCTCGTACTGCGACAACGTATCGACGACCAGCGCCACATCGGGGGCGAGCCGGCTCAATTGCCGACCGACCATGTCGCCGATGCTGTCCGACACCACGACGCGCTCGTCCCACATCCACACCCCGGCGACCTGGTGCATCGCGCCGGCGGCGATCTGGTCCTTGAGCAGTTGCCGCAAAAACAGCGCGTTGCCTCCGGTCAGTTTCCAGAACCGCTTGGCGCTGCGACTATCCACCGCGCCGCCAAGCGTGGTCTCGATCATGCGGTGGATGTCCGAAGCCGACAGCGGTTCGAGGTCCAGGCGGGCGAGCAAGTCATCTTTCCACAGCGCCGTGATCGCATCGGGCTCGTCCCCGCCCGTGCGCACCGTGACCACCAGCCGTGTCCCGCGCGCCTGGGCCAGCTGGTGCACGACGTGCGCCGACAGTGCGTCGAGAAGGTGCGCGTCATCGATTCCGATCAGCAAACGGCCCTGACGTTGTTGCGCGATAAAGGAATTGATGATGCGTCGCACGTCAGATATCGGATCGGAGATGCTGTCGCGTATCGATGCGGTGAACGCACCCAACGGAAGCTGGCGCGCGGACTGGGTGCCCACAATCCAGCATGTCCGCTCACCTGACGCTTCGGCGCGGGCCAGCACTTCACGCGCGAGCCGGGTCTTGCCCACTCCCGCGGCTCCGACAATGACGACGCCGGAGTAATTGCCAACCCCGCTCAGCGCGCGTCGAATAACACCTAATTCGCTGTCACGCCCTGTCAGCGGATCGCCGCTGATCACTGGCCGACTATAACCTGTGCTATCAAATTAGCGGCGCGAATTCAGCTGCCAGTCCCGGTCCTTTTTATCCGTTCTGCGCACGAGTTCCGGCTCGATCTCGGTGTGTTGTGGTGTCCGCGAGCGGGCTGATGAGCCGCTGGGTCGGTCCGACCGTCTACGCCGGATCGGCGGCGCTGGGGTGTTTGCGCTGGGCGGCGAAAAACTCGGCCCACGAAACCACCTCAGGGTGCTGCTTGAGCAGCGCCCGCCGCTGGCGTTCAGTCATGCCGCCCCAGACACCGAACTCCACCCGGTTATCGAGTGAGTCGGCGGCGCACTCGGCGATGACCGGACAGTGCCGGCAAATCACAGCCACTTTCCTCTGTGCCGCTCCGCGAACGAAAAGTTCATCGGGATCGTTGGATCGACACCGTGCCTTGGACACCCACGCGAGACGGCCTTCGGCCGCCCATCCGATGAACTGCGCCATTGGTCTATCCACTCACCCAAGGGCGGGAGCCGACTAGCGTAGTCAACTACTCCAATCCGCCGCAGCAACGCATGCGGCGCGGTCCACGGCGGCGTCGCAGTTGGTTGCCTGATTACTTGGGTGGGCTAGGCGCTTTCGGCAAGCACTCTGTAGACCGTCGCGCAGCTCACGCCAAGTGTGGACGCAATCGTGCTCGATGACTCACCGCTGGCATCGATGCAGATCAGTAGGCCGCGGCGCGCACGAATCGACGCCGCCACGAAGCCCGGATCGTTCACATCCGTCGACAATCGACATGCAATGCGGCCTGGACCGTGGCCGCGTTCTTGCGTTCACAGGGTTCCGCACACTCGAACTGGCACCGGACGCGCCGGCCCGAGCGGCTGACGGTCGACGACTCGACACATCCGCTCTTGCCGGTTTGGCTCGTTGCCGGGTTTGACCACTGCGGCTTGAGGCCAGGTCGCAGCCAGTTTCGGCTGCGGCGTAAAGCCGTTAACCTAGCCATGTGACGCGGCGCATTCACGCCATCGGCATCAGCGCCGGCGATCGGGATTACGTCACAGCACAATCTGTTTCGGCGTTGAGCGACACCGACGTCACTGTGACGGGTGCAAACCGGAGCCGCCCATGCTGACAACGTTTACGCTGCGTGATCCGGCATCACAATTGACCGCCCAGTTCGTGCCGGCGGCAGGAATGATCGGCATCTCGCTTGCCGACGGCGCTGTCGAATTGCTCGGCCAGCGGCGCGGGCTAGACGCCTACCTGAGCGCGGGCAAAACCATGGGCATCCCGATTCTGTACCCGTGGGCGAACCGGTTGGGCGAGCGCACCTACCGGGTAGGCGACGAGACCGTGACGCTGGCACCGGACGCGCCGGGAGTTCGCGCAGATCCCAACGGGCTGCCGATCCACGGGCTGCTCGGGGCGTTTTCCGGGTGGCAGGTCACCGGCAGCGACGACAACGAGCTGAGTGCCGAGGTCGACTTCGGCGCGCACCCCGAGCTCATCGCCAGTTTCCCGTTCCCGCACCGGTTGGCGCTGACGATGACGCTCTCGGAGCGGTCGCTGCGCATGAGCACCACGGTCACAGCGACGGGCGATAAGGCCGTGCCGTTGTGCTTCGGGTTTCACCCGTACCTCCAGCTGCCCGGGGTACCGCGGTCGCAATGGCACATCGAAACGCCGGCGATGCGACACCTGGCCGTCGACGATCGCGGCATCCCCACCGGAGCCAGTACAGCATGGCCGCAGACATCAGAGGTACTGGGCGGCAAAACGTTCGACGACGGATTCGACGAAGTAGCGCCCGGCGCGGTGTTCACGCTGTCGGGCGGCACCCGTCGTATCGAGGTGTGCTTCGACCAGGGATACCCGGCCGCGCAGATCTTCGCCCCCGGCGCCGACGACGTCGTCTGCTTCGAACCGATGGCCGCGCCCACCGACGCGCTGCGTCAGGGCGGCTACCGGGTGGCAGAGCCCGGCACTGCGGTCACCGCCGTGTTCACGATCACGGTCACATCGTGACACCGCCGTCGACGGCCGTGTGCTACCACACACGTATCCAGTCGACGAGCATGTCCGCCGGGTAGGTACCCGGCCTGGGCGCGGCCACCCGAACCACCGACCGCAAGGTTGAACACCGGAAACATCTTGTAATCGGGGAAGTTGTACGGCCAATCGTCGATGGAGTTCGCCGGCACCTCGAAGTATGGTTGCGCGCCGTTGACGTAGTCCTGCCAGAAGTAGATACCGGCGTCAGTCCATGTCATGCGCCACGTGTGCCACGCGCTGTCCACCGGCCAGGGTTGGGTGGCGAATGACGTGCCGTCCAATCGTGCGTGCACTGTCGTTCCCGACGGCCAGTCGTTGTTGCCGTACCACTCGATCATGTCGACCTCGGCGCCGACAACGGGATCGTTATTCATCGTCCACACGGCGGGCCAGCAACCGGCGGTGAGGCAGTTGAATTTCACCCGGGATTCCCAGGTTGTGCCGATGCCTCCCCACCAGGTGCCCTGAACCTTGCCGCTGAAGTACTTGCCGTTCTCGTTCGTAGCCCGGATGACGAGATTGGACTCGCCGTCCAGGAACACCACCGAGACAGCTTCCAAGTCGCCGGCGCAATCGTCAACCCCTCGTTAATGGTGTGGTCGTGCTCCATTCACCTAGCGACGCCGCAACCACCTGTGAGACCATGCCGGGGTGGTGGAGGACGCCGACACGGCTCAGGCGCGAGAACTGCTACAAACCCTTTACGCGCACGTCGACGAGATCTCAGACAAGCTGGAGACGGCCGAACTGAAGAGCCTCCGGACGCACGGACGCAGTGAGAGCTTGATGCGCCGTGAAGCGGCGGGCTTGCGCCGCGAACTGTATGAAACCCACCGATTGATCGACGGACTGCATGGTCGATTTCCGGCGACACGACCCCAACGTCGCTGGGACGGCCACACGGCCAGACCGATCGGTGCCGGGCGACACCAACCGCATTGAATCCGGCGCGCGTCGGCCTGTACTGCGAAGATCGACGCTTTGCCCTGAAAACATCGCGGAATCTCGTCGGACTGCTAATATCGGGTGGCTGCAGCACGGTTGTGGTGCCCAGAATGCCCGTCAGAGCCAGGTAATCGAGGATTCACCAGATGTCAACGCCTCGCCCGGAACGTCCGGAGAAGACTCGTCCCCTTACCGCTTCCGAGATTGCTCAGCAATCGCGACGTCGATATGCCACGGTGGATTCGACTGTGCACTCCTGCAACCGACTGGGCCGCATCGGAAACCTGCCTACCGTCAGCCTCGGCGGCTGGTTGCGCCGCCGCGCGAACCGGCGCGGATAGCGCTGCCGCATCTCAGCGGTTTCTAGCCCTGCCGCGCCTCAGCGGTCTCGGATCCTGCCACGCCTCAGCGGTTTCGGATCCTGCGGATCACCAGCACCACGCTGAGCGTGCCGACGCCGATCAGCGTGAACGCCACCGGCGGCTTCTTCAGAAAGGACACCGCCGCGACCTTGATGTCGTTGGCGATCCGGTGCGGGTTAGCGCGCTCGGTCAGCGAATCAACGGTGGCAGCCAACTGATCGCGGGCACTGTCGATCTCCTGCTTGATGACCTCGGGGTCACGGTCCGCCACGATGTCCTCCGCTGTGAAAGGTTGCTACCCTGCCGCACTACCCTAGATCAGCCCGGTCGCGCAGCGGCGCACCGGTACGCGACGAAGGGAAACTGAGGCAGATGACCGCGCGGCTCGAAGTGGGCAATAAGGCCCCGTCGTTCAGCCTTGACGACGCCGACGGCAACACGGTGTCGCTGGCCGACTACCGGGGGCGCAAGCTGATCGTCTACTTCTACCCGGCCGCCTCCACGCCGGGTTGCACGAAACAGGCGTGCGACTTCCGGGACAACCTGCGGGCGCTGAACAAGGCGGGGCTGGACGTTGTCGGCATCTCCCCCGATAAGCCCGCCAAACTGGCCAAGTTCCGCGACGCCGAAGGCCTGACGTTCCCCCTGCTCTCGGATCCGGATCGCACGGTGCTGTCGAAGTGGGGCGCCTATGGCGAGAAGAAGATGTACGGCAAGACCGTTCAGGGCGTCATCCGGTCGACGTTCGTGGTCGACGAGAACGGCAAGATTTCGGTGGCGCAGTACAACGTCAAGGCCACTGGCCACGTCGACAAGCTGCGCCGGGACCTGTCCGTCTAACCCAGTCTC
>CAWHDL010000028.1:0-143090 GCA_963828065.1 uncultured Actinomycetota bacterium | reverse complement strand
TCTGGCAGGAGAACTCCATGATCGGTTCGTTCGGCGCCGGCATGGGCATTTCGACGTGGTGGTATCGCGGCAGCGACATGGACATCGAGCGGACTCTGGAGAGAAAGGCCGGTCGAGTGCTGACAGAGCTGTCGCTGAACGGCAACGGCGGCTTCCAGGCGTCCAATGTGAACGCGTGCAGCGTGTACGTCGCCAAGGGCGGCGACGTGATCACGTGGTCCATCCAGACGCTGAACCCCTCGACACTGCCCCAGTTGTGCACGATCATCCGCCGGCTGGCTCAGCTGTCGCAGGACCGCGTCAACTGACCGATCGCTGAATGCGAAGGGCTAGGGTTCTCGCCATGGCAGCTGAGCCGGTGGGCCGGTCGCGGGGCGCGACTCGCTCGTCGGGGCGGTCGACCAAGCTGAGCCGCGACGTCATCATCAACGCGGCGCTGACCTTCCTCGACCGCGAAGGCTGGGACGCGTTGACGATCAACGCGCTGGCCGCCCACCTCGGAACCAAGGGCCCGTCGCTGTACAACCACGTCAGCAGCCTTGACGACCTGCGTCGATCGGTCCGCAAGCGGGTGATCGTCGACATCATCGAGATGCTCGGCACCGTGGGACAGGGCCGAACGCGCGACGACGCGGTCCTTGTGATGGCCGGCTCGTACCGGAGCTACGCCCATCACCATCCCGGCCGGTACTCGGCGTTCACCCGGATGCCGCTAGCGGGCGGTGACGACCCCGAGTACACGGCCGTCGCGCGCGCCGCGGCGGAGCCGGTGATCGCCGTTCTCGCGTCCTACGGGCTCGACGGCGAGGACGCGTTCTACGCAGCGCTCGAGTTCTGGGCCGCGCTGCACGGCTTCGTGCTGCTGGAGATGACGGGCGTGATGGCAGACATCGACGTCGACGCGGTTTTCTCCGACATGGTGTTGCGGCTGTCAGCCGGGATGCAGCATCGATGAGTGATCCGGTCGAGATTGCCGGTTGTAATCCGGGCACCTGAAGACCGGTCTTGACCTGCGCTTAGAGCCCGCCGAACGGGTTTGTTCCGATGGCATCGGCCCTGGTATCGTGGGGGCTCGTGCTCGGCCGTTAAGGCGCTTGTGGTGACGCATGCCCGCACGCCGGGCCAATTCGCATGTCCACGATGCCAAGGTCGAGACCGCGGCGGATGCACGCGACACGCCCGGCCTCGGGGTGACCGAGCCGAGCAAAACCGCAGTACAGAGACCTTAAGAACACCGAAAACGAACGCGAACAGAGAAAGCCGGTACATGCCAACCATCCAGCAGCTGGTCCGCAAGGGGCGCCGCGACAAGATCACCAAGGTGAAGACCGCGGCGCTCAAGGGCAGCCCGCAGCGCCGCGGCGTGTGCACCCGCGTGTACACCACCACGCCGAAGAAGCCGAACTCGGCTCTTCGCAAGGTCGCGCGCGTCAAGCTGACCAGTCAAGTCGAGGTGACCGCCTACATCCCGGGCGAGGGCCACAACTTGCAGGAGCACTCGATGGTTCTGGTCCGCGGCGGTCGTGTGAAGGACCTGCCCGGCGTGCGCTACAAGATCATCCGCGGCTCGCTGGACACGCAGGGCGTGAAGAACCGCAAGCAAGCCCGCAGCCGCTACGGCGCGAAGAAGGAGAAGAGCTGATGCCGCGCAAGGGGCCCGCGCCGAAGCGTCCGCTGGTCAACGACCCGGTCTACGGATCGCAGCTGGTCACACAATTGGTGAACAAAATTCTCATGCAGGGGAAGAAATCGCTGGCCGAACGCATTGTTTATGATGCGCTCGAACAGGCTCGCGACAAGACCGGTACCGACCCGGTGGTCACCCTCAAGCGCGCCCTTGACAACGTCAAGCCCGCGTTGGAGGTTCGCAGCCGGCGCGTCGGCGGTGCGACCTACCAGGTTCCCGTGGAAGTGCGCCCGGACCGCTCCACCACGCTGGCGCTTCGCTGGCTGGTGGGCTTTTCGCGGCAACGCCGGGAGAAGACCATGGTCGAACGACTGGCCAACGAGATTCTGGACGCGAGCAACGGGCTGGGTGCCTCGGTGAAGCGACGCGAGGACACCCACAAGATGGCCGAGGCGAACCGGGCATTCGCGCACTACCGCTGGTGAGATTCGCCGACCGGCCGCCGTCGACGTAGCCGGCATCGGACGCAAACTGACAACAGCCATTACGTAAGCGAAAGAGTGGGAAGACTTCCGTGGCACAGGACGTGCTGACCGACCTGAGCAAGGTACGCAACTTCGGCATCATGGCGCACATCGATGCCGGTAAAACCACGACTACCGAGCGCATCCTTTACTACACCGGCATCAACTACAAGATCGGTGAAGTCCATGACGGCGCGGCCACCATGGACTGGATGGAGCAGGAGCAGGAGCGAGGGATCACCATCACCTCGGCTGCTACCACGACGTTCTGGAAAGGCAATCAGCTCAACATCATCGACACCCCTGGGCACGTCGACTTCACCGTCGAGGTGGAGCGCAACCTGCGGGTGCTCGACGGAGCCGTCGCCGTGTTCGACGGCAAGGAAGGTGTTGAGCCGCAGTCCGAGCAGGTGTGGCGGCAGGCCGACAAGTACGACGTTCCGCGCATCTGCTTCGTCAACAAGATGGACAAGGTCGGCGCCGATTTCTACTTCTCGGTGCGCACGATGGAGGAGCGGCTCGGTGCCAACGCCGTGCCGATCCAGCTGCCGATCGGTTCGGAGAGCGAGTTCGAAGGCGTCGTCGACCTGGTCGAGATGAACGCCAAGGTGTGGCGTGGAGAGACGAAGCTCGGCGAGACTTACGACACCATCGACATCCCGGCCGATCTGCAGGAGAAGGCCGAGGAGTACCGCACGAAGCTCCTCGAGACCGTCGCCGAATCCGACGAGGCGCTGCTGGAGAAGTATCTGGGTGGTGAGGAGCTCACCGTCGACGAGATAAAGGGTGCGATCCGCAAGCTGACCATCAACTCCGAGATCTACCCGGTGCTGTGCGGCAGCGCGTTCAAGAACAAGGGCGTGCAGCCGATGCTCGACGCGGTGGTGGACTACCTGCCGTCGCCGCTGGACGTTCCGCCGGCGATCGGGCACGCGCCGGGCAAGGAGGACGAAGAAGTCGTTCGCCATGCGAGCACCGACGACCCGTTCGCGGCGTTGGCGTTCAAGATCGCCACGCACCCGTTCTTCGGCAAGCTGACCTATATCCGCGTGTACTCGGGCAAGGTCGACTCGGGCAGCCAGGTCATCAACGCGACCAAGGGTAAGAAGGAGCGTCTGGGCAAGCTGTTCCAGATGCACTCGAATAAGGAGAACCCGATTGACACCGCCTCGGCGGGGCACATCTATGCGGTGATCGGACTCAAGGACACCACAACCGGCGACACGCTCTCCGACCCGCAGAAGCAGGTCGTCCTCGAGTCGATGACGTTCCCGGATCCGGTGATCGAGGTCGCCATCGAGCCGAAGACCAAGAGCGATCAGGAGAAGCTGTCGCTGTCGATCCAGAAGCTCGCCGAGGAGGATCCGACCTTCAAGGTGCACCAGGAAGTCGAGACCGGCCAGACCGTGATCGGCGGCATGGGCGAGCTCCACCTCGACATCCTGGTTGACCGAATGCGTCGCGAGTTCAAGGTGGAGGCCAACGTCGGCAAGCCGCAGGTGGCGTACAAGGAGACCATTCGCCGCAAGGTCGACAAGGTCGAGTTCACCCACAAGAAGCAGACCGGTGGCTCGGGTCAGTTCGCGAAGGTGCTCATCTCCATCGAGCCGTTCCACGGCGAGGACGGTGCCACCTACGAGTTCGAGAACAAGGTCACCGGTGGCCGAATCCCGCGTGAGTACATCCCGTCGGTGGATGCGGGCGCGCAGGACGCAATGCAGTACGGTGTGCTGGCCGGCTATCCGCTGGTGAACCTGAAGGTCACGCTGCTCGACGGTCAGTATCACGACGTCGACTCATCCGAGATGGCGTTCAAGATCGCCGGCTCGCAGGCGCTGAAGAAGGCCGCTGCCGCGGCGCAACCGGTGATCCTGGAGCCGATCATGGCCGTCGAGGTCACCACGCCTGAGGAATACATGGGTGACGTGATCGGCGACCTGAACTCCCGCCGTGGTCAGATCCAGGCCATGGAGGAGCGTGGCGGTGCCCGTGTCGTCAAGGCGCACGTGCCGCTGTCGGAAATGTTCGGCTACGTCGGCGACCTCAGGTCGAAGACCCAGGGCCGGGCGAACTACTCCATGGTGTTCGATTCGTACGCCGAGGTTCCGGCGAACGTGTCGAAGGAGATCATCGCGAAGGCGACGGGCGCGTGAGCATCGAGCGCGTAGCGCGAGGAGCGGAGCGCGTCCGGAGTCGAGCAATCGACATCGCGAAGGCGACGGGCGCGTAAGCTCTGGCCCGCGTCTTGGCGTGACTACACAACTGAAAAAAATCACACTGCTTTAGCGAGCACCAACAGAAGTCCAGGAGGACAACACAGTGGCGAAGGCGAAGTTCGAGCGGACGAAGCCGCACGTCAACATCGGGACCATTGGTCACGTTGACCACGGCAAGACGACGCTGACCGCAGCGATCACCAAGGTTCTGCACGACAAATATCCCGATTTGAACGAGTCGCGTGCATTCGACCAGATCGACAATGCGCCCGAGGAGCGTCAGCGCGGCATCACGATCAACATCTCCCACGTGGAGTACCAGACCGACAAGCGTCACTATGCGCACGTCGACGCCCCCGGCCACGCCGACTACATCAAGAACATGATCACCGGCGCTGCCCAGATGGACGGCGCGATCCTGGTGGTCGCCGCCACTGACGGCCCGATGCCGCAAACCCGCGAGCATGTGCTGCTGGCCCGCCAGGTTGGCGTGCCCTACATCCTGGTCGCGCTGAACAAGGCCGACGCGGTCGACGACGAGGAGCTGCTCGAGCTCGTCGAGCTCGAGGTGCGCGAGCTGCTGGCCGCCCAGGAGTTCGACGAGGACGCTCCGGTGATCCGAGTGTCGGCGCTCAAGGCGCTCGAGGGCGACGCGAAGTGGGTCGAGTCGATCGAGGAGCTGATGGCCGCGGTCGACGAGTCGATCCCGGACCCGGTCCGCGACACCGAGAAGCCGTTCCTGATGCCCGTCGAGGACGTCTTCACGATCACCGGCCGCGGCACCGTGGTCACCGGTCGTGTCGAGCGCGGCGTGGTCAACGTCAACGAGGAGGTCGAGATCGTCGGCATCAAGCCCTCCAGCACCAAGACCACCGTCACCGGTGTCGAGATGTTCCGCAAGCTGCTCGACCAGGGCATGGCCGGCGACAACGTCGGTCTGCTGCTGCGCGGTATCAAGCGCGAGGACGTCGAGCGCGGTCAGGTCGTCGTGAAGCCCGGCACCACCACCCCGCACACCGAGTTCGAGGGCCAGGTCTACATCCTGTCCAAGGACGAGGGCGGCCGGCACACGCCGTTCTTCAACAACTACCGTCCGCAGTTCTACTTCCGCACCACCGACGTGACCGGGGTGGTGACGCTGCCGGAGGGCACTGAGATGGTGATGCCCGGCGACAACACCATCATCTCGGTGAAGCTGATCCAGCCCGTCGCCATGGACGAGGGCCTTCGCTTCGCGATCCGTGAGGGTGGCCGCACCGTCGGCGCCGGCCGGGTCACGAAGATCGTCAAGTAGTAGTACCGCGATCTGAGATACGCCAAGCGGCGCTCATCCGGAAGGGTGGGCGCCGCTTGGGTTTTGGGGGCTCTCCTCGCGCGTGCGTGTTCTGGCGATCAGCACCACGACGATGCCCGCCGGCAGCAGGACCGCCGCGAGAACGCCGAGAATGAGGTCGATCCCGCCGCCGGTCGACCTCCCGGACCGCTGCAGTATCTCCAACACCGTGCCGGAGATTGCGACGCCGACGCCGGCCAGCGTGACCAACGACGTCAACGTCACCCCGGCCGCTTCCCCGGCGCGCTCGGGGCGCACGACCGCTTGTGTCGCAACCGTGGTGAACGCGTACACCAGTCCGAGTGTTGTACCGGTCGCGGTGAGTGCGATCAGGTAGCCGACCCAGTCGGCCGATGCCGACAGCGCGGCCAGCGACACCGCCGCGGCCACACAAGCAATCCCCATCACCAGTACTGGTGGCCGACGCGCTGCCAACCACCCCGACAGCATGCCGCCCAGCGCGGCGCCCGCCGACGGACCGAGAAACGCCAGCCCCGCCATCAACGGGTTCAAGCCACGCACCTGCTGCAGGTACACCGTGGACAGAAAGATCGCGACAGCGTAGGCGATGTTTGCGACGGTGCCGGCGGTCACCAAGATCGTGAACCTGGGGTTCCGTGCCAACGACAGATCCACCAGTGGCCAGCGGACTCGCTTTTCGACGGCGACGAACGCCGCGAGCAACAGCACTGACGTCGCGAATGCCACGACCGTCGCAACCGATGTCCAGCCCCAGGTCGGCGCCCGGTCAAAGGTCAACGTGAACAACCCGATACCGATGATGATCAACGCCAACCCGGCGAGGTCGATCCGGCGCGGTACCGTGCTGTCGGAAGATTCGGTGATGCTGATCGCACCGATCACCAGCGAGAGCACGGTGAGGGGAACGTTGAGCCAAAAGATCGAGCGCCAGCCCAACGTGTCGGTGAGCAGTCCGCCTATCAACGGGCCGGCGGCGTTGCCCAAACCCGCTATCCCGTAGGCCATTCCGATGGCTTGGCTGGACCGGCCTGCGGGAAAGGCATTAGTGAGCACGCTGACAGACACCGGGAAGATCAACGCGGATCCCAGTCCTTGCAGTGCGCGAAACGCGATCAGCATCGGAGCCGTCGGCGCCACCGCGCACAACACCGATGCGACGCCGAACAGTGCGACGCCGGCCAGGAGCGCTCGCCTGCGGCCGAAGATGTCGCCGATTCGACCGGCCGGAACCATGAACGCGCCCAACGAGAGCATGTAGATGCTGATGACCCACTGCAGGTCCGTTGCGCTGCTGCCCAAATCGTGGGCCATACGCGGCAACGCCAGGTTCATCGCGAAGTAGTCGATTTGAACACAGAACAGCGCCGTTGACACCGCGACTAATGTCCAGCGTGAGCGCGCGGACGTTTGCGGCGACGTCACGCGCTGACGATACGCTGACGCAATAGCAGCAGACGGTGTTTCGCGGCGCTACTCTGACACGCGACGGGGGCCGGCGAGGCGAGGAGCATGCCAGATGTTTGCGCGGTACCTGAAGTCCCAGTTGATTGTGCTGCTGTGCGGCGGCCTGGTGGGGCCGATCTTTCTGATCGTGTTCTTTGCGACGAAGGACTTGTTTCCGCAATGGTGGATGTTCTACGTGGGTCTGCTGATCACCGCCGCGGATGTGCTGATCGCGTTGGCGCTGGCCGGCTACAGCGCCAAATCCTCGGCGGGCACCGCGGCGCTCCAGCAGAGCGGGGTGTTGGCGCTGGCGCAGATCACCGGCATGGGGGAAACCGGGGTGCGCATCAACGAACAACCGCTGATCAGCCTGAACCTGCACATCGAAGGTCCCGGCCTCACCCCGTTCGACGCCACCGATCGCGTCAGGGTGTCCGTGACCCGGATGGGCAACTTCAACCAGCGCAAACTCGTGGTGCTCGTCGACCCGGCCACCAACAAGTTCCAAATCGACTGGGAGCGAAGCGCATTGGTGAACGGCCTGATGCCCGCACAGTTCACGATCGCCGAGGACAACAGGACATACGATCTGTCAGGGCAGGCGGGCCCGCTGATGGAGATCCTGCAGATCCTCAAGGCCAACGGCATCCCGTTGAACCAGATGGTGGACCTCCGCTCCAATCCGGCTCTTCGTCGGCAGGTCGTGGCGGTGGTCCGCCGTGCCGGAGCCCAACAAGCGCAGGCTGCGCCCGCCACTGCGCCGGCACCCGCGCCGATGGTGACTCCGGTGGTGGCGCCGGCAAGTTTCACCGCACCCGCACCATCGATCTCGCAGCGCTTGCAGGAACTCGAGACACTCCGGGCGACCGGCGCGGTGTCCGAACAGGAGTACAAAGCCAAGCGGTCAGAGATCATCTCCCAGATCTGAGCCGGGCTTCCGGCCGGTGGGTGACTAGAACACGTTTCAGTTTCGCTGATAGCCTGTGCGCAATCAGTGAAAGGAACGTCTGTGGCTTTAGCAACCGGATCACTCGAAGGACGCGTCGCATTCGTCACCGGGGCCGCCCGGGGCCAAGGCAGAGCGCACGCGATACGGCTTGCCAACGACGGCGCCGACATCATCGCGATCGACATCTGCGGGCCGGTGTCGCCGTCTATCACCTACCCGCTGCCGACCACCGAGGACCTGCGCGAGACGGTCCGTGGCGTCGAGGCCGCAGGCCGGAAGATCCTGGCGCGTCAGGTCGATATCCGCGACAGCGCCGCGCTGCGTCAGGTGGTGGCCGACGGCGTCGAGCAGTTCGCGCGGCTGGACATCCTCGTCGCGAACGCGGGCGTGCTGAGCTGGGGGCGGCTCTGGGAGCTGTCCGACGAACAGTGGGACGCCGTGATCGACGTGAACCTGTCGGGCACCTGGCGCACCATCCGCGCGACCGTCCCCGCGATGATCGAAGCCGACAACGGCGGCTCGATCATCATCGTCAGCTCGTCAGCCGGCCTGAAGGCGACGCCCGGCAACGGCCACTACGCGGCGTCCAAGCACGGGCTGGTCGCGCTGACGAATTCGCTCGCACTCGAGGTCGGCGAGTTCGGGATCCGGGTGAACTCCATCCACCCGTACTCGATCGACACTCCGATGATCGAGCGGGACGCGATGATAGAGCTGTTCAAGAATCATCCGAGCTTCCTGCACAGCTTCGCGCCGATGCCGCTGAATCCGCGCGACCCCGGTGGCAAGCGCCACCGCAACGAATTCATGGAGCCCGAAGAGGTTTCGGACGTCGTGGCGTGGCTGGCGGGGGACGGGTCGGCGGCGCTGTCGGGTGTGCAGATCCCCATTGATCGCGGTGTGCTGAAGTATTAGCCGGGCAAGACTGCGGCGAATTGATCAACCGCCCAATCGATCTCCTCCGCGGTGATCACCAGCGGCGGCGCAAACCGCAACGTCGAGTCGTGCGTATCCTTCACCAGCACGCCGCGTTCCGCGAGGCGCAGGCTGATGTCCTTGCCGGTGCCGCAAACCGGATCGATGTCGACGCCGGCCCACAGGCCCAAGCCGCGCACCGACAGCACGCCGTATGGAATCAAGGCGCACAGGCGGCGATGCAGGTGTCTGCCCAATTCGGTTGAGCGCCGCTGGAACTCGCCGGTTGCAAGCAGGGCCACCACGGTTGATCCGACCGCGGCCGCCAACGGATTGCCACCGAACGTGGAGCCGTGCTCGCCGGGGTGCAGGACACCCAGCACGTCGCTGTCGGCAACCACCGCCGACAGCGGCACCACCCCGCCGCCCAGCCCCTTGCCGAGCAGGTAGATGTCGGGCTCGACGCCCCAGTGCTCACACGCGAAGGTGCGGCCGGTGCGCGCGAGGCCGGATTGGATCTCGTCGGCGATCATCAGCACGTTGTGCTCGGTGCACAGCGCCCGCACGGCGGGCAGGTAGTCGTTCGGCGGCACGATGATGCCGGCCTCGCCCTGGATCGGTTCGAGCAGCACCGCCACGGTGTCGTCGTCGATCGCGCGGGCGAGGGCGCCGGCGTCCCCGAACGGGACCGACCGGAAGCCGGGAGTGAACGGGCCGAAGCCGCCGCGGGCAGTAGGATCCGATGAGAAGCTGACAATGCTGATCGTGCGGCCGTGAAAGTTGTTGTCGGCCACCACGATAGTTGCGCGGCCCGCTGGCACGCCCTTGACGTCGGTGCCCCATTTCCGCGCGACCTTGATGCCGCTCTCGACCGCTTCGGCGCCGCTGTTCATCGGCAGCACCATGTCTTTACCGCACAATCCGGCCAGCGCCGTGCAAAACGGCCCGAGCCGGTCGGAATGGAATGCGCGGCTGACCAGCGTCACCGTGTCGAGCTGAGCGTGTGCCGTCGCGGTGATGTCGGGGTGGCGGTGGCCGAAGTTGACCGCAGAGTACGCGGAAAGGCAGTCCAGGTAGCGACGGCCCTCGGTATCGGTGATCCAGGCGCCCTCGGCGCTTGCCGCGACCACCGGTAGCGGCGAGTAGTTGTGGGCCGTGTGGTCCTTCTCCAGCGCGATCGCTGCCGCCGTTTGAGTGCTGAGAACGGTCTCTGAATCGATGATCGTCACGGGTGTACCTCCAACGTGCAGCACTTGACCGAACCGCCGCCCTTGAGCAGTTCGGACAGGTCGACGCCGATCGGCCGGAAACCGGCGTCGCGCAGCTGGGCGGCGAAACCTGTTGCTCCTGAGGGATGGACGACGTGGAGACCGTCTGAGACGGCGTTCAGCCCGAGCACATACGCGTCGACGCTGCCGACGATGATCGCGTCGGGGAACAGCGCGCGCAGTTGGCGTTGGGCGGCCGCGCTGAACGCGGGCGGGTAATAGGCGATGGTCTTGTCGTCGAGCACCGCGAGTGCCGTGTCGAGGTGATAGAAGCGCGGGTCGACCAACTCCAGGGAGATCACGGGCATCCGAAGCGCCTCGGCGATCTCGGCATGCGCTCGGACGTCGGTGCGAAAACCGTGACCCGCCAACACCATTTCCCCGACCAGTAGCAGGTCACCCTGCCCCTCGTTGACGTGTCGAGTGGGCACGACGTGGTATCCGCGCTCTTGCATCCATGCCCGGTAGGCCTGGGATTCGGCTGCGCGTTCGGCGAACTTGAAGCGCGCGAGCACCGCCGTGTCCCCGGCGATGAGCCCGCCGTTGGCGGCGTACACCATGTCGGGCAGTCCCGGTTCGGGCCGCACCAGATCGACGGTGTGGCCGAGGGAGAGGTAAGTCTTGTAGAGCGATTCCCATTGCAACGCCGCCGCCCGGCGGTCAACGGGCGCAGCGACGTCCATCCACGGGTTGATCGCGTACTCGACGGCGAAGAAATCCGGGGAGGTCATCGCGTAGCGGCGGGTGCGCGCGGTGCGAGCACGGCGGCGCGACGGCGCTTCACGCCGCGCGTCATCCGCGGCGACAAAGTACTCCGTCATGAATCAAACGATATTTCGGAAGCTCCGTGCAATCAATCGCTATACATTGCGTGGATAGCAATGATATGTTGCGCGAACTGGCTGGATCGAGCGATTTGTTGCGTGGAATCGGAAGAGGGTGTTCGTGGACCGCTTCGACGACATCGACGAGCGCATCCTGGCTGAGCTGGCCGAGCACGCGCGGGCCACCTTCGCCGAAATCGGGGAGAGGGTCAATCTGTCGGCCCCGGCGGTGAAGCGGCGAGTGGACCGGATGCTGGACCGCGGTGTGATCAAAGGATTTACCACCGTGATCGACCGCAACGTGCTGGGCTGGAACACCGAGGCGTATGTGCAGGTGTTCTGTCACGGCACGATCGCGCCCGAGCGCCTGCGCGCGGCATGGGTCGACATCCCCGAGGTCGTCAGCGCGGCCACCGTCACCGGTGCCTCCGACGCGATCCTGCACGTGCTGGCGCGCGACATGCAGCACCTGGAGGAGGCGCTCGAACGCATCCGGTCCAGTGCTGAGGTCGAACGCAGCGAGAGCATTGTGGTGCTGTCCAATCTCATCGAGCGGACGATGTCCTAGCGCCGCGCGCGACACACCCGCGGCCCGATCGTGTAAGAAGCTGTGAATGACCAAACGAATAGTCATCGTCGGCGGGGGACTGGCGGCGGCGCGGACCGCCGAGCAGCTCCGGCGCTCTGCGTTCGACGGGTCGATCACGATTGTCGGCGCCGAGGGACACCTGCCGTACGACCGCCCGCCGCTGTCCAAGCAGGTGTTGCGCAGCGAACTCGACGACGTGACCCTCAAGCCGCGGGAGTTCTACGACGACAACAAGATCACGCTGGCGCTCGGGTCCGCGGTGCGTTCGCTTGACACGGGCGCTCAGACGGTGACACTCGACGACGGTTCTCAGCTCGAATACGACGAGGTGGTGATCGCGACCGGCCTTGTACCGCGGCGCATTCCATCATTTCCGAGCCTGCCGGGCATCCATGTCCTGCGGTCCTTCGACGAGAGCATGGCGTTGCGCGAGGAGGCCGGGGCGGCTCGGCGCGCGGTGGTGGTCGGCGCCGGGTTCATCGGCTGCGAGGTGGCGGCGAGCCTGCGCGGGCTCGGGGTCGACGTGGTGATGGTGGAACCGCAGCCCGAGCCGCTGGCGTCGGTGCTGGGTGAGCAGATCGGGGCGCTGGTGTCGCGACTGCACCGCGCCGAAGGGGTCGACGTGCGGACGGGTGTCGGGGTCGACTCGGTGACCGGTCGGGACCGGGTGGAGAAGGTCGCGTTGACCGACGGCTCCGAGCTTGACACCGACCTCGTGGTGGTGGGCATCGGCTCACGGCCGGCCACCGACTGGCTCGAGGGCAGCGGGGTGGAGGTCGACAACGGCGTGGTGTGTGACCGCGTGGGGAGGACCAACGCGCCGCATGTGTGGGCGCTCGGCGACGTCGCGTCGTGGCAGAACGCGACGGGACATCAAGCGCGCGTGGAGCACTGGAGCAATGTCGCAGAGCAGGCGCGGGTGCTGGTGCCGTCGCTGCTTGGGCAAGAGTTGCCGTCGAATCTGGTTGTGGTGCCCTATTTCTGGAGCGACCAATATGACATCAAGATCCAGTGCCTCGGCGAGCCAGAGGCCGACGACGTCGTGCACCTCGTCGAGGACGACGGCCGCAAGTTCCTGGCGTACTACGAGCGCGACGGCGTGGTGGCCGGAGTGGTGGGCGGTGGAATGCCGGGTCCGGTCATGAAGACCAGGGGCAAGATCGCCGCCGGCGCACCGATCGGCGACGTGCTGAGCTGATGGTGCGGGGAGGGGTTAGAACTCGCCCAGATAGAAGCGGGCGCCCTGATCGTCGCGGCACTCGGCCGTCACACCGTACGGTTGCCTATCCGGTTCCTGGATGACGGTGCCGCCGGCCTCACGCACCTTGGCCACCGCGTCGTTGATGTCAGCCACCGTCCACATCGGCACGGTGGCCGTTTCGGCGCTGCCGCCGGCGACCCCGGCCATCGGGTGTGTCTCGGTGATCTGCCAGCCGTCGGCTATGCGACCCGGCTCAAAGCTCCACCCAAGCACTCGCCCGTAGAAGTCGCGGAACGCCGATGATGCGCTCACTTCGTAAGTAACATAAGATAATTCGCCCGGCCCGGCGCCGTTGGGCTGCGGGCGCCCGGTGTTGGCGTTCGGCCGAAACACCGCAAACGCTGTGCCGGTCGGGTCGGTGGCGTCGAGGACCGTGCCGTAGCCGAATGAGCGCTGTCCACCGAGCCGGCCCCCCGCGGCGGTGATCGCCCGGCCGGCGGCCTCGAGGTCCGACACCGCGTAGCAGCAGAACAGCGTCGGATGTCCGTCGGCGGAGAACAAGCCGACCGGCTGCCCGGTATTCGTGACCTGATGGGTCAGCGGGTCGTACGTCCAGCCCAGGACGTGGCCGTAGAACGCGGCAGCGCGGTCGGCGTCAGGTGTCCACACCGAGACGTAACCGATGTCGCCGTGACTGATGAGCTCGACCGGTGTGCGGACCGGGCCGCTGAGCATCCAGCGGTGGCCGAACGGGTCGATGATCGTCGCGTTGCGGCTTCCGTAGCCTTCGTAAGCCTCGCGCTGCACCACCGCCCCGTTGCTTCGCGCCCGTTCCAGCGCCGCGCCGGTGTCCAGGACATGCAACATCAGGCTCACTGAAACAGCCTGCGGTGCAGGCGCTCGGAGCCCGATCTCGGGATGCTCGTCGGCCAGGTACAGCGTGCCGCCCGCAAGCGCAAGCTCGGCGTGGCCGATCCGTCCGTCGTCCATGACGATCGGTTCACCGACCAGGATGGCGTCCAGTGCGTCGATGTACCACGCGATGGCGGCCCTCGCGTCGGCGACGGCCAGGTACGGCAGCGCCGCCGGTCGCGGCGGGTTCCAGTCGGCGACGGGCTCGGTCAGTTCGGCGATCGCCTGCGCGGTGCCGCTCATCTCAACTCCTTCGGTTCGTGCGGGTAGGGACAGGGCGGATTCGAGCCGGGCCCGCAGCGCAGCTGCGAAGGCCGGATCGGGTTGTACCGGAAGGTCGTCCACGCGAAGCACCGCCAGTGGGTCGACGGCATCATGTTGTGTCATCGCGCACCCGGATCCTCGTAGTGGCCTCGGAATGACCGCCGGGCCCGGACCAGGAGCGCCTCCGTGGCGTGCACGGTGCGCCCGATGAGGTCCGCGCACTCGGGCACCGAACAGTCGTCCATGTAGCGCAGCGTCAGCACCGCCCGGTGCGGCTCCGACAGTCGCCTCAGCGTGCTCTCGGCGACGATGCGGTCCAGCTCCGCGTCCCACGCGTCCGTCGGATTCGCGGGCTCGGGTACGTCGGCAACGGAGACGGCGAGCCGATCGGGCCTGCGCCGGAAGTGGTCCGCGAGTTTGTGCCTGGCCACGCCGATCAGCCACCGCATCGTGATGTCGGGCGGATCGTCTTTACGGGCGCTGTCCATCGCGGCCAGAAACGTCTCCGAGGTCAGGTCCTCGGCGGTACTGGAATCGCTGCAGCGACGCACGAAGTATCCGTATACCGCGGGCAGCGCCTGGTCGTAGAGCGCGAGGAGCGTGCGCGGAGCGTCGGCCGGGCGGGGTTCGGCGCTCACATCTCTATCGTCGCCGTTGCGCGCCGAACTCCGACGCCCCGGCCGAACTTTTTTGAAAAAGCCGCCGGCTACCGGGCCGCCGGCAGCGCGTGGCCGGGCCGGACCACGTCGAACGCGTCGCCGAGTGCCTGCGTCAACGTCACCGAGTCGTTGGCAAGCCAATGCTGATAGGCCGCGAGCGCCACACCGAGCATCACCCATGCGACCGTCTGGGGCACCAGGTCGTCGGGCTTGGTCCCGCACCGCGCCGCCACGAACTCCGCGATCACTTCGCACCAACCGGAATACATTGTCAGCGAGTACGCCTGAAGCTCCGTGGTTCGCAGGATCACCTGCATTCGCAGTCGATGGCGTAGAATCTCGGACTCGTCAAAAGTGTTGAATGACAACAGCGCATCACGCAGCGCCTGATCGGTGGACACCGTGGGGCTGACGGCCGCGAGCAGCTCGCGAAGGTGCTGCAGGTGCGCATCGAAGTCGCCCCACGGGATTGCGTTCTTCGACGGGTAGTAGCGGAACAGCGTGCGACGGGCGATTCCCGCCGCTTCGGCGACGTCATCGACGCTGACCTCGTCGAACCCCCGGCCGGCGAACAGCTCGATCGCCACGTCGGTGATCTGGTGGCGCGTGGTCGACCGACGACGGCCCACCCGAGATTGCACCACAACCCGCCCTTCCATTTCGGCACTCGATGCCATATTCTGTCGAGTCAACCGCCATCTGTCGAGACCCAACCAGCGAAAGGCAGTTCAGATGGAACCGAATGACCAGGTGCAGACCGACGGAACCGCCCAGCCCGCGACGTCCGGCGAGGAACAGCTCGTCACCGAGACCCTCGTCGAGGAAGTGTCGATCGACGGGATGTGCGGGGTCTACTGAGGTGTTCGACCCCGCGCGAGGCTGGCGGCTGCATCCCCAAGTAGCGGTCCGGCCAGAGCCTTTCGGTGCGCTGCTGTACCACTTCGGTACCCGCAAGCTTTCGTTCTTGAAGGACCGCACGATTTTGACGATCGTCCAGTCGCTGGCCGAGCACGCCGACGCTCGGGCCGCGTGTCGCGCCGCCGGGGTCCAGGCCGGCGGTGATCGGCCGTATCTGTCCGCGCTGGAGGTCCTCGCCGCGTCCAACATGCTTGTGGTGCAGGAGCGCGGATGACTGCCGTACCGCGGCTGGTCGAGCAGTTCGAGCGCGGCCTCGACGCGCCGATCTGCCTGACGTGGGAGTTGACCTACGCCTGCAACCTCGCGTGTGTGCACTGCCTGTCGTCCTCGGGCAAGCGCGATCCCCGCGAGCTGACCACCCGTCAGTGCATGGACGTAATCGACGAGCTCGAGCGCATGCAGGTGTTCTACGTGAACATCGGTGGCGGTGAACCCACTGTGCGGCCTGACTTCTGGGATCTCGTGGACTACGCGACCGCGCACCATGTCGGCGTGAAATTCTCCACGAACGGCGTGCGCATCACGCCGCGAATCGCCGAGCGGCTGGCCGCCAGCGATTACGTGGACGTGCAGATCTCGCTGGACGGCGCAACCGCTGATGTGAACGACGCGGTACGGGGCCGGGGCTCTTTCGAGATGGCGCTGCTGGCGTTGGACAACCTCGCCGCCGCCGGCTTCAAGGATGCCAAGATCTCGGTGGTGGTGACTCGCCACAACGTCGATCAACTCGACGACTTCGCCGCGCTGGCAACGCATTACGGGGCCACACTGCGAATCACCCGGCTCCGGCCGTCCGGCCGGGGCGCTGACGTGTGGGATGACCTCCACCCGACGGCCCAACAGCAAGTTCAGCTGTACAACTGGCTGGTCGAGCGCGGGGAGCAGGTGCTCACCGGGGACTCGTTCTTCCACCTGTCCCCACTGGGTCAGCCGGGGGCGCTCGCGGGACTCAACCTCTGCGGTGCGGGCCGGGTGGTGTGCCTGATCGATCCGGTCGGCGACGTGTACGCCTGCCCATTCGCCATCCACGACCGCTTCCTTGCTGGAAACGTGTTGACCGACGGCGGCTTTGACAGCGTCTGGAAAGAAGCCCCGCTGTTTCGTGAACTGCGTGAACCGCAGTCGGCCGGTGCCTGCGGCAGCTGCGGGCACTACGACAGCTGCCGCGGCGGATGCATGGCGGCGAAGTTCTTCACCGGCCTGCCGATCGACGGCCCCGACCCGGAGTGCGTGCGGGGGTTCGGCGCGCCGGCGCTCGCCGGGAAGCGGGAGGTGCCAAGGCCAAGCGGTGACCATTCCCGCCGCGTTGCCCTGACGCTCAGCACGCGGCCGCCGGCCCGGCTGTGCAACGAAAGCCCTGTGTAGTCGTGGCACGGGACACGTGGTTCGAGACGGTGGCGTTCGCCCAGGAGAAGGCCAAGCGGCGATTGCCCAAGCCGGCATACTTGGCGCTGCTCGCGGCGTGTGAGAAGGGTGTGACCGTCAACGACAACGTCGACGCCTTCTGTGAGCTGGGCTTTGCGCCGCACGTGATCGGCGCGACCGAGAAGCGCGAGATGTCGACCACCGTTCTCGGGCAAGAGATTCAGCTTCCGGTGGTGATCTCGCCGACCGGGGTGCAGGCCATTCATCCCGACGGGGAGGTGGCCGTGGCGCGGGCCGCGGCGGCCCGCGGCACCGCGATGGGGTTGTCGTCGTTCGCCAGCAAGCCGATCGAAGATGTGGTCGCCGTCAACGACAAGGTCTTCTACCAGACCTATTGGCTCGGCGACCGCGAGGCGATCGCGCAGAGGGTGCAGCGAGCCCGCGAGGCCGGCGCGGTTGGGCTGATCTTGACCACCGACTGGAGCTTCTCGCATGGGCGCGACTGGGGCAGCCCGAAGATGCCCGAACAGATGAACCTCCGTACCGCTGTGCGGATGCTGCCCGCGGGGCTCGCCAGGCCGGCCTGGCTCTGGCAGTGGGCGAAGACGCTCCGCCCACCGGAGCTGACCGTGCCCAATCAGGTGCCCCGCGGCCAGCCGGCCCCGCCGTTCTTCGCCGTCTACGGGGAATGGATGAACACGCCGCCACCTACCTGGGACGATGTCGGTTGGCTGCGTGAGCTGTGGGGCGGCCCGTTCATGCTCAAGGGTGTGATGCGCGTCGACGACGCAAAACATGCAGTCGACGTTGGGGTTTCGGCAATCTCGGTGTCCAACCACGGCGGCAACAATCTGGACTGCACGCCGGCTACCATCCGGGCGCTGCCCGCGATCGCCGACGCGGTCGGCGACGACATCGAGGTGCTGCTCGACGGCGGTATCCGCCGCGGCAGCGATGTGGTCAAGGCCCTGGCACTCGGCGCCCGCGCCGTGATGATCGGCCGGGCCTACCTGTGGGGCCTCGCGGCGACCGGTCAGGCCGGCGTGGAGAACGTGCTCGACATCCTCCACGGAGGTATCGACTCCGCGCTGCGTGGTCTGGGCAAGGCATCGATCCATGACCTGGGGCCCGAAGACATCGTGGTGCCGCCCGGCTTCGCGCGCCCGCTCGGGGTGGCGCCAGACCGGAGCCGGTGAGCCCCGCCCGGCCAGTTCGTGGTGCCCGCGTGGCAGGCGGTGCTGACGTGAATCCTGGGAGCGGCGCCGCGAAAAAATTCGGATTCAACCTTACTCGTCTCCCAACATCTGGCGTATCCCAGATGAATTCGGCTTACGATCGCTCCGTGGTCTTCCGGACGGAGTTAGGGAGGTCGACGTCGAAGCAACTTGAAGGTACCTCGCCAACGGTGGTGGCTCCGATCGGCTCCACCGAGCAGCACGGTCCTCACCTGCCGCTGGACACCGACACCCGCATCGCCACGGCAGTTGCCGATGCTATCGTTACCGCACTCAGAGGCTCCGGATCCCCCGTCGTTGCTCCCGCGATCGCCTACGGGGCCAGCGGCGAGCACCAGGCTTTCCCCGGCACCGTGTCGATCGGTACCGCCGTCCTCGAACAGCTGCTCCTCGAGTTCGGGCGTTCGGCGTGTGAATGGGCAGCGCGGCTGGTCTTCATCAACGGCCACGGTGGAAACGTCGAGGCCGTGGCGGCTGCGGTGCGCCGCTTGCGGGACGAAGGGCGGGACGCTGGATGGTGCCCGTGTTCCGTATCAGAAGGTGACGCCCACGCAGGGCACACCGAAACGTCTATATTGCTGCATCTTTCACCAGAATCTGTCTATATAGATGACCGCCGTGCGGGTAACGTGACTCCGCTAGCGGATTTGATGCCGACCATGCGCCGCGGAGGGATCGCGGCAGTGAGCGAGGTAGGAGTGCTGGGTGACCCGACCACCGCGACGGCGGCGGCGGGCGCGCGCTTCTTTTCCGAGATGGTCGAAGCCTGCGTCACCCGGGTCCGGCGCTGGACCCCCGGCGGCGACGGAATGCTGCAATGACGGAGCCGAGGCTGCCGGACGGGTTCGCTGTCCAGGTCGATCGCCGTGTCCGCGTGCTGGGCGATGGCGGAGCATTGCTGGGCGGCTCGCCCACCCGGTTGCTCCGACTGGCCCCATCGGCCCGGACGCTGCTGGACAACGGTCGGCTGGAGGTGAATGACGCCGTCAGCGCCCACCTCGCACGGACGCTGCTGGATGCCACCGTCGCGCACCCACGCCCTTCGGGTGGTCCGTCACATCGCGACGTGACGGTAGTTATTCCCGTGCACGACGACGTATTCGGCCTTCACCGACTGTTGTCGGCGCTGCGCGGGCTACGGGTGGTGGTGGTGGATGACGGCTCGGCGATCCCGGTCCGCCAACAGGACCTCGAGCGCGCGAGCTGTCAGGTCGAGGTGATCCGGCACGCGCGAAGCAAAGGCGCCGCCGCCGCGAGGAACACCGGCCTGGCCGCGTGCACCACCGACTTCGTCGCCTTCCTGGACGCCGATGTCGTGCCCCGGCGCGGCTGGCTCGAGGCGCTGCTTGGTCATTTTGCAGACCCTGCGGTGGCGCTCGTCGCACCACGGATCGTCGGACTTTCCCACAGCGACAACATGATTGCCCGGTACGAGGCCGTGCGATCCTCACTCGATCTCGGCCGCCGCGAGGCGCCGGTCGTCCCGTATGGAACCGTGTCCTACGTGCCGAGCGCGGCGATCGTCTGCCGCCGATCGGCGCTGACCGCCGCGGGCGGGTTCGACGAGACGTTGCGTTGTGGCGAGGACGTCGACCTGTGTTGGCGGCTGGTCGAATCGGGAGCCCGGCTGCGGTACGAGCCGATCGCGCTCGTCGCACATGATCACCGCGTTGGTGTGCGAGAGTGGTTGGCGCGCAAGGCGTTCTACGGGACGTCTGCGGCACCGTTGTCCATCCGTCATCCCGACAAGACCGCCCCGCTCGTGATCTCCGGGTGGACGCTTCTGCTGTGGCTGCTGATGGCGGTGGGTTCGTTCATCGGTTTCCTGGCGTCGGTGGTGATTGCGGCGGTGACGGCACGGCGCATCGCCAGGTCGCTCAACGGCGTCGAATCCAAGCCGCGAGACGTGGCGATGCTGGCGGTACGCGGATTGGGTTCGGCGGCCCTGCAAATGGCTTCCGCGATTTGCCGACACTATTGGCCGATCGCCCTGCTGTTCGCGATTGTCTTCCGGCGGTTCCGGCACATCGTACTCATCGCCGCGGTGGTGGACGGCGTGGCGGACTGGGTGAGTAGACATAACAACGCTGAGGTGGAGACCAAACAGCTGGGGGTGGTGCCGTACCTGGTGCTCAAGCGGCTGGATGATCTCGCGTACGGCGCCGGGATGTGGACCGGAATGATTCAGGAACGGCATCCCGGGCCGCTGAAGCCACAGATTCGAACTTAACCATCCATTGCACAGCGACATCCTGATCATCGGCGCTGGCAGCGCCGGATGCGTAGTGGCCGAACGGTTGTCCGCTGACGAACGGTGCCGGGTGACGGTGGTCGAAGCCGGCCCCGCTGTGTCGGATCCCGACTTGCGCGCGATGATCTCCGAAGGGTCGGTGCTGCCCATCGGGGCCGCGAGTCCCCTGGTGCAGCGGTTTGAGACCGCGCTGACGGACCGGCCCCGGCGAGTCGCCCATGTCGTCCGCGGGGCGGTGGTGGGAGGGTCTGGCGCAGTCAACGGCGGTTACTTCTGCCGTGGCCTGCCGCGCGACTTCGATGGCTGGGAGTTGCCGGGCTGGGCGTGGGCGGACGTGTTGCGCCACTTCCGCGACATCGAAACGGACCTGGACTTCGACGGGCCCCTGCATGGGCAGGGCGGCCCGATTCCGGTTCAACGCGTCCACGAAATGGCCAGCAGTACAGGCGAGTTCATCGCCCGCGCTCGCAATGCCGGCTATGAGTGGATCTCCGACCTGAACGGCGCGAGGGACTCGAAGAGCGTGGTGACCGGGGTCGGCGCCGTGCCTCTGAACATTGCCGACGGGGCTCGGGTGGGCCCCGGCTCTGCGTTCCTGGACGCCGCGCTGGGTCGGCCGAACCTGACGCTGATCGACGACACATCGATGTGGCGCCTACGGATCGAGGCGGGCCGAGTGATCGGGGCGGAGGGGCACGGGCCGTCGGGCACTGTGACACTGTCGGCCGACCGAATTGTGCTGTGCGCAGGCGCGATCCGAACGGCACAGATTCTGATGCTCTCAGGCGTCGGTGACGAGGCCGTGCTGCGAGAAGCCGGAATTCCGGTGACGGTCGGCGCGCCGGTGGGTATGCATTGCGTCGATCACCCGGAGTGGGTGATGCCAACGACCTGGGCGACGGCTCCTGGTAAGCCGGTCCTCGAAGCGATCCTTCACACCGAGGGCAGCGTCGAAATACGGCCGTACACGGGTGGTTTCGTTGCCATAATGGGCGACGGATCCACCGGCCGGCCGGACTGGCCACACGTCGGGGTCGCGTTGATGCAGCCGCGGTCGCGAGGACGCGTCGCGGTGGTGTCGGCCGACCCGCGGGTGCCCCTGCGGATCGAACACCGGTACGACAGCTCGCTGGAGGATGTTGCTGCGCTGCGGCGGGGCAGCGAGCTGGCGCGCGAGCTGTGCCCGGTGGCCGAACCGCCGCCGGAGCCGCTCTGGTCGACATCGCAGCACCTCTGCGCGACCGCGCCGATGGGTGGCGACTCTGACGACCGCGCCGTACTGGATCAGCAGTGCCGGGTTCGGGGGGTCGATGGCCTGTGGGTGATCGACGGCGCCGCGCTACCGGCCATCACCAGTCGGGGGCCACACGCCACCATCGTGATGCTCGCCCACCGGGCCGCGGAATTCGTCGCTGCGGGGTGACGGCCGAGGGTTCGGCGCATGGAATAGCGGACCGTCACCGCATGGAATACCGGATCTGCAGGTGCTTGAGTCCTCCGACGAACGTGGTGGCGGCCAGCTCCGGCGACCCCGCCAGCTCGATCGAATCCAGGCGCGCGATCAGCTCGTTGAACAGGCTGTTCATCTCCATTCGGGCTAACGCCGCGCCCAAACAGAAGTGCACACCGTAGCCAAACGCCAAGTGTTTGTTGGGTTCACGGGTGATGTCGAAACGGAACGGGTCGTCGAACACCTCCTCGTCGCGGTTGCCCGATACGTAGGCCAGATAGACCGATTCACCCGCCGAGATCGGCACGCCCCGCACGGTGGTGTCGGCGGTGGCGGTGCGCATGAATTCCTTGACGGGCGTCGTCCAGCGGATCATCTCTTCGACAGCGGTGGGCATCAGCTCGGGCTGGTCCCGAAGGCGTGCCAGCTGGTCCGGGTTTTCGATCAGCGCACGCAGCCCGCCCGATATCGCATCCTTGGTGGTGTCGTGGCCGGCGCTGGCAATGATGACGTAGTAGGAGACGGTGTCCAGGTCGGACAGCGGCTCGCCGTTGATGCGGGCATTCGCGATCGCGGAAGCCAAATCCTCCGTAGGGGTTTCGCGTCGCGACGCGGTCAACGCGTTGAAGTAGTTGAAAAAGTCGAGTAAGACCTCGAGCAGGTCCTCCACGGAAGTACCGCGCTGAAGTTCGGTGTCGTCGCCACCGAACATCTCCTGGGTGAGCTTGAGCATCCGGGGGAAATCGTCCTCCGGGATGCCGAGCAGCGACATGATCACGTACAGCGGGAAGTCCATCGCGATGTCGGCGACGAAGTCGCATTCGGAACCGAGGTTGCACATCTTGTCGACCGTGCGCTTGGACAGCTCGTCGACCCGAACCTTCAAGTCGCGCATCGCCTTCGGACGGAACCAGTCCGCACCGCACTGGCGCACATCGCGGTGGTGCGGATCGTCCATGTGGATCAGCGTGCGCAGGCCCATTCCGGCGTCGAGTTGCGCGCGCAGCACGTCGTCGCGCTCGGCCGTCATCAGCAGTGGGCGCGGTTCGCTGATCCACAGGTCGTTCGCGCGCTCGATCTCCATGATGTCGGCATGCTTGGTGACCGCCCAGAACGGCCGATACGGCGGATTGTCGACGTAGGTGACGGGTGCGTGAGCCCGCAGATGCGTCAGCGCGGTATGGAGCCGGTCCTCGTCGGCGTATGCAGTCGGATCGGCCAGCACCTTCCCGGCATCGTCGATCGTCGGCGTGCTCATTCAATGCTCCTCGTCTGCGCGTCCCCCGGTTCCCCCGGTAAGGAGTCTTAACGATCGATGGCCGGTCTGGGAACCCCCTCGCGGGTAGGCTCTGCCGACGTGCGGTCCGGACGGCGTCATCTCCGCGCGATGGCGCTGTTCGCTGCGGCTCTGATGCTGGCGTCGTGTGGGCGCGGCGCAACGAATGCTCCGTCGCGGGTGGCGAACGTTACGCTGGTGCAGACGGCGTCAGGAGCCGTGCGTGGCGCATTCGGCGCCGATCACTTGCTGTTTGCCGGGATACCGTACGCCGCGCCGCCGGTGGGCCCGCTGCGTTGGCAGTCTCCGCAACCGCCGACGCCATGGCAGGGAGTCCGCGACGCGTCGAAATTCGGCCCGCGATGCACGCAGGACACCACCCACGATCCAGACTTCGGTCGATCGGTCAGCGAGGACTGCCTGACCCTGAACGTGTGGGCCCCGAATTCTTCTGCCGGTGAGCCGCTTCCGGTGATGGTGTGGATTCACGGCGGGGGGTTCATCAACGGCAGTGGCGATATCTACGACTCGCGATGGCTGGCCGCACGGGGCCACATCATCGTCGTCACTCTCAACTACCGGCTTGGTGCGCTGGGCTTTCTCGCGCATCCGGCACTGGGCGCCAACGATGATGTCGGCAATTACGGCTTCGCCGACCAACAGGCGGCGCTGCGTTGGGTGCGCGACAACATCGCGAAATTCGGCGGTGATCCGAACAAGGTGACCGTTGCAGGTGAATCGGCGGGGGCGATGTCGGTCTGCGACCATCTCGTCGCCCCAGGGTCAGCGGGTTTGTTCCGGGCCGCGATCATCGGAAGCGGTCCGTGCCAGGCCCAGGTCGACCTGGCCACCGCCGAGCGGATCAGCCTGGCCTATGCCGACGCTGCGGGGTGCGCCGACCCGGCCACGGCCGCCGACTGCCTGCGCGCCCTGCCGGCGGCCAAGCTGATACAACCGCCGTTGTACTACCACATCGGCACGGACGCGCTGACGGGCCCGATCAGCGGCACCGCCTCGTTACCGGTCGATGCGATGACCGCCATCGCCGCGGGGAAGGCGGCGCAAGTGCCCGTTTTGATCGGCAGCAACCACGACGAGTACACGCTGTTCGCTGCGATACAGTTTCTGAAGTACGGCGCAATGCCGGACTACCCGCAAGCGCTTGCCGACTTGTTCGGCGCCGGCAGCGGCCAAGTAGCGCAGCAGTATCCGGTGAGTCAGTACGGCAATTCGGCGTTGGCCTACGCGGCCGTGGTGACCGACGATTTTTTCGCGTGTAGCGCAGACCAAATGGAGTTAGGCCTCATGCGGGATGCGCCGGTGTACGCGTACGAGTTCAACGACCGCGACGCCCCTGCGCCTGCGCCGCTTCGTACCGTCCCGTTTGCGGTGGGCGCCGGCCATTCGCTGGAGTTGCACTACCTGTTCGATATCGCGGGAGCGCCGCCGCTCAACCCGGCGCAGCAGCAACTGTCTGACAAGATGATCGGCTACTGGAGCGGGTTCGTCAGGACCGGCGTACCGCACGCCGACGGCGCGCCGGACTGGCCCCCGTTCGACGGACCACAGGGTCCGTGGATGTCACTGCAGACGCCGGAAGTTCGCGCGATCAGCAATTTCGCCGACGATCACAAATGCGCGTTCTGGGCTGCCCGCTAGGTTTGGGGTCGGTTCGGTTTGGGGTCGGTTCGGTTTGGGGTCTCGTTTGGTCGGTTCACGCTCGGCGAGCGCGAGCCGCGGCCACGCGCCGCACGATGGCGGCGTCGCAGTCCGCCGATGTCACCCGAACGACGATCCAGCCCAGGTCGGTGAGGATCTCGATGCGCCGGATGTCCTTGTTGAACTGACGACGGTCGGTTCTGTGGTGGTCGCCTTCGTATTCGACGGCGACCAGGATGTCCTCCCATCCCATGTCGAGACAGGCGATCAGCTGGCCGAATTCGTCGTAGACAGGGATCTGCGTCCGTGGTGCGGGAAGTCCGGCGCGCCTCAGCAGTAGCCGTAACCATGTTTCTCGGGGCGACTCGGCACCCGAATCGACGAGGTGCAATGCAACGCGGGCGCGCTTCATCCCCCTGCGGCCGGGGTAGCGGCGGGCGAGCAACTCGACGTCGGCTGGTTTCAAATCGGTTGCGCGCGCTAACGAGTCGATGGCCGTAACCGCTTCGTCGACGGGATAACGGCACGCGAGGTCGAGCGCGGTTCGCGCCGGTGTCGTCACGCGGATCCCGTCGATCGAGTCGATCTCGTCTTCGGCGATGGAGTCGCTCCAGGTCCGGAGCCGGGACGGCGAATGGCGGTTGCCGTGGATGATCTCGGCTGGTCGCGCCGGATTGATCCACTTGGCGCCGTGCAGCGCCGAAGCGGAGAAACCCGCCACCACGCCGCGTCGCCGCGACCACAACCAACCTGCTTCTGCTCGGATGGCGGCGGTGATGTCGGCATCTTTGGCGATGTAAACGCCGGGATAGATCGCGACGAACCTGGTTCTGAGCAGGTGCGGTGTCAGCCAGCCGGCGGCGACGGCCTCGCCGGCGATGAATGGCTCACCCACGGCGCCCACGGCGAAAGTGTGCCGATCGCCACCGACAGCGTCGCCAATGTGAAATCTGCGTGGCCCCGACCGGCGCGTCGTCCCGCAGATTTCACGCTCGCGGCGTCACCCAGGTCGTGATGTCTGCGTGGACCACCTCTGTGCCTGCTTCGTCCAGCACGCGCACCGGGACCACCAGCTCGACACCGTCGGTGATCACCGAGAAGTCGGGCGGGTCCAGCCGCGCCTGCGCCCGCAGCGACGTCGTCGCCTTCTCCAGGTACTCCACCGCCATCGCCTTAGGGATCCAGCGGTGCGTCGTCGGCACCGTCGCCTCCATGAGCATGCCCATCGCCAGCTCAGCGGCATTGCAGGACGCGATCGCGTGGACCGTGCCGAGGTGGTTGTGGACGTAAAACCACTTCGGCGCGCTCACCTCGGCGTACCCGGGCTCCATCCGCCGCACGTGAGGCACGATCGAGGCGAAATACGGCACTCGCAGCATCGCCGCGGCCGAGAAAACGCGAGAACCCCCCGGACGGGGCGCCAGTGTCTTCCACAGCCGATAGGTCGGGGTGGTATCCGTCATGACGCCGCATCCTATGGCCAGCCGAAATGGGGGCTGGCGGAATTTGGCGGCACACCCGATCTAGGGCATACTGTTCGGGTTGCCTTGCGGCGGCTGCACCCCTCGGGGCGAGCCCGGCCTGGCAAACCGGCGCCCAAACGGGCGCGTCCGGTCCCACCCTTCGATCGCGACGGATTTTCGACGCGTCTGAGGCTGCGTGCGGGAGACACACCCGAGCGCGGGGACCGGTGCACCAGGACAGGTGAACAGAGGCGGCGACACGGCGCTACGTCGAAAGACACCGCGCCGGAAACGACCGGGCGAGCAGGAGTGAGGAAGAAGCGTGGCGGGACAGAAGATCCGCATCAGGCTCAAGGCCTATGACCACGAGGCGATCGACGCCTCGGCGCGCAAGATCGTGGAGACGGTCACCCGCACAGGCGCCAGCGTGGTCGGTCCGGTGCCGCTGCCTACCGAGAAAAACGTGTATTGCGTCATCCGGTCCCCGCATAAGTACAAGGACTCGCGGGAGCACTTCGAGATGCGCACCCATAAGCGGTTGATCGACATCCTCGACCCGACGCCGAAGACTGTCGACGCGCTGATGCGCATCGATCTGCCGGCCAGCGTCGACGTGAACATTCAGTAGGAGCCTGCGAAGACCATGGCAAGGAAGGGAATTCTGGGCACCAAGCTGGGCATGACGCAGGTGTTCGACGAGAACAACCGCGTCGTGCCGGTGACGGTCGTCAAGGCGGGACCGAACGTCGTCACGCGCATCCGCACCCCGGAGCGCGACGGCTACAGCGCTGTGCAGCTGGCCTACGGCGAAATCAGCCCGCGCAAGGTGAACAAGCCGCTGTCGGGTCAGTACGCGGCGGCGAAAGTGAACCCGCGCCGGCATTTGGCCGAACTGCGGCTCGACGATCCCGAGGCAGCCGCGGAGTACGAGGTGGGCCAAGAGCTGACCGCCGAGATCTTCACCGACGGCAGCTACGTCGACATCACCGGGACCTCCAAGGGTAAGGGCACCGCGGGCACCATGAAGCGCCACGGGTTCCGCGGCCAAGGAGCCAGCCACGGCGCGCAGGCGGTGCACCGCCGCCCGGGGTCTATCGGAGCATGTGCAACCCCCGCGCGGGTGTTCAAGGGCACCCGCATGGCGGGCCGGATGGGCAACGAACGCGTGACCACCCAGAACCTGGTCGTGCACAAGGTGGATGCCGAGAACGGCGTGCTGCTGATCAAGGGCGCCATCCCCGGGCGTAATGGGGGACTGGTGATGGTCCGCAGCGCCATTAAACGAGGTGAGAACTAATGGCGGCCAAGGCAATCAAGATTGACGTCCGCAGCCCGGACGGCAAGAAGGGCGGCACTGTCGAATTGCCGGCCGACCTGTTCGACGCACCAGCCAACATCGCGCTGATGCATCAGGTGGTGACGGCTCAGCGGGCGGCGGCCCGCCAGGGCACGCATTCGACCAAAACCCGCGGAGAGACCCGCGGCGGCGGCAGGAAGCCGTACCGCCAGAAGGGCACCGGCCGCGCGCGCCAGGGCTCGACACGGGCGCCGCAGTTCACCGGCGGCGGAGTGGTGCATGGCCCGAAGCCGCGCGACTACGCCCAGCGGACGCCGAAGAAGATGATCGCCGCGGCGCTGCGCGGCGCGTTGTCAGACCGCGCGCGCAACGGGCGCATCCACGCGGTGACCGAACTCGTTGCGGGCCAGACGCCGTCGACGAAGAGCGCGAGAGCGTTCCTCGGCGAGCTGACCGACCGCAAGCGGGTACTGGTCGTGATCGGCGGCACCGATGAGACCGGCACCAAGAGCGTGCGCAATCTGCCCGGCGTTCATGTGCTTTCGCCGGACCAGCTCAACACGTATGACGTGCTGCTGGCCGACGACGTGGTGTTCAGCGTCGAGGCGCTGAACGCGTTCATCGTGGCCAATGCCAAATCAACCGAGGAGGTTTCGGCCTGATGGCGACGGTCACCGACCCCCGCGACATCATCTTGTCGCCGGTCATCTCGGAGAAGTCGTACGCGTTGATCGAGGACAACGTGTACACGTTCATCGTGCATCCCGACTCCAACAAGACGCAGATCAAGATCGCCGTCGAGCGGATCTTCAAGGTCAAGGTGGCGTCGGTGAACACCGCCAACCGGCAGGGCAAGCGCAAGCGCACCCGGACCGGCTTCGGCAAGCGCAAGGGCACCAAGCGCGCAATCGTGACGCTGGCCCCCGGCAGCAAGCCGATCGACCTGTTCGGAGCACCGGCGTAGCCCGGAAGAAACTGAGAGATAGCAGACATGGCAATTCGGAAGTACAAGCCCACGACGCCCGGTCGTCGCGGTGCCAGCGTCTCGGATTTCGCTGAGATCACCCGGTTGGAGCCGGAGAAGTCGCTGGTGCGCCCGCTGCACGGGCACGGCGGGCGGAATGCGCATGGCCGCATCACCACTCGGCACAAGGGTGGCGGCCACAAGCGCTCGTACCGGATCATCGACTTCCGCAGACACGACAAGGACGGCGTCAACGCGAAGGTCGCTCACATCGAGTACGACCCGAACAGAACAGCGCGGATTGCGCTGCTTCATTACCTGGACGGCGAGAAGCGCTACATCATCGCTCCGCAGGGGCTGGGTCAGGGCGACGTCGTCGAGTCGGGTCCGAACGCCGACATCAAGCCGGGCAACAACTTGCCGTTGCGCAACATCCCAGCGGGCACGTTGATCCATGCGGTCGAGCTGCGACCCGGCGGCGGGGCGAAGCTGGCTCGATCGGCTGGATCTAGCATCCAGCTGCTCGGCAAGGAGGGCGCGTACGCGTCCCTGCGCATGCCCAGCGGCGAGATTCGGCGCGTCGACGTGCGGTGCCGCGCCACGGTCGGCGAGGTCGGCAACGCAGAGCAGGCCAACATCAACTGGGGCAAGGCCGGACGCATGCGCTGGAAGGGCAAGCGCCCCACTGTCCGCGGGGTCGCGATGAACCCGGTCGACCACCCGCACGGCGGCGGCGAGGGTAAGACCTCCGGCGGCGGGCACCCGAGAAGCCCATGGGGCCAGGCCGAGGTCCGCACCCGTAAACGGAACAAGCAGAGCGACAAACTCATCGTCCGACGCCGGCGCACCGGCAAGAAGCACCACCGGTAGGCCGGGACAAGACGGAGCCAGGAGCCAGAAATGCCACGCAGCCTGAAGAAGGGCCCGTTCGTCGACGACCATCTGCTCAAGAAGGTCGACGCGCAGAACGAGAAGAACACGAAGCAGGTCATCAAGACCTGGTCGCGCCGCTCGACGATCATCCCCGACATGATCGGGCACACACTCGCGGTGCACGACGGCCGCAAGCATGTCCCGGTGTTCGTCACCGAGGCGATGGTCGGGCACAAGCTCGGTGAGTTCGCGCCGACCCGGACGTTCAAGGGCCACATCAAGGACGACCGGAAGGCTAAGCGGCGATGAGCGCCTGCGCGAAGAGCAGAGGACAGCGATGACGACCGTAGAGACCGAGTTTCCTTCGGCGACGGCCAAGGCCCGCTTCGTGCGCGTGTCGGCGACCAAGGCGCGCCGCGTGATCGACCTTGTGCGCGGCAAGCCCGTCGCCGAGGCGTTGGACATACTGCGGTGGGCACCGCAGTCGGCCAGTGAGCCGGTGGCCAAGGTGATCGCGAGTGCCGCGGCGAACGCGCAGAACAACAACGGCCTCGATCCGTCCACACTGGTCGTCGCGACGCTGACCGCCGACGAGGGGCCAACAGCCAAGCGCATCCGGCCGCGCGCGCAGGGTCGCGCGTTCCGAATCCGCAGGCGCACAAGCCACATCACCGTGATTGTGGAGAGCCGCCCGAGCCGCGGCGAGCGGGGTTCCAGCTCGGCGAGCGCCACCCGCGCGCGCCGCGCTCAGGCCAGCAAGGCGGCGGCCAAGAAGGCGCCTGCGAAGAAGCACGCGAAACGGCGCCGGCGAGGCGGCGACGTCGAGCAACGGAAACGGCACCGGCAGCAAGAAGGGCGCCAAGAAGGCGCCTGCCAAGAAGGCACCCGCGAAGGCGGCGGCGTCGAGCAGCGCGGAGACGGCACCGGCAGCCAAGAAGGCGCCGGCCAAGAAGGCGCCTGCCAAGAAGGCACCCGCGAAGGCTTCGGAAGAAGCGAAGGGAGGCTCGCAGTAGTGGGCCAAAAGATCAACCCCCACGGCTTCCGGCTCGGTATCACCACCGACTGGAAGTCGCGGTGGTACGCCGACAAGCAGTACGCCGACTACGTCAAGGAGGATGTGGCGATTCGGCGGCTGCTCGCCACCGGTCTGGAACGCGCCGGCATCGCCGACGTGGAGATCGAAAGAACGCGCGACAGAGTCCGCGTCGATATCCACACCGCGCGTCCCGGCATCGTGATCGGGCGCCGCGGCACCGAGGCCGACCGCATCCGCGCGGACCTTGAGAAGCTCACCGGCAAGCAGGTTCAGCTGAACATCCTCGAGGTGAAAAACCCTGAGTCGCAGGCACAGTTGGTCGCGCAGGGTGTCGCCGAGCAGTTGTCCAACCGGGTGGCATTCCGCCGCGCCATGCGCAAGGCAATCCAGTCGGCGATGCGCCAGCCCAACGTCAAGGGCATCCGCGTGCAGTGCTCGGGCCGTCTCGGCGGCGCTGAGATGAGCCGCTCGGAGTTCTACCGTGAGGGCCGCGTCCCGCTGCACACGCTGAGAGCCGACATCGACTACGGGCTGTACGAGGCGAAGACGACGTTCGGCCGGATCGGCGTGAAGGTGTGGATCTACAAGGGCGACATCGTCGGTGGCAAGCGGGAGTTGACCGCCGCCGCGCCGGCAGGTGCCGAACGTCCGCGTCGGGAGCGTCCGTCGGGCACCCGTCCCCGCCGCAGCGGGGCGTCGGGCACGACCGCTACCGGTACCGACGTGAGCCGGGCCACCGAGGAGGCTCCGGCTGCGGAGGCTCCCGCCGCCGAGCCGACCCCGGCCGAGGCTCCCGCCGCCGAGCCGACCCCGGCCGAGGCTCCCGCCGCCGAGCCGACCCCGGCCGAGGCTCCCGCTGCCGAAGCCGAGAGCACGGAGAGCTGAATCATGTTGATTCCCCGCAAAGTCAAGCACCGCAAGCAACATCACCCGAGGCAGCGCGGCATCGCCAGTGGCGGCACGACGGTGACCTTCGGTGACTACGGTATCCAAGCGCTCGAGCACACGTACCTGTCCAACCGGCAGATCGAGTCCGCGCGTATTGCGATCAACCGGCACATCAAGCGTGGTGGGAAGGTCTGGATCAATATCTTCCCGGACCGTCCGCTGACCAAGAAGCCGGCCGAAACCCGGATGGGCTCGGGCAAGGGCTCACCCGAGTGGTGGGTGGCCAACGTGAAGCCCGGACGAATCCTGTTCGAGCTGAGCTACCCCGATGAGCAAACCGCCAGGGAAGCGTTGACACGTGCGATCCACAAGTTGCCGATCAAGGCCCGCATTGTGACCCGAGAGGAGCAGTTCTGATGGCCACGGGAGTGTCCTCGGGCGAACTGCGCGAGCTCAACGACGAACAGCTGATCGAACGTCTGCGGGAGTCGAAGGAAGAGCTGTTCAACCTTCGCTTCCAGATGGCTACCGGCCAGCTGCCCAACAACCGTCGGCTGCGCCTGGTGCGCCACGAGATTGCGCGGGTGTACACGATATTGCGCGAACGTGAGCTGGGGCTGGCCGCCGGTCCCAGCGGTGAGGAATCGTAATGGCAGGAAAACCGTCAGTAGACGCGGGCACTGGTACCGATCGGAAGCCCAAGGGGCCCAAGCACACCCCGCGCACGGAGAAGCCCCGCAACCGTCGCAAGACCGCGATCGGCTACGTGGTGTCCGACAAGATGCAGAAGACGATCGTCGTCGAGCTGGAATACCGGGTGAGGCACCCGCTGTACGGCAAGATCATCCGGACCACCACGAAGGTGAAGGCGCACGACGAGAACGGTGACGCCGGCATCGGCGACCGCGTCTCGTTGATGGAGACCCGCCCGCTGTCGGCGACGAAGCGCTGGCGGCTCGTCGAGATCCTGGAGCGCGCCAAGTAGCTTTCTGAAGCGGCAAAACGCAAGAAGCCCCGAAACACTCGATGTTTCGGGGCTTCTGCGTCTTCTTGGCAGCTGTGTCACGCGGTAATGCCGCGGTCGTCAATTGTCCAGTCTTCCGACAGCCGGCCGGTGTAGTGTCCGGGCCACGTCGGGACGAGCGCAAATGAGAACGGAGCCAGACATGGCGGCGGAGTTTCAGGGCAAGATCGAGCTGGACATCAGGGATTCCGAGCCGGACTGGGGGCCGTACGCCGCGCCGACCGCCCATGACGGCGCACCCAACGTGCTCTACATCGTCTGGGACGACACCGGCATCGCCACCTGGGACTGCTTCGGCGGGCTGGTCGAAATGCCCGCCATGAGCCGGATCGCGGAGCGCGGCGTGCGGTTGTCGCAGTTCCACACCACCGCGCTGTGCTCGCCGACGCGGGCCTCGCTGCTGACGGGCCGCAACGCCACCACCGTCGGGATGGCGATCATCGAGGAGTTCACCGAGGGGTTCCCTGGGTACAACGGGCGAATCCCCGCCGACACGGCGCTGCTGTCGGAGGTGCTCGCCGAGCAGGGCTGGAACACGTACTGCATCGGCAAGTGGCACCTCACGCCGCTGGAGGAATCGAACCTGGCCTCGACCAAGCGGCACTGGCCGCTGTCGCGGGGCTTCGAACGCTTCTACGGATTCATGGGTGGCGAGACCGACCAGTGGTATCCCGACCTTGTCTACGACAACCACCCCGTCGCGCCGCCCGCGACGCCGGAAGAGGGCTATCACCTTTCGAAGGACATCGCCGACAAGACGATCGAGTTCATCCGTGACGCGAAGGTGATCGCACCCGACAAACCGTGGTTCTCCTACGTCTGTCCCGGCGCCGGCCACGCGCCGCACCACGTGTTCAAGGAGTGGGCCGACAAGTACGCGGGCAAGTTCGACATGGGGTACGAAAAGTATCGAGAGATCGCCCTCGACAACCAGAAGAAGATGGGCATCGTCCCGGCCGACACCGAGCTGTCGCCGATCAATCCGTATCTCGACGTCAAGGGGCCCAACGGTGAGCCGTGGCCGCTGCAGGACACCGTGCGGCCGTGGGACTCGCTGAACGACGAAGAGAAGAAGCTGTTCTGCCGGATGGCCGAGGTGTTCGCCGGTTTCCTGAGCTACACCGACGACCAGCTCGGCCGCGTCCTTGACTACCTCGAGGAATCCGGCCAGCTCGACAACACGATCATCGTGGTGATCTCCGACAACGGGGCCAGCGGCGAAGGCGGCCCGAACGGTTCGGTCAACGAGGTCAAATTCTTCAACGGCTACATCGACACCGCCGAGGAGAGCATGCGGTTCTACGACAACCTCGGCGGCACCGATACCTACAACCACTACCCGATCGGGTGGGCGATGGCGTTCAACACGCCCTACAAGCTGTACAAGCGCTACGCCTCCCATGAGGGCGGCATCGCCGACACCGCAATCATCAGCTGGCCCAACGGGATTAGCGCGCACGGCGAAGTGCGCGACAATTATGTCAACGTCTGCGACATCACGCCCACTGTCTACGACCTGCTTGGCATCGCCCCGCCCGAGACGGTCAGTGGCGTTGCCCAGAAGCCGCTCGACGGCGTGAGTTTCAAAGCGGCGCTTGAGGATTCCGAGGCCAGCACAGACAAGGAAACTCAGTTCTACACGATGCTGGGTACCCGCGGCATCTGGCACAAGGGCTGGTTCGCCAACACCGTTCACGCGGCGACGCCGTCGGGTTGGTCGCACTTCGACAAGGATCCCTGGGAGCTGTACCACATCGAGGCCGACCGCAGTCAGTGCCACGATCTGGCCGGCAAGGAGCCCGAGAGGCTCGAGGAAATGAAGAAGCTCTGGTTCGCCGAAGCGGGGAAGTACAACGGTCTGCCACTGGCCGACATGAACATCCTCGAGACGTTGATGCGGTCGCGCCCGTACCTCGCAGGCGATCGAACCACGTTCACGTACTACCCGAACACCGCCGAGGTCGGAATCGGTGCCGCCGTGGAGATCCGGGGCCAGACATTCTCGGTGCTGGCCGAGGTGACGGTCGACACCACCGGCGCCGAAGGGGTGATCTTCAAGCAGGGCGGCGCGCACGGTGGGCACGTGTTGTTCATCCAAGACGGACGGCTGCACTACATCTACAACTTCATGGGTGAGGAGGAACAGAAGATCTCGTCCTCGGGCGCCGCGCCGATGGGCAAGCACGTCTTCGGCGTCCGCTTCGTACGCGGCGGGACGGTCGAGGGCAGCCACACCCCGCTCGGGGAGGCCACGCTGTTCATCGACGACGCTGCCGTCGGATCGCTGGCGGACATGAAGGTCCACCCCGGCACGTTCGGGCTGGCCGGCGCTGGGCTGTCCGTCGGGCGCAACAGCGGATCGGCGGTTTCCAGCTCGTACAAGGCGCCATATGCATTCTCCGGCGGCATGATCCAGCAGGTGGTTGTCGACGTCTCCGGAAAGCCGTACGAGGACGTCGAGAAGGAGCTGGCGCTGGCCTTCGCGAAGGATTAGCCGTCGCGACTTGCGGGCCTACCCTGGGGACATGCTGACCGAGCTTGTCGAGCTGCCCGGTGGATCCTTCCGCATGGGGTCGACGAACTTCTACCCGGAAGAGGCGCCGATCCACACGGCCGAAGTGGCCGGGTTCGCCGTCGAGGGGCACCCGGTGACAAACGCTCAGTTCGCCGAGTTCATCTCTGCCACAGGCTACGTCACCGTTGCGGAACAGCCGCTGGACCCGAAGCTGTACCCGGGAGTGGCGGCTGCCGACCTCGTTCCCGGCGCGATGGTGTTCCGGCCCAGCACCGGACCGATCGACTTGCGCGACTGGCGGCAGTGGTGGGACTGGGCGCCGGGCGCGAGCTGGCGACACCCGTTCGGACCGGGCAGCGGCGTGGCGGACAGGCCCGACCATCCCGTCGTCCAGATCGCCTATCCCGATGCGTGGGCATACGCCCGCTGGGCCGGCCGCCGCCTGCCGACAGAGGCCGAGTGGGAGTACGCCGCGCGCGCCGGCTCGACGTCCGCGTACGCCTGGGGTGACGACCCGATGCCGGGTGGGAAGCTGATGGCCAACACCTGGCAGGGCAGGTTCCCGTACCACAACGACGGCGCCGCGGGCTGGCGCGGCACCTCACCGGTAGGCACCTTCCCGGCGAACGCGTTCGGGCTCGTCGACATGATCGGCAACGTGTGGGAATGGACGACGACGGAATTCTCCGCGCATCACCGGGTGGGCGAGATCCACGAGTCGCCGTGCTGCGCGCCGCAGGCGCCATCGGCCGACCCGACCATGAGCCAGACGCTCAAGGGCGGGTCGCATCTGTGCGCACCGGAGTACTGCCATCGGTACCGGCCCGCGGCCCGCTCTCCGCAGTCCCGCGACACCGCCACGACGCACATCGGGTTCAGATGCGCCGCCGATCTGGCCTAGCGCGCACGGCGAAGGTCACGGTCCAGCCGGACCGGTTCGCCGAACCGGGTCGCGAGTCGCCGAAACGCGACAGGAGCGATTGCCCGAACGGTCGGCGCGACTCGCAACCATCGAGGAACCCACACCTCTGGGCGTCCGCTGACCGCTTCGAACACGGCATCGGCCACCGCCTCGGGCGGCACCGGCTTCGGCCGGGCACGGTCGTACGGACGGCCGCGCTTTTCGAAGAATCCGGTGTTGACGACGCCCGGTACCACAACGGCGATGTGCACGCCCGTTCCCGTCGCCTCGCTGCGAAGGCTGTCGGCGAGCGCGTCGAGCCCGGCCTTGGCGGCCGAGTACACGGCCTCACCCCCGACGCCGGTCCGGCCGGCGATCGATGTGACGAAGCACACCGCGCCGCGCCGCCGCAGCACCATGCCGGGCAGGACCGAGTGGGTGAGTTCCACGGCGGCGAGCAGATCCACCTCGAGCACCCGCCGGATCTCGTTGACCTTCATCTGTGTGAAAGGGCCCGACCAGCCGATCCCGGCGTTGTTGACCAGGACATCTATCCGTCCGAACACCTGCTCTGCCCGCGCGATGAGTTCACCTCGATCGTGGGGGGAGGCCAGGTCGGCTACTACGGCTCGGCCATTGACGGACCGGGCAACGGCCTGGGTCCGGTCGGGATCGCGGCCATGGACCAGAACCCGGGCCCCCTGTGCGGCGAATCGGGTCGCGACGCACTGGCCGATTCCGTCGGAGGCGCCGGTGATCAACGTGACTGTGCCGTCCAACTGCATGGGTAGCTCCTCTCGCGGCCGCCGAGCCGGCACCGCTGACCAGCGGCGATTTTGTTCCTCGCAGGTCCTCCCCTAGAATCTAGGGGTTGCCTTGGGCAGACCTCGGCCGGCTCGCGATGCTTGTGGCTCTTCGCGCAAGCGCTCATCGCTTCCGGCCCTGCGTGCCCTTCGGTTTACGCAAGACCGCGCACGTCCGGGTCGCCCTCGGCGTGCACACATCACTGTCGAGGAGATCTTGTGATTCAGCAGGAATCGCGGCTCAAGGTCGCCGATAACACGGGCGCCAAGGAGATCTTGTGCATCCGCGTGCTCGGCGGGTCGTCGCGGCGCTACGCCGGCATCGGCGACGTGATCGTCGCGACGGTCAAGGAGGCCATCCCGGGCGGCAACGTCAAGCGCGGTGAAGTGGTGCGGGCCGTGGTCGTGCGGACGGCCAAGGAGCGCAGGCGGCCCGACGGCAGCTACATCAAGTTCGACGAGAACGCCGCCGTGATCATCAAGTCCGACAACGATCCGCGCGGCACGCGCATCTTCGGCCCGGTCGGTCGCGAGCTGCGCGAGAAGCGGTTCATGAAGATCGTCTCGCTGGCCCCGGAGGTGCTGTAGATGAAGATCCACAAGGGCGACACCGTGCTCGTCATCTCCGGTAAGGACAAGGGCGCCAAGGGCAAGGTGCTCAAGGCGTACCCCGACCGCAACAAGGTGCTCGTCGAGGGTGTCAACCGGATCAAGAAGCACACCCCGATCTCGACCAACCAGCGCGGCTCGCAGTCGGGCGGCATCGTCACACAGGAAGCGCCAATCCACGTCAGCAACGTGATGATCGTGGACTCGGACGGCAAGCCGGCCCGCGTCGGCTACCGCATCGACGGCGAGACCGGCAAGAAGGTCCGCATTTCCCGTCGCAACGGCAAGGACATCTGATGACTGCTGATACCCATCCCGGCGCTTCGCTTGCCCAGGAAGAAAAAGTTCTGCCCCGCCTGAAGAAGCGCTACCGCGAAGAGATCCGCGATTCGCTGCAGTCGCAGTTCGGCTACCCGAACGTGATGCAGATTCCCGGCGTTGTCAAGGTCGTGGTGAACATGGGCGTCGGTGAGGCCGCGCGCGACGCGAAGCTGATCAACGGCGCGGTCAACGACCTGTCGCTGATCACCGGGCAGAAGCCGGAGATCAGGCGCGCCCGCAAGTCCATCGCGCAGTTCAAGTTGCGCGACGGCATGCCGATCGGCGCGCGGGTGACGCTGCGCGGCGACCGGATGTGGGAGTTCCTCGATCGCCTGATCGCGATCGCGCTGCCGCGTATCCGCGACTTTCGCGGCTTGTCGGCCAAGCAGTTCGACGGCAACGGCAACTACACCTTCGGGCTGACCGAGCAGTCGGTGTTCCACGAGATCGACGTGGACTCCATCGATCGGCCTCGTGGCATGGACATCACCGTCGTCACCTCGGCGACGACCGACGAAGAAGGCAGAGCGCTGTTGCGGGCGCTGGGCTTTCCGTTCAAGGAGAATTGATGGCGAAGAAGGCACTAGTCAACAAGGCCAACCGCAAGCCGAAGTTCGCGGTGCGGGCGTACACACGGTGCAACCGGTGCGGACGTCCGCACGCGGTGTACCGCAAGTTCGGCCTGTGCCGGATCTGCCTGCGTGAGTTGGCGCATGCCGGCCAGTTGCCGGGCGTGCAGAAGAGCAGCTGGTAAGCGAGGACCGCGATGAGTGCTTGCGCGAAGAGCATTGAGGACAACGCATGACGATGACCGACCCGATCGCAGACTTCCTGACGCGTCTGCGCAACGCCAATTCGGCGTATCACGACGAAGTGACCCTGCCGCACAGCAAGATCAAGGCCAACATCGCCCAGATCCTCAAGCGCGAGGGGTACATCGCCGACTACCACACCGAGGACGCCCGCGTGGGCAAGGCGCTTGTGGTGCAACTGAAGTACGGCCCGAGCCGCGAGCGCAGCATCGCCGGCCTGCGCCGGATTTCCAAGCCCGGCCTGCGCGTGTACGCCAAGTCGACCAACCTGCCGCGAGTGCTCGGCGGGTTGGGTGTCGCGATCATCTCCACCTCGTCCGGTCTGCTGACCGACCGCCAGGCCGCCCGGCAGGGCGTCGGCGGCGAAGTCCTCGCGTACGTGTGGTGAGGGAGTACTAGACATGTCGCGTATTGGTAAGCAGCCGATTCCCGTTCCATCGGGTGTCGACGTCACGATCGACGGCCAGAACGTGTCGGTCAAGGGCCCGAAGGGCGCCCTGCAACTCCAGGTTGCAGAGCCGATCACGTTGTCCCGCGACGACGATGGGGCCATCGTGGTGAGCAGGCCCGACGACGAACGGCACAACCGCTCGCTGCACGGGTTGTCCCGCACGCTGGTGTCGAACCTGGTCACCGGCGTTACGCATGGCTATACCACCAAGTTGGAGATCTTCGGCGTCGGCTACCGCGTGCAGCTGCGCGGCTCCAACCTCGAGTTCGCGCTCGGCTACAGCCATCCGGTGGTGATCGAGGCGCCCGAGGGCATCACGTTCGCGGTGGAAAGCCCAACGAAGTTCTCGGTCTCGGGCATCGACAAGCAGAAGGTCGGCCAGATTTCGGCGAACATCCGCCGGCTGCGTCGCCCCGACCCGTACAAGGGCAAGGGCGTGCGCTACGAGGGTGAGCAGGTTCGCCGCAAGGTCGGAAAGACAGGCAAGTAGAAATGGCTAGCACTCAGGGCAATTCGAAGAAGCCGGTCGGGCAGAGCGTGGCGGAAGCGCGGCGGACCGCGCGGCTGCGTCGTCACGCCCGGCTGCGCAAGAAGGTGTCCGGCACGCCGGATCGGCCGCGGCTGGTGGTCAACCGGTCGTCGCGGCACATCCACGTTCAGCTGGTCAACGATCTCAACGGCACCACGCTGGCCGCCGCGTCGTCCATCGAACCGGACGTGCGCGCCGTCGATGGTGACAAGAAGGCCCACAGCGTGCGGGTCGGCCAATTGATCGCCGAGCGGGCCAAGGCCGCCGGCATCGACACCGTGGTGTTCGACCGGGGTGGCTACACCTACGGCGGGCGTATCGCGGCGCTGGCCGACGCTGCGCGGGAGAGCGGGCTGAAGTTCTGATGACTTACAACGGAAGGATTGCATGATGGCCGAACAGGCACCATCTGGTGACGCCGGGCCGGTGGCATCCGAGACCCGCGAGCCCCGCGGCTCCCGAGAGGGGCGCGATTCCCGGGATGGGCGCGGCCGACGGGATGGCCGTGGCCGCGACGGCGGAGAGAAGTCCAACTACATCGAACGGGTCGTCACCATCAACCGTGTTTCGAAGGTGGTCAAGGGTGGCCGTCGGTTCAGCTTCACCGCGCTGGTGATCGTCGGCGACGGCAACGGGATGGTCGGCGTCGGATACGGCAAGGCCAAAGAGGTACCGGCCGCCATCGCCAAAGGTGTGGACGAGGCGCGCAAGAACTTCTTCCGCGTCCCGCTGATCGGCAGCACTATCACCCACCCGGTGCAGGGCGAGGCCGCCGCGGGCGTGGTGATGCTGCGCCCGGCCAGCCCCGGTACTGGTGTGATCGCCGGCGGCGCCGCACGTGCGGTGCTGGAATGCGCCGGCGTGCATGACATTTTGGCCAAGTCGCTGGGCAGCGACAATGCGATCAACGTGGTGCACGCCACCGTCGCCGCGCTCAAGCTGCTGCAACGCCCGGAGGAAGTGGCGGCTCGCCGCGGCCTGCCGATCGAGGACGTCGCTCCGGCGGGCATGCTGCGGGCGCGCCGGGAGAGTGCCGCGCTGACGGCCGCCGCCGCGCGTGAAGGAACGGCATGACGATGGCAGAGCTTCGAATTACCCAGGTACGCAGCACCATCGGCGCGCGGTGGCGGCAGCGCGAGAGCCTGCGGACGTTGGGGCTGAAGCGGATTCGCCACTCGGTGGTCCGTGAGGACAGCCCGCAGACCCGCGGCTTGATCGCGGCCGTGCACCACCTCGTTGAAGTAGAAGCGGTGGAGGCGAACAAATGACGATCAAACTGCACGACCTGCAGCCCGCGCCGGGATCGAAAACCAAGCGCACTCGCGTCGGTCGCGGTGAGGGCTCCAAGGGCAAGACCGCGGGCCGCGGCACCAAGGGCACCAAGGCACGCAAGAACGTGCCGGTGACCTTCGAGGGCGGTCAGATGCCGATCCACATGCGGCTGCCCAAGTTGAAGGGCTTCCGCAACCGGTTCCGCATCGAGTACGCCGTCGTCAACGTCGGTGATATCAACCGGCTGTTCCCCCAGGGCGGGGACGTCGGTGTCGATGAGCTGGTGGCCAACGGAGCGGTGCGCAAGAACATGCCCGTCAAGGTGCTCGGCGAAGGCAAGCTGACCGTGAAGGTTTCGGTGAGCGCGCACAAGTTCAGCGGTAGCGCACGCGAAAAGATCACCGCCGCAGGCGGATCGGTCACTGAACTTTAGCCAGCCGGGGGATGACCTCGGCGGCCAAGCGCTCCATCTGGTCGAGGTTCTCGGGGACGTCTGCGCCCACGGGGTTGAGCAGAATCATCTCGGCGCCGGCGTCGATGACTTCGCGAACGCCACGCACGACGTCATCGGGTGTGCCCGAAACCGGCACGTTTTCGATGCCGGGCATCTGCCCGTAGATCCGGTGCAGCCCAGCGAGCACGCGCTCGCGGGCGCGAGCGGCGTCGTCGTCGATCATCAAGTAGACCCGCTTGCCGATGGTGAAGTGTTCCTTGCCCTGCGCGGCCAGTTCGCGCCGCACGATCTGCACTGCGCTGACGAAGCTCTCGGTGGTGGAGGACCCCCCGCCGAGGAAGCCATCGCCGAGCCGCACGGCGCGGGCCAGCGCAGCGGGAGCGCTGCCGCCGAACCAAATCGGAGGGTGCGGACGCTGCACCGGTTTGGGTTGGATCGGCAGGTTGTCGACGTCGCGGAAGTGGCCGTGGAACGTGACGTTCGGCTCGTCGGACCACGCGGCCTTCATCAGCGCCAGGCCTTCGGTGAAGCTCCGGATGAAGGTCGCCTTCTCGACGCCGAAGGCGGCGAACGGCCGGAAGCCGCCGCCCGGTGCGACGCCGAGGTCGAGCCGTCCGTTGCTCAGCTGGTCGACGGCGGTCGCGGTCGAGGCGAGCTGCAGCGGATCGTGCAGCGACGTGATCAGCACCGCCACCCCCAGCCGCAGCCGGGTGGTGCACGCGGCCGCGTAGGCGAGGAGTTCCATCGGTGCCACAAGGGGCGCCTGGCCGACGGTCGCCTCGAGCGTCCACCCGCCGTCGAAGCCGAGCTCTTCGGCCCGCTCGAGAAAGCGTCGCGTGCCCGCTGCGTCGAAGCCGTCGATGACCAACTGGGGAATTGAGATTGAGAACCGCACGTCACCACCGTAGGCGGTCAGGTCGTAACCTCTGTGGCATGGCTGACATACCGAACTCCGCCGACGAGGCGATCGCGCGGCTGGACATGCCGCTAGTCGATGCGATGATGACCCAGCGAGCCGTGCGGCGCGTTCTTCCCGACCCGGTCGATGACGCGATCGTGTTGAAGTGCATCGAGTTGGCGCTGCGGGCTCCTACCGGTTCGAACGGGCAGAACTGGGAGTTCGTGGTGGTGAAAGACCGCCGCGTCAAGGAGAAGCTCGGCAGGCGCTACCACCAGGGGTGGTCGCTGTACGGCGGCATCGCCCGCCGTGTTGCGGCCGGCGACGAGTCAATGCAGAAGATTCTGCGGGCCGTGCAATGGCAGGTCGACCACTTCAGCGAGATTCCGGTGCTCGTGGTGTGCTGCCTGCGCGGCGGTACCCGCGTGCCGTACCTGCCAACGCCCTTCGTTGGCGAGTCGTCCTATTTCGGATCGATCTACCCGAGTGCGCAGAACCTGCTGCTGGCGGCGCGCGCGATGGGGCTTGGTGCGTCGCTGATCACGATGCCGCTGTGGAGCGTGACCTCGGCGCGCAGGATCCTGGGCCTGCCGTTATCGGTCAGTCCGTGCTGCATCGTCCCGCTCGGCTGGCCGCGTGGGCGGTACGGGCCGACGACCCGCAAGCCCGTCGAGGACGTGACGCACCTCGATTCCTACGGCAACCGGGCCTGGCTGCACACGTAGCACCGCTGCGGCTTTGCGGTCACCGGTCTCCACGGTCGGTACCCTCAAGCCATGTTCGATTTCCTGCCAGGCATTCCCGGCCTCGACGACCTCCGTTCACTGGGCCGCAAGGTCGACACCGCCCGCCACCACGGCGTGCCGAACGGTTGTGTGCTGGAACTGGACCTGCTGCACCTGCCGCCGGAAACCGGAGGTTTCGACCCGCTTGCGATGATCACCGGCGGCGGTCGTCCGCTGCTGTTGCGCGAGGCCGTCGCCGCGATCCACCGCGCTGCCGAGGACCCGAGGGTCGAGGGTCTGATCGCCCGCGTGCAGATCCCGGCCGGCCCGGCGGGCTCGGTGCAGGAGCTTCGCGAGGCGATCGCGGCGTTCAGCGCTGCCAAGCCGTCGCTGGCGTGGGCCGAAACCTATCCCGGCACGCTGGCCTATTACCTCGCGTCGGCGTTCGGCGAGGTATGGCTGCAGCCGTCGGGCACCGTCGGGCTGGTCGGCTTTGCGACCAATGCGATGTTTCTGCGCGGCGCGCTGGACAAGGCCGGGGTCGAGGCGCAGTTCGTCGCCCGGGGCGAATACAAGTCCGCCGCGAACCTTTTCACCGAGGACAGCTACACCGACGCGCATCGCGAGGCCGACACGCGACTGTTGGACAGCCTGCACGGTCAAGTCGTGGCTGCGATCGCCGAATCCCGCCGGCTCGAGCCAGCGGCCGTGGATGCGCTGGCCGACCGGGCCCCGCTGCTGCGCGACGCCGCACTGTCCGGCGGGCTGATCGATCGGGTCGGCTTCCGCGACGAGGCCTACCAGCGCATCGCCGAACTGGTCGGCGCGCCACCGTCCGATGACGCAGACGACGAGCCGCCGCGGCTTTACCTCGCCCGCTACGCCCGCGCGACCGCGTCGCGGCCGGGCCTGCCCGCTCCAAAAGTGCCCGGCCGCAAGGCCAAACCCACGATCGCCGTGGTCACGGTGGCCGGTCCGATCGTCAGCGGACGCGGCGGCCCGCAGGTGTTGCCGTTCGGCAACGGCAGCGTCGGCGGCGACACCATCGCGGCGGCGCTGCGCGAGGCCGGCGCCGACGACCGGGTGTCAGCGGTCGTGTTGCGCGTCGACAGCCCGGGCGGTTCGGTGACCGGGTCGGAGACGATCTGGCGCGAGGTCGCCCGCGTCCGCGACGACGGCAAGCCGGTGGTCGCGTCGATGGGCGCAGTCGCCGCGTCCGGCGGCTACTACGTGTCGATGGGCGCCGACGCGATCGTCGCCAACCCCGGAACGATCACCGGGTCGATCGGCGTTGTCACCGGCAAGCTGGTGGCGCGCGACCTCAAGAAGCGACTCGGTGTCGGATCGGACGCGGTGCGCACCAACGCCAACGCCGACGCGTGGTCGGTGAACGCGCCGTTCACCGAGGAACAGCGTGCCCAGGTCGAGGCCGAAGCCGACCTGTTTTACGACGACTTCGTGCAGCGAGTTGCCGAGGGCCGCAACATTTCCGTCGAGGACGTCGACGCGGTCGCGCGCGGCCGGGTGTGGACCGGCGCCGACGCGCTCGAGCACGGACTGGTCGACGAGCTCGGCGGGCTGCGCACCGCGATCGCGCGCGCGAAGATCCTAGCCGGGCTTGACGTCGACGAGGATGCGCGCATCGTCAGCTACCCGGGATCCTCGCTGATCGAATTGCTGCGGCCGAGGCCCTCGTCGCAGCCGGCGGCCGCGTCGCTGCCCGAGGCGGTCGGCGCGTTGTTGGGCCGGTCGGTGGCAGAGCTGTTGAGTCACGCGCAGCAGAGCGTCACCGGGACGACGGCGCTGCTGCTCGGCGACTACCGCTTTTAGCTTGTAGCCATGGCGTTTTCGGCGGCAAAGACGCGGGTGCTCATCACCGGCGCCTCGTCCGGTGTCGGGGCCGCGCTGGCCCGCCAGCTGGCGGCGCAGGGCGCAATCGTCGGGCTCGTTGCGCGCCGGCGCGAGCGTCTTGCCGAGGTCCTGACCGCCTGCCGCAAGACGTCGCCTGCCTCGGCGATGTGGGTGGCCGATCTGGCCGAAACATCGGGGCTCGGCCAATTGGCGCTGGACGCGTGGAACGCCCTGGGCGGTATCGATGTGCTCGTCAACAACGCCGCAATCCCGAAGCGCCGTCCCGTGACTGAGCTGATAGCGGCCGAGGTGGAGGCCGTGATGCGGGTCAACTTCTTCGGCCCGATGCACCTCACCCTGGCCGTGCTCCCACGCATGCTGGCGCGCGATGCGGGCATGATCGTCAACGTCTCCAGCGTCGGCGGGCGGCTCGGGATCATCCACGAAGCTGCCTACTCGGCAAGCAAATTCGCGTTGTGCGGCTGGAGCGAATCCATGGCCGTGGACCTGGCGGGCACCGGCGTATCGGTGAAACTCATCGAGCCGGGACCAGTCGACACCGAGATCTGGGATCAGCCGGACAACGAGGAACCCCTCTATAACGGTCCCAAGTTCGCGCCGGATCAGGTGGCGGCGGGCATCATCGCGGCACTGGACAGCGACCGCTTCGAGCACTACGTGCCGGACATGAAGGCGGTCGTCGACGTGAAGAACGCCGACATTGACACCTACATCTCGGGTGCGGCGACCATGGCGAGGGCCACCCCACCATGAGAGCGCTGGTCTTCGGGGTGCCGCCTGAGCCGTTCGATGTGCCCGCCGGCGCGAACCTGCTGACGAGGAACCTGACCCAATCGCCCGTCGGACTGCGCGAGGTACCGGATCCTCAACCGCTGCACGACGATTGGGTGGTCACTCGGCCCCGCCTTACGGGCATCTGCGGGTCGGACTCCAAGCAGATCCTGCTCGACTTCGGCGAGGGTGACACCGACAACGCGATGGCCGCTTTCTGTTCCTTCCCTCAGGTGATGGGTCATGAGGTGGTGGCCGACGTTGTTGCGCTGGGCCCGGCGGCCCGTGGGCTGGAAGTCGGCCAGCGGGTGGTGCTCAATCCGTGGTTGTCGTGCGGGCCACGCGGCGTCGAACCACGTTGTCCCGCGTGCGAAAACGGCGATTACAGCCTGTGCTGGAGCTTCTGTGACGGCGACATCAAGCCCGGCATCCATACCGGGGTGTCGGCCGACGTCACCGGCGGATACGCAGAAGTGATGGCGGCACACGACACGATGCTGTTTTCAGTTCCCGAGTCGGTGCCCGACGAGGTGGCGGTGTTCGCCGACCCGTTCTCGGTGTCCCTGCACGCCGTCACCCGGCACCCGCCGCCCCCGTCGGGTCGCGTCCTCGTGTACGGGGCGGGGTCGCTCGGGTTGTGCGCCGTCGCCGCGCTGCGGGCCCTTTATCCGGAGGTCGAGGTGGCGGTCGTGGCCCGCTTCGACACGCAGGCGGAGCTCGCGCGCCGGTTCGGCGCCGCCAAGGTACTGGCCCACGAGCCCCGCCTGGCCGTCATCGAGGAGCTGGTGGCCTGGGGCGGTGGCCGGCTACGGCAGCCGCTGCAGGGCCTGCCGATGGCCTACCCCGGGCCGATCGACGTCGTTTACGACACCGTGGGGAAGCCGGAAACGTTCGAAGTCGGCGTCCGGGTCCTGACGTCGCGAGGGACGCTCGTGAAGGCCGGCGTGCACGCGCCGGGCCGGTGGGAGTGGAGTCCGCTGTACTTCAAGGAGATCAACTGGGTGGGCTCCAACGCGTTCGGAGTCGAGGAGGTGGAGGGGCAGCGCAAACACGCGATCGCCCACTACCTCGACCTGGTCCTCGATGAGCGGGTGGACCTGAGCCCGATGTTGACGCACACGTTCCGCCTCGAGCAGTGGCGCGACGCGTTCCTCGCGATTGCGAACCAAGGTGAGAGCGGCGCGGTGAAGGTGGCGATCGACCAGCGTTAGGGCGGCCGGGGGCTACTACATCGGGTTGGTGCGCAGGTAGCTGTAGACGCCTGCGAAGTTCTGGTTGACCTGCTCGGGGATCGGCACCGGACCGCCGAGAGCCCGTGCGCCCCAAACGATCTGGGCGGTGCGTTCGACCAGCGCCGTGACGTGCAGAACCTTGTCGGGTCGCGGGCCGACTGCCACAAGGCCGTGGTTGGCGATCAGGGCCGCCGCCCGGCCCGCCAAGGCCTTCACCGCGTTCACGCCGACGTCGGGTGTGCCCGACGCCGCGTATTCGGAGCAGAGGACGTCCCCGCCGCAATAGACGGCGAACTCGTCGATACAGGCGGGGATCGGCTGATGGGCGATCGCGAACATGGTGGCCCACACCGGATGGCTGTGGATGACGCTGCCGATGTCGTCGAACGCCCGGTAGCACGCCAGATGCAACTGCATCTCGCTGGAGGGGGAGCGGCCGTCCTTCGCGGACAGCACCGCGCCGTCCGGGTCGACCAGCACCAGATCGTCGAGCGCCATCTCGGCGTAGTCGACCGACGACGGGGTGATGACGAGGTTGCCATCGGATCGGCGGGCCGAGATGTTGCCTGCCGTCCCTTCCACCAGGCCGCGCCGCAGCATGTCCTTCGCGGCGGCCAGTACCGCCGCCTCCGGGTTGTCGACGAATTTCACGAGCCGAGCACCTCCGGGTTGACGATGTGGGCCGGCGCAGCTCCCGACAGGAGGGCCTCGAGGTCGTCGGCGACCATCTGCGCCTGCCGGGCCTCAGTGTTCCACGTGGCCCCGCCGATGTGGGGTGTCAGGACCACGTTCGGCAGCGCCGTCAGCGGGTGATCGACCGGAAGCCATTCCCCGACGAAATGGTCGAGGCCCGCGGCGGCCACCTTGCCGCTGCGCAGCGCGGCGACGAGCGCGTCGGTGTCGTGCAGCTGAGCCCGGGCGGTGTTCAGGAACACCACGCCGTCGCGCATGGCCGCGAACTGGTCGGCGCCGATCATCCCGACGGTGTCGTCGGTGACCGGCGCGTGCATAGAGACGATGTCGGCCTCGGCCAGCAGTTCGTCCAGACCGTGACGGGCCTCGTCGTTGAAGGGGTCGTGGGCGATGACGGAAAGGCCCAGCCCGGACAGCCGCCACTTCAACGCCCTGCCGACGGCACCGAGACCCACCAGCCCGGCCGTGCGCCCGGCGAGTTCGGCGCCCCGGAACCGCTGATACGGGATGGTGCCGTCGCGAAATATCTCCCCGGCCCGGACGTCGGCGTCCGCGGGCAGCAGGTGACGGGTGGCGGCGAGCAGGAGGGCGACCGCCATCTCGGCGACCGCGTCGGCGTTGCGGCCCGGCGTGTACAGCACTGGGACCCCGGCGCGTGTCGCGCCCGCGACGTCGACGTTATTCGGGTCGCCGCGGGTCGAGGCGATGGCCCGCAGTCCGAGTTCGAAGACCGGACCGGCTACCGAATCACTCTCCACGACAACAACGTCGGCTGCATGCGAGCTGATCTGCTCGGCCAGTTGCTCGGCGCTGTAGATGCGCAGAGGGGCCTGCTCGATCCACGGGTCGTAGACCACGTCGACGAGCTGTCGCAGCTTGTTCAGGCCGGCGCCCCGCAACGGGGCAGTCACGAGGGCACGAAGTCGGGTCACGTCTGCTCATGCTGGCGTACGGTGGCGCGCGTGTCACCCGAAGTGGTCACAATCGGCATCGACATCGGCACCACCGCGGTCAAGGCGGTCGCCGCCGACGACGACGGTCGGGTGCTGGCCAGGGCACGAATTCCGCACCAATTGCGAATACCGGCGCCGGACCGCATGGAGCATGACGCCAACGAAGCGTGGCGACGCGGCCCTCTGACGGCCGTGCGGGAGCTGGCCCGGCCCGACGCGAAGGCGGTGGCCGTTTCGGCGATGGTGCCCTCACTGACCGCCGTCGATTCCGGCGGAACGCCGATCACGCCCGGGCTGCTGTACGGAGACGGTCGGGGTCGCACCGCCGCGGCCGGCAGCGGCGAATTCCTGACCGGCGAGGCGGCCGAGTTCCTGCGGTGGACGGCCCGGGAGGCGCCCGATGCGGCGGGGTACTGGCCGGCGCCCGCGGTGGCCAACCATGCGCTGGCCGGCGAGCCGGTGGTCGACATCGCCACCGCCAGCACGGCGTTCCCGGTGTTCGACGGCACCGGCTGGAGCGAGGCCGCCTGCGCCGACCGCGGAGTGTCGATCGACCGCATGCCCAGGGTCGAGATGATCGGGGCGCCCGTCGGCGAGGTGTCCGGAACCGACGCGGTCCTGGCCGCCGGTGCCATCGACGCCCTGTGCGAGCAGCTGGTGGCCGGCGCGGACCGGGACGGCGACGTGCTCGTGATGTGCGGAACGACGTTGATCGTGTGGGCGACCAGTCCCGAGACCAAACAGGTCCCGGGCCTGTGGGCCATTCCGCACATTGCGGGGAAGACCCAGATCGGCGGTGCGAGCAACGCCGGCGGCTTGTTTCTCGGCTGGGTAGATCGCCTTGTGGGACAGGGCAACTCGGGGGACCTTGATCCTCGGCGGGTGCCGGTGTGGTCGCCGTACGTGCGCGGCGAGCGCTCCCCGTTCCACGATCCGGATCGACGTGGTGTGCTCGACGGGTTGGATCTCACCCACGATGCGGCGTCGCTGCGGCGCGCGGCGTACGAGGCGTCGGGCTTTGTTGTCCGCCATCTCATCGAGCTGAGCGGAGTATCTGTGTCACGCATCGTCGCGACGGGCGGGGGCACCCGCGTCGAGCCATGGATGCAGGCCATCGCCGACGCGACAGGGCGGCCGGTGGAGGTGTCGGGTGTGGCCGAGGGGGCGGCGCTGGGCGCGGCCTTTCTCGGCCGGATGGCCGTCGGTCTGGAGTCGTCGATGACCGACGCGGCCCGATGGGCCTCGACCGAGCGCGTCGTTGCCCCAAATCCGGCTTGGGCTTCTGCGACCCAGGACCGCTTCGGCCGGTTTCTCGAGCTGGCCGCCCTGCCGTCTAGGAGCCCAGGACGGCGCTGACGTAGCTGAGGTTGGAGAACGGCGTCATCGTTTCGTCGTCGGGATAGGTGAACCCGTTGGCCGTGTACGCCTCCGTGATCTTCTGGGCGGACACCTGCCAACCGAGCGCGGTCAGATATTCGATGACGTGACTGCGCTCGCCGTGGTAGACGAGGTCGGAGAACTGGATGTCGTGTCCGTACTGTTTCAGCCGCTCGGCGATGCGTTGCGAACGTTCGTCCTCGAAGACATCGAAGTCGGGTATGTGTTCGGTGGCCAGCCGGCTGCCCGGTGCGCTGAGTTTGGTGATGTTGTCGAACAGCAGATCCTGCGCCTGCGGCGGCAAGTAGATCAGCAGGCCCTCTGCGCTCCACGCGGTCGGCTGAGTTCGGTCAAACCCGTTATCCAGCAAGGCCTGTGGCCAGTCGTCGCGAAGGTCGATCGCGATGGTGCGTCGGGTGGCGGTCGGCTCAGCGCCCAGGTCGGCCAACGTTTTGGTCTTGAACTCGATGACCTCGGGCTGATCGACCTCGTAGACGACGGTCCCGGCCGGCCACGGCAGCCGGTATGCGCGCGCGTCGAGCCCGGCGGCCAAGATCACCGCCTGACGCACGCCGGCGGCGGTCGCGTCGATGAACATCCGGTCAAAGTGCCGCGTTCGCACCGCCATCCCCTCGGCCGAACGGCGAACGCTGAACGCCGGGTCCACGCCGGAGAGGTCGATGTCGCCATCGAGGACCCGCGTGAAGAAGTCGAGGCCGACCGCGCGCACCAGCGGCTCGGCGAACGGGTCGTCGATGAGCCCCTCTCGCGTGGCCAGTACGCGCTGCCCGGCAACCATCGTTGCCGTTGCTCCCACGCTGGACGCCAAATCCCAAGTGTCGTTATCAGTTCGGGCCATAGGTGCTCCTTCAGTCGCGTATTGCCGTGATGGCAATGCTGTTTCGCAGTGCGGCGGTCGCCTCGTCGTCGGCCATCTCACGCCCGTACGCCGCGAACACTTCCGTTCTCGTCTGGGTGGAGAGACGCCAACCGTGGGCGGCCAGGTAGTCGGTCGCCGGGGTGCGCTCGCCGTGATACATCAGCGTGGACAGGTCGAGGTCGAGGCCCCGCGCTTTCCATTGGTCGGCCATCACCTTCTGGCGCTCGGCTATCGCCGCGGGCCCGTCGGGGTGGAACTCGGTGGCCAGCCGGCTGCCGTTGGCGCTCAACGCCGTGATGTGGTCGAACAGTCGATCCTGTGCGTCCGGCGGCAGATAGGCGAGCAGGCCCTCGGCGCTCCAGGCAGTGGGTTGCGACGCGTCAAATCCATTGGCCCGCAATGCTGCCGGCCAGTCATCGCGCAGATCCACAGCTACCGGACGGTGCTCGGCGGCGGGCTTGGCGCCGAGTGCGGACAACGTGCCGGTCTTGAAGCCGATCACCGCCTGCTGGTCGATTTCGTACACCACGGTGCCCGGCGGCCACGGCAACCGGTAGGCACGTGAGTCCAACCCGGACGCGAGGATGACCGCCTGACGGATGCCCGCGGTAGTGGAGGTGAGGAAGAAATCGTCGAAGAACTTGGTGCGCACGGCCATCACGTCGATCACCCGCAGGGGATTGAAGTTCGAATCGTCAGACTCCATCATCGAAACCTCGCCGTCGATCAGCTTGACGAAGAACTCGAGGCCGACCGCCCGCACCAGTGGTTCGGCGAACGGATCGTCGATGAGCGGATCGGGCGCCCGGCTGGCCATCGCCCGCGCCGCGGCGACCATCGTTGCGGTCGCGCCCACGCTCGAGGCCAGATCCCAGGTGTCGTTCTCGGTGCGTGCCATTGCAAACTCCTAGTTCAAGATTCCGCTGACATAAACGACGTCACCGAACGGCTGGTCGGTATCGAATGGTTCAAGTCCGTAGTCGGCGAACAACTCTCTGTTGGTGCGGCCGATTATCTCCCAGCCGTGCGACTTCAGATACTCGGCGGCTTCGTTGCGGTCACCGAAGTAGATCAACTCGGTCATGTCCAGATCGAACCCGTGCTTGCGCCACCGGGCCGACACCGCCTTCATGCGCTCCTTGATCGCCTCCTCGTCGAGGTCGTCGCGGCCGGCGATGCTCTCGGTGGCGAATCGGCTGCCCGCTGTTGACAGCGCGGTGATGTTATCGAGCAGACGGTCCTGCGCATCGGGTGGCAGATAGCCGAGCAACCCCTCGGCGATCCACGCGGTGGGCCGATCCGGGTCGAATCCGGCCTCGCGCAAGGCCGCCGGCCAGTCCTGGCGCAGGTCGATCGCGACCGTGCGGCGATCGGCGGTCGGTTCGGCGCCGAGCCCGGTCAGCGTGGTCGTCTTGAACGCGATCACCTCCGGCTGGTCAATCTCGTAGACGACGGTGCCCGCGGGCCAGGGCAGCCGGTACGCGCGGGCGTCCAAGCCTGCGGCCAGGATCACCACCTGCCGGATGCCCGCGGCGGTGGTGGTGAGGAAGAAGTCGTCGAAGAACTTCGTGCGGGCCGCCATGTTGTCTTTCATCCGCCGAACCCCGCGGGTCTGCTCGTCGTCGAGTTCGGCCAGGGTCACCTCGCCACGCACCATCCGGGTCAGCAGGTCGATGCCCACAGCCTCCACGAGCGGCCGGGCGAACGGATCGTTGATCAGCGGCTTGGGGTCGTTGGTGGCCTGCGCACGCGCGGCCGCCACCATCGTGGCGGTGGCTCCCACACTGGAGGCCAGATCCCAGGTGTCATCGTCCGTGCGCGCCATCGTCTACCCCTTTGCCCCGGACGTTAGTTAGCCCGGTTAACCGTACGCCGCGATTCTGTGAGGGCGCTGAGCCGCTCGACAGCGCCGGAGCGGGACCCCCGGCCGCTATCTGCTGTTACTCTCGTAGACTGACTGTCGCCTGACATCAGCCCCGGACAAGTTCTTGCCTGCGGCGGGTCGGCACGAAAAGAACTAACCCGACGCGCTGGTCACACCAGCCCCATTGCATGCCGTAAATGTCCGGCTGCGCAGGAGGAAGAGTGCTCTCGGCTTTCATCTCGTCACTGCGGACAGCCGACCTGCGAAGCAAGATCCTGTTCACGCTCGGGATCGTGATCCTTTACCGGGCGGGCGCGACGCTGCCGTCGCCGGGGATCAACTACTCCAACGTCGACAAGTGCATCACCGAGCTCAGCGGCGGTGACAACGGGCAGATTTACTCGCTGATCAACCTGTTCTCCGGCGGTGCACTGCTGCAGCTGACGGTGTTCGCGGTCGGCGTAATGCCCTACATCACCGCGAGCATCATCGTGCAGCTGCTCACCGTCGTGATCCCGCGGTTCGAGCAACTGCGCAAGGAGGGCCAGTCCGGCCAGGCCAAGATGACCCAGTACACCCGCTACCTGGCGATCGCGCTGGCCATCTTGCAGGCAACCAGCATCGTCGCGCTGGCGGCCAACGGCGGGCTGCTGCAGGGCTGCTCCGTGGGCCACGAGATCATCTCGGGGGGGTCGATCTTCACGCTGGTGGTCATCGTGCTGGTGATGACGGCCGGCGCGGCGCTCGTGATGTGGATGGGCGAGTTGGTCACCGAGCGGGGCATCGGCAACGGCATGTCGCTGCTGATCTTCGCCGGTATCGCCGCGCGGATCCCGTCGGAGGGCAAGAACATCCTGGACACCCGGGGCCCGGTGACCTTCACCGCCGTCTGCGTCGCCGCGCTGATCATCATCATCGGCGTGGTGTTCGTCGAGCAGGGCCAGCGCCGCATCCCGGTGCAGTACGCCAAGCGCATGGTGGGCCGGCGCATGTACGGCGGCACCTCCACGTACCTGCCGTTGAAGGTCAACCAGGCCGGCGTCATTCCGGTGATTTTCGCTTCATCGCTGATCTATATCCCGCACCTGATCACCCAGCTGGTGCGCAGCGGCAACCCCGCAGCGGGCACCAGCTGGTGGGACAAGTTCGTCGGCACATACCTGACGGATCCCAGCAGCCCCATCTACATCTCGCTCTATTTCGGCTTGATTGTCTTCTTCACGTACTTCTACGTCTCGATCACCTTCAACCCGGACGAACGAGCCGACGAGATGAAGAAGTTCGGCGGCTTCATCCCCGGCATCCGACCCGGCCGGCCGACCGCCGACTATTTGCGCTATGTGCTGAACCGAATCACTCTGCCCGGCTCGATCTACCTCGGCGTGATCGCGGTGCTGCCCAATCTCTTCCTTCAGATCGGCAACTCCGGCGGCGTTCAGAATCTGCCGTTCGGCGGCACTGCGGTTCTCATCATGATCGGCGTGGGATTGGATACGGTCAAACAAATCGAGAGCCAGCTCATGCAGCGCAACTATGAAGGGTTCCTTAAGTGAGGATCGTTTTACTCGGCCCGCCCGGGGCCGGTAAAGGCACGCAAGCGCTGAAGCTGGCCGAGAAGCTCGGCATCCCGCAGATCTCCACCGGCGACCTGTTCCGGAGCAACATAACGCGCGGCACGGAGCTCGGCCTGGAGGCCAAGCGCTACCTCGACGCCGGCGACCTGGTGCCGTCGGATCTGACCAATGCTCTGGTGGACAAGCGGCTCGATGAGGCCGATGCCGCTGACGGCTTCATCCTCGACGGCTATCCCCGCTCGGTCGAGCAGGCCGAGGCGCTCACGCGCATGCTGGGCACGCGCAACACCAAACTCGATGTGGTGCTGGAATTCCGGGTGTGCGAGGAGGAGTTGCTGAAGCGCCTCAAGGACCGCGGCCGTGCCGACGACACCGAAGAGGTCATCCGCAACCGGATGAAGGTGTACCGCGACGAGACGGCTCCGCTGCTGGAGTACTACGGCGACGCGGTGACGACGGTTGACGCGGTGGGCGCGCCGGACGAAGTCTTCGCCCGCGCGCTGCGCTCGCTCGGCCGGTAAACCCCGCCGTGATCGCACTGCCGGGGCTGCGTAACCGCAAGGTGATCGCGCAGCGCAGCGCGGGTGAACTCGACGCAATGGCCGCCGCCGGGGCATTGGTGGCTGCCGCGTTGCGAGCCGTGCACGAGGCCGCCAAGCCCGGGGTATCCACGCTCGCGCTCGACGGGGTCGCGGAGTCGGTGATTCGCGCCGGCGGGGGCACGCCGTCGTTCCTCGGCTACCACGGCTACCCGGCGACCATCTGCGCGTCGGTAAACGACCGCGTCGTGCACGGCATTCCGTCGGCGGGCGAGGTCCTCACGTCGGGGGACCTGGTGTCTATCGACTGCGGCGCGATAGTCGACGGCTGGCACGGCGATGCCGCCGTCACGTTGGGTGTCGACAAGCTGACCGGAGTCGACGACGCGCTGTCGCAGGCGACCAGGGAGTCGATGGAAGCAGGTATCGCGGCGATGGTGCCGGGTAACCGGCTCACCGACGTCTCCCACGCCATCGAGCAGGCGACCCACGCGGCCGAGGCCCGCTATGGCAGGTCGTTCGGGATCGTCGAGGGTTACGGCGGTCACGGCATCGGCCGGCGGATGCACATGGATCCGTTCCTGCCGAACGAGGGTTCACCAGGTCGAGGACCGTTTCTGGCGGCGGGCTCGGTGCTGGCCATCGAACCGATGCTCACGCTGGGCACGACGAAGACCGTCGTCCTCGATGACCAATGGACAGTTGTCACCGCCGACGGGTCCCGTGCGGCACACTGGGAGCACACGGTGGCGGCGACCGACGACGGACCCAGAATTCTGACAACCGGCTGACGGCCTAGTTGAACCGGAACGTCGATGAGTTCGTGTCATCTGCGGGAGGTCGGTGATGGAGTCTCAGGAGACGGCGCTCATGCGGGTGCTGTTCGACGAGCACGGCGCGGCGTTGTGGCGCTATGCGATGAGGCTGACGGGCGATCGGGCGCGGTCCGAGGACGTCGTGCAGGAGACGTTGCTGCGGGCGTGGCAGCACCCCGGGGTCATCGACGACACCGAGCGCTCGGCGCGGGCCTGGCTGTTCACGGTCGCCCGCAACATGATCATCGATGAACGACGCAGCGCGCGATTCCGCAACGAGGTCGGCACGCTGGAGGAAGCTCCCGAAGACACCGGACCCAACGAGGTCGACTCGGCGCTGGACCGGCTGCTGATCGGCGATGCGATGGAGCAACTGTCTGCCGATCACCGCGCGGTGATTCGCCGCTCGTACTACCTAGGATGGTCAACTGCCCAGATTGCGGCGGATCTCGATATCGCTGAGGGCACCGTGAAGTCCAGGCTGCACTATGCAGTTCGTGCGCTGCGCCTGACCTTGCAGGAGATGGGGGTGACACGATGAGCCAGCCTGGTGGCGCAATTCCCTTCGGCCGCAAGCAATCTCCGGCGGAGGACAGCCCCGACTATGCGATGTGGGATGCCGCGTACGTGCTCGGCTCGCTGTCGCCGGCGGAGCGGCGCGAGTTCGAAGGGCACATGCGCACCTGCAAGGAGTGCCGACAGGCGGTCGCCGAGATCAGCGGCATGCCGGCTTTGATGTCCCGGCTTGACAACGACGACGTCGAGGCCATCGATGAACGCGGGCAGCCCGCTGACGCCCTCCCGCCGATGCGCCCCGAGCTGTTGGCGTCGTTGCTGAAGAAGGTGACGTGGCGACGGCGACGGTCGCGGGTGGTGGCGTGGTCGACGGCTGCCGCCGCGGCCGCAGTGCTCGTGATGGGTTTATTTGTTGCGCTGCAGTCCAATTCGGTCATCGCGACCCCTGTGCCCCCGGCGCAGGCGAGTGCGACGGCGATGCCGATGACCCGGGTGACTCCGACATCGATGAGCGCCACGGTCGCCCTCGACCCCCATGAGTGGGGCACGCAGATCGGGATGACCTGCACGTACGGAGTATGGCCCGAAACCGCCGACGGCAAAGACAACGACGAGGCCGGCGACAAGCTGGCGATGGTGGTCGTCGGCCGTGACGGCAGCGAGACGCAGCTGGCCACCTGGGTGGCGTTGACCGGCGTCACCGCGCAGCCCGGCGGCAGTACATCCATGCCCATCGAGCAGATCGCAGCAGTGCAGGTGGTTTCCGTTGACAACGGGAACGTCCTGCTGCAAACCACACTGTAATCCGAATCACTTTCCCGGATCGCCGCGCAGGTGAACCGAACTCATTCGCTAGTCGTGTCTTTTGCAGGTACCGAGGCGAGGCAGGTGAGTCAATGGCAAGGCAATACCGGGTGGTCGACCACATCGTCGAGCATCTCGCCGCCATCGATGTCACCCACGTCTTCGGCGTGGACGGCGCCAATATCGAAGACCTCTACGACGCCGCGCATTTTCATCCGGACATCACCGCGGTGCTGGCCAAGCACGAGTTCTCCGCAGCTACCATGGCGGACGGCTACAGCCGCAGCGGCGCGGGACTCGGCGTCGTCGCGGCCACCGCGGGTGGCGGCGCGCTGAATGTGGTGCCCGGGCTCGGGGAGGCGCTGGCCAGCCGGGTGCCGGTGCTGGCATTGATCGGCCAGCCGTCCACTGCGCTGGACGGCCTTGGAAGTTTTCAGGATCTCAGCGGTCGCAACGGGGCGCTGAACGCCGAGGCGTTGTTCTCTGCGGTCTCGGTGTACTGCCACCGCGTTACCGAGCCCGCCGACATCGTGCCCGCGTTGTCGCAAGCCATCGCGGCCGCGCGGTCCGGTGGCCCGGCGGTCCTGTTGCTGCCCAAAAACATTCAGCAGGCGAAGGTGGACTGCACCGCGGGGTCAGGCGATCTTCGCTGGCATCACCAGATCGGCGATCCACGTCCGATCGCACGGGCGCTGCAGCGCGCGGTCGGGCCGATCACGATCATCGCCGGCGAGCAGGTGGCCCGCGACGACGCGCGCGCCGAGCTCGAACAGCTGCGTGCGACGCTGCGGGCCCGGGTCGCCACCGTTCCGGACGCGAAGGACGTGGCGGGCACGCCAGGCCGCGGCTCGTCGTCGGCGCTGGGCGTCACGGGCGTGATGGGTCACCCCGGCGTGGCCGAAGCGGTGGCCGGCAGCGGTCTGTGCCTACTTGTCGGCACTCGGCTCTCGGCCACTGCGCGGGCGGGGCTCGACGAGGCGCTCGCTTCGGTGCCCACCGTTTCGCTGGGCTCGGCGGCGCCGTACATTCCGTGCACGCACGTCCACACTGAAGACCTTCGTGGGTCGTTGACCATGCTCACTCTGGCTCTTTCCGGGGCAGGCAGGCCGGCCGGAATCCGGGTCCCCGATTCGGTGCGGCAGAGCGAGCTGACGCCACCGCCGTTCGAGGGGCCAGGCGTGCGCTACCGCGACGCGATGACGGTGCTGGACCACGTGCTCCCCGACGGGGTCGACATTGTCGTGGACGCCGGCAACACCGGCGCGGCCGCGATCCACTATCTGCCGGTGCGGCGCGGTGGTCGGTTCCTCGTCGCGCTGGGCATGGGCGGCATGGGGTACAGCTTCGGCGCGGGCATCGGGATGGCATTCGGCGCGACGAGCGGTCGTGCGAAGCGCAATGGCCAGCGGCCCAGGCGCACGGTGGTGATCGCAGGCGACGGCGCATTCTTCATGCACGGCATGGAGATTCACACTGCCCTGCAATATCGGCTGCCGGTGACGTTCGTGTTGTTCAACAACAACGCGCATGCCATGTGCGTGACCCGCGAGCAGCTGTTCTACGACGATCTCTACAGCTACAACCGCTTCGAGCCCGCCAACCTGGGCGCCGGGCTGTCCGCGATGTTCCCGGGTTTGCAATCGGTCGACGTGCTCGACGCCGAGGGCTTGGCCGACGGACTGCGGGTTGCGCTGGATGCCGATGGCCCGTCGGTGGTGAGTGTCGAATGCGCGGCGGATGAGATACCGCCGTTCGCACCGTTCCTCGCCACGGCCGCACCGAAATCACAAGTTGTGAACAATCATTCGATTGCAAAGGAGAACCCGAGCGATGTCGTTACCCGCGCTTGAGGACATCAACTCGCACCGCCTCGCCGAGGCCGGGAGCGAAGAGCCCATCGAGGGCCTGATCCGAATCGAGACAACCTCGAAAGAGCAGGCCACCCCGATCATCATGGAGCAAATACGGTCGGTATACCCGCACGACCAGGTGTTCGGCGAATACTGCACCGTCAACGATTACATCGACTGCCCGCCCGACGAGCTGTTCGACTACCTGGCCGACACCCGCAGCCTCGAGGAGTGGACCTACAGCCTGCGAGGCTTCGTGCCGACCGAGGAGCCGGGACTGTGGATGGCGCACGACAAGCTCGGCGCTGGCAACGAAAAGCAAACGGGCAGCCCGATTTTCACCCGAACCGTGGCCAATCGCGAGGCCAGGACGGTCGACTACCACTGCGCGTGGGACCAGGGCACCCATCTGTGGATGATCTACCTGATGCGGGTTGTCGACGCGAAGGTGGTATTCGACAAGCCAGGGTCGGTGGTGCTGTGGACGAACTGCCACCACCCGTTCTACGACAAGAACCCCTATCCGGAGACCGCGCCGCCGAAGCGGCCGGTCTGGGTCGGCGACTTCTGGGACATGTTCGGCCCCGGCCACCTGCTGGAAATGAAGAACCTCAAGGCGATCGCCGAGTACCGCCACCACAACGGACTTCCGGTGACCCCGGACTGGATGAAGTGAGCATTGCATGAGCACCCCAACCGTCAGCTTGATCGACGTTTCCACGTATCTGCCCGGCGAGCCGATACCCGCCGAGTACTACGCGCAGTTCGCCGAGTCGGATGACCTGCGCGACAACGTGATGTTCCGCGCGCCGAAGTTCCGCCATCACGTGGCGAAGGACGAGAGCGCGATCGACATGATCGAAAAGGCCGCAGCCGGCCTGATCGCCCGGCACGGCGAGGACGTGATATCGGGTGTCGACGTGCTGATCACGCACACCCAGGTGCCCGACATCCCGTTCTACGGTGGCGGCGGCGGAATGGCGCACCGGCTCGGCATGCGGCCGAACTGGGTGATCGACCTGCACAACGGTGGCTGTGCGGCATTCGTCCTCGGCATGAAGGTGGCCCGCCAACTGCTCGCCTCCGGCGAGGGCGAAACCGCGCTGATCGCGGTCGCGCAGAACGCCGCCGGTGAGGTCTTCGACCAGGAGACCGTGCGGCCCAAGCCCCAGGCGGCGGTGCCCGGTGACGGCGCGGCGGTCGGCCTGCTGACCGTGTCGGACAGTTCGCCGATCCTCGACATCGAATGCCGCACCTACGGCGAGTACGCCGGCGAGATGACCCTCACCGCCGATCCGCCGCGCAAGTGGTGGCAGGCCGGCCCCGGGGAGCAGTCCATCGGTTTCACCGACAGCAAGATCACGAAGGTGCTGGCCCGCGGCAATCGCCAGGTTCCCGAGGTGGCTTACGCCGTGTGTGACCGGATTGGCATGAAGCCCAAGGACCTTGACATGCTGGTGACAAACCAGCCGAACCGCGCGTTCCTGCGCAACTGGCGTGAGGCGCTCGAGTTGCCCGCTGAGCGGCATTGCGACACTTTTGAGGACTGCGGCAACCTTTTTGGCGCCGGAATCCCGATCAACTTCGACCGGGCGGTCTCCGACGGTCGGGTCAAGGCCGGCGACGTGGTGATGATGGCGGCCTTCGCACACGCGGGCGATTTCGCCGGCGCGGCAGCGGTGCGGTGGGGCGGTCGGGACTAATGACGTTCCCGCAACACGAGCCCGCTGCGGTGGAAGTGGTCGCGGCGCTGCCCGACGCGGTCGACCCGTTTGCGTTGTCGCTCAACGAAAACCCGTTTCCCCCGCTGCCGGCCGTGCGCTCGGCATTGATCAACGCGATCGACTCGGCGAACCGGTATCCTGAATTCCTGCCGCATCAGCTTCGCGGCCTGATCGCAGATCGGGTCGGGGTGCGCGATGAGCAGGTGGTACTCGGTGCCGGCGCGACGGGCGTGGCGCTGCAGGTGCTGCACTCGGTGACCAGCCCCGGGGATCGGATCGTGTTGACGTCGCCCACGTTCGACGGCTACCCGATCCTCGCTGAGATGGCCCGGCTGAGCTCGGTCAGCGTGCCGCTCGACGAACACGGCCACCACGACCTGGATGCGCTCGCCGACGCGGCTTCTGACGCAAAGGTTGTGGTGCTGTGCAGGCCGCACAATCCGACCGGAACGCTGGAGTCGTCGACCGATGTGGAACGGTTTCTGCAGCGAGTGCCATCGGACACCATTGTGCTTCTCGACGAGGCGTACATCGAGTTCGTCGCTCCCGAGCACCGACTCGATGCGCCCGCTCTGGTGCAACGATTCCCGAATGTCGTGGTGCTGCGGACGTTCTCGAAGGCCTACGGGCTGGCCGGTCTGCGCATCGGGTACGGGTTCGGTGCCCCTGAGCTGGCCAAGACATTATGGATGATGCAGCTGCCGTTCGGGATCAGCATCACCAGCGCGGTCGCGGTGGCCGCCAGCTACGACGCCGAAACCCAACTGCAGCAGCGCATTCGATTCGTCGCCTCGGAGCGGCGATACCTGCAGCGTCGGTTGCGGTCGATGGGCATCTACTGCACCGATGCACACGCGAACTTCCTGTATCTGCCCGCCGCCGGCCGAAGCTGGCGTCAGCAATTTGACGCGGCCGGCGTGCGGGCCCGACATTTCGCGGACGGGGGAGTCCGTGTGACGGTGGGGGGCAGGGCATCGACGCGCGCGGTGCTCGCCGCGTTGGCGCAAGGCGAAGAAGGCGCCTAGCACATTTGCGGCCCGAGGTGCGGTATGAAGAGGCGTGGCCTCGGAGTCGTCGGATTCGTCGGAGTCGTCGCCGTCGTCGGAGTCGTCGCCGTCGTCGCGACACAAGCGTGATCCGATCGCGCAGGCCCGCGAAAACTGGCACCGGTCGGGGTGGGGTGACGTCGCGGACGGGATGGTCGTCGTCACGTCGGTGATGCGAGCACATCAGATCCTGCTGGCCCGGGTGGAGAACGCGCTACGGCCCTACGACCTGAGCTTCTCCCGGTTCGAGCTGCTACGCCTGCTCGCGTTCAGCCGCAACGGCGCGTTGCCGATCGGGAAGGCGTCCGACCGGCTGCAGGTGCACGTCACCAGCGTCACGCACGCGATCCGGCTGCTGGAGGCCGCCGGCCTGGTCGAGCGCGTCCCGCATCCAAGCGACGGGCGCACCACCCTGGTGCAGATCAGCGCCCTCGGGCGTTCGACCGTCGAGGACGCGACGATCACGTTGAACAACGAGGTCTTCTCCGACCTCGGCATGTCGCCCGAGGAGTCGGGTGCACTCGTCGCGTCGATCGGCGCGCTGCGCCGCTCCGCAGGCGACTTCTAGGGGGTCTGCTTGCGGTATCGGTCGATCGGTCGATCGGTCGATCGAGTCGATCAGTCGGCAACGCTCGGCAGCGGGATCGTCGCGGTGACCGCGGTCCCCGCACCGGGCCGCGATCTGATGTTGAGCCGGCCACCGACGATCTCGGCGCGTTCTGCCATCGACAGCAGGCCGTAGCCGCCCATCTCATCGCTGCCCAGTGGATGCTCGAACGTGTCGAAACCCACTCCGTCGTCTACGATTTCGAGCCGCGCGGTGGCACCGTCCACCGCGAACGTGAGTCCGGCGGTGCTCGCGTCGGCGTGCTTCACGACGTTTTGCAGGCATTCCTGGGCGATGCGGTACAGCGCGAGCTCGATGTGATCGGGCAGCCGGGTGTCGGCGAGCTGCACCTCGATGTCGATCTGGGGGATCGAGCGGGCAAGGCTGGCCAGTCCGCCGGCCAACCCCAGATCATCGAGCACCGGCGGGCGCAGGCCGCCGATCGCCGCGCGCGCCTCCTGCAGCGTCAGTGCCACCAGCTCGCGTGCCTTCTCCAGCTGCTCGGCGACTGCGGCCGGATCCGCACCGACCGACCGCCGTGCCGCGTCGAGCCGATACGACAGCGTGATGAGTCGCTGCGAGATGCCGTCGTGGATGTCGCCGGCGAGACGACGGCGCTCGAGCTCCTGGGCCTCGATCACCTGCTCGACGAAGTTCTCGTGTGCGCGTTCGCGGGCCACCAGCTGGCGGTGAAGCCGTGCCTGATGCATCGCGCCCGCGATCAGCCGGCCGATGACCAGCAAAAGCTGCACGTCGCGGTCGGTGAACTCGCGCCGCTCGACGGTGTGCACGTTCAGTACCCCCACGAGCCCGCCCGGATCGGTCTCCATCGGCACCGACACCATCGACGTGAAGTCCCGTCCGCGCAGCGACTCGAACGGCATGTAGCGCGGATCGGACTCCTTGTCGCTGCCGATCACCACAGGTTCACGATGACTGGCCACCCATCCCGAAATCCCCGAGCCCAGGGGCAGCCGGATCTTGCCCGCCTCGCTGTCGAACGGCGGCGTCGCGCCGGTGAGCGTCAGCGACCGGTTGGTGTCGTCGAGCACGTGCACGAAGCACACATCGGTGCCGGTGGCCGCGGTGATCATCCGCGCCGCGGCCGCGGCCAGCGGTTCCACCCCGGGTCCGCTCGAGGCGGCCTGGATCAGCTCGCGCAGCAGCGCCAGTTCCCGGTCGGCGTCGACCAGGTCGCGGACCGCGTGCGTGCCCGGGTTCGATTTGCGGCCTCGAGACTTCGTCATTGGTAGATGCCCTCCCGTAGCGCGGTCGCGACCGCGCCGGCGCGGTCGCTGACGCCGAGCTTGCGGTAGATGGCGCGCAGATGGCTCTTCACGGTCTCGTCGCCGATCACCAGCTTGGTCGCGATACCGCGGTTCGACAGCCCGCTGACCACGTACGACAGTATCTCGCTTTCCCGCTGCGACAGGCCGTGGCGGGCGCCCGGCCAGAACTCGTCGCGCTGGATGCGCGCGGCGGTGTCGACGGCGCGCGCCGCCATGCCGGGGTCGATCGCTGTTTCACCGCGGTGAACGAACTCGAGCTGACGGACGAGCTCGTCGCTGCTGATGCTCTTGAGCAGATAACCCGAGGCGCCGACCCGCATCGCCTGAAAGAGGTACTGCTCATCGTCGTACACCGACAGCATGACGACCTTCCGGTCCGCGTCACGTTCACGCAGCGCCTGGCACAGATCCAGCCCGCTGCTGCCCTGCATGCGCACGTCGCAGAGCACGATGTCCGGGTTCAGCTCTTTGATCACCTCGAGCGCGCGCTCGGCGCCCACTGCCTGGCCGACAACGCGCACCCGGTCGGAGAACGCGGTCAGCATTGCCTTGAGGCCCTCGATCACCATCTCGTGGTCGTCGACCAGCACGATTCGCACTGGTCCGGCAGCCGTACCCATGGGCTCACCATAGAACCGACTCCCCCAATAGCCTGCCCAATCCCCCCTGCGGGGGATGCCGCGCCGGGTGGATCGTCAGATGCTCACTGCATGCAGCGGCAGGCACTTGCAATGCGCGGGTTCTGGTGGGACCGGTCCGGGCCCGCCGACGCGGACGTCCGCCCGCTGCGCGCGGTGATCTTCGACCTCGACGGTGCGATGGCCGACATCGAGCGCGAGGGTAACCGCGAGGCGTTCAACGCCGCTTTCGCCGCGCACGCGCTCGACATCAGGTGGGATGAAGACGACTACGCGCGCCTGCTGCCGATCAGCGACGAGCGGCAGCGCATCGCGACAGACCTGCGACGGCGGGGTTTCGGTGCCGCCGCAGATGAGACCGCGGACGACGTGATCCACACCAAGGACGCTCTGTTCGCCGACTGCGTGCTCGACGGTGACGTGGCCGCGCGCCCGGGGCTGATCGACGCGGTGATGAACTGTTTCGTCGCCGGCGTCTGGGTCGCGGTCGTGAGCACCGGGCGGCGGGCGTGGGTACAACCGCTGGTGCGCCAGCTGGTCGGCGACGGGCTCGTCGAGACGATCGTGACCGCCGACGACGTCACCGGTTGCGATCCGCAGACCGGTGTGTACGAACTGGCGCTGTGGGAGCTGGGAGTGTCCCCGGAATGCGCGCTGGCGATGGTGGGCTCGGGCAAGAGCATGCGCGCGGCGTCCACTGTGGGACTCGCAGCGGTCGCGGTGCTGACGGAATACACCGCATCCGAGGATTTCACCGCGGCGGTGGCAGTGCGGTGGCACTACGACGGCACCGAACCCCTCCTCGCCTCGGATTGCCAACGCCTGCATCGCCGCTGGTGGACAGCGCGCAAGCGCGCGGCGGCCGCTTAGCTTACCCAGCGAGCAGGCGCAAAGGCCCCCGACGTTTGCCGGAGTCGCGGGGCTTTTGCGTCTACTCGTCTCGTCTCTGCTCGTCTCTGCTCGTCTCGTATCTACTCGTCTCGGCTCGTCTCGGCCGGATCAGCTGTCGCGGAGCATCTCGATGACGGCGCTGAAGTCCCTGTCGGCGTGATCGGCGGCGAACTTCGCGTAGATCTCGGCGGCGTGGCTGCCCAGCGGGGCGGCCGATCCGGTCGACCTGACAGCGGCCATGGCCAGCCCGAGGTCCTTGTTCATCAGCGCTGTCGCGAACCCCGGTTTGAAGTCATTGTTGGCCGGCGACGCCGGAACCGGTCCGGGCACGGGGCAGTTCGTGTGGACCGCCCAGCAGTTGCCGGTGGCACCGGTGATCACGTCGAAGAGCGACTGGGCCGACAAGCCGAGCCTGTCGGCCAGCAGGAACGCTTCGCCCACGGCAATCTGCTGCACGGCCAGCACCATGTTGTTGCACAGCTTCGCGGTCTGGCCTGCGCCGGATGCGCCGCAGTGAATGATCTTGCCCGCCATGGGTTCCAGCACGGGCCGACCCCGCTGCACGGCAGTTTCGTCGCCGCCGACCATGAAGGCCAGCGTGCCGGCGACCGCACCCTTGACCCCACCCGACACCGGTGCGTCGAGTTGGGCGAAACCGTGTTCGGCCGCTTGCGCGTTGACGGTGCGGGCGTCGTCGACAGAGATCGTCGAGCTGTCGATGAACAGTGCGCACGACGCCGCGGCGGGCAGGATCTCGGCGTAGCACCGCTTCACCAGATCGCCGTTGGGCAGCATGGTGATCACCACATCGCCCTGCGCCACCGCCTCGGCCCCGCTGCCGAAGACCTGCACCCCTTTGTCGGCCGCCGCGGAGCTGGCTGCGGGCACTGGGTCGAAGCCGCGCACGGTGTGCCCGGCCGCGACCAGGTTCGCCGCCATCGGCCCGCCCATGTTGCCCAGGCCAAGGAATGCGATTGTGCTCATCAGTTAGGCCCTTCCCCCTTCACCCGGGCGGCCTCGGCACGGCCGATGACCACCCGCATGATCTCGTTGGTTCCCTCAAGAATTCGGTGCACCCGCAAGTCACGCACGATCTTCTCCAGACCGTACTCTCGGAGGTATCCGTAGCCGCCGTGCAGTTGCAGCGCACGGTCGGCGACGTCATAGCACGCGTCGGTGACGTAGCGCTTGGCCATCGCGCACAGCTCGACCTTGTCCGCATCGTCGTCGTCGAGGGCTGTTGCCGCCCGCCACAACAACATTCGGGACGACACCAGCGCCGTCGCCATGTCGGCGAGAGCGAAGCGGATCGTGGGCTCGTCGATCAGGCTGCCGCCGAATGCCTCTCGATCACGAACGTATGCGGCGGCCTTGTCATACGCGGTCTGGGCGCCGCCCAGCGAGCACGCCGCGATGTTGATCCGCCCACCGTTGAGCCCGTTCATCGCAATCCCGAATCCGGATCCCTCGCCGTCGGCCCCGCCCAGCATCGCGTCCGCCGGCACGCGGACCCCGTCGAGGATCACCTGCGCGGTCGGCTGGGCGTGCCAGCCCATCTTCTGCTCCTGAGCGCCGAAACTCAGCCCGGCAGTGCCCTTCTCGACGATAAACGCAGAGATACCGCGCGGACCATCGGCGCCGGTCCGGGCCAAGACGACGTAGACGTCCGACGAGCCGGCCCCAGAGATGAACTGCTTGACGCCGTCGAGCACGTAGTCCGTGCCGTCGCGCACCGCCTTGGTGCGCAGCGCCGCCGCATCGGATCCGGCGGACGGCTCGGTGAGGCAATAGCTGGCGACGGCTTCCGCCGACGCCAGCCGCGGCACCCACGCCTTGCGCTGCTCGAGGGTGCCGTAACGGTCCACCATCCACGCGCACATGTTGTGGATGGACAGGAATGCGGCTGTCGTCGGATCGCCGGTGGCCAGCTGTTCGAAGATCCGCACCGCGTCCAGCCGGCGCAGCCCGCTGCCGCCGACGTCCTCGCTGCAGTAGATCGCCGCCATTCCCAAGCCGGCGGCCTCGCGCAGCACGTCGATGGGGAAGTGGTCGGTGGCGTCCCACTCCAACGCGTGTGGCGCAAGCCGCTTCGCGGCGAACGCAGCCGCCGTCTCAGTGATCACGCGTTCGTCGTCGTCGAGGCGAAACATTTCGTGCCGTATCTATTTCATCGTCGGGATGACGAACTCCGCGCCGTGGCTGCCCGCGGGCCACCGCTGGGTCACGGTCTTGACCTTGGTATAGAACTGGATCGACGTCGGCCCGTGCTGGTTGAGATCTCCGAAGCCCGACCGCTTCCAGCCGCCGAACGTGTGGTAGGCCACCGGCACCGGGATCGGCACGTTCACCCCCACCATGCCGACCTGCACGCGCGACACGAAGTCGCGCGCCGTGTCGCCGTCGCGGGTGAAAACCGCCACACCGTTGCCGTATTCGTGCTCGCTTGGCAGTCGCAACGCCGCCTCGTAGTCATCGGCGCGAACGATGCACAGCACCGGCCCGAAGATCTCATCGGTGTAGATCGACATGTCCGGGGTGACATGGTCGAACAACGTAGGCCCGATGAAGTAACCCTCCTCCAAGTTCGCGTCGCCGAATTGCAGGTCGTCGCTGGCGCGCTCGCGGCCATCGACCACCACTTCCGCACCGGCGTCGACGCCCTGCTGGATATAGTCCTTCACCCGCGCGAGCGCCGCCTCGGTGACCAGCGGACCGTAGTCTGCCTTCGGGTCAAGGCTATGGCCGACACGCAGATTGTTGATCTTGTCGATCAGCCTGGCACGCAGCCGTTCTGCGGTCTGCTCGCCAACCGGAACCGCCACCGAGATCGCCATGCACCGCTCGCCGGCGCTGCCGTAACCGGCACCGATGAGCGCGTCGACCGCCTGATCGAGGTCGGCGTCGGGCATCACGACCATGTGGTTCTTCGCGCCGCCGAAGCACTGCGCGCGTTTCCCATTCGCGGCGGCGGTCGAGTAGATGTACTGGGCGATGTCGGAGCTGCCGACGAAGCCGACCGCGTGGATGTCGGGGTGGGCCAGGATGGCGTCCACCGCCTCCTTGTCGCCGTGCACCACCTGGAACACGCCCTTGGGCAGGCCGGCGTCGGCGAACAGCTCGGCGAGCCGCACCGGCACCGACGGGTCCCGCTCACTGGGCTTCAGGATGAACGCATTGCCGCACGCCAGCGCGGGGCCGGCCTTCCACAGCGGAATCATCGCCGGGAAGTTGAACGGCGTGATGCCCGCGACCACCCCGAGCGGCTGGCGCAGCGAGTACACGTCGATGCCCCCGCCGGCGCCCTCGGTGTACTCACCCTTGAGCAGATGCGGGATCCCAATCGCGAACTCGATGACCTCGATGCCGCGCTGAATATCGCCGCGCGAGTCGGCAAGGGTCTTACCGTGCTCGAGGGACAGCATCTCGGCGAGCTCGTCGAGATGCTGGTTGACCAGCTCGACGAACTTCATCATCACCCGGGCCCGGCGCTGCGGGTTGAACGCCGCCCACCCCTTCTGCGCCTCGACCGCCACCGCGACGGCCGCGTCGATGTCGGCCGCCGAGCCCATCGGCACCCGCGCTTGCACCCGGCCGGTGTTCGGGTTGTACACATCGGCGGTGCGCTTTGACAGGCCGGCCGTGCGCTGGCCGTCGATGAAATGCGGAATACGAGTCGTCATGAGCAGCCTCGGGAGTAAGTGATCAAACGTTACTAGGACATCCTAGTAAATGATCGGCGGTGGCGCAAAGATGAGGTTGGGGCGGCGGCGTGACTGGCCCAATCGGGCGCGCCGCCGTGTAACCCGCGCGACTATGGACAGGTGAGGCGGCGGCCGCCGTGCCGTGCCGACTCATCCACGAACAGGCAGGCCACACACGTGACGGCACAGAGCGACCCCGCTCGCCCGAGACCATTGCGGGTAGTCGGCGGCGATCGCTATCCGAATTGGGAGGCGGTCTACCAGGACAACGCCGCCTGGATATACCGGACGATCTTCGCCCGCGTCGGCAACCGCGCCGATGCCGAAGACCTCACCGCGGAGGTGTTTCTCGCGGCCCTGCGGCCGCTGCGGCTTACCGCCAGCATCGGCGAGGTCCGCGGCTACCTGCGTGCGACGGCGCGAACAGTTCTGGCCGCACACTGGCGCGCGACGCTCGGGCACGAGATCACATCGATCGACGACATCGAATCGCCGCCGGAAAGCGAGGAGGCGGTCAGCACCGCGCCGCAACGCGTCGCCGAGCTGCTCGACGCGCTGCCCGACCAGTACCGTCGGATTCTGGAACTGCGGTTCCTGCAAAGCCGTTCAATCAAGGAGTCCGCCGCCGACATGGGGGTCAGCGTCGCCAACGCCAAGGTGCTCCAGCACCGCGCGCTGCGACTTGCGGCACAGGTCAACGACGCCGCACGTTTCAACGAAGCTGCACACATCAACGACGAGGACAAGCCATGAACCCGCGTGGACTGCGCAGGTACATCGACGACCTGCTTGCCGGCCGGCGACCACCGGCGTTCCGGCCGGACGACTTCGAGGCCGCGCAGATTCGCACCGCGATCGACCTCCAAGCCGCCAAACCGGGCGCCGGCGCGCCGCGCCCCGAGTTCCTCGCCGATCTCCATCGCCAGCTCGCAGACCAGCTCGACGACGCGTCGCCGAAGGCATCGACGCGGCCGTCCGCCACCCGCCGACAGGTCATCGTCGGCACGTCCGCGGCGGCCGCTGCCGCGGTTGCGGCGGTGTCGGTCGACAGGCTCGTCATGCGCGGCGAGCACCCCACCGGCGACGATGGTGAGCTCACGCCTAACGCCGGGACGTGGCAGCGGGTCGCCGCCAGCTCGGACGTTCCCGACGGTGGCATGCATCCGTTCGACCTCGGATCCGTGATCGGCTTCGTCCGCCGAGTCGACGGCAAGCCGGAGGCCGTCTCAGGGGTGTGCACCCACCAGGGTTGCCGGCTGTGGTTCGACGGGCCCGACGACCGGCTGCGCTGCCCGTGCCATTCGACGTCGTTCGCGCCCACCGGCCAGGTGCTGACCCATCAGTTGCCGATCGCGCCGAAACCGCTGCCCGCGCTGCCGGTTCGCGAGGTCAACGGGGTGATCGAGGTGCTCGCGCCGCAACCCGACCAACAGACCTGATCCGGTGTAACCCACCCGCCTATGTGTGGGTGTGAATACGAGACCTTGGCGCGCCGTCATGCTGGCGGCGGCCGCGATCCTGCTGCTCGCCTCTTGCTCCTCACCCAAGCCCGCGCCCGATACCGGCCCGACCGTGAACTTCGGCTCGGGTGCGAGCGTCACACCCGGGATGCCGGGCATGAGCGGTATGCCGTCGACGGAGACCGCGCCGGCAGCCACCGGCTCGTCGACGACGGCCCCGGCGGCACCGGTGGGGGCCAACGCAATCAACATCAAGGACTTCAAGTTCGATCCGGCCACTTTGACGGTGCCGGTCGGCGCCACCGTCACGTGGACCAACCAGGACGAGGAACCCCACACCATCGCCGCCAAAGACGGCTCCTTCCACGGTCCCGGCATGGACACCCACGGCACCTACAGCTTTACGTTCACCAAGCCGGGCACCTACGACTACATCTGCTCGATTCACCCGTTCATGACCGGCACCGTGGTGGTGACGGCATGACGGACGAGCGCGATCCGCACGCGATGAGCCGTCGGCAGTTGATCCGCCACAGCGCTTGGTTCGGATCGGCGGTTGTGCTGACCGTGGTGGGCGGAGAGGTGATCTCCCACATCGCCGGATCCACCCCAACCAGCTCGCAGGCATCCCGGCCGGCGCTGCGTTTCGCTCAGATCAGCGACAGCCACATCGGCTTCTCCGGGGGCGCCAACCCGAATGTGGCCGGCACGTTCGGCGAGGCCATCAACCAGGTGAACAGCCTGGGCTACACGCCGGATTTCGTCATTCACACCGGCGACCTGACGCATCTGGCGACCCCCGCGCAGTTCGACCAGGTCAAGCAGATGCTGACCGGGTTGCGCACGCCGCACGTCTTCACGGTCCCGGGCGAGCACGACTCCGTCGACGATGCCGGCCAGAAGTACCGCCAGGTTTTCGGCGCGGGTACCCGCGGTGACGGCTGGTACAGCTTCGACGTGGCGGGGGTGCACTTCATCGCGTTGGTCAACACGCTGAGCTTCTCGCAGATGGGCGGGGGCCGTCTGGGCACCGATCAGCTTGAGTTCATCGAAAAGGACGTCGCACCGCTATCCAGTGACACGCCCATCGTGGTGTTCAGCCACATCCCGCTGTTCGCGATGTACCCGGGCTGGGGCTGGGGCACCGACGACGCGACTCAGGCGCTGAGCTACCTCAAGCGGTTCTCGTCAGTAACCTGCCTCAACGGTCATGTGCACCAACTATTTTCCAAGACGGAGGGCAATGTGACCTTCTACTCGGCGACGACTACCGCCTATCCGCTGCCGCACCCGGGCGACGGGCCCGCGCCGAAGCCGATCACGCTGCCCGCGGGCCAACTTCACGACGCGCTCGGCGTTCGCGAGGTTACCTACACCAAGGGCCAGCAGGCGCTTGCACTGAAAGAGCAGAAGCTGCAATGAAACTCACCGACATCGGGCTGAGACTGGCGATCGCCGCGGCGCTAGCGGTCAGCGGCATCAGCCACGCCTACCTGTACATCCACGGCTACCGTCACATTCCGAACATTGGCACGGCGTTTCTGTTGCAGGCGAGCGTCAGCGTGGCGGTCGCTGTGCTGCTGGTCGTCGGTGGTCCGGGCTGGTTGCGATGGGCCGCGGCCGCGCTGGCCGGCGGATCGCTTGTGGCGTTTGCGTTGTCGCGGACCGTCGGCGTGCTCGGCTTCACGGAGCGCGGATGGCAACCGTCGCCTCACGCGGCGATCGATGCGGTGGCCGAGGTGCTGACGGTGGTGTTGTTTGCGGTATGGCTGCTTATGAGTCGCCGCGCCGCAGTCGCTCGATGAAATCTCGGGTGTCGTCCCAGGTCGGCAACAGGCCTGCTGTCCGAACGTCTTCGAGGGTTGGCGCATCGAGGTCCCGCGCGGACATCAGCGGAGCTGCGCCGCCCACTGTCGGCCAGTCGATCGCCAGCCGCGGGTCCGTCGCCAGAATCGTGTGCTCGCGGTCAGGGGCGTAGGGAGCGGAACACAGGTACAAGACCGTTGACTCATCCTCCAAGGCAAGAAATCCATGGCCCAGCCCCTCCGACACGTACACCGATCTGTGGTCGCGGCCGTCGAGCTGCACGGAATCCCAGCGGCCGTAGGTCGGTGAGCCGACCCGGATGTCGACGACGACGTCGAACACCGCGCCACGCACGCATGTCACGAATTTCGCCTGGCTCGGGGGCAGCTGCGCGAAGTGCAGCCCCCGCAGAACTCCGGCTGCCGACACCGAGCAGTTGGCCTGGTCAAGATCGAAACGGTGCCCGGTGGTTGCAGCGAACTCCTGCTGGGCGAACCATTCGTAGAACAGCCCGCGGTCGTCCCGATGCACAGTGTGGTCGATCTCCCACGCGCCGGGGATCGCAAGCTCGCGTACCGTCATATCACTGGCCGCATATCACTGGCCGCGCTCGGCGTATCGCTCTTCCACGCCGTCCTTCAGTGGTCGCCACCAGGACTCGTTGTCGCGGTACCAGCCGATGGTCGCGCGCAGTCCCTCGGTGAAGTCGGAATGCGCCGGCCTCCACGACAATTCGTCCTGCAGCACGGCCGGGTCGATGGCATATCGGAGATCGTGGCCGGCACGGTCGGGTACGCGGTCGAAAGCCTCTGGGTCGCAGCCCATCTCACGCAGAATCATCTGCAGCACCGACAGGTTGTCGCGTTCGCCGTCGGCGCCGATCAGATATGTCCGTCCTGACTGGCCGTCGTCGATGATGCGCCACACCGCCGCGTTGTGATCGTCGACGTGGATCCAGTCGCGCACGTTGGCGCCGTCTCCGTACAGTCTCGGCCGCCGCCCGGTCAGCACGTTGGTGATCTGCCGCGGGATGAACTTCTCGACGTGCTGATACGGCCCGTAGTTGTTGGAGCAGTTCGAGATCGTCGCCGCCACACCGTAGGACCTCACCCACGCCCGCACGAGCATGTCGGCAGCGGCCTTGGTCGACGAGTACGGGCTGGACGGGTTGTAGGGGGTGTCCGCCGTGAACCTGTGCGGGTCGTCGAGCGTCAACTCGCCGTACACCTCGTCTGTGGAGACATGGTGCAGCCGCACCCCGTGGCGGCGCACGGCCTCCAGCACTGCAAACGTGCCCAGCACGTTGCTGTGCAGGAACGGTGCGGGATCGGCCAACGCATTGTCGACGTGCGTCTCGGCGGCGAAGTGCGCGACGACGTCGCAATCCGCGACCAGTCCCGACACCACGCGAGCGTCGGTGACGTCGCCCTCAACCACACGGATGGCACCGTCGAGCCCGGCCAGCGACTCGTGGCTGCCGGCATACGTGAACGCGTCGAGCACCGTCACCGACACATCTGGACGCTCACGCAGCGTGCTGCGGACGAAGTTGGCGCCGATGAACCCGGCACCGCCCGTCACCAACAGTCGCATGGGCAAACACTAACGGGGGTCAGTCTCTGGACTTCAGGCCCAGCGGTCCTGCCAGCTCCGTCAGCGTCGGGATCAGCCGGTCCCAGCCGCCCAGCACCTGGATCGCGACGTGGTCGGCCCCGGCCTGCAGGTGCTGGTCGAGGCGGTTGGCGATCTGCTCGGGGCTGCCATGCGCCACCACCGCGTCGATCAGCTTGTCGCTGGCCGGCCTTGCGACGTCCTCGTCGGTGAATCCGAGTCGCTTCCAGCTGTTGAGGTAGTTGCTCAAGCCGAGGTAGAAGTCCACCGATTTGCGGCCGATTTCGCGGGCCTCGTCAGCGTCTGTGGTCAGCACCACCTTGTGCTCGGGCGCGAGGAGGACGGACCTGCCGACCAGCTCTCGCGCCTGCGCAGTGTGTTCCGGTGTGGTGAGGTACGGGTGCGCGCCGGCGCTTCGCTGTGCGGCCAGCTTCAACACCTTCGGTCCGAGGGCGGCGACCACCCGGCGGCTGGTGGGCCCGCACAACTCGTCGAGCATGTCCAGGTATTCCACCAGCGCTTCGTAGGGCTTGCGGTACTCCTCGGTGTGTTCGCGATGGCCAACGCCGACACCGAGCAGAAACCTTCCGGGATAAGCCTTTTCGATGCGGTGGTAGGAGGCCGCGACCTGGTTGGCCGGCGCCGCCCAGATGTTGACGATTCCGGTCGCGAGCGTGATCGACTCGGTGGCCTCGAGGATCGGCTCCGCGAACGTCAGCTCGCCGGCCGGCGACCCGCCGACCCAGATCGCGCCGTAGCCCAGCTTCTCGATCTCGGCCGCCTGCTCGGGAGTGGGCGGGCCGCCGGTCCACACCCCGTAGCGGCCGACGTCGGGCTTGAGCTGTGCGGCCTCGGTCATCGTGGTCCTCTCTTTGGCGGTCAGGCCTTAGGCGGTCAGGCCCAAGGGGCCGGCCAGCTCGGCGAGCGTCGGAATCCGTCGGTCCGGCCCGCCGAGCACCTGGATCGTCACGTGGTTCGCGCCCGCGTCGATGTGCTGGGTCAAGCGACGGGCGACGTCCTCAATGGTGCCGTACGCGACGAACGCGTCGACCAGCTTGTCGCTGCCCGGGCGCCGGACATCGTCGTCGCTGAACCCGAGCCGTTTCCAATTGCTGACGTAGTTGGTCAGGCCCAGGTAGATGTCCAGTGCCTTGCGGCCGATCGCACGCGCCTTGTCGGCGTCGGTGGTCAGCACCACCTTGTGCTCGGGCGCCAGGAACGCCGACGGCCCGATCAGTTCTCGAGCCTGGGCGGTGTGCTCCGGCGTGGTCAGGTACGGATGGGCGCCCGCGCTGCGCTGCGCGGAGAGCTTCAGCACCCGTGGCCCGAGCGCCGCCACGACGCGGCGTTGTTTCGGGACGCCATACTCGTCGAGCTTGTCCAGATAGTCGTTCAGAGCGTCGATGGGCTTGCGGTATTCAGTGAGCGATTCGGGATGCCCGACGCCGATGCCCAGCAGAAATCGTCCGGGGTAAGCCTTGTCGATGCGGTGGAATGACTCCGCGACCGGCCCGGGGGCCGCGGTCCAGATGTTGACGATGCCGGTGGCCACCTGCAGTGTGGTGGTCTTCTCCAGAATCGGCTCGACCCAGTCGAGTTCGGCCGGTGGAGAACCGCCGACCCAGACGGCGCCGTAGCCGAGGGCTTCAATCTGTTTGGCCTCGTCCGGGGTGACTCCAAGACCGAAGGATCCAAAGCGTCCGAGGTTGGGTGTGTCCGAATCTGTCATGCCAGCTCCAACTTTGTGATCGTCGGCGGCTATTCCGCGTCTGGCGAAATCTCCACGGGTGTGCGTAATTCGGGTGCGGGTGCGGCCAGCGGCAGCAGGATGATGAACCGGGTGTTTCCCGGCTCGGACTCGACCCGCAGGTTGCCGTGATGCTTCTCCGCGACGATGCGCCAGGCCAGATCCAGGCCGAGCCCGGTGCCCTCGCCGAGCGGCTTCGTGGTGAAGAACGGAGTGAAGATGCGGTCCACGATGTCTTTGGGGATACCCGGTCCGTCATCGCAGATCTCCACCCGGACCATGTCGTCGTTTTCGCGCATGGTCCGGACCGTCAACGTGCCGTTGCTGTCCATTGCCTGGATCGCATTGTCGATGATGTTCGTCCAGACCTGGTTCAGATCGCCCGGGTAGCAGAGCAATTCGGGCAATGACTTGTCGTACTCCTTGACGAGTTTGACTTTGCTGTCCTTGCCGATCCGGTCGCCGAACATCATCAGCGTGCTGTGCAGCGACACGTGGATGTCGGCGGCCTGGTACGGCGCCCGGTCCATCTGCGAGTACTGCTTGGCGCCGGCCAGCAGCTCCGAGATCCGCTTGCTCGCCTCGAGGATCTCCTTCATCAGCTCTTCGGTGTCGATGGTGTATTTGAGCCAGCCGATTGCGGTCGGCAGCTGGAACGTTGCGTCCGCCTCCTCGGCCGTTGCAGAAACCCTCTCCAGCCAGTCGGTGTCCAGACCCGCCTCGACGAAGGTTGGCGCGTAATCCCAGGCGTCGGCGATGCCGTGATCCTCCAGCCAGTCGCCGATCTGATCCTCGCGGTCCGATGTCTCCATCGCGGTGAGCTCCAGCGGCTTGGCCTTGGCGACCTGCTCGGCAACCTCGTCCTGAAGGCTCACCAGAGCGCGCATCGCCTGGGGTGTGAACTTGCCCTCGGCCAGCATCGCGAGCTTGTTGCGCATCTTGCTGACGCGGCCACGCAGATCGGCGGCGGCGCGCGCGGTGGCGGCGGCGGGATTATTCAGCTGGTGGGTGAGACCCGCCGTGAGCTGGCCGAGGGCCAGCAGCTTCTCCCGCTGACCGACGATCTGGCGCTGGCGCAGGCCCCCGACCTTGTGGCCCTCGACGAGATGCACGGCCATCGGGAACTCGGTCTTCATGAAGTCCGCGAACGCATTTGCGTCCAGCACGAAGAACCGGGACGGTCTGGTCACGCGTACCGACGCTTCGTACACATGCGCCTCACCGGGCACATACGCCGACCACGCCCCGCAGTACACGCCCCGCTGGGAGGTGCGGGTGGTATCGAGGTCCACGCCTGCCGACCGCTTCGACATCACGAGCTCGCCGTCGATGAGCACGTAGAAGCAGGTCGCCGGCTCACCCTCGACACAAACGGGCCCGGGCTCGAACGTTTGGATGTGGCCGTTCTGGCACAGCGTCGCGAGCTGTTCGTCCGACAGCTCCTCGAACAAGAACAACGTCCGCAGCTCGTCGGGCAGGCAGGTCTCACCTGCTGTTTTCGGCTCTTCGCCCGAGTGGCTCATCGCTGTTTTCGGCTCTTCGCCCGAGTGGCTCATCGCTGTTTTCGGCTCTTCGCCCGAGTGGCTCATCGCTGCGCCTCCTTTCTAGGACTCCGCCAGGTAGCGGTGGACAAGCATCACGGCCATCGACCCTTCGCCGACGGCGGCCGCCACACGTTTGGCGGACTCGGCACGCACATCACCTGCAACAAACACACCGGGCACACTTGTTTCCAGGTGGTGTGGAGGTCGATCCAGAGCCCACCCGACGACGTTCTTCAGGTCGGGTCCGGAGAGCACGAACCCGTGTTCGTCACGTGCGACCACGCCGTCCAGCCAGTCGGTGCGCGGCTCCGCGCCGATGAAGACGAACATCCGGGCGCACGTGACCTCGTCGGTCTCGCCAGTTCGCTGATCCTCGAGGATCAGCTTCTCGATGTGATCGTCGCCGCACACCTCCCTGACCACCGTGCAGGTCCGAACGTTGATGTTGTCGATGGCCTCGACCTGCTGGATCAGGTAGTAGGACATCGACGCCTCCAACGACGGGCCGCGAACGACCAGGGTCACCGACTTGGCGTACTGAGACAGATTCACCGCGCATTGTCCGGCCGAATTGGCGCCGCCGACGATGAAGATCTGTTCGTCTCCGCATTCGGCTGCCACGTAGGAGGCCGCGCCGTAATGAACGCCGGCGCCCGTGAGCCGTTCACATCCCTCCGCGGGCAGCTGCCGGTACGACACGCCCGTTGCCAATACCACCGCGTGGGAGTCAATGGAGCTGCCGTCGTCGAACCGCACCGTTCGCGCGGACCCGTTGACCTCGAGGGCGACGGCCTTGCGTGCGGTGATCAGCTCGGCCCCGAATTTCTCGGCCTGTCTGCGCGCTCGGTCCGCGAGCTGGTTGCCGGAGACGCCGTCGGGGAAGCCCAGGTAGTTCTCGATGCGGGAACTCTGCCCGGCCTGACCGCCGGTGGCGGTGCGCTCGATCAGCACGGTCTTGAGTCCCTCGGAGGCGCCGTAGACGGCGGCGGCCAGCCCGGCCGGTCCGCCGCCGACCACGACAAGGTCGTAGAAGTCCTTCGACGGCATGGTGGTCAGGCCCAACGTCGAAGCGAGATCGGTGTTCGGCGGATCGACGAGGGTCTCGCCCTGCTCGGTGATGATCACGGGCAGCGTCATACCGTCCTCGCCTGCCGCTTCGAGCAGTCGCTGGCCTTCGGGCTCGTCCGCGCGAAACCAGGTGTAGTACAACTGATTTCGGGCTAGGAATTCGCGAACCTGCGACGATCTCGGGTTCCAGGGGTGGCCGATGATCTTCGTGTGCGGGATGCCCCGGTCGCCGGCTTCCCGCCACGCCTCGAGCAACCCGTCGATCACCGGGTACAGCTTCTCCTCCGGAGGATCCCACGGTTTGAGGAGGTAGTGGTCCAGGTCGACGACGTTGATGGCCTCGATCGCGGCATGGGTGTCGGCATAGGCGGTCAGCAGCACCCGGCGGGCGACCGGATAGATGTCCATCGCCTCTTCGAGGAAGTCGATACCGCTCATCTCGGGCATCCGGTAGTCGGCGACGAACACCGCCACCGTGTCGCCGCGTAGCTTGAGTTCGTTGAGCGTTTCCAGCGCGTCGGGGCCCGATTCCGCGCGCACGATCCGGTATCTCTCGCCGTAGTGGCGACGAAGGTCGCGAGCGACCGCGCGCGACACGGCTGGGTCATCGTCGACGGTGAGGATTACGGGCTTGCGGGGCTGGGACGCGGGTCCAGTCATCGCTATCAAGTATGCCCTTGTCAGAGTGTGCGACGACGGCCGGAGTCATTTTGGTTTGCGCCCGTGAAACGGGTATCGTGGAGTAACGGTGCGGCACCCGCGCCGGCTGTTGTGTGCCCCGAATCGTGGAATTTTCGGAATTTCCTAGGTCGTGCTCACGTTTTGTAGCCGGGGCCGACGCTGCCCCGAGGGTGCTCGCGGCTTGGCTCTTCGCGCGAGCGCTCGTCGCCGGAAGAGCAAGGATCGCGGAGGTTATGGCAAAGAAGGACGGCGCCATAGAGGTCGAGGGTCGAGTGGTCGAGCCTCTGCCCAATGCGATGTTCCGCATTGAGCTGGAGAACGGCCACAAGGTGCTCGCTCACATCAGCGGCAAGATGCGGCAGCACTACATCCGCATCCTGCCCGAGGACCGGGTGGTCGTGGAGTTGTCTCCATACGACCTGTCCCGGGGCCGCATCGTGTACCGGTATAAGTAATCAACCAACCAGACGAGAACAGGATCGAAGACAGCCGTGAAGGTCAACCCGAGCGTGAAGCCGATTTGCGACAAGTGCAGGGTGATCCGTCGGCATGGGCGGGTCATGGTGATCTGCTCCGATCCGCGCCACAAGCAGCGCCAAGGCTAACGGCGGCAGATAACTGAATGCAGACCTCCCAGCACCAGTGAGCGGAATGGCCGCTCATCACCGATGAGAGCTCGCGCGACGAGCATCATCGACGCCCGGAACGGAGGCCGGGCCCCTGCGAAGCCGCGAGGCTTTCAGGGACGGGCTGGGATCAGACCTCCGCATGAGAAGAAGGACACCGCCTGATGGCACGTCTCGTGGGCGTCGATCTACCGCGCGATAAGCGCATGGAGATCGCGCTGACCTACATCTACGGCATCGGCCGTACCCGCGCCAACGAAATCCTGGCTGCGACCGGCATCGACAAGGAGATGCGCACCAAGGACCTGACCGAAGATCAGGTGACGCATCTTCGGGACTACATCGAGGGCAACCTCAAGGTGGAGGGCGATCTGCGCCGCGAGGTGCAGGCCGACATCCGCCGCAAGATAGAGATCGGCTGCTACCAGGGCCTGCGGCATCGTCGCGGCCTCCCGGTGCGTGGCCAGCGGACCAAGACCAACGCGCGCACCCGCAAGGGGCCGAAGCGCACCATCGCGGGCAAGAAGAAGGCCAGGTAACCGATGCCACCGAAGAAAGCCGCCGCCGCCCCCAAGAAGGCCCAGAAGGGCCGCCGCCGGGAAAAGAAGAACATCCCGCACGGCGCTGCTCACATCAAGAGCACGTTCAACAACACGATCGTGTCCATCACCGACCCGCAGGGCAACGTGATCGCCTGGGCGTCGTCCGGCCACGTCGGCTTCAAGGGCTCGCGCAAGTCGACCCCGTTCGCTGCGCAGCTGGCCGCCGAGAGCGCAGCGCGCAAGGCGCAGGAGCACGGTGTGCGCAAGGTCGACGTGTTCGTGAAGGGTCCGGGCTCGGGTCGCGAGACCGCGATCCGCTCGCTGCAGGCCGCCGGCCTGGAGGTCGGGGCGATCGCCGATGTCACCCCGCAGCCCCACAACGGGTGCCGTCCGCCTAAGCGGCGTCGGGTCTAGGAGGAACACTGATGGCTCGTTACACCGGATCCGCGACCCGGAAGTCGCGCCGCCTGGGCGTCGACCTCGTCGGCGGTGATGCCGCGTTCGAGAAGCGCCCGTATCCGCCCGGCCAGCACGGCCGCGCGCGAATCAAAGAAAGTGAGTATCGGCAGCAGCTGCAGGAGAAGCAGAAGGCCCGCTTCACCTACGGCATCATGGAAAAGCAATTCCGCCGGTACTACGAAGAAGCGAACCGCGCCGCCGGCAAGACCGGTGAGGCTCTGCTGCAAATCCTGGAGAGCCGGCTGGACAACGTCGTGTACCGCGCCGGACTTGCGCGCACCCGCCGGATGGCGCGCCAGCTGGTCAGCCACGGCCACTTCACCGTCAACGGCGTGAAGGTGAACGTGCCCAGCTACCGGGTGGCGCAGTACGACATCGTCGACGTGCGCGATACGTCGGTGAACTCGGTTCCGTTCCAAATTTCCCGGGAGACCGCGGGGGACCGGCCGATTCCCGCCTGGCTGCAGGTGGTCGGGGAACGTCAGCGCATCCTGGTGCACCAGCTACCTGAGCGGGCGCAAATCGATGTACCGCTCAGCGAGCAGCTCATCGTCGAGTTCTACTCGAAGTAAGACTTCCTGCGCCGTCCCGATGACGGCTCGGGAAATCTCCCGCTCGCGGGAGGTGGATCTCGGCATCAAATAGCGGATGCCGTGAAGGAGGAAAGAAACACATGCTGATTTCTCAGCGACCCACATTGAGCGAAGAAGTGGTGGCCGACGACCGGTCGCGGTTCATGATCGAACCGCTGGAACCGGGATTCGGTTACACCCTTGGCAATTCGCTGCGCCGTACGCTGCTGTCGTCGATTCCCGGCGCCGCGGTCACCAGCATTCGGATCGACGGGGTACTGCACGAGTTCACCACCGTGCCCGGTGTCAAGGAAGACGTCACCGACATCATCCTGAACCTCAAGGGCCTGGTCGTGTCGTCGGAGGAAGACGAGCCCGTGACCATGTACCTGCGCAAGCAGGGCCCGGGTGCCGTCACCGCCGGTGACATCGTGCCGCCTGCCGGTGTCACGGTGCACAACCCCGAGATGCACATCGCGACCCTCAACGACAAGGGCAAGCTCGAGGTGGAGCTCGTCGTCGAGCGCGGCCGCGGCTACGTGCCTGCCGTGCAGAACAAGGCGTCGGGCGCCGAGATCGGCCGGATCCCGGTCGACTCGATCTACTCGCCCGTGCTGAAGGTCACGTACAAGGTCGAGGCCACCCGTGTCGAGCAGCGCACCGACTTCGACAAGCTGATTCTCGACGTCGAGACCAAGAATTCGATCAGCCCCCGCGACGCGCTGGCGTCGGCGGGCAAGACGCTGGTCGAGCTGTTCGGGCTGGCCCGCGAGCTCAACGTCGAGGCCGAGGGCATTGAGATCGGCCCGTCGCCCGCCGAGGCCGACCACATCGCGTCGTTCGCGCTGCCCATCGACGACCTGGACCTGACGGTGCGGTCGTACAACTGCCTCAAGCGCGAGGGCATCCACACGGTCGGCGAGCTGGTGGCCCGCACCGAGTCCGACCTGCTGGATATCCGCAACTTCGGTCAGAAGTCGATCGACGAGGTCAAGGTCAAGCTCCACCAGCTGGGTCTGTCGCTCAAGGACAGCCCGGCCGGCTTCGACCCGTCCGAAGTCGCGGGGTACGACGCCGCCACCGGCACGTGGCACGGCGACTCGGCGTACGAAATGGACAACGACCAGGACTTCGCCGAAACAGAACAGCTGTAATTCTCTGCGTAACAAGGAGATTGACAAATGCCCAAGCCCACCAAGGGCCCTCGCCTCGGCGGGTCGTCCTCGCACCAGAAGGCGATGCTGGCCAACCTGGCCACGTCGCTGTTCGAGCACGGCCGGATCAAGACCACCGAGACGAAGGCCCGGGCGCTGCGGCCGTACGCCGAGAAGTTGATCAGCCACGCAAAGAAGGGCGCGCTGCACAACCGGCGTGAGGTGCTCAAGAAAATCCGCGATAAGGACGTCGTGCACATGCTGTTCGCGGAGATCGGGCCGTTCTTCGCCGACCGCAACGGTGGCTACACCCGCATCATCAAAGTCGAGGCACGCCAAGGCGATAACGCGCCGATGGCAGTGATCGAATTGGTGCAGGAGAAGACCGTCACCGATGAGGCCGAGCGCGCCCGTCGTGCCGGGGCGCCGAAGCGCGCTCCCGCCAAGAAGGCCCCCGCCGAGGCGGTGGCTGACGAGGTGGCTGACGAGGCGGTGGCTGACGAGGTGGCTGACGAGGTGGCGGCTGAGGCGGTGGCGGACGAGGCGGTGGCGGACGAGGTGGTGGCCGACGAGGCGCCGGCCGAGGCGCCTGCCGGCGAAGAGACGGTCGAAGCCGTCAAGGCCGAGGACGCGGCCATCGAGGAGGCGCAGGAGGCTGAGGCTGAGGCTGAGGCTCCGGCCGCCGGCGAGGGCGACGACGCCGACAAGTCATAGCGCGATGAACGGCGGACCCGCCATCGGAGACGATGGCGGGTCCGTTCGTCTTCGCCTCGACATCGCATACGACGGGACGGATTTCGCTGGCTGGGCGGTGCAGGGTGAACAGCGGACGGTGGCCGGTGTGCTCGACGACGCGCTGTCGACGGTGTTCCGCACGCCCGTGCGGCTGTTCGCGGCCGGGCGGACGGACACCGGCGTACATGCGACGGGTCAAGTGGCGCACGTCGACGTGCCGGTCGGCGCCGTCCTCCACGCTCGGCCGCGCAGGCATCGACCGACCGAACCGGAGTTCCTGCCGCTGGTGAGACGCCTGGCCCGCTTCCTGCCCGCCGATGTCAGGGTGCGTGAAATCATCCGCGCCCCAGCCGGATTCGATGCGAGGTTCTCGGCGCTTCGCCGCAACTACGTGTATCGGGTGTCGACCGCGCCGTACGGCGTCGAGCCACAGCTGTCGCGCTACGTGACGGCCTGGCCACGCCCGCTCGACGTCGCCGCGATGGCGACCGCGTCGAAAGACCTCGTCGGATTGCATGATTTCGCCGCTTTCTGCCGAAAACGTGCCGGTGCGACGACGATTCGTGACCTGCAGCGCCTGGATTGGGACCGCGACGGCGATCTGGTCACCGGGTACGTCAGCGCCGACGCGTTCTGTTGGTCGATGGTGCGATCGCTGGTCGGTGCGCTGCTGGCTGTCGGCGACGGGCGCCGCAGCACCGAATGGTGCACGGAATTACTGAATCTGACCAAGCGCTCGAGTTCGTTCGCGGCCGCACCCGCCCGCGGCCTGACGCTCGTCGATGTCGACTACCCGGCCGACGACCAGTTGGCGGCGCGCATCGCCGTCACGCGCGATCTGCGGGTGATCGACTAAACGATTTCGCCCAGACTGAAGCTGTGGCGATATTTTTCGGCGTGTCGTGTGCGTAGTTTCAGTGTCGGCGACGTACGCGCGCACTGCGGGTGATCGACTAGAGCTTCCCTGCGACGAAGTCGGCGGCCTGATTGGGCATGCCCGCCTTGATGTAAGCGTTGGCGAGATGCTGCGGCCAGTTGTTTTGCCAGGTGTTCGGGTCGGCCGGATTGCAGATGGGATCGTCGCCGTGGCACAAGTCGATCGTGCGGTCGTTGTAGACCGGATTGAAGTTTGTGATCGGCCCCGCCCATTGGGAGCCATTGCCGAACAATGCGACCGCGGCGACGTGCTGATCCATTCCCGGGGGCAAGGGGTTGTTGAAACCGAACGCCGCGATGGGTGCGGCCATCACCACATCGGTGACCGCTGCGCCGAGCGAGTAACCGCCCAGCACCAGCCGGGTGTCCGGGCAATTGGCGGCCATGGACTGGATGTGCGCGCTCATGTCGTTGGCACCGATGTCGATCTCAGAGTCAGCGGGGTACCTCACCGCGTAGAAACCGATGTTCTTGTTGGTCTTGGAGCGCAGCGCGCTGATGAATGCGTTGCCGAGGACGCCCGGACCCGGATCTTCGAAACGCCCGCGCGCGAATACGACTTCCACGTCGGGGCACGCCGCAGCGGCCGGCGGTGCCGATCCGGGAAGGCGCGACGGCAGGACTGCCGTCGCGAACACAAACGCGGCGGCGGTCAAGACCGTCGTGACACCGACAACGAGCCATTGACGTGGATGTAAACCGATCACACGGCGATGGTAGCGATCTTGAACCGCGTTGGGTGGGGGGTTCGGGCATTAGCCGTTCTTGTCGAGGCCGTCAGCCCTCGCGGACGTAGTGCTCAACTGGACGGCGAGGCCGGCGAGACCAAGCCGGCGACAAACTCGGCGGCCTGAGGGATGAAGGGCGAGGTCTCGTAACCGTCGTGCGCGAACGGATTGCGGCCGCGTGAGCAGATCGGGTCGCCGTCTTTGCACAGGTCGATCGCGCGAGCGCCGTAGGGCGCAGCAGCAGAGGTCGCCGGGTTGCTGAACTTGGTCGCGGGGTTGCCGAACACCGCGATGGCGGCGACGTTGCCAGCGAGGTCGCCGGCAAGGGGCGCCGCGGTCCCGACGCCGCCGAACTTGTCGCCGAGCTCGTTGAGTTTGTTGCCGAGCGGAGGTAGGCCGATCAGCATGTCGACCACCGCCGCGCCCTGCGAGTACCCGCCGAGCACGATGCGTGTGTTCGGGCACTGCTGGACCATCGTGCGGAGGTGCTGGCTTGCGTCGACCGCGCCGTCTTGCGCGGTGAGGAAGTCGTAGCTGGCGGGATAGTTCACCGCGTAGCTGGTCACCGTCTTGCCCGGGATCTGCGATTGCAGGGCGTCGACGAGCGCCTGGCCTACCCGGCCAATGCCGACGGGTTCGCCGGTGCCACGGCCGAACACCACGTCGACGTCGGGACAGGTTGCGGCCGTCGCTGACGGGGCGGGCACCGTGATGAGGACGGCCGCCGTGGACAGGAAGGCTGTGGCGATCGCGGCCAGCCTGGCCGCCATCCTGGGAAACGTCACGCGGCCCATTTTCACACGGTCGGGCTAGCGAATGCCAATCGCTTCCTCGGAGCGCGGGCTTTCCACTGTGACCGGGCCGGCGTCGGGCCAGCTGGCCCGCGCGACGACGTCCGCCGGCTCCCGGTCCTCGCACCCGGCCAGTGCCAGTCCCAGCAACACCACTGCGCCGCCGATGGCTTGCGCAGGGGTGATCGCCTCGCCCAGCAGCAGCCACGCGATGACGACCGCGCACAGCACCTCGCCAAGGCCCATCAGGGAGGCGTAGCTGGGCCGCAGCCGGGCGACGCCGCTGATCCCGAGCGTGTAGGCGATCGCAGTGCTGACGACGCCGAGCACCACCACCGGGACGAGGAACGACGTGGGATGGCCCGCCATCACGGTGTGGTTGGTGGTGAAGGTCAGGGGCAGCACGCCGGCCATGCCCAGGGCCGCCACGGCCGCAGCACCGGCAACCAGCCCGCCGGCGGCAAGAGTGACCGAGTTCAGGCCGCTGCCGTCGGCCGTGACGCGGTCGGACAGCACAAAGTAGCAGGCAGCGCAGATCGCCGCGCCGAGCGCCCAGGCCACCCCGACCACGTCGATGTGCGGACCGGAGAACGCGTCAAGCACCACGAGCGTGCCGGTCAGTGCCAGTGCGGCTCCGGCCAGCGTCCGGATGCCGGGACGCCGCCGTGTGGTCGCCCACAGCCAGCCGACGACCAGGACGGGCGCGAGGTATTCCAGCAGCAGCGCCACGCCGACGGACAGGTGGGAGACGGCGTTGTAGTAGCAGAGCTGAGCGCCCGCGATCGGTATCACGCCGTAGACGAGGACGGTCTTGCCGTGCTGGACGGCCTCGCGCACCCAACCGCGGTGCACCAGTGTCGCGAAAACGGCCATCACCAGCGCGCCACCCGCAAGGCGCGCCGTCACCGCGGCGTTCGGTGTCCAGCCGGCCGCCATCAGCGCCTTGGCGACGGGGCCGGACATGCCGAACGTCAGCGCCGACCCGACCGCGAACGCGATGCCGAGCCGGAAGGTGCTTCTCGCGTTCATCGACATCCCTCCACGCCCGTAATGAGTAAAATGTGCTTTGGTACTGACGCTATCGCCGCGTCAGGTCAGGAGTCAAATGCTTTTCAGTCATGACACCGAGCTCACACTGCGCGCCGCGGGTGCGTTGATCAACAGTGATCGCGTCGAGGGAGAACAGCTCGGCGACCAGGCAGCGCTCGATTGGTACCTGAACTCGTACGGCTGGACGGGTCGCAGGGATCACGACGACGCGGAGCTCGCGGCGGTGCACGCGTTACGGGCGCGGCTGGGCGGGATCTGGGAGTGCGCCGCCGACGAGGAGCGCGCGGTCGAGCAGGTGAACGCGCTACTGGCCGACACCCGCGCGGCGCCGTGGCTGACCCGCCACGAAGAGATGCCGCAGTGGCATCTGCACCTGGCGTCGGTGCGCGACCCGCTGGCGCAGCGGATGGGCGCCGAGATGGCGATGGCGCTAGCAGACCTGATCCGGTCGGGCGAGTTGCGCCGGCTCAAGGTCTGCGCGGCCCCGGACTGCGACGCGGTGGTTATGGACCTGTCGCGCAACCGATCACGGATCTTCTGTGACACCGGAAACTGCGCCAACCGCCAGCACGTGGCGGCCTACCGCGAGCGGCGTGGTCACGCTTACGGCAGCCAGTAGCCCCGAATCCGGTAAAACCGGCCTCGGCCGAGCAGCGCATTGGCGGCCTCGAGACCAGACATCACCGCGGCCTCGATACAGCCGGCGTTAAGACCGCAATCCGTCCAGTCACCCGCGAGAACCAAGTTGTCATAACCGCTTTCGTCGGGGCGCAGGCGATGCTTGTCCGATCCGGGCACGGACTGGACGTAGCGGTCGGAGGGATCGACGTTGACGCTGATGTGCTGCGTTTTCAGTGCTGCCGCTCCGCACCGATGGTCGTTGCCCGAGAGCAGGCTCCAATCGAAGCCGTCGTGGTTCATCGCACCGGGGAGGTAGTGGCCGATATGGCGGTTGAGGTGCTCGGCCGCGTCGGCGTAAACCCGCCGCTGGAAGCGGCTCACATAGTCGACCGAGGGTTCCGTGGGCGGCCAGGGCGCGTCCAGGCCGCCACAGAAGTAGGCGACCGTACCCGGCCGATCGGCCTCGGGCCAGTCTTCGGCCCACAGTGTCTGGGGCATCGACGCCCATGTCTCGAAAGGGCGTTGGTAGGCGCTGATCGTCGCACCCGGATGGTGCCAACCGAGCTCCGGTTCGGTTGGCCGCAACCATATTTGGAACGCCTGTGTGGCGACGGTACGCACGTGAGTGGTCATCTCCCGCCATTCGGGGCGATCGGCGATCAGCTCGCTCGCGACGGCAGGAACCATGCCGAGCGACACGGCCAGCACCACATGATCGAAGTCCACGCCCCGCTGTAAAACCCGCACCCCCGCATCATCTATGGACCCAAAATGCGATTCCAGGTCGCGCCCCGGCGGCGAACCGAGCTGATCGGCCAGTGGAGAGTCCGGAAACACCGGCAGACCCTTCACAACGGTGAGCGGATCGTAGTGTTCGATACCGTCGGCAAGCCGGACCTGGCGGCCGAGCGTGATGGTGTCGATTGCGCGTCGGTGCGCGTCCAGATGCAGCGCGTCCAGACGGTGGAAGAACTCGAATTGGACTCCACGCCTGCGCAATACCTGGTAGAGAGGCGCGATCACGATGTCGCCCATGCCCGCCGTCATCTTCCAGAACAGCGCGCCCTTGTACTCGAACAGAACCTGGCCAAGCAGAAAGACCATCAGGCCGGCCGCGACCGAGGGTTGCTCGGGATCTCCGTCCGCGTAGCCGAAGACGAGGTCGTACAGACCGCGCATCATCGCCGAGTCCAGCACGTCGGGATGCCCGCCGTGGCGCAGCAGCCACTGGCCGAACTCCTCGTCGTTGATGGCCCTGAAACCATGCGGACGGGTCACAAGGTTGTCGGTGACGATGCCGCGCACGGCCGCGATCACCAGACAAAGCAGCAGCCAGATGCGGCGGTGACTCGGCCGGGTCTCGTAGTCGATCGCGTCCCGGACAGCGATCAACGCGTCGTCGAGGACGGCGCCAGCTCCATCATCGGCACTGTCGGTATCGGCAACCGCCAGCAGTGCCGCGAGCACAGCGTTGGTCACCGCCTCCATCGTGTGCGCCGGATACGCGCTCGGCGGCACAGGAGACGTCGTCAGCTGCAGGTCGGCCGACATCGGTTCGCGCAGAGAGTCGGCAAAGGCCAGCAACAGCTGGATCGCCCGATCGATGAACGAGATGACGGTCATCGTTCGCCCGGAGCCGCCGGGATCACCGGGCAGTTGGCCGTCGCGTGGGTGGGTGCCCAGCCAGGTCAACCATTCGTCGCCGAACCGATCAGCCAGTCCAGGGTTGTCCGCTGGGATAATGGCCTGCCGCCATGTATGGATGGGTGCAGCCGGATCTGTTGTGGCCCGGTCCAATTCGGCGTAGCACTCGCGCACCAAGTCGAAAGCGTTCTCGTAGGAGCCCAGCCAGATGTGCAGGCCGTGCTCTTCGATACGACCATTGTCGCCTCGGCTCGAAGCGGCCTTGCCGCCCAGCCGCCAGCCTCGCTGATAGACGGTGATCGATTCGAACCGCTCGCGCCAGCCCGGCGCGCTGAGCCGCCACGCTGCGCTCAACCCGGCCATGCCGCCGCCCAGGATCGCCACCTTGCCCGGTGGGGCCTTCATTCGAGCAGCGTTCGCGCACGGACCAGCTCGGGCCAGCTGCCGTCGGCGGGGAATCGGTCCACCGCGCGCGCCAGTGCGGGACGGGCTGTATCGCCGTCGATCTCGAAAAGATCGAGCGCACAGCGCAACTCGAACAAATGCGCATCTTGGGTCCGGGCGAGATCGGCCGCTGCGGTAAGGTCGGCCCGCTGTTGTGCTGTGTCGTCGGTGGTGTGTGCGCGCAACCGGATCAATTCAGCGTCGTAGAAGTGCATACCGGTGTCAGCGGCCAAGGCGAGGGCAATCTTCAGCCGCTGACGGGCGGTGTCGCGTTCGCCGGCTACGGTGAGCAGGCGGGCCAATAGGGCGTCGTAGAACGTGATCAGCGAGATCACTCCCAACGCGCGCCAGGCGTCGAGGTGTGCGGTGATCGTGGCGATGTGAGGAGCCAGCGCGGTGGGGTCATCGGCGTTGTGGGACAACGCGCTGAACGCTGCCACACTGGCATGCTGCGCTGTTCCCACCAGTGCCCACGAATCGAATCCGTGTTGCTCGCCGAGTGTGGCCAGGTCAATGGCCACCTCGGCGGCGCGCTCGAGCTGGCCGGCTTCGATGCGAACCATCACTTCTATCTGTCGCGTGTAGGCGAGGCTGAAGGCGCCTTGCGGAAACGGCAACGTGGCACAGCGGCGTTCGGAGGCGGCCAACTCGGTTTCGGCCCCCGGGAGGTCGCCGTCGACGTAGCGGGACATGGCGCGATGGGTGAACAGTCCCGCGGTCGCGTCATTGGGCATGAACAGCATCGCGTCGAGTTCCCGCGTCGCCTCTTCCGTCAGGGTGGCCGCCGCGATCTCCAGTTTGGAACGCGCGTAGCCGAATTCGCCGCGGTACCACGCCAGCATCCCGAGCGCGAATTCGTTGATCGGCAGGAACTTCTGCCGTGATCCGGTCAGGCTGGCGCGAATCGACTGGACCAGCCGCTCTGCGCGTTGCAGATCGGCTCTCATCGTGTAATACGGATACAGCGACATCACTGTGGAAAACAGGTCATCGTCCTGCAAGTCGTCGCTGCACAGCTCCAGGCATTGTTCGAAGTCCGCCGCGGCGTTTCCGCTGGCGACACCTTCGGCGGCCTGTGCGAGCAGGGCCCGGCGCAGTCTGAGCGCAATCTCCATCTGGTCCCGGTGCGGCCCTGGTGTAGAGCGTTCGACCTGAGCGATGGCCTGTGTGAGGTGATTTCGTGCCTCGCCGAGCGCGCCGCGCTGCCACGCGTTGAGCGACGCCTGGCCGTGTGCCGCAGCGGCTTCGGCATACCTTTCGGCGTTGCCATAGTGGTGTGCGATCAGTGGCCAGTCCGGGTTACCGTCGGCGGCTGCCGACACCATGGTGTCGGCGATGCGGTTGTGCAGTTCGCGGCGGAGGCTGGGCGGCGACAGTTCGGCGGCAACCTCCCTGAGCAGCTCGTGACGGAAGCGCCAACTGCCCTGTTCGATGGGATCAAGGACGCGGCTTTCCACCAACTGCGCGAGCACGTGATCGAGTTCGGCCTCGGGCAGGTCCACGGCCGCCAGTAGCAAGCCGCGTTCGATCCGCCCACCGATGATCGCCGCCGCTTCGACCACGCGGACGGCGCCCGGGCCGGACTGCAGCCGGGCGAATAACGCCTCGTACAGGGTGTCGGGAACGCCGGCCAACGCCTTCGCGTCTGACGGTGCGGCCCTGATTTTGGCCACCAACTCCTCGATGTAGAGCGGTATTCCCTCGCAACGGCGCAGCACCGCGTCCTTCTCGCGGGACGTCACGCCGGGATGCAGTGCAGTGATGAGGTGGGCGGAGTCGACGTCACTGAGCGGCTTGAGGTCGAACACCTGTGCTCGGCAATCGTCGGGGAGCGGTACCTGCTGACGACTGGTCATCACGATCATCACATGACCACCGAGATCCGAACCCAACAGCGACTGCACCGTCTCAACGGTGTCCTCGTCGAACCAGTGCATGTCCTCAACGAGGATCAGTGCGGGCGCATCGCGGACGCACGCACTGATGTAGCCGCGCACCGCGCCCGCGATCAGCTCGAAGAGCTTGCGTCCCTCGGCCTGCACGGGCTGGTAGCCGGCTTGCGGGACGATGCCGAGCACGGGTGCCAGGAGCGCGATGGCGACGGCGGAGTCCAGCGAGAGCTTGTCAACCTCGCGCGCCAGGCTGTCGAGGCGCTGCGCGGGATCGGAGGTCCGAGTGATACCGCACCGGCGTTCCAGGAGGCGCCGCACCGGGCGAAGTCCGACGTCGGTGTGGAATGGCGACCCGATCAGTTGAAGTACGACCCCGTGCGAGCGCTCCGCAAGCTCTACCGCTGACCAGGCAAGCCTGCTCTTACCAATTCCCGCGTCGCCGTGGAACACCACGCCCGGTTCGCCCAGCTCATTCGCGCGCGCCTGCGCCCAGCTGTGCTCCAGGTAGCCGATTTCCCGCTGGCGTCCCACCAGGGGACCCATTTGCGTCGGTCGCGGATCGCGTTCGGCGATGACCCGGAAGTGACGGACCGGGGATGCCACGCCCTTGACCGTCTCGGGGAGCCTGGCGCGAAGCTCGAATCGACCCACGACCAGCCGTTCCACCGCCTCGGACACTGCGACGGTGCCGGGTTCGGCGATACTGCAGATCCGTGCCGCGAGGTTTGCGGCCAGGCCGTAGACGTCGTCCTGGGTGGTATCGAGGTAGACGAGGCCGCGGTGGATGCCGACTCGGACGGCGATGTCGACGCCGAATCGACGACGCACCCGCGTGCTGAGGTCGTCCAGCGCGTGATTGATGTCGAGTCCGGCTTGCACCGCCCTCCGGACGTCGTCCTCGTGTGCCTGCGGATGGCCGAAAAAGGCAAGCAGCCCGTCACCTTTCGTGAAGCCGATGTGGCCTTCGTACTGCCGGACGATGCGCAGCACCTCGTCGCGGTATCTGCCCACGATGGTGCGGTACTGCTCTGGCTCCATCCGGGTGGAGAGTGCAGTCGAATCGACGAGGTCGACGAACATGATTGTCAGACGGCGGATCTCGCCGTGATCTACAGGCGCCGCCAGCAGGTCTTCGGCTTCGGCGTTGCCTTGGTCGACCAAGAGCACCCGCTCGGCGATCACGTTCGCCTTCGCCCGATCGCCTTCGTTGATCGCCTGACAAGCTTGGTCGAGCAACTCGTCGATGTGCGGGGAGCGCGAGACCTCGCTCACGGCTCGGTCGGATCCGATGTCTCAGGGGCGAGGACCGTGATATTGAAGGTACGGACCTTGTGGGGCGGGGAGTCGTCCGTTGCCGTCACTGCGCCTTGATAAACCCCGCTCGGCAGTCCGGCGGTGTTGACGACGATGGTGAACTTGGTCGCGTTGGCGGCGAGTTTGGCGGTGCGAGGATCGAAGGTCACCAGCGCTTTGATGTCCGTACCGTCCGCGGTGCGAATGAGTTTGGTGACCGCGAGGGTGGCGGGGTTGTTTTGTGGCGGCGTGATGCCGAACGTTCGTCTTATCAGCGGATTGGCGTAAGGGCCGGGTCCGGCGATCGCGGTTTCCATCATCTCGGCTCCCCGCAGCGCCCCGATGCTGGCGAGCCGAATCGCCGCGTTGACCCACTCCTGCTGGCCATAGGACTTGGTGCTGACCTTTTGGGCGACGTCCTCCGCCACGGTGAGCACATCGCCCAGACCGGTGCCGACAATCGACGCGATGTCGTCGGCCACCAGCAAGACCCGCCGGTCCCACTGGACTTGCAGCGCGACGCGTGCGAGCGCGACACTCCCGGTCAGCGCCGCACCGGCCAACTGGATCACCGACGCGATCGCGTCCTTGGGTTGGTACGGGGGCGGGGGTCCCGGGGGCCCGTTGTTGACCTTGTCGAACGCGTCGATCGCGACCTGGGCAGCCGCGTCGACGGCCTTCTTGGCGGCAGTGGCATAGCGGGCCGCAATGACGTTGGGCGGATCAGGCGGCGTCAACTCGTCGGCCATTTCGACCCTCCATTCTCACGGTTTGACCTCTTTGTCAGCGACGTCCCACGCGTCGAGCACTTGGCCTTTGAACTTCTCCCCGACATCGACCGCCACGTCGGTGACATCTTGCTTCGTGAATCCGTCGATCCACTTCTTGCCCGCGGCGCCCGCGACACTGGCGGCCCGGTCAATCAGTTTGTCGATCAGGTCGCGAGTGTCCTGGATGGTGTCTTTGAGGTTTGGTGGGAACTGCGGGTCTGGGGGCATCAGTGCTGCTCCTCGGGGTCGGATTGGTCAGATGGGTGGAACGGCTTCAGCTTTGGGATCGGGAGTCCGGTTTGCTGAGCCTGGACGATTCTGCGCGCCGTTCCGGCGAGCATTTCCTTTCCGGCATCCGCCCAGCCCATCAGACACGCCAGCGCCGCGGTCGCGCACGGGCTCAAGCCGTCGACATGCTCCTGCTTGCTGGTGCGGATCCGCACGCCGTTTTGGGCGGGGTCGTTGGTGGGGTTGGTCGGCGATACGTAGATGTAGCCGTTGTCGACCTCGACGTAGCGAAGGTCCGGGGGGGAGCGTTGCGGGTCGATGTCGTAGTTCATGAAGATGCTGCCGTCCGGCTTGCGGACCTTGTAGAAGATGAGATCAGTGATGAGGCGGTATTCGCCGCATTCCGCGCCGATTTGTTCCTGGACCCGGCTCCAGCCGTTGATGTTCCTGTTGGGTGTGTTCTGAACCATTCTGCAGAAGAATTTGCTGCACAGACTCCAGTTCATCGGGTCGATGATGTGCTCGATATCGACCACGCTGAGGTCGGCCGCTGAACAATCCGTCACGACGGTGCTGCAGTACTTCCCGTTGACCTGTTGCAATGTTCCGAAGCAGGGCTTGGAAACCTGGGCGAATTCTTCGCTGACTTTGTCCTCAGCGAGTGCGGTCCACTGCTGCCGGGTGTCGGTCGTCTCGACCGCGGCCGTGATCGCTTTGGTTGCCGCGTCCACTCGATCGGGGTCGTCGAGCGCGGTGAAGGACCGCACCGCAACAGCCAGGACAGCTTTGAGGTCATCACGCAGATTCGCGTCGAATGTGTCCCAACCAGCGATCTCGCCCAGCTTCAGCAATGCGAACGCGCCGTAGCCGGCCCGTGCCAACACCGGGTCGTGAGCGGAGTCGTGGAACGTCTGCGATTCGAATCCTCCTGGTGCGCTCGGATTCCTGACCTGAACAAGTTCACTTTCGGACATCGGCGGCGGAACTGAACTGAGCTCTGCGATGGCCTCGCCCAGCGTCGGGAACGTCAGCTTCTCCCGCCGGTCGGGCAAGCGGACACCGTCGCGGTTGATGAATTGCTCCAGTTCCCGGTACCACCCGGCCTCGCCGAATCCGGTCGCTTTCGGCAGGAGCTTTGCCGCGGTTGTCAGCACCGCTTGATCGGTGCTTCCGTTCGTACCTTTTCTGGCTTGGACCACGAGATCGTCAATCGCCCCGTAGATCGCCAATTTACTGTGCACTATCGACATGGCCCCGCCTTAGACATGGCGGCCTTAGCATACCGATGTGGCGGTGTTCTAGCAGGGGAATGAGGGGGAGCGGCAGGTGAGCGGAAAAGGCGCTGGAGACGAGGGCGCGATATCGGATGTTCCCTGGGCCTTGGTATTTGACCCAGCAATCAATGTGCGTGCCCTCGGCGAAATTCAGGCCCGCGGGTTTCGCGCAGCAGCCGACCTCGTCGACCGATTTGTGAAAATCGCCGACAGTAATCCTGCCGCCGCTACCGTCGCAGACGGCGTCGAGTCAGATCGTCGCGAAACCGGCCCCGGCACAAGACGTCCCGACGTCGAGCGGCTGCTGGATTCCTGGAAGGGCATCATCGGCCAGGTGGCCGGGTCCCTTCGCGGTGCGACTTCGCCGCAACGGCCAGGTGTGGCGGCGTTCGACTTCGTCGCCTCGGACGCCAGCGGTCAGGTCGATGTGCGGGCAACGGAGACGGGCGTGGCATCCACGGAGGTGTGGCTGCACAACGGTGGGCCAACAGATCGGGGCACCGTGGTACTGCGATGCGGTGATCTGCTGTCCCACGATGGCAGCGTCATCAGCTCGGCAGACGTTCGGTTCGATCCCGACGCTGTGCCGATGCCCGCACGTTGCAGCCGCGGTGTGTCGGTGCACGTTGCGATCGACGACAACGTCGCGTCCGGGCGGTATCACGGCACGCTGCTGGTCGACGGTCATCCCGACATCTGGCTGCCGGTAGTGGTCACCGTGGAGCGTCCGGCGGCATGACGAGCACGGCCGACCGCGAGGACCTGGTAGCGCACGTCGAGGACCGGCTGCGGGGGATCGGCAGGGTGGTCCGCAACTCGATGCTCGACGCGATGCCCGATGGCGAACCGCACCGCTGGCTCTACGGGCCCATGCGCGAGTATCCCGCCCGGCCGGGCAAGGCGCTGCGGCCGGCGCTGTGCCTGTCGGCCGGTCGGGCATTCGGCGCTGAGTCCGACGACCTGCTCGGGATCGCTGTTGCGATCGAGTTGTTGCACAATGCCTTCCTCATCCACGACGACATCGTCGACGGAAGCGAAATGCGTCGTGGCCGAACGACGCTGGCGGCCAGCTACGGACTGGGTACCGCGCTGAATGCCGGAGATGGTCTAGCGATGGTGGCGGGTCAGGTGCTGCGCAAGTCGACGAGACGGTTCGACTCCTACCTCGCAGACCTGATCTGGGCAGAGTTCGACACCATGGCGATGCGCACCCTCGAAGGACAGGCCACTGAGATCGGTTGGCAGGTCGACGATGTCGAGAGCCTGGGACCCGAGGACTACCTCGAACTGATCATGCACAAGACGTGCTGGTATACGACCATCCACCCGCTTCGCGTCGGTGCGATCGTGGGTTCGCGTGGATCGGCCGAGTTGGCTCCGTTGGTGCGCTTCGGCTTTCACTTCGGCGCGGCGTTTCAGATCCGCGACGACTTACTGAACCTGATCGGCGACGAGCGCACCTACGGAAAGGAGATCCTCGGTGATCTCTACGAGGGTAAGCGGACGCTGACACTCATTCACCTGCTGGCGACCGCAAAGGGTGAGGATTTGCGCTTCGTCCGTGATTACTTGCGGCGCAACCGCGCGCAACGTTCCGAGGAACTCGTACGAACGGTGCGCGGACTGATGGACGACTACGGCAGCATCACCTTCACCCGTGAGTACGCCGAAGGAATCCTGCTCGTCGCGCAGGAGTACTTCGAGCAGGCTTTCGCCGACGCGCAGCCGGGCCCGGATCTCGAGTTCCTACGCGCGCTCGTGCCCTACGTGTGGTCCCGGTGGAGATGATGTCGGGTTCGCGCGCCGGTGTGTCGTTACTCGATCGCGGTCGTGCTGCGTCGACCGTTTTGACCTGCGACAACGCGCACCGGTAAGCTGCTCGGTTGGCGTGCGGTACGCCAAGGGACTCGGGTCAACGTCGGTCGCCGAGAACACCCTGCCGTCGACGCCTGACCGGCACCCGGGTCACACCGGGATCCGTACCCCCCAGGGGACCCGAAAAGAGAGGTAAGCGCTGTGCCCACGTACACGCCGAAGGCCGGTGACACCACGAGCGCGTGGTATGTCATCGACGCCACGGACGTCGTGCTCGGCCGGCTTGCCGTCGCGGCGGCCACGCTGCTGCGCGGTAAGCACAAGCCGACGTTCACACCGAATGTCGACGGTGGTGACTTCGTCATCGTCGTCAACGCCGAGAAGGTCGCCATCAGCGGCGACAAGCTCAACAACAAGTTCGCCTACACCCACTCGGGATTCCCCGGTGGCCTGCGGGCTCGCTCGATCGGTGACTTGATGCAGAAGCACCCCGACCGCGTTGTCGAGAAGGCGATCGTGGGCATGCTGCCCAAGAACCGCCTGGGCCGCCAGATCCAGCGCAAGCTGCGGGTCTACGCCGGGCCCGAGCATCCGCACAAGGCCCAGCAGCCGGTTCCGTACGAGATCAAGCAGGTAAGCCAGTGACCGAAACCGCCGAGAACAACGAGACGACCGGCGAGACGGCCGAGGAGAGCAGCGAGACGACGGCGGCGCCTGAGGCGCCAGCGGCGGCTGAGACGACCGCCGAGACGGCCGAGACGCCTGCGGCGGCTGAGACGACAGCGGCGCCCGAGGCGCCGGCGGCGGCCGCATCGGCCCGTCCGCCTGTCGTCCTCGACCGCCCGATCCAAACCGTCGGCCGCCGCAAGGAGGCCGTCGTCCGGGTGCGCCTGGTGCCAGGCACCGGCAAGTTCGACCTGGACGGGCGCACGCTCGAGGAGTATTTCCCGAACAAGGTGCACCAGCAGCTAATCAAGGCGCCGCTGGTGACCGTGGACCGGGTGGACAGCGTCGATATCTTTGCCCACCTCCACGGCGGCGGGCCGTCGGGCCAGGCCGGCGCCCTGCGTCTGGGAATCGCCCGGGCGTTGATCCTGGTGCAGCCGGAGGACCGGCCCGCGCTGAAGAAGGCCGGCTTCCTGACCCGCGACCCGCGCGCGATCGAGCGCAAGAAGTACGGCTTGAAGAAGGCGCGCAAGGCGCCGCAGTACTCGAAGCGCTGACCCGGAAGTCGGCCCAGTCAGTCGCCGAGCGTGTGCATTCGCATCCGCTCGGCGACTGCTTTTCGGCCGTCATACGCTGCGAATTCCCAACATTCGGTACATCGGGGTTTGAGTTCGGGGCGGATCGTCAACTCGTGGGCGGGGAAGCAGGGGCGTCTTTTCGCGCCAGGCAGGCCGACACTGCCGCCGGTGGCTAGAACAGCACGACGGAGGCCGGACGCCGCTTCCTGACGCGAAAGGAGAAATCGATGCGCAACATGGTCAAGCGAACCGCGGCGGGCGCCGTTCTCGGGGGGTCGCTGCTGGTTACTGGTGGTCTTGGGATCGCTAGCGCGGCGCCCGCAAACAACGTCAACGATCAACTGGTCAATCTCAGCGTCGGCAACGCCAACTTCCTGCACGACGTCAACGTCGATGTGGCAGCGCAGATCGCCGGGCTGCTCTGCGGGACGGGAACGAGTCCGAACGGGACGGCCCCGGCCGGAAACAGCGTCAACGGACCGGCCGCGAGCGGGATGGCCACGAACGAGACGACCGCGAACGAAGGTGACCTCGCTGCCCAGGCCAGGCAGGTCGACGCGGGCCAGATACCCACGACCACCTGTAACAGCAGCCAGGGCGTGGTGACCATCTCGCAGAACGGACCAGCGAACTCCCCGAACGCGGCGGCGGCTCCGGGTCAGCAGCGCGGCAGCGCGCCGACGTCTACGGCACCTGCGCCTGAGCCGGCACCGGCCGGAGCGTTGGGGCCTGCGCCAACAGGCTAATTTGGTGATGGACAGCCACCGCTCGCATCCAGCCCGGGGTGCGGGCGGTGGCTCTATTCATGGGTCGCGTTCGTGGGTCTCACGAGGGTCGCGATTAGGCCGCAAGACAACTGGTGACCTCGTAGGTTGTGCCTTCCGCGGGCGATTATGAGAAGTTTGTCCGCATGGGTCAACTGTTCGGGACGGACGGCGTCCGTGGGGTCGCGAATCGCGAGCTCACGGCGGAGCTGGCGCTGGCCATCGGCTCCGCGTCGGCGCGCCGGCTCGGCACCACCTCCCGGTCGGGTCGCCGCGTCGCGGTGATCGGCCGTGATCCGAGGGCCAGCGGCGAGATGCTCGCGGCCGCCGTGATCGCCGGCGTCACCAGCGAGGGCGTGGATGCGCTGCGGGTCGGCGTGCTGCCGACGCCGGCGGTGGCGTACCTGACCAGTGCCTATGACGCAGACTTCGGGGTGATGATCTCCGCGTCGCACAACCCGATGCCCGACAACGGCATCAAGGTGTTCGGGCCCGGCGGCCACAAGCTCGACGACGCGACCGAGGACGAGATCGAGCAGCTGGTGTCGACAGATCCGGGCGAACGGCCCGTCGGCGCAGGGATCGGACGGATCGTGGACGCGGAGGACGCCCTCGAGCGTTACCTCCGCCACGTCGGCAAGGCCGTCACCACTCGCCTCGACGGTCTCACCGTCGTTGTCGACTGCGCACATGGCGCCGCGTTCGCCGCCGCGCCGCGCGCCTACCAGGCAGCGGGTGCTCGCGTCATCGCGATCAACGCCGCGCCCAACGGGCTGAACATCAACGACGGCTGCGGTTCGACGCACATCGATGCGGTGCGCGATGCCGTCGTCGCGCACGGCGCAGACGTGGGCCTGGCCCACGACGGAGACGCCGACCGGTGCCTTGCCGTCGACGCGAACGGCGATGTCGTCGACGGCGACGCGATCATGGTGATCCTCGCGCTGGCGATGCGCGAGGCCGGCGAGCTGGCGGCGGACACGCTGGTCGCCACGGTGATGAGCAACATGGGCCTGCATCTGGCAATGCGTGCGACGGGCATCTCGGTGCGGACCACTGCGGTCGGCGATCGCTATGTGCTCGAGGAACTGCGCGCGGGCGGCTTCGCGCTGGGCGGTGAGCAGTCCGGACACATCGTCATGCCCGCGCTCGGGACCACCGGCGACGGCATCGTGACGGGCCTTCGGCTGATGTCGCGGATGGCGCAGACGGGCAGGCCGCTGCGTGAGCTGGCAGCCACGATGCACACGCTGCCCCAGGTGCTGATCAACGTCGAGGTCTCCGACAAGACCACCGTTGCGACGGCGCCCTCAGTGCAGGCCGCGGTCGCCGACGCGGAAGCCGAGCTCGGCGATACGGGCCGAATCCTGTTGCGGCCCTCGGGAACTGAGCAGATGGTGCGGGTCATGGTCGAGGCGCCTGACGAAGACACCGCCAAGCAGGTTGCGCTACGGGTTGCGTCCTGCGTCAGCGAACAGCGATAGCCCGAACCGGAACGCGCACCGCGGCGTCGTTGCCGGATGTGCGCGTTAGGACTTGAGCAGCGCGACGACCTTGTCTTCGAGTTGCACCGGGTCGGCATCTGGATCGGGGGCCGTTGTCTTCGGCAGCTGCGCGTCGGGGTCGGCGAAGTCGCGGTACGTCTTGTCGCCGGCCAGCACGTTCAGCAGATATCCCGTCATCAGCGCCCGCACGTTCTTCTGCGTCTTCTTGTCGGCGCCCGGCAGCCCGACCACCCCGGCGAAGCGACGGCCCTCGATCAGCCCTGCCGGCTTCGCCTTGCTCACAATCCGCGACACCGCGCCGTCCCACGCGCGGTCCAGTTCGACGGCGTTGGACCGCAGCGTCAGCGGATCGCCGGGCGCAGTGAGCAGCAGACCGGGGACCGTGAGCGCGTAGGCCGCCTGCTCGGCCGGCGGCTTGGTGACTGTCGGGAACACCGCGGCTACGGCCTTCGGGACGAACCGCGAGTTGCTGCCCTGGCGCGCCGCCGCGGCGAGTACTGCGGCGGATGCACCGAAGCCGTGACCTGCCAGACCGAGCTTGGCGGGGTGCACGCTGATCTGCCCGGGACCCAGACGCACCCCAGCGACGATGTCCAGGGCCGTGCCCAGGTCGTAGGCCAGGTTCAGCGCGGACGGCGCCACCCCGCGCTCGGTATCGGGCCCGGCCGCGACGATGCCCCACGACGCCAGATGCTCCAGCGTGCGCCGGTAGCGGTCGACCCCTGTGAGCCAGTCGTGACCGAACACCACCGCGGGCAGATTGAAGCCGGAATCCGGCGTGTAAACCACACCGGGCATGCCCGCAAAGGCCAGGTCACCGCGTAAAACGCGGTGCGGGCCGCGGCGGGTCAGCGCGGAGAAGAGCTTGCGTGTGCCGGCCATGGATGAACCGTAGCTGAGCGGCTTGACACTGGCCGCTGCACTACCCTGTTGACCTATGTGCGGCATTGTCGGCTACGTCGGGCACCGTCCTGCCTGCGATGTCATGGTGCAGGCACTTCGCCGGATGGAGTACCGAGGCTACGACTCGGCGGGCATCGCCGTGCTCGATGGCAAGGGCGGGATGACGGTGCACCGCCGCGCCGGCCGGCTGTCGAACCTCGACGACGCTTTGGCCTCCGCGGACCCGTCGTCGCTGCAGGGCCAGTCCGGGCTGGGCCACACCCGCTGGGCCACGCACGGCCGTCCCACCGACCGCAACGCCCACCCGCATCGGGACAGCACCGGCAAGATCGCGGTGGTCCACAACGGCATCGTCGAGAACTACGCGACCCTGCGCCACGAACTCGAGGTGGCAGGCGTCGAGTTCCACAGCGATACCGACACCGAGGTCGCCGTGCATCTGGTCGGCCTGCAATACCGTTCGGGCGAGACCGCCGGCGACTTCGTCGCATCCGTGCTCGCCGTGCTCCGCCGGCTGGAGGGTCACTTCACTCTGGTGTTCGCCAGCGCCGACGATCCGGGCACAATCGTCGCGGCCAGGCGGTCGACGCCGTTGGTGCTCGGTGTCGGGGACGGCGAGATGTTCGTCGGTTCCGACGTGGCCGCGTTCATCGAGTACACCCGCGAAGCGGTGGAGCTCGGTCAGGACCAGGCCGTGGTGATCACCGCCGACGGTTACCGGATCACCGACTTCTTCGGGCAAGACATGACCGACGCTGCTCGTGCTTTTCATATCGACTGGGATCTTTCCGCCGCGGAAAAGGGCGGCTATGAGTACTTCATGCTCAAGGAGATCGCGGAGCAGCCCGCCGCGGTTGCCGACACGCTGCTCGGGCACTTCCGCGACGGGCGCATCGTGCTCGACGAGCAGCGCTTGAGCGACCAGGAGTTGCGTGAGATCGACAAGGTCTTCGTCGTCGCGTGCGGCACTGCGTATCACTCCGGGCTGTTGGCCAAGTACGCGATCGAGCACTGGACGCGGCTGCCCGTGGAAGTGGAGCTGGCCAGTGAATTTCGGTACCGCGATCCCGTGCTTGATCGCAGCACGCTCGTCGTCGCGATCTCGCAGTCCGGCGAGACCGCCGACACGCTGGAGGCGGTGCGGCACGCCAAGGAGCAGAAGGCCAAGGTGCTGGCGATCTGCAACACCAACGGCAGCCAGATCCCGCGCGAGTGCGACGCGGTGCTCTACACCCGCGCCGGGCCCGAGATCGGCGTCGCGTCGACGAAGACCTTCCTGGCTCAGATCGCGGCCAACTATCTCGTCGGGCTCGCGCTCGCGCAGGCGCGCGGCACCAAGTATCCCGACGAGGTGGCCCGCGAGTATCACGAGCTCGAAGCGATGCCGGCGCTGGTGTCGCGGGTACTTGGCGAGATCGAACCCTTCGCCGCGGTGGCGCGCCGGTTCGCGACGTCGTCGACCGTGCTGTTCCTCGGCCGGCACGTCGGCTACCCGGTTGCGCTCGAGGGTGCGCTGAAGCTCAAGGAGCTGGCGTACATGCACGCCGAGGGGTTCGCCGCCGGTGAGCTCAAGCACGGACCTATCGCGCTGGTCGAGGACGGTCTGCCGGTGATCGTGGTGATGCCGTCGCCGAAAGGCTCGGCGGTGCTGCACGCCAAGCTGCTGTCAAACATCCGCGAGATCCAGGCGCGGGGTGCGATCACCATCGTGATCGCCGAGGAGGGCGACGACACCGTGCGCCCCTATGCCGACCATCTGTTCGAAATTCCGGCGGTGTCAACGCTTTTCCAGCCGCTGCTGTCGACGATTCCGCTGCAGGTGTTCGCCGCGTCGGTGGCGCAGGCCCGGGGCTACGACGTCGACAAGCCGCGCAATCTGGCCAAGTCCGTCACCGTCGAGTAGGCAAGATTTCGCCCAGACTGAAGCTGTGGCGGTGTTTTTCGGCGCGTCGTGTGCGTAGTTTCAGTGTCGGCGACATACGCGCGAAGGACGGAGACTGAAAATGACCACTGACACACCCATGCAGCTCGGCATGGTCGGGCTGGGTCGAATGGGGGCGAACCTGGTGCGCCGACTCATGCGAGACGGACATCGGTGCGTGGTCTATGACGTGAACCCGGCCGCGGTCACCGAGCTCGCGGGAGAAGGGGCGACCGGGGCCACGTCGCTGGACGACCTGGTGGCGAAGCTGGACAAGCCCCGTGCCGTGTGGCTCATGCTTCCCGCGGCCATCGTCGACGCGACGCTCGACCAACTCGTCCCGCTGCTGGAGCCCGGAGACGCGGTCATCGACGGCGGGAACTCCTATTACCGTGACGACATCACCCGGGCTAAGCGCCTGGTTGCTCAGAACATCCACTACGTGGATTGCGGGACCAGCGGCGGTGTCTGGGGACTCGAGCGCGGTTACTGCCTGATGATCGGCGGGGAGACCGAGGTGGTGAGCCGGCTCGACCCGATCTTCAAGACGATCGCCCCCGGCGCCGGGTGTGCCGAGCCGACCCCGGACCGGACCCGGACCGACGGCACCGCCCCCGACGGGTACCTGCACTGCGGCCCGAGTGGCGCGGGGCACTTCGTGAAGATGGTCCACAACGGGGTCGAGTACGGGATGATGGCCGCGATCGCCGAGGGACTGAGCATCATCAAACACGCCAACGCCGGCAAGGTGAGCCGGACCGTTGACGCCGAGACCACACCGCTTCGTGATGCGTGGGCCTACCAATACGACATCGACGTCGGCGAGGTCGCCGAGGTCTGGCGGCGCGGATCGGTGGTCTCGTCATGGTTGGTCGACTTGACCGCGGACGCGTTCGCCCGGTCGCCCGGGCTCGACGATTTCAGTGGGCAGGTCTCCGACTCCGGGGAAGGCCGATGGACCGTGCTGGCCGCCGTGGACGAGGGGGTTCCGATCCCCGTCATCACCACCTCGCTGTACGAGCGGTTCGAGTCGCGACAGCTCGGAGAATTCACCGGCAAGATCTTGTCGGCGATGCGCAGCCAATTCGGCGGCCACGCCGAGAAGAAATAAATTCCGCCGATGGACGCAGCTGCGACCGCGGTCGCGGATGTTCTGGTGATCTTCGGCATCACCGGCGATCTGGCGAAGAAGATGACCTTTCGGTCGCTGTACCGGCTGGAGCGCCGTGGGATGCTCGACTGCCCGATCGTCGGCGTCGCCCTCGACGAGTGGTCGGTGGTGATGCTGCGTGAACACGCGCGCCGCGCCATCGAAGACAGCGGCGAGGACATCGACGAGGACGTGTTCCAGCGGTTCGCGGCGCGCCTGTCGATGGTGTCGGGTGACTTCGGGGATGCCACGACCTATGACCGCGTGGCCAAGGCGACCGAAGGGCGGCACACTCCCGTCTTCTACCTCGAGATTCCGCCTTCGCTGTTCGGCCGGGTCGTTCAGGGGCTGGCCCACGCCAACCTCACCGACCGGGCCCGGGTCGTGGTGGAGAAGCCGTTCGGCCACGACCTCGCGTCGGCCCGTGCGCTCAACGATCAGCTGCGCGGGCTGTTAGAGGAGTGGCAGATCCTTCGTATCGACCACTTTCTCGGCAAGGAACCGGCCATGGACATCATGTTCCTCCGGTTCTCGAACTCCATCTTCGAGCCGTTGTGGAACCGCGACCGAATCCACTGCGTGCAGCTCACCATGGCCGAGAACTTCGGGGTCGAGGACCGTGGCGGCTTCTACGACCCGGTGGGGGCGCTGCGCGACGTCGTGCAGAACCACCTGCTGCAACTCGTCGGGCTGTTCGCATCGGAGCCGCCGAGTACGGCGGATGCCGACGGGCAGCGCGACAAGCGGGTGGAGGTGTTCCGGGCCATCCCGTCGGTGGACCCCAAGCACTACGTCCGCGGACAGTACGACGGGTATCAAGCGGTGTCCGGGGTGAAACCGGGCTCGCAGACCGAGACGTTCGCCGCTCTGCGCCTGGAGATCGACAATTGGCGCTGGGCGGGGGTTCCGTTCTACATCCGGGCGGGCAAGGCGCTTCCGGTGCGCGCCACCGAAATCCGCGTCATCTTCAAACGGCCGCCCAAGCTGGTATTTATGTCACACACGCCGGATCCCGACGAGCTCATCCTGCGGATCGATCCCAGCCCGGGAGCCGACCTGGTCATCCAGGCGAAGCAGCCGGGCGCGGACGGGACGAGGACCGTTGACCTCTCGGTCATCTTCTCCGAGGAACTCGGAGACGCGCCCGAACCCTATGAGCGGCTCCTCTGCGACGCGATGCACGGAGACTCCAGCCACTTCACCCGCGAGGACGGCGTCGAGGAGACCTGGCGCATCGTCCAGCCTCTGCTGGACGCGCCACCCCCGGTGCAGCCCTACCAGCCCGGGTCGTGGGGTCCGCCCGGCGCGGACAAACTGCTCGCCGGACACCCCGGCTGGCGCGAGCCCTGGCTAGGCGCGGGCGGTTCGCCTCACTGACCAGGCAGCCCGGGGATCTGGAACGGGAGGCCAGGTATGCCGCCGCCCATGCCAGGTATCCCGCCCATGCCGGGTATGCCGCCGATGCCAGGTATGCCGCCCATGCCAGGTATGCCGCCGTTGTTTTGCCAGTCGCCGTTGGCGAACGAGGCCATCATCTGCGGGCAGTACATCGATATCGCGATGCTGGTGAACATTGACGCCATGCCCGGCGGGATGCCGTTGTTCGCGACGCTCGACGCAACACCGGCGAATGTCCCACCCGGCTGCGCCAGCATCGGACAGATCGTCTGGCCCAGCTGAGCAGCGTTGGAAGGATCGCCGTATCCGACGCCCTGGTTGTTCAGGGCCGACAGGAATGCGTCGGTTCCGACGTCCGCGCGAGCGGGCGCCGCGGACACTCCGGCACCGCCGATCAACCCGACCGACACCGCGGCCACTCCAATGGCTTTTGCCCAGTTACGACGGTTCGGCAGCACAGTCATGTCTCATCCCCACGGTTAGGACGAACGCTAGTTGCGTTCAAGTCACTTTGAGAACACTGCTTTACAACAGTCACATTTGCAACACGGTGACGTAACTCTTCGCACACTATGCGCGCGCTGGCCGCGGTCTGTGCGATCAGCGTGCGATCATCGCCGGTTTTGCAGCGAGTGGCGCCGGGCCGAAGAACTCAGATCGCCCGCCCATGTCGCTCTGGGCCGCCACGGCGTCAACCTAACACTATGAGGGGTCTGTGAACGGGTTGCGCATCGCATCTGCGGCCCCACCTGTGGGCGTAACGTATTGCCGCGCGGGCGACTCGGGAATGGGGGCTGATGCGGCACTACTACACCGTCGACGCGATCCGCGCCGCCGAGGCACCGCTGCTGGCAAGCCTGCCCGACGGTGCGCTGATGCGCCGAGCGGCGTACCCGCTGTCCATCGCTGTCGCGCGGGAACTGATGGCCCGAACCGGCGGGGTCGCCGGACGACGCATCTGCGCGGTGGTCGGATCCGGTGACAACGGCGGCGACGCGCTGTGGGCGTCAACGTTTCTGTGCCGGCGCGGCGCGGCCGCGGCCGCGGTACTGCTCAACCCGGAGAAAACGCACAAGAAAGGGCTGGCGGCATTCCAGCGGGCCGGCGGCCGTGTGGTGCAATCGGTCCCCGCCGCAACCGATCTGGTGATCGACGGGGTCGTCGGGATCTCCGGCTCCGGACCACTGCGGCCGGCGGCCGCGGAGGTGTTCGCCGCCGTTGACAAGGCCGGCATTCCCGTCGTCGCGGTCGACATCCCCAGCGGCATCGACGTACACACCGGTGTGGCCAGCGGCCCGCACGTGCATGCGGTGCTGACGGTCACGTTCGGCGGCCTCAAACCGGTTCATGGGCTGGGCGACTGCGGGCGGGTCGAACTCGTCGACATCGGGCTGGACCTGCCGCCGACTGACATGCTCGGCTTCGAGGCCGACGACGTCGCCGCCCGGTGGCCCGTGCCGGGCCCGAAGGACGACAAGTACACCCAGGGCGTCAAAGGCATCCTGGCCGGATCGGCGACCTACCCCGGTGCCGCGGTGCTGTGCACGGGCTCTGCGGTCGCGGCCACCTCGGGCATGGTCAGGTATGCGGGAAGTGCTGCAGAACAAGTACTTTCGCACTGGCCCGAGGTCATCGCATCCCCTACCGCCGAGTCGGCGGGCAAGGTGCAGGCCTGGGTCGTCGGGCCGGGGATCGGCACCGATTCGGCAGGCGCGAGCGCACTGTGGTTCGCACTGGACACCGACCTTCCGGTGATCGTCGACGCCGACGCGCTGACCATCCTTGCCGCCCACCCCGATGCCATCGCGTCGCGGTCCGCGCCGACGGTGCTGACCCCGCACGCCGGGGAGTTCGCCCGGTTGGCCGGCTCACCGCCGGGCGACGACCGTGTCGGTGCCACCCGCCAACTGGCCGACAAGTTCGGTGCGACGGTTCTGCTGAAGGGCAACGTCACCGTCATCGCGGACCCCGACGGGCCGGTGTATCTGAACCCAGCGGGCGGATCGTGGGCGGCGACCGCCGGATCCGGAGACGTGCTGTCCGGCATGATCGGCGCGCTGCTGGCAGCCGGTCTGCCCGCCGCGGAGGCCGCCGCCGCGGCCGCGTTCGTCCACGCACGAGCCGCGAACCTCTCGGCCGCCGACCCCGGTCCGACTCCGGTGCCAACGTCCGCGGCGCGCATCCTCGCCCACATCCGCTCGGCCCTCGCCTGTTTATAAGAGCCCCAACGAAAGGATCCCGTCATGCCACGCGGTGTGTACATGTCACCCTCGATCACCCCGGCCTACACCGGACGGATGGCGTGCGCAGCCATCCCGTCGCTGCGGCTGCCCGACGAGCCGATGGACCCCGACGCCGCCTACCGGTTCATCCACGACGAGCTGATGCTCGACGGCAGCTCCCGGCTGAACCTCGCGACGTTCGTCACCACCTGGATGGAGCCGCAGGCGGAGAAGCTGATGGCCGAGACGTTCGACAAGAACATGATCGACAAGGACGAATACCCCTCGACCGCGGCGATCGAGCAGCGGTGTGTGTCCATGGTCGCCGACCTGTTTCATGCCGAGAGGCTGCGTGACGACGACCCCAACAGCGCGATCGGAGTGTCCACGATCGGTTCGAGCGAGGCGGTCATGCTCGGCGGGCTGGCGCTGAAGTGGCTGTGGAAGGAGCGCGTGGGCGACGGGTGGAAGACGCGCACACCCAATCTGGTGTTGGGCTCCAACGTCCAGGTGGTGTGGGAGAAATTCTGCCGCTACTTCGAGGTCGAGCCGCGCTACCTACCGATGGCCGAGGGCCGCTACGTCATCACACCCGAGCAGGTGCTCGACGCCGTCGACGAGGACACCATCGGTGTTGTCGCGATCCTCGGCACCACGTACACCGGTGAACTCGAGCCGATCGCGGAAATCTGCGCGGCGCTTGACAAGTTGGCCGCACAGCCGGGAAAACCGGATGTCCCGGTGCACGTGGACGCGGCCAGCGGCGGGTTCGTCGTCCCGTTTCTGCACCCGGACCTCGAGTGGGACTTCCGGCTGCCGCGCGTGGTGTCGATCAACGTCAGCGGCCACAAGTACGGGCTGACCTACCCGGGAATCGGCTTCGTGGTGTGGCGCAACAGCGACTGGCTGCCCGACGACCTGGTATTCCGGGTCAATTACCTCGGCGGGGACATGCCGACGTTCACGCTGAACTTCTCCCGGCCCGGCAACCAGGTCGTCGGCCAGTACTACAACTTCCTGCGATTGGGCCGTGCCGGCTACGCCCGGGTGATGGAGTGCCTGTCCACTACCGCGCGCTGGGTGGCCGATCAGCTGGAGACGAGTAAACACTTCGAGGTGATCTCGGACGGATCGGCGATCCCGGTGATCGCGTTCCGGTTGGCCGGTGATTTCGGTTACACCGAATTCGACGTGTCTGCGGGCCTGCGGTCCTACGGCTGGCAGGTGCCTGCCTACACCATGCCCGAGGGTGCCGAGAACGTGTCTGTGCTGCGCATCGTGGTGCGCGAAGGGTTCTCTGCCGACCTGGCCAGGTCGCTGTACGAGGACATGGCATTGGTGATGCAGCACATGGACCAACTGAAGCCGGGCGGTCACTTCAATCATCAGAGGCACTTCGCGTACTGACCGGTGCAGGCGGCCTCCGGCCGCGTTCTGGGACAATCGACAGCGGTGAACAGCATCCACACAGTCCCACTGACCACACCGGTGACGCCCAACGTCGTGGCTGAGGCCGTGATCGACCTCGACGCGATCGCCAACAACATCCGCGTGCTGCGCGATCACGCGGGGTCCGCGGCGGTGATGGCCGTGGTCAAGGCCGACGGCTACGGGCACGGCGCCACACCGGTGTCGCGTGCGGTACTGGCCGCCGGCGCGACCGAACTCGGGGTGGCCACCATCGCCGAGGCGCTCGCGTTGCGCGGCGACGGCATTACTGCGCCGATCCTGGCGTGGCTGCACCCGCCCGGCGCCGACTTCGCGCCCGCGCTGCGCGCCGATGTGCAGATCGCGGTGTCGTCGGTGCGTCAGCTCTCCCAGGTGCTCGACGCGGCCGTACGCACCGGCGTGACCGCGGCCGTGACGGTGAAGATCGACACCGGGCTGAACCGCAACGGCGTCAGCGCGGCCGACTACCCGGCGATGCTCGACGCGCTGCTGCGCGGCCAGTCCGATGAGGCCCTGCGTGTGCGGGGATTGATGTCGCATATGGTCTACGCCGACGATCCCGATCATCCGACCAACAACCTTCAGGCGCAGCGGTTTTCGGATATGCTCGGGCAAGCGCGATCCAGTGGCGTGCGCTACGAGGTTGCGCACATATCCAATTCGTCATCGGCGATGTCGAGGCCCGACCTGGCCTACGACATGATCAGGCCGGGCATCGCCGTGTACGGTCTGAGCCCGATCCCGGAACGCGGGCAGATGGGCTTGGTTCCGGCAATGACGTTGAGATGCCCTGTGGCGCTGGTCAAACCGGTGCGCGCGGGCGATGGGGTGTCGTACGGGCACATTTGGGTCGCCGATCGGGACACGACGCTGGCGCTGATGCCGATCGGGTACGCCGACGGGGTGTACCGGGGACTGAGCGGCCGCTTCGACGTGCTGATCAACGGCCGCCGGCGGCCCAACGTCGGCCGGGTTTGCATGGACCAGTTCGTCGTCGACCTCGGACCCGGCGAGACCGGCGTGCGCGAGGGCGACACTGCGGTCCTCTTCGGCCCCGGTACTGACGGCGAGCCGACGGCTCAGGACTGGGCGGAAGCGCTCGACACCATCCACTACGAGGTCATCACCAGTCCGCGCGGCCGGGTCACCCGCGTCTACCGTAAGGGCGGAACCATTGAGTGACGATGCATCCCGGCGACCGAGACGCGCGCAGCGTATCGACGATCGCCTTGCCCGCTCGGTGGCGAAGAACGCCGCGAAACTGGCCCGGTTGGCCAGTGGCGAGCAGCCGCGGCGTGGGCGGTTCAAGGATGTGCGCTGGATGGCGGGCGTCGCCGGGCTCGCGGCGGTCGGCACCCTGGCAGGTGTGTCCGCCGCGCGCTCGGTGGGCAAACGGGATTCCGTCCACGACCCACATGCGACAGAGGATTTCACGCGTCTGGACTTCGATCGCGCCAGCGTGGTCACGACCGCCGACGGTGTGCCGTTGGCGGTGCGGGAGGTGGGTCCGCCCGACGCCCCGCTAACGGTCGTGTTCGCGCACGGGTTTTGTATGTGCATGGGCGCGTACCACTTTCAACGTGCCCGCCTCGAAGAGGAGTGGGGCGACCAGGTCCGGATGGTGTTCTACGACCAGCGGGGCCACGGCCAGTCCGGCCGCGCGCCGATCGAGACGTACACCGTCGAGCAGCTCGGCAGCGACCTGGAAAACATTTTGGAGGTGATGGTTCCCCGCGGGCCCGTCGTGCTGGTCGGCCACTCGATGGGCGGCATGACCATCCTGTCGCACGCACGGCAATTCCCGCAGCACTACGGCTCTCGGGTCGTCGGCGCCGCGCTGATCTCGTCGGCCGCCGAGGGGGTTGCGCGATCGCCGCTCGGGGAGATATTGAAAAACCCAGCGCTGGAGGCGGTGCGATTCGCCGCGCGCTATTCACCGCGACTCGTCCTTCGCGCCCGGGGCTCGGCGCGATCGCTGATCGGGCCCGTGCTGCGTACGGCGGCGTACGGCGACGAGAACGTCAGTCCCGCAGTGGTGGCCTTCTCGGAGAAGATGATTCACGACACGCCGATCGAGACGATGGTCGAGTTCCTGCACGCGCTTGAGGTACACGACGAAAGCGCCGGCGTCATGGTGCTGGCGAAGATTCCGACAATGATCGCCTGCGGTGACCGGGATCTGCTGATATTGGTGGCCGATTCGCGCTCAATGGCGGCAGCAATGCCGAAGTGCGAGCTGGTGATCGTTCCCGGTGCCGGACATCTCGTGGAGCTGGAGCGCCCCGAGATCATCGACGACGCGCTCGTGCGGTTGGTGGAGCGGGCGACACCCCCCAAGCTTGTCGCGCTCACGCGGCGGCTGCGTGACAAGGTCCGCCGCAGTGGGTGATGAGCGCTTGCGCGAAGAACCGCAAGCCTGTGCGGACAGCAGTGCGACGCTGCCCACCGCCGAAGACACGTTCACGTTGGGTGCTCGCCTCGGCGCAGACCTGCGGGCGGGCGATGTGGTGGTGCTGTCAGGTCCGCTCGGTGCCGGGAAGACCGTGCTGGCCAAGGGGATTGCGCATGCGATGGGCGTTGACGGCGCGGTGATCTCGCCGACGTTCGTGTTGGCGCGGGTTCATCCGGCCCGGCAGACCGGTGCGCCCGCGATGGTGCACGTAGACATGTATCGGCTGCTGGAGCACACGGGCGCCGATCTGCTCGCCGAGCTCGACTCGCTCGACCTGGACACCGATCTGGCCGATGCCGTCGTCGTCGTCGAGTGGGGCGAGGGACTCGCCGAGCGGCTCTCCGAACGCCACCTCGACGTCCGGCTGGGCTATGACGACGACGAGTCCGACGTGCGGACAGCGACCTGGCAGTGGACCCGCCAGTGATCGTCTTGGCGCTGGACACCGCGACCCCGGCGGTGACGGCGGGAGTGGTGCGCCGCGATGCCGGCGAGCACGTGCTGGCCGAACACGTGACCGTTGACGCGCGTGCGCACGCGGAGACTCTCACCCCGAATATACTTGCCGCGCTTGCTGAGTCGGGTCAGGCGATGGGCGACCTGGATGCTGTCGTGGTGGGCTGCGGGCCGGGCCCGTTCACCGGACTGCGGGTCGGGATGGCCACCGCGGCTGCCGTCGGTCACGCCCTGGACATTCCGGTCTACGGCGCCTGCAGCCTCGATGCCATCGGCGTGCGCACCCGTGGAGACGTCCTGGTGGTCACCGACGCACGCCGCCGCGAGGTGTACTGGGCGCGCTACCGCGATGGAATCCGGATCGAGGGCCCGGCGGTCAATGCAGTGGCGGACGTCGCGTGCGAGGGCGCAAAGGCGGTGGCCGGATCCGCGGACCACGCAGCGATGTTCCCGCTGCCCCGCCTCGACGCGGAACACCCGACGCCGGTCGGGCTGGTGCGTGCCGTTGACTGGATCGCCGACCCGGGCCCGTTGGTGCCGCTGTATCTGAGGCGGCCGGACGCAAAAACCCTCGCCGAACGCCAGGCGGTCACACGATTGGCCGATGGTCGTGGCGCAAGCGGCTCATCGGTGACGGTCACGATCGACAGGTTGACCCGCGCCGACGCCGCGCGATGCGCTGAGTTGGAGGCGCAGCTTTTCGACGGCGACGACCCGTGGTCCGCCTCGGCGTTCGTGTCCGAGTTGGGGAGCAGGCATAACCACTACGTGGCCGCCCGCACCGCCGACAAGTTGGTCGGCTACGCAGGCATCACCCGGCTCGGGTTGCTGCCGCCGCACGAATACGAAATCCACACCATCGGTGTCGACCCGGCGTTTCATGGCCAGGGCACCGGGCGCCGGCTGCTCGACTCGCTTCTGGACTTCGCCAACGGCGGAACCGTGTTCCTCGAGGTCCGCACCGACAACGCCGCGGCGATCGCGCTGTACCGCAGCGCAGGGTTCGTCGAGGTCGGGCTGCGCAAGAGGTACTACCGAGCGAGCGGCGCCGACGCCTACACGATGCGGCGGGAGCGCCGTCGCCCGGCCCGGAGACAGGCACCGTGACCACGGTCCTGGCGATTGAAAGCTCGTGCGACGAGACCGGCGTCGGCATTGCCGAGGTCGGCCCGTCGGGTGACGTGAGGCTGCTGGCCGACGAGGTGGCGTCCAGCGTCGACGAGCACGCCCGGTTCGGCGGCGTGGTTCCGGAGATCGCGTCGCGCGCCCACCTGGAGGCGCTCGGCCCGACGATGCGGCGCGCCCTGGCCGCCGCCGGGATCGAGCGGCCGGACGCGGTCGCGGCGACCATCGGGCCGGGGCTGGCGGGTGCGCTTCTGGTCGGTGTCGCCGCGGCAAAGGCGTACGCGGCCGCATGGGATGTGCCGTTCTACGCGGTCAACCACCTCGGTGGCCACCTCGCCGCCGATGTATACGACCACGGCCCGCTGCCCGAGTGCGTCGGATTGCTGGTGTCCGGCGGCCACACCAACTTGCTGCATCTGCGATCGCTCGCCGAGCCTGTCATCGAACTGGGCAGCACAGTGGACGATGCCGCCGGGGAGGCCTACGACAAGGTGGCGCGGCTGCTCGGACTGGGCTATCCCGGCGGCAGGGTGCTCGACGACCTCGCCCGCACCGGCGATCGCGATGCGGTGGTGTTTCCCCGCGGCATGACGGGCCCCCGGGACGATCCCTGCTCGTTCAGCTTCTCCGGGTTGAAGACCGCGGTGGCCCGCCACATCCAGCGACACCCGGACGACTCGCCGGCCGATGTCGCGGCGGGCTTCCAGGAGGCGGTCGCCGACGTACTGACCGCGAAGGCGGTGCGAGCGGCCGAAAACCTCAGTGTTGGCACGTTGCTCATTGCCGGCGGGGTGGCGGCGAACTCGCGGCTGCGCGATCTCGCCGCTCAGCGCTGCGCCGCGGCCGGGCTGACGCTGCGGGTGCCCAGGCCGCGGCTGTGTACCGACAACGGGGCGATGATCGCGTCGCTCGCGGCGCATCTGATCGCCGCCGGAGCACGCCCGTCCGCGCTGGCCGCCGCCGCCGATCCCGGGCTGCCAGTGGTGACGTCGCAAGTGTTCTAGGCCATGCTTGAGTGCTAGCACTCGCATGTATAGAGTGCTAGGTGGCAGGCGCGCTGCCTCTTGGGTCGGCACCCGCGACGACGGCGCAAAGGCGGTGGCGCATGCCGGAACCTGTAATGCCGAAAGGTCTGGGGACTGCCCCGGGCCAGGACACTCCGGCCCGGGAGAGACCCGGGCCGCACCCAGATAGTGGAGGGCTCACACCGTGGCGAAGGTAAAAATCAAGCCACTCGAGGACAAGATCCTCGTCCAGGCCAACGAGGCCGAGACCACGACCGCATCCGGTCTGGTCATTCCTGACACCGCCAAGGAGAAGCCGCAGGAAGGCACCGTCGTGGCCGTTGGTCCCGGCCGCTGGGACGAGGACGGCGAGAAGCGGATTCCGCTCGACGTGTCCGAGGGTGACACCGTTATCTACAGCAAGTACGGCGGGACTGAGATCAAGTACAACAACGAGGAGTACCTGATCCTGTCGGCACGCGACGTGCTGGCGATCGTTAACAAGTAAGCACCCGTGTATCCGCCCCGGCTATCCACCGCGTGCGCGGTGGATAGCCGGGGCGGTGCGCGTACTAGGGACGGGAATCTTCGATGAGTAAGCAGATTGAATACAGCGAGACCGCGCGCCGCGCGATGGAGGCGGGCGTCGACAAGCTCGCTGACACCGTCCGGGTGACGCTCGGTCCGCGCGGCCGGCATGTGGTTCTGGCCAAGGCGTTCGGCGGGCCGACGGTCACCAATGACGGGGTGACCATCGCCCGCGAGATCGACCTGGAGGACCCGTTCGAGAATCTCGGCGCACAACTGGTCAAGTCGGTGGCGACCAAGACCAACGACGTCGCAGGCGACGGCACCACCACCGCGACCGTGCTGGCACAGGCGCTGGTGAAGGGCGGGCTGCGGCTCGTAGCGGCGGGCGCGAACCCGATTGCGCTCGGCCAAGGAATCGGCAAGGCAGCCGACGCAGTGTCCGATGCGTTGCTGGCCTCGGCAATTCCGATCAGCGACAAGAAGGCGATCGCGCAGGTTGCCACTGTGTCGTCACGCGACGAGCAGATCGGCGAGATGGTCGCCGAGGCGATGACGACGGTGGGCCACGACGGCGTCGTCACGGTCGAGGAATCTTCGGGGATGAACAACGAGCTGGAGATCACCGACGGCGTCCAGTTCGACAAGGGCTTCCTGTCGGCGTACTTCATCACCGACTTCGACGCGATGGAAGCCGTTCTCGAGGACGCGTACGTGCTGCTGCACCGCGACAAGATCAGCTCGCTGCCCGACTTCCTGCCGCTGCTGGAGAAGGTTGCGGCGGCCGGCAAGCCGCTGTTGATCATCGCCGAGGACGTCGAGGGTGAGGCGCTGTCGACGCTCGTGGTCAACGCGATCCGCAAGACACTCAAGGTCGTTGCGGTGAAGGCGCCGTTCTTTGGCGACCGTCGCAAGGCGTTCCTCGAGGACCTCGCCGTCGTGACGGGCGCTCAGGTGGTCAACCCGGACGTGGGCCTGCTGCTGCGCGAGGTCGGACTCGAGGTGCTGGGCAGCGCCCGGCGCATCGTGGTCACCAAGGACACCACCACGATCGTCGACGGTGGCGGCAGCGACGACGCCGTCGCGGCGCGGACCAAGCAGCTGCGTGCCGAGATCGAGACCACCGACTCGGACTGGGACCGCGAGAAGCTCGAGGAGCGGCTGGCCAAGCTGGCCGGCGGCGTAGCGGTGATCAAGGTGGGCGCCGCGACCGAGACCGCACTGAAGGAACGCAAGGAAAGCGTCGAGGACGCGGTTGCGGCCGCCAAGGCCGGTGTCGAAGAGGGCATCGTCGCCGGCGGCGGATCTGCGCTCATACAGGCGAAGGGTGCGCTCGACAAGCTGCGCGCGAGCCTGTCCGGTGACGTGGCACTCGGCGTCGACGTGTTCGCCGGCGCCCTCAGCTCGCCGCTGTACTGGATCGCGGTGAATGCGGGCCTGGACGGCTCGGTGGCGGTGAATAAGGTCGCCCAGCTGCCTAAGGGCCACGGGCTGAACGCGGCGACGCTGGAATACGGCGACCTGCTGGCCGACGGTGTCATCGACCCCGTCAAGGTCACCCGGTCCGCGGTGCTCAACGCAGCGTCGGTGGCACGGATGATCCTCACGACGGAGACCGCAATTGTCGAGAAGCCGGCCGAGGAGGAAGACGACCAGCACGGTCATCACCACCACCACTAGGTAGTGGATACGTGGGTCAGGCTGATGTGTACCTTCGGTCTGGCCCCCGGTGCCATAACTGGGCCTGCGGCCGAATGGAGCTGAGCGGTGACGCCCGATAGTGGCCCAGTTTGATTTCGTCAGTTGTTCCCAGCCGTCATCGACTCGTCGAATGCGTTTTGCTGATCGACTAGCTGCTGCTCTTGCTGGGCGATGTCTTCGGCTTCCTGCGCTGTCTGCTGAGCCTGCTGTTGCTCCATCTCATTGAGCTGGTCGTCGTCTGAATCGGCCAACCTGATGCTGCCCGGAACCACCGAAACTGTGTTGGGGATCGCGGATTGATGTTCCATGCCATGCAATCCGATAAACGCAGCCACCGCCATCCCGGCCAGAGCAGCGGGTACGGCACCTAAGACACTCCAGCGCGTTCTGACTGAGCTCATGTTTACTGCCTCCTGCGCGGGCTGGTCGAATTACTAATTGGTTCGGGTGACGCCAACATAAGACGGTGAGCTAGGCATGGGCTCTACTGGTTTTATGGGTGAGCTGTGAATCGCGCTCATCCGCGGTCCTCGTTTCAAGGCGAGATGCGGACCCAAACCGGCCATGCTCACTCGGCGGCAGCCGGAAGGGGTAAGGATGGTGCCGCGTACCCCTTTCGTCATCAGAGACGGTCGCATGAATCGTCCTGTGCTGAACTACCTTTTACGCTTCGGGCCGGTCGTCACCCTGCCAGCCATGGGCTGTCGGTGGCCGGCTTGACCTCGGGACCGTGGGACTCCAGCGTGTAGAGCCGGATGCGGTTGCCGTCGGGGTCTTGAATAACGATCAGCCACCCGCGCACCGCGTCGAGGATTGGCGAATGCAACACGTCCAGCTCCGCGAGCGCTGCATCCCATCGCCCCAGGGCCGCCCGGTCATTCACCGCGATGGCGAGCGGGTCGAACATCGCCTGGCGCGCTGCGCGGTTCGGGTACGCGGGAGCACCCCCGGTGTAATAGCTGGGGGTGTTTTCGTGTCGCCAACTCAGCTCATTTCCGTCTGACCAGCGGGAGCCGTTGTACTGCCTCCCGGCACCATCACGAAAGTCGGGGAGGCGCTAAAGCCGCTGGTCTCGGCATGACACTCGGTACGCCGGCGGGATTCGAATCGCGCCGCGCGGTTGTTATACCAACTCGTGACCATTCGACTCGGACTACAGATTCCCAACTTCTCCTACGGCGCCCCTGTCGCCGAACTCTTTCCGGCGGTAACGGCGCAGGCTCAGGAGGCTGAGGCCGCCGGCTTCGACACGGTCCTGTTGATGGACCACTTCTACCAACTGCCAACGCTGGGCGAACCCGACGAGCCGATGCTCGAGGCGTACACCGCGCTCGGGGCGTTGGCGAGCGCGACCGAGAAGATCCAGCTGTCGACGCTGGTGACTGGCAATACCTACCGCAACCCGACGCTGCTGGCCAAGATCATCACCACGCTGGACGTGGTCAGCGGCGGCCGCGCGATCCTGGGCATCGGCGCCGGCTGGTTCGAGCTCGAACACCGGCAACTGGGCTTCGAATTCGGCACGTTCACCGAGCGATTCGAGAAGCTCGAGGAAGCGCTCCAGATCATCCTCCCGATGACCCACGGCGAGCGGCCCACGTTCTCGGGCGAGTGGTATCACACCGAGACTGCGATCAACGAGCCCCGCTACCGCGACCACATCCCGGTCATGCTCGGCGGCAGCGGCGAAAAGAAGACATTCAGGCTGGCCGCACGCTATGCCGATCACCTCAACCTGATCGCACCGATGTCAGAGCTGCGCCACAAGCTAGATGTGCTCAAGCAGCGCTGCGCCGAAGCCGAGCGCGATCCCTCGACGCTGGAAACCTCGACGCTGCTGACCGTGGTGCTCGACGGCTACGAAACCCGCCGCGATGTCGCCGAGGCGATCGGCGGTCGCGCCGTGCGCGGCACCGCCGCGCAGGTGGCAGAGCAGATAAAGACCAACGTGCTCGACGTCGGTGTCGACAGCGTGATTGTCAATCTGCCCACCCACGGCTACGCGCCGGGGGTCATCACCAAGGTCGGAGAGGCGCTAAAGCCACTGGTCTCGGCCTGATGACAGCCGACAGAGCGGAGCACCCCCGGCCCAACGGCCTCCAGACTGAAACCACTGCGGGTGTTCGCGGCGTGTCGTCGCAGCGGTTTACGTGTCGCGGTGGGGTCATCACCACCACTAGGCATCGAAACGGCAAGAGCCCCCGATTCCGAACTGGATCGGGGGCTCTTGCGGTTGCTCAGCCGACTAGGCGGTGCGGCGGATGCCCCGCTTCAACAGCAGCTCCCGCTCGGCCTCGCTGAGTCCGCCCCAGATGCCGTACGGTTCGCCGACGGCCAGCGCATGCGCGCGGCACTGGGCGATCACCGGGCAGCGGCGGCACAGTTCCTTCGCACGCACTTCGCGTGTCGCCCGGGCCCGACCGCGTTCGCCGTCCGGATGGAAAAACATCGACGAATCAACCCCTCGGCACAGGCCCTGCATCTGCCAATCCCAGATGTCTGCGTTCGGTCCTGGTAGCTGCTGCGGCTGTGGCATGTAAAACCCCTCTCGCCGAGTCCAATTCGGTAGACCCGCACTGGACGGTGAGTTGTCGAACGATTCGAGAACATGTCGCCGATGACTACTCGTGCAGACAAGGTAGGGGTGCTTAGGAAAGCCAGTCAATAGCTACGTCGTGTGCTGAACCACATTCCCGCAGCGTCAGAATTTACGTCACGTTCATCATAGGGATCTGTTGGCAACGCTCGAAGTGGTCTTGGCGACGCCGCAGACGTGGCTTGCAACGGGTTTCCGCAGTTCGGCCGACGATGTGTCGTGAAGCAATTCATCGGGACCAGTAGGCAGTTGACATGGGGTTAACATCTAGACCACAAACTGTTAACCGCCGATGAGCGCTTGCGTGAAGAGAAGATGGCGCCGATGAGCGCTTGCGTGAAGAGAAGATGGCGCCGATGAGCGCTTGCGTGAAGAGAAAATAGCGCCGATGAGCGCTTGCGTGATGAGACGACAGCGGCGGTGAGCGAAGCATCGCTGCTCGCGGCGGCGTTCGGCGACAACCCGGGACGATGGCCGCTGCCGGTCGCGACCACTCCGTACGAACGATGGTTGCGGGCCGTTGCGGCCGGCGGGCAGGGTCAGTACGCCATCGCGACCGCGGAGCTGGCGGCGCTGCGACGCGATGCACCCGCGGGCCCCCTGGCATCGCTGGCGCACAGCACGCACGCGTCGTTTGTTCGGCAGCTGGGCGGTCACCTCGAGGCGCGCCGGTGGGACGGCCGGGCGCTTGCGCTGGCCGCGTCGGACCCCGAGGCCACCATCGACGCGCTGCTCGGGCTGGCGGCCGACGCGCTGGGGATCGGTCGGTTCGCGGCCTCGGAGGCACTACTCGCCCGCGCCGAAACAACACTCAACGCGTCGTCGGGGCACTTCCGGTTGCCGCTGCGCCGGCAGTGGGTGGCGGCCGAGCTGGCGATGGCCTGCGGCGACGGCCCCGGCGCGGTCCGGCATGCGGAGCTGGCCGTCGAGCTGGCGGGTAGCCAACCGTCATCGCGGCATCGGGTCAAGACGCAGGTTGTATACGCCGCTGCGCTGTGCAGCGCCGGGCAGGTCAGCGAGGCCCGCGCCGCTGCCGACGAAGCGCTGTCGGTGACGGGTGCACTCGGCCTCATTCCGTTGCGATGGGCCGTGGCCAGTTTGCTCGTCGATATCGGCAGCGGCGGCGGGCAAACACGTGACGTGATCGCGATCCGCGATGCGTGTGACGCGGCTGTCCGCCGCGCCGGAGGCGTTTGGCGTCGCTGAACGGCAGTGAACGTTGTTGGATCGTTATTGTCGGTGAGTCGCCGGGAAGCGCTCGGCCGTAACGTTTAGGACGCCGTCGTCGATGACAAATTCGGGAGATCGCCTCGATGCTGTCGTTGCTGACGCGGTGGCGGGGAATCGGGGCGCGCTCCGCGAAGTGCTGGAGATCGTTCGTCCGATCGTGGTTCGGTATTGCCGCGCGAGGTTGGGGACCTCGGAACGCAGCGGTTTATCAGCTGACGATGTGGCTCAGGAGGTGTGCTTGGCCGCCATCACGGCGATGCCTCGCTACAGGGACCAGGGGAGGCCCTTCTTGGCATTCGTGTACGGCATCGCGGCTCACAAGGTGGCAGACGCCCACCGTGCGGTCGCGCGCAACCGTGCCGAGCCCACCGACGAGGTGCCAGAGCGCCCGACCTTCGAGGCCGGCCCCGAGCAGATGGCTCTGAACGTGGAGTCGTCGGCGCAGATGAACGCCCTCCTCCAGGTGTTGCCGGAAAAGCAGCGCGAGATCCTGATTCTGCGCGTCGTCGTGGGGCTGAGCGCGGAGGAGACGGCCGTGGCCGTCGGCAGTTCTGCAGGCGCCGTGCGGGTTGCGCAGCATCGGGCGCTGAGCCGGTTGCGCGAGGAGATCATCGGGGCGGGGCGAGACTATGTCTGACCACGACCCCGGCCTCGACGCGGTCATACGCACCGACCGCTTCGTCGATGCGTTGGCTGCGGGCGCCCGGATGTCGTCGGTGGACCCGCTGTCCGCGATGCTGGGCGATTGGCGAGACGATGTCCGCCGCCGACCGGACGCTCCGGTGGTTACGATGTCGCAGGCGTCTGTGGCGTTGGCCCGAGTGCAGAAACGGTCGCGCCGCAACCGTTTTGCGTTGACTGTCATTGGGGGGGTGGCGGCCGCGGTGTTGTGCCTTGGCGGTTTCGGCGCGGTCGTCCTCGACGCCAAGCCAGGCGATCCGCTCTATGGGCTGCGAAGCACGCTGTTCGGCGAGCGGACCCAGACCCGCAACGAGGCGGTGACGCTTGCCGCGCAAGAGCTCGACCAGGTGCAGCAGTTGGTCAATCAGGGCAACTGGGACGAGGCGGAGCAGAAGCTGGTCACGCTTGGTCCCGCCGTGCAGAACGTCAGCGATGCGCAAAGCAAGCAGCAATTGGTTGAGCAGTATAATTCGTTGACCGCCAAGGTAATTCAGCGAGATCCCGAGGCTACGCCGCCGCCCCCGGGGGTACCGCCGCCGGTGAACCCGTCCTCGCCGCTGACGTTCTTGCAGGTCCCTGTGGTCGTCGCGACCACGACAACGACGCCATCGATCCCGGAACTGGCCACGACTAGTGAACCGACCACGTCGTTGCCGACTCCGACCACGTCGTTGCCGACTCCGACCCCGACCACGTCGTTGCCTTCACTTACGACGTCGTTGCCGTCAACTACCACGACGGTGCCGACACCGACCCCGACGACGCCGTCGCCGACTCCGACGGGTTCCTCGCGGACGCCTACGACGGAGCCGTCTACGGTCTCGCGAACGACCGTGTCCACAGTGCCGCCCACTGCCCAGGTGACCGCGACGACGACGGCGGTGCAGGCACCGCCGTCGCTACCGGTGACCGTGACGACACCGCCCGTGCAGTCGACGGTGGCGCCGCCGCTCGAGACGACCAGGGCCGCCCCGCCGACCGAGACCCCCAGGGTCGCCCCGTTGCCCGAGGCCCCCAGGGGGCCCCAGCGCCCGCCTGTGGTGATTACGACGCCAACCCAGGCGCCGGGGGGCTCGGGACCTCGCTAAGGGCTGACAGTCAGCGGTATCCGTCGGATTCCGACGTGGCCTCGTTCAGCGAGGCATCGGCGTAGCCGCGGCAATAGTCCCAGGTCACGTACGCGTCAGGTTCTGGATCGTAGGCCGGCTCGTGCGGGCGAACGGTGCCGTCGACCAACAGCTGCAACAGGTTGGCGCGCAGCATGTCCCAGTCGTGATAGTGATCCTGCTGACACTCGTCGCACGACACCACGAGGCCGCGAATCCCCTTGTGCGCCAGCAGCGCCTCGTAAACCGCGAGGTCGGCCAGGTCGGCTTCCACCGCGGTGCGCTCCTGCGGATCCAGCGGCTGGCCCGGCTCAATAGCGTCCAGCGCCGCTGACGGGTCCAAAGGATCGTCGGCGAACGGATCGGGCGGCAAACCCGGGGGGAGTTGGTCGCGCACGTCTCCAGCCTACGCAGCCCGTCCGACATTTCGCCAGCCGCTTAAAGGCCTGCCAGCACGGCGTCGCCGGCCATGGCCACACCGTCGATGCCGATAGGATGGGCACCTAGCCCAGCACCGATGGAGGCCTCCCGATGTCGATCACAGACGGCAGCACCACGGTGAATCCGGCTGCTCCCGTCCCGGTTGGGACGCGCGTCGCCACCGGCGGCGACGACCCGAACAAGGTCGCGATGCTAGGGCTGACCTTCGACGATGTGCTGCTGCTGCCCGCTGCTTCCGATGTGGTGCCCGCCGCCGCCGACACCTCGAGTCAGCTGACCAAGAAGATCCGGCTGAAGGTGCCGTTGGTCAGCTCGGCAATGGACACGGTGACCGAGGCACGCATGGCGATCGCGATGGCCAGAGCGGGTGGCATGGGCGTGCTGCACCGCAACCTGTCGGGCGCCGAACAGGCCGGCCAGGTCGAGATGGTCAAGCGGTCGGAGGCCGGCATGGTCACCGACCCGGTGACGTGCTCGCCGGACAACACGCTGGCCGAGGTCGACGCGATGTGCGCGCGGTTCCGGATCTCGGGCCTGCCCGTCGTCGACGACAACGGTGCACTGGTCGGCATCATCACCAACCGGGACATGCGCTTCGAGGTGGACCAGAAAAAGCGCGTCGCGGAGGTGATGACCAAGGCACCTCTGATCACCGCGCGTGAGGGTGTCACCGCCGACGCTGCGTTGGGATTGTTGCGGCGCAACAAGATTGAGAAGCTGCCCATCGTCGACGGGCACGGGCGACTCACCGGCCTCATCACGGTCAAGGACTTCGTCAAGACCGAACAGCATCCGTTGGCCACCAAGGACAGCGACGGGCGGTTGCTTGTCGGCGCGGCCGTGGGCACCGGTGACGACGCGTGGGTGCGGGCGATGACTCTGGTGGACGCGGGCGTCGACGTGCTGATTGTGGACACCGCCCACGCGCACAATCGACTGGTGCTGGAGATGGTCGGCAAGCTCAAGGCCGAAGCCGGTGACCGGGTGGAGGTGATCGGGGGCAACGTTGCCACTCGCAGCGGGGCGGCCGCGCTGGTGGACGCGGGCGCCGACGCGGTGAAGGTCGGCGTCGGGCCCGGCTCGATCTGCACCACCCGTGTGGTGGCCGGCGTCGGTGCGCCGCAGATCACCGCGATCCTCGAGGCGGTTGCCGTGTGCGGGCCTGCCGGTGTGCCGGTGGTCGCCGACGGCGGGCTGCAGTACTCCGGCGACATCGCAAAGGCGCTGGCCGCGGGAGCGTCGACGGCGATGCTCGGCTCGCTGCTTGCCGGTACCGCGGAGGCGCCCGGCGAGCTGATCTTCGTCAACGGCAAGCAGTTCAAGAGCTACCGGGGCATGGGATCGATTGGCGCGATGCGCGGCCGCGGCGACAACAAATCGTTCTCCAAGGACCGCTACTTCCAGGACGACGTGCTTTCCGAGGACAAGTTGGTGCCCGAGGGCATCGAGGGCAGAGTGCCGTTCCGCGGCCCGCTGGCCACAGTCATCCACCAGCTCACCGGCGGCCTGCGGGCGGCCATGGGCTACACCGGATCGGCGACCATCGAGGATCTGCAGCGGGCGCAGTTCGTCAGGATCACCGCGGCCGGGCTGAACGAAAGCCATCCGCACGACGTCACGATGACGGTCGAAGCGCCGAACTACCACGCGCACTAGAGCAGGCACCGATGAGCCGCTTGCGCGAAGAGGAAAAGGCACCGATGAGCCGCTTGCGCGAAGAGGGAAAGGTCCAGCGTCATGCGTGACGTGGTCGAGATCGGCATGGGCCGGACCGCCCGCCGCACCTATGAGCTCGACGACATCAACATCGTGCCGTCGCGGCGGACACGGTCGCCGAAGGATGTGTCCACGGCGTGGCAGCTCGACGCCTACCGGTTCGAGATCCCGGTGGTGTCGCACCCCACCGACGCGCTGGCTTCGCCGGAGTTCGTGATCGAGTTGGGCAGACAGGGTGGACTGGGAATCCTCAACGGAGAGGGCCTGATTGGCAGGCACGCCGATGTCGGGGCGAAGATCGCGCAGGTCATCGAGGCAGCCGAGAAGGAGCCCGAGCCGTCCGCGTCGATCCGGCTGCTGCAGCAACTGCACGCCGCGCCGCTTGATCCGGACCTGCTCGGCGCCGCGATCGCCCAGGTGCGCGACGCGGGCGTGATCACCGCGGTGCGGGTCAGCCCGCAGAACGCGCGCTCGCTGACGCCCGTGCTCGTCCAGGCCGGCATCGACTTGCTGGTGATCCAGGGCACGATCGTGTCCGCGGAACGGGTCGCCCGCGACGGCGAACCTCTCAACCTCAAGACGTTCATCGCCGAACTCGACGTGCCGGTGGTGGCCGGCGGCGTGGCCGACCATCGGACCGCGCTGCATCTGATGCGCACCGGCGCGGCGGGCGTCATCGTCGGCTACGGCTCCACCAGCGGCGTCACCACCAGCGACGAGGTGCTGGGCATCAGCGTGCCGATGGCCACGGCGATCGCCGACGCCGCGGCGGCCCGCCGCGAGTATCTCGACGAGACCGGCGGGCGCTACGTGCACGTGCTGGCCGACGGCGACATCCACAGCTCGGGCGAGCTGGCGAAGGCGATCGCGTGTGGCGCCGACGCGGTGGTGCTCGGCACGCCGCTCGCCGCGTCGGCCGAGGCACTCGGCGACGGATGGTTCTGGCCCGCCGCTGCAGCGCACCCGTCGCTGCCGCGCGGTGCGTTGCTGCAGGTCGCGGTCGGCGAACGCCCGCCGCTGGGCCAAGTGCTCGGCGGTCCGTCCGACGACCCCTTCGGGTCGCTCAACCTCGTCGGTGGACTGCGTCGGTCCATGGCCAAGGCCGGCTACTGCGATCTCAAGGAGTTCCAGAAGGTCGGCCTCACGGTCGGTAGTTGACTCAGGGGCGCGGCGGCAGACTTAGGTAAGCCTCTCTAGAGCGTCACCCGCCGGTGAGCTCATACTTGCCCGATGAAGCCTGATTTCGACGTCCTCATCATCGGTTCGGGATTCGGTGGCAGTGTCACGGCGCTGCGCCTGACGGAAAAGGGTTACCGCGTCGGTGTGCTGGAAGCCGGCCGACGTTTCGCCGACCACGAGTTCGCCAAGACGTCGTGGAACCTGCGCAAATTCCTGTGGATGCCGAGACTGGGCATGTACGGGATCCAGCGCATTAACCTGCTCCGCAACGTGATGATCCTCGGTGGGGCCGGCGTCGGCGGCGGCTCGCTGAACTACGCGAACACCCTGTACGTGCCGCCCGAGCCGTTCTTCGCCGACAAGCAGTGGTCGCACATCACTGACTGGCGCGCCGAGTTGATGCCGCACTACGACCAGGCCCAACGGATGCTGGGCGTGGTCAAGAATCCGACGTTCACCGACGCCGATCGCATGATGAAAGAGGTTGCCGATGAGATGGGGGTCGGCGACACCTTTGTAGCAACCCCGGTCGGGGTGTTCTTCGGGCCGGACGGCGAGAAGACGCCCGGCAAGACGGTGGCCGATCCCTACTTCGGCGGGGCGGGCCCCGAGCGGACCGGCTGCATTGAATGCGGCTCCTGTATGACGGGCTGCCGTTACGGTGCGAAGAACACCCTGGTGAAGAACTACCTTGGACTCGCGGAAAAGGCTGGGGCGCAAGTCTTTCCGATGAGGACCGTCACGGGGTTCGAGCAGCGCTCCGACGGCACGTGGCGCGTCGACACCGTCGTCACCGGACGGTGGCTGCGCAGGAAGAAGAAGTCGTTCACCGCTTCCTACCTCGCGCTGGCCGCCGGCACCTATAACACGCAGAAGCTGCTGTTCAAGATGCGCGACAAGGGCAAACTGCCCAAGATCTCCGACAAGCTCGGCACACTCACCCGGACCAACTCCGAATCCATTGTCGGCGCAGGACGATTCAAGGTCACCCCCGATCTCGACCTCACGCATGGTGTGGCGATCACGTCGTCGATCCACCCGACTCCGGATACGCACATCGAGCCGGTCCGCTACGGCAAAGGCTCCAATGCGATGGGTCTGCTGCAGACGTTGATGACCGACGGGGCGGGACCGCAGGGCACCGATGTGCCGCGCTGGAAGCAGTTCTTCCGGACAGCAGGCAAGGATCCGCGCGGAACGCTTCGGATGCTCAACGCCCGGCACTGGAGCGAACGCACGATAATCGCGCTGGTGATGCAGCACCTGGACAACTCCATCACGACGTTCACCAAGCGGACGAAACTTGGCTTCTCGCAGATGACCAGCAAGCAGGGTCACGGCGAGCCGAATCCGACATGGATTCCGGCGGGTAACGAGGTGACGCGCCGGCTTGCGGCCAAGATCGACGGCGTCGCGGGCGGCACGTGGGGGGAGCTGTTCAACATCCCGTTGACGGCACACTTCCTCGGCGGCGCAGCAATTGGCGACAGCCCGGAGAGCGGCGTCATCGACCCGTATCAGCGCGTGTACGGTTACCCGACGCTGTCGGTGGTCGATGGCGCGGCGGTCTCGGCGAATCTCGGTGTCAATCCGTCGCTTTCGATTACCGCGCAGGCGGAGCGGGCGGCGTCGCTGTGGCCCAACAAGGGGCAGGCCGATCTGCGGCCCGGTGTGGGTGAGGCCTACCGGCGCCTCGATCCGATCCCGCCGCAGCATCCCGTCGTGCCTGCCGATGCCCCCGCAGCCCTGAAGCATCGGCCGATCGAGCCGATCGAACCGGTCAGCTCCGCCGGCTGACCTGTTCCTCAATGCACTGTTCGAACGTATGATCGAACAGTGGGTGATCTGCAGGGGATCAGCTACAGCGGCCAGCCGGTGCCTGAGCCGTTCCGTGCGGTCGAGCCGCCCGTCCCGGTGCTGATCGACCTGGGCTCGTTGTTTCCGCGCGAGCCGCACCGCCGCGGTGGCTATCACCCGGCCGGTCTGCAGATGCACAAGGTCGTCGAGGGCCGGCTGTGCTGCTGGGGTCTGTGCGAGCAAGGCAACTGGTGGGGCTTGGTGACCTATCCGGTCAGCTACGGGGCCAACAGCCGACCGGTGACGCATTGGGTGCCGGCCTGGATGCTGCGCCGGAAGGGCTGACGGGCAGTAGGGTTCGGGGCGTGCGCCGGGACGGGGGCGGGGAGCCGCTTGTCGAGGTGGCGTTGGTGACGACATCGGATGGTCCGGTCACCGACGACGTGTTCGTGGTGCTCAGCTATGCCGACGGCAGCAGCGACATGGTGCCGTTGAACGGAGACCACGCCCTGTTATCTCGGCTGCAGGAGCTGCCGGGGTTCGACAACGAGACGTTCATCGAGGCGATGGGCTGCACGCAAGAGGCCGTCTCGGTGCTGTGGCGGGGTTGAGCGCATGCGGCGTGCATCCGGCCCGGCCGGGGGCGCCCTTAGACTGATCCCGTGACAGAACCTGCCACGAAAGCAACCGCACACGCACCCGCACGACCGGTATTGGTGGTCGACTTCGGCGCCCAGTACGCGCAGTTGATCGCCCGGCGCGTGCGGGAGGCGCGGGTCTATTCGGAGGTCATCCCGCACACGGCCAGCGTCGAGGATGTCAAGGCGAAGGATCCTGTCGCGATTGTGTTGTCGGGCGGGCCGGCGAGCGTGTACGAAGAGGGTGCCCCGCAGCTGGATCCGGCGCTGTTCGGGCTCGGTGTGCCGGTGTTCGGCATCTGCTACGGGTTTCAGGCGATGGCCCTTTCGCTGGGTGGGACGGTGGCTCACACCGGCACCAGCGAGTACGGCCGCACGGATCTCACAGTCGTTGGCGGAGAACTTCATTCAGGGTTGCCGGACACTCAGCCGGTGTGGATGAGCCACGGTGACGCGGTCACGTCGGCGCCACAGGGTTTCGACGTGGTGGCCACCACCGCCGGAGCCCCGGTGGCGGCGTTCGAGAACCGGGCCCGCGCGCTGGCAGGTGTGCAGTACCACCCGGAGGTCATGCACACTCCACATGGTCAGCAGGTGCTGAGCCGGTTCCTGCACGAGTTCGCAGGCATCGATTCGACCTGGACGCCGGCGAACATCGCCGACACGCTGACCGAGCAGGTCCGCGAACAGATCGGTGACGGGCGGGCCATCTGCGGGTTGTCCGGCGGTGTCGACTCGGCGGTGGCGGCCGCGTTGGTGCAGAGGGCAATTGGGGACCGGTTGACGTGTGTGTTCGTCGACCACGGTCTGCTGCGTGCGGGCGAACGCGCGCAGGTGGAGCGGGATTTCGTCGCGGCCACCGGTGCCCGGCTGGTGACCATCGACGCCAAGGACAGGTTCTTGGAAGCGCTGTCCGGAGTGAGCGACCCGGAGGGCAAGCGCAAGGTCATCGGGCGCGAGTTCATCCGCGCGTTCGAGGGCGCGGTGCGAGACGCGCTGGGAAACAGTGACTCTGAGGTGAAGTTCCTGGTGCAGGGCACGCTGTATCCGGACGTCGTGGAGTCTGGTGGGGGCAGTGGCACCGCGAACATCAAGAGCCACCACAACGTTGGTGGCCTGCCGGCCGACCTGAATTTCACACTGGTGGAGCCGCTGCGGCTGCTGTTCAAGGACGAGGTCCGCGCGGTCGGCCGGGAGCTGGGCTTGCCCGAGGAAATTGTTGCGCGCCAACCCTTTCCGGGTCCGGGCCTGGGAATCCGGATCGTCGGTGAGGTCACCGCGAAGCGGCTGGACACTCTGCGGCGGGCCGATGCGATCGCGCGTGAGGAACTGACCGCTGCCGGACTGGACGGCCAGATCTGGCAGTGCCCGGTGGTGTTGTTGGCCGATATCCGGTCGGTGGGCGTGCAGGGCGACGGGCGTACCTACGGGCACCCGATTGTGCTGCGGCCGGTGTCGAGTGAGGACGCGATGACCGCCGACTGGACGCGGGTCCCGTACGAGACGCTGGAGCGCATCTCGACGCGGATCACCAACGAGGTGCCTGAGGTGAACCGGGTGGTGCTCGATGTCACCAGCAAGCCGCCGGGCACCATCGAGTGGGAGTAGGTCACCGCTCGATCATCATTTTCACGAGGTCGTAGTTGGTGTCAGGCATGGCGATCCTCCAGCAATGCAGTCACCCCCAACAGACGTAGGTTAACGCTGATAGGCCGTCGACGATCATTTTTTCGCGACGGGCGGCGGCTTGACGATGTCGGTGGGCGGGTGTTTACTCGCGGTATCGAACATATTTTCGAATGCGGGTGGAATCGGATGGTGCAGGAGGTGCTGCAGTGACGGCAGCCCTAACGGTCGAGAAGTCCCGGCCCGACCGTGCTGAACAGGTAGAACACCTGCGACGCAAGATCGCCGCGGTGTCGGGAAAGGCCAGCCGCGGCCACTCGGCCCCGCCCCGGGTCGAGGATCTCATCCCCGACTCTCAAAGTTTGCTGCCGATGCCCGAATCGCTGGCCGACCGGATCCCTGCTGCGTTGCCGCGCGGCTCGGTGGTGGTGGCCTCGGGTGCTCGATCGCTGATCCTGAAAGTGGTGGCGGCGGTGACGGCGGCGGGCGGTCATGCCGCCGTCGTCGGGCAGCCCGACGTCGGCCTCCTGGCCGCGGTGGAGATAGGCGCGGATCTGACCCGGCTCGCGCTGGTACCCGACCCCGGCACCGATCCGGTCGAGGTGGCCGCGGTGCTGCTGGACGGGATGGATCTGGTGGTGCTCGGCCTGGGTGGTCGGTCGGTGCCGGTGTCCCGGGCGCGGGCCGTGACCGCGCGGGCCCGCAACAAGGGCTGCACGCTTCTGGTCACCGGCGGTGACTGGCAAGGGGCCAGGATGCGGCTGGAGGCCAGGGTCAGTGGCTACGAGGTGGGAAGTCGGATCCGCGGGGTGAGGCTGGCTCTTTCCACAGACTTGCGTGAAAAGCGTGCAGTAAGTGGACGTTCGCGACGCACGTAGAGCGCTCGCCATCTGGTGCATGGACTGGCCTGCGGTCGCGGCCGCATCCGCCGCGGGCCTGCCTGCCACAGCGCCGGTGGCGGTCACGCTGGCCAACCGCGTGGTCGCCTGCTCCGCGGCGGCACGAGCGGCCGGGGTGCGACGAGGCCTGCGCCGTCGCGAATCGCAGGCCCGCTGCCCGCACCTTCACGTCGCCACCGCAGACCCGGGCCGCGATGCCCGATTCTTCGAACCGGTGACGGCCGCGGTGGACGACCTGGTGCCGCGCGCGGAGGTGTTGCGTCCCGGCCTGCTGGTGCTGTCGGTGCGCGGCGCGGCCCGCTACTTCGGCTCTGAATCCGCCGCTGCCGAGCGGCTGGTCGACACGGTGTCGGCGGCGGGCGCGGAATGCCAGGCCGGCATCGCCGACCAATTGCCCACTGCCGTGTTCGCTGCACGAGCCGGCCGCATCGTCGAGCCCGGCGGGGATGCCGCGTTCCTTACAGACCTTTCCATCCGGGAGCTGGCCACCGAGCCCAGCCTATCCGGAGAAGGCCGCGCTGATCTGGCGGATCTGCTGTGGCGGTTGGGAATTCGCACCGTCGGCCAGTTCGCGGCGTTGTCGCGCACAGATGTCGCATCACGGTTCGGCACCGACGCGGTGGTGGCGCATCGTTTTGCACGTGGGGAGCCGGAGCGTGGCCCGTCGGGGCGCGAACCAGAACCGGAACTCGATGCCGAGATGCGGTGCGACCCGCCGATCGACCGGGTCGACGCTGCCGCGTTCGCGGGCCGTTCGCTGGCCAGCCAGCTGCACCAGACACTGATGTCGGCCGGTGTCGGATGCACCCGGCTGGCCATCCACGCCGTCACCGCCAACGGAGAAGAGCTGAGCCGGGTATGGCGCTGCGCGGAGCCGTTGACGGAGGACGCCACCGCCGACCGCGTGCGCTGGCAACTGGACGGCTGGCTCAACAAGCGGGTCATCGCAGACCGGCCAACCGCACCGGTGACGATGCTGCGGCTGCAGCCGGTCGAGGTCGTCTCGGCCGAGGCGCTGCAGCTGCCGCTGTGGGGTGGGTTCGGTGAGGAGGACAGGCTGCGGGCGCGACGGGCGCTGGTGCGGGTGCAGGGGCTTCTCGGTCCAGAGGCGGTTCAGGTTCCGGTGCTGTCCGGTGGCCGCGGGCCAGCGGAGCGGGTCACCCTGGTGCCGCTGGGCGACGAACTCGTTCCGCGGGCCGATCCGCGGCAGCCGTGGCCGGGGCGATTGCCGGAGCCGTCGCCGGCGGTGCTGCTCGACGATCCGGTGGAACTTCTTGATTCACGAGGCAATCCGGTGCGGGTGACCAGCAGGGGAGTGTTCTCCGCCGACCCGGTGCGGCTCGAAGCGCCCAACCGCGACGGCCCACTGCGCTGGTGGGCCGGGCCGTGGCCGGTCGACGAACGCTGGTGGGATCCCGAGGTCAAGGCCGGACGCACCGCGCGTGCACAGGTGCTTATCGACGGGGATCCGGGCGTCGCCTTCTTGCTGTGTTATCGCCAGCGGCGCTGGTACCTCGAAGGCATCTACGAGTAGGTCTCGTCCAGCCGCCGAGCGAATACCCCGACCCGCTCGATGAAGCGCTCGAAGAACGTGCTCGGCTCGACGTGCACACCGACCTCTGCGTTCGGCGGGCGGTCCCAGCGCCCCGACCAGTCAGCGATCGTCATGCCCCGCGTCAGCGTGCCCGTCAGCTCCACGTCCACTGTGGCCGTGCGGGTTTGTACCAGCGATGTATCAAGCGCGACTGCGGCGGCGAGTGGGTCGTGCAGGTGCGCCAGGAATCCCTCACCCTCGTCGAAGTGGAACTCGAAGTAGAACCGCATCGCGTCCTCGAGCACACGTATCAGCGGATTGGACGCCGCCGATCTGGTGCCGCGCGCGTCGAGCACGCTCATCTGCACCGTCGACGAGCCCGCCGCCTCTGCCAACCTGGTGAGAATCGCCGGCGTCATCACGATGTTCTCGGTGAGGTTGAGCCCCAATATAATTGGCAGAGTGTCATGGCCCGACCAGGCGGCGAACACCTCGGCCGCCGCTTCCGGGTCGACGCTGATGTTCCACTCCGCCACCACATCGGTGTTCCCCCGGTACTCGAACGAGCCGCCCATGATCACCAACCGCCGCAACAGGCTCGGCAATGCGGGCTCGACCCGAAGCGCCAGCGCCAGATTTGTCACCGGCCCGGTCACCAGCCCGATCAGTTCACCCGGGTGCGCGTGCGCCGCCCGCACCCAGGCCTCGGTGGCGTTGTAAGCGGTCACTCTGCGGTCGGTCGGCGGCAACTGCGCATAGCCGAGCCCCTGCGGTCCGTGCGTGTCCTCCGCGGTGCGCAACGGGGAGCTCAGCGGCTCGTCGGCACCCTTCGAGACCGGGATGTCATCCGCCCTGCACAGTTCCAGCAACCCGAGGTTGTTGATGCAGACCTGTTGCGCGGCAACGTTCCCGCTCGTCGAGGCGATGCCGATCAGTTCGGCTTCGGCGCTGGCGAGCAGGTACACCAACGCCATCGCGTCGTCGACGCCGGTGTCCACGTCGGCGAAGACGGGTGCGGTCACAAGGTCACCAATGTACGCCGGGGATCACCCGCACCGCGCGCCTGATCGGACGCGGCACCCTCAACTTCCGAACCGTGCGGGTCGGCCGCTTGGGTTGCCGCCGCGCCTGGAGCGACGGTGAATCCGGCTCGGCCGGCGCGACTCCTCGCGCCGCAGCGGAATCGGGATAGCCGAGGTAGACCTGGTGCAGTATTCGGCGCGCAAGCTTCGGCGTGAAGTAGTTACCCGCCTCCGCGATCGTGCCGAGCGGATTGTCGATCCGCGTCGGCTTCTCCACCAGTGCGCGCACCACCATCGCCGCGGCGTGCTCGGCGCTGATCGGCGGCACCGGGTTGAGCCGACGTGACGGCGCGATCATCGGCGTGCGCACCAACGGCATGTGGACGTTCGTGAATGTGATGTGGTCGGAGAGTGTTTCGGTGCCGACGACGTCGGCGAACGCGTCCAGGGCGGCCTTGGTCGGGATGTAGGAGCTGTACTTCGGGCCGCGGGCCTGCGCGCCCGCGCTGGAGACGTTGACAACGTGACCGAACCGCCGCTCCCGCCAGTGCGGCAGCAACGCGAGCACCATGCGCACTGCGCCGAAGTAGTTGACGGCCATCACGCGTTCGTAATCGTGCAGGCGGTCGGTGGAGTTGACCACCGAGCGTCGTATCGAGCGTCCCGCGTTGTTCACCAGGTAGTCGACGTGGCCGAACCGGCCGAGGATGTCCTTGACGGTGTGCTCCACCGACGATGAATCGGTGACGTCGCACGTGAAGGCGTACGCCTGACCGCCGGACCCGCGGATCTCCTCGATCAGATGGTCGAGCGCTTGCCCGTTGCGCGCCAACGCGAACACCGTCGCGCCCCGCTCCGCGACGGCGATCGCCGACGCGCGGCCGATCCCGCTGGACGCGCCCGTGATGATGACGTGCTTGCCCACCAGCGGCCCGTCCGGGTTGTCGCGACGGGCGCGGTCGGGGTCCAGGTGCTCGGCCCAGTACCGCCATAGCTGTGGCGCATACGAGGCAAAGCCGGGAACCGCGATTCCGCTGCCGTGCAACGCCTCCCGTGTCGCATCCGCATTGAATGTGGTGGGCAGGTCGGCGACGTCCAGAAGCTCTGCGGGGATGCCGAGTTGAGTCGCGACCGCGTTGCGCACGACCTTCGCGCGGCCGCGGACTTTGAGCGCGGGCATCGCGACGGCGCGTGGCAGCGATCCGCGGAGCGGGGGCAGGCCGGCGGATTTCGCGACACCACGGTAAATACCTTGCAAGCCAATGGGTTCCGGAGATGTCAGATGGAACGTCTGTCCGTCCCGGTCGGGTACGTGCATCAGCCACACCATCGCGTCGACGACGTAGTCGACCGGAACGATGTTGGTACGCCCGCTGTCGGGCAGCATGATCGGCGTGAACGCCGGCAGCCTGGAAAGTTTGGCGAGCACCCCGAACAGGTAGTACGGCCCGTCGATCTTGTCCATCTCGCCGGTGCGCGAATCTCCGACGACAGCGCCCGGTCGGTAAATGCGATAGCGCAGGCCGGGCTCGGTGCGCACCAGCTGCTCGGCTTCGAACTTCGTGCGGTGATACGGCGTCGGCAGGTTCTGATCCACGTCGAAGTCGGCCTCGGTGTACTCGCCGCGGAAGCCACCCGCGACGGCGATCGACGACACATGGTGCAACGTCGCGTTCAGGCCCCGGGCCAACGCGATCACCGACCGGGTGCCGTCGACGTTGGCCGCGCGTTGGGCGGGCTCCGACATCGTGATGTCGTAGATCGCGCCGCAGTGCACCACGTGCTCGACGCCCGCGAGCTCGGTCACGGCGTCCCGGCTCAGGCCGAGTTCCGGTTCGGTCAGGTCGCCCACCACGGGCTTCGCGCGCTCACCCCAATCGGAGGCGAGGCGCTCGAAGCGGGACAGGGAGGCGCGACGGACCAGGACTCCGACCTCGTCGTCGGGGCGAGTCTCCAGGAGTTTCGATACGACACGGCGACCAATAAACCCGGTACCGCCGGTAACGACATAGCGCATGGGAGTCATGGTGGTCGGGGTGCCCGTAAAGGTCAATGAGTTGTGACGTGGTCCTCACACCTGGTCGCGGAGCTACCCGACGGCAGCCCCGACGAGATGGCCGATACCGAAGGTGATCGCCATCGCCAGCGCGCCGCCCACGGTGACGCGCAGCATCGGACGCACCGGATTCGCGCCGCCGAGCCGGGCGCTGACCCAGCCGGTGATCGCCAGCGCGATCAGCACGGTGATAACCGTCACCAGAATCCGCACGGGTGGTGGCGAAACAAGGATCGCGATCAGGGGCAGGATGGCGCCGGCGGTGAACGACACCGCCGAGGAGATCGCCGCTTGCCAGGGATTCGTCAGCTCCTCCGGATCGATGTGCAGCTCGACCTCGGCGTGCGCGCCAAGCGGATCGTGTGCGGTGAGCTCTTCAGCTACCTTGAGCGCGGTCTCATGGGTAAGGCCTCGTTTTTCGTAGAGTCCGGTCAGCTCGTCCAGCTCGACCTCGGGCTGCAACTTCAGCTCCTGGCGCTCCAAGTGGAGCATTGCCCGCTCGGTGTCGCGCTGCGTGCTCACCGAAACGTACTCGCCGACCGCCATCGACAACGCGCCCGCGGCCAGCCCGGCGATGCCGGCGGTGAATACCGGCCCGCGTTCGGCCGTGGCCGCGGCGACGCCGACCACGATGCCGGCGACCGACACGATCCCGTCGTTGGCGCCCAACACGCTGGCGCGCAGCCAATTGAGCTTGTTGGCGACTGAACCGTGGTGCGGTTCGACATGATATTGCGACGCGTGGTCGCCCTTCTCCGGTGTCGATGTCACTCGTTGAGGTTAGTTCCCCGATATCGCCGGGAGGAGTCCGTTGACACTTCGTCCTGACAGGTCATTCAAAATTTGGGGATGACACGTTCGTGGTGGGGATGGGGCAATGTCGAAGACGCGCTGACCGAGAGCGAGACCGCCGAACTCATGGCGAGATCTGCCGCGCTGCTGCCCGACCACGACTTCACCGATCACGCGCCGCCCAACCCCGACGAGCTGGACCTGCCGCCGTCGCGGATCACGCCACCCGCCGCGCTGGCCGCGTTGTGCTCAGTCGATCCGGTCGACCGGGTGGCTCACGCGCGCGGCAAAGCCTTCCGCGACGTCGTTCTGAACCTGCGTGGGCGGCTCGAGAATGTCCCGGATCTCATCGCCAGACCTCGCCACGAGCGGGACGTCATCGACGTTTTGGACTGGTGCACGGGGGAATCGATTCCGGTGATTCCCTATGGCGGCGGCAGTTCGGTGGTGGGCGGGGTCGAACCGCGATTCGACGGCCCGGCCGTGACTGTGGATCTCACCGACATGGACGAGGTTCTCGAGATCGACGCCGTCAGCCGGGCCGCCAGAATTCAGGCCGGCGCCCTCGGTCCCGATCTCGAAAACCAGTTGCGGCCACACGGACTCACGCTTCGGCACTTTCCGCAATCGTTCGGGTTCTCCACCCTCGGCGGATGGCTGGCCACCCGCGCGGGCGGACATTTCGCCACGCTCTACACCCACATCGACGACCTGACGGAGGCCTTGCGCGTCGTCACCCCTGCCGGTGTCAGTGAATCACGGCGGTTACCGGGATCCGGTGCGGGCCCGTCCCCGGACCGGATGTTCCTCGGTTCGGAGGGTGCACTCGGCGTCATCACCGAGGCGTGGATGCGTCTGCAAGAACGGCCGCGCTGGCACACGACCGCGTCGATCACGTTCGACGACTGGACCGCCGCGGTCGCCGCGACCCGATCGATCGCACAGGCAGGTCTGTACCCGACCAATTGCCGGCTCCTTGATTCCGCCGAGGCATTTCTCAACGCGGGGACCGCGGTCGCCGGTGGCTTATTGGTGCTCGCCTTCGAATCGGCCGATCACCCCGTCGCCGCGTGGATGGAACGGGCGGTGGCGATTACCCGCGAGCACAACGGCACCGTCATCGCCCGGCGTGAGCGCACCGCCGACGCGACCGATGCGTCGGCGACCTGGCGGTCGTCGTTCTTGCGCATGCCATATCAGCGTGATGCGCTGGCCCGCCGCAGCGTCATCGCCGAGACCTTCGAAACCGCGTGCACCTGGGGCCGATTCGACGACCTGCACGCCGCGGTGACCGAGGCTGCCCGCAGCGCTGTCGAACGGGTCTGCGGGGCGGGCGTCGTCACCTGCCGGTTCACCCACGTCTACCCCGACGGCCCCGCTCCGTACTACGGGATCTACGGCGGCGGACGCCGGGACACCCTCGTCGAGCAGTGGGACGAAATCAAGGCCGCGGTGTCCGACGCGATCATTGCTCACGGTGGCACCATCACCCACCACCACGCCGTCGGCCGCGATCACCGCCCGTGGTACGACCGGCAACGCCCCGAACCGTTCGCCAACGCGCTGCGCGCGATGAAAGGCGCGCTCGACCCCGCCGGGATCATGAACCCTGGCGTGCTTGTCGACGCCGATGGGCCTAACGGCGGAACCGGGTGATCTGGCAGAGTTGATCGTCGTCGAGAGGGGTACGCCATGCCAGCACCATCAGCCGAGGTCTTCGACCGGTTACGCAGCCTGGCCGCAATCGAGGATATCGCCGCGCGTCCGGCAAGGACGATCGACGAGGTTTTCACAGGCAAGCCGCTGACGACGATCCCCGTCGGCACCGTCGCCGATGTTGAGGCAGCGTTCACGAAAGCGCGCGCGGCCCAGGGAGAGTGGGCCAAACGTCCGGTCAAGGAGCGGATCGCGATTGTGCGCCGCTACCGCGATCTGGTCATCGAGAACCGCCAGTTCCTGATGGACCTCCTACAGGCCGAGGCGGGCAAGGCCCGCTGGGCCGCCCAGGAAGAAATTGTCGACCTGATGGCGAACGCGAATTACTACGCGCGGGTCGCCGAAGATCTACTGAAGCCGCGAAAGGCGCAGGCGCTGCTGCCGGCGATCGGGAAGACCATGGTCGGCTATCAGCCGAAAGGCGTGGTCGGGGTGATTTCGCCGTGGAACTACCCGATGACGCTCACCGCATCGGATTCGGTGCCTGCGCTGATCGCGGGCAACGCGGTGGTGCTCAAGCCGGACAGCCAGACACCGTACTGTGCGCTCGCGTGCGCCGAGCTGCTGTACGAGGCCGGGCTGCCCCGCGCGCTGTACGCGATCGTGCCCGGCCCCGGCTCGGTGGTGGGCACCGCGATCGCCGACAGCTGCGACTATCTGATGTTCACCGGTTCGTCCGCGACCGGCAGCCAACTCGCCGAACGCGCCGGTCGTCGGCTGATCGGGTTCTCGGCCGAGCTGGGCGGGAAGAACGCGATGATCGTGACAAATGGCGCCAACCTCGACAAGGTCGCGAAGGCGGCCACCCGGGCATGCTTCTCGAATGCAGGCCAGCTGTGCATCTCGATCGAGCGGATCTACGTCGAGAAGGACATCGCCGACGAATTCACGCAGAGGTTCGGCGATGCGGTACGCGGCATGAAGTTGGGCACGGCCTACGATTTCTCCGTCGACATGGGCAGCTTGATCTCCGAGGGCCAGGTGAAGACCGTGTCGGGTCATGTCGCCGATGCAAAGGTCAAGGGCGCCAAGGTGATTGCTGGTGGCAACGCCCGGCCCGACATCGGGCCGCTGTTCTACGAGCCGACCGTGCTGACCGACGTCACGCCGGAGATGGAGTGCGCCGACAACGAAACGTTCGGCCCGCTCGTCTCGATCTACCCGGTCGCCGACGTGGACGAGGCCGTCGAGAAGGCCAACGACACCGAGTACGGGCTCAACGCCAGCGTGTGGGCGGGCTCGACCGCGGCGGGCGAGAAGATCGCCGCCCGGTTGCGGTCGGGCACGGTGAATGTCAACGAGGGGTACGCGTTCGCGTGGGGCAGCCTCAGCGCCCCGATGGGCGGGATGGGCATCTCCGGCGTGGGCCGCAGGCATGGTCCCGAGGGTCTTCTGAAGTACACCGAATCGCAGACGATCGCGACCGCCCGAGTGTTCAACCTCGATGCGCCGTTCGGCCTGCCGCCGACCCTGTGGCAGAAGTCGCTGTTGCCGATCGTTCGCAGCGTGATGAAGCTTCCCGGGCGGAACTGAGCGATGCCAATCGATCCGGGCGCAATCGGCGCGACCACAAAGCCCCACCTCGTCGAATGGACTGACCGCGAAACGATGCTCTACGCACTCGGGGTCGGCGCCGGCCTCGACGACCTGGCCTTCACCACCGAAAACAGTCACGGCATCCCGCAGCAGGTGTTACCGACGTACGCGGTGATCGCGTGCCCGGCGTTCGGCGCGATCGGAAAGATCGGGACATTCAACTTCGGCATGCTGCTGCATGGGTCACAACAGATCAAGCTGTTCAAGCCGCTGCCGGCGGCGGGCAAGCTGAGCGTGGTCTCCGACGTCGCCGACCTTCAGGACAAGGGGGAGGGCAAGAACGCGGTGGTCGTGCTGCGCGGGCGGGGCAGCGACCCGGAGACGGGCGAGCTTCTCGCGGAGACGGTGACGACGTTGGTCATCCGTGCCGAAGGCGGCTTCGGCGGGCAGCCGGGGCAACGCCCGGTGGCGCCGCAGATCCCGGACCGCGAGCCAGACGCGCGGGTCGCGCTGCCGACGCGCGAGGATCAGGCATTGATCTACCGGCTGTCGGGCGATCGCAATCCGCTGCACAGCGATCCGTGGTTCGCCCGGGAGATGGCCGGGTTCAGCAAACCGATCCTGCACGGGCTGTGCACATACGGGGTCGCCGGCCGTGTACTGGTGGCAGAACTCGGCGGGGGCGACGCATCGAACATCTCGTCTGTCGACGCGCGGTTCACCGCGGTGGTGTTCCCTGGCGACACGCTCACGACGTCGATCTGGCGGACCGAACCCGGGCACGCGGTGTTCCGCACGGAGGCGTCGAATCCGGATGGATCCGACGCCCGGCTGGTGCTCGAGGACGGCTTTGCCGAATACGAGGACTAGGCCGAGTACGTCGACTACCTGAGGACGGACCGGTCGAGTGCGCCGAGCGAGTCCTCGAGGAACTGCAGTTCGAACGGCGGCGGGTTGCCGATCTCGTCGCGAAACTTCTGCGGTGTCGCGCTCCAGTCGTAGGTGAGGGTGACGTCGGTGCCCGCCCCGTTCGGCACGAGGTCGTATCGCCACGTCCAGCCGCCGGGTTGGTGGTTGCCGGCGTCGTCGAGTCGCCCCGGAGCCCACGAGATCGCCCGGTCTTGCTCGAATGCGGTCACCAGGTTGTGCATGACGTAGGGCCCGCCGATCCGTTCCAGGAACATGTTGATCGCGAAGATCTGCCCGGTGCGGCTGATCGGGTCGGTGTCGATAGCGTCGCGGACCCAATCGCCCGGCTCGGTGTCCTTGTGCCGCGACGGGTCGGACAGGATCGCGAAGATCTCGGCCGGTGTCGCGGCGATGGTGCGGGTCACGATGTAGCGCTCGTCGGTGGTCATGCGTTGGATCCTTGTCCGTAGCACCGCGCGATGTCAGGTGAATCCAGCCAGCCGGAGTAGGTCGGCCTCGACGGCCAGCCCTCCGGTGAGTCGAGCCATTCCTCCTGGCGGCCCCACGGCAGGAGGTCAATGAGCGCGAACGAGTGGCTGAGCTGTTCGGTGCCGCGGCCGTTGGTGTGCCATGTCCGGTACACGGTGTCGCCATCGCGCAGGAACACGTTGACGCCGAATCCTTCGCCGGGTGGCGCGTCGACGTCGGCGGCGAACGGGCTGTCCGACGACGAGTACCAGGCCATCTTGTTGCCGACCTTGTCGCGGTAGGCCAAGGCCTCCTCGATCGGCCCGTTGGTGACGATAACGAAGCGGGCGTCGTAATTGTCCAGGAATTCCAGCCGGGTGAACTGAGAGGTGAAGCCGGTGCAGCCGCCGCACTGCCAGTCCGCTCCGTTCTCCCACATGTGGTTGTAGACGATCAGCTGCGAACGTCCGTCGAACACGTCGACCAGCCGGACGGGCCCGTCCGCACCGATCAGTGTGTAGTCGGGCATCTCGACCATGGGGAGGCGACGGCGCTGCGCCGCGATGGCGTCGAGCTCCCGGGTCGCGGCCTTCTCCCGCCGCCGCAGCTCGTCAAGCGCGCTGCGCCAGGTCTGCTGGTCGACAACCTGAGGCTTTGCGGTCGCTGATGTGGTGGACGTCTCCTGGGTCATTCCGTCTCCTTTGGCGTGTGCTTTGCGTATATAGACCCGGTATATAGACCCGACCGGCGCCCGATATTCATCGCCGTATCGGTATCGAACTTATGTTCGATATGATCAGCACATGGGCTGGTTCACTGGGCCGAGCTGGGGAGAGATCGAGCGGGTGCTCAACAGCAAGCCCCGGCGAGCCGGCATGCCGTTGGAGCCGGCCGTCGACGGCGGCGACAGCCCGGCCTGGTCTCGCAAGCGGGGCGCCTACCTGCGGCCCGACGACGTCCGGCGCGGCAAATCGACTCCCTACGCCGAGCTCCACGCCCACTCCGCCTACAGCTTCCTCGACGGGGCCAGCACCCCGGAGGAACTCATCGAGGAAGCCGTCCGGCTGGACCTGCGGGCGATCGCGCTGACCGATCACGACGGCCTCTACGGCGTCGTGCGCTTCGCGGAGGCCGCAAAGGAACTGAACATGCGCACGGTGTTCGGCGCGGAACTCTCGCTGGGCAACAAAGCCCGCACCGAGGACCCCGATCCCCCCGGCCCCCACCTGCTGGTGCTCGCCCGCGGGCCCGAAGGCTACCGGCGGCTGTCGCGTCAATTGGCCGCCGCGCACCTGGCCGGCGGCGAAAAAGGCAAGCCGCTTTACGACTTCGACACGCTCACCGAGGCCGCCGGCGGTCACTGGCACATCTTGACCGGCTGCCGCAAAGGCCATGTGCGTAAAGCGTTTATCACCCACGGGCCGGAAGCCGCCGAAAAAGCGCTGGCCGACCTCGTCGACCGATTCGGCGCCGACCGGGTCAGCATCGAGCTGACCCACCACGGCCAACCGCTTGACGACGAACGCAACGTCGCGCTGGCCGCGCTGGCGCCGAAGTTCGGCGTCAGCGTCGTCGCCACCGCCGCCGCGCACTTCGCGGAGCCGTCAAGAGCCCGCTTGGCCATGGCGATGGGCGCGATCCGCGCACGGCATTCCCTGGACGAGGCCGCCGGATATCTTGCCCCGCTGGGTGGTTCGCACCTGCGCTCAGGGGCCGAGATGGCACGGCTGTTCGCACACTGTCCACAAGTGGTGACGGCAGCCGCCGACCTCGGTGAGCGGTGCGCGTTCGCGCTCGAATTGATCGCTCCGCAGCTGCCGCCGTTCGACGTCCCCGACGGCCACACCGAGGACAGCTGGCTTCGGCACCTGGCCATGACCGGCGCGCACGACCGCTATGGGCCGCCAGATCGAGCACCCCGGGCGTACGCACAGATCGAGCACGAGCTGGAAATCATCAAGACACTTAAATTTCCGGGCTATTTCCTGGTGGTGCACGACATCACCCGGTTCTGTCGCCAGAGCGACATCCTGTGCCAGGGCAGGGGATCGGCGGCCAACTCGGCGGTCTGTTACGCGCTCGGTGTCACCGCCGTCGACCCGGTCGCGAACGAGCTGCTGTTCGAGCGGTTCCTGTCACCGGAGCGCGACGGGCCGCCCGACATCGACATCGACATCGAATCCGACCTGCGAGAGAACGTCATCCAGTACGTCTACGACCGGTACGGCCGCGACTACGCCGCGCAGGTCGCCAACGTCATCACCTTTCGGGGCCGCAGCGCAGTGCGCGATATGGCGCGGGCACTTGGCTTTTCGCAAGGCCAGCAGGACGCCTGGAGCAAGCAGATCAGCCGGTGGAACGGCCTGGCCGATTCCCCGGACGTGGAGGACATCCCCGAGCCGGTGATCGACTTGGCGCTGCAGATCAGCAACCTGCCGCGACACATGGGCATCCACTCAGGCGGCATGGTGATCTGCGACCGCCCCATTGCCGACGTGTGCCCGGTGGAGTGGGCGCGGATGGAGAATCGCAGCGTGCTGCAATGGGACAAAGACGACTGCGCCGCAATCGGATTGGTGAAGTTCGACCTGCTCGGCCTGGGCATGCTGTCCGCGCTGCACTACGTCATCGACCTGGTCGCCGAACACAAGGGCATCGAGGTGGACCTTGCCAAGCTCGACCTGTCCGAGCCCGCCGTCTACGACATGCTGCAGCGCGCCGATTCCGTCGGCGTCTTCCAGGTTGAGTCGCGCGCGCAGATGGCCACTCTGCCCCGGCTGAAACCCCGAATCTTCTACGACCTCGTGGTCGAGGTGGCGCTCATCCGGCCCGGCCCGATCCAGGGCGGCTCGGTGCACCCGTACATCCGGCGACGCAACGGCCTGGACCCGGTCACCTACGACCATCCGTCGATGGAGGCGGCGCTGCGAAAGACGTTGGGCGTGCCCCTTTTTCAGGAGCAACTGATGCAGCTGGCCGTCGACTGCGCCGGCTTCACCGCCGCCGAGGCCGACCAGTTGCGTCGCGCGATGGGTTCCAAACGGTCCACCGAGCGGATGCGCCGGTTGCGCGGCCGGTTCTACGACGGCATGCGCGAACGGCACGGCATCACCGGCGATGTGGCCGACCGGATCTACGAAAAACTCGAGGCGTTCGCCAACTTCGGTTTCCCGGAAAGCCATGCGTTGAGTTTCGCGTCGCTGGTGTTCTACTCGTCCTGGTTCAAGCTGCATCATCCGGCGGCGTTCTGCGCCGCGCTGCTGCGGGCGCAGCCGATGGGGTTCTACTCGCCGCAGTCGCTGGTCGCCGACGCCCGCCGGCACGGCGTCACCGTGAGGGTTCCCGACGTCAACGCCAGCCTCGCGCACGCCACACTGGAAAACGACGGCACCGAGGTGCGGCTGGGGCTGGGCAGCGTCCGCCACATCGGCGACGAGCTGGCCGAACGACTGGTCGATGAACGAAAGGTCCACGGCCCCTTTGCTTCTCTGCTGGACCTGACGG
>CAWHDL010000027.1:0-95144 GCA_963828065.1 uncultured Actinomycetota bacterium | reverse complement strand
CGACCAGAACGAATCGCGGCGTGGCCGCCCGCGTCGGCGCAGACCGCCACGCCGCACCCGGCGAAGACCAGATGGCCTGAAGAAGATTCGGTAGCCATTCGCCGGGCGGGGGTATCGCCTGACAGGTTATTGAGCAAGATTTCTGCCTGGAAGGCGAGGGACCATGTCAGCTATTGATGGACGTGCCGCTTCTATCCGAATGTTCACCGTGCCGGGTCGATCGGTGGAAGTCCTGGCGGTGTACGAGTACTCCGCCGTCGCCGCAGACTGGGAGCGGCTGAGGCTGCGGGTACGCCACAATTCGCTGCCGGTTCTAGCCGACGACGAGCGGTTTGCGGCGATGAGCGTGACTCTGCAGAGGCTGTCGACCGAACTTGGGCTCAAGACATGTACCACCAAGACGGCGAGCGCCGACGGCATTGCAGGGATCACGGGCTGGCAGGGGTTCCTTCCCAACGATCCGGGCTACCTGTATTCCGATACATGGTTCCAGTCCACCGAGAGATGGTGCGGCTGAAACCGTCGTGACTCGAAAGCCGTCGCCTCACGGGCGGAGTAGGTCTTCCATGCGCAGGAGCAATTGGCCTAACGGCAACACGCAGTGGTCAGGTAGCGCGAACGAACGCAACCGGTGATGCGGTCAGCGTGTGTTAGCTGAAGGGCCTTTGCCGCTTCTGCGGGGACCTTCGGCACTTCCGTGGGGGCCGTATCGCCGCTTGACTTTCCGGTAACGAGCAAACTCGCTCGCCCAGGAAAGGCAACCGAGATGAAACCCAACGCGATCAACACCGCTCGCGCTCGCCTAGTTGTGCGCTGACACGGTTGGCTGTCGGCCTTGTACCGCTCGTCGCACTGCTGGCCCCGGGGGTAGCGACGGCAGACCCCCAGCCCGAGAGCCTTACCAACACCGACACGTCGTTCCTGAGGACCCTGGATTACTATGGCATCACTTACACGTCAGCGAACTTAGCCATCGCGGCCGGTCATGCCGTCTGCGCCGACCTTGATAACGGCCTGACACCAAACCAGACCGTGAATGACCTCTGGCTCCACTCTTCCCTAGACGCCACGCACGCCGAGTACTTCGTCGGAGACTCCATGGGCGCTTACTGCCCGCAGTATGCGTATGAGATCGGAACTTGAAGCCGGTAACGCTGCCGTCAAATACAAGGCCCTCAGGCGCGTACCATGGCGGCCAACCTATAAAGGAGAACTACAACATGCTCACAAAATTCCTAGTCAGCGCCGCTATTGTGTTCGGTGCAGCTGTCAGCGTCGCCGCACCGGCACTAGCTGACCCGAGTCCGTTTGGCGGCGTCGGTTGTGCTGACCCCATGACCTGCCAGCAGAGCAGACTTGTCGGCTCGCAGGTGCCCAACCCAGAACAGATGCCCCAGGGAATCCAACAGGGTCTCGCTGCTCTGCAAGGCCAACAGTAGCCCAAACGAAGCCTTAAGGCTGCGAACTAGCTCCGGTATTGCGGCTAACGCGCGACCTTCCGGTTCTGCGGGGGTCGTCGAGCTGCATGACAGCACCGGTCACTACCGTTTGACGTCGCGGTGCAGCAGGCCCTGGTTGTGCGCGTAGTCGAGCGCACTCGCCACGGCGATGACAATCCAAACGACCAGATCGGCACGACCGGATCGGTTTGCATACCGGCAGGGAACCTGCTGGCGAGCGAGGACAGCTAGACCGTATGGGGGGCTGGGGCCTCGCTCACATGTGAACGTGGGTTGCCGACAGGGTGGTCCTGGCCGGTAGAGCCACAAGATGTGGGAGGCCCCAGTGAGAAATTATCGTACGAGTGTTGGGTTGGATGTGCACGCGCGGTCGGTGGTTGGGTGCGGCCTGGATGGCGAGACCGGGGAGGTCGTTGAGCGCCGGTTGACCCCGAACCACCAGGAAATCCTGGAATGGATCTGCGACTTGGCGGGGCCGGTGGCGGTGACCTATGAGGCCGGCCCGACAGGGTTTGGTCTCGCCCGGTTCCTGCTCGGCGCCGGGATTGTGTGTTTGGTTGCGGCGCCGTCGAAACTGCAGCGCCCGTCGGGCGACAGGGTGAAGACCGATGCCCGCGATGCCCGGCATCTGGCCCGGTTGCTGCATCTGGGTGAGATTGTGGAAGTGGCGATCCCCAGCGTGGAGCAGGAGGCAGCGCGCGATCTGGTACGGGCGCGTGAGGATGTTCGAGGGGACCTGATGTCGGCCCGGCATCGACTCTCGAAACTGCTGCTGCGACAAGGGATCATCTACTGCGGCGGGAGGGCATGGACCGGCAAGCACGAACTGTGGCTGCGCACTCACCGATTCGACGTCCCAGGACTGCAACTGGCCTACGACACCGCGTTCGACACAATGGTGGCCACCCTGGATCGGCGAGATCGGCTGGATACGGCGATCGCCGCGATGGCCGCCGACAGTCCCTACACGCCGTTGGTGACCCGGCTGGGATGTTTGCGCGGGGTTTCCACGTTGACCGCGTTCGGGCTGGCCACCGAGATCGGGGACTGGCAACGGCTCAGCGGCCGCTCGATCGGCGCCTACCTCGGATTGGTGCCCACCGAGCACTCCTCAGGCTCCACCCGCGCCCAAGGCGGGGTTACCAAGACCGGCAACAGCCATGCCCGACGGCTGCTGATCGAAGCCGCCTGGCATCACCGACCCCGCTACCTGCCCGGCCGCGAACTACGCAAGCGGTGGGACGCCGCATCGCCGGCAGCCCGGGCGCGAGGACAGGCAGCGAATCGGCGTCTGCACGCCCGCTGGGTCGGTTTCGATGAACGCAAGAAACGTTCCGTGGTCGCCAACGCGGCGATCGCCCGTGAACTGGCCGGCTGGTGCTGGTCGTTGGCCGTCCTCGACGACTGACAACCCACAACTGTCCAGATGAGATCAACTCGGAGGCGCCCGCAAGCGTCTGGGAGTGACCCGCGAAAGATCTATGAGCAATCATGCTGCAGCGCAGCCGATTACGCTCGACGTCTAGACAAGCGATCCACTCCGACTCGAAAGTCCCGTCCTGCGGTAACCAACCCGCGCATATCAGACTGACACGCGTCGATACGACACGCTCGACGCCACCGAGAACTCATCCGGCCAACGAAGCGGCGGCCACGACGACGGTTGCGGCCGCCGCTTCACCCTGCCCACTTGACAGAACGGTCTCCATATCAGATCTTGGGATGTTCCTCGTCGCCGATCAGCAGCCGCACGGCGAGGTCAAGGCGCTTGGTGACGTCGGTGGCCGACGCGCGGCGGGTCAGCCAGGCCAGCAGGTTGGACAGCCACACATCCGAGATCACCCGTGCGATGTGGTACTGGTCCTCGGTCGGTTCGCCGTCGCTCATCGCCCGCGCGAACATGCTGTCCATCAGCTTGCCCACATAGTCGACCTCACCGGCCGCCGACGCGTCGGCGAACACGAACGCCCGGGTCATCGCCTCGGTCAGCAGCGGATTGCGCTGCATCGCCCGATTGAGCCGGCTGATCATCTGGTTCAGCCGTTGATAGGGGCTGCCGGCGCCGATCGCCGTCCGGTCGTTCTTGGCGTCGATCCGCTCGAATTCGCGTCCCAGCGCGGACACCAGAAGATGGACCTTGGACGGGAAGTACCGGTACAGCGTGCCGACCGCCACGTCGGCGCGTTCGGCGACGGCGCGCATCTGAACCGCCTCATATCCACCCTTAGAGGCGATAGCCAATGTGGCGTCGAGGATGCGCTTGCGACGCTCTCGCTGAGCCTCCGAACCGAGTTCGGACTCGGCCAGGGCGGCCACCGTCAGCACCTGCGGCTGACGTGGGTCGCCCGGCGGGCCAGAACTGGCTTGCGCTGGCGTCGACATGCGGTGACCGGCTCCTTCTGTTCGGCGTACTGCTCAAAACGATACGCACACGGGCCCCGGACCTCACCGCTGCGCGCCGCCCGGGACCGCTCGTGTCCTGCTGCAACGCGTACCGGTTTGACGACCGGCCCGCGTACTATTAGAACACGTTCTAGTAGGCTGCACCTGCCTTTCCATCCCGGCTTAGGAGGCCGACCATGCCCGACGAGCAGACCGCCGCCAGGGAACTGGTGCGGTCCTGGGCACCCGGATCGGGCGCGATCGCTGCCGTGCGGGCGGTCGAGCACGGCGACCCCGACGCCTGGCAGAAGCCGTTCCGCGGGTTAGCCGACCTGGGCTTCTTCGGCGTGGCGGTGCCCGAGTCGCTGGCCGGCGCCGGTGCCGGGGTGGGCGACCTGTGCGCCATGCTCGACGAGGCCGCCTACGCGATGGTGCCCGGGCCGGTGGCGACGACGGCGTTGGCCACCCTGGTCCTCGGCGACGCTCACCACACCCAACTCGGCGATCTGATGTCCGGCCAGCGCAGCGCCGGTGTCGCGCTGCCCGGTGAGCTGACCTACCGCCCCTCATCGGGGCGGGTCAGCGGCACCCTGGAGGTGGTGCTCGGTGCCAAACCCGGCGACTTCGTGATCGCCGTGGCTGCCCAGCATCCGCTGCTGATCGACACCCGCGCCGACGGCGCAACCGTTGAGGCGCTGACGCCCACCGACTTCTCGCGGCCGTTGGCGCGCGTGGTGCTCGATTCCACCCCCGCCGTGGCGCTGGACGTGACGCCGCAGCGCATCGACGATCTGGCCGCTACCGTGCTGGCCGCCGAGGCCGCCGGGCTGGCGCGCTGGACGCTTCGGACGGCCACCGAATATGCGAAGGTGCGCGAGCAGTTCGGTAAGCCGATCGGCAGCTTCCAGGCGATCAAACACATGTGTGCCGAGATGTTGCTGCGGTCCGAGCAGGCGTCGGTGGCCGCGGCGGACGCGGCGCGTGCCGCCGGCGGCGCCGACGATCGACAGTTCTCCATCGCCGCGGCCGTCGCGGCGGCCATCGGCATCGAGGCCGCCACGGCGAACGCGAAGGACTGCATCCAGGTGCTCGGCGGCATCGGCATCACCTGGGAACACGATGCGCACCTGTATCTGCGTCGGGCGTATGGCATTTCGCAGTTTCTCGGCGGCCGGTCCCGCTGGCTGCGTCGTGTCGCGGCACTCACCCGTGACGGTGTGCGGCGTGAGTTGCACGTCGACCTGGATTCGGTTGCTCACCTGCGTCCCGAGATCGCGGCGGCGGTGGCCGGCATCGCCGCGCTGCCGGCGGACGAGCGCCAGGCGGCGCTGGCCGGGGCGGGCCTGCTGGCGCCGCATTGGCGCAAGCCGTACGGCCGCGAGGCGTCGCCGGCCGAACAGCTGCTGATCGACCAGGAGCTGGCGGCCGCCGGGGTCGACCGGCCCGACCTGGTGATCGGCTGGTGGGCGGCGCCGACCATCCTCGAGCACGGCAGCCCCGCGCAGATCGAGCGTTTCGTGCCCGCGACCTTGCGCGGGGAGTTCATCTGGTGCCAGCTGTTCAGCGAGCCCGGCGCGGGTTCCGACCTTGCCTCGCTTCGCATGAAAGCCGTCCGCGCAAAGGGTGGTTGGCGGCTCACCGGGCAGAAAGTCTGGACATCGCCGGCGAACTAGGCTAAGTGGGGCGTGTGCCTGGCCCGGACGGACCCGGACGCCCCGAAACATAAGGGCATCACGTACTTCCTTGTCGACATGTACTCGCCCGGCATCGTGATTCGGCCGCTGCGCGAGATCACCGGCGATGACCTGTTCAACGAGGTGTTCTTCGACGACGTGTTCGTTCCCGACGAGATGGTCGTCGGCGAGGTGAACGACGGCTGGCGGCTGGCGCGCACCACGTTGGCCAACGAGCGCGTGGCGATGGCGCATGGCACCGCGCTCGGCAATCCGATGGAGCAGCTGCTCGCGACGGTGGCCAAAGTCGACCTTGACCCGGCCGCACAGGATCGCCTCGGCGCGCTGATCGTGTCGGCCCAGCTCGGATCGCTGCTGGATCAACGCATCGCGCAGCTGGCTGTCGGCGGTCAGGACCCGGGACCGCAGGCCAGCGCGCGCAAACTCATCGGTGTCCGCTACCGGCAGGCGCTCTCCGAGCTCCGGATGGACCTCTCTGAGGGCGCGGGCATCGTCGACAACAAGATGGTGCACGACTTCCTGAACGTCCGATGCCTGACGATCGCCGGCGGCACCGAGCAGATCCTGCTCACGATGGCCGGTGAGCGTTTACTGGGCCTGCCGCGTTAGCTGAACGTCGTTTGCGCACAGGTGCTCGGCGAGGTGATGTTCACGCCGCTGTAGACGACCTGGATCTCCGCGCAGACGATGTAGTCGGCGTTCAGCATCGGCAGCCCCGTTTGCCAGTCGGTCGGCTGCGTCTGCCCCGTTATCAGGTACCTCTCCGGCGGCCCGCCACCGAAGAAGATCGTGGTGATCTCGCGTCGGCCCATTTCCTTGAATTGCCGGGTGTCGGCGGCGACGACTTGTGTTTCGAGGTTGTTCAACCGGTTCGACGACCGGAGGGTGGTGGTCTGCCGGGCCCACAGATCGCCGGGGAAGCCGTCGATCTCATCGCCCGAGCGCCGGTCTGCTCCAACGGTGAAATAGCACTGCTTGTCCGCGAGTGGACAATTGGCGGTGACATGCACTTCCAGCAGCGTGCCGTCGGGCAGCGGGAACGACGAGTCGCCGGCGTTGGACGCGGCCGATGAGACGGTGGGGACGGCCGCACCCCAGCCCCCACAGAGCAGTCCGGCAGCGATGACGAAAGTCAGCCGCTTCATGGCGCTCCCTCCCGGATTGGTGGGCGAAATGTTAGCCGGGTGGCTATTCGTCGTAGGTGACTTCGACGGAATCCGAGCGCGGCCGGGACTGGCAGCCCAGAATCAGACCTTCGTCGAGGTCGGACTGTTCGAGCACATCGTTGACCTCCATCTCGACCTCGCCGCTGCGCTTGAGCACCGCACATGCGCCGCAATGCCCCTCGCGGCAGGAGAACGGCGCATCGAGGCCCTTCGCCAGCAGCAGGTCGAGCAGCTTGGCGTTGCGCGGCCAGCTGATCTCGTGTGTTTGGCCGTCGAGGTGGACGATCGCGGTGGCCGGAGGCTCGTCGCTGTCGTCGGAGATCACGACTGCGGCGAACGGGTCGGAATCCAACGAGCGGAACACCTCGATGTGCAGCCGCTCCTTCGGCACGCCGATCGTCGAGAGCGCGGCCTCGGCGGCTGCCATGAACGGCCCGGGCCCGCAGATGTAGGCGTCGTGGGTCGCATACGGCGCGGCCAGCGCGGCCAGCGCGCCCGCCGTCGGCAACCCCTGCACGGACTCCAGCCAGTGCACCACGGTCAGCCGGTCGGGGTACTTCGCCGCGAGATCGCGCAACGCGGTGCCGAAGATGACGGAGTTCTCGTCGCGGTTGGCGTAGAGCAGCACCACCTTGCCGCCGCCCTCGATCAGCGCCGACGTGCAGATCGACATCATCGGTGTGATGCCGCTGCCGGCGGCCACCAGCAGAAAGTCGGCATCGAGCGTCGGCGGCACGAACGTTCCCGACGGTGCCAGCACATGCAGCTTCATCCCGGGGTGAGCGTGATCGCACAGCCAGTTCGACGCGTAACCGCCCTCGGTGCGCTTGACGGTGACGGTGAGTGCGTCGTCGGTGAACGGGGAGCTGCACAGCGAGTAGCAACGGGCCACCGAGCCCGTGCGATCGCTGGGCACCCGCAACGTCAGGAACTGGCCGGGGGCGTACGCGAGTCGCTGAGCAGGAATCTGGGCGCCGTCGGGGACCTTGAACACCAGGCACCGCGCGTCGTCGGTTTCGGCGACGACGTCGGCGACCTGTAGCTCGAGCACATGGGTGCCGAGCGGCTCGTCGGTCACGACTCTCCTTCCTGCCACAACTAGAACATGTTACAGAAATCTACTTGCGCAGGTCTACCTGCTGCAGGAATGAGGCGCTCGACTAAAATCGTAACGTGTTCTAATCTTGCGACTGTGTCCGCAATTCTTGGGCCTGCACGATCGGGAGGAAACCAGTGACGTCCATTCAACAACGCGACGCCCAGTCGGTCCTAGCCGCCGTCGACGACCTGCTGCCCAAGCTGCGGCAGCGCGCCCAGGAAACCGAGGATCTGCGCCGTCTGCCGGACGCCACGGTCAGCGAACTTTGCGAGATCGGATTCTTCCGGCTTCTGCAACCCGAGCAGTGGGGCGGCCTGCAGTGCGACCCCGCGCTGTTCTACGAGGCGACCCGACGGCTCGCCAGCGCGTGCGGATCGACCGGCTGGGTGGGCTCGATCGTCGGCGTGCACAACTGGCACCTCGCGCTGTTCGACCAGCAGGCTCAGGAAGAGGTGTGGGGCGAAGACAGCAATGTCCGCATTTCGTCGTCGTACGCCCCGATGGGCGCCGGCGAGGTCGTCGACGGCGGCTACCGGGTCAGCGGGTCGTGGAACTGGTCGTCGGGATGCGACCACGCGACGTGGACGTTCGTCGGCGGTCCGGTGATCAAGGACGGCAGGCCGGTGGACTTCGGCAGCTTCCTGATTCCGCGCACCGAGTACCAGATCGACGACGTGTGGCACGTGGTCGGCCTTCGCGGCACCGGCAGCAACACGCTCGTCGTCAAGGACGTGTTCGTCCCCAGCCACCGTTTCCTGTCGTACAAGTCGATGAACGACCGCACCGCCGGCGGGCTGGTGACCAACACCGCGGCGGTGTACAAGATGCCGTGGGGCACCGTTCACCCGACCACGATTTCCGCACCGATCGTCGGCATGGCCTACGGCGCGTACGAGTCGCACGTCGAGCACCAGGGCAAGCGGATCCGCGCCGCGTTCGCCGGCGAGAAGGCCAAGGACGACCCGTTCGCCAAGGTGCGCATCGCCGAGGCGGCCAGCGACATCGATGCCGCGTGGCGGCAGTTGATCGGCAACGTCAGCGACGAGTTCGCACTGCTCGCCGCGGGCCAGGAGATCCCGTTCGACCTGCGGGCGCGTGCCCGTCGTGACCAGGTCCGCGCGACCGGCCGTGCGATCGCGTCCGTCGACCGGCTGTTCGAGGCCTCCGGCGCGACCGCGCTGGCGAACAGCGCTCCGATCCAACGGTTCTGGCGTGACGCTCACGCGGGCCGGGTGCACGCCGCCAACGACCCCGAGCGGGCATACCTGATCTTCGGAAACCACGAGTTCGGGTTGCCGCCCGGCGACACAATGGTCTGACGATGACGGCCGGCCAGATCGACACCGCGGACCTCTCGTTCGAATCCACCTCGCGGTATGCGCAGGTGCGCGACGACATGCGCCTGCACTACCACGAGGCCGGAGTCGGCAACGACGAGACGATCGTGCTGCTGCACGGCGGCGGGCCCGGCGCGTCGAGCTGGTCGAATTTCGGCCGCAACATCGCGGTGCTGGCCTCTCACTTCCACGTGCTGGCGGTCGACCAGCCCGGCTACGGCCATTCCGACAAGCACACCGAGCACGAGCAGTACAACCGCTACAGCGCGACCGCGCTGTTGAACCTGTTCGACCATCTCGGCATCGAACGCGCTCCGCTGGTTGGCAATTCGCTCGGCGGCGGCACCGCGGTGCGGTTCGCGCTGGACAATCCCGATCGCGCGGGCCGGCTGGTGTTGATGGGCCCGGGCGGCCTGAGCATCAACCTGTTTGCGCCAGACCCGACCGAGGGCGTCAAGCTGCTGGGCAGGTTCTCGGCCCAGCCCACCCGGGAGAATATGGAGAAGTTTCTGCGGATCATGGTCTACGACCAGAAGCTGATCACGCCGGAGTTGATCGATGAGCGGTTCGCGATCGCAAGCACGCCTGAGTCGCTGGCCGCCACCCGCGCGATGGGAAAGTCGTTCGCCGGGGCGGACTTTGAGCTTGGCATGATGTGGCGCGAGGTACACAAGCTGCGCCAGCGGGTACTTCTGATCTGGGGCCGCGAGGACCGGGTGAACCCGCTCGACGGGGCGCTGGTCGCCCTCAAACAGATTCCCCGCGTGCAACTGCACGTCTTCGGGCAGTGCGGACACTGGGCGCAGCTCGAGAAATTCGACGAATTCAACCGGCTCACAATAGATTTCCTCGGGGGTGCGCGATGAGCATTCGATCGCTGGGGTACCTGCGCATCGAAACCACGGACGTGGCGGCCTGGCGGGAGTATGGCCTGAAGGTGCTCGGCATGGTCGAGGGCCGCGGCCTCACCGAAGGTGCGCTCTACCTGCGGATGGACGACTTCCCGGCACGGCTGGTGATCGTGCCGGGTGAGCACGACCGGCTGGCCGAGGCCGGCTGGGAGTGTGCGAACGCCGAAGGCCTACAAGAGATCCGCAACCGGCTCGACGTCGAAGGCACACCGTACAAAGAGGCCACCCAGGCCGAACTTGCCGACCGCCGCGTCGACGAGATGATTCGGTTCCAGGACCCGTCGGGCAACTGCCTGGAGGTGTTCCACGGCGCGGCGCTCGAACACCGTCGCATCGTCAGTCCGTACGGGCACACGTTCGTCACCGCCGAGCAGGGCCTCGGCCACGTGGTGCTGACCACCCGCGACGACGTGGAATCGCTCCATTTCTACCGTGACGTGCTGGGTTTCAAGCTCCGCGACTCCATGCGGCTGCCCCCGCAGCTGGTTGGCAGGCCCGCCGGCGGTCCGCCGGTATGGTTGCGGTTCTTCGGCGTCAACCCGCGCCACCACAGCCTGGCGTTCATGCCGGGGGAGACCCCCAGCGGCATCGTGCACCTGATGGTCGAGGTCGGTCACAGCGATGACGTCGGGCTGTGCCTGGACCGCGCACTGCGCCGCAAGGTGCCGATGTCGGCCACCCTCGGACGCCACGTCAACGACCTGATGCTGTCGTTCTACATGAAGACGCCGGGTGGCTTCGACATCGAGTTCGGGTGCGAGGGACGCAAAGTCACCGACGACGACTGGATCGCCCACGAGAGCACGGCCGTCAGCCTCTGGGGCCACGACTTCAGCATTGGCTTTCCGAAGTCGTGACGGCCGCGCCAATCGACCCGCGCACGTTCCGCAGCGTGCTCGGCCAGTTCTGCACCGGCATCACCGTGATCACCGCGGTGCACGACGACGCTCCTGTGGGGTTCGCCTGCCAGTCCTTTGCGGCGCTATCGCTGGAACCGCCACTGGTGTTGTTCTGCCCGACCAAGGTGTCGCGCTCGTGGAAGGCGATCGAGGCGACGGGACGGTTCTGCGTCAACGTGCTGCATGAGAAGCAGAAGGACGTCTCGGCGCGCTTCGGTACCAGGGATTCGGACAAATTCGCCGGAATCGACTGGCGCCCTTCTCCGCTGGGTTCGCCGATCATCGACGGCTCGCTTGCTCACATCGACTGCACCGTCGCATCCGTGCACGACGGCGGTGACCACCTCGTCGTGTTCGGTCACGTGGCGTCGCTCTCGGAAGTGCCCAAGCGGAAGCCCAGGCCGTTGCTGTTCTATCGCGGCGAGTACACCGGTATCGAGCCGGACAAGAACACGCCCGCGCAATGGCGCGACGACCTCGAGGCGTTCCTCACCACCACCACGCCCGACACCTGGCTTTAACCGCGAAGCCACGGCTCCATCCGCCGCAGTGCCTCGTCGATGTCGGAGGTCGGCCCCGCGAACGACAGCCGGACGAACGAGTTTCCGTGCACCGTGTCGAAGTCGATGCCCGGCGCGATCGCAACACCGGTTTCCGCCAGTAGCTTTGAGCAGAACGCCATCGAGTTCGTCGTGACATCGGAAACGTCGGCGTAGACATAGAATGCCCCGTCCGTCGGCGCCAGCCGGTCGATCCCGATGGCGCGCAACCCGTTCAGCAGCCGTTCGCGGTTGACGCCGTAGTGCTCGACGCGGGCATCGGCCTCGGCGACCGACTCCGGCGTGAACGCCGCCACCGCCGCAATCTGCGCCAGCACCGGCGGGCAGATCGTGAAGTTTCCGGTCAGGCAGTCGACCGCGCGGCGTAGTTCCGGCGGCACCAGGAGCCAGCCGAGCCGCCACCCGGTCATCGCGAAGTACTTCGAGAAGCTGTTCACGACGATGGCGTTCCGCGACGTCTCCCACGCGCAGCTGGTGTCCGGCGCCCCGGGATAGATCAGCCCGTGATACACCTCGTCGCTGATCAGCTGCACACCGGTCTCGTCGCACCACGCCGCGATCGCAGCGAGTTCGTCGGGTCCGATCACCGTCCCGGTCGGGTTGGCCGGGCTCGCGACCACGACGCCGCGCACCGGCGGGTCGAGGGCGGCCAGCATCTGCGCGGTCGGTTGGAACCTGGTCTCCGGACCACACTGCAGGTCCACGACCTCACAACCCAACGCGGACAAGATGTTCCGGTAGCACGGATACCCCGGGCTGGTCACCACGACCCGGTCGCCGACGTCGAAGCAGGCGAGGAACGCCAGAAGGAAGCCGCCCGACGAACCCGTCGTCGCCACCACATCGTCGCGGTCGACGACTATCCCGTGCCTGTCCTGATACGAGCCCGCGATCGCGTCACGCAGCTCAGGGATGCCCAGCGCAACCGTGTAGCCCAGCTGGTTCTGCAGCAGCGCCGCGGCAGCCGCTGCGCGCACGGCTGCCGGAGCGCCGGCACTGGGCTGTCCGGCCGACAGGTTGACCAGGTCCCCGTGCGTACGGTCGCGTTCGGCGGCCGCCAGCCACACGTCCATCACATAGAACGGCGGCACCCCTGCGCGTAGCGCTACCCGATCACTCACGCTTGGTATTCAACACTTCCCGTTCGAGCATGCGGAGGTGGTCCCGCGCCGGGCCCATCAGCTGCGCGCTGCCGTGCGCCCGCTTGAAGTACAGCTGGATGTCGTGCTCCCAGGTGATGGCGATCCCGCCGTGCATCTGAATGGCCTCGGCGGCTACTGCGTCGAACGCCTCGGTCGCCGCGACCCGGGCCAGCGCGGCCGCAGCGGAAGACGGTTCGGCAACGGCGTCATCGGCAACCGCGCGGGCCGCCGACACGGCGACGTACAGGTCGGCCATCCGGTGTTTGAGCGCTTGGAAGCTTCCGATCGGCCTGCCGAACTGGACCCGCTGCTTGGTGTATTCGACGGTGAGTTCCAGGCATCGTTCCGCGGCGCCGACCTGTTCGGCGGCCAGCAGAATCGACGAAGTGTCAACGATGCCGGGGTCGGTGCCCAACGGGACGGTGGCCTGCGGTGTCACCCGCGACAGCCGGCGGGTCGGATCCATCGTGGCGACCCGTTGCGCGGTGAACGTCGTCCACCGGGACAGCCGGCCGTCGTCGACGGCGACCACCACGTCGGCGATGTCACCGTTGACGACGTAGTCCGGATCGAGGACCACCGCACCGATCGCGGTGCCGTCGGCCAGCCGACCGATGGTGTCGGCGTCGACGTCGTCGGCCGCCAGCAGCGCGAGCTCCGCAAGGGTGGTGCCCAGCAGCGGCGTGGGCACCAGCGCGCGGCCCAGTTCCGAGACAACGGTCGCCGCGTCGGCCAGTTCGCCGCCGGCCCCGCCGAGTTCCTCGGGCACCACGAGGGCCGCGGCGCCGACCTGCTCGCACAGCAGCTTCCACAGCGACTCGTCGTAGCCGCGCTCGGACTCCATTGCGTCCCGAACGGCTTCCGGCCCGGCGTGCTTGGCGACCAGGCCACGTACCGTCTCGCGCAGCAGCTCCCGTTCTTCGCTCACAGTGCCTCCAGTATCCGGCGTCGATGCGCCGCCGGGTCACCCCACGCCGACCGCAGCGCCTGTACCCGCAGCAGCTGCAGCGACAGGTCGTGCTCGGACGTGAACCCGATCGCGCCGAGGGTCTGCAGCGCGTTGCGGGCCGCGAGCGTCGCGGCCTCAGCGGCGGCCACCTTCGCGGCACTGACGTCGCGGGCGGTGTCGGATGAGTCCGCCGCCAGCGACAGCGCCGCGCCGTACAGCAACGGCCGGGCCAGCTCGAGCGCGATGTGGACATCGGCCAGCTTGTGTTTGATCGCCTGGTACGAGCCGATCACGCGGCCGAATTGTGTTCGCTGCTTGGCATAGTCGACGGACGCGATCAGCAGCGCCTGGCCGGCGCCGACTAACTGTGCGGCCGTGGCCAACGCGCCGGCTTCGTAGGCACGGCCGACATCGGCGGGGCGGCCGTCACCAACAGCGGTGACGTCGTAGAGCCGGCGGCTTGGGTCGACGGACGTGTGGGACCGCTGCGCGGCCGCGTCGCTTACCAGGCCGTCGGCGGCCAGTAACGTCAGACCCGCAGCCTCGGCGTCGACGGCGCGCGGCACCGCGGGCGGCAGTGCGACCGTCGCCATCAGATCGCCCGACGCCAGTCCCTCGGCGCGGTCGTCGTCGGCCATCAAAACCGGTGCCACGGCGATGGATTCGGTGACCGGGCCCGGCACGCACCAGTAGCCGATCCGCTCGAGCGCCACCACCAGGTCCACCGGGTGGGCCTCGATGCCGCCGAATCGCTCTGGCACCGCGAGCGCGGTCACCCCGAGGTCGGCCAATCGGGCCCACACCTTGCGACCTGGCGCGGTGTCTCCCGCGGTCCATGCCCGCACCGCCGCCGGCATGTCCGCGCTCGCCAGCGCGGCGTCGATACTGGCCGCGAAGTCCCGCTGTTGATCGTCGAGCTCGAATCTCACTTGGCTTTCTCCCTGGGCAGACCCAGCAGTCGCTCGGCGATGATGTTGTGTTGAATCTCGTTGGTGCCCGCGTAGATCGGTCCGCCCAGCGCGAACAGCAGCCCGTCGGTCCAGTCGCCGGCGAGCTCGCCGTCGGCGCCGCGGATGTCCAGGGCGGTCTCGTGCAGGGCGACGTCGAGGTCCGACCAGAACACCTTGGTCACCGACGATTCGGCACCGAGCTCGCCGCCGCGTGCCAGTCGGCTCACCGTGCCGAAGGTGTGCAGTCGATACGCCTGCGCCTTGATCCACGCGTCGGCCACCCGGTCGCCGAATGCACTGTCGCGCTCCACCTTCCACAACTGTGCCAGTCGCTCGGCGGCGGCGGCGAAGCGCGCCGGACTGCGCAGCGACATGCCCCGTTCGTTACTCGAGGTGCTCATCGCTGCCCGCCAGCCGCCGTGCGGCTCGCCGATGACGTCCTCGTCGGCGACGAACACGTCGTCGAGGAAGATCTCACCGAAGCCGGTGTCGCCGCCGAGCTGGGCGATCGGTCGCACGGTGATCCCGTCGGCGTGCAGCGAGAACATGAAGTACGTCAGGCCACGGTGCCGCTCGGCGTCCGGGTCGGACCGGAACAGCCCGAACGCCTTCTCCCCGAAGACGGCTCGCGAGCTCCATATCTTCTGTCCGTTTAGCAGCCAGCCGCCGTCGGTCCTGGTGGCGGTCGACCGCAGTGATGCCAGGTCGCTGCCCGATTCGGGCTCCGACCAGGCCTGTGCCCAGATCTCCTCGCCGCTGGCCATTTTCGGCAGGACGCGGTCGAGCTGTTCCTCGGTGCCGTGCGCGAACAGCGTCGGCGCCAGCATCGAGGTTCCGTTGGCGCTGGCCCGCCCTGGTGCGCCTGCGCGGAAGTACTCCTCCTCGAACACCACCCAAGCCAGCAGCGTCGCGTCGCGGCCGCCGTACTTCTGCGGCCAGGTGATCGCCGAAAGGCCGCCGTCGTAAAGCACCTTGTCCCAGCGTCGATGCTGCTCGAAGCCGTCCGCCGTGTCATACGACTTGCTCGGGAACGATCTCCTGTTTGCCTCGAGGAAGCCGCGGACCTCTGCGCGGAACTCCTCGGTGGCTTCGTCGAAATCCAGGTCCATTACGCCATCTCCCGCAGTTGAGGCTTGACCACCTTGCCGCCCGGGTTGCGCGGCAGCGATTCGCAGAACACGACTGACCGCGGTGTCTTGAAGTTCGCCACGTGCTCTCGGCTGTACGCGATCACGGCTTGCTCGTCGAGATCGGCGCCCGCTCGTCGCACGACGAACGCCTTGCCCACTTCACCCAGGCGCTCGTCGGGAACTCCGATCACCGCGACGTCGGCGATGCCGTCGAGGCGCATCAGGGCCTGTTCGACTTCGGCGGGATAGACGTTGAACCCGCCGCAGATGTACATGTCCTTCAGCCGGTCGGTGATGCGCAGGTTGCCTGCATCGTCGACGGTGCCGACGTCGCCGGTGTGAAGCCAGCCGTCGGGGTCGATCGCCGCCGCGGTGGCCGCGGGGTCGTCGAGGTAACCGAGCATCACGTTGGGGCCGCGCAGCAGCACTTCGCCCGCCCCGGCGTCGTCGCCCGACCCGGTGTCCTGAGCGTCGATCCGCAGCTCGAAGTCGGCGATCGGCCGTCCGCACGTGGTGGCGACGGTGACCGCGTCGTCGTCGGGACGGCACATCGTGCCCATGCCGTTGGCCTCGGTCAGTCCGTAGGCGGTGAGCACGATGTCGATGTCGAGTTCGGCCTGCATCCGTTCGATCAGCACCACCGGCACGATGGCCGCACCGGTGACGGCGAACCGCAACGAGCCGAGGTCGTAGTCGCGACGCGTCGGGTGGTCGAGCAGAGTCTGGTAGATCGTCGGTGGCCCCGGCAGCACCGTGATGCGTTGCTGCTGGACCGCTGCAAGCGCCTGTTCGGCGTCGAATGTCAGTTGCGGGATCAGCGTGGCGCCGGTCTGCAGACAGGCCAGGATGCCGGCCTTGTAACCGAAGTTGTGAAAGAACGGGTTGATGCACAGGTACCGGTCATCACTGGTGATCTTCCCGCAGGCCGCCCATGCCGCCGACGCCGACAGCGACTGCCGGTGCGCGCACAACACGCCCTTGCTGCGTCCTGTGGTGCCCGACGTGAACAGGATGTCGCTGACGTCGTCGGCGCTCACGGCCGCCGCGCTGGCGTCGACCGCGTCGAGGTCGGTGCCGTGGTCCATGAAGTCGTCCCACGGCAGGTGGTCGTCGACGGGGCTCCCGACGGGAATCCGCACGATCTGGCGCAGCGCCGGCAGCGCGTCCATCGGCAACGCGGCGACGCGGTCGGTGCCGAGGAACGGGCCCATCGCGATCAGCAGCGGTGCGCCGGTGCGGGCGAGGATGTCGGTCGCCTCGTCGGCGGTGTAGCGCGTGTTCAGCGGCACCATCACGGCGCCGGCATGGTGCACGGCCAGGCAGGCCACCACCCAGTGCCAGGTGTTGGGCGACCAGATCGCCACCCGGTCGCCGCGGGCGACGCCCAGCGCGATCATCGCGGCCGCGGCGCGGCGCACCTCCTCGCGCAGCTGCCCGAACGTGAACCGCCGATCCGGCGACACCAGCGCGTCATGGTTCGGGATTTGCCGTGCCATCCGCTCCAGCACCGCCGGGACGGTGCTCATGTCGATCCCCGGGTCGCTGCGCGTCCTGATCCCCGGGTCACTGCGCTCCCGCCCGCCGGACGATCGGTCGTCATCGACGCTCCTCTAACAAAGCAAGTGCTTGGTAGGTTAGCCTACAGGGGTGGAAGAGGTCCAGGAGTTCCGGGCCGAGGTGCGCGGCTGGCTCGCCGACCACCTCGTCGGTGAATTCGCCCAGCTCAAGGGGCTGGGCGGGCCCGGCCGCGAGCGTGAGGCGTTCGAGGAGCGGCGGGCGTGGAACCAGCAGCTGGCCGCGGCCGGTCTGACCTGTCTGGGCTGGCCGACGGAGCACGGCGGACGCGGCCTGTCCGTCGCTCACCGGGTGGCGTTCTACGAGGAGTACGCCCGCGCCGACGCCCCCGACAAGGTCAACCATTTCGGTGAGGAACTGCTCGGCCCGACCCTGATCGCCTACGGGACGCCGCCGCAGCAGGCCCGGTTCCTGCCCAAGATCCTCGACGTCACCGAGCTGTGGTGCCAGGGGTACTCCGAGCCGGGCGCGGGCAGCGATCTGGCCAACGTCTCGACGACCGCGGTGCTCGACGGCGACGAGTGGGTGATCAACGGCCAGAAGATCTGGACCTCGCTGGCGCACGTCGCGCAGTGGTGTTTCGTCGTGGCCCGCACCGAGAAGGGCTCCAAGCGCCACGCCGGATTGTCGTATCTGCTGGTGCCGTTGGATCAGCCGGGCGTGGATGTGCGGCCGATTAACCAGCTGACCGGTGACTCGGAGTTCAACGAGGTGTTCTTCGACGACGCGCGCACCAGCGCCGATCTGGTGGTCGGACAACCCGGTGACGGCTGGCGGGTCGCGATGGGAACGTTGACGTTCGAGCGCGGGGTCTCCACGCTAGGTCAGCAGATCCGCTATGCCCGTGAGCTTTCCGGCATCGCCGAGCTGGCACAGCGCAACGGCGCCGCCGACGATCCGCTGATTCGTGAGCGGCTGGCGCGGGCCTGGGTGGGCCTGCGCGCGATGAGGTCGTACGCGCTGGCGACGATGGACGTCGAACGCGGCCGGAGCCGCATGGCCGGCGACATTTATCGAGGACAGGACAACGTTTCGAAGCTGTTGTGGGCCAGCTGGCACCGCGACCTCGGCGCGCTCGCGATGGACGTGATGGGTAAAGCGGGCATGACCTTAAACGACGGTGACTTCGACCAATGGCAGCGGCTGTTCCTGTTCTCACGCGCCGATACGATCTACGGCGGTTCGAACGAGATCCAGCGCAACATCATCGCCGAGCGGGTTCTCGGCCTGCCCCGGGAGGTGAAAGGGTGATCTTGTCTTTCCCCCCGAAAGAGATTGACGGACACGGACTTCTGACCGGCAGGGTGGTCGTGGTGACGGCCGCCGCGGGCACCGGCATCGGTTCCGCGGTCGCGCGGCGCGCGTTGGCCGAGGGCGCCGACGTCGTCGTCTCCGACCACCACGAACGCAGGCTCGGCGAGACTGCCGACCAGCTGGCGGAACTCGGACTTGGCCGCGTGGAGAGTGTGGTGTGCGACGTGACGTCCACCGCGCAGGTCGACGCGCTGATCGCCTCGACCACCGCCCGGATGGGCCGGCTCGACGTTCTGGTGAACAACGCTGGTCTGGGTGGCCAGACGCCCGTCGTCGACATGACCGACGAGGAATGGGACCGGGTGTTGAACGTGACGTTGACATCGGTGATGCGTGCCACTCGGGCGGCCCTGCGGTACTTCCGGGACGCCGGCCACGGCGGCGTCGTCGTTAACAACGCCAGCGTGCTGGGCTGGCGGGCACAGCATTCGCAGTCGCACTACGCCGCCGCCAAGGCCGGTGTGATGGCGTTGACGCGGTGCTCGGCGATCGAGGCGGTCCCCTACGGGGTGCGGATCAACGCGGTGTCGCCGAGCCTCGCCCGGCACAAATTCCTGGAGAAGACCAGCTCCACCGAGCTTTTGGACCGACTCTCCGAGGTCGAGGCGTTCGGCCGGGCCGCTGAGCCGTGGGAAGTCGCCGCCACGATTGCGTTCCTCGCCAGCGACTATTCGAGTTACCTGACCGGCGAAGTGATTTCGGTATCGAGCCAGCATCCATGACCACAACCGCCAAGGCCCCCGAACCGAGCAGCCGCCGCGACGAGCTACTGGAACTCGCCGCGACGATGTTCGCCGCGCGCGGCCTGCGCGCGACCACGGTGCGCGACATCGCTGATGCGGCCGGAATCCTGTCGGGCAGCCTCTATCACCACTTCGCGTCCAAGGAGGAGATGGTCGACGAGGTGCTGCGGGACTTTTTGGACTGGCTGTTCGCCCGCTATCAGCAGATCGTCGACACGCAGCCGAATCCGTTGGAGCGCTTCAAGGGTTTGTTCCTGGCGTCGTTCGACGCGATCGAGGACCGGCACGCGCAGGTGGTGATCTACCAGGACGAGGCCAAGCGGCTGTTGTCGCAGCCGCGGTTCGCGTATCTGGAGGACCTGAACCGCAAGCAGCGGCAGATATGGGTCGATGTGCTGCGGCAGGGCATCATCGAGGGCTACTTCCGCCCCGATATCGACGTCGACCTGGTGTACCGGTTCATCCGCGACACCACCTGGGTTTCGGTGCGCTGGTATCAACCCGGCGGACCTCTGACGGCTGAACAGGTTGGCCATCAGTATCTTTCGATCGTTCTCGGCGGAATCGCGGCCGAGCAGTCAATGTAAGGAGTTCGACATGCCCGAGGCTTACATCATCGACGCTGTGCGGACGGCCGTTGGTAAGCGCAACGGTGGGCTCGCGAAGGTACACCCGATCGACCTGGGGGTGCACGCTTTCCGCGGGTTATTCAACCGGGTGGATGTGGACCCGGCCGCGGTGGACGACGTGATCGTCGGGTGCGTGGACGCGATCGGTGGGCAGGCCGGAAACATCGGCCGCAACGCGTGGCTGGCCGCTGGTTACCCCGAAGAGGTCCCGGGCGTCACCGTCGACCGCCAGTGCGGTTCGAGCCAGCAGGCGATTTCATTTGGCGCCCAAGCGATCATGTCCGGCACCGCCGATGTCATTCTGGCTGGCGGTATGCAGAACATGAGCCAGATCCCGATCGCGTCGGCGATGGTCGTCGGCCAGCAGTTCGGGTTCACGTCGCCGACGGGGGAGTCGGAGAATTGGCGGCATCGCTACGGTGATGAGGAGATCTCGCAGTTCCGCGGCGCGGAGCTGATCGCCGAGCGGTGGAACCTGCCCCGCGAGGAGATGGAGCAGTACGCGCTGGCGAGCCACGAGCGGGCGTTGTCGGCAATCAGGGCAGGCCATTTCGACAACGAGATCATCGGGGTGGGTGAATTCCGGGTCGACGAGGGACCCCGCGAGGCCACGCTGGAGAAGATGGCCTCCCTGCCGACCCTGGCCGACGGTGGCCGGCTGACCGCGGCGCTGGCCAGCCAGATTTCCGACGGTGCCAGCGCGGTGTTGTTGGCGTCCGAACAGGCCGTCGCCGATCACAAGCTGACGCCGCGGGCACGCATCCATCACATCAGCGCGCGTGGAGCCGACCCGGTGTTCATGCTCACCGGGCCGATCCCGGCGACCCGGTACGCGTTGGAGAAGACCGGGCTGTCGATCGACGACATCGACGTCGTCGAGATCAATGAGGCGTTCGCGCCGGTCGTGATGGCGTGGCTCAAGGAGATCAAGGCGGATCCGGAGCGGGTCAACCCGAACGGCGGAGCGATCGCACTGGGCCATCCGCTCGGTGCCACCGGAGCGAAGCTGTTCACGACGATGCTCAATGAGCTCGAGCGCACCGGCGGCCGCTACGGCCTGCAGACGATGTGCGAGGGCGGCGGCACCGCGAACGTGACGATCATCGAGCGCCTCTAGGCGCCCAACGAGCCCGCCGCTCGCCGACTGTGAATCTGGCGACGCTCCAGCGGCGTGTCGCGTAGCTGGTTTCACTGTCGCGTGATGTGTCGGTGGTCGGGCGCAACATCCGGGCATGGACGAACTGCCCTGGCCCTTCATCGGTTCGCAGGCGCTGGCCGAGAACGCTATCGCCGAGCGCGCGATGCGGAAGTTGTATCAGCCGGTATACCCGGACGTATACGTGCCGCGTGGTGCCGAGCCGACCGCGAAGCAGCGGGCTCGTGCCGCATGGCTATGGTCGGGCGGCCGGGCCGTCGTCGCAGGACAGTCGGCGTCAGCGCTGCTCGGCGCGAAGTGGGTCGACCCGCTCGGGCCAGCCGAGTTGGTCTCAGAGAACCGCCGTCCGCCACGACTGATCGTCGTGCACAGCGACATGTTGCTGCGCGACGAAGTGACCGACGTCGAGGGCATCGCTGTAACCAATGCAGCGCGAACGGCCTTCGACGTGGGTCGGCGTGCGTCCCGAGCGCTGGCGGTCCAGCGGCTCGATGCGTTGGCCAACGCCACCGATCTGAAGACCGCCGACGTCGACGCGGTCATCGCACAGCACAAGGGTGCGCGCGGTATTCGGCAGTTACGACGCGTTCTGTCGCTGGTCGACGGCGGCAGCGAGTCTCCGCAAGAGAGCCGCACCCGTCTGGTGCTGATCGACGCCGGACTACCGAAACCCGAAACGCAGATTCGGGTTTGCAATGAGTACGGGGATTTCGTCGGCCGCGTCGACATGGGCTGGAGAGAGTGGCTCGTCGCGGTCGAGTACGACGGTTCGCAGCATTGGACCGATCCCCAGCAGCGCAGGCGCGACATCGACCGACTCGCTGAATTGGCGGACTGCGGTTGGATCATCATTCGGGTCAGCAGCGACATGCTTCGTCACATGCAGGGCACGCTCGTGTCGCGGGTGGCTTCCGCGCTGCGCAGTCGGAGCTGGACGGCTGACCCTGCGCCGAGCGTGAATCTGGCGACGGCAGATCGGCGTGTCGCGTAGCTGATTTCACTGTCGGCGACAGCCAAGGCATCGGCGGAAGAGCTACTGCGCGAGCACCAACACCAGCCCACCCAGCGCGACGATCCAGCTGGCGAAGCTGCCGACGAGGAAGTATTCGGTGACGTCGTCGATTCCGATCGTGCCGTTCTCGCGTGCCTTCTGCGCGTTGATCTCGGGGAACCGGATGATGCTCTTGGCTGCTACCACGGCCGACGCCGCGGCGAGCTGACCGCCCAGGCCGAGGCCCAGAATCAGCAGCCGCTCCATCGGCCCGAGCAGTCGGCCCCCCTTGAGCCGATCCGACGGTTGCGGCTCGCCTGCGGGCCGCACCGCCCCGACGGACCCCAGCACCAGCCGTACCAACTGGTTTCCGGTCGTCAACTGCAGGAGAACGACGCCGATGGCCATCAGCAGCTGCGTGGGTGACACCGCACCGAGCGGCAGCCCTGTCCACGACATCCACCGTGCCACGACTCCGTGCACCGCAGATCCCCACCCGGACAACACAATAAGCACCGAGCCCGCCCCGAAGAACACCACCAGCGGCGCGATCACCTGCTCCCCCGTGCGCTCGGCGCGTCGGCACAGTATCCGCCACACGACGGTTGCGGCCGCGGCGACCAGCAGTAGCGCGATGTCGCCGACATGCCACAGCGCCGACAGTGCTGCGACGACCACAACCACGACCGGTCCGACGACCAGCGACACCCACCCGGCGCGAAAACCACGACACCCGTCGGCAATTCCCATCGCGACGAGCATGACCCCGAGCGCGCTCACCTGATACTCCGCAGGTGCGCGGACGCCAGCACGATGAGATCGAGTCCATCGCGGCCCGCGCGCTGTGACACCGCCGACGGACTGATCCCCTCAGCCTCGGCAATGTCCTTCTTCGGTTGGTTGTTCATCAGTCCCTTGAGAATGCGCGACGATCGATCATCGAGTGATCCAAGCAGATGGTCCCGACACATCAGGGCGGCGTTGATCGCCTCGATGTCCGTGCGGCCGCCTTCGGCGCGGAACGTCGTGCGCACGAGCGCAAGGCCGGGCTGCCGCTGCGCCGACGCCGTCGCCTCGATCGCCTCGCGTGCCGCCCACCATCCGGGCCCGTCCTGGATGTGCTCGTCGAGCACAGTGACCGCCCCCCAGCCGATCCCGAACCGGACGTCGACGCCCGGCGCGGTCGCCAGCCGCACCCGCAGTGCCGCGTCGATCGCGTCCCCGACGGTGTGATAGCTGCCCTGGAATTCGTCGCCGACCGTGAACGCCGGCGGATCAAGGGCCGTCGCGGCGACGTCGCGCAGCGCCGAAGTGATGCGGTGGTGCAGTCCCGCGCGATCCGCGGCCTGACGTGATCCGACGACGTCGCCGATCACCGTCGCCCGTGAAGCTTCATCCTTCACTCTCCCCATATGGAGAGTATAACTTCATTCCAGACCTATGAAGCTATCTACTTCATCAGTGCCCACGAGAGGTCGAGCTAGGGGTTGTTCACATTCACGCAGTCGATGACGTCCTGCGCGCCGTCGACTAGTCGCTGGGCAGTGGCCGGATCTATCTTGGGCGGGGATGCGGCGGCGAGTGCGTTCAAGGCCGTCTGGAAGTCGGTCAGGATCTGCAGGGTATCCGGGGGTGCAATGCCCCCTGTGAGCCTCGGCCAGACGGCAAAGAGCTTTGCGTAGCTGTCCGTGAAGTCCCTCTGATTTGTGAACGATGACCTGGAGGCATACGCATCGTGCTGCAGGTCCAGAAACGACACCTGGCACTCGACCGGAGACATCGTCGCAGATGAGGTTCCGGCCAGGACTCCATTCAGTAATAGCAGCCCTGCCACGACCACGACCACGCGTATCAGTTTCATGACGTCTCGATTCTTACCCCGATTCTTACCCCGCGATCGGTCCTTTCTCTAGCCCCGCCGCCCCATCAAAGTCAATGGCGAACCAGGCGGCCTGACGCCGGCCATCGTCACATCGTCAGGACCATGCGATACCGCGCCCGGCCCTGCTCCATCGCCGCGTACGCCTCCGCCGCTTCCGAAAGCGGCCGCTCCTCGATTCGGGCCCGCACGCCGGACAGCACCGCGAAGTGCATCGTCTCCTCGACTTCGCGGGCCGTGCCCGACGGGTGACCGGAGACGCTGAGCGCGGGCGTGATCAGCTGTACCGGGCTGATCGGCAACGGGTCGGCCGTGACGCCGATGATCACGAGCTCGCCACGGGGCGCCAAGCCCCCGACGGTCTGGCCGATGGCTTGGGAATTTCCTGCCGTCGCCAACACGGCCGCCGCGCCGCCGAGCGCCTGCAGCGCCTGGCCGACATCCACGGCGGTGGAGTCCACATAGTGATGCGCACCGAGTTCGCGGGCATCGGCCTCCTTGCCCGTGCCGCGCGCAATGGCGACGGTCTCAAAGTCCATCGCGCGCGAGAACTGCACGCCGAGGTGGCCGAGGCCGCCGATGCCGAGTACGGCCACCAGGTCCCCGGGCAGTGCACTCGTGTGCCGGAGCGCGTTGTACGTGGTTACCCCGGCGCATCCCATCGGTGCCGCTTCGGCGAAGGACAGCTCGTCCGGGATCCGGGCCAGGGCAGTGGCGGGCGCGGTCACCGACTGCGCGTAGCCGCCGGGATAGTGCATGCTCGGAACCTGCCCGTTCTCGCACGTGATGAAGTCGCCCTTGCGGCATCGGACGCAGTGGTTGCAGTTCCCGCCGAACCAGCCGACGGCGACGCGGTCGCCGACCGCGAACCCCTCGACGCCTGGACCCATTTCGGCGATGGTCCCGGCGATTTCATGTCCCGGCGTCAACGGGAACGCCAGCCCGGGGAAGGCGCCGTTGATGATCGCACGGTCCGTCCCGCAGACACCGCAGGCGGCGACGTCGATGCGGACGTGGTCGCGGCCGGGTGATGTCGTCGCCACCTCGACCAGCCCGAGCGGGCCGCCCGTGGTTTCGACCTGAACCGCTTGGTGAGTAGGCATGTCCGAATCCTCCCGCGCGCCGGCGACGCTATGAACCTACTCCACCAGCGCGGAACCTACTCCACGAGCGCGGCCGCGGCCTGAAGATGCTTGACGGCGTCAGCCACGATCGACTCGATCAACTCCGCGCACGACGGCAGGTCGGCGAGGATGCCCGCTACCTGGCCGGAGGCCAGCACGCCGGCCTCGGTGTTGCCCTCGACCAGACCGGCGCGCAGCAACATTGGCGTGTTGGCGGCCATCAGCACCTGCGACCAGGTCAGCTCCTTGCCGTGCCGCATCGTCAGCCCGTCGCGGACCATCGTCCGCCACGTCATGCCGGACAGCTTCTTGAACCTAGCCGCATTGACCACCGCCGCCGCGAAACCCTTGGCACCCGAACCGCTTTCCAGCCGGTCGACGAGCGGCGTGCGCAAGACCCGGTGCGGCATGCCGTCGACGCGGGTGGACACCACGGTGCCGTCCAAGCCGGCGTCCAGATAGCGCTGTTTGACCGCATCCGGCACGGTCGAGTCCGAGGTCAGAAGGAACCTGGTGCCCATCGCGACGCCGGCTGCGCCGTACGAAAGCGCCGCCGCCAACCCGCGTCCGTCGAAGAAGCCGCCCGCCGCGATGACCGGAATGTCGACAGCGTCCAGCACCGACGGCAGCAGCAGCGTGGTGGCCACCGGCCCGGTGTGGCCGCCGCCCTCGCCGCCCTGCACGATTACCGCGTCGGCGCCCCAGGAAGCCACCTTGCGCGCGTGTTTGGCGGCACCCACCGAGGGAATCACCACGGCCCCGGCGTCTTTGAGCTTCGCGATCAGCTCCTGCCGGGGCGCCAACGCAAACGACGCGACCTTCACGCCCTCGCGGATCATCAGATCCACGCGGTCGTCGGCGTCCGACGCGTCCGCGCGGATGTTGACCCCGAACGGGCGCTCTGTCGTCGCCTTCACTTTGCCTATCGCAGTGGCCAACTCGTCGAGCGTCATCGTTGCCGACGCCAGAATGCCCAGGCCGCCCGCGTTCGCCGTCGCCGACACCAGCCGTGCGCCCGCCACCCATCCCATTCCGGTCTGCACCACGGGATGGTCGATGCCGACCAACTCGGTCAGACGGGTGTGCAGCCTCATGCCTTCACTTCCTTGTCCCGCAGCCCCTTCGGGTCGATGACATTGCGGATCAGCTCGAGCTCGTCACCGTTCGGCAGGCGCGTGGGCTCGGCATCGGCCAGCCCGTGCACGTCGAACGACGTCGCCCCAGCCACGTCGTCACCGGTCACGTCCGGGTGCAACGACACCGCCCGCATCGTGTGGTCGGGACCGCCGAAGTCGAAGACACCGAGGTTGGTGACAACCCGGCGCACATCCATGAACCGGAATGCCGGATTGCCGGGATCGACCTTGTCGTAGCCGATGCCGGACACGACGTCGACCGCGTCGCAGAACACCCGCGGCGAGTGATTCCCGACCCAGTAACTGGTCGCGTGGTTGACCGCGTTGCCCGGAGCGCCACGGACCCCGAACATCTGGCGGGTGGGGTGCTGTAACGGGCCGAAGGCCGACAGGTTCTGGTTGCCGTACCGGTCAACCTGGTTGGCGCCCATGACCACATGCCGCCTGCCCCAGGCCAGCGTCTCGAACACCCGGCCGAACGGCATCCAGCCTTCGACCGTGCCTGACGCACCGAGTGCGGGGGTGTCCTGGAGAAGCAGCGCCTCGCCGTCGGTCAGCAGGATGTCCGGTGCGAATGTCAGCCGGGCCAGCCGTGCGCCGATCGACGCCACCGTCGTCATCGGGCTGACCATGATCTCCCCGGCGTCGCGGAACAACTCCGCGCAGGCGATCACGCAGACTTCGGCGCGGCTGGCGTGGGTCACGATGCCTCCATGGCGAATCGCCGCACCGCGGCTTGGTAATCGTCTTCGCTGCCCGACAGGTAGGTCCGCACGAAGGGTTCCCAGGTCTCTGCCGACGTAGCCGATTCCGCGTAGTGTCGCTGGAACTTCTCGTCGCGCCCGTAATCAGCTGCGCCGGTCGTGAAGTGGGCGCCGCCGGGTGCTTCGACGACGTCGTCGACCATCATCCGATTGACGATCATCGCCTGCCGGGGAACCGCCTTGACGAGCTCCTCGGTCGACACCACCTTCTCCACCGACAGGCAACGGCGATCGGCGGCCATCAGGAAGAGGTCGTCGAAATACGGGTCGACGCCGGTGTACGCCGCATTGCCGCGTGCGTCACCGATGTTCATGTGGACGAACGCGGCGTCCAGGCGCAGCGCGGGCATCGCGATCAGCGTCTCGTGACCGCGATCGGGCGCAGGATATGGGCTGGTGACCGTCTTGAGCTCGCCGTCCCAAAAATCGGGCACCGAGCTGCCCAGCCCTGCGCGGATCGGGAGGAACGGCAAGCGCTGCGCAGCCGCCTGCAGACCGCACCGCAGCATGCCCTCGTCCATCTCGCGCGCCTCGATCGAACCGGTGGTGCGGGCGTGCGAGAACCACGGATCGTAAAAGGGCGGCGAGTCCAGCGACACGAAGCCGTAATAGACCCGGCGCGCCTTGCCGGCCGAGCAGAGCAGCCCAATGTCGGGCCCGCCGTAGGTGACAACGGTCAAATCGGAGACGTCGGTACGCAGAATCGCCCGCACGAACGCCATCGGCTTGCGTCGCGAGCCCCACCCACCGATGCCGATCGTCATGCCGCTGCGCAACTGCGCGACGGCGTCGTCGATGGTGGTCCGTTTGTCGGTCATGACCGCTCGACGAACGCGTCGCGGTGCTCGTCGGACACCCCTGCGAGGTTGAGTTCGAACGTGAAGCCCTGCTCCATCCGGTAGCTGGAGTTCACGCGTTGCACGTCAATGAAATTCAGCGCCTCCTTTGCGGCCCGGATCACGCGGGTGTCCTTGATCGCGATGTCGCGCGCCACCCTCAGCGCCGCTTCGTCGAGCTGATCACGTCCGACGACCTCGTGCACGGAGCCGAAGTGGTGCAGTGTCGCGGCGTCGACGGTGGCGGCGGTGAAGAACATCCGCCGCATCATGTGCTGCGGCACAAGGCGGGACAGGTGAGTGGCCGCGCCCAACGCACCGCGCTCCACCTCGGGAAGGCCGAACGTCGCGTCGTCGGATGCGACGATCACGTCGGCGTTGCCCACCAGGCCGATGCCGCCGCCGACACAGAAACCGTTCACCGCGGCAACGACCGGGACCGCACATTCGTAGACGGCGCGGAACGCGGCGAAGCAACCGCGGTTGGCGTCGATCAGTGCTGCGTAGCCTTCCGTGCGCTGCATCTCCTTGATGTCGACACCGGCGTTGAAGCCGCGGCCTTCCGCACGAAGGATCACCACGTGGGTGTCGGTGTTGTCGCCGGCCGCGGTGACGACGTCGGCGAGCTCGAACCAGCCTCGCGAGGGAATCGCATTGACCGGTGGATAGTCGACGGTGACGGCGACGATGCCCGGCTCGACGATGGCGGATGTGATGGTCATGGGGGTCTTCCTGGGTTCGCTACCTAAGCAAGCACTTGCTTGGTAAGCTAGCACAGTGACCGACGCCGGCCCAGCGCTTCCCCTCAATTTCGGGCTCGCCGGCCGCGTCGTCCTTGTCACGGGCGGCGTGCGAGGTGTCGGCGCCGGGATCAGTGCAGTCTTCGCCGATCAATCAGCGACGGTGGTGACCTGCGCCAGGCGCGCGAAAGAAGGGTTGCCGTACGAGTTCGTCACGTGCGACGTCCGCGACGCCGAATCTGTTGCGGGACTGATCGACACGATCGTCGAACGGCACGGCAAGCTCGATGTGGTGGTCAACAATGCCGGCGGATCGCCGTATGCCTTGACCGCCGACGCCTCCCCGAAGTTCAACGAAAAGATCATCGCGTTGAATCTCCTTGGCATGCTGCATGTTTCGCAGTATGCGAATGCTGTTATGCAGAAGCAGGACACCGGCGGCGCGATCGTGTCGATCTCCAGCGTCAGCGGACGACGGCCCACGCCCGGCACCGCCGCCTACGGTGCCGCGAAGGCGGGCGTCGAGAGCCTGACCCAGACACTGGCCGTGGAGTGGGCGCCGAAGGTGCGGGTGAATGCACTGGCGGTCGGCATGGTGCAGACCGAGCAGTCGGAGCTGTTCTACGGCGACGCGGACTCGATGGCTGCCGTAGCGGCCACCGTCCCGCTCGGCCGACTGGCCAGACCCGCCGAAATCGGTTGGGCCGCCGCCTTTTTAGCCTCAGACGCCGCGTCATACATCAGCGGTGCGACAGTCGCCGTGCATGGCGGTGGCGAGCCGCCGCCCTACCTGGCGGCCTCGAGCGCGAACAAGTGAGAACAAGTAAGGAGTGACGGCGATGGGATTGGTCGATGGCCGGGTGGTCGTGGTGACGGGTGCCGGGCGGGGCATCGGTCGGGCGCATGCGCTTGCCTTCGCCGCACAGGGGGCGCGGGTTGTGGTCAACGACATCGGGGTCGGCCTCGACGGCTACGCTTCCGGAGCCGCAGGCCCGGCGCAGGCTGTCGTCGACGAGATCGCCTCTGCCGGCGGCGAAGCCGTCACGAACTGCGACGACATCGCCGACTGGGCCGGCGCGCAGAACCTCATCAAGACCGCGGTGGACACGTTCGGCGGTCTCGACGTGCTGGTCAACAACGCCGGGTTCATCCGGGACCGCATGCTCGCCAACACCAGCGAGGAAGAGTGGGACGCGGTGATCCGCGTGCACCTCAAGGGCCACTTCGCACCGCTTCGGCATGCCGCTCAGTACTGGCGGGGCAAGGCCAAGGCCGGCGAGACGGTCGACGCGCGGGTGATCAACACCAGCTCGGGGGCCGGGCTGCAGGGCAGCGTCGGGCAGGGCAACTACTCGGCGGCCAAGGCCGGCATCGCGGCGCTCACGCTGGTCGCCGCGGCCGAGATGGGCCGCTACGGCGTGACGGTGAACGCGATCGCGCCCGCCGCCCGCACCCGGATGACCGAAAAGGTATTCGCCGAAACGATGGCCACGCCGGATGACGGGTTCGACGCCATGGCGCCGGAGAACGTTTCACCGCTCGTTGTGTGGTTGGGCAGCACCGAATCTCGCGATGTGACCGGGAAGGTCTTTGAGGTCGAGGGCGGGCTGATTCGGGTCGCGGAGGGGTGGGCGCACGGACCGCAGGTCGACAACGGCGCGCAGTGGGACTCGGCCGAGCTGGGGCCCGTCGTCGCCGATCTGCTTTCGAAGGCCCGCCCGCCGGTACCGGTGTACGGAGCCTGATTCGCCGCTAAGCGCTCAGGGCTCGCACACCACGATCGGCAGCCGCCGATCGGTCCACGACTGGTAGTCGTCGAAGTCGGGGTACATCTTCACCAGCTGCGGCCACAACGTCGCCCGCTCGTCCTCGGTCGCGTCGCGAGCAGTCAGATTCAGCACCTCGTCCTTGATCTGGACCGATACCTTCGGATCAGCCTTGAGATTGAGATACCACAACGGGTTTCGATCAGAACCGCCGCGTGAAGCGACCACAATGACCCGGTCGCCGTCCCGCAGGAAGAGCAATGGGCTGACGCGGGGCTGGCCGGTCTTGCGTCCGGTGGTCGTCAACAGTGCTACCGGCGCCTTCTTGAAAGTGCCTCCCCGTTTACCGCCGGAGACTTTGTAGAGCCAGGTGTTTCCCCGCGACATCCACTTGATGAAGAAATCTGCCCCAGGGGAGTTCAGGTTGCGGGGCGGGGGTTTCGGCACGGTAGTCATCCTATGCTCGGCTGGTGGACAGAATTTCCGACACCGACCGAATCGATGCGGCAACGGCATATATCGACGCGTTGGCCAGTCATAACGGCAATTCGGTGCCGTTCGCCGCCGACTGCACACGCATCGAACAGGGTATCAAGAACGGATTCTCGGGGAATCACTTGCGCCGCAGCCTGACTCGCGGTCCCCAGTACCGCATCATCGCCGCGGCGACCGACCGGGAGTTCACGATCGACGGCGACGAGGTGCATGCGACGTTCACGATTGTCACGAAGGTCGCGATCGCCGGCCGGCGCGTCATCGCGCGCGTCGACGAGACATTCGTGATTCCGCCGACGGAACCGAAGATCCACCACATCAGGGTGCGGTTCCACCCGCGCATCCGGCGCGAACGCTAGATCCGCTCGATGATCGTTCCGGTGGACAGCGCGCCGCCCGCGCACATCGTGATCAACGCCGTGCTCTTGTCGGAGCGCTCCAGCTCATGCAGCGCGGTCGTGATCAGCCGGCTGCCGGTGCAGCCGACGGGGTGACCCAGTGCGATCGCGCCGCCATTGACGTTCACCGTGTCCATGTCGGGGTTGTGCACCCGCGCCCATGACAGCACGACCGACGCGAACGCCTCGTTGATCTCGGTGATGTCGATGTCACCCATCTTCATGCCGGCCTTCTCCAACACCTTGGCCGTGGACTGCACCGGTCCGTCGAGGTGGTAGTACGTCTCGGCGCCGACGAGCGCCTGGCTGACGATCCGCGCCCGGGGTCGCAGGCCGAGCGCCTTGGCTTTGTCCTCGTCCATCCACAGCACCGCCGCCGCTCCGTCGGAGATCTGCGACGACGTGCCCGCGGTGTGAATGCCGTCGTCCAGCACCGGCTTCAGCTGCGAGAGCCCTTCCAGCGTGGTGTCCCGCAGCCCCTGGTCGCGCGTCACCTTCTGCCGCTCGGACGTTGGCTGCTTGTTCTCGTCGATCACCGGCGCCTCGATCGGGCTGACCTCGCGGTCGAACCGGCCCTCGGCCCACGCCTGTTTGGCCTTCCGCTGCGAGGCCAAGCCGAACTCGTCGATATCCCCGCGGGTGATGCCGCGCCGCTTGGCGATCCGCTCGGCCGCGGTGAACTGGTCGGGCATGTCGATGTCCCACGACTCGGCGCGGATGGCCCCGCGGTTCGGACCCGCGTTGGCGCCCAGCCCGACGCGGCTCATCGCCTCGATCCCGCACGCGATGCCGATGTCGATCGCGCCCGTCGCGATCAGCCCGGCGATGAGGTGGTTGGCCTGCTGGCCGCTGCCGCACTGGCAGTCGATGGTCGTGGCGCCCACCTCCTCCGGCAAACCCGCCGTGAGCCACGACGTCCGGGTGATGTTGTTGGACTGTTCCGCGAACTGCGTCACGCAACCGCCGATGAGCTGCTCGACGTCGCCGGCGCCGATTCCGGCCTTCTCCACGAGCGCCTTCTGGACCGCGCCCAGTAGCTCAGTCGGATGCAGTCCGGACAACGATCCATTGCGCTTGCCGATCGGGCTGCGGGTGGCTTCAACGATGACAGGGTTACCCATATGGTCAGGCTAGAACACGTTCCATTACTCTGACAAGCGAGGATGCGAGAGTGCCTTTTGTCTGCGGTGAAGGCATGTTTTACTGGCACTAGAACACGTTGTAATAAGGAGCTCAGCAATGCCCAGCCCCCACCTGCCGCCCGGCTTCGACCCTACGGATCCCGACATCTGCGTGCAGGGTCTGCCCGTCGAGGAGTTCGCCGAGCTGCGCAAGGCCGCGCCGATCTGGTGGTGCGAGCAGACGCCCGGTCGTGCCGGCGGGTTCAACGACGGCGGCTACTGGGTGGTGAGCAAGCACAACGACGTCAAAGAGGTGTCGCGGCGCAGCGACGTGTTCTCCAGCTACGAGAACGGCGTGATCCCACGCTTCCACGACGACATCGCCCGCGAGGACGTCGAGGTCCAGCGGTTCGTGATGCTCAACATGGACGCACCGCATCACACCCGGCTGCGCAAGATCATTTCGCGCGGCTTCACGCCGCGGGCCGTCGAACGGTTGCGCGACGAGCTGAGTCAGCGGGCGGAGAACATCGCCAAGACCGCCGCCGCTCAGGGCGCAGGCGACTTCGTCGAGCAGGTGTCGTGCGAGCTGCCGCTGCAGGCCATCGCCGGACTGCTCGGTGTGCCCCAGGAGGACCGCATGGAGCTGTTCCGGTGGTCCAACGAGATGACCGGCAACAGTGACCCCGAGTTCGGCGACGTCGACCCCAAGGGGTCGTCTGCGGAGCTGATCATGTACGCAATGAAGATGGCCGAGGTGAAGTCCAAAGATCCGGGCGAGGACATCGTGACCGCCCTGATCGAGGCCGACATCGACGGCGAGAAGCTGTCCGACGACGAGTTCGGCTTCTTCGTTGTGATGCTGGCCGTCGCGGGCAACGAGACCACCCGCAACTCCATCACCCACGGAATGATCGCCTTCGCCGACAACCCAGATCAGTGGGAGCTGTACAAGAAGGAGCGACCGGAAACCGCGGCCGACGAGATTGTCCGGTGGGCGACTCCGGTCACCTGCTTCCAGCGCACCGCGCTCGAGGACACCGAACTGTCCGGCGTGCAGATCAAGAAGGGCCAGCGACTGGTCATGTTCTACCGGTCGGCGAATTTTGACGAGGAAGTCTTCGAGCACCCCGACACGTTCAACATCCTCCGTGATCCCAACCCGCACGTCGGCTTTGGCGGCACCGGGGCTCACTACTGCATCGGTGCGAACCTGGCCAGGATGACCATCGACCTGATCTTCAACGCGATCGCCGACCACATGCCGGACCTGACGCCCATTTCGGCGCCGGAACGCCTGCGGTCCGGTTGGCTCAACGGCATCAAGCACTGGCAGGTCGACTACCGCGGTGGTGCGTCAGAGTCGGCCGCAGATTCGGCCGCCAAGTGTCCGGTGGCGCGCTGATGGATTTCAGCCTCGACCCCGCGCAGCAGGCGGTGGCGGACGTCGTCACCTCGGTGCTCGACCGGGACAACAGCTTCCACGCCCTGGTCGCGGGGGGCGTGACGGCGCTCGGCGTCCCCGAACGCCTCGGTGGCGACGGCCTCGGACTGCCCGAAATCGCGACCGCGCTCACCGAGATCGGGCGACACGGCACCATCAGCCCGGCATTGGCGACGCTGGGTCTCGGCTTGGTCCCGCTGCTCGACCTGGCCACCGCCGAACAGCAGGACCGTTACCTGGCCGGCGTGGCGAAGGGCGGGGTGCTCACCGCCGCCCTCAACGAGCCGGGTGCCCCGCTGCCAGACCGGCCGGTGACAACACTTGCCAACAATCGCTTGACCGGCACCAAGATTGGCGTACCGTACGCCGAGCAGGCGGAGTGGATGATCGTCACCGCGGACAGCGGCGTGGTCGTTGTCTCGCCGAAGGCCGGCGGCGTCACGTTGACCAAGACGCCGACCTCCAACGACTCCGACGAGTACGTGGTCACGTTCTCCGACGTCGAGGTTGACGGAGTGCTCGCCGGAACCGCTGGGCCGGCGACATCGGGCACCGGGGCCACTTCGCACCGTGTCAACCAACTGGCGCTGGCCGTGACCGGTGCCTTCGCCGCCGGCTTGGTCGCCGGGGCGCTGCGGCTGACTGCGGACTATGTCGGCAGCCGGCACCAATTCGGCAAGCCGCTGTCGACGTTCCAGACTGTCGCGGCGCAGCTCGCCGAGGTCTACATAGCCTCGCGGACGATCACATTGGCGTCGACATCGGTGATTTGGCGGCTGTCCGAGGGCCGCGACGCCGACGACGACCTCGACGTGCTCGGTTACTGGCTGACGTCTCAGGCGCCGCCGGTGATGCAGATCTGCCATCACCTGCACGGCGGCATGGGCATGGATATCACGTACCCGATGGCGCGGTACTACTCCACGATCAAGGACCTCACCCGGCTGCTGGGTGGGCCGTCGCATCGTCTCGATCTAGTGGGAGCGCAATGTTCATAGAACTCACCCCTGAGCAGCGCCAGCTGCAAGCCGAACTGCGGCAATACTTTTCGAATCTGATCTCGCCCGAGGAGCGGGCCGAGATGGAGGCTGACCGGCACGGCAAGGCCTACCGCGCGGTCATGCGGCGGATGGGTCAGGACGGCAAGCTGGGCGTCGGGTGGCCGAAGGAATTCGGCGGGCTCGGTTTCGGCCCGATTGAGCAGCAGATCTTCGTCAACGAGGCGCACCGCGCCGACGTGCCGCTGCCCGCCGTGACGCTGCAGACCGTCGGCCCGACCCTGCAGGTGTTCGGCAGCGAGGAACAGAAGAAGAGGTTTCTGCCCGCAATCCTTGCCGGTGAGTTGCATTTCGCGATCGGCTACACCGAGCCGGAGGCGGGCACCGACTTGGCGTCGTTGCGCACCACCGCGGTTCGCCAGGGCGACGAGTACATCGTCAACGGTCAGAAGATCTTCACCACCGGCGCTCACGACGCCGATTACATCTGGCTGGCTTGTCGCACCGATCCGGATGCCGTTAAGCACAAGGGCATTTCGATCTTGATCGTCGACACGAACGATCCGGGCTACTCCTGGACGCCGATCATCCTCAGCGACGGCGCTCACCACACCAACGCCACCTACTACAACGACGTCCGCGTGCCTGCGGAGATGCTTGTCGGTGAGGAGAACGGTGGCTGGCGGCTGATCACGACCCAGCTGAACAATGAGCGGGTGATGCTCGGCCCGGCCGGGCGGTTCGCCGCCATCTACGACCGGGTGCACGCGTGGGCGTCCAAACCCGGTGGCGACGGGATCACGCCGATCGATCACGACGACGTTAAGCGCGCGCTGGGTGAAATCCACGCGATCTGGCGGATCAACGAACTGCTCAACTGGCAGGTCGCCGCGTCAGGCGAGACCATCGATGTCGCCGATGCGGCGGCGACGAAAGTGTTTGGCACCGAGCGCGTTCAATATGTCGGGCGACTCGCCGAGGAGATCGTCGGCAAGTACGGCAACCCCGCCGAGTCGGACACCGCCGAGCTGCTGACCTGGCTCGACTCCCAGACCAAGCGCAATCTGGTCATCACGTTCGGCGGCGGGGTGAACGAAGTGATGCGGGAGATGATCGCCGCGGCGGGCCTGAAGGTGCCGAGGGTTCCAAGGTGAGCGGCGATGAGCGCTCGCGCGAAGAGCAGACAAGCATAGAGATTCACCAGGCCGTCGAACAGATCAAGGCGGCGGGGCGCAGCAAGCCGCGCGCCGGCCGTGACCCGGTGAACCAGCCGATGATCCGCCATTGGGTCGACGCGATGGGGGACGAGAACCCCATCTACGTCGACGAGACGGCAGCGCAAGCGCGGCCGGCCATCCGGGCATCGTCGCCCCGCCGGCGATGATTCAGGTGTGGACGATGATGGGCTCTGGGCGGCGTTCGTGCCCCGACGATGATCCGATTGGCCCGATCATCGAGTTGTTCGACGACGCAGGCTATATCGGCGTGGTCGCGACCAACTGCGAGCAGACCTACCACCGGTATCTGCGGCCGGGTGAAGAGGTCAGTGTCGTCGCCGAGCTGACCGACGTCGTCGGCCCCAAGCAGACCGCGTTGGGTGAGGGCTATTTCATCAGCCAGAAGATCACCTGGCAGGTCGGTGACGAAGACGTCGCCGAGATGAACTGGCGCATCATGAAGTTCATTCCACGTGAAAAGGACGGCATCGGGGCCTCAGAATCCGCGGCCGTTCCCGACGACCTCGACGCCGATTCCATGATGCGGCCCGCCTCCTCGCGCGACACCAAGTTCTTCTGGGACGGCGTGAACGCACACGAGTTGCGCATCCAGAAGCGCGACGACGGCAGCTTGCAGCATCCGCCAATCCCGGCGATCTGGCAGGACAAAAATGCTCCCGTCGATTATCTCGTCGCCAGCGGCAAGGGCTCGGTGTTCAGCTTCGTCGTGCATCACGCGCCGAAGGTGCCCGGTCGCACGCTGCCGTTCGTGATCGCGCTCGTCGAACTCGAGGAGGGGGTGCGCATGCTCGGCGAACTCCGCAATGTCGACCCCGCGGCCGTGGAGATCGGAATGCCGGTTCGCGCAATGTATATCGACTTTCCTGCCAACGATGTCGGACCGGCATGGACGCTGTATGCGTGGGAGCCGGACCGATGAGCGCACCCGCCATCGATGTGGGCACGAAGCTGCCGGAGCTGTCGCTATACGGCGACCCGACCTTCATCGTGTCGACGGCGATCGCGACCCGCGACTACCAGGACGTTCACCACGACCGGGACAAGGCGCAAGCCAAGGGATCCAAGGACATCTTCGTGAACATCCTGACCGACACCGGTCTGGTGCAGCGCTATATCACCGACTGGGCGGGGCCGACCGCGATGATCAAGTCGATCGGGCTGCGGCTCGGGGTGCCGTGGTACGCCTACGACACCGTCACGTTCAAAGGTGAGGTCACCGCCGTCGAGGACGGCCTGGTCACGCTGAAGATCGTTGGCAGCAACAGCCTTGGCGACCACGTCATCGCCAATGCGACGCTGACAATCGGCTCTTCGCGCGAGCGCTCAGCGGTGACAATCGGGGGTGCCTGATGCCGGGGGAGCTGTCCGGAAAGGCGGCGATCGTCGGTATCGGCGCGACCGACTTCTCGAAAGACTCCGGTCGCAGTGAGCTTCGGCTCGCAGCAGAGGCCGTGCTCGACGCCCTCGGCGATGCCGGTCTGACACCTGCCGACGTCGACGGCATGGTCACGTTCACGATGGACTCCAACACGGAGATCGCGATCGCGCGCGCCATCGGAATCGGGGACCTGAAGTTCTTCTCGAAGATCCATCACGGCGGCGGCGCCGCGTGCGCGACCATTCAACAAGCGGCCATCGCGGTCGCGACCGGGGTCGCGGATTGCGTGGTGGCGTACCGCGCTTTCAACGAGCGCTCGGGGATGCGGTTCGGCCAAGTGCAGCGGCGGCTGGTCGAGAACGCCGACTCCACCGGCGTCGACAACTCGTTCTCCTATCCGCACGGGCTTTCGACGCCGGCCGCGCAGGTCGCGATGATCGCCAAGCGGTACATGCACCTGACCGGCGCGACCAGCCGCGACTTCGGCGCGGTCTCGGTGGCCGATCGTAAGCACGCCGCGAAGAACCCGAAGGCTTACTTCTACCAGAAACCGATCACCATCGAGGATCACCAGGATTCGCGATGGATCGCCGAACCGCTGCGGCTGCTGGACTGCTGCCAGGAGACCGACGGCGCGGTGGCGCTCGTCCTGACTTCAGCGGAGCGGGCGAAGGATCTCAAGAACCGGCCGGCCGTCGTCGAGGCAGCGGCGCAGGGATCCAGCCCCAACCAGTACTCGATGGTCAGCTACTACCGGCCCGAACTCGACGGCCTGCCGGAGATGGGGCTGGTGGGCCGGCAGCTGTGGGCGCAGTCGGGGCTGAAGCCGACTGACATCCAAACCGCGATCCTCTATGACCACTTCACGCCGTTCACGCTGATCCAGCTCGAGGAGTTGGGTTTTTGCGGCTGGGGCGAGGCGAAGGACTTCATCGCCGACGGCGCGATCGAGATCGGCGGCCGGCTGCCGATCAACACGCACGGCGGCCAACTCGGCGAGGCCTACATCCACGGGATGAATGGCATCGCCGAGGGAGTGCGTCAGCTGCGCGGCACGTCCGTCAATCAGGTTCCCGACGTCGAGCATGTGGTCGTCACCGCGGGCACCGGCGTACCGACCTCGGGTCTGATCCTGGGTTGACAGACTCCTTAGCGTTGCTTCCGCGGTGGCTGAACGTTTACCGGAACTCGTAGGCCCGCCAGCCGTCACCTACCTCTGTGGTCGGTACGACTAGCTGATCGACCAACGCAAAGGGTGGGCGGCCGGCATCCAGGTCGCAGCACTCGATCCGGGTTTATTTGTGGTCCCTAGCCTCACGGCATGGAACGCATCCACACTGGGCCGCCCGCCATACGGCGGGCGGCCCAGCGCTGACCCTTCGTCTAGACGACTGGTTCAACTACAAGTGGTCATGCCGAGGGCTCCAGTACACGTCTTTGTTGTTGTGTTTATTGTTGTTTGAGCAGCAACAACGGTGACGAGGTTGCCGGTGCCGTTCAGCGCGCTGACGTTGGTGACGGGCACGAAGGCAGAGGTGTTGGCTGGCACGCCCAACACACCAAGGCCAAACTGCGGGCTGAGGTTGTTGCCTGAGAACGCGCCGGTACTCTGCGTGGTGTTGCCGTTGTTGTTGCTGACCGTTACATTGATCCCGCTACCGCTGCTGCTGTTGCTGGTACTGTTGTGAGTGCTGTGGCAGCCTAAGAAGCAGGCATTTGCCGCCGGCGCGGCGACGGTGGAGAGTGCGCCGAAGCCCACCGCCGAGCACCCAGCGATGGTGCCGGCAGCGACGGTGCGCCTCAGCGTTGACGGCTTACTCGGCATTGAGTGATTACCCATTTTTCTTGAGCTCCTCTTGTCTTGTTTTGCTGTTGTTTGCACAGATGTGATGGCGTCGGTCTCCGACCGGCTTGGCCAGATGGCATCATTCGCGTGTTCGCACGTCGCGGTCCGCGCCGTGCCGTGTCCTTGGCATCGCGAGCGCTGAGTCACCTCCAATAGCCCTCCTATCGTTGTTGCTGTTAAATCAAGATCTTCCGAAAGAAACATGACGTTTGCTGGGGGTGCCGTTTACGCTGGCGGCACTACTGGCAGGTGTGCTGAGCGGAGTGCCTGATCCGAGACTGAAAGGTGTGCTGAGCGGAGTGCCTGATCCGAGACCGCCGGAACTCAGCTGTGGGTTGATGTTGTTGCCCGAGAGGTTGGTCTTCTGATTTGAATTGCCGTTGGAGGTTGTTACACCTACCGAATTTCCACCCACTGGGGCGGAGCCGGTCACGATGGATGTAACGCCGGTGGGGTTGCCGTTGCCGTTGCCGGCGGCGATGTTTCCGAACGTGGAGGTGGTGCCTGAGTTTCCGCCGAACAGACTCAGCTGTGGGTTGAAGACGTTGCCGGACCCGAAGGCGGTCTGAGTCGAGTTGCCGTTGGAGACCGTGGTGTTGGTCGTTTGGGAGCCGCCCCCGGTGGATACAGCGCCAACGCTGGTGGGGTTGCCGTTGCCGTTGCCGATGGAGGCGTTTCCGATCGTGGAGGTGGTGCTTGAGTTTCCGCCGAACAAACTCACCTGCGGGTTGAAGACGTTGCCGGAGAGGATGTCGATCTGAGTCGAGTTGCCGTTGGACACCGTCACGTTGGTCGTTTGGGAGCCGCTCCCGGTGGATGTAACGCCGACGCCGGTGGTGTTGCCGTTGCCGTTGAGGGTGGAGAGGTTTCCGATCGTGGAGGTGTTGCTTGAGTTTCCGCCGAACAGACTCAGCTGCGGGTTGAAGACGTTGCCCGAGAGGATGTTGATCTGGACGACGTTGCCGTTGGAGACCGACACGTTGGTCGTTTGGGAGCCGCTCCCGGTGGAATTAACGCCAACGCTGGTGGTGTTGCCGTTGCCGTTGCCGGCGAAGACGTTTCCGATCGTGGAGATGTTGCTCGAGTTTCCGCCGAGGCCGAACTGCGGGAGGATGACGTTGCCCTGGAGGATGTTGAGCTGGACAGTGGTGCCATTAGGTTCGACGAAAGTGGTGGAGAAGGCGTTTGCGGTGGCTGCGGTCCCGTCGCCGAGCAGGCCTAAGCAGCAAGCGGCGCCGCCCGCCGCAACGCCGCCCGCCGCAACGGTGCGGGTCATTACTGACGGCTTGCGGGGCATCCTGTGGATACCCATTTTCTGAGTTCCTTTTCGGTGGCCCACGTCGGTGTGTGACTGCAACCCTGAATCCGCGATGCCGTGCCTGCCGTCCGGAACTGCCCGGTGGTTGCTCATTGGTGCGCCTCGCTGTCACGGGACTGTTTTCCCAGTTGTGGGACGGTTGTATTGATATCGAAACGAACGATAGCCCCCCCCGTAGCACATGTCGATCAAAACGGCAAAATTTCTCTGCAGAGAATTTGCTACCGGCACAGTTCGTCGCGACCGCGAAGCATCTGGCCCGGCAAAAGGCCTGGTGAGGGGCTTACAGCGTAAGCCTGGCAACAGTTGGGCGAACCACGCAGGGCGGACCGGCAAAGGCAGTTTTCGCCGAGCCCACGCCGGTTTCTGTTCGTACCGCAAACCAATGGTGCGACGCTCTATGGTCACCGTTGGGATCGCGCTCGAGCAACACTAGCCAGAACCAAGCGACTCGGAAGGCGATTGACCTACTTGCACGACTCCGCTAGCCGGGTGCTCGTCGACTCCTCGTCACGTAGCCGCGCAGCTTGGGCCGGATCGCCGCCGGGTACTCCCGCCATCGCGTTCATCGCAAGGCCCTGCAACTGATCTGCGAACGAACGAATCGATGCGGCTAACTCCGGTGGCGTCGCGGGATCGAGATGAGCCAGCAGATATGTGGCTCCCCCCACCAGTGCTACGCGGGCATTTGCCGTCGCCGCCTGCGCTGCGATCGGGTCACTACCGGGGTCGACGTGGGTCTGCAGCGAGACCGCGTTGCGGACCAAATTGAACGCGGAACACGCTCGCGTCTTCGCATCAGCGGCCTGCTGATCGGTCACCGTGTCCGCGCTTTCACGGTGTGGGTGCAGCCACCCCCAAGCCGAGAAGGCGATCGCTATCAGCGACAGTGCCAAGGCGATGAGGCCGACCAAACGCGATGGCCCCGACGCAGAACGGTGCCGGGATGCCGCGTCCGCCCGCGGCTTAGCTTGCTCAGCCAGTTCGTCGTCCGTGGGCTCCGACACGCGCTGAGCATAGCTGGCTATGCCGGCACCAGCTCCACCCCCGACAGCACTGGTTCGTCGTCGCGGGTCGGCGCGGTGACGGCCGCGACCAGCCTGTCGTCGGATTCCCAGATCCGAGCCAGCAGCATCTCGCCCGGGTATGCGACCCCCGCGAACCGCGCACCATAGGTACGGACTCGGCTCACGTCGCTGTCGAGGCACGCGTCGACGATCGCCTTACAGGCCATGCCGAATGTGCACAGGCCGTGCAGAATCGGCCGTGGAAATCCCGCCGCGGCAGCAAATTCCGGATCAGAATGGAGCGGGTTGCGGTCACCGCACAGCCGGTACAGCAGCGCCTGCTGGGGCAGGATCGGCAGCGGCACCTCATGATCGCACGCACGCTCCGGCGCGTCCGCCGCCCCGGACGGTCCGCGCTCACCGCCGAATCCGCCCTCGCCACGGGCGAAGATCGACCGGCGCTGCGTCCACAGCGCCGCGCCGTCAGGATTAGTCACTGTCGTCTCGGTCACCACGACCGCGGCCTTGCCCTTGTCCCACACCTCGACGATCCGGCTGGTCCCGCGCGCAGCGCCCGACGGCGGCAGCGGTCCGCCCACCGTCACCTGCTCGGAGGCATGCAGAATCTTTGCAAGGTCGATCTCGACGCCCGGCCAGCTGACCTTCGGCGGCTCAGTGTCGTGAAACGTCGCGGCGACGCAGCCGAACGTCGGCAGCACCTGCGGTGTGTGATCCACCAGATAGCTCAACTCGCGCGGGTTCATCGGATCGGCGCCGGCGCCGAGTCCGAGGTGATACAGCTGCACATCGCTACTGGTCCAACTGAATTCGATCGGCGGCAGCTCCGCGCCGATCGCAACCGACGGATCGATGGGCATGTCAGCCCTTCCCGGTATCTGATGTCGCCGGCCCGGCGGCTCCGTTATCCGATGTCGCCGGCCCAGCGGCTCCCGCAATATGCAAAGCCGCGAGATACCCGAACGCCATCGCCGGTCCGATCGTGCCACCCGGCCCCGGGTAGGTGTGACCCATCACCGGCGAGCTGACGTTCCCGGCCGCGTACAGGCCGGAAATGACGCTGCCGTCGTCGCGAAGGGCCCGCCCGTGCACATCCGTTTTTACGCCGCCCTTGGTGCCGAGATCGCCGGGCACCATCTTGGCGGCGTAGTAGGGGGGATGGCTGATCTCACCGAGGTTCGGGTTCGGCTTGTTGGTCGGATCTCCGTAGTAGTTGTCGTAGGCGCTTTCACCGCGGTGGTAGTCCTCATCGACACCCGAGCGGGCGAAGCCGTTGAAGCGCTCGACCGTCGCCATCAGCTGATCGGTCGGCAGTCCCGCCGCAGCTGCCAGCTCCGACAAGGTCGAGGCCTTGACGATGACCCCGCTCTGAAGCCATTTGTTCGGAATGCGTTGCCCGGGATTCAATCCCGCGAAGATGTAGCGATCGCGGTACTGCTGGTCGAACAGCAGCCATGCCGGCACGTTTTCGCCCGGGCCGGGACCTTGGCCCCACTCGCCGCCGTACATGTGGTGGCACGCCTCGACATAGGGCATGGATTCGTTCATGAACCGATTGCCTGCCATATTGACGATGATCGACCCGGGGGAGTTGCGCTCGGACAGCGCGAACCACGGTGCACCCACCAATGGCACGGTTGGTCCCCACCACGCGTCTTCCATCAATTCCAGTCCAGCGCCCAGTTTCTCAGCCGCCAGAATCCCATCACCCGTGTTCGCCGCCGCCCCTACCGTCCATTCGGTGGTGATCGGGGCGCGCTGATACTTCACCCGCATCTGCTCGTTGTGCTCGAAACCGCCGCATCCCAGGATCACGCCGCGGCGGGCCCGAATCAGCTGCGGCTCCGCTGATTCCGGCGAAAGAGCATCCCGGGCATAGACGCCGCGGACGACACCGTCCTCGACGTAGAGATCGGTCAGCGCGGTGTTGAGCTGCACTCCTACGCCGGCTTGGCGAAGCCCGATCCGCAGCGGTGCGATCAGGGCCCGCCCCATACCGACCAGGTGCTTGCCCGTCGTTTTCGCCCAGATGGTGCGTGCACCGACCCTCAGGCTTCGCAGCACCCCGCGAGGGTGGCGTTTGAGCATGTTCAACCGCACGTAGTCCTGTTGCATGACCACGACGTTGAGCGGAACTTTGCCGTACGCCGGTTCGAGGCCGGCCAAGTCGGGGCCGAGCTTGCGGGCATCGAACGGCTTCGGCTCGATCGAGCGGCCACCCGCGCGCCCGCCGTCAGACTCGGGGTAGTAGTCGGAGTAGCCGGGCACCCAGCACATCTTCAATGGGGTGTGCGTCAAGACGAACGACAGCATCTCGGGCGCCCGCTGCAGATAAGCATCGATGCGCTCGGGCTCGACGATGTCGCCGATGATGCCGTGCAGGTACCTGCGCGCGGCCTCCGGTGTGTCCGTGACGCCGTCCCGCTTGAGGATCTCGTTATTCGGGATCCACACACCGCCGCCGGATCGGGCGGTCGAGCCGCCGAAGTGGGCGGCCTTCTCGATCAGCACCGTCGATAAGCCCTCGTGAGCCGCGGTGAGTGCGGCTACCATGCCCGCAGCACCGCTGCCGACGACGACGACGTCGTACTCCTGTCCGGTCATACTAGAACACGTTATAGAATTGGCCGGGCCGGGCGCTACCGACCCCACCGCATCGAACAGAGGGGCGACCACGAATGCTCAGTGTTCAGACGCGTGATGAACTGGCCGCGGACCTGGCCGAGGCCGAGCGCAGCCGCGTGCCGATCGCTCCGCTGACCGACCGGAACCCCACGATAGACGTGGTCGACGCCTACGAGATCCAGCTCATCAACATCCGCCAGCGGGTTGCCGAAGGCGCCCGGGTGGTTGGCCACAAGGTGGGGCTGTCGAGCAAAGCGATGCAGCAGATGATGGGCGTCGACGAACCCGACTACGGGCATTTGCTCGACGAGATGCAGGCGTTCGAGGACACCCCCGTCAAGGCGGGCTCCTACCTGTACCCCCGCGTCGAGGTCGAGGTCGGGTTCGTCCTCGCCGAGGACCTGCCCGGCGCCGAGTGCACCGAGGACGACGTGCTGGCCGCGACGGCCGCGTTCGCCCCGTCGATCGAGCTCATCGACACCCGCATCACCGACTGGAAGATCAAGTTGTGCGACACCATCGCCGACAACGCCTCGTCGGCCGGGTTCGTGCTGGGCACCGGGCGGGTGGCGCCCGAGACCGTGGACATCCAGGGCATCGACGCGGTGCTGACCCGCAACGGCGAGGTGGTGGCCAGCGGCCGCAGCGATGCTGTGCTGGGCAATCCGGTGACGGCGGTGGCGTGGCTGGCCCGCAAGGTGGAAAGTTTTGGTGTGCGGCTGCGCAAGGGTGACATCGTGTTGCCGGGCTCGTGTACCCGCGCGATCGACGCTCGGCCCGGTGATCATTTCGTCGCGGAATTCGACGGACTCGGGTCCGTCCGGTTGACTTTCGAATAGAGGAGCGTTCATGCCGTCCAAAACAAGCGTCGCGATCGTCGGCTCCGGGAACATCAGTACCGACCTGATGTACAAGCTGCTGCGGTCCGAATGGCTTCAACCGCGCTGGATGATCGGCATCGATCCGGAGAGCGAAGGCCTCAAGCGCGCCCGCGACCTCGGCCTTGAGACCTCGCATGAGGGTGTCGATTGGCTGCTGGCGCAGGACGAGAAGCCCGACCTGCTGTTCGAGGCCACGTCGGCCTACGTGCACAAGGCCGCCGCAGCGCGCTACGCCGAAGCCGGCATTCGTGCGATCGACCTGACGCCGGCAGCCGTCGGCCCGGCGGTTATCCCGCCCGCCAATCTGCGCGCGCACCTCGACGCGCCGAACGTCAACATGATCACCTGCGGCGGGCAGGCCACGATCCCGATCGTGTACGCCGTCTCGCGCGCGGTTGGCGATGAGCCTCTCGGGCGAAGAGGATCGGGTGGAGTGCCGTACGCCGAGATTGTGGCCTCGGTTGCTTCTGTCTCGGCAGGGCCGGGAACCCGTGCCAACATCGACGAGTTCACGAAGACCACCAGCCGCGGCGTCGAAACGATCGGCGGCGCGAAACGCGGCAAGGCGATCATCATCCTCAACCCGGCCGACCCGCCAATGATCATGCGTGACACCATCTTCTGTGCGATCCCCGAAGATGCCGACACCGACGCGATCGCGCGATCCATTCACGACGTGGTGGCCGAGGTGCAGACCTACGTCGCCGGCTACCGGCTGCTCAACGAGCCGCAGTTCGACCCGCCGTCGATGAATTCCGGGGGCCAGGCGATGGTCACGACATTCGTCGAGGTCGAAGGCGCCGGTGATTATCTGCCGCCGTACGCGGGCAACCTGGACATCATGACGGCGGCGGCGACCAAGGTCGGCGAGGAGATCGCAAAAGAGTCTCTGTCCGCAACAACAGGAGGTCGCCCATGACCACCGACATTTTCTTCAACCCGATCTGGGACATCCGGATGACCGACACGTCGCTGCGCGACGGGTCACACCACAAGCGCCACCAGTTCACCAAGGACGAAGTCGGCAGCATCGTCGCGGCGCTTGACGCCGCGGGCGTGCCGGTCATCGAGGTCACCCATGGTGACGGTCTCGGCGGGTCGTCGTTCAACTACGGCTTCTCGAAGACTCCCGAGCAGGAACTCATCAAGCTCGCCGCCGAGACTGCGAAGGAGGCGAGGATCGCGTTCCTGATGCTTCCGGGGGTGGGCACGAAGGAAGACATCATCGAGGCCCAGGGCAACGGCGGGTCCATCTGCCGGATCGCCACGCACTGCACCGAGGCCGACGTGTCGATCCAGCACTTCGGGCTCGCACGCGAACGCGGCCTTGAGACCGTGGGCTTTTTGATGATGGCGCACACCATTCCGCCGGAGCACCTGGCCAAGCAGGCAAGGATCATGGCCGATGCCGGCTGCCAGTGCGTCTACGTCGTCGACTCCGCCGGTGCGCTGGTGCTGGAGGGTGTCCGCGATCGGGTTGCCGCGCTGGTCGCCGAACTTGGTGGCGACGCACAGGTTGGTTTTCATGGGCACGAGAATCTCGGCCTTGGTGTCGCGAACTCGGTCGAGGCCGTGCGTGCCGGGGCCAAGCAGATCGACGGGAGCTGCCGCCGCTTCGGCGCCGGTGCGGGCAACGCACCGGTCGAGGCGCTCATCGGGGTGTTCGACAAGATCGGCGTCAAGACCGGCATCGACTTCTTCGACATCGCCGACGCGGCCGAAGACGTCGTGCGCCCCGCCATGCCCGCCGAATGCCTGCTCGACCGCAATGCGCTGATCATGGGCTACTCGGGGGTGTACTCGAGCTTCCTCAAGCACGCGATCCGGCAGGCCGAACGCTACGGCGTCCCGGCCCATCAGCTGCTTCACCGCGCCGGGCAGCGCAAACTCATCGGCGGGCAGGAGGACCAGCTGATCGACATCGCGCTGGAGATCAAGCGCGAGCTGGGGGCATCTCCCGCTCGCGGGGGAGAGCACGCGGCGCCCACCGCGTAAGCCGATCCTCAGCGACGGGCCGACCCTGTCAGCGGTCGGCCGTTGGCGCCTTGGACCAAGCAGATGAGCGTCCCCGGGGCGGTCGGGTTCTCGCTGGTTCGATCCTGATCGGCGTCGACCAGGTAGGTCATCGTGTATGGGCTGCCGTCGACGGGCTGCCCTGTGTAGTCGGGAAACGCCTTGCCGCAGTTCCGATTGGCGACGTCGGGGACCGTCGTGTCGACCCACATCGGCCCCCGAAAAAACACCTCTGCGGTATGCGGTGTCGCACAGTCGACGACGGTCACCGTCACCGCGCCGAGATCGATTTGGGGAAGGTCGGCGAGGCATTGACCGGTCTCGAGATCGATCCACGTCTCGGTCCGGGGGCCTACCGCGGGGGGTGAAGGGGCAACGGCCGCGGGGGTTGTGGTGCCCGGGGCTGCGCGGCTCGTCGACGTGGTGCCGGAATTCGGGGCGTTTCCACCGCAGGCCGGCAGCGATGCCAGTGCAATCGCTGTCAGGCCCCATAGCAGTCGATGAACGATGCGGTCCCCTCGATCCGTCGTCGCCTTCGGACGGTCGGCAAGTTTAGCTAACGAATCCGATCAATTTCCCGATATAGGGTGCGACCATCCCGTACCAGAGGAGCGAAGCTCGTGATCATTGCCATCCGAAACGTCCGCCGGGGGGTGCTGGGCATCCTCGCTGCCGCGGTGCTGGCCGGTGTTGCCATTGCGATCGTTATGCTCCCGTCCGCGAAGGGTGACCCCGAACCGTGCACCGCGGCCAACCTGAGCGCGACGATCAGCAAGGTCAATCAGGACATCTCGCAGTATCTGGGAGCGCACCCCGACACGAACCAGGCGCTCACCGACGTCGCCAAGCAGTCACCGTACGCGGCCCAATCGGCGTTCACGGACTACTTCAAGGGCAACACCGCGGCGGCGGCTGACCTGCACGCGCTGCAGCAGCCCCTGGTCGACCTCAGCAACCAATGTGGATTCCAGGTGTCGGCCGGACAGGTTCTCGGCGCGTTGAGCGACCTCTGACGCCGGGCGCGCTGGGGTACTTACCAGCTGGCCGCGGCACAATGGTTCGGTGACTGCGGTTCCCGTCCGACGCGTGCGCATCGGGTCGATGGAGATTCTTCTCGTCGTTCTGGTCGCGTTCGCGGTGACCGGCGGGATCGTGAGCGCGTTCATCGCCGGGCGCGCGAAGCTATCCGTCGCCGCAACGGTGTTCTGCGGCGTGTTCGTGCAGGCACTGCCGTTTCTTGTGCTGGGCGTCGTGGTGAGCGGCTTGGTCGCGGCGTTCGTCACGCCCGACCGGCTGGCCCGCTGGCTCCCTCGCCGCACCGGCGCCGCGGTCCTGGTCGCCGGCATCGGGGGGGCAGCGCTTCCGGGTTGTGAATGCGGTTCGGTGCCGGTGGCGCGCAGGTTGTTCGACGGCACGTCCGGGGCGGCGGCGTTGACGTTCATGTTGTCCGCGCCCGCGATCAATCCCGTTGTGCTGGTGGCCACCTCGGTGGCCTTCCCGGGTGAGCCGCGCATGGTTCTCGCCCGCCTCATCGGTTCATTGTTGACCGCTGTCGTGATGGGTGAACTGTGGTCGCGTTGGGGCCGGCCCGACTGGGTCACCCGTCGCTTGCCGAAGACCCACGACGCCGATGCCTCCCGATGGACCGTGTTCACCGAGGCGGCGCGGCACGACTTTCTCACTGCCGGAGCGTATTTGGTGCTGGGCGCGGCAGCTGCGGGGGCGTTGCGGGTGTTGGTGCCGCCGTCGGTGTTCGCGAACCTTGCCGGGCACCTGGTCCTCGCGGTGCTGATGATGGCATTGCTCGCGGTGGTTCTCGCGCTGTGCTCCGAGGCCGACGCCTTCGTGGCGGCCAGCTTGACGGCGATTCCGCTGTTACCCAAGCTGGTGTTTCTGGTGGTGGGCCCCGCGGTGGACGTGAAGCTGTTCGCGATGCAGGCCGGAATGTTCGGTCGCCGGTTCGCGGTTCGCTTCGCGCCCGCGACGTTCGTCGTCGCGACGCTCGTGGCGACGGCGGTGGGGCTTGTGGTGCTGGGTGGTGCCCGGTGAAGCGCGAAACCCAGAACGTAGTGGTCTTGCTGCTGGGCCTGGGTGTCGCGGTGATGGTGGTGAAGGGCGCTTATCTGCACTATGTGAAGCCTTCGCTGATGCCGTGGCTGCTCATCGCGGCGGCACTGCTGATCGCGCTGGCGCTGGTGTGCATCGTCCGCGACATCCGCAATTCAGGCAGCGAAACTCTCGAAACTCACGAAACTCACGCAGACGGCCACCGGCACGGCGGTGGCATGGTGTGGCTGCTGCTGGTGCCCGTTGTGCTCATCGCGTTCGTGATACCGCCGCCGATCGAGGCCAACGGCGCGGCACCGGTGGCCGCCGCTCAACCGCATCGGCGCGCTTTTGCAGCGCTGCCCGCGGAGCGTGCGCCGGTGGTGCCGCTGCCCGAAGCGGTGATGCGGGCGGCCACCGATTCGGCTGGCACGCTGGACAATCGCCTGATCACCGTCAGCGGCTTCACGCTGATCCGCGACGGTGGCGTGGACCTCGGTCGCGTTGTCATTGTCTGCTGCGCCGCGGACGCGCAGCTGGCCAGGATTCACCTCGCCGGGCCTGGTGCGATAGCCGCGGCCGGCTACCCCGAGGACACCTGGCTGCGGATCGAGGGCACGGTGGTATCCGGAAGTGCTTCCGCGGCGGCATCATTCGTACCGACGATGACCGTGACGGGTGTGGCGAAGATCGACCGCCCCGCCAACACGTACGCGTATTAACGCCAGATCCGCGCCGCGCAGAACCCTCAGCGCGGCGGCTTGCTGCCACCCAGTTGCGCGGTCAGCCCGTCGGCCACGGCCATCAGGCCGCGCGCCCGGACGGCGATCTCCGCGTCGGTGAGGGCTCGGCCGATCCGCAGTGACGCGACCATCGCCTGCCGCTGATGGTGGTCGTACACCGGCGCCGAGATCACGCTGATGTCGTGGCGCTGCCGCGCCCCCGAGGTCTCGCTGCGCAGGTACACGCGCTCCCCGATGTCGGAGACGATCTCACCCAGGAGCGCCCGCAGCTCGTCGGGCAGGCTGTCGGACATGCCGGCCATCAACGCATAGAGTCGCTGGCCGCCGGGGGTCAGTCGCTCGACCAGGTAGCCGTCGGCGCGACACTCGGCGATGACGCGGTGTAGCCGCTCGGTGTCGGTGCGCAGCGGAATGGTCGGTTCCTTCGCCAGCCAGCCTCGGACGGCCTCGTCGTCCCACAGCACGAACATCAGCCCGACCGGCGGGGCGAACGGATAGCTCTGCCCGACTTCGACGCCCACCCTGTCGCCTTCTGCGGCGACGAGCTCGAGCAGCGTGATGCGGTCGTCGACCACCGCCGAGAGTGCCGCCGTTGTCGCAAATCGGACGGACAGTCGGCGCAGTTGCTCGCGCGCGGCCGGACTGACCCGCATCGACTCCTGCGCCTTGTGGCCCAGCGTGATCAGCGCGGGCCCGAGTCGGTACGTTTTGTCCAGTCCGTCTCTGATCAGGTACCCGGCCCCGGTGAGCGTCGAGACGATGCCCAGGCAGGTCGGCTTGCTGAGCTCGACCCGCCGGGCCAGCTCCGATACGCCGAACCGCTCCTGCGGGTGCCGCGACATGAACTCCAGAACGCGCACCACGCGGCCGGTCGGCGGCGAGGCGCGGCCGGCGGGCTGTGGTGCCGTCATGCCCCGGATAGTACGTCAGCGTTCCACATATGGACCACGGCGTGTCAGTATGTTGACGCGAATTAGAACACGTTCTAGTCTCGACCCGGTGTACACCGATCCGTTGACGGCGGCGATCGCCGAGGCCGAGAAGCTCGTCGCGGCCGCACCTCACATCGAGAACGAGGCAGACCTGCTCGAGGGACTGCAGTATCTGGCGCAGGGCATCGCCGCCTGTACGCACGTCTCCTTCCACTATGACCGGGACCACCCGTTCTTCCTCAGCGGCACCGGTCCCTTCACGAAGATGGGGTTGGACAACCCCGACACCATGTACTTCGGCACGCGTGTTCAGCCGGGGCGGGAGTACGTCGTGACCGGGCAGCGCGGCACCACCACCGACCTCAGTTTCCAGCTGCTGGGCGGCGAGTACACCGACGAGGGTGTCCCGGTCAGCGAGGCCGCGTTCGACGACCGCGAACTCGACATTGCCGCGGACGGCAGCTTCGAATGGCGGTTCACGCCCAAGAGCCCGGCGCAGCTGGTCGTGCGTGAGGTGTACGGTGATTGGTCGCAGCGGCGCGGCACGATCGCGATCAAGCGTGTCGACACGGCCGGCACCGCGCCGCCGCCGCTGACCCGTGAGCTGATTGAAAAGCGTTATGCCACCGCGGGAAAGCAGCTTGTGAACCGTATCAAGACATGGCTGCAGTTCCCGCAGTGGTTCTACCTCAACCTGCCCGCCAACACGATGGTCGCTCCGCGGCTGACGCCGGGCGGCCTGGCGACGCAGTACTCGTCAGTCGGCCACTTCGACCTGGCGCCGGAGCAGGCGCTGGTCATCACCATTCCGGAGTCCGACGCGCCCTACCTCGGATTCCAACTGGGCAGCATGTGGTACATCTCGCTGGACTACATCAACCATCAGACATCCCTGAATGCCACTCAGGCCCAAGCGGACCCCGACGGAAAGATCCGGATCGTGGTGGCCGACCGCAGTCCGGGCGTGACGAACTGGGTCGAGACGCTCGGACATCGGAAGGGCTTTCTGCAGTTCCGGTGGCAGCGCGTGTCTTCCGAACTCACCGAAGCCGACGGGCCAGGTGTTGAATTGGTCGATTTCGACGCGGTACCGGCCGCGTTGCCGTTCTACGAGCGCAACAAGATAACCGACGAGGACTGGCGGGAGCGGATCGCCGAACGGCAGCACGCGATCGCCGGCAGAATGCTGGGGTGAACAGCGATGAGCGCTGGCCGCGAAGAGCAGAGTGCGATGGCCGATGGCCTGCTAACCGGAAAAGTGGTGTGCATCAGCGGGGTCGGGCCGGCGTTGGGCACGACGTTGGCGCGGCGATGCGCCGAGAATGGCGCGGACCTGGTGCTGGCGGCGCGCACGGTTGAGCGCCTCGACGACGTGGCCAAGCAGATCACCGACACCGGCCGCCGCGCGGTGGCCGTCGCGACGGATATCACCGACGAGGACCAGGTAGGCAACCTTGTCGACGCGTCGCTCGCGGCGTATGGCCGCGTTGATGTGCTGATCAACAACGCGTTTCGGGTGCCGTCGATGAAACCCTTGGCCGACACCACGTTTCAGCATATCCGCGACGCGATCGAGCTGACGGTGCTCGGCGCATTGCGCCTGACCCAGGGCTTCACGCCTGCGCTCGCCGCGTCCAACGGCGCGGTGGTGAACGTGAACTCGATGGTGATCCGTCACTCCCAGGCCAAGTACGGTGCCTACAAGATGGCCAAGTCGGCCCTGCTGGCGATGTCGCAATCGCTGGCCACCGAGCTCGGCGAGCAGGGGATCCGCGTGAATTCGGTTGTTCCGGGCTATATCTGGGGCGAAACGCTGAAGGGCTACTTCAGCCACCAGGCCGGCAAGTACGGCACCACGGTCGACCAGATCTACGCGGCGACGGCGGCGAACTCCGACCTGAAGCGGCTACCGACGGAGCACGAAGTCGCCTCTGCGATCATCTTTTTCGCCAGCGACCTGTCCAGCGGTATCACCGGGCAGGCGCTCGACGTGAACTGCGGGGAGTACAAAGCCTGATGGTCGAGCGCACCGACGTCGGAACGGTCGACGACCTGCACGAGTCGGCGTCGCGACTGGTCGGCCTCGACGATTTCGGCCCGGACGACGATAACTACCGCGAAGGCCTCGCGGTCATCCTCGACTCGTACCGGCGCGACGCCGACCTGACGCCGTTCGGCAGCAAGATCTGTCGGGTGTATCTGCGGGGCGCGCTGGCCGCCAGGCTGACGGCGCAGGCCGGGTGGAAGCAATACCCGCACTACGCCGAGGTTCGCCTCGAGCGCCCGATCTTCGTCACCGGGTTGGTCCGCACCGGAACCACCGCGCTTCATCGCCTGCTCACCGCCGACCCGTCGCATCAGGGACTTCAGATGTGGCTGGCGGAGTTCCCTCAGCCGCGCCCGCCGCGGGAGACGTGGAATCAGAACCCCGTCTTCGCGCGGCTGAACGCGCAGTTCGAGCAGCATCACGTCGAGAACCCCGAGTACATGGGCCTGCACTTCATGAGCGCCGACGAGGTCGAGGAATGCTGGCAGCTGCTTCGCCAGTCGCTGCACGCCGTCGCGTATGAGACCTTGGCGCACCTGCCTACCTACGCGCGGTGGCTTGCCAACCAGGACTGGACGCCGGCCTATCGGCGGTACCGCAGGAACCTGCAGTTGATCGGCCTCAATGATGCGGGCAAGCGCTGGGTCTTGAAGAACCCGAGCCATCTCCATGCGCTCGACGCGTTGATGGCCACGTTCCCCGATGCGCTGGTGGTGCAATGCCATCGGCCCGTGGAGACGATCATGGGATCGATGTGCTCGTTGGCCGAAGCCACGACCAAGGGCTGGTCGAACGCGTATGTCGGCGCGACGATCGGGGCCGACTCCCTCGACACCTGGTCGCGCGGGTTGGAGCGTTTCAAAGCCGAACGGGCCAAGCACGACCCGGCCCATTTCTACGATGTCGATTATTTTGACTTCGTCGCCGATCCGATCGGTACGGTCGAGGACATTTACTCCTACTTCGGAATCGAGCTGACCGAACCCGCGTCGAGAGCGATGCACGAGATGCACGCCGAGAGCAGGAAAGGGCCGCGCGCCCCGAAACACACCTATTCGCTTGAAGATTACGGCCTGACCGCAGAAGCGGTGAAGGAGCGGTTCGCCGGTCTCAGGTAGTCCGGCGACAAGTAGTCAGCCGTCACCGGGTGACGGCGCGGTGGACACCGACTCCAAAATGCCTTCTGCGATCGCGTGATCGATGCTGTCGGCCAACTTCGGACAGGAGCGGCTGCGCGCGGTCACACCGCCCGATTCCCGGACCTCGGCGAAGTAGGCGCAACGCTGCGCCGCACCGGAATTCCATTGCACCGAGGTGTGTTCCGGGCCGAGCTTCTTGACCAGCACCGAAACGTGACAGAACCGGCAATCGACCGGCTGCAGGCCGGAATTCAGGTATCGCTCTCGGTCCCGCGCCGTGGCGGCACGCAACTCCGCTGCGCGTCGGGGATCCGGGCCCACGCCCTTCGTCCGCCACGCGCCGTTCGCGCCCCGCGGGGCGTGTTCGTCTTCGTCTTTTTCATGATTGTTGTCTTGTTCGTGATTGTCATCGTGCGCACCGTGCACGAGCAGCATCGAGCGTGCCAGAGCATCGACGTCTGGGACGGACCGCTGCGAGTCGCTCATTGCGCCGTCTGCTCCGCCTTCTCTTCCTCTTGGCGCTGCAAGTTCTCTTCGACCTCTTTGTTCCAGAACTCGTTGGCCCTGGTGGTGTCCACTTCGATCTCGAAGCGGTCGGTCATGTCCGGCGTGACGTCGGCGGCGTCGACGTAGAACTGCTGATACCACCGACGCATCTGATAGACCGCGCCGTCCTCCTCGACCAACAGCGGGTTGTCGATGCGGGTCTTGTGCTTCCAGATCTCGACGTCCTGCAGGAAGCCCTTGCTGACACCTTCGGTGAACGTCTTGGACAGCTTCTCCGACATCGCCTCGTCCATGCCCTTGGGCTTCTCGACGATGACGCCCCACTGCAACACGAATGAATCCTGGGTCACCGGGTAGTGGCAGTTGATCAGGATCGACTCGGCCTGGTAGCCGCTGTAGTTGTTATGAAGCCAGTTGATCATGAACGACGGCCCGAAGTACGAGGCCTCCGAATCCAGGTGCGCTTCGCCGTAGGAGGTCCCCATGTCGTTGACATCCGGCCGGCCGACGTTGTGCAGGTACTGCGACGCGATGTGACCCTCGAAGACGTTCTTGAAATACGTCGGAAGCCCGAAATGGATGTAGAAGAAGTGCGCCATGTCGGTGACGTTGTCGATGATGTCGCGGCAGTTGGAACCCTCGATGAGGATGGAGTTCCACCGCCAATCGGTCCACTCGTCGCTGTCGGACTCGCCGATCTCCGGGATGCGCACTTCAGGCTGCGGCGGGTTGCCCTCGTGGTCGTGCCAGACGAACAACAGGCCGCTACGGACGTCGGTGTGCCACGCCCGGGTGCGGGCGAGCCTCGGTGTCCGCTTCGCATACGGCACCAGCTTGCACTTGCCATCGCCGCCCCAGCGCCAGTCGTGGAACGGGCAGGCGATCTCGTCGCCCTTGACCGTGCCCTGCGACAGGTTGCCGCCCATGTGCCGGCAGTAGCCGTCCAGAATCTTGATGTCGCCGTGGGAGTCGGCAAATACCACCAGCATGGTGCCGAACGCCTCGACCCCGTGCGGTTCGCCGTCCAGGTAGTCGTTCACCGGTCCGAGGCAGTGCCAACCCCGCGCGTACCTGTCGGGCAGCGCGCCGGCGTCGATCTCGCGAACGCCGCCGGCCACGCCGGCCGCGGTGTCCCCAGAAATGTCCCGAGAAATTTCCGTAGTCACTTCCGCGCCTCCAGTCTTGCCCCTCTAACTAGAACACGTTACAGTTTCGCCGGATGGGTATGCAATAAATGCAGGCCTTCGGTGCTGTATATGTGACCTATGCCCCTCTTTGAATTCGAAGGTATGTCGCCGAAGGTGCACCCTGACGCGTTCATCGCACCCACCGCAGTGCTGATCGGCGATGTGACTGTCGAGGCCGGCGCGTCGGTGTGGTTCAACGCGGTGGTGCGGGCCGATTACGCGCCCGTGGTTATCCGTGCCGGCGCCAATGTCCAGGACGGATCCGTGCTGCACGCGCCGCCCGGCGTTCCGACCGACATCGGACCGGGCGCGACGGTGGCACACATGTGCTGCATTCACGGTGCGCACATCGGCGCCGAGGCGCTCATCGCCAACCACTGCACCGTGCTCGACGGCGCGGTGATCGGTTCCCGCAGCCTCATCGCTGCGCATTCGCTCGTGGTCGGCGGCACCAAGATCCCCGACGAAGTCTTGGTGACCGGCTCGCCGGCGAAGGTCAGGGGCCCGATCGCCGGTACCGGCGCCGAGATGTGGGTCAACGTGAACCCCACCGAGTATCAAGCCTTGGCCCGCCGCTACCGGGACGGCCTTTCCCCTGTCGCCGCCGACGCCGCCCGACGCCACCGGCGCCGATTAGGGAGTGCAGCTCGCCGGGCCGCCGTCGGTTGAGACGCAGCACCGGCCGTTGACGCAACACGTGCTGACGTTGTTGTTCGAGTTCACGCCGCCGTTGTTGCCGACGGAGGAGGTTTGATTCGGCGGGATGTTGCTGGGCCCGTTCTGGATGGAGATGTTGTTGCCGCTGTTGATGTTTACCCCTTGGCCGCTCACACCGGGGCCGAACAGGTTGCCGAGGTCGGGCATGCCCGGGATTCCGGTCATGACGTTGTTGAGTGCGTTCATGCAGGGGTTGTCCACGCCCGGTTCGGCGGCGGCGGATCCTCCCGGGGTGTAACCGCCGATTGCGGCCACGGCAAGCAACCCGGCGGACAGCATCCACGCACGTCGAGATCCCGTCATGTCGCCCCCTTCACCTCCAGGACCCGGCCCCAGCAAACAGCATGCCTTGTCCAACCCCTGTTTTACAAGGGTTTGCCCGATATCTCCAGCAACGGCGGCCTGGAACGCAAATGCGGCGACGGACGTGGTCTGGGAGCCTCCCGGGCGAATACCCTGCGTCATCCGTGGGCTCAAGGGTCTCCCGGCAGTGAGCCGGCCGGCAAATCGCCGGTCGGGTATTACACCTTGCGCGCGGTCTTGGCGACGCGGTCCACTTCCCAATAGGCCCGCAGCGCCACCAGCTTGCCCTCGTCGTTCACCCGGTAGGTGAACACGCCCTCGGTGGTGACTTGATACCCGCCGGTGGTGATCACGATGGTGCCGACGTTGGCTTCCTCGTTGCCGCATCCGAAGGTGTCGACGAAGTTGAACTCGAGCTTGTTCGGGGCGATCGCCTTGTCCCAGAACGCCGATATCTCGTCGCGGCCGCGGTGGCCCTTGCCCTCCGGGTCGAAATGCGACGGGCCGATCGGGTCTTCGACGATGGCGTCGTCTGCGAACAGATCGAGCCAGGCTTCCTTGTTTCGCGCCATTGCCGCTTCGCGAGAGCGCTTGCCGGCCAGGTGCACTGGCGTATCGGTCACTGTTGCCACCCGGAGTGAATGTAGGTGTCGGCGAACCGCTTGAGGGAATCCTTCTTCTTCTCCAGCGGGGCGTCGAAGCGCAGCCCGTCGAAGACCCACGGGATGACGATGTTGTCGGTGACACCGGCCTCCGCGAGTTCGCGGTGCCCGTCGACGCCGAACTTGTCGATGCAGACCGCCTGGAACTCGAACGGCTCGTCGCGCCGCCCTTGCTCCTCGCGGTACTTGTTCAGCACCCGGATCGTCTCGGCCAGCTGATCACCGGTCATCATGGCGCTGGTCCAGCCATCGCCGACGCGGGCGGCGCGCGCCAGCGCAACCTCGGTGTGCCCGCCGACGTAGAACGGCACCGGCGCGCTGGGCGCCGGGCTCATCTGCAACCGGTCGAACTCGTAGAACTCGCCGTGGAATTCGACCATCCCGCCGCCGAGCACCAGCTTGATGACCTCGATCATCTCGTCGACGCGTGCGCCGCGGCGCTTGTAGGGAACGCCACACCACTCGAATTCTTCAGGGGCCCAGCCGATCCCGACGCCGAAGCCGAACCTGTTGTTGGTCAGGTTGGCCACCGAGCCCACCTGACGCGCCAGCAGCAGTGGATTGCGCGAGCCGAGCTTCATCACGTTGGTGTAGAAGCGCAGCTTCGACGTGACCGCGCCCATCGCCGCCGCGGCGATCAGCGGGTCGGCCCACGGTGTGTTCTCGTTCCACATTCGCGACCCGTCGGCCGTATACGGATAGTCCGCGGACTGCTTCTCCATGTAGAACACCGAGTCGGGCAGCGCGATCGAGTCGAAGCCGACTTCCTCGGCGGTCTTGGCGATGTCGATCAGTTCCTCGACAGGGCCCATCGCGACGCTGCAGGTGTACTTCATCCGGCTCACGCGGCTGCTCCGTTTCCTTTGTCGGCCGGTTTGTCTGAGCCGACGACCCACATCGAGTAGTACTGCGACCCACCGCCGTATGCGTGGCCGAGCGCCTTGCGCGCGCCGGGCACCTGATGATCGCCGCCCTTGCCCATCACCTGAATCGCGCTCTCCGCGAAGCGGATCAGCCCCGATGCGCCGATCGGGTTCGAGGACAGCACGCCTCCCGACGGGTTCACCGGCAGCCGGCCGCCGATCGCTGTTTCGCCGGCCTCCGTGAGCTTCCAGCCTTCGCCCTCCGGCATGAACCCGAGGTTCTCCAACCACATCGGCTCGAACCACGAGAACGGCACGTAGATCTCGGCGACGTCGATCTCGTCGATCGGGCTCTTGATGCCTGCCGCCTTCCACAGTGCAGCGGCTGCGTCGCGTCCCGCCTGCGGGCTGACCTGGTCGCGTCCGGAGTAGGCCAGCGGCTCGGTGCGCAGCGCGGTCGCGTGAATCCACGCCACCGGGTAGCCGTCGGCCACGCGTGCATCGGCGATCGCCTCGTTGCCGATCACCACCGCGCACGCACCATCGGACGACGGGCACGTCTCGTCGAATCGAATCGGGTCCCACAACATTTGCGACGCCAGCACCTTCTCCAGGGTGATGTCGGGTTGGTGCAGGTGCGCCAACGGGTTCTTGCTGCCGTTCAGCCTGTCCTTGACCGCGACCATCGCACCGATATGCGCCGGGGCGCCGGATCGCCGGATGTAGGCCCGCACGTGGGGTGCGAAGTAGCCACCGGCACCGGCACCGACCGCCTTGGTGAACGGCACCGGAATCGATAACGCCCACATCGCATTGGATTCCGACTGTTTCTCCCACGCCATCGCCAGCACCCGGCGGTACTTGCCGGACTGCACGAGGCTGGCGGCGACGATGCCGGTGGACCCGCCGACCGAGCCGGCGGTGTGTACCCGGATGAGTGGCTTCCCGGTGGCGCCGACCGCGTCGGCCATGAACAGCTCGGGCATCATCACGCCCTCGAAGAAGTCCGGCGCCTTGCCGACCACGACGGCGTCGATGTCGTCGAACGTCGAACCGGAATCGGCCAGTGCCCTGTCGATGGCTTCGCGCACCAGACCGTTCATCGATACGTCGTGCCGCTTGGCGACATACTTTGTCTGCCCGGTACCCAGCACCGCGGCGAGTTGCCCGGCCATCAGTTATCCCGTCCTTCCATGACGGCCACCAGATTCTGTTGCAGCGCAGGCCCACTGGTGGCGTGGGCGAGAACGCGCTGCGCCGATCCATCCCAGATGTGCTGCGCCGCGAAGCCAATCCGCTCCAGCCCGGCCGAGAACATCGGGTTGGCTGCCAGCGTGCCGCCCGATGGATTCACCTTCGTCGACGAACCCAGCCCGATCGCCTCGGTCAGGATCAGATGCTGGTGCGTGAACGCCGCGTAAATCTCGGCGACGTCGATCGAGCCGACGTCACCGTCCGTAGCGGCCCGTGCGGAGGCCGCGGTGGACGGAGAATCGGTGAGGTCGCGCGCGCCGAGCACCGGAGTCTCGATGCGGTGCTCGAAACCCGTTATCCAGGCCGGGTTCTCCCGAAGCTCGCGAGCGCGGTCGCCGGCGGCGAGCACGACCGCGGATGCGCCGTCGGTGATCGGTGCGATGTCGTGTCGCCGCAGCGGGTCGGCGAAGAACGGCCGGGCCAGCAGCTCATCGATCGCTCCCCGGGCAGATGACGGCGGCTTCACCGCATCAACCCGCTCGGCGACCGCGAACGAATCCAATGCCACCTGCGCCATCGACTCGGCGGTCCACTTGCCTGCGTCCAGCCCGAGCCGGGCCTGCAGGCCGGCGATCGACACCGAATCCGGCCACAGCGGCGCGACGGTGTACGGGTCGGTCTGCAGCGCAAGCACCCGCCTGAGCACCCCCGCAGAAGACTTGCCGAACCCGTAAACCAGCGCGGTGTCGACCTCGCCGGTCAACAGCTTGATGTAGGCCTCGTACAACGCCCAGGCCGCGTCCATCTCCACGTGCGACTCGTTGATCGGCGGGACCGCCCCGATCGAGTCGATCGCCGAGATGAACGAGAATGCCCGGCCGGCAAGGTAATCGGACGATCCCGAGCACCAGAAACCGATGTCGGTCTGGGTGATGCCGAGGTCGCCGTACAGCTCGGCGAAGCACGGCATCAGCATCTCGACGCCGTTGGTGGTGCCGTCGGTGCGGCGCACGTGCGGCGCATGCGCGAAGCCCACCACGGCGATGTCGCGTTCAGTCATTGCAGCCCTTCTACAGGTGGTGCTTGTAGGTGTCGTAGTCGGCGTCCGGTTCACCGGTCGGCCGGAAGTGTTCGATGTTGTCGATGCCGAGGTCCCATTCCTCCCGCGGCTTCCACACCGCCTCGACCCGCATGCCCATCCGGACCTCCGACGCGTCGATCTCGGTGACCAGGTGCAGGAACGGGATGTCGGCACCATCGAGCAGCACGTAGGCCGCGACGTACGGCGGCTTGATCCGCTGGCCCGCGAACGGGATGTTGATGATCGCGAACGTGGTGACCGTGCCCTTGTCCGGCAGCTCGACGAACTCGGTGGTCGGTTTGCCGGTGGCCGGGTCGGCGCCGTGCGGCGGGAAGTACACCTTGCCGTTCTTGCCGGTCCGCGCGCCGATCAGCTTGCCCTGCGCGAGTGCCCTCAGGTATGCGCTTTCCTCGCGCGAGGCGCTGTGCTGGATCTCGATTGCGGTCGGAATGACGACCATGGTCACCGGATCAACCTCGCCGCGCCCTCCGGGACCGGTGCCATCTCCGCCCCGAGGTCCTCCCCGAGCGCGAAGTACGCGATGTCGGTGATCGCGCCGGCCGGCTCGTCGGCCCAGTGCGCGTGTACGCGCGCTCCGGTGCTGATGGAGTCGGACGAACCGGCGGCCCCTACGTCGACGGCGTGCAGCAACGGCGTGTCGGCGCCGTCGAGCTTGATCAGCGCAAAGGCGAAGGGCCTGTCGAGTGGCTGCCCCTCCAACGGCTCCGGCTGCCAGGTCCACGAGACCACCGTCCCGACGCTGGCCACCGGTACCATCTCGCGCAGCGGTTCGTAAGTGACGGGGTCGTATTCTGCAGGCGGCACGTGTACGCGCCCATCCGATCCGCGCACGCCGACGATGCGACGGTCACGGAGCGCCGTGAAGAACTGACCGAGGACGGGCCCAACTGAACGGGTGTAGTCAAAGGACAGCTTCAAGGGCGCTGAAAGGGGCGGTTGGGATGTGTCAATCGAGGCCGGACTACTTTCGCTGACGGTCACCTATCGAGTAGAACAGGTTCTAACAAGTGTCGCAAGGAGCGCTCAGGAGGCTGTGATGAAGCTCGGATTTCAACTGGGGTACTGGGGCGCGCAGCCCCCGACCAATGTCCCCGAACTGGTCGCCGCGGCCGAAGAAGCGGGGTTCGACACCGTGTTCACCGCCGAGGCGTGGGGTTCGGACGCCTTCACCCCGCTCGCGTGGTGGGGATCCTCGACCAGCCGAATGCGCCTCGGCACCTCCGTGGTGCAGCTCTCCGCGCGAACGCCGACCGCATGCGCGATGGCGTCGCTGACACTGGACCACCTGTCCGGGGGGCGGCACATCCTCGGCCTCGGCGTGTCGGGCCCGCAGGTCGTTGAGGGATGGTACGGCCAGAAGTTCCCGAAGCCGCTCGCCCGCACCCGCGAGTACATCGACATCGTGCGCCAGGTCTGGGCACGGGAAGCGCCGGTCGCCAGCGACGGCCCGCACTATCCGCTGCCGCTGACCGGCGAGGGCACGACGGGGTTGGGTAAGAACCTCAAGCCGATCACCCACCCGCTGCGGGCCGACATCCCGATCATGCTGGGCGCCGAGGGCCCGAAGAACGTGGCGCTGGCCGCGGAGATCTGCGACGGGTGGCTGCCGATCTTCTACACCCCGCGGGTGGCCGACACCTACAACGAGTGGCTCGATGAGGGCTTCGCGCGGCCCGGCGCCCGCCGCAGCCGCGAGGACTTCGAGGTCTGCGCGACCGCCAACATCGTCATCACCGACGATCGCAGCGCCGCGTTCGCGGCCATGAAGCCGCATCTGGCGCTCTACATGGGCGGGATGGGTGCCGAGGACACGAACTTCCACGCCGAGGTCTACCGCCGGATGGGGTACTCCGAGGTCGTCGACGACGTGACCAGGCTGTTCCGGAGCGACCGCAAGGACGAGGCGGCGACGATCATCCCCGACGAGCTCGTCGACGATTCCGCGATCGTCGGCGACATCGACTACGTACGCAAGCAGACCGCCGTCTGGGCGGCCGCCGGCGTCACGATGATGGTCGTGACCGGCCGGAATGCCGAGCAGATCCGGCAGCTCGCCGAACTGATCTGAGCATTGCTTGTCGGCGAATTAGAACACGTTCTACAGTGAGCGCCATGCCCGCCTCCCAGCACACCATTGCCGGCACGGTGCTGACGATGCCCGTGAAGATCCGCAAGGCGACTCAGCACATGGCGATGTTCTCGGTGGATGCCGACGCCGCCCAGCGGCTGATCGACGACAGCGGCCTCAACGTCTGCCGCTACCTGCCGGGGCGCGCGGTGGTGATCCTGATGTTGATGCACTATGTCGACGGAGACCTGGGTCAGTACTACGAATTCGGCACCAACGTCATGGTCAACCCGCCAGGGTCGAATGCCAGCGGGCCCCGCGCCCTGCAGTCGGCCGGTGCCTTCATCCATCACCTTCCGGTCGATCAGGCGTTCACTCTCGAGGCGGGGACCACGATCTGGGGCTACCCGAAGGTGATGGCCGACTTCACCATTCGCGATGGCCGTCAGTTCGGGTTCGATCTCAGCATCGACGGCCAGCTGGTGGCCGGTATGGAGTTCCGCCCCGGCCTACCGGTTCCACTAACCCCGCGCGAGCAGGTTCAGCGCACCTACTCGCATCGCGACGGCGTCACACGCGAGACACCGTTCGAGATGTCGACTGCCGGCGTGCGCAATCGATTGGGCGGTGTACGAATGTGGCTGGGCGATCACCCGTACGCGAAGGAACTTGCATCGCTGGGCTTGCCGAAGCGCGCGATGCTGTCGAGTTCTGTTGAACACGTACAGATGTCGTTCGGCGACGCGGTAATTGTGGGCTGAAGGGATTACTTGTGACGGTGTCGACCAAGCCGGATGTGGATCTGACCGACGGCGCGTTCTACGCCGGCGACTCGCGGTCGGTCTACAAGTGGATGCGGGACAACGAGCCGGTCTTCCGGGATCGGAACGGCTTGGCGGCAGCGGCGTCGTACCAAGCCGTTATCGACGCCGAACGGCAGCCGGAGCTGTTCTCGAACGCCGGCGGCATCCGGCCGGATCAGGACGCGCCACCGATGATGATCGCGATGGACGATCCCGGACATCTGTTGCGCCGCAAGCTTGTCAACGCAGGATTCACGCGCAAGCGGGTGAAGGACAGGGAGCCTTCGATCGGCGCGCTGTGCGATGCGTTGATCGACGGGGTGTGTGAACGCGGAGAGTGCGACTTCGTCTGGGATATCGCCGCGCCGCTGCCGATGGCGGTCATCGGCGACATGCTCGGGGTGCTTCCGGCCGAGCGCGAGATGTTCCTCAAGTGGTCCGACGACATGGTGAGCTTCTTGAGCAGCACCACCGCCCAAGAGGATTTCCAGGTCTCGATGGACGCATTCGCCGCCTACACCGAGTACATGACGCGCATGATCGCGGATCGCCACGAGGAGCCCACCGACGACCTGGTCAGCGTGCTGGTGCACGCAGAGGTGGACGGCGAGAAGCTGGCCGACCACGAGATCGTCACCGAGGTGCTGTTGCTTTTGATCGGCGGCGACGAAACCACCCGGCACACGCTGTCCGGCGGCACCGCGCAACTATTGCGTCACCCAGACCAGCACGCGCGCTTGGTCAACGACGTGGATCTACTGCCGAACGCGATCGAGGAGATGCTGCGCTGGACGGCACCGGTGAAGAACATGGCCCGCACGATGACCGCCGACACCGACTTCCACGGTGCTCAGCTGAAGCTGGGCGAGAAGATCATCCTGCTGTTCGAGTCGGCGAACTTCGACGAGCAGGTATTCGGCGACCCGGAGAATTTCCGGATCGACCGTAACCCGAACAACCACATGGCATTCGGCTTCGGCACACATTTCTGCCTCGGCAACCAGCTGGCGCGGCTGGAGTTGTCGATGATGCAAACCCGCCTGCTGCAGCGACTGCCCGACATGGAGCTCACCACCGGCGACGCGCTACCCCTGCGCCCGGCCAACTTCGTGAGCGGCCTGGAGCGGATGCCGGTGCGGTTCACGCCGACGGCGCCGCTCGCCAGTTAGCGCTCGCGCGAGGCGCCTACTTCATCTTGAACTCGGGCTTGCGCTTCTCCGCGAACGCCTTCGGGCCTTCCTTCGCGTCATCGGACAGGAACACCTGGATGCCGAGCTGGGTGTCGATCGTGAACGCTTCGTTCTCCGGCATGCCTTCGGTCTCGCGGATCGACTTCAGGATCGCCTGCACCGCCAGGGGCCCGTTCTTGTTGATCGTCTCGGCGATCTCCAACGCCTTCGTCAGCGCCTGCCCGTCGGGCACGACGTAGCCGATCAGCCCCATTTCTTTGGCCTCGGTGGCGGTGAGGTGCCGTCCGGTGAGCAGGATGTCCGCGGCGAGCGTGTACGGGATCTGCCGCGGCAACCGCACCGCTGAGCCGCCCATCGGATATAGGCTCCATTTCGCCTCGGACACACCGAACTTCGCGCTTTCGCCGGCCACCCGGATGTCGGTGGCCTGCAAAATCTCGGTGCCGCCCGCGATCGCCGGGCCCTCGACGGCGGCGATCAGCGGCTTCGTCAGCCGGCGGCCCTTGAGCAGAGAGTCGATGCGCGACGGGTCGTAGCTGCCGTCCTTGAAGGAGTCACCCGGCGGCTTGTTCGTCGCCGCCTTCAGGTCCATGCCCGCGCAGAAGTAGCCGCCGGCCCCGGTCAGGATGCAGGATCGGACGTCGGGATCCGAATCGACGCGGTCCCAGGCCTCGACCATTATCGAGAGCATCTCGGTGGAAAGCGCGTTGCGCGCCTCGGGGCGGTTCAGCGTCAAGATCAGGGTGTGTCCGCGCAGCTCAATGATGGCGTCGGGGCCACTATCACTCTCCCTGTCGGGCTCGCTCACAGGTGTCCACCTTCCTCCAGACTTGTCAGAAAATGTAACACGTTCTAATTTGGGGTCCGTGGCCCTGAATATCGCCGACCTAGCCGAGCACGCCATCGACTCTGTGCCTGACCGTGTTGCCCTGATCTGCGGTGACGACCAGTTGACGTACGCACAGCTGGAGGAGAAGGCCAACCGCCTGGCGCACTACCTGATCGACCAGGGCGTCAAGAAGGACGACAAGGTCGGCCTGTACTGCCGCAACCGCATCGAGATCGTGATCGCGATGCTGGGCATCGTGAAGGCGGGCGCCATCCTGGTGAACGTCAACTTCCGCTACGTCGAGGGCGAGCTGCGCTACCTGTTCGAGAACTCGGACATGGTCGCGCTGGTGCACGAGCGTCAGTACGCCGACCGCGTCGCCAACGTCTTGCCCGACACCCCGAACGTGAAGACGATCCTGGTGGTCAACGATGGCAGCGCCGGCAGCGACGAAGCATTTCAGCGCTACGGTGGCGTCGAGTTCTACTCCGCGCTCGAACAGGGCTCACCCGAGCGTGATTTCGGCGAGCGTAGCGCTGACGACGTCTACCTCCTCTACACCGGCGGCACCACCGGCTTCCCCAAGGGCGTCATGTGGCGCCACGAGGACATCTACCGGGTGCTGTTCGGTGGAACCGACTTCGCGACAGGCGAATTCGTCAAAGACGAGCACGACCTCGCCAAGGCAGCTGCGGCGAATCCGCCGATGATCCGCTACCCGATCCCGCCGATGATCCACGGCGCCACCCAGTCGGCCACGTGGATGTCGATCTTCTCGGGCCAAACCACCGTCCTTGCACCGGAATTCAACGCCGACGAGGTCTGGCGCGCGATTCACGACCACAAGGTGAACCTGCTGTTCTTCACCGGCGACGCGATGGCGCGGCCGTTGCTCGACGCGCTGCTGGCAGCACAGGAAGGTGCCGGAGACAAAGAGCCCTACGACCTCTCCTCGCTGTTCCTGCTCGCCAGCACCGCCGCGCTGTTCTCGACGAGCATCAAGGAGAAGCTGCTCGAGCTGCTGCCCAACCGGGTCATCACCGACTCGATCGGCTCGTCGGAGACGGGCTTCGGCGGCACCAGCATCGTCGCCAAGGGCGAGCACCACATGGGTGGCCCGCGCGTGGCGATCGATCACCGCACCGTCGTCCTCGACGACGACGGCAACGAGGTCAAGCCCGGCTCGGGGGTGCGGGGTCTGATCGCGAAGAAGGGCAACATCCCGGTCGGCTACTACAAGGACGACGAAAAGACAGCGCAGACCTTCCGAACAATCAACGGCGTCCGCTACGCGATTCCCGGTGACTACGCGGAAGTCGAGGCCGACGGCACCGTCACGATGCTCGGCCGCGGGTCGGTGTCGATCAACAGCGGCGGCGAGAAGATCTACCCCGAGGAGGTCGAGGCCGCGCTGAAGGGTCACCCCGACGTGTTCGACGCGCTCGTGGTCGGCGTGCCCGATCCCCGTTACGGCCAGCATGTGGCCGCCGTCGTGGCGCCACGTCCCGGAGCCCGGCCGTCTCTGAGTGACCTGGATGCGTTCGTCCGGACCGAGATCGCGGGATACAAAGTGCCGCGCAGCCTTTGGTATGTCGACGAGGTGAAGCGATCGCCGGCGGGCAAACCCGATTACCGATGGGCCAAGGAGCAGGCCGACGCGCGGCCGGCGGATGACGTCAGCGCCAAGCACGTCGGCGCGAAAACCTGATGCGCACAGAACTGTGCGACAGGTTGATGACTTAACCTGCACGGATGACAGAGTTGGTTGACCACCCCGTCGTCCTGGTCGATAGTGCCACCGCCAGCACACTGGCGCAGGTACTTCCCGTGCTGCTTCTGACTCTCGCGGTCGAGCTACGGCGGACCCAGCGACATCGGGGACTGTCCCGCGTCCGTATGGGGGTGTTCTTCTTCATCTTTGGCTCGATCGAGACGACCCTCGTGCTTTCGATCGACGGCGCTTTTTACCCGTTCCAATGGTTCGACATCTGCTCGGCGCTCATCATCTTCGGTCTGCTTGCCATACTTTTCCGGCTGGCACTCTCGGACCCGCCGGAGGGCAGCCGCGAGCAGCGGACAGACGTGCACGTAGACGGTGATCGGGACGGCTGATTCGGCCCCGGCCGGGGTGACGGACTTCGCGTTCCTGCACGGAGGCGCGCAGGGCAGCTGGCTCTGGGACGAAACGATTGCGGCGCTGAAAGCCCAATCCGGCGGGGCGGCCGACTGCATTGCGCTCGACGTTCCCGGTTGCGGCGCAAAGCGAGGACGCAACACGTCCGCGGTCGAGTTCGACGACATCGCCCGCGAGCTCAACGTCGATATCGAAACCGCGGGCCTGCGCGACATCGTGCTGGTCGGACATTCACAGGCGGGCAACATCATGCCGCGCATCGTCGAGTTCGCACCGAGCCTGGTCAGCCGGCTGATCTATGTGACGTGCTCCGCACCGCCTCCCGGAACGACGCTCCTGGAGTTGATGGGCGATGGTCTTCACGGCGAACGCGAGGAGCAGGTCGGCTGGCCGCTCGATCCGAAGATCACGCCCATGGCGGAGCGCTACCGGATCATGTTCTGCAACGACATGTCGCCGCTTCAGCAGGAGGCGTTCCTGGCGACGCTGGATCACGATATGTGGCCGCTGAGCTCCTACACCTACAGCGACTTCCGGTACGACCACCTGGACTCAATCCCCGCCACCTACGTGCTCTGCCTGCAGGACATGAGTCTCCCGCCCCCCTGGCAGGAGCGCTTCGCCGAGACACTCCGGGTCGGCAAGACTGTCCGGATCGACGCCGGTCACCAGGTGATGAACACGCGGCCGCAGGCGTTGGCCGAAGTCCTGCTTGCGGAAGTTCGAGACTAAGGCCCTTAGAGCGCTGGACTCAACACATCGACCAGCCGGGAATGTCCCCCGATCGGGGGACGTCGATTTCATCCTGCCCGCCATCCGGTCGCCCGACAGACATTACCCGTCCGCTGCGGCACAGTAGGTACATCGCCGAAACAAACCGGCAGACAGAACCAAATATCCACGCAGACAGGAGAATTGAAATGACCGCCAGCACCAACACCTGGATCCGCCGAGTTACCGCCGGCGCCGTCTTGGCCGCCGCCCCCGCGCTGATCGCGCTGGGCACCGCCACCGCCGGCCAGGCCCAGTCCAGCTCGACCTCGGGGTTCGACTACTCGCCGGCTCCCGCGACGCAGACCGGTCAGTACCCCTGGAACAACCAGCCGTGGAGCATGTCGTCGTTCCACCAGCGGCACTCCGCACAGGTTCAGTCCTGGTACAAATGAGCAGGAACGCGAAAGCCCGGATGCCTGAGGCATCCGGGCTTTTCTTATACAGCCGGAAAGCTCAACGACCCCTGGGGATCTCCCACACCGGGTCATCGCACTCCGTGCCCTGTGCCGCCAGTTGTCGCTTGATCACCTTGAACGTCTCGGTGCGCGGCAGCGAAACGCTGACCCGCACGAACGACGGCCACTGCTTGGGGCCGAGGTCTGGTTGCGCGGCCAAAAACGCCCGGAACGCCGCAACGTCGAATGTGGCTCCCTCGGTGAGAAGAAGCGCCGCCATCACCTGATCGCCGACATCGGGCGCGGGAATCCCGTACACCGCGGCCTCCACCACATCGGGGTGGCGCAGCAGCACCCTCTCGATCGGCGCGGCACCCAGGTTCTCGCCGTCGACTCGCATCCAGTCCCCGAGCCGACCCGCGAAGTACGCGTAGCCGTCCTCATCCCGGTACGCCAGGTCGCCGCTGTGGTAGGATACCGCCCGCCATCCGTTGGGCGTCGGCTTCGGGATCGTTGTAATAGCCCTCGAAGCGGCCGCGCCCGCCGACGTTCACCAGTTCACCCGTGACGCCGGGAGGGCACGGCCGACCGGTGTCCACGTCGATGATCTCGGTGCCGTCCGGCAGCAGGCCAAGGGACCCGGGCGGGGCGTCCGGGGTGCGGCTGATCGCCACCCCGCCCTCGGTGGAGCCGAACCCGTCGATGACGACGGTGCCGAACCGGCGGGCGAACCGCTCGACGTCGCCGGGGGCACCCTCGTTGCCGTACACCGCCCTGAGCGGATTGTCCGCATCGTCGGGCAGCTCCGGGGTGGCGAGCACATACGACAGTGGTTTTCCCACGTAGTTCGCATACGTCGCGCCGTAGCGGCGGACGTCGGGAAGAAATTGGGATGCCGAGAACTTCCGTCGTAACACCACCGAGCCACGGCAGGCCAGTGAAACCGACCATCCGGCCAGCACCGCGTTCGAGTGGAACAACGGCATCGACACATAGCAGACGTCGTCGGGCCCGAGCGAGAAGCGTTCGGTCATCGTGACACCGGCGATCGCGACCTTGCCGTGGCTGCAGATCACTGCCTTTGGGTCACCGCTGGTGCCCGACGTGTAGATCAGCATGAACACCTGCGACGGCTCAGCCGCCCGCGCGATCACCGGAGCACCCTCGTGCGCGTGCACTTCGGAGGCCCATTGCGCAGAGTCGACGTCGATGTGGTCGATGCCGTCCAGAATCGCGGCCGAAGCGGAATCTGCCAGCACCAGTTGGCAATCCGCGTGGCGCACATCGCGGGCCAGTGCCGCGCCGCGTCGAATGGGGTTGAGGCCGACCGGAACAATTCCGGACAGCGCCGCGGCGACAAGCACCGCCGAGAAGAACGGCGTGTTCTGCAACACGACGCCCACATGGGGCGGGCGCGCGGCGTCGAGGCGTGCGTGCAAAGCTGCGGCAACGGCCGCGCCATGCTGAATGTGGCCTCGCCAGCTGGTGAACGAATCCTCGAAGTACACCCCGCGATCGTCGACGTCGAGAAGCGGTGTGAGCAGCGAGGTTACGGTGGGAAGCGCGCTCCCGACTGCCGGGTTCAAGCTGGTGTGTCAGCCAGTTCCCGGCCGATGCGCAGCAGCTGCCCGGTGGCGCCGCCCACCGCGAACTCCGTCTGTTTGGCCGCCAGGAAGTAGCGGTGCACCGGGTGGTCGAGGTCGATGCCAACGCCGCCGTGCACGTGCACCGTGGTGTGCGCCACCCGGTGTCCGGCGTCGGCGGCCCAGAACGCCGCCGTGCTGACGTCGACGTCGGCCGGCAGGTCCTCCGACAGCCGCCACGCCGCCTGGGTCAGGGTCAGCCGCAGGCCCTTGACGTCGATGTAGCCGTCGGCCAACCGCTGGGCGACCGCTTGGAAGCTGCCGATCGGCCGATCGAACTGCTCGCGCTCACGGGCGTAGGAGGCCGTCAACTCGAGCGCCCGCTCCAGCACACCCAGTTGAAATGCGGTGCGGCCCAGCGTCCCGCGCGTGGTCAGCCAGTCGACCACATCCGACCCGCCGACGATCCGGCTGTCATCCAGCTCGACGCCCTGAAGTTCCAGATGCCCGACGCTCCCGTGCCCGGTGGTGTTCAGCGAAATCACCGACACCCCGGCATCACCCACCTCGACGAGGAAAACCTTGACACCCGACTCGGTTTCGGCCGGCACCAGAAACGCGTCCGCGACCGGGCCGTAGCCGACCTGGGTGCGGGTGCCTGTCAGCCGATACCCGCCGCCGCTGGCCGTCGCCTGCACCGGGCCCTGCCCCATCTCGCCGTCCAGGGCGATCGCGAGGATCTTCTCGCCGTTGATCGCCGCCGCAGCCCAGTCCTTCTGCAGCGCTTCAGGACCGAACGCAGCCAGCGCGCCGGCGCCGAGCACCACCGACTCCAGATACGGCACGGCAGCCAGTGCTCGACCGAGTGCCGTCAGCACGGCAGCCTGCTCGAGCACACCGAAGCCGCCGCCGCCCACCGATTCGGGTGTCGCAGCGCTGAGCACATCGGCATCGATCAAATTGCGCCACAGCTCGCGATCGAAGCGTTGGTCGAGCTTGTCCAAATCGCGCTGGCGCTCAGGCGTGCACACCGACTCGGTGATGGTGCGTACCAGACCGCCGAGGTCGGTCGCGGCTTCGGTGGTAGTGAAATCCATTGCACTTCCTAATCTTTCTGCAGCCTAGTCTTTCCCCGACAGGTGGTCAGCGGTTCGCTCGGGGCAGGCCGAGCGCCACCATCCCGATGATGTCGCGCTGGATCTCGTTGGTGCCGCCGCCGAACGTCAGGATCAGGCAGGCGCGATGCATCCGCTCGACCCGGCCCCGCAGCAGGGCGCCCGGTGAGTCCTGCCGCACAGTGGCCGCCGAGCCGAGCACCTCCATCAGCAGCCGGTACGCCTCGGTGGCCAGCTCGGTGCCGAACACCTTGGCCGCCGACGCGTCGGCGGGCGACGGGGCGGCGTCGTCGGACGACGCCAGCTCCCAGTTGATCAGCTTGAGCACCTCGGCCTTGGCGTGCACGCGGGCCAGGTTCAGCTGCACCCACTCGGAGTCGATCAGCCGCGACCCGTGGATGTCCTTGGTGTTCTGCGCCCACTCCCGAACGGCGTTGAGCGCCACGAAGATCGGCTGCGCCGACACCAGCGCCACGCGCTCGTGGTTGAGCTGGTTGGTGACCAGCTTCCAGCCCGCGTTCTCCTCGCCGACCCGGTTCGTCACCGGAACCCGCACATCTTGGTAGTACGTGGCGCTGGTGTCCACGCCCGCCATCGTGTGCACGGGCGTCCACGAGAAGCCGTCGACGTCGGTCGGCACGATCAGCATCGAGATGCCGCGGTGTTTCTTTGCCTCCGGGTTGGTCCGTACCGCCAGCCAGACGTAGTCGGCGTACTGGATCAGGCTGGTCCACATCTTCTGGCCGTTGACCACGTAGTCGTCGCCGTCGCGCACCGCGGTGGTGCGCAGCGCGGCCAGGTCGGTGCCTGCGCCCGGCTCGGAGTAGCCGATCGAGAAATGCAGCTCACCCAACGCGATCTTGGGCAGATAGAACTTCTTCTGTTCGTCGGTGCCGAACGCCATGATCGTCGGCGCCACGCTGTTGATGGTCAGGAACGGCACCGGCGCGCCGGCGATCGCGGCCTCGTCGCTGAAGATCAGGCCGTCCATGGGCGGACGGCCTTGGCCGCCGAACTCCTTCGGCCAGCTCAGGGTCAGCCAACCGTCCTTGCCCATCTGAGCGACCGTGTCCCGGTAAACATTGCCGCTCCCGACCTCGCCTTCCACCGAGCTCAGCGCGTCGACCCGCTCGGGCGTCATCAGCTGGGCGAAGTATGACCGCAGCTCGCGGCGCAACTCCTCTTGTTCGGGGCTGTAGCCGATCCGCATCGCCTCGTCCTTAGGTCTATCTGGAAGGTCTATTCCGAACCCATCGGCAGACCCATCTGCCACCCTGGTTGTAACACGTTCTAGTCTTGTGGTCCAGCGGCGGTTCCCACCAGCGGCACCTCGACCTGGTCGTATTGTGGGTGCTGCGTCAGGACGGACGGTTGTTGGTAAGTGCGAGGAGGTTGTCGTGCGAATTGAAGTAGACCGCGATCGATGTGAAGGTAACGCGGTGTGCGTGGGAATCGCGCCGGACTTGTTTGATCTCGACGACGAGGACTACGCGGTCATGAAGAAGGACCCGGTGCCTGCCGACGAGGAGGACCTGGCCGAGCAGGCGATCGTCGAATGCCCGCGCGCAGCGTTGCTCCGCAAAGACTAGAGGTATTCATAACTTGACCGCATCCGAGGGATACGAGGCTGGCCGCCGGGCCGATGAACTGACCGATTTGTCCGGACGCGTCGCGCTGGTGACAGGTGCCGCCGCGGGCCTGGGCCGAGCCGAGGCGATCGGCCTCGCCCGGGCAGGCGCCACCGTGATCGTCAACGACATCGGGGTGGCACTGGACAAATCGGACGTCTTCGACGAGATCACGGCCGCCGGGAGCAGGGCCGTCGCGGTGGCCGGCGACGTCGGCGAGCGGTCGACCGCCGACGAGCTGGTGGCCACCGCCGAACGAGAAGGCGGCCTGGACGTCGTCGTCAACAATGCGGGCATCACCCGCGATCGGATGCTTTTCAACATGACCGACGAGGACTGGGACCTCGTCATGAAGGTCCACCTGCGCGGGCATTTCCTGTTGACCCGCAATGCCGCCGCCTACTGGCGGGCCCGCGCCAAGGAGGCCGGCGGCCGGGTGTTCGGCCGGCTCATCAACACGTCATCGGAGGCGGGGTTGTCCGGGCCGGTGGGGCAGGCGAACTACGGTGCGGCCAAGGCCGGCATCACCGCGCTGACCCTGACAGCGGCACGTGCGCTCGGCCGCTACGGCGTCTGCGCGAACGCGATCTGCCCGCGGGCCCGGACGGCGATGACCGCGGAGGTCTTCGGATCCGCGCCCGACCTTGGCGAGCACGACGTCGATCCGCTGTCGCCCGAGCATGTGGTGACCCTGGTGCGGTTTCTCGCCTCGCCCGCCGCCGAGGCGGTCAACGGGCAGCTGTTCATCGTCTACGGTCCATCGGTGACGCTCGTCGCGGCTCCCACCGCCGAGCATCGGTTCACCGCCGACGGCTCCGCCTGGGTGCCTCAGGATCTCGGCGCGACGATGCAGAAATACTTTGCTGACCGGGATCCCGACGTGACGTTCGCGGCGACTCAATTGATGACGCCCTGACGGTGGTGTCGGCATCGGCCTGGCCGTGCGCGAGCGGTAGAACCTGTTACAGAACGGTGCCCGACTCCTCGTCGTGAACTGGACAAACACGCATGTAATGCCTCTTTTACCGTCCTTTGACACCGCGAACGTGTTCTAGTTAGTATGATCCGGCTCACACAGCGTCACGTCCCGTTGAGGGGTGGGAAGGGCGCCGGTCCTGCCAGTTTCCTGGCTTCGCCCGGAAAGTGTCGCTTCACCCTCACGCCCGAGAAGGGGGCCCGAGTGAAGGATCAGCTCGCGGTTCCGGCTCGGGCCGTTGGCGGATTCTTCGAAATGTCGGCCGACACGTTCCGCGCGATTTTCCGGCGGCCCTTCCAGTTCCGCGAGTTCCTCGAGCAGACCTGGATGATCGCCCGCGTCTCGTTGGTGCCGACCCTGTTGGTGGCCATCCCGTTCACCGTGTTGGTCGCGTTCACGCTCAATATCCTGCTTCGCGAGATCGGTGCCGCCGACCTCTCCGGCGCGGGCACCGCGTTCGGCACGATCACCCAGCTGGGACCGGTGGTGACCGTGCTCGTGGTCGCCGGTGCAGGCGCCACCGCGATCTGCGCCGACCTCGGTGCACGCACGATCCGCGAGGAGATCGATGCGATGCGGGTGCTCGGCATCGATCCGATCCAGCGGCTGGTGGTGCCACGCGTGCTGGCATCCACTCTCGTCGCGCTGCTACTGAACGGCTTGGTGTGCGCGATCGGCCTGAGTGGCGGCTACGTGTTCTCGGTCTTGCTGCAGGGCGTGAACCCGGGCGCCTTCATCAACGGGTTGACCATCTTGACCGGCCTCCCGGAATTGGTGCTCGCCGAGGTGAAGGCACTGCTGTTCGGGCTGTGCGCCGGCCTGGTCGGGTGCTACCGCGGCCTGACGGTCAAGGGCGGTCCGAAAGGCGTCGGAAATGCGGTCAACGAGACCGTGGTCTATGCGTTCATCTGCCTGTTCGTGATCAACGTCTTGATGACGGCGGTCGGCGTCCGAGTTCTGGCGCGGCACTGATGAGCGCTCGCGCGAAGAAGAGACGGCACTGATGAGTTACGACCTCACCGTCCGGCTGCGGCGCATCTTCGGGGGAGTGCCGAAAGTCGTCGACGGCTTCGGCGACCAGGCGCTGTTCTACGCCCAGTCGTTCCGCTACATCCCCAACGCCGTCACCCGCTACCGCAAGGAGACGGTGCGCCTCATCGCCGAGATGACGCTGGGCACCGGCGCCCTGCTGCTCATCGGCGGCACCGTCGGTGTCGCGGCGTTTCTGACGCTGGCCTCCGGCGGCGTCATCGCCGTGCAGGGCTACTCGTCGCTGGGCAACATCGGCATCGAGGCGCTGACCGGCTTCCTGTCCGCCTTCCTCAACGTGAGGATCGTGGCCCCCGTCATCGCAGGCATCGCGCTCGCCGCCACCATTGGCGCCGGCACTACCGCGCAGTTGGGCGCCCAGCGGGTGTCCGAGGAGATCGACGCCTTCGAGGCGATGGCGATGAATTCCGTTGCCTACCTGGTGTCCACCAGGATCGTCGCGGGCCTGATCGCGATCATCCCGCTGTACTCGCTCTCGGTGCTCGCGGCCTTCTTCGCGGCCCGCTTCACGACGGTCTACATCAACGGCCAGTCCGGCGGCCTGTATGACCATTACTTCAACACGTTCCTGATCCCGACCGACCTGTTGTGGTCGTTCTTGCAGGCCATCGTGATGGCCGTCGCGGTGATGCTCGTGCATACCTACTACGGCTACAACGCATCGGGCGGCCCGGTGGGCGTCGGTATCGCGGTTGGTCAGGCGGTGCGGACCTCGCTGATCGTCGTCGTCGTGATCACTTTGTTCATCTCCCTCGCCGTATACGGCGCGTCCGGTAACTTCAACCTTTCCGGATAAGGGGGAGCATTGCCGAATACCAGGTCTCCTACCCTCCATGCCAGGATCGCGGGCGCAGTGCTCGCGATCATCATTCTGGCGTTCGCCGCGCTGACCTACCTTTCTTATACGGCCGCGTTCACGTCCACCGATTCGGTGACGGTGACCTCGCCGCGGGCCGGCCTGGTGATGGACAAGGACGCGAAGGTCAAGTACCGCGGAGTCCAGATCGGCAAGGTCTCAGACATCCAATACAAGGACAACGAAGCGCGGTTGACGCTCGCGATCGACAGCGGCCAGATGCGCTATATCCCGTCGAACGCCGTCGTCAAGATCGCCAGCAATACGATCTTCGGCGCGAAATCGGTGGAATTCGTTCCGCCGCAGAATCCGTCGGGCACCTCCCTGTCACCGGGTGCGCGGGTGCAGGCCTCCTCGGTGCAACTTGAAGTCAACACGTTGTTCCAGACCCTCGTCGACCTGCTGCACAAGATCAATCCGGTGGATCTGAACGCGACGCTGACGGCGATCGCCGAGGGTTTGCGCGGCCACGGCGACGACTTGGGTGCGACGCTGGCCGGCCTGAATCAGTATCTGCCGAAGATCAATCCGAAAATGCCGACATTGCAGTCGGACTTCCAGCAGGCCGCGGCGGTGGGCAACATCTACGGCGACGCGGCGCCCGATCTGGTCACCGTGCTTGACAACGTGCCGACGATCAGTAACACCCTCGTCGACGAACAGGACAACCTGAACGCCACCCTGCTCGCGGCGACCGGCCTGGCCGACAACGGAACTGCGACTCTTCAGCCGGCGCAGGATGACCTGATCGCCGCGCTTCACAGGTTGCGTGCACCGTTGAAAGTGCTGTCGGACTACTCACCGGAATTCGGGTGCTTGTTCTCGGGCGTGAAGAAGGCCATCGATCAGTTCGGGCCCGTGATCGGCGGCGTCAGGCCGGGTCTGTTCACGTCGTCGAACTTCGTTCTGGGCGTCCCGATTTACACCTACCCGGAGAGCCTGCCCATCGTGAACGCAACCGGCGGACCGAACTGCCGAGGTCTGCCCAACATGCCGAGCAAGCAGTTCGGCGGATCATGGTTCCACTCACCGTTCCTCGTGACCGACAACGCGTACATACCGTACGAGCCGTTCACCGAGGTACAGGTCGATGCCCCGTCGACGCTGCAGTTCTTGTTCAACGGGGCGTTCGCCCAACGGAGTGACTGGTGACAGCGATGAGCCGCTTGCGCGAAGAGCAGACAAATCCGATGAGCCGCTTGCGCGAAGAGCAGACAAATCCGATGAGCCGCTTGCGCGAAGAGCAGACAATCACATGAGCCACCGCGGAGTCCTCATTAAGGTCAGCATCTTCACCGTCGCGATGCTGCTGGTCGCAGCCGGTCTGGTGGTGGTGTTCGGCCAGTTCCGATTCTCCTCCACCAACAGCTACCACGCGGTGTTCGAGAACGCGTCACGGCTCAAAGCCGGCAACGACGTCCGCATCGCGGGCATACCCGTGGGCAGTGTCAAGGACATTGCGCTGCGGCCCGACAACAAGGTCGACGTGACGTTTGCCGTCGACAAGCGCTACCAGATGTACACCTCGACGAAAGCGGTGATCCGGTACCAGAACCTGGTCGGCGACCGCTACATGGAGATCGCGTCGGGCCCGGGTGAGCTTCGCAAGGTTCCGCCGGGAGGGACGATTCAAAACACCGAACCGGCGCTCGACCTCGACGCACTGCTGGGCGGATTGCGTCCCGTGCTGAAGGGGCTGAACGGCGACAAGATCAACCAGATCGGCAACGCGATCATCGAACTGTTGCAAGGCCAGGGCGGCGCGCTATCGGACCTGCTGTCGAGCACCGGGTCTTTCAGCCAGTCGCTCGCGGATCGCTATCAGGTGATCTCCGACGTGATCCACAACCTGAACACCGTGCTCACCACCGTCGACCAGAAGAGCGCCCAATTCAACGCCAGCGTCGATCAACTCCAGCAACTGGTGACCGGATTGGCGCAGGGCAAAGATGCCATCGCGGGCGCCATCGCGCCGCTGGCATCCGCTGCATCGGATCTGACCCAGGTGCTGCAGAGCTCGCGGCGTCCCATTCAGGGCGTCATCGAGAACGTCCGGCCGTTGGCGACCGAGCTGGACAACCGCAAGGACGAGATCAACAGGGTCATCGAGCCGCTCGGCGAGAACTACCTGCGGCTCAACGCCCTCGGCGCCTATGGTGCGTTCTTCAACATCTACTACTGCTCGGTGAATCTGAAGATCCCCGGCCCGTCGATCGGGCCCGGGGGCACACCGTCCGACAGCGACTGGTTGTTCCCGCAGGGTGGACCTCCCGACCCGTCGAAGGGCAGGTGCTCCGACAATGGGTGAACGCAATCCGCTCCGCACCGGGATCATCGGCATCTTTGTGGTCGTCGCTGTCGTACTGGTGGCGTTCGGCTACCAAAAGCTGCCGTTCTGGCCGCAGGGCAGGACCTGCGAGGCGTACTTCGCCGACGCCGGCGGTATCTCGCCCGGCAGCGACGTCAACGTGTCGGGAATCAAAGTGGGCCAGGTGAAGGGCGTCGGGCTCGCCGGCGATGTGGCGAAAGTGACGTTCACCGTCGACCCCAAGATCAGGCTGGGCGACCAGTCACTCGTGTCGATCAGGACGGACACCATCCTCGGCGAGAAGTCGCTGGCGGTCACACCCGCCGGCCGGGGAGAGTCCACGACGATCCCGTTGAACCGCACGACCACCTCGTACACGTTGAACAATGCACTTCAGGATCTTGGCCAGGACTCCCGTGATCTGGACAAGAAGAAGTTCACCCAGGCGCTGGGCGTGCTGACGGATTCCCTGCACGACGCCACCCCGCAGCTGCGCCGGGCGCTCGACGGTGTCGCGGCGTTGTCGCGCAGTATCAATGCCAACGACGAGGCATTGGCCTCGCTGCTGGAGCGCGCCAGGTCGGTAACGAAGGTGCTGGCCGACCGGTCGGCTCAGGTGAACCAGCTGGTGGTCGACGGCAATCAGCTGTTCGCCGCACTCGACGAGCGCCGCGCGGCGCTGAGCACGCTCATTTCCAGCATTGAGCCCCTATCCCAGCAGCTTTCAGGCTTCGTCGCCGATAACCGCAGGGAGTTCGGCCCCGCGCTGAGGAAGCTCAACGCGGTGCTCGATAACCTGCTGCAGCGTCGCGAACACATCAGCGAAGCGCTCAAGCGTCTGCCGCCCTATGCGACCTCGCTCGGCGAGGTGGTCGCGTCCGGGCCGGGCTTCCATATCAACCTCTACGGTCTGCCGCCACCCGGACTCGGCGAGATCTTGCTCGACTTGTATTTCCAGCCCGGCAAGCTGCCCGCCAGCCTTGCTGACTACCTGCGCGGATTCATTTCCGAGCGCATGATCATTAGGCCGAAGTCACCATGAGTGGCCACGCCGCGTCCCGCGACAACAGGTGGTTGCGCTACGGCGTCATCGCCGCGTTGGTGCTCGCGCTGCTCGGCGGCGTCTACCTGATTTGGCCGGGCCGTGCCGGCCAGAAGGTCATCGGATACTTCACGACAGCGGTCGGGTTGTACCCCGGCGACGAGGTCCGCATTGTCGGTGTTCCGGTCGGCCGCGTCGAATCCATTGAGCCGCAAGCGCAATCGGTGAAGATTACGATGTCGGTCTCCGACGGGATCAAAATCCCCGCCGACGCCCAGGCGATCGTCATGGCGCCCAACATCGTGTCCGCTCGCTTCATCCAGCTCGCTCCCGCCTACAAGAGCGGCGCCGTCATGGCGAACGGGGCCACCATCCCGCTGGACCGCACCGCCACCCCGGTGGAATGGGACGAAGTGAAGTCGGAGCTGACCAAGCTCAGCACGTCGCTCGGGCCGCAGGCCTCCTCGGTGCAGGGACCGCTCAGCGACTTCGTGAACCAGGCCGCCGACACGTTCGACGGTAACGGCGACTCCTTCCGTCAAGCGCTGCGGGAGCTGTCGCAGACAGCGGGACGGCTGGGCGACTCCCGCATGGATCTTTTCGGCACCGTAAAGAACCTGCAGATCCTGATCGACGCCCTGTCGAAGAGCAACGAACAGATCGTGCAGTTCAGTGGGCACCTGGCGTCGGTGTCACAGGTGCTCGCCGACAGCTCGACCAACCTCGACGACACCCTCGGGACGCTCAACCAGGCGCTGTCCGACGTCCGCGGATTCCTGCAAGACAACAACTCTGCGCTGATCGGCCAGATAGACAAGCTGTCTCAGCTCACCAAGCTGTTCGCCGACCAGCACGACGACCTGGAACAGATTCTGCACGTCGCGCCGAACGGCTTGGCCAACTTCTACAACATCTACGACCCCGCCCAGGGCACCGCCACCGGGTTGCTGTCGCTGCCGAACTTCGCGAACCCGGTGCAGTTCATCTGCGGCGGTGTCTTCGAGGGCAGCTTGTACGTCGACAACATCAAGCGGGCTGAGATCTGTCGGGAGCGGATGGCGCCCGTGCTGCGGCGGATAGCGATGAACTACCCGCCGCTTCTGTTCCACGCGATCAACACCATCACCGCCTACAAGGGTCAGGTCATCTACGACACGCCGGCCACCGGAGCCAAGGCGCAGACGTATCTGCCCTACCTGCAGTGGATCCCGTCGCAGGGCCGCACACCGCCGCGTGTCGGCGACACGGGCGTCGATGGGCTGATGTTGCCGCCCAACCCGGTGGCCGGGCCACCACCACCGGCGCAGCCCCAGTTTTTTGGTCCTCCGTTCCCGCCGCCACAGCCGGGCCCGCCGCCGCCCGAGGCCCCCGGCCCGGCGCCGGTACCGGCGACGCCCGACGCCGGGTACCCGGCCGAGGGTGTCCCGCCGATGCAGCCGGCCGCGCCGTCACAGCCGGGACCCGGCGGATGAATCGGAAATCGTTGCACCGCAAGCTCAGCCGGGGCGCAGTCCGCACGGTGGCCCTCGGCTCGGGCGTCGTGGTGCTCGCGGGATGCCAGTTCGGCGGGCTGAACTCGTTGAACATGCCGGGCACCGCCGGCCATGGTGCGGGCTCCTACAGCATCACGGTCGAAGTGCCTGATGTCGCGTCCATGCCGCAGAACTCGCCGGTGATGATCGACGACGTCACCGTTGGCAGCGTCTCCGGCGTCGACGCCGTACAACGACCTGATGGCACTTTCTTTGCGGCTGTGAGGCTTTCGCTCGACAAGAACGTCAAGCTGCCGGCCAATTCGAAAGCGGTGGTGGCCCAGACGTCGCTGCTGGGTTCGCAGCACGTCGGCCTGGTTCGACCGCCTGCCGGCCAGCCTCAGGTCGGGCAGCTTCAGGACGGATCCACGATCCCGCTGGCGGACGGCAGCCGCTTTCCCACCACAGAGGAAGTCTTGTCCTCGCTCGGCATCGTGGTGAACAAGGGCAACCTCGGTGCGCTGCAGGACATCACGGACGAGGCGTACGCGGCCGTCGCCGGCCGCACAGGCGACTTCGTCGGTCTGATTCCGAGGCTTGCCGAGTTCACCGACGCGTTGAATCAGCAGACCAACGACATCATCGCGACCGCCGAGGGTTTGAACCGGGTGGCCGCGACGTTGGCCGCCCACAAGGACAGCCTGAGCCGCGCCCTCGAGTCGCTGCCCGCCGCGGTGAAGGTGCTCAACGATAACCGCAAGAACATCGTGGACGCATTCGCCGCGCTGCAAAGCTTCGCAAAGGTGGCGTCGCACATCCTTTCTGAGACCAAAGAAGATATCGCCGCGGACTTCAAAGACCTGTACGCAGTGATCAAGCCGCTCAACGACAACCGCGCGGACTTCGTGTCGGACCTCGACCTGTTGCCGACCTTCCCGTTCACCTCGCGGTACCTGCGGCGCGCGGTCCGCGGCGATTACCTGAACGTGTTCGTCACGTTCGATCTGACGATCCGCCGGCTCGGCGAGACCATCTTCACGACGTCGTACTTCGACCCGAACATGAAGCACCTCAACGAGGTGGTCAATCCGCCGGACTGGCTGGTGGGCTCGTTCGCGAACCTGAATGGGCAGGCGGCTGACCCGTTCAAGATTCCGCCCGGCACGGCATCGGGCCAGGAGGTGCCACCGGGCTGATGCTGGATCGATTGGCGCGCATTCAATTGGCGATCTTCGCGTTCGTCACGGTGGTCTGTGTCGGCGCGATCGCCATCTTCTATCTTCACGTCCCTGCGCGCCTCGGATTCGGTGCCTACGACATCACCGCGGACTTCATCTCCGGTGGCGGGCTGTACAAGAACGCGAACGTCACCTACCGCGGCGTGACGGTCGGGCGAGTCGAGGCGGTGACGCTGACCAATGACAGCGTCGAAGCGCACATGCGGCTCAACAGCGAGTTCAAGGTTCCAGAAAACGTGACGGCCACGGTGAAAAGCGTGTCTGCGGTCGGTGAGCAGTACATAGACCTGGTCCCGCCGGGCAATCCGTCGAACGCCTCGCTGCACGATGGATCACGCATCGGCCGTGACCGGACCGCCATCGGCCAGGACATCGAAGGCCTTCTGCAACAAGCCGACGCGTTGGTCAGCAGCATCAGCAACACTCGGCTGCAGGACCTCCTGCGCGAAACCTTCAAGGCCTTCAACGGTTCCGGACCGGAGCTGGCGAGGTTGATCCAATCGGCGCGGTTGCTCGTCGACCAGGCGAACGCCAGCTGGCCGGAAACCGATCAGCTGATCGATCAGGCCGGCCCGTTCCTGGATGCGCAGATTCGCAGCGGCGATGACATCCGGTCGTTGTCCAACGGGCTCGCCCGGTTCACCACCGAACTGCGCCAGGCGGATCCGCAGTTGCGTGCACTGCTGGTGACGGCGCCGGGGGCGGCCGGCGCGGCCAGCGACACGTTCAGCGGTATCCGGCCATCGTTCCCCGTGCTGGCCGCCAGCCTGGCGCAACTGGGTCGTGTCGGTGTCATCTACAACCGGTCCATCGAACAGGCGCTGGTCATCTTCCCCGCGCTGATGTCCGCGCTGATCACCGTCGCCGGTGGAGTGCCCGCCGACGAGGGCGGCAAGCTCGACTTCAAACTTGACCTCGGCGACCCGCCGCCGTGCTCCACCGGCTTCCTGCCCCCGCAGTTCATCCGGCCGCCCGCCGACCAGACGCTGCGTGATCTGCCCAAGGACATGTACTGCAAAGTGCCGCAGAATGATCCGAGTGCGGTGCGCGGCGCCCGAAATTACCCGTGCCAGGAGTTCCCGGGAAAGCGTGCGCCGACGGTTCAGCTGTGCCGTGACCCCCGCGGCTACGTGCCGATCGGCAACAACCCGTGGCGCGGACCGCCTGTTCCGGCCGGCACGCCGATCGACGACGGTCGGAACATCCTGCCACCCAACAAATATCCGTATATCTCGCCGGACGCCGACCCCGATCCGGGCTATCCCGTGCCGCCCGGCGCGGTGCCGCCGGGTGTACAGCCAGGCCCCGGTCCCGCCCCGAATCAGCCGTGGCCGGTTCCGCCTCCACCCAACGACAACGGGCCGCCGCCCCCGCACACCGCGTGGGTGCCGCCCGCACCGTATCCGGATGCCTGGCCGGCGCCCGCGAATCCGCAACCGCCGCCGCTGTGGCCGGGACCCTACCCGCCGGTGGTGCCTCCACCCGGGCCGGCACCGGCGCCGGCGCCGCCCGTCGATCCGGGCGCGCTCCCGCCTTCCGATGTCACGCCGCCCGGCGCCAGTGGCGTGTCGTACAGTACCTACGACCAGCACAGTGGCACCTTCGTCGATGCGAAGGGGAACGCCGCTGTCTACGCACCTGGTGCGGATAACCTTCGTCCACAAGAGAACTGGGTTGATTTGATGCTTGATCCGAGGCAGACGTAGATGACGACAACTGACTCGCCGCCTGACAAGACGGTTCGTCGCCGCGCAGTCCGGGCCGGCCGGGCCGGCGAAAGGCGACCCGGCCCAGACCACGACGGTCCGAGTTGACAAGTCGGTCGAGAAACCGGCGCGGCGAGCCACGTCGGGTGCCCCGCCACGTCGGCCCGCGCACCGACGGCCCGTCGCCATCGCGGCGCTGGTGTGCGTCTCGGTCGCGACGCTCGCCGTTGGAGCTGCGGTGGCGGCGCTGCTGATTCAGAAGAACCGACGACGAGCACGATTCAGGCCCGCAACCAGCAGTTCGTCGACGCCGCCGCACAGACGCTGGTGAACATGTACACCTTCAAACCGGACTCGGTCGAGCAGAGCGTCGACCAGTTCTACGGCGAGACCAGCGGACCGCTGCGCGACGAGTGGAGCCGCGACAACCACGTCGCGAACCTGAAGACGTTGTTGCGCGCCACCGGAAACAGTTCCGAAGCGGTGGTCAACGGGGCGGCGCTGGAAACGCCGATCGACAGTGTCAGCAACAACGCCACGGTGCTGGTGTCGCTGCGGGTGACTCAGAGCGACACCAACGGGAACAATAAGCCCTCGCTTCCGATGCGCTGGCGGGTCGTCGTGCACGAAGACTTCGACACGCACAAGATGACCGCTTACGACATGCGATACCCCGACGGGGGCAATTGATGCGCTGGCTGGTCTCCGGTTTGGTGGGGTTGTTGGCCGCTGCGTTCGTCGCGCTTGCCGGCGCCGGTGGCTGGCTGTACTGGGACCGGGTCGAGCGGCGCAGCGCGGAGCAGGCGCGCGAAGAGTTGGGTCCGCTGGCCAGCAAGCAGGTGCCCGTGATCTTCGGTTACGACTATCAAACCGTGGAACGCAGTCTCGACAACGCGTACTTGATGTTCACCCCGGAGTTCCGGCGGCAGTTCCAGGAGAAGGCGAAGACGAACATCATTCCGCAGGCGCGTGACCGGCAGATGGTCAGTCAGGTCAACGTCGTCGGCTTCGGGGTGATGGATGCCCACCGCAACTCGGGTTCGGTGATGGTCTACATCAACCAAACATGGATCGACAAGTCACGACAGCCCCTCTACAACGGCAGCCGGATCAAGGTCGACTATCAGCGCCTCGACGGAAGGTGGCTCATCAACTCCATTGAGGTGCTTTAAGAGTCCGGCTTTTCCGCCAGGGCATCCAGGAATGACCGTGCCCACCGGTCGACATCGTGGATCAGCACCTGACGGCGCAGCGCGCGCATCCGCCGCCGGCCCTCCTCCGGGGTCTGGTTCATCGCAGCTTCGATCGCATCCTTCACGCCGTCGAGATCGTGCGGGTTGACCAGGTAAGCTTGACGTAATTCGTCTGCCGCGCCGGCGAATTCGCTCAGCACGAGCGCGCCGCCCAAGTCGCTGCGGCAAGCCACGTACTCCTTCGCCACCAGGTTCATGCCGTCTCGAAGCGGCGTGACCAACATGACATCGCTTGCCACGTAGAACGCGATCAGTTCGTCGCGAGGCGCGGGACGGTGCAGGTAATGCACCACGGGATGGCCGACTTCGCCGTACTCACCGTTGATCCGCCCAACCCGCTGTTCGATGTCCTCACGAAGTTCAATGTAGCTTTCGACTCGCTCGCGGCTGGGCGTGGCCAACTGTACGAAGACGGTGTCATCGCGCTTGGCACGACCCTCGGCCAGCAGTTCTGAAAACGCTTGCAGCCGAACGTCGATGCCCTTGGTGTAGTCCAGCCGGTCGACACCGAGCAGGATCTTGCGGGGGTTGCCCAGTTCCGACCGTATCTCGCGGGCGCGCTGACGGATGCTTCGCTGATGTCCCTTCCGGTCGAGTTCAGCAGAGTCGATCGAGATCGGGAATGCCCCCACGCGAACCACGCGCGAGCCGTATTCAACCTCGCCGAACCGGGAACGGACGCCGACGGATCCGCGCGACGTATTGGCGCCGACGAGACGTCTGGCGAGGATGAGGAAGTTCTGCGCCCCGCCCGGCAGTTGGAATCCGACCAGATCGGCGCCGAGCAGGCCCTCGATAATCGCTGTGCGCCAGGGCATTTGCATGAACAGCTCGATCGGCGGGAACGGAATGTGCAGAAAGAAGCCGATGGTCAGGTCCGGCCGCAGTTCTCGCAGCATCTTGGGCACCAGCTGAAGTTGGTAGTCCTGCACCCACACCGTCGCGTTTTGCGCCGCGGCGCGCGATGTCGCCTCGGCGAAGCGACGATTCACGTCCACGTAGCGATCCCACCACTCGCGCTGGTAGATCGGCTTGACGATCACGTCGTGGTAGAGCGGCCACAGGGTCGCATTCGAGAATCCCTCGTAATACTCCGCGAGGTCGTCCTCGCTCAACCGGACCGGACACAAGTGCAGCCCATCTACGAAGATGGGCTCCTCGTCGGTGTCGGGGACGCCCGGCCAGCCGATCCACGCACCGCTGCGTCGGCGCAGCAGCGGTTCCAGGGCGGTGACGAGCCCGCCGGGGCTGCGTTTCCAGGTGGTGGTGCCATCGGGCAGCCGTTCCAGGTCGACCGGCAGCCGGTTGGCGACGACGACGAACTGCGAGCCTTCTCCGCGGCCGGCCGTTGAGCCGGCTTGTCCCGCGGACCGAGTCATCTACGACTCGTTCTTCGCCGGTCCAATGCCGAGCATCGATAGGAAGATCCGGCATTCGTCAGCATCGGTCGCGTAGGCGGCGACCACCCGACGAGCCTGTCGAGCGGTGCTGTCGGCCAGTGGCTCCACGTCACCGATTTCGGCGGGGTCAGGTTTTGCGGGCATGAGACAACTGTAGGGGACGGCCACCAGGTCGAGGCATTCGACCTGGTCGCGGCCCGTCAGCTCCCTGTAACGGTGCACGCCCTAACGCCGCTGACCGGCGATCCTAACGCCGCTGCACGGCGGTCCTAAAAGCCGCTGCCCGGCGGTGTGGCATGGTTCGATTGCTAGAACGTGTTTCAGTTTCGGCCTGAGGGGTTGTCGTGCAACTGTCATTGGCGGATCGGACCTACCTGGTGACGGGCGGCGGCAGCGGGATCGGCAAGGGCGTGGCCGCCGCGCTGGTGACCGCCGGCGCGCGAGTGATGATCGTTGGCCGCAACCCGGACCGGCTCGCCGCCGCCGTGAGCGACATCCGGGGCAACGCTGGCGACAGCGGTGGGGCCGTGCGCTACGAGCCGACCGACATCACCAACGAGGACGAGACGGCGCGAGCTGTCGACGCCGCCACCGCGTGGAGCGACCGACTGCACGGCGTTGTGCACTGCGCGGGCGGTTCCGAGACCATCGGGCCCATCACGCAGATCGACTCGGATGCTTGGCGACGCACGGTCGACCTGAACGTCAACGGGACCATGTACGTGTTGAAGCACTCCGCCCGCGAGTTGGTGCGCGGCGGCGGCGGATCGTTCATCGCGATCTCGTCGATTGCTGCCAGTAACACCCATCGCTGGTTCGGCGCGTACGGGCCGACGAAGTCCGCGATCGATCATCTGATGAAGGTGGCGGCCGACGAACTCGGCGCGTCATGGGTGCGGGTGAACGGCATCCGTCCCGGGCTCATCCGCACAGACTTGGTCGAGCCGATCATGCAGACACCCGGCGTCAAAGACGACTACCTGATCAACACGCCGCTGCCCCGTGTCGGCGAGGTCTCCGACGTGGCAATGCTCGCGCTGTTCCTGCTCAGCGATGCTGCGGCCTGGATCACCGGACAGATCATCAACGTCGACGGCGGTCAGTCGCTACGGCGGGGCCCGGACTTCACCGCCATGCTCGAACCGGTGTTCGGCGAGGACGGGCTCCGTGGCGTCGTCAACCGGGGGTGAGTAAGAGATGAACTCGGATCTGACGGTTGAGGTTTCGGGAGGCATCGCGGTTCTCACACTCAACCGGCCCGACCGGCTCAATGCGTACACCGCCGAGATGGGCCGATTGCTGGGCGAGGCGTACCGGGCCTGCGACGCTGATGACGCGGTCCGGGCGATCGTGCTGACGGGAGCCGGATCCGCGTTCTGTGTCGGTGCCGACTTCAGCGCTGCCGATGAGGCCTTCGCGTCGACGCGCGGTGTCGAGGACTTCACGGCGTCGCCGATTCGACCGGCGGCGTTCGAGCTCCGCACACCCGTCGTCGCGGCCGTGAACGGGCATGCCATCGGAATCGGTCTGACGATGGCGCTTCAGGCAGACATTCGCATCTTCGCCGAGGACGCCAAATGCGGCGTGGTGCAAGTGCGCCGCGGGGTGATTCCAGACTGTATGGCGCACTGGACGATTCCTCACCTGGCGGGCTTGACCGTCGCCGCTGACCTGCTGCTTACCGGTCGTACCTTCCGCGGAGCCGAGGCGCCGGGACTGGGCATCGCGACGAGCGCACTGCCCGCGGATGCCGTTCTGCGCGACGCCATGGCGATCGCCACGGATATAGCCCAGAACGTGGCGCCGATGTCGGCCGCGTTGTGTAAGCGACTCCTCTGGGACACCGCCATCAACTCCTACACGCCGCAAAAGGTCGCCTGGTTGGAGACCGAGCTGCATCACCGCGTGATGGGCAGCGCCGACGCCCGTGAAGGAGTGGCGGCTTTCGTCGATCGACGGACACCGCGGTGGTCGTCCTCGGTGTCGGCAGAGTGGGTCGAGCTGCCAGACCCCGGCTGAGCGCGATTCGGGGCTATTGATCCTTCGACGCGATCCCGGCCGGCGCGCTGGCGATGGCACGGCGGATCGCGTCGGCCAGTGCGAGCGCAGTCTCTTCGGTGAGTTCGAGCGCGACGCGGGCCGAGGCCCCCAACTCCGGGTTGAGCAGGTCGATGTTGACGGTGTGCCCATGCGGTGCGTGCACGGGATGGTCGATGTACACCGTCGCCTCGCTGGCCGCGAACCAGCCCGTGGCGCCTTTCCCGCTGCCGTCCACGGCGATCTTTTCGGTCAGGTACGTACACATGCGATCAGCCCGCCAGGTGCTTGCCGAAGAAGTCGCTGATCCGGCGCCAGCCGTCCACCGCGGCCGCCACCCGGTACGCCGGCCGGTCGACCGAGAAGAACGAGTGGCCGGCGCCGTCGTAGGAGGAGAACTCGTGCGCCTTGCCGAATCGGGTCAGTTCGGCGTCCAGCTTCGCCACCGATTCCGGCGAGGGGTAGACGTCCTCCTTGCCGAACAGTCCGAGCAGCGGGCAGCTGAGGTTTCCTACCAGGTTGAGGATCGGCTTCATGCGTTTGGGCATGCCCTCCGGCGGATCCTCGACGACGAATGCGCCGTAACAGTCAACCGCCGCGTCGATCGTCAGGGAGCAGGCCGCGAGGACGGTCTGACGACCGCCCGAGCAGTGGCCGATCACCCCGACCTTTCCGTTGGCGCCGTCGAGGCGCAGGAGATACTCGAACGCGCCGGCGACGTCGCCGACGAGCCGATCGTCGGGCACGCCGCCCGCGGCGCGCACGGTGGCCGCCGCGTCGTCCGGATCAGCTCCGGGAGCCTCGCGCGAGTACAGGTTCGGGCAGATCGCGTTGTAACCCATGACCGCGAGCCGGCGGACGAATTCCTTTGTTTCCCGGTCGTATCCCGGCATGTGGTGGATCCAGACGACGGCACCTCGTGAGCCTGAAGACAGCGGAATGGCCCGGTAGGCCTCGACTTCGTCACCGCCGTGCCCGTTGATCGTCACCGTCTCTGCGCGGATCGCGTCCTGGCTGATCGACGTCACTGCCCGTTCCCTTCTCTCGGCACCCAATCGACTGTGTGGGTTGTTGACGTGTTTACTCGCACCTTGTGGACCTACAAGTTCTTGGGCGCAAGGTTCGGGCTTTAGCCCGGAGTTAGCCCATCCCGTTGTTCGGCGGGCGGAGCCCGGCAATTTTAGAGGGGGCGTGCTCGTCCGTCGATGTAGTGCTCGATGATCGACTACGGTGCGCCTCCGCAGGAGACTGCGAAATAGGACGGGGACCAGAGGTGTCCTCGCATGCGAGCGCGGACGCAGCGGCCGGTGTATTCGCGAGCTACGGCGTGGGCCGTACGGCCCTTGAGCCGCTGCACCAGGGTGGAGATCGCCAGATTGGGCGGGCAGTGCACGAGGAGGTGTACGTGGTCGGGCTCGCCGTTGAACTCGACCAGCTCGGCGTCGAGTTCGGCGCAGACAGCGCGCATGGTGTGTTCGCACAAGGTGAGGATCGCGTCGGCGAAAATCGGCCGCCGGTATTTGGTCACGAGCACCAGGTGCGCGTGCAGCGCCGACACGCTGTGGCGGGCGCGGCGATAGGTGGTCTTCATGTCGGTGGTCGGCCTTACGGTGAGGGTGTGGATGCGTTACTACCGCATCGAACCGACACTGCCGCCGGCCAGCAGTCGGCGGTGCGTAAGCCGCGGGCGCGTAAGCGTCCGAAGGACGCACCCACCCATGTGCGGTCGTGGCCGCTGCGGCCGAATCCCGCGCAGTGCCGCCATATTCGGACCCGGTTCTTCACCGGCACCCGCGTGTACAACGCGGTGCTGAGTGAATTCCTAGCGCGCTGCCGCGCGGTGAAGTCTGATCCGGCCCGGGAGGCCGCGCGGGCGTTGCCGCGCCGCAGCGCGGCTGAGCGCAAGTCCCGCACCGCGGCGTTCCGGGGTGTGGAGCAGGCACACGGGTTCACTGTGGATGCGGCGCAGTCGTTCGCATCGGGTTTGCGCCGGTCGTGGGTGCGTGACCACCTACCGGCGCAGGAGACCCAGAATCTGGGTGTACGCGCGTTCGACGCGGTCAGACAGTGGCAGCTGGGCCGCAAAGGCAAACCGAGGTTCAAGCCCGTTTCCCGTGGGCTGCATTCGCTTTCGGCTAAGGACGGCCACGGTGCGCTACGTCCGAAGACCAATGAATCGGGCCGGTTGGTGGGGCTGCAGTGGGGTGCGGGGTTCGTGATCCCGATCGCGCCGGCTGCTCAGTCGGGGCGGCGCGGAAAGGAGCAGCAGGCCGAGCTGGCCGAGATCGAGGCGTTGATCGCCGCGGGCAAGGTGTTGTCTACGCGGATTGTGCGCACGGTGATCAACGGGCGCGACACCTACCGCATGCAGCTCGTGGTGGACGGTCACCCGGCCCGGCGGCGCCAGGTAGGCGATGGGCGGGTGTCTTTCGACCTGGGTCCCAGTGAAATCGCGGTGGCTGTCGAGCGCAGTGATGGCACGTGGGCGGGGTGGGTGCAACCTTTGGCGGATCGGATCGGTTTCGACACCGCCCGGCTGCGCCGTGCCCAGCGGCACCTGGACCGCCAACACCGCGCCGGCTCCCCGAGTTGCTTCAACGACGACGGCACCCACCAGTCGGGGCGCTGCCAGTGGGACCGGTCCGCCACCGCCCAGCAGACCGCCACCCGTGTCGGCGAGCTGCACCGCCGGCTGGCTGAGCACCGCAAGACGTTGCACGGTGCGCTGGCCAACCAATTGTTCTCCCATGGGGCTGACATCGCGTGCGAGAAGCTCGATTACGTCGCATGGCAGAAGAACTTCCCGCGCAGTGTGCGGGATCGGGCACCAGGGTTGCTGGTGGAGATGATGCGCCGCAAGGCTGCAAGCGCCGGCGGTGATCGTCTCTACGAGTTCAACCCGAAAACCACGGCCCTGTCCCAAACCTGTCTGTGCGGGAACCGCAAGAAAAAGCCGCTCTCCCAACGGGTCCACCGCTGCGGGTGCGGCATCAAAGAACATCGAGATCTGTTCTCCGCTTACCTCGGGCTGCACGTCCGAGCCGGCGTGGATGGTCTCGACCTGCTGGACCTGCAGGCAGCCAACACGGGCTGGCTGCACCGTCATGACATCGACGGGTGCCGAGGCCCAGCCGCAGCAGTATCCAACCGGCGAGGTCACAGACATCCGCCATCGCGGAGGTCAATCGCGCGCATCAACGCCCGGCGCAAAGGCAAGACGTTGAAGCGACAGAGCCGATCGGCGCGAACTTCCACTACCAACCGGCCCACGGCGCTGCCCACATGAGCAACGAGACAGCTGGCACACGCGGTGGGATCCCGGTCATTCATGGCCGGGAGGACGTCAAAACAACCCACACACTCGGTGAAGTCGAGTGACGCAAGGCGTGGCTGGCCGCCGACCGTTCGCGGCCCGCCTGGTCGCCTTCGCGGTGGTGGCCTGCGTTGCGGTGACCTCGTGCACCACCGGTCCCCGCGCTCCTTCGTCGGCCGGCCGCGGAACCTGTGCCGTCGCCAAACAGGCCTCGGTACCCGCAACCATGCGCGACGGAACGATCCTGCGTGCGGACGTGTATCGGCCCCAGACGTCTGAGGCGGTGCCGGTCATCCTGATGAGAACGCAGTACGGAAAGGACGGCGCCCAGGTAGACCCGTCCCGGTACAAATCGCCCGACTGGTTCGCGTCATATTGCTATCTCGTTGTGGTGCAGGATATCCGGGGGCAGGGCGAGTCGGGCGGCACGTTCAGTGAGTTCACCCACGACCAGAACGACGGGTACGACTCGGTGGAGTGGGCAGCCGCCCTGCCGGGCTCGAACGGCAAGGTCGGGATGTACGGGTCGTCGTACGTCGGTGCCACCCAATGGCTCGCCGCGGTTACCGCACCACCGCACCTGGTCACCATCGTGCCGGCCAACACCGCGTCGGACTATTACGACGGATGGACGTATGAGGGCAGGGAGTACCGGCTCGCATTCGTGCTGCCGTGGACGATTACCGCGATCGCCACGGGTGCGGCCGAGAACCGGCACGACGACGCGACCGTCGCGGAGCTGGCGGCCGCCGCCACCGACCTGACGCGCTGGCTCAACTTCACACCGTATCAGGATCTGCCGCCGCTGCGGCCGGGCAGCCCGACGGTCGCGCCGTATTACTTCGACTGGATTCGGCACGCCACGCGTGACGATTTCTGGAAGCAGTGGAGCATTCGGGGCCGCTCCCCGCGGTGAACGTGCCGGTGCTCGACGTCGAGGGCTGGTATGACTCCTTTCTGGCCGGCGGGATCGAGAACTTCGTCGGCGTCGCGGCGCACGGCGCCACCGCACAGGCCCGCACGAATCAGCGCCTCGTGATCGGTCCGTGGGACCACGTCAACTGGGGTAGGGACACCTCGGCACCCGCACCGATGCTGAAGGATATCGGCGCCGTGGGCAATAGCCCGATCAATGAGCTGATGTTGGCGTGGTTCGATCATTTCCTCAAGGGGCGTGCCGACGGCGTTTCGGGCCAGCCTCGGGTGGATTACTTCTTGATGGGTGCGAACAAGTGGAAGTCGGCGACGAGTTGGCCACTGCCGCAAACGGTGTGGACCCGCTATTACCTGAGTGGCAGCGGTCGGCTGGCCGATCGAAGCGGCGTGTGTCGACTTCGCCTGGGGCAGTGGGGCCTGCCGGACGTCTACGCGTCGACCCGGCCGATCCGGCGCCGAGCCTGGGTAGTAATTCATGTTGCGGCGCACAGAGCGGGCCGCAGGGGCCCTACGACCAGACACCGGTCGAACAGCGCTGGACGTTCTTCTGTACAGCAGCGAGCCGCTGAAGGCCGACACGGAGATCACCGGTCCGGTCACGGTCGACCTGTGGGCGTCATTGTCGGCGCCGGACACCGATTTCACCGCGAAGCTGAACGTGGTCAAACCGGACGGCGAGGTCATCAACCTCAACAACGGCATCGTGCGAACCGCGTTTCGGGACTCGCCGTCCTCGCCGCAGCCCGCCGATCCCGGCCGGCCGCACGAATACAGATATGCGTCTGGCCGACCAGCTATCTGCTGCGCGCGGGTGATTTGATCCGCCTGGAGATATCGAGCAGCGACTCACCCCAGTTCGCGCCGAACCCGAATACGGGCCGGCCGTTTGGGCAAAGCGCCGACACGCAACCGGCGACGCAGACGATCAGCCACGATGCGGCCAATCCGTCCAGCATTGTGTTGCCGATATCTCCGGTGGCGACGCGGGATCGGATTCGTTCCCGATGAGGATCGGTTCCTGACGACCGTGCTTCGGAGTCCGTGACGAGGCTGACGCCTGTCGACGCGGAGATTTATCGCCCTGGCTGGCTAAATGCGGCCGGTGACCACACCCACGTTGATGCAACCGGATGGCCCGGGCACGCCGCCCCAGCCCGGCCCACCCCAGTCGCCTCCGCCCCAGTTTCCGCCGTCTCCGTCTCCGCCCCAGTCACCTCCGCCTCCGCCCCAGTGTCCGTGGCCATGGCCATCTTGTTGCCACGGTGTCTGCGGGCGCTTGGCAAAGTCGGTGCGGCGTTCGCCACACCCGACCCCGAGTCCGAGGGCGGCGAACCCAAGCATGCTGGCGATCGTTACCCTTGCCGCGACTGCTTTCAGATTCATCATGCAACCCCTTTATGCCCTTTATGCACCTTGTCGTTTTCGCGACATCTGCTCCGAACCGTTTCATGCGGCCGAATGGGGTGGATTCCCCCACGCTCAGGAGCAAACCCAATCTTAGTAGTTTCGTTTTCAAGCACAACTCCGCGGCCACGGGTGGGGTTGCGGCGCTTTGAGTTACGGGTGTGACTGGCGTTGTCGGTGAGGTGGCCAGGCATCTGGGGCCGGCTGCGGCCCTCGTTAGGGTTGCCGAGTGACCGACTACCAGACCATCGCCTTAGAGCAGTCAGGGCCGATCGCCCGCATCACCTTGAACCGTGCGGATGCGGCCAATGCGATGAATGACACGATGACCCGCGAGCTCGCCGACGCGGCACGGCTGCGATCACAGTGCGGCCAAGGTCGTCGTCCTCACCGGTGCGGGGCGATTCTTCAGCGCGGGCGGTGACCTCAGGGCGATGGCGTCGTCATCGAGCACGACCGGCCAGTACGTCAAGACCATCGCCGACGACCTGCACCGCGCGATCTCCACCTTCGCCCGGATGGACGCGGTGTTGATCACCGCTGTGAACGGAGTTGCGGCCGGAGCCGGCTTCAGCTTGGCGGTGACCGGTGATCTGGTGCTCGCGGCGCAGTCGGCGACCTTCACGATGGCTTACACCGCAGCGGGTTTGAGCCCCGATGGCAGTTCGTCGTACTACCTGCCCCGACTCATCGGCGTCCGCAGGACGCAGGAGTTGATGTTGACCAATCGCAGGCTGTCGGCCGGCGAGGCATTGCAGTGGGGACTTTTGACCGAAGTGGTCGACGACGCGGAGTTGGCTGCCCGGGTGGACGCCGTCGCGCAGCAGATTGCTTCTGGCGCAAGACAATCGGCGTCGGCCGTCAAGAAGCTGGTGCTGATGTCTTTCACGAACGGGCTCGAAGAACAGATGGAGATCGAGGGCCGGCTCATCGCCGAGTGCGCCGACTCCGCAGACGGAAACGAGGGCATCGACGCGTTCCTGCAGAAGCGCCGGCCCGAATTCGCTTGATTTCGGGCGATGGCGCTCGACGTACAGGTCGCCGAGCAGCGTTACCGTGAAGTGTGGCCGACGCGAAGCC
>CAWHDL010000026.1:0-128206 GCA_963828065.1 uncultured Actinomycetota bacterium | reverse complement strand
TCGGTGGACGGGTGCACGATGCCGGCTATTCCGTCGCGCTGAGCAGATCGGTCAGATACGAGATCTCCCGCTGCTGGACGTCGACGATGATCCGGGCCATTCGCAACGCATCAGGGCTTTCACCGTGTGCGAGTTCTTCGGTCGCCATGGTCACAGCGCCTCGGTGATGGCCGATCATCGAGTCCATCCACAGCCGGTCAAAAGAAGGGCCGGTGAGGGACCGGAGCTCATTCATCGTGGCCTGATCCACCATCCCGTCCATGACCATGGTGCCGCCGTTGACGGGCGCGCCCCACTGCTTGAGGAAGCCTTCGAGCGTTGAGATCTCCGCTTGCTGGTCGGTACTGATATGGATAGCTATCACGGCCATGTTCGGGTTGGTGCTGCGTGAGGGCACCATGGCGGCCATGTCCACGGCCTGCTGATGGTGGGGAATCATGTGCTGCGCGAAGGTGACATCGGCGGCGTTGTGGATCGGCTGGGGAGTGCCCGCGACCGAGTTGCCGGACGGGCGGCCCGTTTGCCCGGACACCGACGGGCCGCCACAGCCACTCAGCGCGACGGCGACAGCCAGCGAGAGTGCCGCGATGCGCGCCGAAGCCATAACCAATCCTGCCCCATCCGCCGGCGGGGCGTATCGACCCCGGTGGCCCGGCTAGAACCGACACCAGCCACTTGTACACGCCTAAGCTGGCTTTCGTGTCAGCGAAGGGGCCCAGCGTCGACCTGAACGCCGACCCGGGTCAAGGTTTCGGGGTATGGCGGCTGGGTGACGACCAGGAAATGCTGCGACTGGTCACCAGCGCCAACATCGCCTGTGGTTTCCACGCCGGTGATCCCGCGGGGCTCGCACGGACGTGCCGTGCCGCCGCCGAAGAGGGCGTCCGAATCGGCGCGCAGGTGGGGTATCGCGACCTCGCCGGATTCGGGCGCCGCTACATCGACGTCACCGCCGAGGACCTCACCGCCGACGTGATCTATCAAATCGGCGCTCTGCAGGCTCTAGCGCACGCGGCGGGTTCGGCGGTGTCGTACGTCAAACCCCATGGCGCGCTGTACAACACGGTCGTCACAAACGACGAGCAGGCGCGCTGTCGCCGACGCGGTGCATTCAGTGGACGCCGCACTGCCGGTTCTCGGCCTGCATGGATCGGCGATGTTCGACGCCGCACGTGCCCTGGGTTTGCGTCGCGTAGCTGAGGCGTTCGCAGACCGGGCATACCGGCCCGACGGTCAACTGGTGTCGCGTCGCGAACCGGGTGCGGTGATCCACGATCCGGACGCGGTCGCGCAGCGCGTTGCGGCGATGGTCGCGACCGGTGAAGTGACCGCCATCGACGGTTCGGTGATAAAGGTGACCGTGGAATCGGTGTGCGTGCACGGCGATTCGCCTGGTGCGGTGCAGATTGCGACCGCAGTCCGGCGGCGACTGATCGCCGAGGGCGTCGAGCTGAAGTCGTTTCAGCCGGCCTGGAAGGCAGCAGATTAACGATCGGGATAATTTATTCGTAGCGCCGTGCGCTGCACCGTGATCGGGTAGGGTTCCGTGTCTCACCGCCAGGTAGGGGAGACTGCTGCCACGCGCGCGGGTGAGGCAAGGAGGAACCGATGCGGTGGCTGGATCCGCACGACCCGATACTCACTCCGGTCATCCGCGTCCAGCTCGCGCTTTTTCTTGCGCTGATGTTGCTTGCGCTCGGGGTGCTGGGTATTTACTACCTTCGCCTTCCGACGGTGGCCGGTGTCGGGCAGTACACGTTGTACGCCGATCTGCCCGCGTCGGGCGGCTTGTACAAGACGGCGAACGTGACATACCGCGGCATCACGATCGGGAAGGTCACCGATGTGGAGCCGACCGAGCGGGGCGCGCGGGCGACGATCAGCATCAGCGACCGGTACAAGATCCCGGTGGACGCGTCGGCGAACGTGCATTCGGTGTCGGCGATCGGCGAGCAGTACCTGGACCTGGTGCCCGAAGGCAACGGCAACCAGTATCTGGCCGATGGGCAGACGATCACGAAGGGCACCGTGCCCGACGAGGTGGGCCCGGCGCTGGATTCGGCCAACCGCGGGTTAGATGTGCTGCCCAAGGAGAAGATCGACTCGTTGTTGAGCGAGGCGGCGCAGTCGGTGGGCGGGCTGGGGCCGGCGCTTCAGCGGCTGGTGGATTCCACCAGCGCGATCGCCAGCGACTTCCGCGACAACCTCGATCCGGTGAACAACATCATCACGCACTCGGCGCCGATCCTGGACTCGCAGGTCAACTCCCGGGACGCGATCGGGCAGTGGGCGGCCAACCTCAACGTGATCGGCGCGCAGGCCGCTCAGCAGGACGCGGCGCTGCGCAGCGGGATCGAGCAGGCCGCGCCCACCGCCGATCAGCTCAACTCGGTGTTCAGCGGTGTGCAGGATTCGTTGCCGCAGACGCTGGCCAACCTCGAGATCGTCATCGACATGCTCAAGCGCTACCACAAGGGCGTCGAACAGGCGCTGGTGTATTTCCCGCAGGAAGGGTCACTTCTGCAGGCTGGGACGATCTACCCCGGCGAGGGCCTGCTGCACTTCGCGCTCGGCCCGCTGTTTGCCGGGATAGGCGCAAGCCTGCTGTTACCCGGAATCATCCCACCGGGTGCCGGGACCGACCTCAACCTGCCGCCGCCGTGCTTGACGGGCTTCCTGCCGGCATCGGAGTGGCGGGCTCCGGCGGATACCACGGCGGCGCCGTTGCCGGCGGGCACGTACTGCAAGATCCCCAAGGACTACCAGGGCCTCGCGGTTCGCGGGGCGCGCAACTATCCCTGCGCGGACGTTCCGGGCAAGCGGGCGGCATCCCCGCGGGAGTGCCGCAGCAACGAGCCGTACGTGCCGCTGGGCACCAACCCGTGGTACGGGGACCCGAACCAGATCCTGACCTGCCCGGCGCCGGCGGCGCGCTGTGATCAGCCGGATAAGCCCGGCTACGTGGTCCCGGCGCCGAGCATCAACAACGGGATGAACCCGTTGCCGGCCAACCTGCTGCCGCCGTCGGGTTCGCCGGCGCCGGTCAGCGACCCGTTGTCGCGGCCCGGGCAGGGTACGGTGACCTGCAGCGGGCAACAGCCCAACCCGTGCAACTACACTCCGTCCGGACCGGTGGCCATCTACAACCCGCAGAGCGGTGAGGTGGTGGCGCCCGACGGGTCGCGCTACAGCGTGAAAGACTCGCCCGCCGCGGGAGACGACGGGTGGCGGACGATGCTGGAGCCGGTCGGCTGAACCCCAGCCGACTCCTCCTGCCGGATCTGCTGACGCACAGCGACACCGGGGTTTGTTTGCGGCGAACCGCCGTAGGGTGAGCACATGCGCCTCAAGCTCGGCCGCCCGGTTCTGGAGGACTTCGCCAAGCGGTTCGACGTGCCACCCGCCGATGCCGGCACGCCGCTCACCGTCACGTGGCTGGGCGTGGCCACGCTGCTGATCAGCGACGGCGAGTCGGCCCTGATGACCGACGGCTTCTTCTCACGTCCGAGCCTGGCCGCCGTGGCGGTGAAACGGGTGGAGCCATCGTTGGAGCGAATCATCGGCTGCCTGGAACGTGCCCGGGTGCGCACCCTCGACGCCGTGATCCCGGTGCATACGCACTACGACCATGTGCTGGATTCCGCGGTGGTGGCGGCCCGTACCGAAGCCACACTGGTCGGCGGTGAATCGGCCGCCAACGTCGGTCGCGGGCATCGCCTGCCGGAGGACCGCATCGTCGTCGCAACGCCGGGCGCACCCATGACCTTCGGCGCGTACCAGGTCACGCTGATCGAGTCCACACACTCGCCGCCCGACCGCTTTCCGGGGGTGATCGCGGAGCCGATCGTCCCGCCGGCGAAGGTGGCGGCGTACAAGTGCGGCGAGGCGTGGTCGGTGCTGATCCACCACCGGCCGACTGATCGCCGGCTCCTGGTTCAGGGCAGCGCGGGCTACGTCGCCGGCGCGCTGGCCGGACAGCAGGCCGAGGTGGTCTATCTCGGCGTCGCACAACTCGGCGTGCAACCCGAGGAGTACATCGTCGACTACTGGAACGAAGTGGTGCGGTCGGTCGGCGCACGGCGAGTGGTGATGATCCACTGGGACAACTTCTTCCGGCCGTTGACAGAGTCGCTGCAGGCGCTGCCGTACGCCGCCGATGACCTGGACGTGTCGATGCGCGCGCTGGGCCGGCTGGCCGCCGAAGACGGCATCGCGTTGCACATGCCCACGGTGTGGGAGCTCGAAAACCCTTGGGCCTGAGTTCTTGCGCTGATCTGACATCTTGCTGATCGCATCGTTGGCGGTGCTTGCCGTCGTGCTGCTCTTCGCCGTGTTGCGGCCACAGGGATGGACCGAGGCCGTCGCGGCCGTGCCCGCGGCGGCGCTGTTGATCGGGATCGGCGCCGTTGGCCTGCATGACGCGGTCGACGAGGTGACCCGGCTGCTACCCGTGGTCGGCTTCCTCGCCGCCGTACTGGTGCTGGCACAGCTGTGCGACGACGAGGGGGTGTTTCGAGCGGCGGGCGGCTTGATGGCGCGCGGCAGCGCGGGGCGGCCGAGGCGGCTGCTGCGGCATGTGTTCGTCGTCGCTTCGGTCACCACGGCGATCCTGTCCCTCGATGCCACCATCGTGCTGCTGACTCCCGTCGTGCTGGCGACCGCGCGCACACTGCGGCTGCAGGCCAGGCCCCATACCTACGCCAGCGCACACCTGGCCAATACCGCATCGCTGCTGCTGCCGGTGTCGAACCTGACCAACCTGCTGGCATTCGCAAGCGCCGGGCTGTCGTTCACCCGCTTCGCGGCGTTGATGACGGCGCCGTGGGTGATCGCGATCGCCGCCGAGTACGCGGTGTTCCGCTGGTTCTTTGCCGCGGATTTGCCTGCCGATGCGGCCGCCGACGACGCGCCTGCTCGGCCACACCTGCCGGTGTTCGCGCTCGCCGTGTTGGGGCTCACGCTGGCCGGGTTCGCAATCACATCGCTCATCGGCGTCTCCCCGGCATGGGCGGCGTGCACGGGCGCGGTGGTGCTCGCGGTGCACGGCCTGGTGCGGCGGCGGGACACGCTCGGCGGAATCGTGCGGGCGGTGAACGTGCCGTTCCTCGCGTTCGTGCTGGCGTTGGGCGTGGTGGTGCGGGCAGCGATGGTGAACGGGTTGGCTACGGCGACACGGGATCTGGTGCCCACCGGTGGTGGGCTCGATGCACTCCTCGCACTGGCAGTAGTCGCCGCCGTGCTGGCCAACGTGGTAAACAACCTGCCGGCCGTGCTCCTGCTGCTACCGGTGGTCACCCCGGCCGGTCCGGCTGCGGTGCTCGCCGTGCTCATCGGAGTGAACATCGGCTCCAACCTGACGTACATCGGTTCGCTGGCGAACTTGTTGTGGCGAAATGTGTTGCACGACAACGATGCCGATGACGGCGCCGCCCGGTTCACCCGCCTCGGTGTCTGTACTGTGCCGGTCACCTTGGTCGTTGCAGTGGTTGCACTGTGGGCGAGTCTGGAGGTGATCGGCACCTGACCGGTTGTCGGCTCTCCTCGACCGCGCTTCAGCGCCTGCGCTGCCGGGCAACGTCGGCGAGCACCACGCCGGCGGCGACCGCGGCGTTCAACGATTCCGTCGGACCGGCCATCGGGATGGACACCACCGCATCACAGCTTTCACGCACCAACCGCGACAAGCCCTTGCCCTCCGAGCCGACCACGATCACCACGTCGCCGGTGACATCCAACTCGTCGATTACGGTGTCCCCATCGGCGTCCAGGCCCACCACCTGCAGACCGGTGGCGGCCCAATCCCTCAGCGTGCGATTCAGGTTCGTCGCGCGTGCCACCGCGACGCGGGCGGCCGCGCCGGCGCTGGTCCGCCACGCCACCGCGGTCACCGCGGCGCTCCGCCGCTGCGGTATCAGCACGCCGTGGCCGCCGAAGGCCGCCACGGACCGGACGATCGCACCGAGGTTGCGGGGGTCTGAGATGTTGTCGAGCGCCACCAGCAGCGCGGGCGAGGACTCCGCCCGCGCGGCGGCGAGCAGATCGTCCGGATGGGCGTACTGGTACGGCGGCACCTGCAGCGCGATGCCCTGGTGCAGTCCGTTAGCGCTGATCCGATCGAGGTCGGTCCGGGGCACCTCGAGAATGGGGACACCGGAATCGGCTGCCCGCCGGACGGATTCGGTCAGCCGCTCGTCGGCGTCGGTGCCCAGCGCCACGTAGAGCGCCGTCGCGGGAACGCCCGCGCGCAGACATTCGACCACCGGGTTACGTCCGAGGACCATCTCGGTCTCGTCGGTCTTCTTCGGCGGCGGGCGCGATTTCTGTTTGGCGGCAGCGCGTTTGGCGGCCGGGTGGTTAGGTCGCAGGTGGGCGGGCGGGGTGGCGCCACGGCCCTCCACACCGCGGCGGCGATTGCCGCCCGAGCCGACGGTGGCACCTTTCTTGGTGCCGGGCTTGCGCACCGCGCCGCGACGGCGGGAGTTGCCGGCCATCTATTTCTTGTCACCGTCGGTGAGCGACCACTGCGGTCCGTCGGCGGTGTCGGTCACCACGATGCCCGCCTTCTTCAACCGGTCGCGGATCTCATCTGCCAGGGCCCAGTCACGCTGTACGCGTGCCGCCTCGCGTCGCTCGACTTCGGCGTGCACCAGCACGTCCACCGCGGCAAGCGCCGCAGTCGTCTCGTCGCGGGTCCCCCACCGCTCGTCGAGCGGGTCAGCACCCAAAACCGCCATCATCGCCCGGATTTCGCGGGCGCGAGCCAGTGCGGATTCGTGGTCGCCCGATTCGAGCGCGCGGTTGCCCTCCGCACGCGCACTGTGAATCTCCGCCAGCGCGACGGGCACCGAGAGGTCGTCGTCGAGAGCGGCCGCGAACTCCGGGGTCCAGCGATCGGGAACGACAGCTCCGACGCGGGTGCGCACCCGGTGCAGGAAGTCCTCGATGCCCGCGTAGGCCTTGACGGCGTCCTGCAGTGCGGTTTCAGAGAATTCGAGCATCGACCGGTAGTGCGCGCTGCCGAGGTAATACCGCAACTCGACCGGCCGAACCCGTTGCAGCACGGCCGGAATGGACAGCACGTTGCCCAGCGACTTGCTCATCTTCTCGCCGCCCATGGTGACCCAGCCGTTATGCAGCCAGTATCGGGCGAACGCGTCGCCGGCGGCGCGCGCCTGCGCGATCTCGTTCTCGTGATGTGGGAACACCAGATCCATTCCACCGCAATGGATATCGAATTCCGGGCCCAGGTACTCGTGTGCCATGGCCACGCATTCGGAATGCCAGCCGGGGCGCCCACGTCCCCACGGGGTCGGCCACGACGGCTCGCCGGGTTTCGCGCCCTTCCACAGCGTGAAGTCGCGTTGGTCGCGCTTACCCGCGCCGACGCCCTCGCCCTGGTGGACGTCTTCGATCTTGTGACCGGACAGCTTGCCGTAATCGGGGAAGCTCGCAACGTCGAAGTACACATCGCCGGCGCCGGTATAGGCGTAGCCGGTGTCCATCAGGCGCTCGATCAGCTCGACAATCTGCGTGACGTGGCCGGTGGCCAGCGGTTCGGCCGACGGCGGCAGCACCCCCAGGGCGTCGTACGCGGCGGTGAACGCCCGCTCGTGCGTGGCGGCCCACTCCCACCATGGGCGCCCGGCGTCGGCGGCCTTGTTGAGGATCTTGTCGTCGATGTCGGTGACGTTGCGGATGAATGCGACGTCGTAGCCGCGCGCCATCAGCCACCGCCGCAGCACGTCGAATGCGACGGCGCTGCGCACGTGGCCGATGTGCGGAAGGCCCTGCACGGTGGCTCCGCAGAGGTAGATCGAGACGTGGCCGTCGCGCAGTGGCACGAAATCGCGGACGGCACCGGCATAGGTGTCGTGCAGCCGCAGTACGGCGCGATCGGTCACGACGGGCCAGCTTACCGGCCTATTCGCCGGCAACCACCAAAGCCGTCGCGATGGCCGCCAATCCCTCACCGCGCCCGGTCAGGCCGAGGCCGTCGGTCGTCGTCGCGGACACCGAGACGGGCGCGCCGAGCAGATCCGAGAGGACGGACTGTGCCCGATCGCGGCACGGCGCGATCTTCGGCTGGTTGCCGATCACCTGCACCGTAGCGTTGAGGACGCGAAAGCCCTTCGCTTTCAAGAGGTCGCGGACGTGGCTGAGCATGGTGGAGCCGGTCACGCCGTCGGCGCGGGGGTCATCGACGCCGAATACGTGCCCGATGTCGCCGAGCCCTGCCGCCGACAGCAGCGCGTCGCACAGCGCATGGACTGCGACATCCCCGTCGGAATGGCCGCTGCAGCCGTCGGCGTCGGCGAACAACAGGCCCAACAGCCAGCATGGTCGCCCAGGCTCGATGGGATGGACGTCGGTGCCCAGGCCTACCCGCAGGTCGTTCACCGATTCACCACCGCCTCGGCCAGCACCAGGTCCAGCGCGGTGGTGATCTTGAACGCCATCGGGTCGCCATCGACCACAAACACCTGCGCACCCAGGTTCTCGACCATCGCCGCGTCGTCGGTGACATCTGTCAATTCGGAAGCCAATTCGGAAGCCATTTCGGAAGCCAATTCGGAAGCCGATGCAGAGTTCGATTGGGAGGCCGATTCGGACCGCTCGTAGGCACGTAGCAGCAGCTCGGTGTGGAAGCCCTGCGGCGTCTGCACGGCCCGCAGGCCCGCCCGTGCAGGCGTTGCGATCACCACCGAATTGGCGTCGACGGTCTTGATGGTGTCGGCAACCGGCAGCGCGGGCACGACGGCCTGGTGCCCTTCACGCAGGGCGGCCACGACCCGGGCGATCAGGGCGGGTGGTGTCAGCGCGCGGGCAGCGTCGTGGATCAGAAGCAGCTCCGGCGTGCCGACGGCGGTCAGGGCGCGTCTGACGGACTCTGTGCGGCTCGATCCGCCCGCCAGGACCGTCGCATCGCCACCGAGGATCAGCTTCGCCTCGTCGATGCGATCGGCGGGCACCGCGACCACCACCGCGTCGACCGCGCCGGAGTCCCGCAGACCTGCGAGGGCTCGCTCCAGCAGGGTTCGTCCGCCGAGCTGAACAAAGGCCTTCGGTCTGCCGGCCCCCAGCCGCTCACCAGAACCCGCGGCCGGGATGACCGCGACCGTGGTCATCAATCAGCGACCGTGGTCATCAATCAGGAGGCGGCGGCCAAAACCTCGTCGAGGATGGTCTCCGCTTTTTCGTCGTTGGTGTTCTCGGCCAGCGCGAGCTCACCAACCAGGATCTGGCGCGCCTTGGCCAGCATCCGCTTCTCGCCGGCCGACAAACCCCGCTCCTGGTCGCGACGCCACAGGTCGCGCACGACCTCGGCGACCTTGTTCACGTCGCCCGAGGCCAGCTTCTCGAGGTTGGCCTTGTAGCGGCGAGACCAGTTGGTGGGCTCTTCGGTGTGCGGCGCGCGCAGTACCTGGAAGACCTTGTCCAGGCCTTCCTGGCCGACGACGTCACGCACACCCACGTACTCGGCATTATCCGCGGGCACTCGAACGGTGAGGTCACCCTGGGCAACCTTCAAGACGAGATACTCCTTCTGCTCGCCTTTGATGGTCCGGGTTTCGATCGCCTCGATCAACGCAGCACCGTGGTGTGGATAGACAACGGTGTCTCCGACCTTAAAAATCATCTGATTCGGGCCCCTTTCACGCTTCCATCTTAACACGGCGCTTTTCGACACGTTTAACAACGATGCAGGTCAGGGGCACAGTGCGTGAACATTGGGGGTTGACAGCGCGGCGTTTCCATGCATCGCGACGCGTGAGAATTGACTGAGAATTGACACTGTCGGCGGCGCCGCAGGTAGCTGGTCCGCCGCCCCACCGCCACCGGTTGCAGCGAAATAATCCGTTGGTCGCTTCGCTGTTTCGGGCTGAGCTACTACTGTGCATAGTCGAACGCTGGCGGGCAGGAGTTCTGGCCCATTCGACGCCGAGCAGGAGACTTCAGTGAACCTCTTCCCCACACGCGCATCGGCGTTCGGCGGCGGGCTCGTCGCGTGCGTCATGATCGCGGCGACGTTGACCGGCTGCAGCGCGGGGCAGCAGTCCCAGACCTCAATCCAGGAATCCGCCGTCAACGGCGCCAGTGGCGGGGTCGGAACCATCGCGCTGCGCGATGTCCGCATCCGCGCGCAGGTGACCGGTGCCGCCTTGCAGCCGGGCGGGAGTGTGGACCTGCTGTTCGTCGCCGTCAACGAGTCCAACACCGATAACGACCGGCTCGTCGGAATCACGTCGGACATCGGCCCGGTGACCCTCGCCCCCGTGAACCCGGAGATACCCGCGGCCCGATCTCTGATCGTCGGCAAGCCCGACGGCGTCGAAGCCGACGCGATGCAGGCGCTGTCGACCGCCGTCAAGGCCAACGCCACCGTGAAACTCACCAAGCCGCTGGCCAGCGCGTTGACCTACCACTTCGTCTTCGCGTTCGAGCGGGCCGGCCAGGCGGCGATCGGCGTTCCGGTTACCGCCGGCGACGCCGCGCCGCGCGCGCAGTAGCCTTCGCCGGCCGGCGAAGGTCACTAGCCATCTGTCGGACCCGCCCGATACCGTCGCGGCGTGACCAAGGCACGCATCCAGCACCGCTGCTCGGAGTGCCAGCACGTGATGGCCAAATGGGTCGGCCGCTGTCCCGAGTGCGGCACGTGGGGCACCGTCGACGAGGTGCCGGTGATCAAGGTGGTCGGCGGCCGCTATCAGCGGTCGGGCGTCCCCATTTCGCCTGCGGTGCCGATCAGTTCGATTGCGCCCGACGGCACGCGCCACATCCCGACGGGTGTCGACGAGCTTGACCGGGTGCTTGGCGGCGGGGTGGTACCCGGTTCGGTGACGCTGCTGGCGGGCGAGCCCGGGGTCGGCAAGTCGACACTTCTGCTGAAGGTTGTGCACCAATGGGCCAGCGCCGGCCACCGCGCGCTGTATGTGTCGGGTGAGGAATCGGCCGGCCAGGTCCGGATGCGCGCCGAGCGCACCGGGTGCAGCCACGACCAGGTATACGTGGCCGCCGATTCCGACCTCGACAACGTGCTTGCGCACATCGACGCGGTCGAGCCCACGCTGGTGGTGGTGGACTCCGTGCAGACCATGTCGACCACCGACGCCGATGGCGTGACCGGCGGCGTCACGCAGGTCCGCGCCGTCACCACGGCCCTGACCGCGGCGGCGAAGCGCAGCGGGGTGGCGATAATCCTCGTCGGTCACGTCACCAAGGAGGGTGCCATCGCGGGCCCGCGCACGCTGGAACACCTGGTGGACGCGGTGTTGCACTTCGAGGGCGACCGGCAGACGACGTTGCGCATGGTGCGCGGCGTGAAGAACCGCTTCGGCGCGGCCGACGAAGTCGGCTGCTTCCAGCTGCACGAGCGCGGGATCGTGTGTATTTCCGATCCGTCGGGCTTGTTCCTCGACCAGCGGCCCCACCCGGTCTGCGGCACGGCGGTGACCGTCAAGCTCGACGGCAAGCGCCCGCTCATCGGCGAGGTGCAGGCGCTACTGATCGATTCGTATGGTTCCGTGCCGCGACGCGCGGTCAGCGGCATCGACAACGCCCGGGCAGCGCTGGTCGCCGCGGTGCTGACCAAACGCTCGGGCGCGCCGGTGACCAGCCTCGACATCTATCTGTCCACCGTCGGCGGCATTCGCCTGACGGACCCGTCCGCAGACCTTGCGGTGGCGGTGGCGATGGCGTCGGCCTGGGCGGGGCTGCCCCTGCCGACCACCACCGTCGTGATCGGCGAGGTCGGTCTCGCGGGTGATTTGCGCCAGGTCAGCGGGATGGAGCGCAGATTGACCGAGGCCGCTCGGCTCGGATTCACCACGGCACTGGTGCCCGATGGGGTATACACCGTGCCGAAGGGGATCTACGCGATGCAGGCCAAAACCATCAACGAGGCACTCGAGCTAGTGCGCGAGATTGCCGTGAAACCGACACGCGCCACCACGCTGCGTCCGTTGGAGCTTGCCGGGGACGCGTCGGGCGAACCATGACGTCCCCGGACCGCGGCCAGAACACCAAGGCGCCCCTTGTGCATCCGGCGCTGCGGGAGACGCTGCGGCGGCTGGCGCCCGGCACGCCTCTGCGGGACGGCCTCGAGCGCATTCTGCGCGGCCGTACCGGCGCGCTGATCGTGCTCGGCTACGACGAGCGCGTCGAGTCGATATGCGACGGCGGTTTCTCGCTGGACGTCCGGTTCGCGCCGACCCGGCTGCGCGAGTTGTCGAAAATGGACGGCGCGGTCGTGCTGTCCACTGACGGCAGCCGTATCGTGCGGGCCAACGTGCAACTGGTGCCCGACCCGTCCATCCCGACCGACGAGTCCGGCACCCGCCATCGGTCGGCCGAACGCACGGCGATCCAGACCGGCTATCCGGTTGTGTCGGTGAGCCATTCGATGAGCATCGTGACGGTGTACGTCGCCGGCGAGCGCCACGTGATGGCCGACTCGGCCACGATCCTGTCCAGAGCCAATCAGGCGGTCGCGACCCTCGAGCGCTACAAATCCCGGCTTGACGAGGTGAGCCGTCAGCTGTCGACCGCCGAGATCGAAGACTTCGTCACGCTGCGCGATGTGATGACCGTCGTGCAGCGGCTGGAGATGGTGCGACGGATCAGCCTCGAAATCGACGAGCACGTGGTGGAACTCGGCACCGATGGACGCCAGCTCAAGCTGCAGCTCGAGGAGCTGGTGGGCGGCAACGACCTCGCGCGTGAGCTGATCGTGCGCGACTACCACGCCAACCCCGAGCCGCCCACCGGCACCCAGGTGGCATCCACACTGGACGAGCTCGATCAGCTGTCGGACACTGAGCTCCTCGACTTGACTGCGCTCTCAAAGGTTTTCGCGTATCCCTCCACAGCCGACGCGCAGGACTCGGCGATGAGCTCACGTGGATACCGGGCGATGGCCGGCATACCGCGACTGCAATTCGCGCACATCGACCTGCTGGTGCGCTCGTTCGGGTCACTGCAGGGGTTACTCGCGGCCAGCGCCGGCGATCTGCAGAAGATCGACGGGATCGGCGCGATGTGGGCGCGCCATATCCGCGAGGGTCTTTCGCAACTGGCGGAGTCGACGATCGCCGACCGGCTCGCCTGACCGCCGCGGAGGGGCCTAGCCGGGAGGCGGAGGCGCCTCAACGGGTGCGGGCTGCGCCGGCGCCGGCTGACCGGGTGCCGGGGGCGCGTTTTGCGCGGGCGGCAGGGCGATGATGAACGGCACCGGCGCTGAACGAAGGTTGCCCAGCTGCACGACCAGGTTGTACGTGCCCGCTCCGATCGGCTGGCGGGGCAGCGGACACTGCGGTGCTGAAGCCATTCCGGTCCAGGTGACCTCGGTCGTCACCTGCTCGCCCGGGCTGAACTTCTTGACGAGCGATTCGTTGGACGGCGCGCAGTCGAGGTTGGACCACAACCGTTGGTTGTCGAGCGAATACACATAGGCGGCGAGCACGGCGGCGCCCACGTCGCGCTGGCAGGCCACCAGGCCGATGTTGGTCACCACCATCGTGAACTTCGGCTGTTCGCCGGCGACGAACTGCGGCTGGCTGGTGATTCCCTTGACCGCCAGCGTGGAATCCGGGCAGTCGTCGCCGTCCTTGAGTATCGGAGCGGGCATGACAGCCGCTGTGGCCGTTGGGGTTTGGACGGGCGGCGGCGGCAGCGGCGTGATCGGCGATTTCACCTCCGGCTGCGGATTCGGTGCCGCGGCCGCGCCGGGGGTGTTCGCCGGCTTGGCGCTGTTCTTCGTGTCCGCGCCGGCGTTGCCGGTCAGCACGGTGATGACAACTGCGACGACGATGCCGATCACGACGACCGCGACGGCCACGGCGAGACCGCGACGTCGCCAGTAAATCTGCGTCGGCAGTGGGCCATGCGGTTCAAGATCCAGCACGTTCTCACGGTAAGCCCAGGTCACCGGGAGGCGTCCGACGTCGCTCGGCGTGTCGCGCGTTGGCCGAGCCAACTATTCGCCGACGTCGCCGACCCGATCGCGCAGCACCACCCGTCCGTCGGCGAGTCGGTAGGTCACGCCGACGATCGCCAGATCGCCTGTCGGGATCCGTTCGAGGATGGCCGTCGACCGCGACAACAACTGAGCGGCGGTCTCGCGGACGTGGTGTGCCTCGAACTCGTCGACCTGGGTCAGCCCCTCGCGGCGGCCGGTGAGCACCGACGGCGTGACACGTTCTACCAGGTCACGGACGTATCCGCGGGGTATCACCCCGTCGTCGAGAGCTTTCAGCGTGGCCTGGACCGCGCCGCAGCTGTCATGGCCGAGCACCACGATCAGCGGCACGCCGAGCACCGTCACCGCGTATTCGATGGAGCCGAGCACGGCCGAATCGATCACGTGACCCGCGGTGCGCACCACGAACATGTCGCCCAAGCCCTGGTCGAAGATGATCTCCGCGGCGACCCGGCTGTCGGCGCAGCCGAACACCACGGCGGTCGGCCGCTGACCGTCGGTCAGGCTGGCGCGATGCTCCACGCTCTGGCTGGGGTGCGCAGGTCTGCCGGCGACGAACCGCTCGTTACCCTCTTTCAGTGCCTTCCATGCGGTTGCGGGGTTCGTGTGCGGCATGGGTGACATTGTGCCCGCACCACGGCCGCGCCAAACGATGAGGATCGACAGCTCCGAGCTCCTCGGCTGGTACGCGGTGGCGGGGCGGGACCTGCCCTGGCGCCGCCCCGGCGTCAGCGCATGGCAGATCCTGGTCAGCGAGTTCATGTTGCAGCAGACGCCGGTGTCGCGTGTTGAGCCCGTCTGGCAGGAGTGGGTGCGCCGCTGGCCGACCCCGTCAGCGACCGCTTCCGCAGGTGCCGCCGACCTGCTGCGCGCGTGGGGCAAGCTGGGTTACCCGCGCCGCGCGAAGCGGTTACACGAGTGCGCCACCGTGATCGCTCGTGACCACGACGACGTCGTCCCCGACGACGTCGAGACCTTGCTCGGCCTGCCGGGGGTCGGCGATTACACCGCGCGTGCGGTGGCCTGCTTCGGCTACGGACGCCGGGTGCCGGTCGTCGACACCAACGTGCGCAGGGTCGTCGCCCGATCGACCCGCGGGGTTGCCGAAGCGCCGGGGAGCTCTCGCGACCTCACGGAGGTTGCCGCGCTGTTGCCCGAAGATGCGACCGCGGCTTGCTTTTCGGTGGCGCTGATGGAGCTGGGCGCGACGGTGTGCACCGCCCGGTCGCCCCGCTGCGGTGTGTGCCCGCTCAGCGCGTGTGCCTGGCGGGCCGCCGGCCACCCGCCCGCCGACCGGCCGGCCCGCCGCGCCCAGAGCTACGCGGGCACCGACCGGCAGGTGCGCGGCAGGCTACTGGATGTGTTGCGCGCCAACGATGTTCCGGTGTCACGCCAGCAACTCGAGGTGGCCTGGCTGACCGACACCGATCAGCGTGACCGCGCACTGGCATCACTGCTGGCAGACGGGCTGGTGGAGCAGACCTCGGACGGCCGCTACGCGCTTGCCGGCGAGGCCGGGTTCTGAAACATATCGGGGTCGGCGAACCTGCGCCGGTAATCCGACGGCGTGAGGCCGACGAGGCGGCGGAAGTGATGGCGCAGCAGCGTCGCGGTGCCGAACCCGGAGCGGTCGGCGATGCGGTCGACGTCGAGGTCGGTCTCCTCGAGTAGCTGCCTCGCGAACAGCACACGCTGGTCGGCGACCCACTGCATCGGCGTCGTCCCCGTCTCCTCGACGAACTTTCGCGCGAAGGTGCGCTCCGACATGTTCGCGTGGCGCGCCATCGACGCCACCGAGTGCGATTGGCCGAGATTCGCCAGAACCCAGTCGAGCTGTGGCGCAAAGCCGGGCGAGCAATGCGTCGGCACCGGCTGGGTGATGAACTGCCGTTGGCCGCCGTCACGCTGCGGGGGCACCACCATCCGGCGCGCGATGGTGTTCGTGACCTTGCTGCCCAACTCGCGGCGCACCAGGTGCAGGCACGCGTCGATGCCCGCCGCGGTGCCCGCGCTGGTGATCAGATTGCCGTCGTCGACGTACAGCACATTGCGGTCGACCCGGGCTGTCGGATACATCCGCGCCAATTCCTCTGCGTGCGCCCAGTGAGTGGTGCAGTGCCTGCCGTCGAGCAGGCCGGCCGCACCTGCGACGAACGCCCCGGTGCAGACGGTCAGAATCGTCGAGCCGGCCTTGGCCGCTGCCCGAAGGGCCGCCAGCGCTCCCGGCGGGTAGGGGTGGGGTCCGTCCGCGGCTTGCGCCGCGGGCACCGCCACCAGATCCGCGCCCGCGAGCCCGTCGAGGCCGTGCTCCGGAATCATCTGGACACCGACTGACGTTCGGATGGGCTGACCGGCCTGCACACCGCAGACCCGGAAGTCGAACTTCGGGACGCCCTGGGACTCGCGGTCGATGCCGAACACCTCGCAGATGACGCCGAACTCGAACACCGCGAGCCTGTCCAATACCAAAACAGCCACCGACCTGAGCATGGCAGTATTTTATCGCATTGCGTCAGTCCTGCCACTGTTGGCTGGATACTGCCACGACGAAGAATTTCTGCCATGGCCCTGCTCGGCTTTTCAATCCTGATGGCTCCGTTCGTCGTCGCTGTCGCGCTGAGCTGGACGGCACACCGGTCGGACGGGATCCGTGGAGGGCGCGGCCGGCTGTCCGGCGACAGTTCCGACGCCATCCGGGTGGAGCACGAGCTCGACGCGATCCGGACCCGCTTCGAACCGCAGCCCGCGTGGCCGACGTCAGGCGTGCTGGGCGAGCGTCGATAAGAACGCGGTGACGGCGGCCCGATAGGTGTCGGCCGCGTCGTCGTGGACGAGGTGTCCAGCGCCGCGAACCCGCAAATAGGTCGTGCGGCTGCCTGTTTCGTGCATCCGCAACATCTGGCCCGGCGGAGTCACCGAGTTCTGCGCCTCGATCAGCAGCGCGGGCACCCGAACCGCGCGCCACGGTGCCCAGTAATCTCGCGTCCCCCACTCGGCCGCGATCGCGATCCACCTCTCGACGCGCCCGTGCAGCCGCCAACCGGTCGCCGTGCGGTCGAACGCATCGAGGAAGTACTGACCCGCGACCGGCCCGAACTCGTCGAGCACCTCGGCCGCAGTGCCGAATTCGACGGGCAGCGCATGCAGCCACGGCTCCCACGGGCCGGTGGTGCGGCCCCGGAAGTCCGGCGCCATGTCCTCGACGACGAGCGCGCTGATGAGCTCCGGTCTCTGTGCGGCCAGGCACCAGCCGTGCAATGCACCCATTGAGTGGCCGATCACGACGACCGGGCCGGGTAGCGAGGCGACCGCATCAGCGAGGTCGGCGACGAACCGCTCGGTGCTGATCGGGTGTGGATCGGCGACGTCGCGGCCGCGGTGCCACGGAGCGTCGTAGGTGTAAACCCGACCCAGTTCGGTGAGCCACGGCAGAGATCGCCGCCACGTGCTGCCGCGACCCATCAGGCCGTGGACCATCACCAGGGGCCGGCCGCGGCCGCCGCAGTCGGTCAGCAGATCGCCCGTCATGAACACATCTTCGCCGCCGCGGACCCGTGCCGGGCGCGGACCGCCGCACGGTAGCCTGAACCCCATGGCCGTGGTGAAGATCAACGCAATCGAGGTGCCGCCGGACGCGGGGCCCGAACTGGAAAAGCGATTCGCCCACCGAGCACACGCTGTCGACAACTCGCCGGGGTTCCTCGGCTTTCAGCTGCTGCGACCCGTCAAGGGCGAGGATCGGTATTTCGTGGTGACGCAGTGGGAGTCCGAAGAAGCGTTCCAGGCGTGGGCGACCGGCCCGGCAATCGAGGCACACGCGGGACATCGAGCGAATCCGGTGGCGACCGGAGCGTCGTTACTGGAGTTCGAGGTTGTGTTGGACGTTGCAGGGACCGGCCCGAAGGCGTAGCGCAAGCCGGGCGCTTCGTCGCGCGGCGGTATCGCTGGCCGCTGTCGCGGTGGTGAGCGTCCTGGTTTGCAGTTGCTCGACACCGTCCGCGTCGTCGGTCACCGTCGACACGGGCGTGAAAATCAGCAGGAACACTCCGCCCGGCTTCCGTGCCCAGCAGACCGTGGACATGCTGAACTCGGATTGGCCGATCGGCTCCAATGGTGTCGGGACCCTGGCTGCACCCGACATGGTGAACAGCGTCCGCGATACCATGGAAAACCTTTGGTGGGAAAGGCCGTTCACGGTTACGGGCATCGAGTACTACGCCGGGCACGTCATGCTGCATCTGGTCAACTCATTCGGAGCCGGGCAGGACATCGAGATCCACACGGACGAGAACAGCATGGTCAACCGGTTCGAAGCCGAATTGGCTGCGCCCAGGATCGCCTCGTGGGCGGACGTCGATGCCGAACTGAGGAAATCCGGCGCACGGTACTCCTATCAGGTCGCTAAGGTCGTCGACGGCCGGTGCGACCGGGTTGCAGGCACCAATACCGCCCAATCCTTGCCGCTTGCTTCGATTTTCAAACTCTACGTGCTGTACGCAGTCGCCGACGCGGTGAAAGCCGGCACGGTCTCGTGGGACGACCAGCTCACCATCACGGGGCCGGCCAAGGCCGTCGGCTCATCCGGGCTGGAGAAGCTGCCGCCCGGCGCCAAGGTGTCGGTGCGCACCGCCGCGGAGAAGATGATCGCCAACAGCGACAATATGGCCACCGACCTGCTGATCGAAAAGGTCGGCACCACCGCCGTCGAACGGGCGTTGGCCGAGGCCGGCCACCACGACCCGGCGAGCATGACCCCGTTCCCGACGATGCACGAGCTGTTCTCGGTCGGCTGGGGTGAGCCGGATCTGCGCGAGCAATGGAAGAACGCGGTGACGACGGGCCAGCCACAGGCCCGGGCACAGCTGCTGGAACAGACCAATTCCCGCCCGTACGAACCAGATCCGGCACGCACCCGCACTCCCGCGTCAACCTACGGCGCCGAGTGGTACGGCACCGCGGAAGACATCTGCCGGGTGCACGCGGCGCTTCAGGCGGCCGCGGTGGGTGCCGCTGCACCGGTGCGTGAGATTGTGTCGGCGATACCCGGCATCGACGTTGATCGGCAACAGTGGCCGTACATCGGCGCCAAGGCCGGAAATCTGCCCGGAGACTTGACCTTCAGCTGGTATGCCGTGGACCGCACCGGGCAGGCGTGGGTGGTCAGCTTCCAGTTGAATTGGCCGCGGTTTCACGGCCCGAGTGCCGGCGCCTGGCTGATCTCGATCGCGAAGCAGGTGTTCGCAATGCTCGGCCGGCCGTCTTAGCCGGCGGCCAGAGATCGGGCCGTTCGCGAGCGCCGAGGTTCACGGGGGGAGACAGGCCAATGCCGCTTTTGGTCGCAGCTAATGGGTGAAAAACATCCACTAACCCATTTCATCAGGTCGTCGTCTCCGGGAATCCAACTCTTAGCCCGTCGATCTGAGTGTCCAGGCGTGGCCGCGATAGTGCATCTCGGTGCGACTGGCCGGCGCGATATCGATGCGCCAGAACGATTTTGGCGGCGCATCGAGGGCCAGCAGGATCGCGGCCCGGATCACCGCCGGGTGGGTCACCGCGACGGTCCGCGACGGGCCGGCGGTCAACGATTCGAGCCAGCCGGCAACCCGGTCCATCAGATCGACGACCGATTCCCCGCCGTGCGGCGCACTGGTCGGGTCGGTGAGCCACACCGCGAGGTCTGCCGCGAGCACACCGCCGAGCACGTCGCCGCGCCACCTGCCGCAGTCCAGATCGGCAAGGCGCGGTTCGACCGCGGCGTGCAGTCCGAGCAACTCGGCGGTCTGCCGACAGCGAAGCTCGCGACCCGACAGCGACGTGAATTCCGTTGCCCCGAAGTCGATCGCAAAAGAAAGCTGGCGGCGGCCAACAGCGTTGAGGGGTTCGTCCGTCGGAAACCGTCCGGCCGCCATCGCGTCGGTCATCGCGTGCGACACCAGCGTCAGCCGGACGACCTCACTCACGCGATGCCAATCGAGTGCTTATCAGGCGCCGACGCTCTCCTGGGCATGCTCGGTCCGGCCGCGCGGGTCCAGCAGCCGCGAGATCAGCACTGCGAACACGACACCGATCGTTGCCCACAACACGAACTGTGTCCCAACGGAATACAGCCTGAAGTGATACAGGTCGTCGGCGGGGAATCCCGGGTAGACGATCGTGCCTGACCCGTCGCGCAGCGGTTTCGGGGTTTCGGCGACCGGCGGTAGCACGAACATGACCACCCCCACGGCGACCAGGTACGCACCCGCCGCGGCAAGGGTCGCGCCCCAGGCGCCCAAACGCGGCGCGAGTCTGCGGCCGAGCCAGAGCGCCGTTGCCGCCAACACAAGTGAGGCCAGCACCATCAGCAGATACAGACCGGTCCGATCGCCGATGGTTTCCGGATTTCCAATCGAGGGCGGGTTGGCCGGATACTTCAGAAACGGCACCAGGTAGATCGCGCCGAACGCACCCGCTGCCATCAGCAGGGCCAGCGTCCGCGGTCGGAGAGTGCCGACCCGCCCGTGGGCGACGACGAACGCCACCGCGAACAGGGCACCGATGGCCACGGCGAACGCCAGCACGCCGAAGCCCATGCCGATGTTGGCCTGCACCCCGCGCGTGAACACTTCCATCCCGTGCTCGTGCGCGCCCAGCGCCGCCTCGGCGTCACCACGGCCGTACTCGTAGGCGATGGCGTGACCGATCACCGGCTCGACGAAGATGCGCGCGAAGACGAACGCCAACACTCCCGCGAGCGCGCCGGCCAACAAGCCGCGCGCGATGATCCGCTTTTCCATTGTTCGGTGTCGTCCTCTTCGCTCAGTGGCAGGGGAAGCCGAGCAGATGGCGGGCGTCGTGGACGAATTCGTGCACGTGGGTGTCGCTGCCGAACACCGACGTGGCGCCCTGGTCGATTCCGACGAAGTAAATGATGACCAGAGCGAGGAACACCGTGCCCGCCAACCACAGCGCGGCGCCTGCACGGGACACGTCGACGGCGCCGACCTTCGCGGTCGGCGACTGAAGAGCCTGCGATGATGTCATGTCGAACGTCCTTTCGGGATCTCGCGTCCCGGTAGCAGGGTCGGCGACGGGCGTCGGGTCTGACTTTAGACAGTGGCGCGGCCGTTCTGGAGTCTCACCAGATTCCTTGGCCCATCAAATACGTAGGCGAATCAGATTACGTAGCGGAGCCTAAGGCCGTTGCTCAAACCCGTCAACGAACCGCTAGCCCGCGCCGTAGGGCTGCGGTTGACCCGGCTGCGCGGGCGCCGGAGCCTGCGCCGCGCCGCCATAGCCGAGCTGCGACGCGGTGTACTTGGCGCCGTCGGTCACCGGCACCGCTTGAACGGCAGTGCCATACGCGCATATCTCAGTCCAAACGTCACCGAGTTCGGTGGTGTCGAAGCGCATGCCGATGATCGCATTGCCGCCCCGGATATGGGCCTCGGCGATCAACCGGTTCATCGCCTCGTTGCGACTGTCGGCCAGGTTCTTCGTCATGCCCTGCAACTCACCGCCGAACATCGACTTGAAGCCGGCGCCGATCTGGGAGAACGCGTTGCGCGATCGGACGGTGAGGCCGAACACCTCCCCGCACACTCGCTGGATTTCCCAACCGGGAAGGTCGTTGGTGGTGACGATCAGCACGGGCGGCCTTTCTCGCGCGAGGACCGGCTTTCGGCGGCTTCCCGCCTCCAAAAAAACGGGCGGTACCCGTGAAGGTACCGCCCGTTCCCGATCGGTTCGGTTATTCGGTCGCGGTCGCGGCCGCGCTGGGCGTGCCCGCGGCTCCGGCCTTGGCCAGATCCGGTTCCTCGGGCTTGGCCGGCTTGGGGGAGCCGGTGAACGTGAACACCGCGTCCTCGCCGGCGCTCTCGCCGTCCCAGTTATCGACGTCGACCGTGACGAGCTCGCCGGGGCCGACCTCCTCGAACAGGATCTTCTCGGACAACGCGTCCTCGATCTCCCGCTGGATCGTCCGCCGCAGCGGCCGCGCGCCCAGCACGGGGTCAAACCCGCGCTTGGCCAGCAGCGCCTTGGCCTGGTCTGTCAGCGCCAGCGCCATGTCCTTGCTCTTGAGCTGCTTCTCGACCCGGCTCGCCATCAGGTCCACCATCCGGATGATCTCGTCGCGAGTCAGCTGGTGGAACACGATGATGTCGTCGATGCGGTTGAGGAACTCCGGCCGGAAGTGCTTCTTGAGCTCGTCGTTGACCTTCTGCTTCATCCGCTCGTAGTCGTTGTCGCCGCCGCCCTGCGTGAAGCCCAGCCCGACCGCCTTGGAGATGTCGGCCGTGCCCAGGTTCGACGTGAAGATCAGGACGGTGTTCTTGAAGTCGACCGTGCGGCCCTGGCCGTCGGTGAGGCGGCCGTCCTCCAGCACCTGCAACAGGCTGTTGTAGATCTCCTGGTGGGCCTTCTCGATCTCGTCGAACAGCACGACCGAGAACGGCTTGCGCCGCACCTTCTCGGTGAGCTGGCCGCCCTCCTCGTAGCCGACGTAGCCCGGAGGGGCACCGAACAGCCGCGAGGCGGTGAACCGGTCGTGGAACTCGCCCATGTCGATCTGGATCAGCGCGTCGTCGTCGCCGAACAGGAAGTTCGCCAGCGCCTTGGACAGCTCGGTCTTACCGACACCGGACGGGCCGGCGAAGATGAACGAGCCGGACGGACGCTTCGGGTCCTTCAGCCCGGCCCGCGTGCGCCGGATCGCCTTACTGACCGCCTTGACGGCGTCCTCCTGGCCGATGATCCGCTTGTGCACCTCGTCTTCCATGCGCAGCAGCCGGGTGGTCTCGGCCTCGGTGAGCTTGAACACCGGGATGCCGGTCCAGTTGCCCAGCACCTCGGCGATCTGCTCGTCGTCGACCTCGGCAACGACATCGAGATCACCTGAGCGCCATTGCTTTTCGCGCTCAACGCGCTGCGCGACCAGGTTCTTCTCGCGATCCCGCAGGCTGGCCGCCTTCTCGAAGTCCTGCGCGTCGATCGCGGACTCCTTCTCGCGGCGTGCGTCGGCGATCTTCTCGTCGAACTCGCGCAGGTCCGGCGGCGCGGTCATCCGGCGGATCCGCATCCGGGCGCCGGCCTCGTCGATCAGGTCGATGGCCTTGTCCGGGAGGAACCGGTCGTTGATGTAGCGATCGGCCAGCGTCGCTGCGGCCACGATCGCGCTGTCGGTGATCGACACCCGGTGGTGGGCCTCGTAGCGGTCGCGCAGACCCTTGAGGATCTCGATGGTGTGCTCGACCGTCGGCTCGCTGACCTGGACAGGCTGGAAGCGTCGCTCCAGCGCGGCGTCCTTCTCGATGTACTTGCGGTACTCGTCGAGGGTGGTCGCACCCACGGTCTGCAGCTCGCCGCGGGCCAGCTTCGGCTTCAGTATCGACGCGGCGTCGATGGCGCCCTCGGCGGCGCCCGCACCGACCAGCGTGTGCAACTCGTCGATGAACAGGATGATGTCGCCGCGGGTGTTGATCTCCTTGAGCACCTTCTTCAGGCGTTCCTCGAAATCACCGCGGTAGCGGCTGCCGGCCACCAGCGACCCGAGGTCCAGCGTGTAGAGCTGCTTGTCCTTCAGCGTCTCAGGCACCTCGCCGTGCACGATGGCTTGCGCCAGCCCCTCGACGACGGCGGTCTTGCCGACGCCGGGCTCGCCGATCAGCACCGGGTTGTTCTTGGTGCGGCGCGACAGCACCTGCATCACCCGCTCGATCTCCTTCTCGCGGCCGATGACGGGGTCAAGCTTGCCCTCCATCGCGGCAGCGGTCAGGTTGCGGCCGAACTGGTCGAGCACCAGCGATGTGGACGGGTTACCAGACTCGCCGCCGCGGCCGCCGGTGCCGGCCTCCGCGGTCTCCTTGCCCTGGTAGCCCGAGAGCAGCTGAATCACTTGCTGACGCACCCGCGTCAGTTCGGCGCCGAGCTTGACCAACACCTGGGCGGCCACGCCCTCACCCTCACGAATCAGACCGAGCAGAATGTGCTCGGTGCCGATGTAGTTATGGCCGAGCTGCAACGCCTCGCGCAGGGAGAGCTCCAGCACCTTCTTCGCGCGCGGGGTGAACGGGATGTGACCCGACGGCGCCTGCTGGCCCTGGCCGATGATCTCCTCGACCTGGCTGCGGACACCCTCCAACGAGATGCCCAGCGACTCCAGCGACTTGGCGGCAACACCCTCGCCCTCGTGGATAAGCCCAAGAAGGATGTGCTCGGTCCCGATGTAGTTATGGTTCAGCATCCTGGCCTCTTCTTGGGCCAGGACGACGACGCGACGTGCGCGGTCGGTAAATCGTTCGAACATCGGTGGTTACCTGCTCTCCCTCACGGTGAGTACCACGGATCGACCAATTGAACCCGCGTACCCGCCATCCACTCTAATGGCCTGCTGCCTTCGCTGCCGCAGGAGCCAAGCCCCCGACCTTCGGCATTTCCGGCCGTTCGCAGCGCGTCGGTGGTTACAAGGGGTGTAACGCCGCCGAGCGCTGATTCGTTTCCCGGCACTGTCCTGCGCGGTTCGCCGTTAGCGAAAGCTCGCGCAGGGACCCTGAAAGAGAGTCAGATCACACGTGGCGGTGTTAGGTGGCGGCCTTAGTGGCTGCCCTAGGTGGCGGCGTGGAACGCGTCGATCACGTCGGCCGGGATCCGGCCTCTGGTTGACACGTTGTGGCCGTTGCGGCGAGCCCACTCCCGGATGGCCGCGCTCTGCTCCCGGTCGATCGACGCACGCCGCCCCGTTCCCGCCGACCGGCCACCGCGGCGACGACCACCGACCCGCCGGCCCTTTTCCACCCACAGCTTCAGATCGTCGCGAAGCTTCTTGGCATTCTTCGACGACAGATCTATCTCGTAGGTCACCCCGTCGAGGCCAAATTCTACGGTCTCGTCAGCCGCTCCATCGCCGTCGAAATCATCGACCAGCGTCACGGTCACTTTCTTGGCCATTTACTACAGGGCTCCTTCTGAAGAGTGCACCCTCGCGTCGGTGACGCGGGGGTCGATGCCGATATACTAATGTGCCATAAAACGTCGCGCAGAAGCAACGCGGAGTTGCGCACGGACACAAACTCAGTTGATCTGCCGACGAACAATCGGGAACAATACAGTCTCCCTAATTCCGAGTCCCGTCAATGCCATCATCAGCCGGTCGATCCCCATTCCCGTGCCCGTGGTCGGTGGCATCGCGTACTCCATAGCGGCGAGGAAATCCTCATCGAGGGCCATGGCCTCGTCGTCGCCCGCGGCGGCAGCAGAGGCCTGGGCTTCGAACCGTTCGCGCTGGATAACTGGATCGACCAATTCCGAGTAGCCCGTGGCCAACTCGAATCCACGGACATACAGATCCCACTTCTCCGTCACCCCGGGGATGCTGCGGTGCTGACGCGTCAGCGGCGTGGTTTCCACCGGAAAATCGCGCACGAATGTCGGGGCATTCAGGTGCTTTCCAACGGAATGTTCCCACAATTCTTCGACAAGCTTGCCGTGCCCGAAGGGGCGATCGCCGGGGATCTCGATGCCGAGGCGAGCGGCGATGTCGCGAAGATGCTGCACGGAGGTATCTGGAGTAATCTGCTCTCCCAACGCTTCCGACAACGAGGGGTACATTTCCACCGACGCCCATTCGCCGTCGATGTCATAGCGAGTCCCGTCGGCGAGCGTCAACAGCCGAGTGCCGAACACCTCGTCGGCGACTTCTTGAATAACTTCGCGGATCATCTCGGCTGAATCGTCGTAGGTGCCATAGGCCTGGTAAGTCTCGAGCATCGAGAATTCCGGCGAATGCGTCGAATCCGCTCCCTCGTTCCGGAAAACGCGGCTGAGCTCGAAGACCCTGTCGAATCCCCCGACCACGCACCGCTTCAGGAACAGTTCGGGGGCGATCCGCAGGTACAGATCGGAGTCCATCACGTTGGAGTGGGTGACGAACGGACGCGCGGCGGCACCCCCGGCCAACGTCTGCAACATCGGTGTCTCCACCTCCAGGAAGTCGCGCCGGTGCAGTGCATTTCGCAGCGCACGGACCACGGCGACGCGCTGGCGCGCCACCACCCGCGACTCGGCGCGCATGATGAGGTCGACGTAGCGCTGGCGAACCCGAGACTCCTCGCTCATCTCCTTGTGGGCCACCGGCAGAGGGCGCAATGCCTTGGCCGCCAGTTGCCAGGAATCGGCCAGCACGGAAAGCTCCCCGCGCCGGGAGCTGATCACTTCGCCATGCACGAAGACGATGTCGCCGAGGTCGACGTCGGACTTCCATCGGTCGAGGGCGTCCTGCCCGACGCTGGCCAGGCTGATCATGGCCTGCAGTTGGATGCCGTCCCCTTCCTGCAGCGTGGCAAAGCAGAGCTTGCCCGAGTTGCGGGCGAACACCACACGGCCCGCGACGCCGACGATGTCGCCGGTGGCGGCGTCGGTTGGCAGGTCGGGATATGTCTCGCGGATCCGGGAGAGCGTGTGGGTGACCGGCACCGCCACCGGGTAGGGGTCAACGCCCTCCTCGAGCAGGCGCTCGCGCTTACCCTGGCGGATCCGGAACTGCTCCGGAGCGTCCGGCTCATCGGCGGCATTCGCTCTTCGCGCAAGCGGCTCATCGGCGGCATTCGCTCTTCGCGCAAGCGGCTCATCGGCCTATCCTCTTTTCGCGGGTCTGCTGAACTCACGACGTGCCAGCTTAAATGACCGGACGCGCCCGCCCGGCCTTAACCGTCAGCGGGCCTGCTTGAGCCTGCCGCGTTGGCTGTCTCGGTTGCGCTCGAAGACAAGGCGAAGACCGTCCAGGGTCAGGTGCCGGTCGTAGTTCCGCACGGTGTGCAGATCGGGCAACAGCAGCGGGGCGGTATGCCCGGTAGCGACGATGGAGACATCGTCGCCCGCAAAGCCGTCGACGTCGTCGCGGATCCGCTGGACCAACCCGTCGACCAGTCCGGCGAAGCCGAAAACCGCCCCGGCCTGCATACATTCGACCGTGTTCTTGCCGATCACCGACCGCGGGCGGGTCAGCTCGACGCGGCGCAGCGCCGCCGACCGGGCGGCGGCGGCATCCGACGAGATCTGAACACCGGGCGCTATCGCGCCGCCGAGAAACTCACCCCTCGCCGACACCACGTCCACGCAGATGGACGAGCCGAAGTCGACGACGATCGCTGCGCCGCCGTACTTGTGGTAAGCCGCCAGGCAGTTGACGATGCGGTCGGCACCGACCTCCTTCGGGTTGTCGACCAGCAGTGGGATGCCGGTCCGGACGCCGGGCTCAATCAGCACATGCGGCACCGACGGCCAGTATTGGTTCAGCATTTCGCGGACCTCGTGCAACACGGACGGCACGGTCGACAACGCGGCGGCACCGGTGAGGCGCTCCGAGTCGTCGCCGATCAGCCCGTCGATTGTCAACGCGAGCTCGTCGGAGGTGACTTCAGCTTCCGTCCGGATTCGCCAGTTTTGCACGACCTTTGCGTGCGCGTCGGCGCCGGCGATCAAGCCGACGACGGTGTGCGTGTTGCGAACGTCTATCGCGAGAAGCATTTACCGCGGTGACACGAGGTCGTACCGATCCGGCACGTAGGCCGGATCAACGCCGAGGTCCACCTGCCTGTTGTCGGCGTCGACGAAAACGATCCGAGGCCGGTATTCACGAGACTCGGCATCCGTCATCGTCCCGTAAGCGATGAGGATCACGACGTCGCCCGGGTGGACGAGATGAGCGGCGGCACCGTTGATCCCGATCACGCCACTGCCCCGCCTCCCGGTGATCGCATACGTGACGAGGCGGGAACCGTTGGTCACATCGACGATGGTCACCTGCTCGCCCTCGAGGAGGTCCGCGGCGTCCATCAGATCGGCGTCGATGGTGACCGATCCGACGTAATGCAAGTCCGCCTCGGTGACCGTGGCTCGGTGGATCTTCGATTTCAACATTGTGCGTAACATCAGTTCCTCCATGGTAATTCGTGATGATCGTCCGGCCCGTTGGGCGAATGCCCGGCGGTGCCGGCGATATCGATCGCGATATTGTCGATGAGCCTGGTGGCGCCGAGGCGTGCGGCCACCAGCAGACGCCCCGGCCCGCTGCCGGGGGCGGATTCCAGTGCAGGGCCGCGTACCTGGAGGTAGTCGACCCTGATCGCGGGCACCTCCTCGAGCACCGCGCGCGCGCCGTCCAGAACGGCTTCCACGCCCGCCGGCGCGGCATACATCCCGGCCAGCAGCGCGGCGGAAAGTGCTCCGGCCTGCTCGCGTTCGGCCGGCTTCAGGTAGCGGTTGCGTGATGACAGCGCCAGCCCATCGTCTTCCCGCACGCTCGGCACGCCGACCACGCCGACGTCGACGTTGAGGTCCGCGACCATCTGCCGAATCAGCACCAGCTGTTGATAGTCCTTCTCTCCGAAGAACGCGCGGTCCGGCGCGACAATCTGCAGCAGCTTCAGGACCGCGGTGAGCATCCCCGCGAAATGCGATGGCCTCGAGGCACCTTCGAGCTCTGATCCCAGCGGGCCGGGCTGAACCGACGTGCGCGGGCCGTCGGGATACATAACCTGGACGGTCGGCGCGAACACCACCTCGACGCCTTCGCCGCGGAGCATTTCCAGATCGGCATCCATCGTGCGGGGATAGTGCTCGAGGTCCTCGCCCGCGCCAAACTGCAGCGGGTTCACGAAGATCGACACCACGACGACCGACCCCGGCACGCGCTTGGCGGCTCGCACCAACGCGAGGTGGCCGTCGTGCAACGCACCCATCGTCGGCACCAGCATCACCCGACGGCCGGTGTGACGCAGCGCGCGCGTCACATCGCCGACGGCCTTCGGCGTCTCGTAGACGTTCAGCTGTCCGGGATGGAACTTCTTATCCGTCTTAGTTGTCACCGCTACATCTGTTCCTCTTCGCCGCAAGCGGTCATCGGTGCTTTTTCCTCTTCGCGCAAGCGCTCATCGGTGCTTTTTCCTCTTCGCGCAAGCGCTCATCGGTGCCGTTTCCTCTTCTTCCTCTTCGTCTTTTTCTTCTTCGCGCAGGCGGTCATCGGTCCGCACGGTCGGACCAGTCATTCAGTGCTGCAAACACTTCCGCCGGCGCGTGAGCGCGCTGTGCGGTACGCAGCGAGCTTGTCCGGTACGCCTCGGCGAGTTGCGGGTCGACTTCCGCCAGCGCCCGCAGGTGGGCCGCAACGACGTCGGCGTCGCCCCGGGCGACCGGGCCGGTCAACGCCGCCTGACCGCGCTGCAGCGTATTCTCGACCGCCGCTCGGGTGAGTGGGCCGATCACCCGCTCCGCGATTCCGCCGGGCGCGTCGTCGACGAGTGGCTGGCCCAGCAACTCTTGACCCGACAGAGCTGCGCGCAATGCTTCCACCGCGTCGGCGACGACGGTGACGATGTGATTGCCGGCATGCGCCAGGGCGGCGTGGTACAGCGTTCGCGCATCCTCACGCACGCGGAACGGCTCGCCGCCGATCTCGAGGACCAACGACTGGCCGATCGCGTAGCCCACGTCGTCGGCCGCGGTGACGCCGAAGCAGCTGTCGGACAACCGCTCGATGTCCTCGTCAGACCCGGTGAACGTCATCGCGGGATGAACGGCCAGCGGGAGGCAGCCCTGCTCCGTCAGCGGCGCCAGCACACCGATTCCATTGGCGCCCGAGGTATGCACGACGATCGTTTTCGGCCGCACAGCCTGTGTCGCGGCCAGCCCGGACACCACACTGGCAAGCTCGGCGTCGGGCACCGCGAGCAGCACCAGCTCCGCACGCGCAGCGACCTCGTGGACGGGGAGGATCGCGGTGTCGGGCAAGCGACGACGGGCCCGCTCCCGTGACGCATGCGACACCGCGCTGCACGCGACGACGACGTGGCCCGCACGCTCCAGCGCAAAACCCAGCGCAGCGCCGACCCTGCCGGCGGAGACGATCCCGACCGAAAGCCGAGCCGGGCGCAGTCCGTCGAACTGCTTCATCGCAGACGACCTCGCAAAGTGTGTCCAAAAATTCGTTCCGGTCCTGCCAGGCGGGTACCGGACGGTCCAATACAGGGTAGCTTAACCGTCGCGACGCCGGCGACGGCCGCCCCCGGTCGAGTCTGCGCCGGTCTGGAGCCGGGCAAGCAACTCGGCGACCGACTGGCCCTGACCCTCGCTGTGCTGGCTGGCCGGGTGCGGCGCGTCATCCGACCCGCCATGTGCGACCGCCGGCTCGGCAATCGGCGCCGGCGGCGGGAAGTGGTTGTTGTCGGGCGACTGCTGCGCCCAGGGCGACTCAGCGGTCGGCACCGCGTACGGCTCGGCCGGGTTCGAATGACGTCCGCGCTCGGGGGATTCTTCCTCGGGGGATTCTTCGGGGACCGTCTGCGCGGGCACCGGGGCCGGGGCTATCGGGTCCACGGCTATCGGGTCTGGGGCTATCGGGTCTGGGGCCGGCGCGGGTGTGCCGTTAGTCGGCGCCCAGTTGCTGCTGGGCGCGCCGGGAGGCAACCACTCCCCTTCAGCCGGAACGGGCTGCCAGTCCCCGGGCTCCGGAGTGCGCACGCCGTGGCGGCCGCCACGTTCGGCAGGCTGCGGCTCGGGGGGCTGCGGAGGTTCCCAAACAGGTTCGGGCGCCACATACCGGCTGCCCGCAGGCTCGGGCCCCGAATACCGCTCGCTTGGCCGGGAGTCCTCCCACGGGGCCGCGGCGGAAGGCCGAGGTTCAGGTTCGAACGCGTGCCGCGGCTCGGGTGCGGCGCGTATCTCATCCACGGGTACCGGCGGCTCCTCGGGGACGTCGATGATCGCGTTTTCGCTGCCGTCGTCGGCGTCTTGGCGCGGCGTGGAGGCGACGAACCGCGGCGGACGCCTGCCCGAATCGGTGATCTGGGTATCGCGCTGCCAGTCGCTGTAGGCCCGGACCGTCGTCCGCTCCGGCTCGATCGCCGGCCGGTGCGCGAGGTCCGCGTCGAACAGGATCTCGAGGTTGGTGCGCAGTGCAGCCAGCTCGGCCCGCAGCGAGGCCACCTCGTCGGCGGCCTGAGCCTGCACTTCGATGGCCAACTCCCGACGCAGCTGCGACTCCACCTCCAGCTCGTATTCCCGCCGAGCGGATATCTCGCGATCCAGTTGCAAGTCGTAGACCAGCTTCAGATCGCGCGCCTCGGCCCGATCGATATCGCTTTGTCTGCGGTAGATAACCGACACGAACGCCGCCGCGGCGGCCGCCCACAGCGAGAGGATGACGGCAAGCTTCAACAGCTCGACGCGCTGGGTGAACACCAGCGCGGAGCTGGCCGCAATGGCCAGGACGAGCAACACCGTCAGAAGGAGCCAACCCGGCCTGCGACCGCTGCGCCGAGACCGGGCGCCGCGGCTCAGATCGGTCATGGGGCGACTTTACCCGCGGAAATCACCCGGCGTGTCGAGGCAACCCGGCGATTCTAGTCACCCGTTGCGCCACGGGGATCAGGGGGTTCCTCCGGTTTTTCGCAGCAATGCTGTAGCCAGAGGGCAGCGACGATCAGCGCCAGCGCGCTGATCGCGGCGACGGCCGCGCCGGGGGTGTCCTGGCCGGCCACCCGTAACCAACCGCGGTTGGACAACAGGTACGCCAGCACCCCCAGCCACCACCCCAGCACCAGCGCACCCACCCATGCCGACGCCTTTGCGATCACCACCGTGCGGGCCACGGCGAGCGGGTGCAGCCGGCCGCCGCCGTCGCCGATCTGACCGTCGTTGATCTTCGACCGCACATACCGTCCCCACGCGGCCTCCACGGCTGCCACCCCCAGCAACGAGATCCCGGTCCAGACGGTGATGGGTGGGAACCACTTCGGGTAGATCATCGTCGTCAGCAGGTAGCCGGCCACCGCGACGAGGACCGCCGTGCCCGTCAGGTCCCGTTTTCGAGTCGGACCCATGTCACACCTTCGATCTCAGGGTGAGGTCGGTCGGCGTCACGCCCGCCAGGGCGACGGGCTCGATGTCTTCGAGCAGCCGGGTCACCGGGGTGGACATCCCGGCGACCGTCAGCGCGGCCGCCGGGTCGATATCAAGCCACGGCACCAGTACGAACGCACGCAGATGCGCCAGCGGGTGCGGCAACGTGAGATCGTCCTCGCGGACGACGATCTCGGTTCCGTCGGCCGAACAGCTCACCAGATCCACGTCGAGGGTCCGCGGCCCCCAGCGCTGTCCCCGCACACGTTCGGCGGCGTCCTCCAGCCGCTGGCCAAGGCGCAGCCAGCCGTGCTGGTCCAACTTCGGATCGTCCGCGATGACCACCGCGTTGAGAAACGGCCCCTGCTCCACCGGACCCCACGGCACCGTCTCGTACACCGGCGAGACTTCGAGCACCGACTCGCCGAGCCCGTCGATCACCGACTGCAGCCGGGCCAGCCGGTCGCCGAGATTGGACCCGATGGACAGCACCGCGCGCGTCACAGCGACTCTTCGACACGGCCGCGGGGCCGGCGGGATCGATGGATGGTGACGGCGACGTCGTTGAGCGCCAACGGGACCGGCGCCTGGGGCTTGTGGATGACGACCTCGACGGCGTGAACCCTCTCGTCGCCCATCACGTCGTCGGCGATTTCTGCGGCCACCGTTTCGATCAGATTCCTGGCTGGCCCACCCACGATGTCGGCCGTCCGCGCGGCGAGCGCGCCGTAATCGAGCGTGTCGGTCAGGTCGTCGCTGGCGGCGGCCCGGTCGAGATCGATCCACACGATGATGTCGACGACGAACTCCTGACCGTCCCGTCGTTCATGCTCGAACACTCCGTGATGGCCGCGGACGGTCAGGCCGCGCAACTCGATTCGGTCAGTCATCCGATCCCGCCGTCCACGCTTCGACCACCTTGAGGGCGTCGACGGTCGCTCGCACGTCGTGCACCCGCACACCCCACACCCCCTGCAAGGCAGCGAGCGCAGAGATCACCGCCGTCGCCGTCTCTCGTCCGGCCGGCTCGCGCACTCCGCCTTCGCCGGCGAGCAGCGACCCCAGGAACCGCTTGCGCGACGCGCCGATCAGTACCGGGATCCCGGTCGCGACGAATTCGGGCAGCGCGCGCAGCAGCGCCCAATTGTGTTGTGCGTTCTTGGCGAAACCCAGCCCGGGGTCGATGATCAACCGCGTCGCAGCCACTCCCGCCGAGGTGGCGGCGTCGACGCTTTCGAGCAGCTCTGCCTTGACGTCGGCGACGATGTCGCCGTACCCGGGAATGTCGTGGGGCCGCTCGGCCGTCACCGACCGCCAGTGCATCAAGATCCACGGCACACCGGCGTCGGCCACCACGGATGCCATCTTCGGGTCGGCCCGGCCGCCGGAGACGTCGTTCACGATGCGCGCGCCGTTGCAGAGCGCGGCCGCGGCGACGTCGGCTCGCACGGTGTCGATGCTCACCGTGATCCCTAGTGCTGCAAGATCTTTGATGACGGGAATCACGCGGTCCGTCTCGACCCGCGGGTCCACCCGGGTGGCGCCGGGGCGCGTCGACTCGCCGCCCACATCGACGATCGCTGCTCCGTCGGCGACCAGCGCCAGCCCGTGTTCGACGGCGCGGTCGCGATCGAGGAACAAACCCCCGTCGGAGAAGGAATCGTCGGTGACGTTGACGACCCCCATCACCTGCACCCGCGTCAAACTCACTTCCGCAAGATCAGATCCAGCGCCTCTGCCCGCGACGCAGCGTCGCGCTTGAACTGCCCGCGCACAGCAGAGGTCGTGGTCACGGCTCCGGGTTTGCGCACTCCGCGCATCGCCATGCACAGGTGCTCGGCCTCCACGACCACGATCACGCCGCGCGGGTTGAGCTTGCGCATCAACGCGTCGGCGATCTGTCCAGTCAGCCGCTCCTGCACCTGGGGACGCCTGGCGTACAAGTCGACAACCCTTGCGATCTTCGACAACCCGGTGATCCGGCCGTCGGTACCGGGGATGTAGCCGACGTGCGCCACACCATGGAATGAAACGAGGTGGTGTTCGCAGGTCGAGTACAACGGGATCTCTTTGACCAGGATCAGCTCGTCGTGCTGCTCGTCGAAGGTGGTGTCCAGGACGGAGTCGGGATCGGTGTAGAGCCCGGCGAACATCTCGCGGTAGGTCCGCGCCACCCGCGCGGGAGTGTCTGTTAGGCCGGGCCGCTCGGGGTCTTCACCGATCGCGAACAGCAGCTCGCGGATCGCGGCCTCGGCCCGCTCCGCGTCGAAGACAGGCGGGTCGAAGACGGGCGGGTCGAAGACGGGCGGGTCGAAGACGGGCGGGGCGATCCTCGGGACACGCGAATTCGGCTGGGCCATCGAGCCTCCGTTCGTTGTCAGCCGTGGTTAGACGGTTCGGCACGGCCGGGTTCGTCGCCCTGCTCGTTGCGCACCTGCGCGTCAGATGCGCCGCCCTCCGATTGTGGCTGGCCTTGAGTTGGTGGATGCCAGTCGGCTTGCTGCCTCGGCGGCCAGCCCGGCGCACGCCACCCGGCCGGCGCACCGTAGTCGGGCTGGCTGGCAGCCGAAACCGGGTGTGGCTGGGTCGCCGGTAATCCGTTGGACCCGTTGCCATTGCCGCCGGTGCCGCTCGCGGCCTCGGCTTGCGCCCCGGCTTTTTCCCCGGATTGTTGGGAGGCCTCGGCGATGGCCTTCTTGAAATCGGGCTCGGGGACGGGCTGCGGCCACGGTTCGCCGCGCTCGATCGCCAATTCGCCGGGCGTCTTGATCGGGGGCTTGTCCGACGGGATGCGCCCGCCGAAGTCGTCGAACACCGTCAGGCGCGGCCGCTTCACCACGTCGGCGAAGATGGCCTGCAGGTCCGCGCGGTGCAGCGTCTCCTTCTCCAGCAGTTCACCGGCCAACGTGTCGAGCACGTCGCGATACTCGGTCAGGATCTCCCACGCCTCGGTGTGCGCGGCCTCGATGAGCTTGCGGGTCTCGTCGTCGATGTCGCGCGCGACCTCGTGTGAGTAGTCGGATTGCGTTCCCATCGTCCGGCCCAGGAAGGGGTCGCCGTGCTCGGTGCCGTACTTGACGGCGCCCAGCTTGGAGCTCATCCCGTATTCGGTGACCATGGCTCGGGCGATCTTGGTGGCCTGCTCGATGTCGGAGACCGCGCCGGTGGTCGGCTCGCGGAACACCAACTCCTCGGCCGCCCGGCCACCCATCGCGAACACCAGCCGGGAGATCATCTCCGAGCGGGTCATCAAGCCCTTGTCGTCTTCGGGAACCGAGACGGCGTGGCCCCCGGTGCGGCCGCGGGCCAGGATCGTGACCTTGTAGATCGGCTCGATGTCGGGCATCGCCCACGCCGCCAGCGTGTGACCGCCCTCGTGGTAGGCGGTGATCTTCTTTTCCAGCTCACTGATCACCCGGCCCTTGCGACGCGGTCCGCCGATCACCCGGTCCACCGCCTCCTCCAGCGCGGCGCCCGTGATGACGGTGCCGTGATGGCGGGCGGTCAGCAGCGCGGCCTCGTTGATGACATTGGCCAAGTCGGCGCCGGACATTCCCACGGTCCGTTTGGCGAGCCCGTCGAGGTCGGCATCGCCGGCCATCGGCTTGCCGTCCGAGTGCACACGCAGAATCGCCTTGCGCCCGTTGAGATCCGGGTTGGTCACCGGGATCTGCCGGTCGAAGCGGCCGGGCCGAAGCAGTGCCGGGTCGAGGATGTCGGGCCGGTTGGTCGCGGCGATCAGGATGACGCCGGTGCGATCGCCGAAACCGTCCATCTCGACCAGCAATTGGTTGAGCGTCTGCTCCCGCTCGTCGTGGCCGCCGCCGAGACCGGCGCCGCGCTGGCGGCCGACGGCGTCGATCTCGTCGACGAAGATGATGCACGGGCTGTTCTGCTTGGCCTGCTCGAAGAGGTCACGCACCCGCGACGCGCCGACGCCGACGAACATCTCGACGAAGTCCGAGCCGGAGATCGTGAAGAACGGCACGCCCGCCTCGCCCGCGACGGCACGGGCGAGCAGCGTCTTGCCGGTACCCGGCGGCCCGTAGAGCAGCACGCCCTTCGGGATCTTGGCGCCAAGCGCCTGGTACCGCGATCGGATTCTGCAGGAAGTCCTTGATCTCGTAGAGCTCCTCTACCGCCTCGTCGACACCGGCCACGTCGGCGAACGTGGTTTTGGGCATGTCCTTGCTCAGCTGCTTGGCGCGCGACTTGCCGAAACCGAAGCCCATCCGGCTGCCGCTCTGCATGCGGGAGAACATCACGAACAGCCCGACCAGTAGCAGCAGCGGCCGAAGTAGTACAACAGCGTGCCGAAGCATGCTGCCCTGGTTCACGACTGTCTTGACCTGGGTGTTCTTCGCACTGAGCGTCGAACAGCGGGCACCGCGTAGCCGGTGGGGAATTTGTGATGATCTTGTCGCTGTTCCGGCGGTCGCCTCGTTGCCGTTCTTCAGCGTCAAGCCGCAGCTGCTGCTCGCGGTCGTCGATCTGGGCGTTCTTGATGTTGTCGGCGTTGATCTGCGCTATCGGCCACCGACGTGTCGACGGGCTTATAACCGCGCGTGTTGTCGCTGAAATAGAAGAACGACCAGAGCAGCACCAACACGACGGCGATCGCCGTGAGCGTACGGATCACATTTTTACGGTTCATCCAACATCGGCCGCCGTCGGCCAGGTCCTTCCAATGTGGTCGAGGAGAATAGTTCAGGCTACCGCTAGCACAACGAACGCTAGTTCCCGACGGCCTGTTCCTGCGATGTTGCCGCAGACCGCCGACACCGCGGGGACCCGCGGGGACTCGGCGGGGACACGGCGGGGACACGGCGGGGACACCGCGGGGACATCGTAAATCCCCACGAAATCGCGATCTGGCCGCAGTCTCGGCGCGACGTCCCGCCTACCACGGGCAACAGGCGTGTGCTTGGCTGTGACTGTGGTCACATCGACCGCGCGGTTAGTCGATACGAACGGAGTCCAGCTTCGGGTCATCGATGCCGGCGACCGCGGACGCGCCGGTGGTGGTGCTTGGCGCACGGCTTCCCCGAACTGGCGTACTCGTGGCGGCACCAGATCCCGGCGCTGGCCGAGGCCGGCTACCGCGTACTTGCGCCCGACCAGCGCGGCTACGGCGGCTCGTCGAAGCCGGACGCGGTCGAGGACTACAACATTGTCGAGCTGTCCGCCGACATCGTCGGCCTGCTCGATGATGTCGGCGCCGAACGCGCCGTGATCGTCGGCCACGACTTCGGCGGCCGTGGTGGCCTGGGGCCCCGGCCTGCTGCACCCGGATCGGTTCGCCGGCGTGGTCGGGTTGAGCGTTCCGCCGGTGCCCCGCCCGCGGGTGCCCACGACGCAGGCCTTCCGCAAGGCTCTTCGGCGACAACTTCTTCTACATCCTCTACTTCCAGGAGCCCGGACCCGCCGACGCGGAACTGTCGCCGCGACCCGCCAGCACGCTGCGCCGGCTTATGGGCTCCTTGTCGACCGCCGACGACGCCGAGGCGCTGCGAATGCTGCAACCCGGCCCGGAAGGTTTCATCGACCGTCTTCCAGATACCGGCCGCGTTGCCGGACTGGATCAGCCAAGACGAGTTCGACCACTACGTAGCGGAATTCACCAGCACCGGTTTCACCGCACGCTGAACTGGTATCGGTGCTTCGACCGCAACTGGGAACTGACCGCGACGACGCCTGCCACGACTATCGATACGCCGTCGCTGTTCATCGGTGGAGCCGCCGACCCGACGCTGGCCTACACGCCCCGCGACCGTGTCCGCGAGGTGGTCTCCGGTGACTATCGCGAAGTGATGATCGATGACGCGGGCCACTGGCTTCAGCAGGAGCGGCCCGCCGAGGTCAACGAGGTACTGATCGACTTCTTGTCGGGATTGGAGTTGCGATGAGCGCTAGCGTGAAGAGCCGAGAACCAGAGCTGAGCCGTCCGCTCAAGTTCGGGGTGTTCATCACACCGTTCCACCCTGTCGGCCAATCCCCCACCGTCGCACTGGAATACGACCTCGAGCGCACGGTGGCGCTGGACCGGCTCGGCTACGACGAGGTGTGGTTCGGCGAACATCACTCCGGTGGATACGAGCTGATCGCCTGCCCTGAGGTGTTCATCGCCACGGCCGCCGAGCGGACCAAGCACATCCGGCTTGGCACCGGCGTCGTGTCCCTGCCGTATCACCACCCGCTGATGGTGGCCGACCGCTGGGTGCTGCTCGACCACCTCACCCGTGGGCGCGTGGTCTTCGGCACCGGGCCCGGTGCGCTGCCGTCGGACGCCTACATGATGGGTATCGACCCGGTCGAGCAGCGTCGGATGATGCAGGAGTCGCTCGAGGCGATCCTGGCGCTGTTCCGCGCATCGCCAGACGAGCGGATCAGCCGGCACTCCGAGTGGTTCACGCTGCGCGACGCCCAGCTTCACATCCGGCCGTACACCTGGCCATATCCCGAGATCTCCACGGCGGCAATGATTTCCCCGTCCGGGCCGCGGCTTGCGGGCGCGCTTGGCACGTCGCTGCTGTCTCTATCGATGTCGGTGCCTGGCGGATACGCCGCGCTCGAGAACACCTGGCAGGTCGTAGTCGACCAGGCCGAGAAGTCGGGCCGCGACGAGCCTGACCGCGAGACTGGCGGGTGTCTGGCCATCATGCATCTGGCCGATACCCGCGAGGCGGCGATCGACGACTGCACCTACGGGCTGCAGGATTTCGCGAAATACTTCGGCGCAGCGGGTTTCGTGCCGTTGTCGAATTCCGTCGAGGGCGCGACCAATCGCCGCGCGAGTTCGTCGAAGAGTATGCGAGCAAAGGCAATTCCTGCATCGGCACACCCGGTGACGCGATCGCCTACATTCAGGACCTGCTCGACCGCTCCGGCGGGTTCGGCACGCTCCTGCTGCTCGGTCACGACTGGGCATCACCACAGGCGACCTACCACTCCTACGAACTGTTCGCCCGTGAGGTGATTCCCCACTTCAAGGGACAATTGGCCGCACCGCGCGCGTCGCACGACTGGGCCAAGGGCAAACGCGACAAACTACTCGGCCGGGCGGGCGAAGCCATCGTCAAGGCGATCAACGAACACACCGACGATTGAAACTCAAGATCGAAGCCGAAGGGCAGAAGCGAAGCGACCGGGGATCGGTCTGATGCGCGCATCTGTTCTTCGCGACGGCCGGATGGTTCTGCGCGACGATGTCGACGAGCCCGTACCGGGCCCAGGCCAGGTTCTCGTCGACGTGACGGCCTGCGGAATCTGTGGCTCTGACCTGCATTTCGCCAAATACGGCGATGAGGTCCTGTCGCTGAAGGATCAGATCGAGGGCTTCGCCGCAGCGGCGGCATCAGATCGACTTAGTCGAACGACGTGTTCATGGGCCACGAGTTCAGTGCCGAAGTGCTCGAAGCTGGCCCTGACACCGATGCGCCGCCGGCGGGCACGCTGGTCACGTCGATCCCGGTACTGTTGTCCGCGAAAGGTTTCGACACGATTGTCTATTCGAACACCTTGCTCGGCGGCTACGCGGAGCGAATGCTGTTGTCGGCACCGCTGTTGATCAAGGTTCCCAACGGGCTTGACCCACGTCATGCGGCGCTGACCGAGCCGATGGCCGTCGGCCTGCACGCGGTCAACAAGTCCACCATCCAGCGCGGTGAGACCGCGTTGGTGCTGGGCTGTGGGCCGATCGGGATGGCCATCATCGCGGCGCTGGCCCATCGCGGCGTAGAAACCATTGTCGCCGCTGACTTCTCACCGAAACGCCGGGAGTTGGCCGAGACGATGGGCGCCCACCAGATTGTCGATCCGGCCGACGAGTCGCCGTTCGACACCATCACCCCCGCGGTGGTGTTCGAGGCGGTCGGCGTTGCGGGAATCGTCGACGACGTGTTGCGCCGGGCGCCAATTGGCAGCCGGGTCGTCGTCGCCGGCGTCTGCATGCAACCCGACACCGTGCACCCGTTCTACGCCATCACCAAGGAGATCAACATCCAGTTCGTGCTGGCGTACGACCCGCTTGAGTTCGCCGAATCGTTGCGCGCGATCGCGGAGGGCGAAATCAACGTGGCCCCGCTGATCACCGGCGAAGTGGGGCTTGAAAGCGTCGGTGCAGCATTCAACGACCTGGCCAGCCCCCGCGAGCATTGTAAGATTCTGGTCACACCGCAAGGGTGAGCACCGGTAGGGTGCCACGTGTGTCGATCACCGGAGCCGCCGGGCCGGCGACAACCAAGCCGGCAAAGGCGCTGCTGCGCAATGCAATCCTGGTAGCCATCGCCGCGCTCACCATCGGAAGTGTGTCGGCGTGCGACAGCCAGTCGGGCCCCTCGGCAGCCGGCCCGGACAACAGACAGGTCACCGTCGTCGGCGCCGGGCAGGTGCAGGGCACGCCGGACACGCTCACCGCCAACGTGTCGATCGACGCCACCGCGCCCGACGTCACCGCGGCGATGAATCGGTCCAGCGACCGCACCCGGGCCGTCATCGATGCGCTTATCAACAATGCGAAAGTCGACCGCAAGGACATCAGCACGTCGTCGGTGAACCTGCAGCCGCAGTACGGCCCCGACTCGTCGGCGATCACCGGCTACCACGCGAGCAACTCGCTGGCCGTGAAGATCCGCAACCTCGGCTCCGCGTCGCAGACACTTGCGCTGATCGTCAGCACCGGCGGCGACGCCACCAGGATCAACTCCGTCGATTACTCCATCGAGGACGATTCGCAGCTGGTGAAGGACGCGCGGGCGCGGGCGTTCAATGACGCCAAGGCCCGCGCCGAGCAGTACGCGCAGCTGTCGGGACTCGATCTCGGCAAGGTCATCTCGATCTCGGAGGTGGGCGGGAGCGCATCGCCGCCGGCCCCGCCGATGCCGCGCGCGGCGGCCGCACCGGTTCCGCTGGAGCCGGGTCAGCAGACCGTCAGCTTCTCTGTGACGGTGATCTGGGAACTGCGTTAACCCGCGCGGAGTTTGCGGCGAATTACTCCTGGTACACCCGCGGATCCAGCGTGCCGATGTATGGGAGGTCGCGGTAGCGCTCCGCGTAGTCCAGCCCGTAGCCGACGACGAACTCGTTCGGGATGTCGAAGCCGACGAAGTCGATCTTGACGTTTGAGCGCACCGCGTCGGGCTTCCGTAGCAGCGTGCACACCCGTAACGACCGCGGGTGCCGGGCGGCGAGGTTGCGCAGCAGCCACGACAACGTCAGCCCGGAGTCGACGATGTCCTCGACGATCAGCACGTCGCGGCCGTGGATGTCGCGATCCAGGTCCTTGAGAATGCGCACCACGCCCGACGACGAGGTCGACGAACCGTACGAGGCGACGGCCATGAACTCCAACTGCGTCGGCAGCGGGATTGCGCGGGCCAGGTCGGTGACGAACATGACCGCACCCTTGAGCACGGTGACCAGCAGCAGGTCGTCGCCGTCGCGTCCGATCAGGCCGCGGTAACGCTCACCGATCGCGGCGCCCAGCTCGAGCGTGCGGTTCTGGATCTGGCTCTCCGTGACCAGCACCGACTTGATGTCGCCCGGGTACATCTCGGCTGCCGCCTGTGCTGCCACGCACACAGCGTGCCATGCCAGCACAGAGCAGACCACCGTGATGGTCAGACCGGTTCGCAGTGCAGCCGCAACGTGCCGTCGCTGCGGGCCGCGATCAGTCGCTGCCTGCGCAGCGAAGACCCCACGGCCACGCCGCCCTGGCCGTGCCAGTTCATCACCAGATCGTCCACCCGACGAATCTGGTCGTCGGTGAGACCGGTCGCCCCGCCCACCATCAGCCAGCCGCGAATCACCCTGCGGCGCAGCGCATCCGGCAACCCAGTCAAGCGGCTGGCGTCGAGTCGGGCGTCGATTCCAGGATCACCGATTGCATCGTCGAGCTGACCGCCGGCGAGGTCGTCCAGGGCGTCGCAGTCCTCGCGCAGCGCAGCCGCGGTGCGAGCCAGAGCCTCCGCGACCCCGCCGCCGAGCACGTCCTCAAGCAGCGGAAGCACCTCGGTGCGCAGCCGCACGCGCGTGTAGAGCGGTTCGGAATTGTGCGGGTCACACCAGGGTGTCAGGCCAAGTTCGTCGCACGCAGCATGCGTCACCGCCCGCCGCACACCCAGCAGGGGCCGGCACCACGGTGGCTGATGCGGCCGCATGCCGGCAAGCGATCGCGAACCCGAGCCGCGGCCGAGACCCAGCAGAACCGTCTCGGCCTGATCATCGAGGGTGTGTCCGAGCAGCACCGGCGCACCGTCGCTCGCCTGAAGCAGAGCCTCATACCGGGCGGACCGCGCCGCGGCTTCCGGCCCGCCGCGCCGTCCCACCACCACGGGCAGAACCCGTGCGTCCGCGCACCCGAGCTGGCGCGCCTGCGAGGAGGCCCGATCGGCGACCGCCCGGGAATCAGGCTGCAGGCCGTGGTCGACGATCAGCGCGGTGGTCAACCGCATGCCGGCGGCCACAGCGGTCAGCGCCAACGAGTCAGGGCCACCGGAAAGCGCTACATACCAATGCTTTTCGTCAATATGGTAGCGCAGTGCGAACGCCGATACGGCGCTCCGTAATGCGGCTACAGAACCCGTTTGATCCATCGCGTGGGCTTGTCGATTTCGTCGGGCAGCGGCAAGGTGTCCGGACCCGACCAGATGGCGTTGAACCGCTCCATGCCGACGCGCGACACCACCTCGTCGACGAACGCCTTGCCGCGGGTGTACTGGCTGATCTTGGCCTCGAAGCCCAACAGCGCGCGGAGCAACCGCTGTAGCGGCGGCGGACGGTGCCGTCGTCGTTCATCGAAGCGCCCTCGGATCGTCGCCACCGTCGGCACCACCGCGGGTCCGACGGCGTCCATCACGTGGTCGGCGTGCCCCTCGAGCAGCGTGCCGAGCACCAAGAGCCTGTCCAGGGCCTGGCGCTGCGGCTCCGACTGCAGTACACGCAACAGACCGATGATCCCGTTCGAGTTCGGGTCGGCTCCAATGCCGTCGCGGCGTTCGCGGACATAGCCGGCCAGGCGACCCATCACGTGTCCGAAGTCCTCGCCGGCCTCTTCGGTGATGACGCCCAGCGCCGACGACATGTAGCCGGCCAGCCACGGGTTCGCCGTGAACTGCACCCGGTGGGTCACCTCGTGCAGGCACACCCACAACCTGAAATCTCTTGGCAGCAGACGGAGTTGGCGTTCGACAGCGATGATGTTCGGGTAGATGAGCAGGAGCTTTCCGCCACCGCCCGCAAATGGGTCGTACTGGCCCAGAATTCCCGACGCGACGAATGCCAGCACGGCACCGGTCTGTGCGCCGGTGATCCGCCCGCGCAAGAATCCCCCGGGTGCGTCGCCGCCGCCCGTCATCACGCGCATCGACTCCGCGGCGAGCCGTACCCAGTGCGGCCGGTCCACGATCATCGCGTCGGGCACCTGCCCGCCGGGCACAAGCCCGGTGACATCGCGAACGGGGACCTCTGCGCGGCGCGACGATTCAGCGAGCTCGGCGATGGTCTGGTGCTGGGTGTAGTCACTGGACGGTGGGGCGGGACGGGCGAGCCGGGCGCCCGCGGTGGCCGCGAAGTCCCAGTCCACCGCGCGCCCAACCGTGAGCCTGCGGCTCTCGTCGGTTGACGTCATCAGGCGCACCCGCACGATCGCAGCGTCGCGGCGAGGGCGTCGATCGCGGTGCGTCCGGTCGGCCCCGCGTTGTTGGACATCAGCGAGAACGTCAGCACCCGCCCGCCGACGTCGGTGACGATGCCGGCGAGGGTGTTGATCGCTGTCAGTGATCCGGTCTTGGCCCGCAGCCAGCCGGCCGCATCGGCGGTTTGACCGTCGATGAACCGGTCGGACAGGGTGCCGCTGCCGCCGGCGATCGGCAGCAGATCGAGTAGCGGTCTCATCGTCGGTTGCGACGTGCCCGCGGCCGTCGCGATCACCTCGTCGAGCGTCTTCGCGGTGAGCCGATCGTCCACCGACAGCCCGCTGGAGTCCATCAATCGCGCTCCCGCCATGTCGACGCCGGCCGCCGAGAGTCGGCTGGTGACGGCTTCCACCGCTCCGCCGAAGCTGGCGGGCTTGCCCATCGCGACAGCGACCTCGCGGGCGATGCACTCTGCCATCACGTTGTCAGAGTGGTTCATCATCTCGTTCAACCGATCGATCAGCGGAGCTGATTGCACGGATGCGAGCTGTCGGCCGTCGCGCATCGGAACGGTGGCCATGGTGACGGCCTTCGGGTCGACGCCCAGAGCCAGCGCCAGGGCCTGACCCGCGTCGAGTGCGGGCGTGACGGACCGCACCGACTCGGGCGTGAGCGGTTGGATGCGCCCGGCGTCGACCATCACCGCCTCGATCGGCGCGATGTCTCCGCCCAGGATGTCGGCCGGGTCCCAGCCGGGGGCCAGCGAGGGCCCGCTGAAAGCGCTGGCGTCGACCTGGATCGCGGTCACCTTGATGCCGCTGCCCCGCACCTGCTGCGCCAGGTCGGAGATGCGGGCGGCGTTGCGGTACAGCGTCTCGGAGCCGGGCGGCGCGGAGGACAGCGTGGGATCGCCGCCGCCCACCAGCACGACGACGCCAGGCTGGCGGCTCTGATCGGCCGCCACCACGGTGGTGGTCTGGCGGGCGTCGTGGTCGAGCGTGAGCAGCGCGGCGCCCGCGGTCAGCACCTTGTTGGTGGACGCCGGCAACATCGGCACGGACGAACCCTGCTCCCACAGCTGGGTATTGGTCAGTGCGTCGGTGACTCGCCCGGTCAGCGCGCCGAGGTCCGGATTGGCCAGCGGCTGGCGCAGCGCAGCGGCCAATCCGGTGAGGGTCGGCTTAGGGGCGGTGTCGGCCACCGGCACGACGGCGGGCTTTGCGGTCGGGGGCGAGGGGGTGCCCGCCACCGCGCGGGCACTGCGGGTGGCGCCGCCGTCGGCCAGCACCAAAGCCAGCGCCACCACGATCACGACCGCCGCCAGCACGATCACGCCAATCAAGAGATGGGTGGAGCGCCGCCACCGCGCCGGACGCATGTAGTGCAGGGTAGCGCTCCACCAATTTCGTCGGTGCTGGTCAGGCGGCCCCACCAGGTGTGAACTGCACAAACGGCGTAACTGGACATCACGGAAATGACCGGAGAGTCAGGGAATTGTGGCCAGGGCGTGGCCACGGGGCCGGTTACTGATACCTACGCTTACGCCGCGACCCCGAGCCGCATCCCCGCGATAGCCTCAAGGACGTGTTGGGGTGGGTCTCGGTTGCGCCGATAGTGGCACCGGTTGGCTGAAATACATTCTTGATCTTGCGCCGCGGCTGGCAACCGGCCCGTCGGGTGGTCCAGCAAAAAGCCCCATCAAAAACTGTCACCTTTGGGTGGGCTGTTGCTCCTACCTGTGAGAGCGGCCCGCCCGGGGCCGCAACCAGAGATAAGGACACATCATGAACAGCACCCACAACACCAAGACAAAGCGGCTCATGGCAGCGGCAGCATCCACAGTGGCACCCGCCTTACTGTTCGTCGCTTCCGGCTGGTTCGCCGCCCCTGCTTTTGCTGTCTGCAACGAGGGCACGCCGCACTGCGTGCAGGTCGACAACGGGCACCAGCGGGCGAAAAACCAACTCAACCAATCAGCGCAAAACTGCGACGGGCCGGACGGGTTCTGCGACGACTCCATACCGGACGGGCGATAACGGCCCAGGTCTCACAGCGGTGGGCACACACACCTATCGCCGATATTCGTCACTCCGATGTACAGGCTTGGGTGGCTGCGTTGACGACAACCAACGGCGTGGTGACCGTGGAACTGGCTTTCCTAGTGCTGGCACGCATACTCGACGACGCGGTGCGCGACCGGCTACTCGTGGCCAACCCGGCGCGCGGGGTGAAACTGCCTAAACGGCCGCCGCACCCAACGTGTACCTGACCGCGGCACAACTGGACCGCCTGGCCGACGAATCCGGCCGTTACCGGTCACTGGTGCTATTGCTGGGCATCGGCGGCCTGCGTTGGGGCGAAGCTGCCGCGCTGCGCGTCGGTGACGTCGACTTCCTCCGCCGTCGTATCTCGCTGCACCGAAACGCTGTGGAAGTCAACGGCAAGTTCGAGGTGGGCTCTCTGAAGTCCAACAAGAACCGCACCGTAGCGCTGCCTGCGTTCGTCATCGACGCGCTGGCCGAAACAGCCACGGGCAAGGGCCGCGACGATCTACTGTGGCCATCGCGCTCAGGCGGGTATCTCGCGTCGCCGTCAAACCCTCGCTCGTGGCTGGCCGGTGCGGTGGCCCGTTGCCGCGAGGCCGATGCGACGTTCCCGCGGATAACAGCCCATGCGCTGCGGCATACCGCCGCGTCGCCGGCGATCAGCGCTGGGGCGAATCCGAAGGTGGTTCAGCGGATGCTCGGCCACGCGCCGGCGGCGATGACGCTCGACGTATACGCCGATTTGTTCGACTCCGACCTGGACACCGTCGCCCAGAATGTGGCCAAATTGTGGCCACAGCACGCGTAATCGCGCACGTGTTCGACCGTGAAAGTGCGTCTACCAGCAGATACCGTTTAGGCCCCTCTGTAGGAACCGTTAGCGCTCCACTATGGTTAGTCCCCGACCCTGCGAAGTGAAGGAGTCCGGCGGGTGCAATTCGACGTGACCATTGAGATCCCGAAGGGCCAGCGCAACAAGTACGAGGTGGACCACGAAACCGGCCGGGTCCGGCTGGACCGTTTCCTCTTCACACCCATGGCCTATCCCGCCGACTACGGGTTCATCGAGAACACGCTCGGCGCCGACGGCGACCCGCTCGACGCGATGGTGTTGATGCCGCATCCGGTCTATCCGGGCGTCGTCGTCGCGGCCAGGCCGGTGGCGATGTTCCAGATGACCGACGAAGCCGGCGGCGACGACAAGGTGCTCTGCGTGCCGGCCGGGGATCCGCGCTGGGATTACGTCCAGGATCTCGACGACGTTCCGTCGATGGAACTCGCCGGGATCAAGCACTTCTTCGATGCACTACAAGGACCTGGAGCCGGGTAAGTTCGTGGAGGCCGCGGACTGGGTCGGCCGTAAAGAGGCCGAGGCCGAGGTGCAACGGTCGGTGGAGCGGTTCCGTGCCGAAGGACACTGACGCGGCGGGGCTGAAACCACCGCGTTACGGCTTGTTACAGGCACGTCAAATTTTCCTTCTGCGATAGAGACGCGGGGCCTGCGCACCCGATCATGGCGGTTAGAACCACCATGGGAGGGCGGACCCGAGAGTGTTGATGCATCAAGGTATCGGCCTGGACGCCTACAACGATCTGCCGAGGCAGAAGGCGGTGCACGCCTTCTACGAATGCTGCAACTGCGTTGTGCTGGCCGGCGACCTCGCCGCGGGACGTCCCTACCGGAGTCACGACGAGTTGTTCCGTCGCGCCGACACACTGTTGTTCGCGTTGTCAGAGTCGTCGGTGGACACGATCTTGCAGGCCTACCCGCATATCGGACGGCGGCCGCGAAGCACGAAATCGGCGGCCGAGCAGTGCTCGGTGTGGGATCCGCGACCCGAGGTGATGGGCGCCCTCGACTCCGCCGCGCAGCGGTACGCCGAGCGGTTCGGGTTCAGCTTCGTGATGTTCGTCGGCGAGACCGACGCCGAAGGGGTGCTGGCAGCCATCTCCGATCGCCTGCATCACGAGACCGAAACCGAGCGCAAAGTGGTCCGCAACGAGCTGGCCAAGATCAATCGCACCCGGCTAGAGCGGATGCTGGGGCCCGAGGGCGGATACCACAACTGGTAGGCCGCGCCGCTGCGCGCATGATGGTCGGGTGAGCGACGTCATTGGAGGGCACTGCGATCCGCGGTTCGACACGCTGCGGACGGCACTGGCCGAAGAAATCAGCAGCGGCGAGGAACTGGGTGCGGCCATCGCCGTCGACATCGACGGGGTGATGGTCGTCGACATCTGGGGCGGTCACGCCGACGCGGCCAAGACCCGCGACTGGGGTCAAGACACCATCGTCAACCTGTGGTCGTCCACCAAGCCGGTGTCCTCGCTGGCGGCGCTGGTGCTCGCCAGCCGCGGCCTGCTCGACGTCTTCGCTCCGGTCGCCGAGTACTGGCCGGAGTTCGGTGCCAACGGCAAGCAGGACATCGAGGTTCGGCACATCCTGAGCTTCACGTCCGGCGTGTCCGGCTGGGACACACCGTTCACGATCGAGGACGTGTACGACTGGCAGAAGGCGACATCTCAGCTGGCCCGGCAGGCGCCGTGGTGGCCGCCGGGCTCCGCGTCCGGCTATCACCTGCTGAACTACGGGCACCTGGTCGGCGAGATCGTCCGCCGGGTCAGCGGAAAGACACTGAAAGACTTTGTCCGCGAGGAGATCGCAGTGCCGTTGGACGCTGACATCCAGATTGGCGCCCGTGACGAGGACGAGGACCGCATCGCTGAGGTGATCCCACCGCCACCGCTGGAGATTCCGCTCGACGTGTTGCCGAAGGACAGCCCGATGTTCAAGACGTTCAGCGCCCCAGAGATGGTCGGCGCCGAGGTCGCCCACACGGCGGCGTGGCGGCACGCGGACATCGGCGGGGCGAACGGCCACGGCAACGCACGATCGCTGGTGCGTGCGCTGTCACCGATATCGCTGGGCGGCAAGGCAAATGGCGTACAGCTGCTGAGGCCGGAGACCATCGACCTGATCTTTTCCGAGCAGTCGAACGGCATCGACGAGATACTGGCGGTTCCGCTTCGCATGGGCATCGGTTTCGGTCTGCCGGAACCGATGAGCTTTCCGATGATCCCCGAGGGGAGGATCTGCTTCTGGGGCGGCTGGGGCGGTTCAGCGGTCACCATGAACCCCGATCAGAGGGCGACGTTCTCGTACGTGATGAACAAGATGGGGCCCGGCACAACCGGGACGGAGCGCACCCTGAGGTACACGCGGCTGTTCTATGAGGCGCTGGAATGACAGGCGCTGGACTGACAACTGCCGCCGAAGCTGCCGCCCAAACTGAAGCGGCTGCGGTCGTCTCCGGCGTGTCCTCGCAGCCGCGTCAGTGTCGCGGCGACGACCCCGCCCGCGTCTTCATCAGGCTGGCGACCGTCGTGACGATGAGCGTCAGCACGATCACACCAAAGCTGGCCAGCGTCGGTATCTCCGGCACGTCGATGTAGCCGCCCCCGTTGATGAACGGCAGCTTGTTCTCGTGCAGCGCGTGCAGCAGTAGCTTCAGCCCGATGAAGCACAGGATCACCGCGAGACCCTGCGGCAGGTAGACGAGCCGCTTCAGCAGACCGCCCAGAAGGAAGTACAGCTGGCGCAGTCCCATCAACGCGAACACATTCGCGGCGAACACCAGATACGGCTCGCTTGTCAGGCCGTAGATGGCGGGAATCGAGTCAAGCGCGAAGACGATGTCGGTGGTCGCGAGCGCGACGATGACCAGGAACATCGGCGTCATCAGCCGCTTGCTGCCGTCCCTGACGTACAGCTTGAGGCCTGCCCAGCGGTCCGTCGTGCTCAGGTGAGTGCGGGCGAACCGGACCACCCGGTTCTCTGCGTCGTCGCCGCGGTCGTTATCGCGGGCCAGGCGAAGGCCGGTGTAGATCAGGAACAGCCCGAAGATGTAGAAGACCCAGGAGAACTGATTTATCGCCACCGCGCCGACGGCGATGAAGATGCCGCGGAACACCAGGGCCAGCACGATGCCGACGAGAAGTGTCTGCTGCTGGTACTTCTTCGGCACGTTGAAGCTGGCCATGACGATCACGAACAGGAACAGGTTGTCCACGGACAGGCTGTATTCGGTGAGCCAGCCCGCGAAGAACTCGAGCCCGAACCGGCCGCCGTGGGAGAACCACACCCAGCCGCCGAAAGCCAACGCGAGGCAAATGTAGATCGTCAGGTAGATCGCGCATTCGCGCATGCTCGGTTCGTGCGGGCGGCGGCCGATATAGACCACATCGAACAGCAGCACCGCGATCGTCACACCGAGAGTGACGATCCACTCGAGTTGGGAGACGTTCATCGGAGCCTCCGGTCGTCGCGAAACGCCGGAGGTCTCTTCCGCCGCCACGGCGGCCCGCGGGCCGGTCGTCCGATGACGGTCGACGTGATGACGACTCCGCGGCTGGGGAATACTCCCCTCCGCCTCCAGTCTCTCACGCCGCCGAAGTTGCCACCGTGACGGTCCCGAGCGGCGGGGAATCCCCTATGGTCGCTGTTGCGATGTGGGCATTTCCCGACGATCCGATGGAGCACACATGAGCCAGGGCCAGTTGCCCGGGGTGTTCGGCGGTGTGCAGCCGATCCTCGAGCACTACGGGTATCTGGCGGTCGGTGGTTTCGTGCTGCTCGAAGACTTCGGCGTCCCCGTACCGGGCGAGGTCATCATGATCGCGGCGGCAATTTTCGCCGGTGCGGGGCACATGAACATCGCGCTGGTCATTCTTGTCGCTGCGCTCGGAGCGATCATCGGTGACAACATCGGCTTCGTCGTCGGGCACTTCGGCGGCCGCCCGATCCTGGAACGGTTCGGGCGCTACGTCTTCCTCACCCCGGAGCGGCTCGACCACGCCGAGGATTACTTCAACCGCCATGGCGGCAAGATCGTCGTGATCGCCCGGTTCGTCGAGGGCCTGCGCCAGGTCAACGGCATCCTTGCGGGCACCGTCGGCATGCACTGGCTGAGATTCCTCGGGTTCAACGCACTGGGCGCGGTGCTGTGGGTGTGTTCGTGGTCGCTGCTCGGCTATTTCGCCGGCCAGAACATCACCGAGATCTACGACGCCTTCGACCGGTACAAGTGGTTCGTGATCGGCGCGGCCGCGGTGATCGTCGTCGCGTTCCTGGCGCATCGCGTCCGCCGCCGACGGGCGTCCCCCGCGGAGACGACGTGACCGACGCGGGCACCCCGACCGGACCCATCACCCGGGGCAGCGTCGCGCGGGTCGGTGTCGCCACGGCGGCGACCGCGCTGTGCGGCTACCTCGTGCTGTATCTCGCGGCACGCGATCTGGATCCGGCGGGCTTCTCGGTGTTCGGGGTGTTCTGGGGTGCGTTCGGCCTTGTCACGGGTGCGGCGAACGGTCTGCTGCAGGAGACGACGCGGGAGGTGCGCTCCGCGGCGTATGTGGCGGGGACGCCGGGACCGCAGACGCATCCGCTTCGGGTGGCCGCGGTGATCGGTGTGGTGGCCGCCCTGGTGATAGCGGGTAGTGCGCCGCTGTGGGCGGGACATGTGTTCGTCGAGGCGCGGTGGACCAGCGTCGTGCTGCTCAGCGTGGGCCTGGCCGGGTTCTGCATGCACGCGACGCTGCTGGGCATGCTGGCCGGTGCCGGGCGGTGGACGCAGTACGGCTCGTTGATGGTGACCGACGCCGGGATGCGGGTCACGGTGGCGGCCGCGACGTTCGCGATGAGCTGGGGCCTGGTGGGTTACCTGTGGGCGACGGTGTGTGGTGCGGTGGCGTGGCTGGTCATGTTTATGGCGTCCCCGACCGCGCGGGCGGCCGCGCAGCTGGTCGCGTACGGCGACACCGCGACATTTCTGCGCGGTGCGGCGCATGCGGTCGCCGCCGCCGGGGCCAGCGCGATCCTGGTGATGGGCTTCCCGGTGCTGCTGAAGGCGACATCGGGGGACCTGGGATCGACGGGCGGCGTGGTGATCCTGGCGGTGACGCTGACCCGGGCGCCGCTGCTGGTGCCGCTGACCGCAATGCAGGGCAACCTGATCGCCCACTTCGTCGACCAGAGCACCGAGCGGATGCGTGCGCTGGTCGGGCCGGCGATGGTGGTGCTCGGCCTCGGCGCGGTCGGTGTGGTGACGGCCGGGCTGGCCGGGCCGTGGCTGTTGCGGGTCGGGTTCGGCGCCGGCTACCGCGCCGACGGGGCGCTGCTGGCCTGGTTGACCGCTGCGGCGGTGTCGATCGCGCTGCTGACGTTGACGGGCGCGGCGACGGTCGCGGCGGCGATGCACCGGGCGTACTCGCTGGGCTGGATCGGCGCGACCGTCGTGTCAACGTTGCTGCTGTTATTGCCTCTGCAGCTTGAAACCCGGACGGTGGTGGCGCTGTTGTGCGGGCCGCTGGTGGGGATCGCCGTCCACACCGCGGCGCTGAGTATGGTCAGGCAGACCGGCCCGGCACCACTGCCGCCGGCCCCCTGACGTGTATTTTTTAGGGCATCGACACCCGCTACCCGGACGTCTGGATCGTCGTCCCCGCCTATAACGAAGCCGCCGTGGTCGGCGAAGTGATCGCCGACCTGCGGTCGGTTTTCGACCATGTCGTGTGCGTGGATGACGGTAGTCAGGACGACACCGGAGCCGTCGCGCTTCGCGCGGGCGCTCATCTGGTGAGGCATCCGGTGAATCTCGGCCAGGGCGCGGCGATTCAGACCGGCATCGAGTACGCCCGCAGCCAACCCGGCGCCGGTGTGTTCGTGACGTTCGACGCCGACGGGCAGCACCGCGTCAAAGACGTGATGAGGATGATCGACAGGCTCACCGCAGAGGACGTCGACATCGTGATCGGAACCCGGTTCGCCGATCAGGGGGTGCACAGCGAGGTGCCGGTACTGAAGCGAATCGTGTTGCGCACGGCGGTGTGGCTCAGCCCGCGCAGCCGACGGCTCAACCTTTCCGATGCGCACAACGGGCTGCGAGTGTTCAACCGGAAGGTGGCCGGGGGTCTCGGCATCGCAATCAGCGGGATGGGCCACGCCAGTGAGATCGTCGCGCTGGTGGACGAAAACAATTGGCGGGTAACGGAAGAGCCCGTCGAGATCCTGTACACCGACTACTCGAAGTCTAAGGGGCAGCCGCTGGTGAACGGCGTCAACATCGTCTTCGACGTGTTTCTGAGGGGAAAGAAATCCCGATGAACTGGATTCAGGTTCTGGTGATCGCGGCGGTGGTTTCGCTGCTGGTTTTTCTGTTGCGGTCGCGCGGTTCGATGCAGGCGAGGGCCTGGGTGAAAGTCGGGTATGTGGTGTTCGTGATAGCGGGCATCTACGCGGTGCTGCGGCCCGGCGACACCACAGTGCTGGCGCACTGGCTGGGGGTGGGCCGCGGCACCGACCTGATGCTGTACCTGCTCATCGTCGCGTTCGCGTACACCACGCTGAACACCTACTTGCATTTCAAAGACGTCGAGTTGCGCTATGCGAGGCTCGCCCGGGCGATCGCGCTCGAAGGCGCGCAACGACCGGAGAGTTAAGCGCTTTGCCTCTGCCGGAAGTACTCGACTGTCCGACGAACGCCTTCGTCGATTCTGACTTTCGGGCACCAGCCGAGGATCATCTCGGCGAGCCGGACGTCCAGGCAGGATCGTTTCAAGTCGCCGAGGCGGGGCGGAGCGAACTCCGGATCGTCGGGCGCGCCGACGGCCTTGGCTATGGCTGAATGCAGCTGGCGGTCTGAGGTTTCCACGCCGGTGCCGATGTTAAAGCGTTGCCCGCCGCCCTTCGACCCGGCCGCGCGGACAAACGCGTCGACGACGTCGTCGACGTAGACGTAGTCGCGCGTGTTGGATCCGTCGCCGAAGATCTTCGTCGGCTTTCCGGACAGCAGGGCCTGAGCGAAGATCGCCACCACCCCAGCTTCGCCGTGCGGGTCCTGGCGTGGGCCGTAGACGTTCGCGGGCGCGATGTGCGAACAGTCGAGGTCGTAGAGGTGGCGGAAGGTGTTCAGGTAGATCTCGCCGGCGACCTTGCCGGCGGCGTACGGGGACGCCGGGTCCGTCTTGATCGACTCGTCGGTGGGGTACTTGTGCGGCGTGCCGTAGATCGAGCCACCCGACGAGGTATGAACGACCTTGCGCACCTTCGCTTTCCGTGCTGCATCGGCGAGTCGAACGGTGCCGACCACGTTGACCTCGGCGTCGTGGGAAGGATCGGCCACGGAGCTGCGCACGTCGATCTGGGCGGCGAGGTGGAACACGACTTCGGGTCGGTGGGTGGCGAGTAGACCGTCGAGGTCGGCGGTGACGATGTCGGCCTCCACGAAGGTGAAGTTCGGACTCAGGGTGGCGTCTTCGAGGTTGGCCGCACGGCCGGAACTCAGGTCGTCGAGCCCGACGACATCGTGTCCGTCGGCAAGCAGCCGGTCGACCAGCGTCGACCCGATGAATCCGGCACCCCCGGTGACCAGTGCGCGCACCGGTTCACCATACCGACGGGCGCTGGCTAGCAGCTTTGGATGGCTGGCCTCGTAGTCTCGAGGAGAACCGCCGATCGGACGAAAGGACATATGGCAGCCCGCACGGCCCGCATTCCCCGGGTTGGGTTGGCCGCCGGGCTCCTGATCGTCGCGGCGCTGGTAGTGCGGGCCGTTCTGGCGTTCCGCGGCTACTTCTACTGGGACGACCTCATCCTCACCGGCCGCGCCGGCACGCAGAACATCTTCTCGGCGTCATACCTGTTCGACGACCACGACGGCCATGTCATGCCCGCTGCATTCCTGTCCGCCGGTGCCATCACCCGCCTCGCCCCGCTGAACTGGGTCGGCCCGGCGATCAGCCTCGTCGTCGGCCAACTTGTCGCCTCGCTCGCCCTGCTGCGAGCGCTGCACGTCATCCTCGGCTGGCGGCCGGTACTTCTCATCCCGCTCACGTTCGCGCTCTTCACACCGCTCGGCATCCCCGGCTACGCATGGTGGGCCGCCGCGCTGAACTCACTTCCGATGCTGGCCGCGATGTCCTGGGCGTGCGCCGACGCGATCCTGCTCATCCGCACCGGCAACCAGCGCTACGCGGTCACCGCGCTGCTCGCTTACGTCGTCGGTCTGTTGTTCTTCGAGAAGGCCGCCGTCATTCCCTTCGTCGCCTTCGCCATCGCCGCGCTGCTGGCACACGTCACCGGCGACAGTTCACCGCTGAGGACGGTATGGCAGCGCGGAAAACGCTTATGGACAAGCAGTTTGGTCCTGACTGCCGCATGGATCGGCCTTTATCTCGTCGTTGTCGACCAACAGCGATGGAGCTCTGACCTCGTCATGACGTGGAATCTGTTGCGTCGCTCCATCACTCACGGCATCGTGCCGGGCCTCGTCGGCGGACCCTGGTCCTGGGACCGCTGGGCGCCCGCTTCGCCGTGGGCCACACCGCCGCCCGTCGTGATGGCGATCGGCTGGGTCGCGCTGGCGGCGATACTGGCGATCTCGGTGATCCGCAAGAAGCGCATCGTCGGTGTGTGGATCGTCGCGGCCGGCTACGCCGTCGCCTGCCAGGTGCCGATCTATCTGATGCGATCATCCCGGTTCACCGCGCTCGAGCTCGCGCAAACCCTCCGTTACTTCCCCGACCTCGTGGTCGTGCTGGCGCTGTGCGCAGCCGTCGCATTTCGCGCCCCTAATCGCGACGGGTCGAGGTGGCTCGACGCGTCCCGGGCTCGCACAGCAGTGACCGCCGCTCTCGCAGTGGCGTTCGTCGCCTCGAGTCTCTACTCCACCGCCACCTTCACGACCAGCTGGCGCGACAACCCGACCCAGCCCTACCTTCAGAACGCCGAACGCACTCTCGCCCAGGGACACAACGCCTCTGACGCGCCGTTGCTCGATCAGGAGGTCGACCCCCTCGTTCTTCAACGCGTCGCGTTCCCGGAGAATCTGGCCAGCCACATGTTCGCGCTGCTCAGCCAACGCCCTGAATTCGCTTTTGCCACAAACCAGCTCAGGATGCTCGACGCGAAAGGCCGACTCGTCGACGCCAAGGTGACCTGGGTGCGCACCGTCACGCCCGGGCCGACCGCGCGGTGCGGTTACTTCGTCCAGACCAATGCGCCGGCCCACATGGCCCTCGACGGCCCGCTTCTGCCCGCCGACTGGACCGCGGAAATCAACTACCTCGCCAACACCGAGGGCTCGATGACGATGTCGCTTTCGGAGGGACCCGAGGTCAAGGTGCCCGTTCATCCGGGACTGAACCGGGTGTTCGTCCGACTGCCCGGCGCCGGCGACGCCATCACCGTGCGGGCAAACACCGCCGCCATGTCGTTATGCATCGCTTCCGGGCCCATCGGCTTCGTCGCGCCCTCATAGCCGCGAGAAAGTGGAGCCACCTAACGGAATCGAACCGTTGACCTGCTCATTACGAGTGAGCCGCTCTACCGACTGAGCTAAGGTGGCGTGCCCGGCGATGAGCGCTTGCATCAGACACCGCGGGCGGCGGGACGAGTCTACGGCAGCCGCCGCAACCCAGAAAAATCAATCGCGGAGCGCTTGCCCGACCGCCGCGACCAGGCCGTCGACCGCGAATTTCGGCTTGACGTTCGTCGCCAATGCCTCCCGGCACTCCAATACCGCCTCGATGCACAACAGCAATCGCTCCGGCACCGCATGATCGGCCAGCGCCCGGACGGGCTCGGCCATGTCGGGATGATTGGCCCGCACCTCACCGGCACCCGACGCCACCAGCAGTGCATCGCGGAAGTAGTTCGCCAGGTCGATCAGCGCGCGGTCCAGCCCGTCGCGGGACGCGCGCGTCAGCCGCGACTTCTGCCGGCGCTCAAGGTCTCTGATCGCGCCCGTCGCACCCCGCAGTGTGGCCCCGGTGCCCTTCCCGGTGCCGCCGGCGCCCAGCGCCGTCTTCAGCTCCTCGGCCTCCGTCGCGTCCCGGTCGGCGGTCGACGCCTTCGCCTCCGTGTCGGCGGTGGCCACCAGCTCCTCTGCGGCGGCGTAGGCCCGCTTGGGCTTCATCGCATCGGAGACCAAGCCCAGCGCGTGCTCACGACGCTCGCGCGCGGCCGGATCAGTCGCCAGCCGTCGCGCGCGGCCCACATGCCCGCCGCTGACGGACGCCGCCCACTGCGCCTCTTCGGTCGACAGGCCATCGGTGGAGACCAGCACCCGCGCGATCGCGTCTACCGTCGGCGTCACCAGCGCGACGTGCCGACAGCGCGACCGCAGCGTGATCGAGATGTCCTCTGGGTCGACCGACGGCGCGCACAGCAGGAAGACCGTCGACGGCGGCGGCTCCTCGACCACCTTCAGCAGCGCGTTCGCCGCGCCTTCGGTGAGGCGGTCGGCATCCTCGATGACCACGACCTGCCACCGCCCGGTGCTTGGCCGTCGGGACGCGATCTGCACGATGGTGCGCATCTCGTCGACGCCGATGCTCAACCCCTCGGGGATGATCCTGCGGACGTCGGCGTGCGTGCCCGCCATCGTCGTCACGCACGCCCTGCACCGTCCGCAGCCCGGCTCACCGTCCGCGGTGCACTGCAGCGCCGCGGCAAAGCTCACGGCCGCGACGGATCGCCCGGATCCCGGCGGTCCGGTGATCAACCACGCATGTGTCATAGCCCCGGTCGCCGACGCATTGTGAGCGGAATCACCGCGGGCCGCCCGCGCGGCGGCGGTCAGCTCCGCTTCCACCGCCTCTTGGCCCACCAAACGCGCAAAAACCCCGCTCATCACCGGCAACAGTAGTGCTCGGCACCGACAAAGCCGTAGCTTGATAGCTACTGCGAGTCACCGGGGACCGATACGGTGGTTTCGTGCAGAGTACTGCCAGGACAATCGGGCGAATCAGGGCATTCGTCCGATGGGTTGTCCGCACCCCCTGGCCGGTATTCGTGCTCGGCATGCTGCAGGCCGACATCATCGGCGCACTGTTCGTGCTCGGATTCCTCCGTTTCGGCCTGCCTCCCGAAGACCGGGTGGTGATTCAGGACCTCCCGGAGGCGAACCTGGCGTTATTCGCCGGAGTGCTTCTGGTGGCCTTTACCTTTGGATCGCTGGTAAGCCTGCGGCTTTTGCTGCCGGTGTTCCGGTGGCAGCGGCGCGATCGCGATGGCAGGCTCACCGATGACGACCCGGTCGCAACCGAGCAGGCGCGCACGCGTGCGTTGCAGATGCCCTTCTACCGCTCCGTCATCAGCTCGATCAACTGGTGCCTCGGCGGGACGATCTTCATCATCGCGATCTGGCCGGTCGCGAGCCACTCGGCGCCGGTGGTCGCCGTGGCCACCGCGCTGGGCGCCACAGCAACGTCGATCGTCGGCTATTTGCAAGCGGAGCGGGTGCTGCGGCCGGTCGCGATCGCGGCGCTACGTCAAGGCGTGCCCGAGCAGATCCACGCGCCCGGAGTGATTTTGCGGACCGTGCTCACCTGGGTGCTGTCCACCGGGGTGCCCATCTTGACGATCGTGGTGGCGATTGCCGCCTCGAAGCTGTCGATCCTGCACGCATCGGCCGACGAGCTGTTCGGGCCGATCCTGATGCTGGCCATCGCGGCGCTGCTGATCGGGCTGGTCGGAACGGTGCTCACCGCGATGTCAATCGCCGACCCGCTGCGCCAGCTGCGCTGGGCGCTCGGCGAGGTGCAGCGCGGCAACTACAACGCCCACGTGCAGATCTACGACGCCAGCGAGCTCGGCCTGCTGCAGGCCGGCTTCAACAACATGGTGCACGACCTGGCCGAGCGCCAGCGGCTGCGCGACCTCTTCGGCCGCTACGTCGGCGAGGACGTGGCCCGACGCGCGTTGGAGAGCCGTCCCCAACTGGGTGGGCAGGAACGCGACGTCGCCGTGCTGTTCGTGGACCTTGTCGGCTCAACCCAACTCGCCGCCACCCGACCGCCCGCCGAGGTCGTCGGTCTGCTCAACGAGTTCTTCCGGATCGTCGTCGAGTCGGTCAACAGGAACGGCGGTTTCGTGAACAAGTTCCAGGGTGACGCCGCGCTGGCGATCTTCGGCGCGCCGCTCGAGCATCCCGACGCGTCGGGCGCCGCCCTGGCAGCGGCGCGCGAGCTGCACGACGACCTGATCGTGGAACTGGGCGCCAGCGATTTCGGCATCGGCGTCTCGGCCGGTCGCGCGATCGCCGGGCACATCGGCGCGAAGGCGCGGTTCGAGTACACCGTGATCGGCGACCCCGTCAACGAGGCGGCACGGCTGACCGAGCTGGCCAAACTCGAAGAAGGCAAGGTCCTGGCGTCGGCGATCGCGGTCAGCGGCGCACTGGACGCCGAGGCACTGTGCTGGGACGTCGGCGAAATCGTCGAACTGCGCGGTCGCAACGCGCCTACTCAGCTTGCGCGGCCGTTGAAGGCGCCGGTGCCGTCCGAAGTCTGACCTAGAAGCGGCGGAGTTAGCTCTTCTTGGCGGTGGTCTTCTTGGCCGTCGCCTTGCGCGGGCTCCTCTTCGCGGTCCGCTTCACCGGCCCGCGGGCACGACGATCGGCGAGCAGTTCGGCCGCCCGCTCATCGGTGACGCTCACCACGTCGTCGCCCTTGCGCAGGCTCGCGTTGGTCTCGCCGTCGGTGACGTACGGCCCGAACCGGCCGTCCTTGATCACCATCGGCTTGCCCGTCGCCGGATCAGTGCCCAGTTCCCGCAGCGGCGGCAGCGCAGCTGCTTGGCGGCCACGGCGCTTGGGCTCGGAGTAGATCTTCAGCGCCTCGTCAAGCGTGATCGTGAACATCTGCTCTTCGCTGGTCAGCGACCGAGAGTCGTTGCCGCGCTTGAGGTATGGCCCGTACCGGCCGTTCTGAGCGGTGATCTCTTCGCTGGTCGCCGGGTCGACGCCAACCACACGAGGCAGCGTCAACAGCCGCAGAGCGTCCTCGAGCGTGACGGTCTCCAGATCCATCGACCGCAACAGCGACCCGGTACGCGGCTTCGGACCGGTGGGCTTTTTGCCCTTCTTGGCCGCACCGTCACCGTCACCGTCATCGTCGGGTGGCTGTGGCAGCACCTCGGTGACGTACGGGCCGAAACGGCCGTCCTTGGCGAAGATCTCGTGTCCGGTCTCGGGGTCGATGCCAAGCGAGCGGCCCTCTTGCGGTGTGGCGAAAAGCTTTTCGGCCAACTCCAGCGTCAGCTCGTCAGGCGTGATCGCGTCCGACAGATTCGCTCGCTGCGGCGTCGGCTCACCGTCATCGGAAGCCACCATGCGTTCCAGGTACGGCCCGTTCTTGCCGACCCGCACGTAGATCGTGCGGCCCTGGTCGTCGTCGAACAACGCGATCGAATTGACCCCGCGCGCGTCGATGCCTTCAAGGTTGACCCCGACCAGCTTCTTCAGCCCGCCGGCCCGCGCAATGGATTCCGGCACGCCGTGCTCGCCGCCGAAGTAGAAGTTGGTCAGCCAGACCGTGCGCTGCTCCTGTCCGTTGGCGATCTCGTCGAGCTCGTCTTCCATCGCCGCCGTGAAGCCATAGTCCACCAGCCTGCCGAAGTGCTGCTCGAGCAGGCCGGTCACCGCGAACGCGACCCACGACGGCACCAGCGCGCTGCCCTTCTTCTGCACGTAGCCGCGGTCCTGGATGGTCTTGATGATCGACGAGTAGGTCGACGGCCGGCCGATGCCGAGGTCTTCGAGCGCCTTGATCAGCGACGCCTCGGTGTAGCGCGGCGGTGGGCTGGTGGTGTGCCCGTCGGCGGTCAGCTCGTTCGCTGTGACGCGCTGGTCCTCACGCAGCTGCGGCAGCCTGCTTTCGGCGTCGTCGGCCTCACCCCCGGCGAGGTCGTCCAGGCTCTCGACGTAGGCCGACAGGAAGCCCGGGAACGTGATCGTGCGGCCGCTCGCCGAGAACGCGACGCGTTGCCCGCCGTCCGACTCAGCCGGCGCTGCCGCCGCCGGCCGAGCGGTACCGGTGATGCGCAGGCTCAGCGTCGTACCGCGCGCATCGGCCATCTGCGAGGCCACCGTCCGTTGCCAGATCAGCTCGTAGAGCCGGAACTCGTCGCTGTCGAGTGCCGAGTGCAGCTGGCCCGGCGTCGAAAACGATTCACCGGCCGGCCGGATCGCCTCGTGCGCCTCCTGCGCGTTCTTGACCTTGCGCGTGTACTGCCGCGGCGTGGGATGGACGTACTCCTCGCCGTACAGCTCGCCCGCCTGCCTGCGGGCGGCGTCGATCGCCGACTGCGACAGCGTGGTCGAGTCGGTACGCATGTAGGTGATGTAGCCGTTCTCGTAGAGCCGCTGGGCGACGCTCATCGTGCGCTCCGAGGAGAACCGCAGCTTGCGGCCCGCCTCCTGCTGCAGCGTCGAGGTCATGAACGGCGGATACGGCTTGCGGGTGTAGGGCTTCTGGTCCACCGACGACACGGTGAGTTCGGCGCCGCGCAGTCCGCGGGCAAGCGCCGAGGCAGTGTCCTCGTCGAGGACGAGCGCCTCGCCGGCCTTCTTGAGGTGGCCGAGTGAATCGAAGTCGCGGCCGGTGGCGACCCGGCGATCGTCGACAGCGACCAGCCGCGCGGTGAACGTCTGCGGTTTCGCCTCGACGCCCGCGTCGAGTTCGGCGACGACATCCCAATAGCCGGCGCTGCGGAACGCCATCCGGTCGCGCTCACGCTGGACGATGATCCTGGTGGCCACCGACTGCACGCGGCCGGCCGACAATTTGGGCGCCACCTTCTTCCACAGCACCGGGCTGACCTCGTAGCCATACAGCCGGTCCAGGATGCGGCGCGTCTCCTGCGCATCGACCAGGTCGATGTCGAGATCGCGGGGATTCTCCGCGGCGGCCCGGATCGCCGGCTCGGTGATCTCGTGGAACACCATCCGCTTGACCGGGATGCGCGGCTTCAGGGTCTCCAACAGGTGCCAGGCGATGGCCTCGCCCTCGCGGTCACCGTCAGTCGCCAGATACAGCTCGTCGACGTCCTTGAGCAGGCCCTTCAGCTCGGTGACCGTGCTCTTCTTGTCCGGGCTGATGATGTAGAGCGGCTCGAAGTCCGCGTCGACATTGACGCCCAGCCGGGCCCACGGCTCGGACTTGAACTTCGCCGGCACGTCGGCGGCCGCTCGTGGCAGGTCGCGGATATGGCCGCGCGACGATTCGACGATGTAGTTGGCGCCCAGGTAGCCGGCTAGTTTGCGCGCTTTGGTGGGCGACTCGACAATGACGAGCCGTCGCACATTCTTGTTACCGCTGCCGCTGGTGCGACCATCGTTAGCCACCTGCGCTTACGCTCCACTTCTCCCCGCCGATCAGCGCCGGGCGACATGGTGCCCGCGCTCTTCAGCACATGACAAGATTGCACTCCGCGCCTGCCGACGCAAACCGACTCCCCGGTCACGTCCCCCTAAAGGTGGGGCCACTGCGACAACGCCTCCGCGTCGTCGGGGGGTTCCCCCACGTTCTCTACCAGGCGCGATAGCCGCCGACGGCCGCTGATCCGCAGTGCCGGATGCGCCCCGCGGGTGCCGATCAGCGTGGGTGCGATGCCGACCCGCATCAGCGCGGACGCCAGCGGCGAATGGGTGTCGGGCGCGTGCGGGTCCAAACCCAGCAGGTAACGGTCCGCCTCGGGTGTGCCCGCGGCCAGTGCCCAGGCTCGCAGCTCGCGGGGCCCGGGCAGCCACTGCGGGGGCACGGTCTTCACCGCGCCACGGGTCCAATCAGCGGCGATCGTCACCAGCCGGGCGTCCGCCGCGGTGCGAACCAGCGGCGTGTCCTCGTCCGTACGGGATACCTCCGGGTCGAGCCCGGCCTCGTCCACCATCTCGGCGATGGCCTCCGCCCGCCACGGCCGGTCAACGACCACGGACAGCCGCGCCCCGCCGCCCACGAGCACCACCTGCCCGCCGGCGGCCAGCAAGCCGGTCAAGTCGGTCACCGCGGGCGGCACCGACTCGGCCGAGAAGAACGACAGCTGGCTCACGCCAACGACAGTAAGCCCAGCGCGACCGGCATGAGCGTGGGTGTTGCGTGATCCACAGTGGCGTGTCGCTGGCGTGTCGCTGGCGTGTCGCTCACGGCCAAACGAAAACCCCCGCCGTCAAGACAACGCGACTGCGGGGGTTCCGTCAGGCTCGGTTACTCAGATGGAACGCACTCCTGTGGCTTGCGGCCCCTTGGGGCTCTGCCCGACCTCGAATTCAACCCTCTGGTTTTCCTCGAGCGTGCGGAACCCGCTGCCCTGAATCTCCGTGTAGTGGACAAAGACATCGGCGGAGCCGTCCTCCGGCGCAATAAAGCCGAAGCCCTTCTCCGCGTTGAACCACTTCACAGTTCCCTGTGGCATTTCTCGCTTACTTCCTTCACTGTAACAGCGTGCGGTACACCGTGTTTCGGTACACCGGGTCTGCTCCGACCGCAAATCCTTCGTGATTTCCCCGGGTCTTATCCGGATGGCCATCCTCGCAGGAACCGCGACCGCAACGTCGATCCTGCGAGTGCATTTGACACGAACACAGAAGCTGCGACCGGGGTTAGTCAATCATGTTCGACGCGATAGCAACAGTCTCGGCCGGAGGAACCCGTGAACAATTCATTCGGCGGTGGCGTCAATGCGCGAGCATCAATAGTCGTGAGGGGAGGGTGCGATGGCCGGTTTCGGGCGCGAGTTGCTCGCCAGCGCGCTTGCAGGCACCGACCTTGAAGAGCAGCCCCTGCGCCACGTCGCCGAGCTGCCCGCGAACCACGGCACGACGGCCGCATGGCCAAGCTGGGCCGAACGGGACGTGATCGACGCGTTCGCCGGTCGCGGCGTGACCGCACCGTGGGCACATCAGGTGCGGGCGGCGACGTTGGCGCACCAGGGCCGGCACGTGGTGATCAGCACCGGTACGGCGTCCGGCAAGTCGCTGGCCTACCAGTTGCCGATTCTGTGCGCGCTGGCCACGAACCGCCGCACCCGAGCGCTGTATCTGTCACCGACCAAGGCGCTCGGCCATGATCAGCTGCGCTCCGCGGTGTCGCTGACCGAGGCGGTCGACCGGCTCGCCGACACCGCGCCTGCGTCCTACGACGGCGACAGCCCGGCCGAGATCCGGCGGTTCGCGCGCGAGCAGTCGCGATGGGTGTTCTCCAATCCGGACATGATTCATCTATCGATGCTGCGAAACCATGCCCGCTGGGCTGTGTTCCTGCGCAACCTCCGATTCATCGTCGTCGACGAATGCCACTACTACCGCGGCATTTTCGGCTCCAACGTGGCGATGGTGTTAAGACGCCTGCTACGGTTGTGCGAGCGCTACACCGCCACCCCGACAGTCGTCTTCGCCAGCGCCACAACGGCTTCGCCGGGTCTGACGGCCTCAGAGCTGATCGGGCAGACAGTCGAAGAAGTGACCGACGACCAGTCGCCCCACGGTGCGCGGACCGTCGCGCTGTGGGAACCCGCGTTGCGCGCCGATATGACCGGCGAGAACGGCGCGCCGGTGCGCCGCTCCGCGGGCGCCGAGGCGGCGCGCGTGATGGCCGACCTGGTGGCCGAAGGGGCGCGGACCCTGACGTTCGTCCGGTCTCGGAGGGGCGCGGAGCTGACCGCGCTGGGTGCGCGGGCGCGGCTCGCCGACACGTCGCCAGAGCTCGCCGATCGGGTGGCGTCCTACCGCGCCGGATACCTCGCCGAGGATCGCCGGGCACTCGAGCGCGCGCTGGCCAGCGGTGAGCTGGTGGGGTTGGCCACCACCAATGCTCTGGAACTCGGTGTGGACATCGCCGGGCTCGACGCGGTGGTGCTGGCCGGGTTTCCGGGCAGCGTCACGTCCTTCTGGCAGCAGGCGGGCCGGTCGGGACGGCGGGGACAGAGCGCGTTGGTCGTGCTGATCGCCCGCGACGATCCGTTGGACACCTACCTTGTTCATCATCCGGAGGCATTGCTGGAAAAGCCGATCGAGATGGTGGTCATCGACCCGTCGAACCCCTATGTTCTCGGCCCTCAACTGCTCTGCGCGGCAACAGAACTGCCGGTGACCGATGCCGAAGTGCTGACATGGGGAGCGACGGGTGTCGCCGCGGCATTGGTCGACGACGGGCTGCTGCGCCGTCGCGCCAGCGGCTACTTCGCCGCCCCCGGCGTCGATCCGCATCCGGCCGTGAATATTCGCGGCTCGAGCGGCGATCAGATCGCGATTCTCGAGGCGGACACGGGTCGGCTGCTCGGCGGCGTCGAAGCGGGCAGGGCCGCGCTATCGGTGCATCCCGGCGCGGTGTATCTCCACCAGGGCGAGACCTACGTCGTCGATTCGCTCGACTTCGACGACGGTGTGGCGTTCGTACACGCCGAGGACCCCGGTTACGCCACCTACGCGCGAGAGATCACCGACATCACCGTGACCGGCCCGGGCGAGCGGACGAGATTCGGCGATGTCACGCTCGGGCTCGTGCCGGTCGCGGTCACCAGCCAGGTGATCGGTTACCTGCGGCGCACGTCGGCGGGCGAGGTGATCGACTTCGTCGAGCTCGACATGCCCGCCCGCACGCTGGAGACGGTGGCAGCGATGTACACGGTCACGCCAGAAGCCCTGCAGCACAACGGCGTCGACTGGTCTGCGGTGCCTGGCGCGTTGCATGCCGCCGAGCACGCCGCGATAGGGCTGTTACCGCTGGTCGCCAGCTGCGACCGTGGTGACATCGGCGGCCTGTCGACAGCGATAGGACCCGACACCGGATTGCCCACCGTGTTCGTGTACGACGGCTACCCGGGCGGCGCGGGGTTCGCCGAACGCGGCTTCCGCCGGGCCGATACGTGGCTGTCGGCGACCGCCGATGCGATCGAGGCCTGTGAATGCCCGCAGGGTTGCCCGTCATGCGTGCAGTCACCGAAGTGCGGCAATGGCAACGAACCGTTGGACAAGCGCGCAGCCGTACGTGTGCTCCGGCTGGTTGTAGGCGAACTGACCGCCCGCGAGTCTTCATGACCCACCCCGCCGGTGACGACCGACCCCTCAACGGTCGTCTCAGCGGATTGACGGATGTCAGCCCGATGTGAGCGCTCTGCTCGCTGCTCAATACAGCGGTCATGCCGAAACGGCAGACGGGATGAACGGCCTGGTACGAATTCCGTTCACCACCCTGAGTGCTCGGGTGCACGCGAAAAATATCGTGTCCGAATGGCACGCGCAACCTGTGCTGCTGTGGTAACCCGCTTCGTCCACGTCACTAGCCGCTGTGACGCCGGCATCCGAGCCGACATCCGCGGTAAGTGAAAAATGTCACTTGGCTGCGCCGCGCGAGCCGGGCCCACGCCCCCACACCTGTGGACCCCATCGAGCTGGGGACAACCCGGCGTGCGAGAACGGGATTCCGCAACTGCCACGCAACAAAATGAACAACGCGCGACGAGCGACTGAACGGCAGGGATTGCGGTACAAAAGAGACGACCCCCGCCAGGGGGGGAGGAGGCGAGGGTCGTCGTGTATCAGCCCCGGGGGGTCGGACTGATCCACACCCGGCATAAGCCGAGTAATGCTCACTATACACATCGAACGTGATACAGGCGCAAGAGCTGTTTGCCATCGATAACACTGAGCCAGCACGGAATTGCGGCCGCCCACAGCTGGCTTGATCTGCCAATTCACAGGGACGGACTGCGGCGCCGATCGGGTTCCCTATGCTGAAACGCGTGACTGTCTCCGACCGGGCCGCCGCCCCGCTGACGACGACGCAGCACACGCCGCCGGCCGACCCGGCCTGGAACGGCCGGACCAAGACGGCGGCATTTTTCGACTTGGACAAGACCGTCATCGCGAAGTCGAGCACGCTGGCATTCAGCAAACCTTTCTTCGATCAAGGTCTGATCAATCGGCGCGGAGTTCTCAAGTCCAGTTACGCGCAATTTCTCTTCCTGATGTCAGGCGCCGACCACGACCAGATGGACCGGATGCGGTCCTATCTGACCAACATGTGCACCGGCTGGGACGTCGAGCAAGTCAAATCGATTGTCGCGGAGACGTTGCACGACATCGTCGACCCGTTGGTGTTCGCCGAAGCCGCCGATCTGATCGCCGACCACAAGTTGTGCGGACGCGATGTGGTCGTGGTCTCGGCGTCCGGCGAGGAGATCGTGGCGCCGATCGCCCGCGCATTGGGCGCCACGCACGCGATGGCCACGAGGATGGTCGCCGAGGATGGCAAATACACCGGGGAGGTCGCGTTCTACTGTTACGGCGACGCAAAGGCGCAGGCCATCCGCGAGCTCTCCGACCGGGAGGGATATCCGCTCGAGCACTGCTACGCCTACTCCGACTCGATCACCGACCTGCCGATGTTGGAGACCGTCGGCCACCCGACGGCGGTGAACCCGGACCGGGCGCTGCGCAAGGAAGCGGCAGCGCGCGGCTGGCCGATGCTGACGTTCTCCAGACCGGTGTCGCTCCGGGACCGGATCCCGGCGCCGTCAACGGCGGCGGTCGCGACTACCGCGGCGGTCGGGGTCAGTGCGCTCGCGGCAGGCGCGCTGACGTATTCGCTGCTGCGGCGCTTTGTGTTGTGATGGCAACTGAACCGTTGCGACTGAACCCTTGATGTGGCGGGGGTCACGGAGTACAAAGGAATCACGGAAGCCCGGTGCGGCCAAGGTCGAGTCGGAAGAGAAGATTCGGTCTCCCGAACCGGACTGCCCAGCGCGGATCCTGGCACCCACGCGGAGCATGCCGCATAGAGGCAGAAGTGTTGCGGGCCTGCGTAATTACGAAAAGCGAACAGCATCGACAGCCCCTTGGGTGGGGCAGCAGTTGAAGCGCATCGCAAGGACGCCGAGGCCACCCACGTAACCCCCAGCTGCACGCCTGGTAACCAGAGGTCCGCGCTAGCGGGCGGCGAGCCGAAGCGATTCGGAACGCCGCCCGCTTCACGCATTCTTGGCGGCCGCCTCGGCGATCGACAATGCTTCGGCGGCGCCTTCCTCCAGCGCGCGGCAGCACAGCAGCACCCACTGCCTCAGCCCGTCAGCCGTGCCGGTGGCGAACTGCTGGGCAGCCGTGCGGTACTCGCCCGCATGGCGCATCCAGTAAACCTCCGGCACGCCGAGGCCGTGCGGGTCCAGGCCGCTCGCCTGGGTCACCAGCCGCGACACGGCCCTGGCCACCACGCCGTCTGCGCTGCCGAACGGCGCGAGCGTCAGCATCTCGCCGTGCGCCACCGCCGCCAGCACCGGCGCCGGCGCGGCACTGCCGCCGGTCAGCAAGCCGGCCAGCACGTCCAGCCGGTTCGCCACGTCGTCCTGGACGCGAGGACGGCCCAGTGCGTCCGCCTCGACCAGATCGGCGGCCGCGAGCGCGTGCAGTCGGGCAAGTGCCTGCAGAGGTGCGCGCTGCCACACCCCGACCAGCGCGGTCTGACCGCCTTGAAGCGCCTCGGCGACGCGCAGCGCGCCGGCCAGGATCGGGCCGCTGACCAAGCCCTCCGCCGGGAACCGCGGCGCGCCACGGTCGAGCATCGACGATGCCTGGGCAGCCCGCACGGCGGCCTCCGCCGCGGTCGCGGGCCAGCCGCGCAGGTTGACCCGGTGCCGGTGCGCCTTGCCGACCGCCTCGCGGACGCGCTCACTCGCGTCGGCCACACCCGGCAGCTCGGCGAGCGGAGCGAGCGGATCGTTCACCGCAGTCACGGTAGCCCGGCGACGAACGCAGGAGCCGACTTGGGATCGCGTTGGGGTCGCATTGGGATCGCGTTGGGGTCGCATTGGGATCGCGTCCACCGCCCACCACTCACGCTTTAGGCTCACCACCATGACCGAGACGCACGCTGATGCCCCGTCGACGTACCCGCCCACAGCGGAATTCGCGAAGCAGGCCAATGCCTCCGCCGACCTTTACCAGGCGGCCGAGCGCGACAGGTTGGGCTTCTGGGCGGAGCAGGCGAACCGGCTGTCCTGGGAGACTCCGTTCACCGACGTGCTCGACTGGTCGGGCGCGCCGTTCGCGAAATGGTTCGTCGGCGGCACGCTCAACGTGGCCTACAACTGTGTGGACCGCCACGTCGAGGCCGGCAACGGCGACCGCGTCGCGATCCACTGGGAAGGCGAACCCCTCGGTGACAGCCGCACCCTGACGTACTCGGAGTTGCTGGCCGACGTGTCGAAAGCGGCCAACGCGCTGACCGACCTCGGCCTCAAAGCCGGCGACCGTGTCGCGATCTACATGCCGATGGTGCCCGAAGCGATCGTCGCGATGCTGGCCTGCGCACGGCTCGGGGTGATGCACAGCGTCGTGTTCGCCGGGTTCTCGGCGGCCGCGTTGCGCGCCCGCATCGAAGACGCCCAGGCCAAGCTGCTGATCACCACCGACGGGCAATATCGCCGCGGCAGCGCGGTATCGCTCAAAGAAGCGGCCGACGAGGCGGTCAACGGCCAGGACTGCGTGGAGCACGTCCTGGTGGTGCGGCGCACCGGCACCGACGTGGGATGGACCGAGGGTCGCGATCTGTGGTGGCACGACACCGTCGAGCCCGCCTCGCCGCAGCACACAGCGGAGGCGTTCGACTCCGAGCATCCGCTGTTTCTGCTCTACACGTCCGGCACGACCGGCAAGCCCAAGGGCATCATGCACACCACCGGCGGCTTCCTGACCCAGGCCTCGTACACGCACTACAACGTGTTCGACGTCAAACCCGAGACCGACGTGTACTGGTGCACCGCCGACATCGGCTGGGTCACCGGGCACACCTACATCGTGTACGGCCCACTGTCCAACGGCGCAACCCAAGTCGTCTACGAGGGCACCCCGGCCTCGCCGAATGAACACCGGCATTTCCAGGTAATCGAAAAGTACGGCGTCACAATCTATTACACGGCGCCGACGCTGGTCCGCACCTTCATGAAGTGGGGCCGCGAGATCCCCGATGCCCACAACCTGACCAGTCTGCGGTTGCTGGGTTCGGTCGGCGAGCCGATCAACCCCGAGGCGTGGCGCTGGTACCGGTCGGCGTTCGGCGGGGATCGCACGCCGATCGTCGACACCTGGTGGCAGACCGAGACCGGCTCGGCGATGATCTCGCCGCTGCCGGGCATCACTGCGCCGAAACCGGGTTCGGCGATGGCGCCGCTGCCCGGCATCTCCGCCAAGATCGTCGACGACGACGGCAACGAGCTCCAGCCGGGCGCCGACGAGGCCGAGCACGTCACCGGCTACCTGGTGCTGGATCAGCCGTGGCCGGCCATGCTGCGCGGCATCTGGGGCGATCCGGAACGCTACAAGGACACCTACTGGTCCCGGTTCGCCGAGCAAGGCTGGTACTTCGCCGGCGACGGTGCCCGCTACGACGCCGACGGCGACATCTGGATGCTCGGACGCGTCGACGACGTCATGAACGTCGCCGGGCACCGGATTTCCACCACGGAGGTGGAGTCGGCGTTGGTCGGTCACGCCCACGTGGCGGAAGCCGCCGTGGTGGGCGCCACAGACGCGCACACCGGCCAGGCGATCTGCGCGTTCGTGATCCTCGAGTCCAGCGCCGACGGTAAGCCGCACGAGCGCATGGTCGAGGAATTGCGCGCCGAGGTGGCCAAGGAGATCTCGCCGATCGCCAAGCCGCGCGAGATCCACGTCGTGCCGGAACTGCCGAAAACCCGGAGCGGCAAGATCATGCGCCGGCTGCTGCGCGACGTCGCCGAGGGTCGCGAACTCGGGGACACCTCGACGCTGTTGGATCCCGGTGTGTTCGAGGCGATCCGGGCCAGCAAGGCGGAGAACTGATATGGAGACCGTTCTGTCAAGTGGGCAGGGGGAAGCGGCGGCCGCAACTGTCGTTGTGGCCGCCGCTTCGTTGACCGGATGACATGGTCGTGGGTTCGAGCGTGTCGTGTCGACGCGTGTCAAGTCTGATATTCGCGGGTTGGCTACCGCAGGACGGACTTTCGAGTCGGAGTGGATCGCTGGTCTAGAGGGCGAGCGTGATCAGTTGTGGAGCAACATGATTGCTCATAGTTCTGTCGCGGGTCACTCCCAGACGCTTGCCGAACCTAGGCGTGGTTGTCATCCGGCGTTTGTGGGGTGTCAGTCGTTGAGGACAGCCAACGACCAGCACCAGCCGGCCAGTTCGCGCGCGATCGCGGCGTTGGCGACTACCGAGCGTTTCTTGCGCTCATCGAAGCTGACCCAGCGGGCATGCAGGCGCCGGTTGGCAGCCTGTCCGCGTGCCCGGGCCGCCGGCGACGCTGCGTCCCAGCGTCGGCGCAGAACATGTCCCGGTCGATACGGGGTTCGGTGATGCCAGGCCGCTTCGATCAGCAACCGGCGGGCATGACTGTTGCCGGTCTTGGTGACCCCGCCCTGCACCCGTTTCGGGCCCGAGGAGTACTCGGTGGGCACCAAGCCGAGGTAGGCCCCGATGGAGCGGCCGGTGAGCCGATGCCAGTCGCCGATCTCGACGACCAGCGAGAACGCGGTCAGCGTGGCAACGCCGCGCAGGCAGCTCAGCCGGGTCACCATCGGGGTGAACACCGAATCGGCGGCCATCGCCGCGATCGCGCGATCCAGCCGATCCCGCCGATCCATGGTGGCCAGCATCGCGTCGAAGCCGGTGTCATAGGCCAGCTGCAACCCGCAGGCGTCGAAGCGCTGCTGGCGCAGCCACAGTTCGTGCTGTCCTGTCCAGGCCCTCCCGCCGTAGTAAACGATCCCTTGGCGCAGCAGTAATTTCGACAACCGGTGGCGCGCACTCATCAAATCCCCGCGGCAGTCCTCACGAGCCCGCACCAAGTCCCGGGCCGCCTCCTGCTCGACGCTGGGGATCGCCACCGCCGCGATCTCACCCAGATGCAACAACCGCGCCAAATGCCGGGCATCACGGGCATCGGTCTTGACCCGATCACCCGACGGGCGCTGCAGCTTCGACGGTGCCGCCACCACGCAATCGATCCCGGCGGCCAGCAGAAACCGAGCCAACCCGAACCCGGTCGGGCCGGCCTCATAGACCACCGCCGCCGGCGCCGGCAGCGACTGGATCCATTCGAGGACCTCGTCCCGATTCGGCGTCAATCGGCGCTCAAAGACTTCCCCGGTCTGCCTGTCCAACCCGCACCCGACGACTGATCGCGCGTGCACATCCAGCCCGACGCTCGTACGCTGAAGATTCACTGGGGCCTCCCACATCTTGTGGCTCTACCGGCCAGGACCAACTTCCTGACGGCAACCCACGTTCACATGTGAGCGAGGCCCCAGCCCACCCCATACGGTCTAGGGCACCGGGACGAAGCCTGCGCCAGGACGACCTTTGGCGTTGAGGTCGGCCAGGATCGAGGTGATCGACTCCGCCACCGCCGGGGTGTGCAGCGGGACGTACTTGACCACGCAGGTCGGCAGATCCTCGCTGAATGCGCCGTGGATCATGCCGACGAGCTGATTGCCGACCGTGACGGGGGCACCCGAGTCGCCCGGCCGGCCACAGACCTGGCTGAGGATGGTGCCCGGCTGCTCGCCGGGCCCCCACGTCACCCCGCACGAGTAGCCGGTGGTGCGGCCCAGTTTGCACGCGACGAGACCGAATGCGGGATCGGACCCGAGGCCGCTGATCTGAAACCCGCTGTAGTTGCTCACCGGCGTCACCTTGGCCCTGTCGAACTTTATGACGGCATAGTCCAGCGCATCGTTGCCTGAGACCATCACGCCGAGCGTCCCCGCCCCCAGCGCCTGTTCGGCGGACACCGTCGCGCCGGGTCCACCGCAGTGCGCCGACGTGAATCCGACGAGGTTGCCCTGGTTGTCGTTGCCGATCGCGGTCAGCGTGCACACCGTCTCGCCGTTCACGACGATGCCGGCGCCGCCGCCGAGCACCACCATGTCCGCCGCGGTCGCGCCGGGTGGCGCGGAAAGCCCGGCGAGCGACAACAGAGCAACAATCGCCGCAATCAGCCGCAGACCGTGCGCGAACCTCAAAGCAAGCTCCTGTAGACGAGAACCGAAGCTTACCCAAAACCACACCAGTAACTTGCGCATCACTTTCGCGTCGCGCCGGGTGAGTAGCCTGGCCCGGCGTGGCAACATACCCATCGACGAGCGAGGGAGAGCGGAAGGAATGTCCGTGAGCAACGGTGACCGCAGAAATGGAGTGCCGAACACCATCACTTCGATCCCGCTGATGGATCCGAATGTGCTGCCCGCCGAGGCGTCGATCGGCGACCTCGTCAAAGAAGCGACGACCCAGGTGTCGACCCTGGTGCGCGCGGAGGTCGAGCTCGCCCGCGCCGAGATCACGAGAGACGTGAAGCGGGGCCTGACCGGCAGCGTGTTGTTCATCGCCGCGCTCGTCGTGCTGTTCTACTCGACGTTCTTTTTCTTCTTCTTCGTCGCCGAGCTGCTCGACATCTGGCTCTACAGGTGGGCCGCCTACCTGATCGTGTTCGGCATCATGGTGCTGGCCACGGCGGTGCTCGCACTGTTCGGCTACCTCAAGGTGAGGCGCATCCGCGGACCGCGCGAGACCATCGCATCGGTCAAGGAAACCCGCGAGGTGCTGACCTCGACCGACCACAGGGCCCTGAGCCAAACCGCCGGCCGGCCGCCCGCCAGCGGGCCGGGCGCCCAGACTGACCCATCGGGCTGGTAAATGGCGCCGCCCGCGCCGTCGGTCGTCCGTATCGACGGGCCGTGGCGGCATACGGAGGTGCACGCCAACGGGATCCGGTTTCACGTCGTCGAAGCCGACCCACATCCACACGCGGACGCGCCGCCGTCGGCACTGCCACTCGTGGTGCTCCTGCACGGGTTCGGCTCGTTCTGGTGGTCGTGGCGGCATCAGCTGACAGGCCTGACCGGGGCCCGGATCGTCGCAGTCGACCTCCGCGGGTACGGCGGCAGCGACAAACCGCCCCGCGGCTACGACGGGTGGACGCTGGCCGGTGATACCGCCGGGCTGATCCGAGCGTTGGGACACTCCTCTGCCACACTCGTCGGGCACGCCGACGGCGGATTGGTGTGCTGGGCGACATCGGTACTGCACCCGCGGCTGGTGCGCGCCATCGCCGCGGTCAGCTCACCGCACCCCGCCGCGCTGCGGGCATCGGCGCTCGCCCGCCGCGACCAGGGCCGCGCGCTGCTGCCGTCGCTGCTGAGCTATCAGATTCCGATGTGGCCCGAGCGCTGGCTGACGCGGCACGACGCCGAAGCGCTGGAAACGCTCGTGCGCGCCCGATCAGGTGCTCAATGGCTGGAGAGCGACGATTTTTCGATGACCATCCGGCACATGCGGCGCGCATTCTGCATTCCCAGCGCCGCGCACTGCGCACTGGAGTATCAGCGCTGGGCAGTGCGAAGCCAACTGCGCAGCGAAGGTCACCGCTTCATGCGGTCGATGAACCAGCAGCTCGGCGTGCCGCTCCTCCATCTTCGGGGCGACGCCGACCCCTACGTTCTCGCCGACGCCGTGCACCGCACAGAACGGTACGCGCCACACGGCCGTTTCGTATCTGTTTCAGGCGCAGGGCATTTCAGCCATGAAGAGGCGCCGGGGGTGGTCAACGAGCAGCTGACGCGTTTCCTCGCGCATGTCTACGAGGCGCCACTCACGTGATACACGCGCCGGTGGGCACCGGCTGAGTGCTGTCGACCTTCGCCATCTGGCGGGACACCTCGGTCGCGGTCAGCACGAAACCGGTGTCCGGGTCGTCGACCGCCGCACCGAACACCACGCCGAGAACGTTGCCCTCGAGGTCGATCAGCGGTCCGCCCGAATCACCTTGCCGCACTGTGCCTCTGATCGTATACACCTCGCGCTTCACCGTAGTGGTGCGATAGATGTCCGGGCCGTTGAGCTGGATGACGTCCCGGATGCGGGCCGGCGTGGCGACAAACGGCCCGCCGCCCGGATAACCCAGCACCAGCGCATCGGTGCCGCTCTTCCCCTCGCCTTCAGCGAACTTCAGCGCGGGCGCCGACAAGTTCGGGACGTCCAGGATCGAGATGTCGGCGCTCGGGTCATACGAAACCACTTGCGCGTCATAGGTAGTGCCGTTGGATTCCACGGTGACACTGTTTGCGCCGGCGACGACGTGAGCGTTCGACATCACCCGATTCGGCGAGACCACAAAGCCGCTGCCCTCAAGCACCTTCTGGCAGCCGTTGGCCAGCCCGCGAATCTTGACCACGCTCGGCAGCACCTGGGCGACCACCGCGCTGCCCGCCAGGTTCGCGTCCGGCGCATCCACCGGGACGATCGGTGTGTGACCGAACGGCTGCCATACGTCGGTGATGCCGGATGTGTTCAGCAACGCCGACAACCGGTTCGGCACGGTCTTCAGCCAGCTGGGCGCGATCCGGTCGACCTCTTTACGGATCATCGACCCCTCGAAGGCCTGGGCCAGTGTCTGCTGATCCGACGCCCGCAGTGGCGACGCCAACAGCCAGGCGGCCACCATCACCGCGAACACCTGCAGCACCACACCGATCCCCGAGTCGACGGCGCGAAGACCCGGGTTGCGGATCGCGCCGCGCACCGCGCGGCCCAGCACCACGCCCGCGACCTCGCCGACCACCACCAGGCCGAGGATCAAGAACAGCGCGATGAACAGCTTGGTACGGGCCCCGCTGATCTGATTGACGATGTGAGGGGCCAACAACACGCCCGCGACGGCGCCGAGAACCACCCCTACGAACGACATCAACGACCCGACCGCACCCGACCGCCAGCCGGAGACCGCGGCGATGAACGCCACCGCGATGACGGCCAGGTCGAACCACTGCGAGGCTGTCATCGGCGTGCCTCAACGTAGCCATGGTCGTCGCCGTGGTGGTCCACCAATGCCATCGCGTCGTCGAGTTCGCGGATGTCGTCGCTGTCCCACGGCACCGCCCAGCCCGCGCAGTCGAGCAACGCCGAAATCACCTGACCCGTGAAGCCCCAGACCAGCATCTCGTTGAGCAGGAACGCAGGCCCGGCGAACCGGCTGCTAAACGTGCGCCGGTACACCATCAGCCGATTTTCCGGATTGACGAAGGCGCGCAATGGAACTCGAGCCACGATCGCAGTCTCGGCCTCGTCGACGACTGTGACCGGGCCGGGATCCGGCGAGTATGCGAGCACCGGCACGACGTGAAAGCCGGACGGCGCGATGAACATCTTCTCCAGGGTGGCCAGCGGTCGCAGCCGGCTGGCGTCGATGCCCGTTTCCTCCCACGCTTCCCGAATCGCGGTGTCGACCGGGCCGACGTCACCGGGATCGGTCGCCCCGCCGGGGAACGCGGCCTGACCCGCGTGGTGACGGAGGGTCGACGCGCGCACGGTCAACAGCAGGTCGGCGTCGGCGGGCACGCCGGTGTCCGTGGCGATGTTCTCCGGGCCCGAGAACAGCACCAGAACCGCGGCATCACGTCCCGCGCCGGTGACGGCCGCCTTCGCGTGGGCCGCGGTCACCATCGCCAGCACGTCGGCGGGGACTCGGCGACGGTACGCGGCAGGCACGCAGCCGACGTTGTCGACCAGCGGTTTTAGCCAGGTCGGCGCGGCCTGCGGGGTCAGCCCGCCCGCCCCACGCGCTGACTTCACCCCGACGCTCCCATCGTCTGGTCGACCGCGGCCGCGATTTCGTCGGCGCTGTCGAACGCCCGCGGCAGGATGCCGGCAACGCTACCGTCCGCGCGCAGCAGCACCGACGCAGGCATGACGTTCGGCACGCCGAGCGCCGCCGCCACCCGCCGTCCACCGTCCTCCCAGGTCGGCAGCCGGACCCCCCATTCCGCGAGCCGCGACAACCCGGCGGCCCCGTCGTTGTCCTGATGCACCGTGATCACCATCAATTCGTCGCCGACCCGGCGCTGATACTCCGCCATCGCCGGCAGCTCCCGTGCGCAGGGCGCGCACCAGTAGGCCCAGAGATTCAGTAACACGTCGCGGCCCGCGACGACCCTGGCAGGGTCCACGGGTGCGCCGTCGGCCAGGCACGCCACCGAGACGCCGCGCAGCGCCTGCGGCCCCACACCGGACCCGTCCGACGGGCACGGCGGCAGGTCGGCCAGGCGGCGCAGTGCCGAGAGGTCCCCGGCGCCGGGCAGCCTAGCCGCGACGCCCGGGTTGGCGGGCGCGGTCTTCGATGTGGGCTGGCGCAGCTCGACCAGCAATGCGACGAGGATCGCCGCGACCACAGCCAGCACCGCGATGGTCCACCGGGTTGACCTGCTCATCGCAACCGCGGCTTTACAGCCCGGCCAGTGCCAGCAGGTGTTCGGTCTCCGGTCCCTTCACCAGCGCGGCGGCGACTTCGGGTTCGGTGGGTCCCAGACCGAACGACGGGCAGTCCTTGGCCAGCACGCACACTCCGCACGCCGGCCGTCTCGCGTGGCACACCCGCCGGCCGTGGAAGATGACGCGGTGACTGAGCAGCGTCCATTCGCTTCGCTCGATCAGCTCGCCCACGATCTTCTCGACCTTGACGGGATCGGTCTCGTCTGTCCACCCCCAGCGCCGCACCAGCCTGCCGAAATGCGTGTCGACGGTGATGCCGGGGACTCCGAACGCGTTGCCCAGGATCACGTTGGCGGTCTTGCGGCCCACACCGGGCAGCGTGACCAGTTCCGCCATCGTCGCGGGAACCTCGCCGTCGAACCGCTCCTCGAGCGCCTGGCCCAGTTTGATCAACGCGGAGGCCTTATTGCGGTAGAAGCCGGTGGGACGGATCAGCTCCTCGAGCTCGGTGCGGTCGGCGCCGGCGTAGTCGCGGGCGGTGCGGTAGCGCGCGAACAGCGCGGGCGTCGTGAGGTTCACACCTTTGTCGGTGCTTTGCGCCGACAAGATGGTGGCGACCGTGAGCTCCAGCGGATTGGTGAAGTCCAGCTCGCAGTAGACGTGGGGAAAGGCTTGTGCCAGCGCACGATTCATCCGCCGGGCCCGTCGCACCAGGCCCAGGTGCGTCTCGGTGGCCCAGCGCCGGTCGGCGGCTGGGGCGCGCTTGCCCGCGGTCACCCTGCAAGGGTACTGACCGGTGAGATTTCGTAATCGCGTTGAGACCTTCGGCGTGTTTACTTCTGCGTGTGTCATGGCTCTTCGTCGCGCTCATCCCGGGGTTGCTGATGTTGGCGACCTTCGGGCTGGAACGCCTCGAAAGCTCGTTGAACGCCGGCGCGGTCGGCGCCGCGGAGGTGGCCGAGTTCCTGGCGCAGGCCCAACCCGGCGACATGAGGACACTGGCCCGTGACGGCATGCCGGAGGCACTGGACTGCTTCCACCGGCGCCGGATGCGTGGCCTGGAGGAGCCGGTAGGGGTCGCAAACCGTTCGCGACCCCTCCACGCGATGGCCAATCCGCAGTTTCGACAGACTCGCCACGCGGATTCTGTGTAGCGTCGAAGGGTCGAGAATATATACCGGCCGCTGGATTTATTTCGCTAAGCATCTGGTGGTCGGCTTTTGCCTGTGATACCACCCGAGAGCTTAAGAGGGGCAACGTGGACGAGATCCTGGCCAGGGCCGGAATCTTCCAGGGTGTCGAGCCGAGCGCTGTAGCTGCGCTGACCAAACAACTGCAGCCGGTCGACTTCCCGCGCGGACACACCGTCTTCGCCGAGGGCGAACCCGGGGACCGCCTGTACATCATCATCAACGGCAAGGTCAAGATCGGCCGCCGTTCTCCCGACGGCCGCGAGAATCTGCTGACGATCATGGGCCCGTCCGACATGTTCGGCGAGCTTTCCATCTTCGACCCGGGGCCGCGCACCTCGAGCGCGACGACGATCACCGAGGTGCGCGCGGTGTCGATGGACCGCGACGCGCTGCGGGCCTGGATCTCGGATCGGCCGGAGATCGCCGAGCAGTTACTGCGTGTGCTGGCCCGCCGGCTGCGACGCACCAACAACAACCTCGCCGACTTGATCTTCACCGACGTGCCGGGCCGGGTGGCCAAGCAGCTGCTGCAGTTGGCGCAGCGGTTCGGGACACAGGAGGGTGGCGCGCTGCGGGTGACCCACGACCTGACGCAGGAGGAGATCGCGCAGCTCGTCGGCGCGTCACGGGAGACGGTCAACAAGGCGCTCGCCGATTTCGCCCATCGCGGCTGGATCCGGCTCGAGGGCAAGAGCGTGCTGATCTCCGACTCCGAGCGCCTGGCCAGACGCGCCCGCTGAGTATTCCGGCACACGTCTCAGGCGGCTTGCTAATCGCGGCGGAAGTAGTCGAGCTGGGCTTGAACGCTCGACTCTGCGGCGTCCCACAGCGCTTCGTCGACGTCGGTGTAGACATGCTCGACGATCCGGCGAGCGGACGCGTCGTCGCCGAGCACCCGTAGCGCATCTCGCACCTGGTTCAGCCGCTCTTCGCGGTGTGCGAGGTACATGTCGGCGACCGCGGTCAGGTCCGGCAGGTCCGGACCGTGGCCGGGCAGCACCGCGCGGCTGCCGAGCCCGCGTAGCCGCTTGAGTGACTCGAGGTAGTCGACGAGGCTGCCGTCGTCGGGGTCGATCACCGTGGTGCCGCGGCCCAGCACCGTGTCGGCGGTCAGCACCGCGTCGTCGAGAACGAACGACAACGAGTCCGCGGTGTGGCCGGGCGTCGCCATCACCCGGATGCGCACGCCTGCCGCGTCGATCACCTCGCCGTCGGTCAGCGGACCGCCCAAGCCGCGCAGGAAACCGCTTCCGACGGCGCGCACCGGTGCGCCGGTGAGGCCGACGATCCTGTCGATGCCACTGGTGTGGTCCTCGTGCCGGTGGCTGATCAGCACCAGCGAAACCGCGCCCAGTGCCGCAACTTTGGCGATGTGTTCCTCGTCGTCCGGGCCGGGATCGACAATCACGATCTCGTCGCTGCCGGAACCGCGCAGCACCCAGGTGTTGGTGCCGTCGAGGGTCATCAGGCCGGGGTTATCGCACAGCATCACCGACGCCGTCTCGGTCACCGGGCGCAACACGTCGTACGCCGGGTGTCTGAGCGCCGAGGACGGTGTCGGATGTCGCCGGCCGGGCGGCTCCGTCACTGCACCTCGACGATGACTTCGACCTCCACCGGCGCGTCGAGCGGCAACTCCGCCACACCGACCGCCGACCGCGCATGCGCTCCCGCTTCGCCGAAAACGTCGGCCAGCAGTTCCGACGCGCCGTTGAGCACGCCGGGCTGGCCGGTGAATCCCGGCGCTGACGCGACATACCCCACCACCTTGACCACGCGGGTGATCGCGTCGACACCGACCAGGGCGTCCACGGCGGCCAGCGCGTTCAGCGCACAGATGCGGGCCAGTCTCTTGCCCTCTTCGGGGCTGACCTCGCCGCCCACCTTTCCGCTGCGGATCAGGTTGCCCTCGGCCACCGGCAGTTGGCCGGCCGTGTAGACCAGATCGCCGGTGCGTACCGCGGGAACGTAGGCGCCCAGGGCCCTGGCGGCCTTCGGCAGCTCGATGCCCAGCTCGCCGAGGCGCGCGGAAGCGGGATGTCGCCGACCCTGCGGCTCCGAAGCGGAATGTCGCCGGCCCTGCGGCTCCGAAGCGGAATGTCGCCGGCCCTGCGGCTCCGGGGCGGTCACTTGGGCCGTTTCAGATATGCCACGTGCTGCTCGCCGGTCGGTCCAGTAAGAACCGCCACCAGCTCCCACCCGTCGTCGCCCCACTGATCCAGAATCTGCTTGGTCGCGTGGGTCAACAGCGGGACGGTTGCGTACTCCCAACGAGTCGGATCGCTCATGGAGCTAACCCTAACCGTGGCAGGTGCAGGGAACGCTGGTGGTTAGCATGCATGGGTGGCAACCACACGCGAGGCAGGGCCCGAGGTCGGCTGGCCCGCGCGGCTTCGGGACGCACACCTGCATTTCGTCACCGGCAAGGGCGGTACCGGCAAATCGACGATCGCCGCGGCGCTCGCGCTGGCGCTGGCCGCCGGCGGGCGCAGCGTGCTTCTGGTCGAAGTCGAGGGCCGCCAGGGCATCGCGCAGCTCTTCGATGTGCCGCCGCTGCCATACCAGGAAGTGAAGATCGCAACCGCCGAGGGCGGCGGGCAGGTCAACGCGCTGGCGATCGACATCGAGGCCGCGTTCCTGGAATACCTCGACATGTTCTACAACCTGGGGCTGGCCGGCAGAGCGATGCGACGCATCGGCGCGGTCGAGTTCGCGACGACGATCGCGCCCGGTCTTCGGGACGTGCTGCTGACGGGCAAGATCAAGGAGACCGTGGTGCGCGCCGACAAGGCGCGGCTGCCGGCCTACGACGCGGTGGTGGTGGACTCCCCGCCGACCGGGCGAATCGCCCGCTTCCTCGACGTCACGAAGGCGGTGTCGGACCTCGCCAAGGGCGGTCCGGTGCATTCACAGGCCGAAGGTGTGGTGACGCTGCTGCACTCCGACCGGACGGCGATCCACCTGGTGACGCTGCTGGAGGCGTTGCCGATGCAGGAGACGGTCGAGGCGATCGACGAGCTGCACAAGATGGACATGCCGATCGGAAGCGTGATCGTGAACCGGACACTGCCGGTCTACCTGGCGCCCGACGACCTCGCGAAGGCCGCCGAGGGTGACGTGGACGCCGACGCGGTGCGGGCCGGCCTCGCGAAGGCCGGGATCAAGCTCGATGACACCGACTTCGCCGGCTTGCTGACCGAGACCATCCAGCACGCCACCCGGCTGAAGGCCCGCGCGGAAGCCGCCGAGCAGCTTGACGAAATCAACGTGCCGCGCCTCGAATTGCCCCAGCTCGCCGACGGCGTCGACCTCGGCAGCCTGTACGAGCTGGCCGAAGAGCTTGGCAGACAGGGGGTTCGATGAGCACACCGGAGGCGCATGGACGGCGACATCATGCACAGCCGCCGCCACTGGACATGGGCTCGATCCTCGCGGACACGTCCAACCGCGTCGTCGTCTGCTGCGGCGCCGGCGGTGTCGGCAAGACCACGACCGCGGCGGCGATGGCACTCCGTGCGGCCGAATACGGCCGCACCGTCGTGGTGTTGACCATCGACCCGGCCCGTCGGCTGGCGCAGGCCCTCGGCGTCGACGACCTCGGTAACTCGCCCCAACGGGTGCCCCTCGGGCCGGAAGTCAAGGGCGAGTTGCACGCGATGATGCTCGACATGCGCCGCACATTCGACGAGATGGTGGTCGAGTATTCCGGACCCGGACGGGCACAAGCGATTCTGGAGAACCCGTTCTACCAGACCGTCGCGACTTCTCTGGCAGGAACTCAGGAGTACATGGCGATGGAGAAGCTGGGACAGCTTGTCTCTCAGGACAAGTGGGACCTGGTGGTGGTGGATACGCCGCCGTCGCGCAACGCGCTGGACTTCCTCGACGCGCCAAAGCGCTTGGGCAGCTTCATGGATGGCCGGTTATGGCGTCTATTGCTGGGGCCCGGTCGTGGTATCGGGCGCCTAGTCACCGGCGCGGTCGGGCTGGCGATGCGGGCGTTGTCGACGGTGCTCGGCTCACAGATGCTGTCCGATGCGTCCGCGTTTGTTCAGTCGCTGGACTCGACGTTCGGCGGGTTCCGTGAGAAGGCCGACCGCACGTACGCGCTGCTCAAGCGTCGCGGCACCCAGTTCGTGGTGGTGTCGGCGGCCGAACCGGACGCGCTGCGGGAGGCCTCGTTCTTCGTCGACCGGCTGTCAAAAGAGGCGATGCCACTGGCGGGGATGATCCTCAACCGCACACATCCGACGCTGTCCGATCTTCACGTCGAACGCGCGGCCGACGCCGCAGCGGACCTGGAGGCCGACGATCCCGATTCGCTGGCCGCCGCGGTGCTGCGAATCCATGCCGACCGCGGCCATACCGCCAAGCGCGAAGTGCGGTTACTGTCGCGGTTCACCGGCGCCAACCCGCATGTGCCGATCGTCGGGGTGCCGTCGTTGCCGTTCGATGTCTCAGATCTCGAGGCGTTACGTGCGATCGCCGATCAACTCACCGCAGCGAACGCTGCTTAGGCAATGTAAGCCTTGCCTTCAGACCGCGCTGCGGTGTTTGCGCTGAGCGGTGAAGAAATCTGACCAGGAAACTACTTCGGGGTGCTGCTTGAGCAGTGCGCGCCGCTGCCGTTCGGTCATCCCACCCCAGACGCCGAACTCGACGCGGTTGTCCAGCGCGTCGGCGCCGCACTCCGCGATGACCGGACAGTGCCGGCAGACGACGGCCGCCTTGCGCTGCGCGGCACCGCGGACGAAGAGCTCGTCGGGGTCAGAGGCGCGACAGCGCGCCTGCGATACCCATGCGATGCGGGCTTCCGCCGCCGCGCTCTGAACGGACCCCTGCGTTGAGCTTGACGTTGTCCGCCGTGGGGCGGGACGATTACCTGACACCAGCGTTCCCCTTCCTTCTCGCCGCCACATTGGCGAGCGCCCCGGCGATGATCCCGTTATGCGATCTACGCCACACTGTGCAGGCTTTTGTTACCTATATCGCACTGTGAGTTCAAACTAGGTGGTCACGTATCGTTTGCGCAACAGTTTGGTACCGCTTTTTTTGGGACGACCGTGCCGTCAGGCCGTTACCGCTAGTCCTCCGCCGTTGTTTGCGAAAGCGCCCACGTCAGCCGAATGTTGACGCGCATGCCAATTATGCTGCGCAAACACTCCCGAGCAAACGTTTTGGCCGCGGATTTGCCGGGAATTGATGGCCGGGCGACGGTCAGTAACCTGTACCCATGTCGGAACGCCCGCCAACCGTGGTAACGGTCGTCAAGTTGGCGTGGTGCTGTCTGTTCGCCGCGGTGGTGGCGGCGGCGCTCATGTTCCCGTTCGCCGGCGGGCTGGGTCTGATGTCCAACCGCGCGTCCGATGTGGTGGCCAACGGCTCGGCGCAACTGGTGCAGGGCGACGTCCCACAGGTCTCGACCATGGTCGACGCGGCGGGCAACCCGATCGCATGGCTGTACACCCAGCGTCGATTCGAGGTCACGAGCGAGCAGATCGCCGACACGATGAAGCTGGCGATCGTCTCGATCGAGGACAAGCGATTCGCCGAGCACAACGGCGTCGACTGGCAGGGCACACTGACCGGTCTGGCCGGCTACGCATCCGGCGACGCCGAAACCCGAGGCGGCTCGACGATCGAGCAGCAGTATGTGAAGAACTACCAGCTGCTGGTGACCGCGCAGACCGACGCGGAGAGGCGTGCCGCTGTCGAAACCACCCCGGCGCGCAAGCTGCGTGAGATCAGGATGGCGCTCACGCTTGACAAGACCTTCTCCAAGCCAGAGATCCTCACCCGCTATCTCAACCTGGTGTCGTTCGGCAACGGCGCGTTCGGTGTTCAAGACGCCGCGCAAACGTACTTCGGCACCGACGCATCGCAGCTGAACTGGCAGCAGGCCGCGCTGCTGGCCGGCATGGTGCAGTCGACCACAGCGCTGGACCCCTACACCAATCCCGACGGTGCCCTGCAGCGCCGGAATCTGGTGCTGGACACGATGATTCAGAACTTCCCGGCGCAGGCGGACGCGTTGCGCGCCGCCAAATCGCAGCCGTTGGGAATTCTGCCGCAGCCCCAGGCGCTGCCCCGGGGCTGCATCGCGGCCGGGAACCGCGCGTTCTTCTGCGACTATGTGCTGGATTACCTGGCGCGCGCCGGCATCAGCAAGGAACAGGTGGCCCGCGACGGCTACTTGATCCGCACCACACTGGACCCGCGGGTGCAGGATTCGGTCAAGCACGGCATCGACAGCATCGCGAGCCCCACACTCGACGGCGTCGCGGACGTAATGAGCGTGATCAGACCCGGGAAGGACTCGCACCAGGTGGTGGCGATGGCCAGCAACCGGACCTACGGGTTGAACCTGGAAGCCGGCGAAACGATGCAACCGCAGCCGTTCTCGCTGGTCGGCGACGGCGCCGGGTCGATCTTCAAGATCTTCACCACCGCCGCGGCACTTGACATGGGGATGGGCATCAACGCCCAGCTCGAAGTGCCGGGGCGGTTCGAGGCCAAGGGCATGGGCACGGGCGGGGCGCGCGGGTGCCCGAAGGAGACCTGGTGCGTCCTGAACGACGGCTCCTACCGCGGCTCGATGAACGTCACCGAGGCGCTCGCCACATCGCCGAACACGGCCTTCGCCCGCTTGATCCAATTGGTCGGCGTGCCACGGTCGGTGGACATGGCCGTCAAGCTCGGCATGCGCTCGTACGCGCAACCCGGCACCGCGCGCGCCTACGACCCGCAAAGCAACGAGAGCCTGGCCGACTTCGTCAAGCGGCAGAACCTCGGCTCGTTCACGCTGGGTCCGATCGAGCTCAACCCACTGGAGCTGTCCAACGTCGCGGCAACGCTGGCATCGGGCGGAGTGTGGTGCCCGCCCAACCCGATCGACAAGATCTTCGACCGCAAGGGCAACGAGGTGCCGGTCACCACGGAGGGCTGCGAGCAGGTCGTGCCCGAAGGGCTGGCCAACACCCTCGCGAACGCGATGAGCAAGGACACCGTCAGCGGCACCGCGGCGGGATCGGCGGGTTCCTCGGGGTGGAGCCTGCCGATGTCCGGCAAGACCGGAACCACCGAGGCACACCGGTCCTCCGGGTTCGTCGGGTTCACCAACAACTACGCCGCGGCCGTCTACGTCTTCGACGACTCGGCCAACCCCACCGACTTGTGCTCGTACCCGCTGCGGCAGTGCGGGTCGGGGAACCTGTACGGCGGGAACGAGCCCGCCCGCACCTGGTTCGAGTCGATGAAGCCGATCGCCAACGACTTCGGCGAGGTGAAGCTTCCGCCGACCGATCCCCGGTACGTCGAGGGTGGGCCGGGGTCCAAGGTTCCCAGCGTGTCGGGGCTGAGCGTGGAGACCGCCAAGGCGCGGCTTAGAGACGGCGGGTTCGGTGTCGCCGAGGCGCCCACGCCGGTGAACAGCACGGCGCCCGCCGGCACGGTCGTCGGTACCACGCCGAGCGGTCAGACCATCCCCGGCGCGGTGGTCACCGTCAACACCAGCAACGGCATTCCGCCGGCGCCACCACCACCGCCGCCAGGCGCACCGCCGCAACTGCCGGTGATCGGCTCCACGGTGGTGGAGATACCCGGACTGCCGCCGATCACCGTGCCGGTGCTGGGGCCGCCGCCACCGCCGGTGGGTAACCCGCCGCCGTAACGAACGGTCACTGCGGGACCGTTCGGTCACCCTGTTCGCGAGGAACGCCCGAAGTTTTCAGAAGTCCGCAAGCTACTTCGAACGGTGCTCGGACGGGCCTGCACAGTACGCTGCCCCTATGGCCTCCTCGCCCATGCTGAAGACAGCTGCCGCCGTCGCCGGCGGCTCGGCGCTCGGCTGGCTCGGCTACGCCTCGATCATCGAACGCAACGCGTTTGTGGTTCGCGAGGTGACGATGCCGCTGCTGGAGCCGGGCTCGTCGCCGCTGCGCGTGCTTCACCTCAGCGACATCCACATGCGCCCGAGCCAGCGCCACAAGCAGGCGTGGCTGCGTGAACTCGCGCGATGGGATCCGGACCTGGTGGTCAACACCGGCGACAACCTGTCGCACCCGCGGGCGGTCCCCGCGGTGGTGCAGGCCCTCGCCGAGCTGCTCAGCGTGCCCGGCTTATTCGTGTTCGGCAGCAATGACTACTTCGGGCCGCGGTTGAAGAATCCGATGAACTACGTGGTCGAACCGGGGCACCGCACCCACGGCACGCCGTTGCCGTGGCAGGACCTGCGCGCGGCGTTCACCGAACGTGGCTGGCTGGACATGACGCACACCCGCCGGGAGCTGGAAATCGCGGGATTGACCATCGCGGCCGCGGGCGTCGACGACCCGCACATCGATCGCGACCGCTACGACATGATCGCGGGACCGGCCAACCCCGCCGCCGACTTTCGGCTGGGGCTGACCCATTCGCCGGAGCCGCGGGTGCTCGACCGGTTCGCCGCCGACGGCTATCAGCTGGTGCTCGCCGGCCATACCCACGGCGGTCAGCTGTGCTTGCCGTTCTATGGCGCACTGGTCACCAACTGCGGTCTCGATCGGTCGAGGGCCAAAGGCACGTCGAGCTGGGGTGCGAGCATGCGGTTGCATGTGTCGGCGGGGATCGGAACCTCGCCGTTCCATCCGGTTCGGTTCTGCTGCCGGCCCGAAGCCACGCTGCTGACGTTGGTGGCCGCACCGACCGGCGGTCCGGCGGTAACCGAGGGGTCACAACGCGCGCATCCGAGCGCCGCGCTGCGGTGACACGGTCGGCGGCCCGGGACCGGCCGCGGGCGTGGGTGGACGAGGCGGTCCGACTCATCGAGGCCGACTCACGGCGCAGCGCGGACACCCATCTGCTGCGCTACCCGTTGCCGTCAGCGTGGTCGTCGGACGTCGATGTGGAGCTGTACCTCAAGGACGAGAGCACGCACATCACCGGCAGCCTCAAGCATCGCCTCGCGCGTTCGCTTTTCCTGTACGCACTGTGCAACGGCTGGATCACCGAGGACACCACCGTGGTCGAAGCGTCGTCGGGTTCGACGGCGGTGTCGGAGGCGTACTTCGCGCAATTGTTGGGGCTGCCGTTCATCGCGGTGATGCCGGCGTCGACGACCGCGGCCAAGATCGCGCTGATCGAGGCGCAGGGCGGCCGTTGCCATTTCGTCGAGCAGTCGGGTGAGGTATACGCCGAAGCCGAGCGGGTGGCGCGGGAGACCGGCGGGCATTACCTCGACCAGTTCACCAACGCCGAGCGGGCGACCGACTGGCGCGGCAACAACAACATCGCCGAATCCATATTCACGCAGCTCTCACTCGAGCACCATCCGATCCCGGAGTGGGTGGTGGTCGGCGCGGGAACGGGTGGCACCAGCGCGACCATCGGCCGCTACATCCGCTACCGGCGCTATAGCACCCGGTTGTGCGTGGTGGACCCGGAGAACTCCGCGTTCTTTCCGTCGTATGCGACCGGTGACAGCGACGTGACGACTGAGATGTCGTCGCGGATCGAGGGCATCGGCAGACCGCGGGTGGAACCGTCGTTTCTGCCCGATGTCGTGGACCGGATGATTTCGGTCCCGGACTGTGCGTCGATCGCGGCCGCGCGGCACGCGAGCCAGGTGCTGGGCCGCCGGGTGGGACCGTCGACCGGCACCAATCTGTGGGGCGCTTATTGCCTGCTCGCGGAGATGGCTGCGCACGGTCGCAGCGGTTCAGTGGTCACGCTGCTCGCCGACAGCGGCGACCGCTACGCCGAGACCTATTTCTCCGACGACTGGCTCGCCGACCACGAGCTCGATCCCACGAGTGCGTCGGCCCGGCTGATCGAGTTCGAGCGAACCGGTTCGTTCGGCTGATCGGCGCCCTGCGGGGCCTCGGCGCGGTCGGCCGTCAGGAACAGCCACAACGCCGCCAAACCGAAGAAACCGCCGTAGATGGTGGCTCCCAAACCCGTCATGATCGGCCACCCCTTCCTCTGTCGCTTAGTCTGCACAACACCACCGACAATCCGATTCATCCCACGCGGCGCGGTGATCAACATCTCGCGGGCGGCCGCGCGTGAGCGCGCGTGAGGCAGAACAACGCGTTTGGGCAGCGCTTGGCCCGGTGCGATACTCTGGCCAGGCTTCAACGGGGTGTGGCGCAGCTTGGTAGCGCGCTTCGTTCGGGACGAAGAGGCCGTGGGTTCGAATCCCGCCACCCCGACTGCGTGTTCGAGATGACAGAACCGCCCCTGACCTGGATCGAAAGTCGGGGGCGGCGGTGCTTCTCTGGTTGATCGCCGCGCTCTCCGGTCCCATTAGGCAGCGGAGAGGCAGCATTCCGATAAATCTCAGCCAGTCCCACGATTCCAGCCGCTCCCGTCCAGCCGACGATGGCTTGGGGGTCAGGTGTGTTGCCGCCGCGGCCCCGAGCACCGGGTGCAGCAGGCTTGGGCGGTGCCCAGTTAGCGTTATGGCTTGGTGTGACGTCGGGCGTAGGCGGCGGCTTGGGTGCGGTTGTGGACGCCGAGTTTGGTGAGGATCGCGCTGACGTGGTTGCCTACGGTTTTGGGACTGATGCACAGGGTGGCGGCGATGTTGGCATCGCTGTGGCCGGCGGAGAGCAGTTCGAGCACGTCGCGTTCGCGGCGGGTCAGCCGGTGTGGGTCGGCGCCGGTGTCGGCGTGGCGCAGCGTCAACGCGTACAGGTCGGCGGCCTGCCGGTGGGCGCCCAGCGCCGCGGCCCGCTGGGCGGCAGCCGGGCCGTAGCGGGCCGCCGCGTCGTGATCGCCGGCCTGCTCGGCATGAAACGCCAACGCGGACAACGCTTCCGGGGGGATCGGTGGTTGGGCCAGCGCGGCCAGCGCGCGTGCGTGTAACTCCTGGCGCCGGTAGTCGGGGATCTGTTCCAGCGCGGCCCGCCGGGCCAGCTCATGGCGAAACGCCACCGCCGCACCGTCGGCGCGCAGCACCCCGGCGTCCAGGCATTCATCCAACGCCGCCGTCGCGCCCGGGCACACCTTCTCCAGCAGCCGCGCACCGGCGTGCGGGCCGCAGATCGTCGCGGCGTGCGCGATATCGCGCGCGGGCGCCGACAGCCGGGCCAGCCGGCCCCACACCGCCTCGGAAACACTGCGCGGTAGCGCGCTGTTTGCCAGCGTGTCCGGGCCGGCGGCGAGGATCTCGGTGACAAAGAACGGGTTGCCGCCGGTGAGCCGGTGCAACTCATCGGCGTTGACCGCGTGACCGGCGGCCAACTCCGCCACCGCGTCGCGGCTGAGTCGGTCCAGCCCAATCCGAGTCAGCGTCTCACAGGTCGCCACGTCGCCCAGCGCCGCCGCCAACGGATGCTGCGGACCGACCTCATCGTCGCGGTAGGACACCAGCAACAGCACCGGCAGCGTCCCCAGCCGCCGCGCCAAAAACCGCAACAAATCCAGGGTGGCCCCATCGGCCCAGTGCACGTCCTCCACCGCGCACACCCAGCTGTTACCGTCAGCGAACAACCCCAGCAGCCGTGTGTAGATCGCCTCGGCGCCAACGCCGTTGATCGCCGCGGCCAACCCGCCCGCCTCCGGTTTCGGCAGCTGGGCCAGCATGTCGATCAGCGGGCCCAGCGGTCGCGGCGTCGCCAGCGGATCACAGTAGCCGCGCAGCACCCGCACCCGCTCGTCCAGGCCGGCGATGAAGCGGCGGATCACCGCGCTCTTGCCGACCCCGGCCTCCCCACGCAGCAACACCACCCGCCCCGCGCCGCGCCCAGCCCGCTGCCCCAACACACCCAACTGGCCCAGCACCGACTCCCGCTCCAGCAGCATCTCCATGGGCGCCCCGACGCTTCCCTTACCCTCGCGTACCACTGCACCGACACCACCGCGCGGGCTGGCAACTTTCAATGATCCCACCCCTGACTGCCTAAACGGTAATTCCTGATCGCGCGCGGCAGCTAACATCCGACACGGCAACAACCCAATACTGCGCCCTAGCCTTTGCTTCCACAAGCAATGGCGTTAATTGGACAATCAATCGCGTTAATTGGACAATTCTGTCAGGCCATGGTTATCGATGCATTCGCTGCAAGGATGCGTAAACCCGGTGTCCAGCTGTCGGACCGACGTGGTGTGAGCGCCCAGCAGCCCGTCGAGGGCGGCCAGCGCCGCCCGAGCCGTCGTCTGATTCAAACATGCACATAGGCGCGGTGCACCGCCACCGACTTCTGGCCCATCCACCTGCATACGGGTCTTCTCATCGGCCCGGCAGATTGTCGTCTTGGGGGAATTTCTCTCAGGTTCGGTCAGATTCGACGGCGCCGAAGTCGCTGCGCGTCAACGTGTTGTTAGCCGCGATGTTTCGTGTGTGATCGGCTGTGGTCGCCGGATCGGGCCGAGGTAATGGTCTGTGATCTTGAATTATGGAAGATTCGAAGTCACAAGAACAAATGATGAAAGTCAAAAGAACTATTGGCCTGCAAGGCAAGCGGATCGACACTTTGCTCACGCATACAGTTGCGATGCCAGAAGCGAACAGCTTCGATGTAGCGACCATGCACCCGGCAGCCCGCCTATTAGCAATAGCGACTAACTGCCCATGGGCCCCGGACGATTGCCGGGTGTCGGCGAGTTGAATTGCAGCAAAGGTCGGTCGAATCACCGCACAGGTTCGGTGGCGCCGAAGAAAAGTCGACGCCTAGACGGGCCGCTAACCCGGATGTTTCATGCGACCGGCTGTTGGTTGGCTGGGGTGGCCTGATCGGTTCCACTCCCCGCCAAACGGTCCGGGCTAACGATGGATGCCAGCAGTACGCCGTCGGTCGGCACCTCCCCCGTCGGCTCCGACGTGACGTGATCCGACGTGGTCCGACGGCTAACCGACCTGTGTGGGGCGGGCTTCCCGCCGTTCAGGCTGTGCGAACCGGCCGACCCTAGCGTTGTGGAGGGATATTCGCCAAATACTTGATAGTACTGCGCAGCGAAGCGGCCCAGGTGTACGAAGCCCCAGCGGCTGGCTACCGCAGTTACCGTGACAGACCGCGGATCGGCGTCCAGCAGCGTGGAATGCACACGGTTCAGGCGGAGGTGCCGAAGATACGTCATGGGCGGCAGCTCACCAGAACGTTCGAAGGCCTTGAAGAGTGCCCTGGCGCCGACTCCGGTCTTCTGCGCCAGTTTTCCGGTGGTCCACGGCGCTTCTGGGTGGGTCCGCATCAGGTCGATGGCGCGCGTTACCACTGCCGGTGACGCCGGACGGGCGCCGTTGCTGAGAGCGCCGGTGTGGTTGTGCGGCTGCGTCAACAGCAGGCCTTCGATAAGCAGGCGTTGCAGATTGCCCGCGGCGAGCGGGTGGCTCAATAATCCATCTGGTCGATCGGCCTCGCGCTGAAGAATCGTCACCAGCTCCAGCCAGCTGGCCGCTGATGTCGCCGTCAGGTCCAGATTGCGCTCAAACTCCAGCCGGGCGTGCACGGGCCGGTCGAGCATCGTTTCCAGTTGCCGGCGCATCTCCTGGGCGGGGATCATCAGGCAGATGTGTTGACACCCCGAGGACCATGCACTGTCCGTGGGTATCCCAGGCATGAATATCCCCGCGGATGCGGAGGCGGCCGCGATCTGCTGCTGGCCGTCGTCCCACGAATTTATCGCGTGACCGGACAGTGGAATGTTGATGTGATACGAACGCACGTCTGGTGCGCGAAGCTTCACCTCACCACCGAAACGAATGTAGCCCGCGGTGAGCAGGGGAAGCTGTACTGCGGTCATGCGCATGTCCAACGGATCACGGCCGACGGGATTGACCTCCAACGGCAGATAAGCTGCTTTCAGCACCTCGCGGGCCTCGTCCACATCGCTGGTCTGCACCGGCGGCGCCGACCAGAACCTCAACTCACCGACGACTCGCCGTTCCATGACCCTCCCCTGTGTCCGCGATACATCACCGCGCCTATCCGGTGTCCGCAACCGAGATTAGTAAGAGGAGATCAGTACTTCATCCCGATCCATCGGCGCCTGATCGGACTGGCGAGCACCAGCGGCTCTAATCCACCTGGCCACAACCACGATGGCAATAGTTCCACCACAATAACCACCAGCACTGGCCACAGCACACCGGCCAAGACAGCGAGCGATCCACGGGACAGCGGCCGCGACATACGACGATCGGACAACCAATGGGCCGTGACCAAGGCGCCGATTGTGGAAACCAGCCACCCGCACAGGTACACGTTCAGCAACATCTTGATCACCCCCTTCTCATGCAGCTCAACAACAGCGTGTCCCAGGACCCTGAGGAGTGACCGTCATCAACATGAGAAAAACCTAAGTGCTTAACACACTATGCTTTGCTGGCCGATGCGTATATCCAGAAACCGCCCCACCAGTATCCGTTTCGGGAACCGCCACAGTCCTTGCCTAAAGGGAAGACCACAGTTGACGATATCGACCTGCGCCAGGTGCTGGCAGAGCCACTCACCGCGGCTCATCGCGATGTGTTGCGCGAATTGCTGTCGAAGTTTATCCAGACGTTGTTGGGCGCAACAACCCAATCATGACACTGGCCGTCGCTCTCCACCCGCAATTGCTTTTGGTGGGCAATTTCTTGGAGGTTAACTGATGGGTATCGATGCATTTCGGTACGTGGATCGATGCATTTCGCTGTCAGGATCGCGTCGGACCGGTCTCCGGCTGTCGCGCACCGATGGTGGTGCGAGCGCCCAGGAGGCCTGTCGACGCGCGTCACGTGTCGATTACCCGGGTCCCAGCGCCGCCGCCAACGGATTCTGCGGACCGACCTCATCGTCTCGGTAGGACACCAGCAACAGCACCGGCAGCGTCCCCAGTCGCCGCGCCAAAAACCGCAGCAAATCCAGGGTGGCCCCATCGGCCCAGTGCACGTCCTCCACCGCGCACACCCAGCTGTTACCGTCAGCGAACAACCCCAGCAGCCGTGTGTAGATCGCCTCGGCGCCAACGCCGTTGATCGCCGCGGCCAACCCGCCCGCCTCCGGTTTCGGCAGCTGGGCCAGCATGTCGATCAGCGGGCCCAGCGGTCGCGGCGTCGCCAGCGGATCACAGTAGCCGCGCAGCACCCGCACCCGCTCGTCCAGGCCGGCGATGAAGCGGCGGATCACCGCGCTCTTGCCGACCCCGGCCTCCCCACGCAGCAACACCACCCGCCCCGCGCCGCGCCCAGCCCGCTGCCCCAACACACCCAACTGGCCCAGCACCGACTCCCGCTCCAGCAGCATCTCCATGGGCGCCCCGACGCTTCCCTTACCCTCGCGTACCACTGCACCGACACCACCGCGCGGGCTGGCAAATCAAAGATGAGGGGTCGGGCAGATCAAAGAGTAGGGAAAATTCCTCATGTGACCAGGCCAGCAGCGAGCGCACACTGCATTCACAACGCATCCACCTTTATTCCATCCTTCGAAGGAACGGACAGTTCGGTGACGAGGGCCAACAACACGACCATGATCACTGCCTGGCGGTTGGTGTGATCGCCACCGTCGGCGGTGCCGGCGGCCCCCGGGCGGTCGTCGGCAAACCCGGCCAAACCCGGCGTCACCGGCTAGCCCGGCTAGCCTCGCGTAGCCCCAATGGGCCGGTGAGCGACCGACGGTCGCCTCACCGGCGCGCACCTCAGGTCGGGAGCCCGCGAATAAATCGGCATCGACTTTCACCCGACTTCTCGGTATTGACGCCGCGGAGCGGAATGGCGCACTTAGATGGCGTCGCGGGCGTCGTAGTTGTGGTGAAACCACCTCGCTACAGAAGCAGGGGGCAGTGTACCTGCGGCTGGATGGACAAACCGCGCCTAATACTGACTTCGGCCAAGGTCGACGCCCTGATCCACGCCGCGCGGCACGACTGCGAGCCCGCCTTTCCACTGATCCAACCCGACGTCATGATGATGATGAAACGCCACGGCATCCTCGACGTTGACTCCTCGCAGAATGGACTCGCGCTCCGGCAGGATCTCCATTGGCGCGAAGATGTCCCCTCCCCCCTCGCGTACCACTGCAGCAACACCACCGCGCGGGCCGGGGCAAATCAAAGATATTGGGGAAATTCCCGATGAGTCCAGACCGGCCGCGAGCGCACACGGCATTCAGAACACATCCACCTTTTTCCATCCTTCGAAAAAGAACGGACAGTTCGGTGAGCAGGCGCCTGGCAATGTTATGCGGCCGCAATGGGGCTCAGTTCCGGCAGTTCGCCGTCGAGCGCGCCTGGGCATCTCGTGCCCCTCCGCCACACTCAGCCAATAGTGGTCGGGTTTGCCAACAGCCAATGTTGTCGTTTGTGTGTGAGGCTGGCTTCTGCGCCGCGATCGGCAATGGCCGCATTCGCAATGAACACCACGAATTGGGTATGTGACACGCGATCGACCCTGATCTTCGATGTCTTGAGTCGGGCTGCGGCCCGGCTTATTCAGAGTGTGCGTTTTCGAAAAGTTCGAAACGCGAAGTTTAAATGTCGTGGTGAGGCCTCGAGCGAGTTCTCACCGAATTAAAGGAGATCTGTCCATGAGCGGTCCATCAAGCCCATCGCGCGGTCGTCACAGGAAGCAGCGCGAGCGTTCGTATTCAATGATCAATCGCACGATTGGTGGGGGGCTCTTCGTAGCCGCCGCAGCAGGCGGCATCGGGGTTGCTCAAGGGTCGCCGGTACTCTCCGCCACACCTGAAGCAAGCGCCCGGGGAGGTTTCTTCGATTCTTCTGGTCGGACCACCAGCCAGAACAGCAATGGCAATACGTTCGTCAGTACCACCACCATCGGTAACACCATTGGTAACACCTTTGTCGGTAACACCTTGGGCAACACCTTCGGGCGCAGCACGGGCAACACCAGCGGCGTCAGCACCACCGCTGGCACCACCGGCGGCACCAATTCCACCACGACCACCACCACCACCGCCCCGACCACCGGCAGCACGACCACCACCGGGACCACCGGGACCACTGGGACCACTGGGACCACTGGGACCACCGGTGTCACTAACCAAAACAGCAATGGCAATACGTTCCTCAGTACCACCACCATCGGTAACACCGTTGGCAATACCTTTGGTTTCAACACCTTTGGCAACACCTTCGGGCGTAGCACTGGCAACACCAGCGGCCGCACCACCACCACCACTGGGACCACCGGGACTACCGGCACCACCACCACCACCACCACCACCGCCCCCACATAACCGGAATGCGGGCCCGTGGTTGACGTAAGCGAAGTCAAGAAGGAAAGGGATCTGGGGTCGGCCGCCGCTGAGAGGGCGGCGACCAACCCCACATCTGAGGGGTCACTGTTGAAGTGGTCCCAAATTCGCGAGGGCGCGATCAGCGCGCTCATTGCTGCGGTTCTCCTCATCGGCGTGGTGTCAAACATGCCCGATTCCGCGATCAAACAGGCGTTGGTGCCAACAATGACACCGATCGCGGTTGCAGCCGGCCTCGACCAGTTTTGGGGAATGTATGCGCCCGACCCACCAAGTCGCCTGGAAAACCTGGAGGTGGACGTGACGATGGCCGATGGCGGGGATCGAGTGTGGACGTTGCCGACGAATTACGACCGGATCGTTGGTGTGGCTGTCTCGCATCGTTGGCGAAAACTCAAGGAGAGTCTGTTGTCAGACCCGCAGATCCGCCCGCAGATCGCTCACTGGGTTGTCCATCAACTGACCGTTCCGGCTGAGCGCGAGACTCGGGTCCGCCTGATTCTGCGGACACAGGTCTTGCCACCTCCGGGTACGAGCGGACCCGGAGCGACCGGGGCGGAGACGATCTACGACGAAAATCTGACGACAAACTCATGACAGAAACCGCACACGCCGCGCGGCTGCGACCCTCAGCAATTGGTGAGTGGTGGCAAGGATTTTGGTTCCGACCCGAACCTACATACACCCTCGGTTTGGTCAGGATGGCGTTCGGTGCACTGGCGGTGCTGTGGACGTTATGGCTGCTGCCAATCCTGCATGACCTGTTGGGTCCGCGCGGAGTGGTGCCGGACCAGCATCACCCGGCGATCCCCGGCAATTGGGGTGTCTTTGAAATCGTTTCCAGCGACCAGGCCATCCTGATCGGCTGGGCCGTGCTGTTGGCGTCGGCCATCGCGCTGACCCTCGGATGGCACAGCAGAGTCGCGGCCGTGTTGGTCTTCGTTCTGATCTTGTCATTCCTACACCGCGATGTGTGGGTCTTTAATGCCGGGGATTCGGTCGTGCGCATCATCGCCCTTTTTGTCGCACTGTCGCCCTGTGGCACGGCGTTATCGCTCGATCAGCGCCGCAGGACAGGATCATTTTGGTCGGCTCAATCGCGACCGCTCTGGCCGCTTCGGCTGATGCAAGTTCAGCTGTCGATCATCTACCTGTCGTCGGTGCTGATTAAACTGACGGGCCAGTCATGGCCGCAGGGGACAGCCGTCTCCTATGCGTTACGGCTCGTTGATATGCAACGTCTGCCTTCGCCGGACTGGCTTACCAGGAACGCGTTGCTGATGAACGTTGCGACGTGGGCGGCGCTGGCGACCGAGTTAGCAATCGCAGTGCTGGTGTGGAATAAGCGGCTACGCCCGTGGGTCCTAGCAGCCGGCGCGGCGATGCACCTAATGATCGATATCGGGATCATCATCGGGATCTTCAGCTACGCGATGTTCGTCTTATACCTCGCGTGGGTCCCACCCGACACGGTGAAGCGACTGCCGAACACCGTCAAACACGCGGCGACCAAGGCGCGGGCGCGTCTGCGTCCCGGGCCCTACAATCCGACTACACACTCGCCTCGCCACCGACTCGAAGTTCTAGAGCCGCGACGACAACAGATCAGCAAATCTGCTTCCTCCGACGGGGCAGATACCAATAATGGGCGCACCCAACCACTAGAAGAAGTCAACCGGCACGGACGGGCACGTACCCTCGTACCCGCCACCGGCGGCAACAACGGTGAGATAGCAACACCGGGGGCCTTGGGGGGCGACCGGGGCATCGTGTCGCCGCAATGAGTCACACCCGGCCGGGAACGCGCTATTTGCGATGCAAGACAACGGCAGGGACTTCGCTCCGGTGCGGGGAACCACATCAGCGCCCTCGATCTGCAAAGGACGACATCATGGCATCCCGGCGACCCATCATTATTCCCGCAGATGTGCGTTGGCTGCTACCCACTGCGTTGATCGCGGCGGCGGCCACGCTCGGCGCGTGCACGTTCGAACACAAAATCGCCGAGCCTGGAGCATACGACCGGTGCGTGCAACGCACTGACGACCGCTTTGGCAACACCATCGTTGGCAACACCGTTGGCAACACCGTAGGCAGCCCCGATGGCCACGGAAACACCTTTGGCAACACCATCGTTGGCAACACCGTTGGCAACACCACTGGAGTTACCACTGGCAATAGCGGCGGACCCGCGATCAGCGGCCAAATCGATGCCCACCTGTGGTGCTGCGTCCTAGCCGGCGGACAGTGGGACGAGGACCAGGGAAAGTGCGTGGGGTGATTAGCGAGACTTCACGGCCGCTCCCGCCGGCCCGCTGAAGAAGCACCCCCGGCTCGGGCGTCCACGAGCATGATCGCGGCGTGGGCGTTGGACGCACTGGTGAACATGTTTCAGAACTAACGTTCTCGAGTTCTCACATATTGCTGCAAAACTTGGCTGTCACAAGCACCCGACGAACCCTCGCGCCGAAGGGTTCAGCCACCCGGATCCGGTGTTCGTTGACGTGCAAGGTGTGATCAGTCCGGCGCGATGGGAATCCCCGGCAGAGGGTGATCTATCCGATGCCGGGGGATACCCAGTCCCGCCATTGTTTATCGCCATTGCTCGCTCCACTGGCGGCCGTCCCATTGGCGCTGCCGTCGGGGATCGCCTGCCGGATCCGGGTACCAGCCTGGCGGTGGCAAAGTCGGCGTCAACCGCTGCTGGCGGGCCGCCTTGCGCTCCCGGAAGTACGCCGCCTCTTCTTGTCGTGCCGCGGCAACACGGGTGATGCCCCTTGCGATAAGCACACACACCGCGGTCGTTACGAAAACGCACGCTAGGAACGCAAAGAAATTGTTGTACCAGCCCCAGTCGTATCGACCTTGATTAAACATGACAAACGCGACGATGCCGGCAACCGGAACAAGCAAATATGTCGCCCTGTAGTACCGCCGCAAGATTAAGATCCCTGCGGTCCACAATGGCGGAACCAGGGCCGCTTGGGTATGTGGTTCTGAGAAGCCGTAAGCGCCGTATCCGATTGGGCCGACCCACTTCTCGTAGTCGTGGTCGCAGTCGGGATACGACCCACCGCTCGGGCAGACCCAATGGCTTGTGGTTGCCAGATAGGCCAGCACGGTCAGGATGGCCGCGATCGCGAGCACCACGACGCCGACTGCCATCCGGATTCTCGGCCGCGGTGTGCGGCTGCGCCGCGCCGACGGGGGCTCGTGAGGCAGGCAGACCGTGTCCATGATCATGTCGGCGATCGTCTGCCGTTTGGCGGTGAACAACGGCAGCAGGTAGCCGATGCCGAGGATGATCGCGTCCAGGAAGTGGGCGAAGTAGCGGACGATCGACAATCCGAAGCCAATGGGCTCACCGTCGCGTTCGCTGACCACCTTGAACTTCAGCACCGACTTGCCGATGCTCGAACCGGTGGTGCCTTGGCGGTAGCCCTCGTTCCAGATCAAGAACGCCAGCGGCGTCAGATTAAAGATCACGTCGGTGATACGTGTCCAGGTCGCGTCGCTGGTCACTCGGTCGATCAGTCCGGCGATCACTCCAGAGATCACGGCGACGATCATCAACAGTATGTAGTTGATGAGGTAGGCGCCGACGCGCCTGATCCAGGAGGCATAGGCCTCCGTCGGCAGGTCATCGACCGGTTGGCCTGGGGGCGGCGGCCACCCCGCGCCCGGCGAAGGCGGTTGATAGCCCGCGGGCGGTGGGGGTGGCGGGTAGCCGCCGGGCGGAACAGGCGGTTGTTCGGACATTGGCCGAGCCTTCTACTGACGAGGCTAGTTAGCTGGGTATGACGATGACCCTAGCTGCCCATGGCACGCGACATGGCCAAATACCAGTTCGGCCCACCGCTCCCGGCGCTCATGGGCATTAACGCTCATGGGCATTAAGCGGTACCTGATCGGCTCACCGGATCCGGTGGTTGCGCCGCAATCGCGACGGCATTCGGCCGCCACACCGTGCGTGAGCTCGGCAATGGTTCAAATCTTCCTTTCTGCGCCATACGCCGCCGGGCCGCTCGCCTATGGCCAAACGCACACGGTTGACACGATCACGTGCGACAGCGAGCCGTCGGGCGTGACGTGCACTGACACCAGCACCGGTCACTTCTTCCGGGTGTCGGGCGAGTCGTACCAGCTGGGCTGATGGCATGTTTCGAAACGTGCGTTTACTCGGGCATGCGGGCGTGGCCGCCTGCGTGCTGGTCGGCTGTACCGGGACGGCCGGGGCACAATCGGCGTGCGCCGACCTCGGCGGAACGGTCGACCCCGACCAGATCTGCCACGTCCAGAGCACCGGTTCCAACTACAACGTTGACTTCAACTTTCCGGTCGGCTACCCCGACCAGCAGGCCGTGTCGGACTACCTGACCCAGGAGCGGGACCAATTCGTCACCTACGTCACCCAGTTGCCGCCGAGGAACGGTATGCCGTATGACCTCGAGGCCAAAGGGACGACGTACAGATCGGGCACGCCGGCCCTGGGGCACCGAAAGCGTTGCGTTGGAGCTGTATAACGAGTCAGGCGGGGCTCACGCGGTGACGTCATACAAGGCGTTCAACTACGACCTGAGCACGCACGTCCCGATCACCTTCGACACGCTGTTCAAACCGGGCACCAACCCGCTGGCGGTGCTGGACCCGATTGTCCAGCGCGAGTTGGAGAAACGCGGGCACACGATCACGCAGCCGTTCAACGTCCTCGGCGCGAAGTCGTACCAGAATTTCGCGCTCACCGACGACGCGGTGATCTTCCTTTTCGGCCAGGGTGTGCTGCTCGCGGAAGTAGACGGGCCACTTGAAGTGTCAGTGCCTCGCACCGAGCTGGCATCCCTGCTGGCCTGAGCGGCACAGCGAAGTCACGTCAAGAATCCTCCAAGGCGTCCGCCGCAGTCTTTGCGTGACCGGCTGCAACAGCCGACGCCAGACCGCGGACACGGTCCGGAGAGGGATCCGACATGAACACAATCTCGCGCACGAAGCTGCCCGTGAAGATCACGATTCGCGCGCTGATCGCCACGGCGGTCGCCGCGGCCACCATCGCCGTCCCGGCAACCGCGTACGCCGACACTCCGGCGGCTCGTGGTGTCGAGGCCCCGCTCGCGGCCGTCCCGTGGTCGCAGGTCGGTCCGGGTTGGGTGCTCGCCACCTGGAGCCCGGTTTCCGGCCGCCGCCCCGGCGAGACAGCGCCCTCCGGCGAGCCGGCGTACCAGACGGCCGCCACGACGCTGTACCTGGTCGACCCGGCCGGTGGGAGATACGCGATCACCACCTTCGCGCCGGCAGGCGACGGGTCGCGCCCCGAGCTGGTCGACTGGTCGGGCGACGGGAGCCGCGCCCTGTTCGAGTCGGGCGGGCCCGGGTCGTCGGCAGTCATCACCGAGGTCGACCTGCACAGCGGCACCCAGACGACGTTCACCGTCAACGCCAGCTCCGTCCGCCCCCGGTACACCCGCCCCGAAGGCAGGGCGGTGCTGCTGGAGTCGGGCTACACCTCCTCGGTCGCCTCGCTCCAGCGGGTCGACCTCGCCGGTAACCACCAGTTGACATACCCGGTGCCGCATGACTTCAGGGGGTACCTGTCCACACTCGACGGAACGCGGCTCGTGCTGGGTACGGAATCCGGCCTCGCCCTGATGGGCAACGACGGGGTGCCCGGCAAGGCGCTGCCGATCGCAGGCCAGAAGGACTGCACACCGATGCGGTGGTGGGACACCGGCTCGACGATCGTGCTCGCCCAGTGCAGTGCCTCGCCGGCGTCACAGCTGTGGCTGGTCCCCATCGACGGCGGGACGCCGACGGCTCTCACCGCGCCCAACAACGGGCAGAAGGGCCCCGACTACGGTGACACCACCGCATGGCGGCTTCCGGCTGGCACGTATGTGCAGGCCCTGGGCGCGTGCGGCGTCATCTTCCTGGCCAAGCTCAACGCCGACGGCACGACCTCAAAGGTGTCGGTGCCCAATGTGCACGGCGACACCATCGTCGTGATCGGTGTCAACGGGGGCGATCTCGACCTCCAGGCCAAGGCAGGGTGTGGGGGCGGCCAGTCACTCGTGGACTACAACCCCTCCGCCGGCACCTCATCTGTGCTGCTCGGGCCCCCGGTCAACGGCGGCGGCGTCATCGCCGCGGTGGCGTACTCGGGTCAGAGGTAGCCAAGCGACGGTCTGCGCCGCTCCCTAGTTGTTCGTCTTAGTTGTTGGTCGGGGGGCAGGAAACGTCGACCCAGATGGTGGTGAACTGGCCCGCGGCGACGGTTCCCGGATCGCCCGGATTCACGCCGGTCACGATGCAGTTCGACAAAGGGGCGGTCCTGCTGCCGTTGATCGCCACGTTGTAACCCAGCGCGGTCAGCCTGTTCACGGTGTCCTGGGCCGAGCCAACGTTGGTGGGTGCAGCGCTCGCAGCGGGCGCCAACCCGAACACGACGCCGGCGAGCGCGCCCGCGGCGACGATCATGTGAGGGAATCTCTTCATCGTGAACCTTTCGTCGAGCTGGCAGGCCCTGCCCTGCCGTCAGCATTTGATATCGACGTACACCGTTGTGTACGAAGGCGTTCCGAGGGCGTCCTCCTGAGTGCCGGTGGCGCTCTGCGCGATTTTCGGGCCCGGTCGGACGGCGGTCACAGCGCACCGGTCCAGCGGAGCGGTGCCTACCGTGTTAACAATGACCTGGAAGCCGCTCGCCTGAAGCGAGCGCACGATGTCCTGCGCGGATCCGACCGGAGTCGGCATCGCCGGCGCCGGCGCCGCGAGGACCATTGTGAGCGCGACGAGGCCGCCCGCACCGGACGCGGTGAGCGTGTACGTCCTCATAGCAGCCACCTCCACGTCGCCGCAGCGTTGCCAGATAGACACTATCCGTTAATCTATTGTTAACCCTACCGACACGCCTATCACGGCGTTTTGAAAATATTCACAGGGTCGTGGATATTCGGTCACCGAGCTGGAAGTGGACCCGCACGGTGCGGGGGTTGACGGGCTTACAGCTGGGCGCCGTGTCGGTCACTCGTGATGATGGTGGTCATGCTCGGCGTCGGGCGAGCCGCCCATCATCTGCAGCATCGGGAGCCCTCCGGTGGCCAGGAACCGGGCGACCAGCGCCGCCGCCAGGGTGATGAACACGACGTTCAACCACGTGGTGTAGTTCCAAGAGATGCCCGCCTGCATCACCACCGCATTTCGGTGGGTCGGAATGAGACCCGCTGCGCCGAAGAGCAATTCGACGAGGTAGCCGGCGGAGACCATCGAGACATAGAAGGTGCCCAGCAGGATCAACATCATCCGCATCCCGTAGTACTTCCGATAGATGTTGAGGATCGGCAGGATCAGCAGGTCGGCGAAGATGAACGCGACCACCCCGCCGAAACTGATGCCGCCGTTCCACAGCACCGCGGCCAGCGGCACGTTGCCGATTGAGCACACGAACGACACCATCGAGACGATCGGTCCCACAATGGGGCCCCACAGCACCGAAAGCACAGGGTGATCGGTGATGAAGAAGTTGTGCCAGAACGATTCCGGTACCCACGCCGCGATCGCGCCCGCGATCAGCAAGCCGATGATCAGGTCTCGCAGAATCGCCGCCCACTCCATGACGAAGACGTGCGACACGGCCGTGAATCCCCGTCCGGAAAACAGCCGGCGCCGAAACGACCCCTCCCCTTGCACCGACATGTCCATCGCGGCATGGCCTTCCATCGACCCGGCGAGCCCGCGGTCGGCCTGTTCTCGGGCCGCCTCGATGACCCGCGCCCGGACGAACAACCGGAACAACACCGCGAGCACCACGATCATGATCGGCCCCCCGAGGAACTCCGCAGCCGTGAACTGCCAGCCCATGAGCAGGGCCAGGATCACGCCGAGTTCGACGACGAGGTTCGTCGAGGCTATCTCGAACGCCATCGCCGCGGTGAAGTTCGCGCCCTTGCGAAACAGCGAGCGCGCCAATGCCACCGCGGCATACGAGCACGATGACGACGCGGCACCCAGCCCGCTAGCGACAGCGAGCGTGCGAGGTCGGTCATCGCCGAGGAGACCGACGATCGCCGACTTGCGCACCACCGCCTGTACCACCGCCGACAGCGCGAACCCAAGGATCAAGGCCCACAGGATCTCCCACGTCATCGATCCCGCGAGCACCAACGCCCGCCCAATGGCGTCCATCACATCAATCGCCTCGCCGACCCGTCACACCCATGCTCTCCGTTGTATACCCCTGAGGGGTATACAATCAAGGGGAAAGCGCACTGCGGTCAAAGCCCCGAAAGGAGAACTCCGATGAGGCGACGGTTGCTGACCATCGGTGTCGCGGCCCTGGCGATGCTGACCACCCTGACGGCGTGCAACAGCGATTCCTCTCACCAGGCCACGCACAGCGGCTCGACCAGCGCTTCGGTCAGCTCTTTGGTCAGCTCTTCGGTGGCGGCGCAGCAGCACAACCAGGCCGACGTGACGTTCGCGCAGAACATGATTCCGCATCACCAACAGGCCATCGAGATGAGCGACACCGTGCTGGCCAAGAAAGGGATCGATGCGCGGGTGATCGACATGGCCAACAGGATCAAGGCCGCACAGGGGCCGGAGATTCAGCAGATGCAGTCCTGGCTGAGTCAGTGGGGAGTCCCGACGATGCCGATGACGCCGGGCAGCATGGCCGGCCACGACGTGAGCGGAATGATGTCCGAACAGGACATGAATGATCTGAAGAGTGCCGACGGCGTGGAGGCCAGCAAGTTGTTTCTGACGCAGATGATCGCGCACCACCAGGGCGCGATCACGATGGCCACCGACGAAATCAAGAACGGGCAGTACCCGCCTGCCGTCTCGATGGCCCAGTCCATCGTCACCGGCCAGCAGCGGGAGATCACCGAAATGCAGGGCATTCTCGCGTCGCTGTAGATTCCAGCCGCGCACTACCGGCGAGGGCAGTACGCTCTCGGCCGTGCACACCGAGCTGCGATACGAACGATGGTTCCTGCCCTTGTCTGCTCCGCTCGGGCTCGGGCCCCGGCAAAGTGACGTCCGCACCGAGGACGGGAACCTCCGCGTGGAGATGGGCTGGGGGTTCCGGGCCACGATCCCGCTGAGCTCCATCACGAATGCGGAGCCGAACGACGACAGGGTGTACTCCCGGGGTGTGCACGGCTGGCGCGGTCGTTGGTTGGTCAACGGGTCGTCGAAAGGCATGGTCGAGCTCACCATCGACCCGCCGGTGCGGGCGTATGTCGCGGGCGTGCCGATCACGTTGCGCACCCTGTGGGTCAGCGTGACCGATCCCGACGCGCTGATCGCGGCCGTCGCTGCGTCCGCGTAGTTCGGGTTCCCCTACAGCCGGTCTTTGACGGCCGTCGCGAGGCGGGCCCCGTCGGCCTTACCGGCCGCGATCGCGTTGGCCGCCTTCATCACCTGGCCCATCTGCCTGATCGACGGCCGCTCGCCGATCTCCTCGGCGACCTGGGCGATCGCGGTGTCGGCGACGTCGGCCAGCTCGGCGTCGGTGAGGGGGGTCGGCAGGTATTCGTCGATAACGCGCGCTTCGGCGTGCTCGTTGGCGGCCAGCTCGCCGCGGCCGTTCTGGGTGTAGATCTCAGCCGCCTCGCCGCGTTTCTTGGACTCCTTGGCCAGCACCTTGAGCACCTCGTCATCGGTGAGCTCCCGCGACTGCTTGCCGGCGAGTTCCTCGTTGCGGATCGCCGACAGCACCAAACGCAGCGTCCCCATGCGCAGCCGATCCTGGGCCTTCATCGCCGCCGTGAGATCCGACTGGAGCCGGGCCTTCAATTCCGCCATACGGGCAGACGCTACGCCAGCGACCGACCTCGTTGCGGATTGCCAGGCCGGTGGCCAGGATGGTCGGCATGACCAACGACGACGGGGGCGTTCATCCAGCGGTAACGCCCCCGCCGCCGGTCGGCTATCCGGCATATGGCGCTGGGGCGCACGCGCCGCCGGGGTACGGGCCACCGCCGGGGTATGGGCCGCCGCCCGGGTACCCGCCGCCGGGGTACGGGCCACCGCCGGGGTATGGGCCGCCGGGGTACGGGCCGCCGGGGTATGGGCCGCCGGGGTACGGGCCGCCGCCCGGGTACCCGCAGTACGCCGGGTACCCACCCGCTGGCCCGCCACCCGCCTTGAAACCGGGCGTCATTCCGTTGAGGCCACTGGGGCTCAGCGACATCTTCAACGCCGCCTTCGCCTATATCCGCATCAATCCGAGGGCAACGCTGGGACTCACGACCATCGTCGTCGTCATCACCCAGATCATCGTGCTGCTACTCGTGGCAGGGGTGCCCCTGATCCTGTACGGGCAGACCGACGTTTCACGCGTCGAGGACACGTCCACTTCCGAGCTGGTCAGCGCCTTCCTGTCGGTGGTCGCCGCGGGGTTGACCAGCGGTCTGTCGAGCGTGGTGCTGAGCGGCATGTTGACCGTGGTCGTCGGGCGAGCGGTGTTCGGCGCAACCATCACCATCCGCGAAGCATGGGACCGCGTGCGCGGCCGGCTGCTCGCGCTGCTCGGGCTGACCCTGCTCGAGGCGGTGGGTGCGATGTTGCTTCTCGCGGTCACGGTCGTGGTCATCGCGGTCGCGGCCGCGATCTCCCCGGTCCTGGGCGTGCTCGTCGGGATCGTCGTCGCGGTCGCGGTGATAGCCGCCTTCGTCTACCTGTGGACGATGCTCAGCTTCGCGCCGGTGCTGATCGTGCTGGAGCGCCTGCCGGTGTTCGCCGCGATCGGCCGGTCGTTCGCCCTCGTCCGCGGATCGTTCTGGCGGGTGTTCGGCATCCGCGCCCTCGGCGTGCTGGTGGCGCAGCTGGTGGCCGGCGCGGTGTCGGCGCCGTTCACGATCGTCGCCGAGTTCCTCGGCCTCAGCGTCGGCTCGATGGGCGCATCGCTCGGCGCCTCGGTGCTGCTGGCCATCGGCGGGGCGATCGGCCAGATCATCACCGCGCCGTTCACCGCGGGAATCGTCGTGCTGCTCTACACCGATCGCCGAATCCGCGCCGAAGCCTTCGACCTGGTGTTGCAGACCGGGGCTTCCCCCGCAGCGGCCGACTCGCCGGACTCCAGCGACCACCTTTGGCTGGTCCGGCACCCCTGATCCATGGCAACCGTACTCATCGACCGTAATGGCGCGCATGACGCGGCCCAACGAGAACTTGCCAAGCCGATTTACCCGAAGCAGAACTTCACCGAACGCCTCAGCGATTGGATCAACGACTTCATCTACCGGCTCGTCGCGCACGGTTCCGACATTCCCGGCGGGTGGTTCACCATCGCGGTGCTGCTCACACTTCTCGCGGTGGCGGTCGTCGTCGCGGTCCGCATCGCCCGGCGCACCATGAAAACCAACCGCACAGGGGATTCCCGGCTGTTCGGCGTCGCCGAGTTGAGCGCCGCCGAGCATCGAGCCACCGCGGAACGCTTTGCCGCCGATAGTAATTGGGCGGCTGCCATTCGTCATCGACTGCGCGCGGTGGCACGTCAGCTCGAGGAGAACGGTACCCTGAACGCCGAGCCGGGGCGCACCGCCAACGAGCTGGCCCGCGACACGGCCACGTTGCTGCCTGAGCTCACCGGCGAATTGGCAGATGCCGCTGCATCTTTCAACGATGTCACCTACGGCGAGCGACCCGGCACCGAGTCGGCGTATCGCAACATCGCCGAATTGGACGAGCAGATCCGGTCCCGGCGATTCACCGCCTCGGGCGATGGCACATCGCAGGGCGGCACCGAGTCGTGGGCACACCTGCAATGACCAGTGTCGCGCCGGCGCCCCAGGCGGTCCGGCGGTGGCGGACGTGGCGCTGGGTGCTGCTGGCGCTCGTCGCGATCGTCGCTGTCGCCGCGGTGAGCACCTACCTGACCGCGCCACGGCCCGGCGGACGGATGGACGCCGAATCGACGAGCCCCGACGGCGCCCACGCCTTGGTGACGCTGCTGCGCGACCGCGGTGTGGACGTGGTCGTCGCGAACACCGTGGCCGACGTCGAACGCGCGGCACGGCCGGATTCGCTGTTGCTGGTCGCCGAAACCTACCTCTTGGTCAACGACGACCTGATGGCACGCCTGGCGGCCGTCCCCGGCGACCGTCTGCTGATCGAACCGGTGTCGACCACCCGGAAAGGCCTCGCCCCCGAGATCCGTATCGGTCATGCCTCGACGATGGGCGGAAAGCCGAACTGCGACCTGCCGGAGGCGACCAGGGCCGGCGAGGTGCAGTTCGGCGTCAGCAACACCTACGAGGCCGCCGGCGATTACCGACTATCGAAGTGCTACGACGGCGCGGTGGTGCGGTACCAGGCCGGCGGTCGCACCGTGACGGTCGTCGGCAGCGCCGATTTCATGATGAATTCCGGTCTGCTGAAACAGGGCAACGCCGCGCTGGCGATGAACCTCGCAGGCACGCGCCCGCGCCTGATCTGGTACGCACCGCAACACGCAGAAGGCGAAAAGACCGGCGGCTCGGACATATTCGATCTGATCCCCGACAACGTCCACTGGATCGTCTGGCAGCTCGGCATTGCGGTGCTTCTCGCGGCGCTGTGGCGCGGCAGGCGGCTGGGCCCGCTGGTAGCCGAGAAGCTGCCGGTGGTGGTGCGGGCCTCGGAGACCGTCGAGGGCCGAGGCCGGTTATACCGGTCGCACCGCGCCCGCGACCGGGCCGCCGATGCATTGCGCACCGCTGCGCTGCAACGCATGCTGCCGCGCCTCGGGCTGGCCGTCAACGCCGCGCCGGCCGCGGTGATCGCCGCGGTGTCTGCGCGCTGCAACAAGAGCCCAGAAGCGTTGCACTACTGCCTCTTCGGACCACCCCCGTGGTCCGACGAAGACCTGGTGAACCTCTCGCACGAGCTCGACGACATTGAAAGGCAGGTCACTGGATCGTGACACAGCAGGCCGGTCAGAACCAGACCTCGCAAGACGCGCGTGCCAAGTTGATGGCGGTGCGGACCGAGATCGCCAAGGCCGTCGTCGGCCAGGACTCCGTCGTCAGCGGGCTGGTGATCGCGCTGCTGTGCCGCGGCCACGTCCTGCTCGAGGGCGTGCCGGGCGTGGCCAAGACACTGCTGGTGCGGGCGATGGCCGCGGCGCTGCAACTCGACTTCAAGCGCGTGCAGTTCACCCCCGACCTGATGCCCGGCGACGTGACCGGGTCGCTGGTGTACGACGCGCGCACCGCGGTGTTCGAGTTCCGCGCCGGACCCGTGTTCACGAACCTGCTACTGGCCGACGAGATCAACCGCACGCCGCCGAAGACGCAGGCCGCGCTGCTGGAGGCCATGGAAGAGCGGCAGGTCAGCGTCGAGGGCGAGGCGCGGCCGCTGCCGGACCCGTTCATCGTCGCCGCCACCCAGAACCCGATCGAGTACGAGGGCACCTACCAGCTGCCCGAGGCGCAGCTGGACCGCTTCCTGCTCAAACTCAACGTGGCGGTGCCGCCTCGTGAACAGGAAATCCAGATCCTCGACAGGCATGCGCGGGGCTTCGACCCGCGCGACCTGTCGGCCGTGCAGCCCGTCGCGACCGCCGACGACCTCAAGGCGGGCCGTGAAGCGGTGCGTGAGGTGCTGGTGGCCGACGAGGTGCTCGGCTACATCGTCGACATTGCGCGCGCCACCCGGACTTCGCCGTCGCTGCAGCTCGGGGTTTCTCCGCGCGGCGCGACGGCGCTGCTGGCCACCGCCCGGTCCTGGGCGTGGCTGTCGGGTCGCGGCTACGTGACGCCCGACGATGTGAAGGCCATGGCCCGGCCTGTGCTGCGCCATCGGGTGGGGCTACGGCCGGAGGCCGAGTTGGAGGGCGCCACGGCCGACGGCGTGCTGGACGGCATCCTGTCGTCGGTCCCGGTGCCGCGCTAGTGATCGTCACCGGCCGCACCGCGTTGCTGGCGCTGCTGTGCGTTCTGCCGGTGGCGGCATCTCCCTGGCCCGCAACGCTTTTCTGGGCAGCGCTGTTCGTTGTGGTGTTCCTGGTCGGCGTGGACATCGCGTTGGCCGCCAGCCCCCGCGCGTGTGAGTTCGGGCGCACCGGCGACACCGCCGCGCGGCTCGGACAGTCCGCCGAGGTGGTTTTGACGGTGACCAACATGGGCCGGCGGCGGTTCAAGGGCCAGATCCGCGATGCGTGGCCGCCCAGCGCCAGAGCGGAACCGCGCGCGAACGACGTCGACATCCCCGGGGGACAACAGGAATCGCTTTTGACCATGCTGCGCCCGACGCGCCGCGGCGACCAGCACGCGGCCGTGGTGACCGCGCGCTCCATCGGACCGCTTCGCCTGGCGGGGCGGCAGAGCTCGCACCGGGTGCCGTGGCAGGTGCGGATCCTGCCTCCGTTCCTGTCGCGCAAGCACCTGCCGTCGCGGCTGGCGAAACTGCGCCAGATCGACGGGCTGCTACCGGTTTTGATTCGTGGCCAGGGCACCGAATTCGACTCGTTGCGCGAATACGTGATCGGCGACGACGTGCGGTCGATCGATTGGCGGGCCACCGCGCGGCGGGCCGACGTGGTGGTGCGGACCTGGCGGCCCGAACGCGACCGCCGGGTAGTGCTGGTGCTCGATACGGGACGGACGTCGGCCGGTCGGGTCGGGGTGGACCCGACCGCCGGTGATCCCCGCGGCTGGCCGCGGCTGGACTGGTCGATGGACGCGGCGCTGTTGCTCGCGGCGCTGGCTTCGCGGGCCGGTGACCATGTCGACTTCCTCGCCCATGACCGGGCGGTGCGGGCCCAGGTCTACAACGCGTCGCGGACGGAAGTGCTGGCGCAATTGGTCGACGCGATGGCGCCGCTGCAGCCCGCGCTCATCGAATCCGATGCCACCGCGATGGTCGCCGCGATCCAGCGCCGCACCCGGCGCCGCGCGCTGGTGGTGCTGCTCACCGACCTCAATGCCTCAGCGCTGGACGAGGGATTGATGCCGGTGCTGCCACAACTGTCGGCCAAACACCAGGTGATCGTCGCAGCGGTGAGCGATCCGCGGGTCGAGGAGCTTGCGGCCGGACGCTCGGACGCCGCGCAGGTGTACGACGCGGCCGCTGCTGAAAGATCCCGTAACGACCGGCGCGCGATCGCGTCGCGGCTGCGGCGAAGCGGTGTCGACGTGGTGGACGCACCACCCGAGGAACTGGCGCCTGCACTTGCCGACCGGTACCTGGCAATGAAGGCGGCGGGCAGGCTGTAGACATCCCAGTTTCGTACGTTGTCAAGCCGCCGCTAGCGTTCGCGATGAGTCGTCCACCGCCGGCCCGTCCGTACCGGTTGGCAGTCTACGACCCGTTCGACGATCCCAGCGCAACGCGTTGGTGACGGTCAGAACTGGTGAAACACCAGTATTCGTTTGGGCCTACTGCGGCCGGGCCTGGGCGGCGCAGTCGTTTTCTCGCCGCCGAGTCCCGCGCTTCCGTCAATATCTGTAGCCCGCCATTGCGGTGCTGAACTCATCGTCAGCAGGAACAAGGTGAGCCCGGCCAGGCCAATCACAATCGCGGCGACAAGAGCGTCACCGATGAGCATGAGCGTCAGCAGCATCGCTGCGCCGCTTGCAATCATGCGTGTCGTCGTCATATCTACCCCTCACGCGGTCTTGTGTTGGATAACAAGCGTGGGGTGCGAATGATTGCCCGAGTTGATCGCGCAGTACGTCGACGTGACGAAGAGCACACCGACAATCGCCGAAACTGAAGCGGCTGCGATACTTCGCGGCGTGTCGTCGCAACTGGTTCAGCGTCGGCGCAGGGGCGCTGGAACCTACAGGCGGTGCTGTAGCTTCCCTACGCCACCAGATCGAGGTCAGGCGCGTCCTGCACGTCACCCGACTCGCCGGCCGCTGCGGCCCTGCGGCCGAAGTGGATGATGTAGCCCAGGAAGGCGACCTCGGCGAGCACGCCGATCGCGATGCGCACGAACGTCGGCAACGGCGACGGCGTGACCATGGCCTCGATCAGGCCCGAAACGAGAAGCACCGCAACCAATCCCACCGCGACGGAGACCACGGCACGGCCCTGCTCGGCGAGCACCTGCGTGCGCGGCCGGTTGCCGGGCGAGATCACCGACCAGCCGAGCCGCATGCCGGCGGCCGCCGCGAGGAACACCGCGGTCAACTCCAGCAGGCCGTGCGGGGTCAGCAGGCCGAGAAAGAGGTCTGCCTTGCCCGCGTTGAACATCAGCCCGCCGATCACACCGACGTTGGCGGCGTTTTCGAACAGCACCAACGGAATCGGCAGTCCCAACACAATCGCGTACGCGATGCACTGGGCCGCCACCCAGGAGTTGTTCACCCAGACTTGCAGCGCAAACGAGGCCGCAGGATGTTCGCCGTAGTACGAAGCGAAGTCGTGGTTGATGAGCTCGTCGAGCTCGTGCGGGGTGCCGATCGCCGCCTGAACCTCAGGACTGCCTGCGACCCAGAACCCGATCACGACGGCCACGAAGAAGAACGCAAGGGCCGTGCCGAGCCACCACCGCCAGGCCCGGTACGCCACCACCGGGAAAGCCACCGTCCAGAATCGGGCGAATTCGCTCCACAGCGGCGCGTGCGCGCCCATCACCGCCGAACGAGCACGCGCCACCAGGCTGGACAACCTGCCGACCAGAACCGAGTCGGACGACACCGAACGAACCATCGACAGATGCGTCGACACCCTCTGGTACAGCTCGACCAGCTCGTCGATCTCCGCGCCCGACAGCCGGCGCCGACGCTTGACCAGACGATCGAGGCGGTCCCAGGTGGCGCGGTGCGCCAGCACGAACGCGTCGACGTCCATTCCGGCGAGTGTAGGCCCGGTAGCCTTCGGCGTTATGGCGGACGTGGTGACCGGAGACGCGGTCGTCGTCGAGGTTCAGATCGCGCAGCTGCCGGTGCGGGCCGTCGGTGCGGTCATCGACGTCACCGTGATCTTTTCGCTCTACATCCTCGGCCTGATCCTGGCGCTGGCCACGCTGCGGGACCTCGACGACGCGCTGGTCGGCGCGTTCGTGATCATCTTCACGGTGCTGGCGCTGGTGGGCTATCCGGTGGTCTTCGAGACCGCGACCCGCGGCCGGTCGCTTGGCAAGATGGCGATGGGCCTGCGCGTGGTTTCCGACGACGGCGGCCCGGAACGATTCCGGCAGGCCCTGTTTCGGGCGTTGGCCGCGCTGGTGGAGATCTGGGCGTTCGCCGGCGGGCCTGCGGTGATCTGCAGCCTGCTGTCGTCGAAGGGCAAACGGATCGGCGACGTGTTCGCCGGAACGGTGGTGATCAGCGAACGCGGGCCCAAGCTGGAGCCGCCGCCGGTGATGCCGCCGGCACTGGCGACGTGGGCGTCTACGCTGCAACTGTCCGGCCTGAAGCCCGAGACCGCGCAACTGGCCCGTCAATTCCTGTCCCGTGCAACACAACTGCATCCGCAGGTGCGCGACCAGATGGCGTACCGGATCACCTCCGACGTGGTGGCGCAGATCTCGCCGCCGCCACCGCCGGGCGTGCCGCCGCAGTACGTGCTCGCGGCCGTGCTGGCCGAGCGGCATCGCCGCGAGCTGATGCGGCTACGTCCCCCACAACCCGCCGCGCCCCAGCTACCTGCCTACCCGGGTCCGGTCGCACTCCCGGTCGCGCCGGCCACCGCGCCGCCGGTTCAGCCCGAAACGGGCGGGTTCACCCCGCCCGGCTGACCGCGGTCGCGCCGAGTGCCGGCCAGATCCGGGACGCCTACGACTGGTCAAAAGATGACGAGGCGTTTTTCGCACGTGCGGCGCTGGAGAACGGGCTGCGGTTTACGCAGATGGAGGCGGACTGGGCGAGGTGGTTGCTCGACGAACTCGACAGGCGCGGGACCCGCCGCCAAGGTTGCAGCTAGACCTCCAACGTTGCATCGCGATAGATTCCGATATATCGTTGACCTATCGCCAACGCAACCGGCGTTTGCGACCAGACCAGAAACGAGACACACATGACTCAGCCATTCGAGGGCCCAGAGGACGGCCCAGGCACCGGAGAGTTCGGCTTCGGCCCCTTCGATCCGGACAGCCGTCGCGCGATGCACCAGGCGCGGCGAGAAGCCCACCGCGAAATGCGGGGGATCCTGAAAGGCCACGCCCGCGGCCATGGCGGCGGTTTCGGCTTCAACTTCGACCCCGGCTTCGGCGCAGGCGGTGCGGGCTTCGGGTTCGGTCCCGGGTTCGGTCCCGGCTTCCGTCCCGGGTTCGGTCCCGGCGGAGCGCGGCGCGCACGCGGCGGCCATCGCGGCCGCGGTCGTAGCCGGCGCGGTGACGTCCGCGCCGCCATCCTGGCGCTGCTGACCGAGCGGCCAATGCACGGTTACGAGATGATCCAGGAGATCGCGGCACGCAGCAACGGCCTGTGGCGGCCCAGCCCCGGCTCGGTCTACCCGACGCTGCAGTTGCTCGTCGACGAGGGACTCATCGTCGCCACCGAATCCGAAGGCAGCAAGCAGCTTTTCGAGCTCACCGACGACGGCAGGGAAGCCACTGCGAACGCACAGACCCCGCCGTGGGAAGAGATAACGGAAGGCGCCGACCCCAATGAGGTCAATCTGCGCGCAAGCTTCGGCCAGTTCGCCGCCGCGGTGTTCCAAGGGGCGCAGGCCGCCACACCCGAGCAGCAGAAGCGCATTCTCGACATCGTGAACAACGCGCGCCGTGACATCTACGGCGTGCTCGGCGAGGCCGAGTAGCCGCTGTGCACCAAGGCGCTGCACGGCCGTAGTCTTGAGGCCGTGCAGCGCTTTCCTCTTGGCCAGTTCACCGTGTACCGCATCGGTTTCGGGGCGATGCAGCTTCCCGGACCCGGAGTCTTCGGGCCGCCCCGCGACCACGATCAGGCAATCGCCGTGCTGCGCCGGGCCGTCGAACTCGGCGTCGACCACATCGACACCGCGCAGTTCTACGGACCCGACGTGGCCAACGAACTCATCCGCGAGGCGCTTGCGCCCTACCCGGACAACCTCGCGCTCGTCAGCAAGGTGGGCGCCAGCCGCGACGACAACGGCGGCTGGCTGCCCGCGCACGAGCCCGACCAGCTTCGCAAAGGCATCGAGGACAACCTGAAAACCCTCGGCGTTGATCAACTTGCCGCGGTGAACCTGCGTGTGATGGGCGCCGATACGGAGTCCACTCAACCGGGGCGGGTCAACCCCGAGCTGTTCGACCGGCAGCTGAGCGTGATGATCGAGGCACGCGACGAAGGCCTGATCGCGGGTATCGGGCTGAGCAACGTCACCCTCGAACACCTTCAGATCGCGCTGGCTCGCACGGACATCGCCTGCGTGCAAAACGCGTTCAACCTCGTGGACCGGACGTCTGCGCCGGTACTGGATGCGTGTGCCGAACGCGGCATCGCGTTCGTGCCGTACTTCCCGCTGGGCTCAGGCTTCGCCGCGGACAACCCGGTGCTGGGCAACCCCGTCGTACGGCGCACCGCCGAACGCCTGGGGCACACGCCTGCCCAGATCGCGCTGGCGTGGACGCTGGCGGTGTCGCCCAATGTCCTTCTCATTGGCGGCACTTCGTCGGTGGGTCACCTCGAGGAGAACATGGCTGTCGCCGACGTCGAGCTCGACGAGGACACCGTCGACGAGCTGACTTCGCAAGCGGCCTGACTACACCTCAACCCAGTCCAGGGTCCGCTGCACCGCCTTCTGCCAGCCCGCGTAGCCCGCCTCCCGCTGGTCGGCGCCCCAATTGGGTGACCAGCGCTTGTCCTCCTGCCAGTTCGCCCGCAGGTCAGACGGATCCGACCAGAACCCGACCGCCAGCCCGGCCGCGTAGGCAGCGCCCAGCGCGGTCGTTTCCGCAACCACCGGCCGGACCACGTCGACACCGAGCACGTCCGCCTGAATCTGCATACACAGGTCATTGGCCGTGATGCCGCCGTCAACCTTGAGCACCTCCAGGTGGACACCGGAGTCGGCCTCCATCGCGTCGACGACGTCGCGGCTCTGATAGCAGATCGCTTCCAGCGTGGCCCGGGCCAGATGCGCGTTCGTGTTGTACCGGGACAGCCCGACGATGGCGCCGCGCGCATCGGACCGCCAATACGGCGCGAAGAGCCCCGAGAACGCCGGCACGAAGTAGACACCCCCGTTGTCCTCGACCTGCCGGGCCAGCGCTTCACTCTGCGCGGCGCCGCTGATGATGCCCAGCTGGTCGCGAAGCCACTGCACCGCCGATCCGGTCACCGCGATCGAACCCTCAAGGGCGTACACCGGTTTCGCGTCGCCAAATCGGTAGCACACCGTGGTGAGCAGTCCGTTGCGGGAGCGGACGATGTTCTCGCCGGTGTTGAGAAGCAGGAAGTTACCCGTGCCGTAGGTGTTCTTCGCCTGCCCCGGCTCAAGGCAGACCTGGCCCACCATCGCCGCCTGCTGATCGCCGAGGACGCCGGTGATCGGCACCTCGCCGCCCAGCGCCCCCCGCGTCAGCCCGTACGGCTCCGGCGACGACGACGGCCTGATCTCGGGCAGCATTGCGCGCGGAATCCCGAAGAACGACAACAGCTCGTCGTCCCAGTCGAGGGTTTCCAGGTCCATCAGCATCGTGCGGCTGGCGTTGGTGACGTCGGTGGCGTGCACGCCGCCGTCGCGGCCGCCGGTCAGATTCCACACCACCCAGCAGTCCGTGGTGCCGAACACCGCATCACCGTTGCGCGCGGCTTCGCGGACGCCGTCGACGTTATCGAGGATCCACTGCAGCTTCCCGCCCGAGAAGTACGTCGCCGGCGGCAGCCCGGCCTTGCGGCGGATCACGTCACCGCGGCCGTCGCGGTCGAGCGCCGCGGCGATCCTGTCGGTGCGGGTGTCCTGCCAAACGATCGCGTTGTAGTAGGGCCGACCGGTCTTGCGGTTCCACACCACCGTCGTCTCCCGCTGGTTCGTGACGCCCACAGCGGTCAGGTCGGTGGCGCTGAGGTTGGTGCGGTTGAGCACGGACATCAGCACCGACGCCGTGCGCTCCCAGATCTCGACCGGGTTGTGCTCCACCCAGCCGGCCTTCGGCAGGATCTGCTCGTGTTCCAGCTGATGGCGGCCCACCTCCAAGCCAGAGTGATCGAAGATCATGCAGCGGGTACTGGTGGTGCCCTGGTCGATGGAGGCGACGAAGTCGGCCAACGGGATGCTCCTGTCGTATGGCGGGTCGATTCGAACCGGTGCAATGGTCAATGATGGCAATGATGGGAAGTGCTCAGACACCGGTCGGCGACATCGAGGCGATGCCGCGGGGCGGGCCCGACGCATCGTGGCTGGACCGCCGCCTGGAGACGGGCTGCGCCGAATACCTCGACCGCGACGACGTGGACGAACGGATCAAGCGCAGCGTGGTCCGTTCACTCGAGTGGACCGGCGATGTGTTCAAGAACCACGAGCGGTTCGCGTACATCGCGCTCGAGGAGATCGCCGATGTGCCGGATCCGAGGATCCTCGAACTCGGCGCGGGCCACGGCGGGCTTTCCCGCAAGTTGCTCGAACAGCACCCCACCGCCCGGGTCACCGTCACCGACATCGACGCCACGTCTGTTGTGAACATCGCGGCGGGCGAGCTCGGCAGCCATCCGCGCGCGACCGTCGAAGTCGTCGATGGCACTGAAATCGACTGCCCGGATCGGTATTTCGACCTCGCAGTGTCGGCACTGACATTCCATCACCTGTCGCCGGTGCAGGCCTGCGCGGTGATCGCCGAAGGCACCCGGGTAGCCGACAAGCTGCTGATCATCGACCTGCCGCGGTTGCCGTCAGCGCTACACATCGCACAGTTGGCGACCTTCCTGCCGTTCATCGCGATCCCGTTCGTGCACGACGGGTTCATCAGCTCGTTGCGCGCATACAGCCCGTCGGCGTTGCAGGCGCTGGCTCAACATGCCGGTCCGGACATCACGGTGGAGCTGCGCAGCCGCCGGTGCGGGCCGCAGGTGCTCGTCGCCAGCCGGGTTCGGGGCCGGGGGGCGCGCGGGTAAATCCTGCGATGTTCTTGCGGTCTCCTGCGTGAGGCTGAACCATCGGCGATGTGGGCGAGGAAGTAAAGGGCACCACGTTCAGCGGCGCGCAACGCCGGGACTACCGGCGCAAGGTGCAGCTGTCGCTCGACGTGTTCGAGACCATGCTCGCGCAGTCCAGCTTCGACTTCGAGCGGCCACTCAGCGGCATGGAGATCGAGTGCAACCTGGTCGACGGGCAGTATCAGCCGGCCATGGCCAACCGTGAGGTGCTGGCCGCGATCGCCGACCCCGCCTTTCAAACCGAACTCGGCGCGTACAACATCGAGTTCAACGTGCCGCCACGCCCGTTGCCCGGCGATTCTGCGCTGGAACTCGAGAGCGATGTCCGCGCCAGCCTGAACGCCGCCGAGGCCAAGGCCAATCAGAACGGCGCGCACATCGTGATGATCGGGATCCTGCCGACACTGATGCCGGAGCACCTGACCGGCGACTGGATGAGCGAATCCGTCCGCTATCGTGCGCTCAACGACTCGATCTTCGACGCCCGCGGCGAGGACATCGTGATCGATATCGCCGGTCCCGAGCGGCTGAGTCTGCAAACAGCCTCCATCGCACCGGAATCCGCGTGCACCAGCATGCAATTGCATCTTCAGGTGTCCCCCGCTGAATTCGCCGATAGCTGGAACGCGGCGCAAGTGCTCGCCGGGCCGCAGGTGGCGCTCGGCGCCAACTCGCCCTACTTCCTGGGCCACCATCTGTGGGCAGAGACGCGCATCGAGCTGTTCGCGCAGGCCACCGACACCCGCCCGGACGAACTCAGAGCCCAGGGAGTCCGGCCGCGAGTGTGGTTCGGGGAGCGCTGGATCACGTCGATCTTCGACCTGTTCGAGGAGAACGTCCGCTACTTCCCGTCGCTGCTGCCCGAGCTGTCCGACGAGGACCCGGTGGCCGAGCTGGCGGCCGGACGGGCGCCACGGCTGCCGGAGCTGCGGCTGCACAACGGCACGATCTACCGGTGGAACCGGCCGGTGTACGACGTCGTCGACGGACGGCCGCACCTACGCGTGGAGAACCGCGTGCTGCCGGCCGGGCCGACCGTGGTCGACATGATGGCGAACGCGGCGTTCTACTACGGCGCGCTGCGCGCGCTGTCCGAGGATGACCGCCCGTTATGGACGCAGATGAGTTTCGCTGCGGCACAGACAAATTTCCAGAATGCGGCGCGCAGCGGCATGACGGCACGGCTGTATTGGCCCGGCATGGGCCCGATCACGGCCGACGAACTGGTGCTGCGCGTGCTGCTGCCATTGGCCGACGAGGGCCTGCGCACTTGGAAAGTATCGGCGGCCGTTCGTGACCGCTACCTCGGTGTGATCGAGGGCCGCGCCAAGACCGGCATCAACGGTGCGGCCTGGCAGGTCCAGACCGTCACCGCGCTGCAGGAAAGAGATGGGCTCAGCCGCCCTCGGGCGTTGGCCGAGATGCTGCGGCGCTACGCGGAGCGCATGCACAGCAACGAGCCGGTGCACACGTGGGAGCTGCCCGGCTAGTCATGGCTAGTCCTGGCTAGTCTGCCGGCGAGCTCAGCGCGCGAGCGAACATCGTCAGTTCGTCGGCCGTGACGTCCACCTGCGGCGACACCCGCAACACCGGGGTGCTGAGCTCGAACGGCGCCCGGTCGGGGCCGGCAACGGTCGTGACGATCGCATGACGGGCGATGAGTTCGGTGCGGACCTGCTCGACGTCGGCGCCGCGGGTCGGCGCCAGCGTGGTGATCGCGGTCGGCGAATCCCCCGGCTCGACCACCCGCCAACCGGTCAGGTCGCGCAGCACAGTTCGGGTCAGCCGACCGGCGGCCGCCAGGAGCGCACGCAGGTTGGCGGGGCCGTACGCCATATGCTCCGCGACCGCCACTGAGAACCCCACGCGGGCCGCGATATTCGCCTCCCCCAGTTCCAGCCGGCGCAGCACCGGGATGTCTGTCACCCAGTGCGGCGGCGGCAGCCTTGGCCGCAGGGTCGCGGCGCGATCCGGGCGCACCGCGAGCACCCCGACGCCCCGCGGTCCGGCCAGCCACTTACGCGACGTGGCATATACGGCGTCGGCTCCCACCGCGCAGTCGATGTGGCCCAGGCCCTGAGCCGCGTCGAGCACCAGCGGCACGCCGCACTCGTTGCACACGTCGGCGATGTCACGTAGTGGTTGCACGATGCCCCGGTGGCTGGGCACCACCGTCAGATGAACGAGCGACGGCGCATCGGCGGCCAATTGGCCTGCCAGGTCCTCGACCACGACGCGGCCCAGCGAGTCCACCGGCAGCAGCACGACCTCGAACCCGTTCGCGACCATCACGGCGAGGTTCGGCCCGAATTCGCCGGGCACGCAGGCGATTACCCTACGGTCGTCGGGCCAAGAGCCGAGCAGCAGGCTGAGCGCGTGGCTCGCCCCGGTGGTGAACACGACGTCGTCGGCGGTCATTCCGGTCAGCGCGCCGACGGCGGCGCGGCCGGCCGCCAACGCGGGTTCGGCCGCCTGCGCGGCGACATAGCCGCCGACTTCGGCCTCCCGACGGGCGTGCAGCGACGCGGCGTCGATCGCGGCGAAGCTCTGCCGCGAACAGGCAGCGCTGTCGAGGTGAAGCCCATGGACCGGAGGCCGGGCGTCGCGCCACCGCCGCGCCAAGTCCCCCTCGTCGGTCATTTCACCGCAAGTGACAACCCGAAGTCGCCGTCCGGATCGGTCCACCACTGGGTCAACGTCAGCCCTGCCGAAGCAAGTTCGTCGACCACCTTCTCACGGCGGAACTTGCACGAAACCTCGGTCAGCATCTCCTCGTCCGCGCTGAACTCGACTGCGAGATCGAGTACCCCGACGTGCACACGCTGAGACCGTCTGGACTGCAACCACATCTCGATCCGCTCTTCGTCGGCGTTCCATCGCGCAACGTGGGCGAACGCATTCAGATCGAAATCGGCGTCGAGTTCCCGGTTCACCACGGCCAGCACATTCCGATTGAACGCTGCCGTGACGCCGGCGCTGTCGTCGTAGGCGCGAACCAGCCGACCTGTATCTTTCACCAGGTCTGTGCCCAGCAGCAAGCTGTCGCCCGGCCTCATCACAGTGGCCAGCGTGGCCAGGAACTCCGCGCGGGGACGGGGAGTCAGGTTGCCGATGGTCGAGCCCAGAAAGGCGATCAACCGCGTTCCGCCGTCCGGGATTTCGGGTAAGTGCTCCTCGAAGTCGCCACACACGGCATCGACCTCGATGCCCGGATACTCTTCGAGGATCGCCCCGCCGGCCGTCTGCAGCACACCGGCATCCACATCGAACGGGATGAACCGCCGCAGCGTACCGCGGCTGTGCAAAGCGTCAAGCAGCATCCGCGTCTTCTCCGATGTGCCGCTGCCCAGTTCGACCAGTGTGTCGGCGCCCGACGCCCCGGCGATCGATGCCGCCCTGGCGCGCAGGATGGCCGCCTCGGTACGGGTGGGGTAATACTCCGGTAGCCGGGTGATCTGATCGAACAGATCGCTGCCCACCTCGTCGTAGAACCACTTGGGCGGCAACGATTTCGGCGTCTGAGCCAGGCCGCGTAGCACGTCGTTGCGTAACGCCCGGTTGGCGGAGTCGGCCTCCAGGTGGTTAGCCAACATCACGCTCATCAGGATCCTCTCAACGGGTCGAAGCAATGGGGTCAAAGCAATGGGGTCAAAGTCACGACGTCGCCGGTCACCTCGACCAGATGCCGGTCGGGCACGTCCTGCCATCCGCTGTCGTCGTCAAACGGCTCACTGGCCAGCACCACGCCGCCGTCGCCGCGCAGCACTGACAGCGAGTCACCCCAGGTGGTGGCCAGCAGTCGAGAACCATTGGCGGCCAGGATATCCAGCCGAGCATTCGGGTCTGCCGCCGCGACCTCGGTGACGGTGTGCGCCAACGCGTCCGGCCCGCGCTCGAAGATCAGCGCCGCCAGCAGCGCGCTGTCGACAACCGATTCGGCGACGCGCGACTGCGGCAGCACCGCGCGGTCGACAAGCCCGTTGTGTGACAACAGCCATCGGCCGTCGGTGAAAGGCGCACACGCCGACACCTCGATCGGCATGCCGGTGCTGGCCGAGCGCACCGCGGCCACCACGCAGCCGCTGCGCAAGACCGGTGCCACGGACGCAAACGACGCCTCGCTCCACAGTGGCGACGCGCTGCGCCAGCGGCGGACCGCACCGTCGGCGTCGAAAAACCCTGCGCCCCAGCCGTCGGCGTTGATCAGGCCGTGCTTCTGCCGCCGCGGCGAATAAGACTGCACCCGCAGGCCATACGGCGGGTCGAGCATCAGCGACGCCAGCGAGCGCGGCTCACCCAGCCAGCCGAGATGCCGGCACATCAGTCGCCGGCTCCGCCCACGTCTGCGTCCATGTCCAGGGACCAAGCCAGCCGGACGCCCGAGAAGATCTGTCGGCGAATCGGGTGATCCCAGTTACGAAAACTCGGCCGCACGATCTCCCGGGCCACCGCCCACGACCCGCCCCGCAGCACCCGGTAGTCCCCATCGAAGAACGGTTGCGAATAGCGCTCGTAGATCATCGGCGTGAACCCGGGCCACGGCCGCAGCGGTGACGACGTCCACTCCCACACGTCGCCCAGCAGCTGCTCCGCGCCGTACGCCGACGCACCCTGGAGATACGCACCGACCGGCGCCGGGCGCAGCGCGTCGCCACCGAGGTTGGCGAGCCGGCTCGTCGGCTCCGCGTCACCCCACGGGAAGCGGCGCCGCCGCTGCGCGTGCGGATCCCACGCACATGCCTTCTCCCACTCGATCTCAGTGGGCAGCCGTGCCCCCGCCCACTTCGCGTACGCCTGCGCTTCGAAGTACGTCACGTGCTGCACCGGCTCGTCGGGCGGAACGGCTTCGCCGCGGCCGAACCTGGCGCGGGTGCCGTCAGGGTTCCAGAGCAGCGGCGCCTCGAGATTCGTGCGTTCGCGATACTCCCAGCCCCGTTCGGACCACCAGCGCCGGTCGTGATAGCCGCCGTCGCCGATGAAGGCCTGCCACTCGGCGTTGGTGACCGGTACCCGGCCGATGAGAAACGCCGGCACGTCGACGACATGCGCCGGGCGCTCGTTGTCGAGCGATTGCGGCTCGGTGGCGGCGTCCACGCCGAGCGTGAACGGACCGCCGGGCACCAACACCGATGTGCCGGCCACACCGGGACGGCCGCCGGGCAGCGGCGCGCCCGGACCCAACAGGGGCTCCCCCGTCCGCAGGTTCAGCGCCTGCAGCATGGTTTCGTCGTGCTGATGTTCGTGGCTGACGATGAGCGCGAACGGGAACGTCGCGTGCTCACGGTCGGGCAGCTCGTCGAGTGCGTCCAGCGCCTTGTCGCGCACCGTGCGACAGAACGTCCGTGCTTCCGCCGGCGACATCAGCGGCAGGTCCACCCGGCTGGCGCGAGAGTGGATGAACGCGTCGTAGAGCGACTCGACCTGCGTGCCCAGCATGCTGGGACGGGCGGGGTCGCCGTCCCGCAGCAGCCACAGCTCCTCCTGCTGTCCGATGTGTGCGAGATCCCACACCAGCGGACTCATCAGCGGGTGGTACTGCCGGCGCAGCTCGTCATCGTCGAAGTCGACCAACGCCAGCGTCCGCTCGCGCGCGGCGGTCAAGTCGCGGGCCAGCCTGTCGCGTCCGGTCACCCTTCGCCCTTCGCCAGTTCGTTCACCGCCTGTGTCACCCCGCAACGGATGACGCGCTGGGCGAATTCCTCGCCCGGGCTGCTGGCGTCCTCGACGATACGGACCAGGCGCCGCATCGAGTCCTGCAATGCGGGGGGAACCCGCTGGGCGGCTGCCTGCACGCATCGGGTGGCGCTGGCGTGCAGCCGCCGATCGGCGAGGCCGACGCGCGCAGCGATGTCCCATGCCGTGGCCACCGGTTCGGTGGCCTCGGCCGCCACCTCGGCGGCGACCGGGTCGTCGAGCAGCGTGACCAGCGTGAACACCAGAGCGGGCCACAGTGTGTCGGGCACGCTGTCGAGGTAGCGGATCTCCAGCCACCCGCGCGGGCGGACCGGCGGGAACAGCGTGGTCAGGTGGTAGTCGAGGTCGGCTGCCGTGGGCCGCCGCCCCGCGAGCTCGACCTGGCCGGCGACCCAGTCGGCGAAGGCGACGTGGTCGGAGACGGGGCGGGCGTCCGGGCTGTGCACCAGCATCACCGGCGCCCGCAGCGCATAGCGCGCCCAGTCGCTGGCAGGGTCGTCGCCGTCGGCGCCGAGAATCGGGCCGCATCGGGCCGTGTCCAGCTGGCTCCACACCCGCTGGCGCGAACTGCGCCACCCCGAGAACGAACCGGCCAGCAGCGGCGAGTTCGCCGCGATCGCGATCATCGTCGGGCCGAGCGCGTGCGCGAGCCGCACCCGATCAGCCCACCCGCCGGCCGGGCCCGCGTCGACGTTGACCTGAACCGACGCCGTCGACGTCATCATCGCGGCACCTGCCGCGGCAGTGTCCGCGGCGCTGAAATACTGCTCCATCGCCTGATAGCGGGGGCCGGGATTGACGCGGTGGGGTGGCCGCAACGGATCCGCACCGAGCAACACCAGACCCAACCCGGCCCTCGCGAACACGGTGCGCAGAGCGGCGCGGTCCGCCATCAGCGCGTCGATGGCCGCGACGACGCCACGCACCGGCGGAGTGGACAGCTCGACCGCGCCGCCCGGCTCGACGGTGATCCTGCTGCCGCACGGAAGGTCCGAGGCGGATTTGATGATGTCGCAGAGTTCCCGCCAGCCGGGTCGACGGGTGGGGTCGGCCACGTCGAAACAGTGCGCCTCGAGCTCGAGCCCGACCAACCCGATCGGAGTGTCGGCGAGGCAGTTCGCCGTGACGTGCTCGGCCGCCGCCGTCAGCGAGGAAAGTGGCATCCCATCCTCATACCCCGGCTGAGGGTGATCCCCCTCTGACGTAACCACGAACGTCATCTCGACCATCCCTCCATCATCCAGAGGGGACCGACAAGTGCCGGTCTCTTGGCGTGACAGCTCCGTGACGAGCTAATGGCGGGCTACTGACCGAGCGAGTTCTGTATCGCGCCGACCAGCACGTTCACCGCGGGACCGCCGTTGCCGGACTGACAGACCTTCGCCTGCAGCAGCACGTTCTCCATCCTGCGGGTCTGCGTGAAACAGCGGCGGTCGGTCCCGGCCTCCTGCTTCACCCACTCGGCATCCGTGGCATTGAGCAGCCCGTTCGAGAAGGACCACACCTGTGTCGTTCCGTCGGAGAGATGCATGGCCGTGGTCTGCCCCCCACATCCGAGCGTGCGGTCGACCACGCGGTGGAATGCCCGGTCGGCTGCGTCGGTCGTGGCGAAGACGCCGACGGCCTGCTTGACGAAGTGCGTCTCGTCGGTCTGCGACTCCTTGGTCTCCGCGCCGTTGAACGACGCGAGGTCGGGGTCGTCGTAGACCTCGGGCAAGCCGATGTCGGCCCAGTTGTTGCAGTCCGGGAGGTCCACCCAGTACCCCTGGAACGGCGCGGTGAAGAAGTTCTCCCACCGCATCGTCGCGCCGACGATGTTGCCAACCGATCCCTTGCCGAGGACCGCGTAGTTGACGACGCCGGGCCCCGACGGCCCGGCATGTGCCGGCACCGCGAGGCCCATCGCCAGACCGACGCCCATCGCTGCGGCGGCGAGGCGCACAGCTAGACCTTCGCCAACAGTTCGACGTCGATGTTGCCGCGGGTGGCCTTGGAGTACGGGCAGACCTGGTGTGCCTTCGCCATCAGGTCGTCGGCCACACCCTGCTCGAGGCCCGGCAGGTATCCGATCAGGTTGGCGGTCAGGCCGAAGCCGCCCTCGGAGTCCTTGCCGAACCCGATCTGGGTGGTGATGCCGGTGGCATCGTCGAGGTCGATTTTGAGGTTCCGGGCGACCAACCGGAGCGCGCCGAGGAAGCACGCCGCAAAACCGGCGGAGAACAGAAGCTCGGGGTTGACACCCTCACCGCTGCCACCCATTTCCTTGGGCGGGCGGGTGTCGAGGTCGACCCTGCCGTCCGTTGACTTCACGTGGCCGTCACGGCCACCGCCCGTTGCGGTTGATTCTGCGGTGTAAACGACATCGATGCTCATGGGCATGATCATGCCAGCCCGTTCGTTGACGGCAAGACGCCCGAGCGCCTTCGGCGGGCCGTTGGGTGTTCGAGCTACGGGTGCGGGGCCGGGGCAGGCGCAGTTGTCGTCGACGGCGGCGGAGTGCTCGGAGAACCGGGGCTCATCGGGCTCATCGGACCACCCGGCCACCGTGCCATCGGTCCCATCGGCTGCGGGCCGCCGCGGTGGAAGACGTGGATGCCCCTGCCGTGATGGCTCCCGAAGTGTCCATAGCCCGGGCCACCGGCGTGTCTGCCGAGGAAGAACCCCGAGAAGAACACCACCGCGACGACGAACACCACGCCGGCGACGATGCCGACCCACGCCAACACCTGAAGGACTCGGTTCGGACCGCGGTCGCCCTGGGGGCTGACGGGCGGCGGACCGGCCGTGAGCGTCGGTGTGGTCGGATGCTCGGCTGTCTCGGTCATGTCTCTGATGATGCCGAGGCGACTGCGTTATTGGTGCAAAATGCACGGTGAGTTTCCTGTGAATGACGAACTTGTTAACCGCCCGTGTTAACCGTCCGGCGCCTCGTTGCCGAGGTGGTCGTAGGGTGATTCGATTACGTCACCGATCGCACCAGGGAGCGTGGGCAATGACTGTCGTGAAACCATGCGGTCGGCGCACGCCGTCGAAGTTGCGGTTCAAGGTCCGTACCATGGCTGTGGCGAAGGATCCTGACGAGCGCTGTTCGACCACTGGGGAGATGGCGATGGCCGTGCCGACAGAATCGCCCAGCGAGCGATCCTGATGTGCGCACACCGGAGCCTGGATGATCGGGAGCAACGGTCTGAGATGCACAAGCAGAGAGGGCGCACAGCCATAGCGGCGGTGACGTTGGTGGTCGCCGTCGGCAGCGTCGGCGGCGCAATCTACCTGTTGACGGGTGGCACGATCGGCCACTGGAAACCGGTCACCTCGAGTTCGAACTCGAGCGCGAGCTCGAACTCGAGCACAGCGGCTGCGAACGCGGGGCCGTTAACGGGCGTATTTCGTGCCGCGTTCGGCGCGGAGTTCGACCTCGACGGGACGCCCCTGGACGATACGCCGGTTACGGGTACCTACGACATGCGCTCGGTGTGCGGCAGCACAGGCTGCGTGGCCACCGCCGACGCGAAGGAGGGACCCGCGATTCAGCCGCCGCTGGTCTTCGACCAGGTCGGCGGTCAATGGCTCGCTGTCGGGATCGCCCCAAATTCCATGGCATCGCCCGGGCTCAAGAAGTGCGCGCAACAACTTGCGCCGGAGGTGTTTCAGGTCTTCCGGTTGGAAGCCAAACCCGACGGCACATTCGCGGGTGATTACACGGAGACCAACGCCAACAGCTGCAGCAGCAGGCGAGACGTGACCTTCATCCGCACCGGAGACGTCGACCTCAACAGCCTGCCTGACCCCGCGAGCCAACCGCCGCGGGTAGTGTCCCCCGCCGAAGCACTGCGGGGCCGCTACAAGTACGCGCTGAAGTTCTCCACCGGAGAGACGGTCGGACCGTTGGAGCTTGCGGTTCGGACGGACTGCGTTCGGACGGGGGAACGTTGTTCGAGTTTCTTCTACTCCACCAACCCCAAGGGCGGGATTCCGTTGATGTTCGCCGACGGAAAATGGACGTGGACGATGGAACTCGACGCTACGTGCGGACAAGGAAAGACCAGTCACGTCAGCCGCACGATGGACTTCCCGGTTCCTGCACCTCCGCAAGATCCCATCACGTTGCTGACCGGGCACGGGCACGACGAAGCAACGGGCACCGGCCAATGTGCAAGCAGCGCCGACCTCGACGTGAAGTTCGAACGCACCGGCGACTAACGCCGAGGCGTGACCGGGTGTTCTTCACGCGAAACAGGTCGTGCAGCGGCTTGGTGCCGCTGCACGACCTGCGTTCCGATCGGACGGTTATCTCTTAGAGCGGGACCCAGACGCCGGCGTTCCAGAACCCCCAACCGTTCATGTCGGGGTTCCAGCTGACCTGCGCCCACGGCGCCCAGAACGGTGGCGCTGGCTGCTGCGCTGCCCACGGCGGGGGGCCGCCTTGCCAACCGCCAGGAGGGCCGCCTTGCCAAGCGGCAGGCCCGACGCTGTCGTCCCAGTCACGGCAGGAATTCCAGTTACCGTACGGACCCCAACCCGGGTCCCACTGGTCGCCCGGGCACCAGTGATGGTGATACGTCGGTGCAGGAACGGGCGCCGCCTGGGCGGTGCCCGCGACCAGCCCGAGGCCGGACAAGGCTAGGCCACCGGCCACCAGCGCGCTTGTGCAGAGGCGAACATATGGTCTTGCTTGCTTGTCTTTGGTCATGGGCTAAGGATTCCACATCGGAGGTATCTCAAACCTTTCTTGGTTGTGGTGTCGCTCAAAACATTTGCTACAGGCTATCTTTCAGGTATCGCACAGGTATGACACAATGCCTGGGCTCAGGGTCCTGACCAGTGTTTGGACGGGTAAGCCGCGAACGCGTTCCCGGTTAGCCGTACCCGACCGCCAAAATCGTGTGTTCGAGGGGCCCGCGGCGGTGTCAGAATTCGAGCATGGGCCAGTCCATCCTGGTTACCGTCGAGGGCTTGCACGTGTTTGCGGCGCTCTGCGGCAAGCACGCCACGCTGGTGGGCGGGGTGGCGGCGTCGCCGCCAACGATCAGCGCGCCGGGTCAGTTGACGGCCGGCGCTGTTGCGGCGGCGCATGCCGCGGTGGCGGCGACCGGCGCGGCGATGGGTGGGCGCATCGGGTCGATCTCTCGGGCCGCTCAGGTCACGGCGGCGCGGTACGAAATTGCCGAGCAGTCCAACACCGAGAAGCTGGTCGGGCTGCGATGGGTCTGACACTGTCACAGGTTCGCGGTTGGGACACCAGCCATCTGATTGACGCTGCCGACCACTGGGTTCGGGTGGCGACCGAGTGGGAGGCATCGTTTGACGCGGTGCATCGAGAGTCGTTGGCCCCCGGCGGGACTGAGTGGGACGGGCGGGCTGCCGACGCGGCCCATGAGCGCACCGCGCGGGATCGGGTGCGGGCGCTGGCGACGGTGGACGGACTGCGCCGGTATGGGTGGCTCCGGGGCCGCTCTCATCGACTGCGCGACGCGGTAGGAGGGCAGGCATGTCCGGCACAGTCATCGCCGCCACCATCGGAATGGTCGTCGTCGTCATCA
>CAWHDL010000025.1:0-41120 GCA_963828065.1 uncultured Actinomycetota bacterium | reverse complement strand
CTGCGCAACGTGGTGGGCGGCATGACGCTGGAGCAGGCGCTGACCTCGCGCGACCAGATCAACGGCCAGCTCCGCGGTGTACTCGACGAGGCCACCGGCCGGTGGGGCCTGCGGGTGGCGCGTGTGGAGCTGCGCAGCATCGATCCCCCGCCGTCGATCCAGGACTCGATGGAAAAGCAGATGAGGGCCGACCGCGAGAAGCGGGCCATGATCCTCAATGCCGAAGGTGTGCGCGAGGCGTCGATCAAGCAGGCCGAGGGTCAAAAACAGGCACAGATCCTGGCGGCCGAGGGTGCCAAACAGGCCGCGATCCTGGCGGCCGAGGCGGACCGGCAATCGCGGATGCTGCGGGCCCAGGGCGAGCGTGCGGCGCAATACCTGCAGGCACAGGGTCAGGCAAAGGCCATCGAGAAGACGTTCGCGGCGATAAAGGCCGGGCGGCCCACCCCGGAGTTGCTGGCCTACCAATACCTGCAAACCCTGCCGCTGATGGCCAGGGGCGAGGCGAACAAGGTGTGGGTGGTGCCGAGCGACTTCGGCTCTGCGCTGCAGGGCTTCACGAAGCTGCTTGGGGCGCCCGGTGACGATGGGGTTTTCCGCTATCAGCCGTCCCCGGTCGAGGAGAATCTGCCGAAGCCAGAGGACGACTCGGCCGAGGTGGCCGACTGGTTCAACACCCAAACCGACCCCGAGATAGCTCAGGCGGTCGCCGCCGCCGTGGCAGATGCGCGATCTTCAGATCTCAGCGCCATCCCGGCGGTTCCGGCGAGCCCCCTGGCGATGCAGTACCCGCCGTTGTCGCAGCAGGAGCAGCAGCCGACCCAGTACCAACAGCCACAGGGACCGCGGCATGGCGATTCGCATGGTTGAGTAGGCGGGGCCGGGGGAGCAGGGCCGCTAGACCGACACCGGTTCTGCGCGTGCTTCGCGGGCTACATGTTCGCGGCGATGCGCGCGGAACTCCAACGCCAGCCCCACGATGCCGATGCTGCCCGTGCACAGCGACACCACAAACAGCAGGGGGCTGATGTGTCCGGTCAGCGCGTCGCCGAGCACCACGACGGCCAAAGTGCCCGGCATCAGGCCGACGAACGTGGCCAGCATGTAGGGCACCGTGCGCACCGTCGATGCGCCTGCGGCGTAGTTGACCACCGAGAACGGCACGGCGGGGATTAATCGCAGCGAGAAGACCACCGGCCAGCCCCGTCTGCTTAGCCGGGCATCGACCGTGTCGATCGCGGGATGGCTGACAAGACGATCGAGCCGCCAGCCGACCGCGCGCACCAGCCACAACGCGATCAGCGCACTGCCCGTGCTGGCCAACACGGCCAGGCCGACGCCGAGCGCGGGGCCGAACAGCAGACCGGCGGCAAGCGTGAAGGCGGTGCGGGGAAACGGGAACACCGTGACGACCAGGTGGGCGGCGAGGAACGCGAACGGGAACCACGGCCCGACAGACGTCGCCCAGTCGCGAAGCTGCACCGCGGTCGGCATCGGCACGAAGACGGCGACTGCGACCAAGATCACAATTGCGACCAGCGTGGCGAAGATGCGCGGCCGCGACAGCTGGCGTGCGCTCGCGACGGTCGCAAAGCGCAGGCCACGCAGCGCGTCGCGCACCGTCGAAATGATCACGACTATTTACCCTACGGCGTTGGGCCGATGCGCATCATTTAGCCTGATGGCGTGTCAGTAGATGCCGGTGCCGACCCCGCCGAGGTTGAGCGGGCACTCGGCCGGTGGCGGTCGCAAGTAGCTGCTGTGCTGGCCAAGAGCACGCGGCGTGATCCGGCTGGCCTTCCGATCGAACCGGAACGCCTGCTGGACGCACCGACGTACGAAGGTTTCCCCATCCGGCCGCTGTACACGGCACTGGACAGCCCGCCCGAAGACCCGCTGCCGGGACGGTGGCCATTCGTTCGCGGCGGTGACGCACTGCGCGACGTCAACACCGGTTGGAAGGTGGCCGAGGCATTCCCGACCCCCGCCGGGGCCGGCGAACCCCGTGTCGGCGAACAGAATGGCGCGGTATTGCTGGCGCTGACCGAGGGTGTCAGCGCGCTGGTGCTTCGCGTGGGCGGGGCAGGCGTCGCGGCCGGCGACCTCGACCGGCTGCTCGAGGGCGTGTTCTTAGAGTTGGTGCCTGTCGTCGTCGATGCGGGTGCCGATTTCAATGCGGCGGCCGACGCGCTGTTGGCCCTGGCGGGTCAGGTGGACGAGGACAAATACGCGATGCTGTCGATCGATCTGGGTGCCGACCCGCTGACCGCGCCGCTGAGCGGCCGCCCGGCGCCCAGCCTTGAGGATGTCATCGCGACCGCCTCACGCGCGGGCGGCTACCGCGGGGGAGTGCGGGCGATCACCGTGGACGGGCCCGCATTCCACAACCGCGGCGCGAACGCGTCCTGGGAATTGGCGGCCGGCGTCGCTGCGGGTGTGGCCTACTTGCGCTCGCTTGACGCGCTCACCGCGGCGCAGGCGCTGCGGCAGATCAGCTTTCGGTTCGCCGCCGACGACGACCAGTTCATGACAATCGCAAAATTCCGTGCGGCACATCAGCTTTGGGCAAGGGTGGCCGAGGTGGCCGGCGCGCCCGAAAGTGGGGCGGCAACCATGCATGCAGTCACCTCTCTGCCGATGATGACGCAGCGCGACCCGTGGGTGAACATGTTGCGGACCACCGTCGCCGCGTTCGGTGCCGGTATCGGCGGTGCGGACACGGTTTTGGTCGAGCCGTTCGACGTCGCGATCCCCGGCGGCGCGCCCGGGGTGAGCCCCGGTTTTTCGCGCCGGATCGCCCGCAACGTCCAGCTGCTGCTGCTCGAAGAGTCCAACATTGGTCGGGTCCTTGATCCGGCGGGCGGCTCCTGGTACGCGGAGGACCTGACCGAGGCGCTGGCGCAGCAGGCCTGGCGCCACTTCCAGGCGATCGAGGCCCGCGGCGGATTCGTCGCCGCGCAGGACTTCATCGCCGCGGAGCTAGCGGTGGTGCGCGACAAGCGGATCGACGACATCGACCACCGGCGCACGAAGATCACCGGCATCAACGAGTACCCCAACCTCGCCGAGCCAGCGCTCCCGCAGACGGGTGATGCTCAGAACGGTGATGCTCGGACAGGTAACGCGAAGGGCATCCGCAGATACGCGGCCGACTTCGAAGCGTTGCGCGACCGCTCGGATGCGTATCTGCTCCGCACAGGTACCCGGCCACGGGTGTTGGTACTGCCGCTGGGTTCACTGGCCGAACACAACGTCCGCGTCACGTTCGCGACGAACCTGTTGGCGTCGGGCGGAATTGAGGCCATCAACGCCGGACCGGTCGACGAGACGGCGATTCCCAAGGCGGTGGAGCAGGCCGGCGGCCTGGACACCGCGGTCATCTGCGGTACCGACGCGCGGTACAGCACCGAGGTCGCGGGTGTCGTAGAGGTGGCGCACGCGGCCGGCATCAGCACGATCTATCTGGCAGGGCCTCAAAAAGCCGTCGCCGATCTGGACGAATCGCACCTGCCAGACGACTACCTGATCGCCACGATCGACGCCGTGCACGCGCTGTCGAACCTGCTCAGCCGATTGGGGGCGTGAACCGATGACCGCATCGGATGTCCGGATCGGTAGCTTCGCCGACGTCCCGCTGCACGGCGACGAGGTCGCCGCCGCGCCCACCGACGCCGACATCACCGCGCAGGTCGCCGCGGCCGCCGCCGCGCACGGCTACACCGGTGAGCAACTGGACTGGCACACACCCGAGGGCATCGTGGTCAAACCGGTCTACACTGCTGCGGACCGTGCGACGACGGTCGTCGAGGGATATCCCCTCAACAGTCTCCCGGGCGAGCCACCCTACCTTCGCGGGCCGTACCCGACGATGTATGTCAATCAGCCGTGGACGATTCGCCAGTACGCGGGCTTCTCGACTGCCGCGGAGTCAAACGCGTTCTACCGGCGCAACCTGGCCGGCGGCCAGAAGGGGCTGTCCGTCGCGTTCGACCTCGCCACCCACCGCGGGTACGACTCCGACCATCCGCGGGTACAAGGCGATGTCGGAATGGCCGGGGTGGCAATCGATTCCATTCTCGACATGCGCCAGCTGTTCGACGGCATCGACCTGTCGACGGTTTCGGTGTCGATGACGATGAACGGTGCGGTGCTGCCGATCCTCGCGCTCTACGTGGTGGCCGCCGAGGAGCAAGGTGTGCCGCCGGAGAAGCTGGCCGGGACCATTCAGAACGACATCCTCAAGGAGTTCATGGTCCGCAACACCTACATCTACCCGCCCAAGGCCTCGATGCGGATCATCTCCGACATCTTCGCCTACACCAGTGCCAAGATGCCGAAGTTCAACTCGATCTCGATATCCGGCTATCACATCCAAGAAGCCGGTGCGACAGCGGATCTCGAGTTGGCCTACACGCTCGCCGATGGCGTCGAGTACATCAGGGCGGGATTGGGCGTCGGCCTGGACATCGACAAGTTCGCGCCACGGTTGTCGTTCTTCTGGGGCATCGGGATGAATTTCTTCATGGAAGTGGCAAAGCTTCGCGCGGGCCGGCTGGTGTGGAGCGAGCTGGTTGCCCAGTTCGGGCCGAAGGATTCGAAATCGCTTTCACTGCGCACACATTCGCAGACCTCCGGCTGGTCGTTGACCGCGCAGGATCCGTTCAACAACGTCGCGCGGACCTGCATCGAGGCGATGGCCGCCACCCAGGGCCACACCCAGTCGTTGCACACCAACGCGCTCGACGAAGCGCTCGCACTGCCCACAGACTTTTCTGCACGCATCGCCCGCAACACGCAGCTGTTGCTTCAGCAGGAGTCTGGCACCACACGGCCGATCGATCCGTGGGGCGGCTCCTACTTCGTTGAATGGCTCACCCATCAGCTGGCGCAACGCGCCCGCGGGCACATCCGTGAGGTGGAAGAACGCGGCGGTATGGCCCAGGCGATCAGCGACGGCATCCCGAAGTTACGCATCGAGGAGGCCGCCGCCCGCACGCAGGCGCGAATCGACTCCGGTCAGCAACCGGTGATCGGCGTGAACAAGTACCAGGTCGACGAGGACCACGCGATCGAGGTGCTGAAGGTCGAGAACAGCAGGGTGCGCGCAGAGCAACTGGCCAAGCTGCAACAGCTGCGCGCCGAGCGGGACCAATCGCAAGTCGACGCCGCACTCGCCGAACTGACCAGGGCTGCAGCCGAAGACGGTGCAGCGGGTGATGGGGGACTCGGAAACAATCTGCTCGCGCTGGCAATCGACGCCGCGCGGGCCAAGGCCACCGTCGGGGAGATCTCCGACGCGCTCGAGAAGGTATACGGGCGCCATCGGGCCGAAATCCGTACCATTTCCGGCGTCTACCGCGACGAAGTCGGAGGGAAAGGAAATATTACGCCGTTTTCCGAAGCGATCGCCATCGTCGAGAAATTCGCTGAGGCCGACGGCCGGCGGCCCCGAATCCTTGTCGCAAAGATGGGACAGGACGGCCACGACCGTGGCCAGAAGGTCATCGCAACCGCGTTCGCGGACATCGGGTTTGACGTGGACGTCGGGTCGCTGTTCTCCACCCCGGAGGAGGTGGCGCGCCAAGCCGCCGACAACGACGTGCATGTGATCGGCGTTTCGTCGCTCGCGGCCGGACACTTGACACTGGTCCCGGCACTTCGGGACGCGTTAAGAGAAGTCGGCAGGCCTGACATCATGATCGTGGTGGGCGGTGTCATTCCGCCCGGCGATTTTGATGAGCTGTACGCGGCCGGCGCGACCGCGATCTTCCCGCCCGGCACCGTCATCGCCGACGCCGCTATCGGGCTGTTGCGCAAGCTCGCCGAGCGGCTGGGGTACACGCTGAGCTGATGACCGACTCCGCTGGAGCCGCAGGACCGGCGGCATCAGGCACCGACGCGCTCGCCGATGCTGTCCGCAGCGGCGACCGCACAGAACTGTCGCGTGCCATCACGCTGGTAGAGTCGGCCCGCCCCGATCGTCGTGAGCAAGCCCAGCAGTTGCTGCTTCGGCTTCTGCCCGACGCCGGGCGCGCGCTGCACGTCGGCATCACCGGCGTTCCTGGCGTGGGCAAGTCGACGACCATCGAAGCCCTCGGCACGATGCTGACCCGGCAGGGTCATCGCGTCGCGGTGCTTGCGGTCGATCCGTCGTCGACACGAACCGGTGGTTCTATCCTCGGCGACAAGACCCGAATGGCCCGGCTAGCAGTGGACCCCGACGCCTACGTGCGCCCGTCGCCGACGTCGGGAACGCTGGGCGGCGTTGCCAAGGCCACCCGCGAGACGATCGTGCTGCTTGAAGCCGCCGGCTTCGACGTGATCCTGGTGGAGACCGTGGGGGTGGGCCAGGCCGAGGTAGCGGTGGCCAACATGGTGGACTGCTTCGTGCTTCTGACCCTGGCGCGTACCGGAGATCAGTTACAGGGCATCAAGAAAGGCGTCCTCGAACTCGCCGACATCGTCGCGGTGAACAAGGCCGACGGAGAACACGCCACCGAGGCGAAGGCCGCGGCGCGGGAGCTGACCATGGTCCTGCGGCTGATCCATCCGCGCGACACACTCTGGCGTCCCCCGGTTCTCACCATGAGCGCCGTGGAAGGAACCGGACTACAGGAACTGTGGGACACCGTGCTACGCCACCGTGTCGTATCGACCGAGTCGGGCGAGTTCGAGGTGAAGCGCCGCCGGCAGCAGGTGGATTGGATGTGGTCGATGGTCCGCAACACGGTGCTCGACCGGGTGCTGTCCGACCCCGGGGTGAAAGACATTCGCGGGGAGGTGGAACGACAGGTCCGCGACGGCGAGTTGACGGCTGCCCTGGGAGCGGAACGCATTCTGGAAACCGCCGCACAGAAGTTAACAGAACGGTAACGATTGGTTGGTTTGGGAAGCTAAGCGGTCATCATTATCTTGTGACGCGCGCGAACCTTCATCTCATCGATGGCGGCCTGCCCAAAGGGGTTCAGGGCGCAGCCGATCCGCACTTCGCGTGCGCGATCCGGTTGTTCTCGAACCTGTTTCCGGGACGCCGGTTCGGTGGCGGTGCGTTGTCGGTGTACTTGGACGGCCGGCCGGTGGTCGACGTCTGGACCGGGTGGTCCGACCGGCGTGGTGAGGTGCCGTGGTCGGCCGACACCGGCGCCATGGTGTTTTCGGCGACGAAAGGCGTGGCCGCGACTGTCATTCACCGGCTGGTCGACCGCGGGCTGCTGAACTATGACGCGCCGGTTGCCGACTTCTGGCCGGAGTTCGGTGCAAACGGCAAGTCCGCCATCACCGTCCGCGATTTGATGCGGCACCGTGCGGGACTGTCACACCTCAACGGCGTCAACAAGACCGATCTGCTCGATCATCGGTTGATGGAGCAGCTGATGGCGGCCGCTCCGTTGACTCGCCTGAGGGGCCACCCCGCCTATCACGCACTGACCTACGGCTGGCTGATCTCCGGGCTGGCTCGCGCAGTCACGGGCCTCGGTATGCGCGAACTGATCCGAGTCGAAGTAGCGCGCCCGCTCGACACCGACGGCTTGCATCTCGGCCGTCCGCCAGCGGACGCACCGACGCAGGCGGCGCAGATCCTGGCTCCGCAACGTTCTCGTGCGAACCCCCTGTTCAATTTCATCGCGCCGAAATATGCGGCGCTGTGGTTCTCCGGCGCCTTCGGTTCAATGTACTTCCCTGGCGCGAAATCGTATGTGCAAGGCGATATTCCGTTCCTCGACAGTGAGATACCGTCGGTCAACGGCGTATTTACCGCCCGGGCGCTGGCGAAGATGTACGGCGCGATCGCCAACGGCGGATGCATCGACGGGACCCGGTTCCTGTCGGCGGAGCTGGTGCGCGGGCTAATCGGAAAGCCGAGCCTGCGGCCGGACCTCAACATCGTGGTGCCGCTTGCCTGGCACCTTGGGTACCACTCCGTGCCGGTCCCCGGCGTGCTGCCCGGGTTCGGTCACGCCGGACTCGGCGGCTCGATCGGCTGGGCCGACCCCGGTTCCGGGATGTCGATCGGTTTCGTGCACAACCGATTGCTCACCCGGATGGTGTTCGACCAGGCGGCGTTCGTTGGACTTGGCAGCCTGCTGCGCCGCAGCGCCGAGGGAGCGCGCAAGCGCGGACCGCAGGCGGTGCCGCATTTCGGGGCGCCGTATCCGGAGCCGCCGGGCGAGGTTGCGGGCTAGGCCCTACGCGTCTTCCATTCGGAAGCCGATTTTCATCGTCACCTGCACGTGCGCGACTGCACCGTCGGCCAGCTGGCCGCGGAGGGACTGCACCTCGAACCAGTCGAGCCCGCGCGTGGTCTCGGCGGCGCGGGCTATGCCGTTGCGGATCGCCTCGTCGATGCTGTCGGGGGAGGTTCCCACAATCTCGACCACCCGGTAGGTGTGATTGCTCATCGCCTTGGCTGATTCTCGGTTAGCGTGCGCAGGCCCTCAACGTGAGACCTTCGTGAACCATTTCGTCTTGATCCGCCAGGAGTGCGCCGACGCGATCGCGAAGACGGCGCCGCACGTGCAGGAGAAGAACCACACCAGGGCGCCGCCCTCCAGTCCTTGGATCGGGGTCACGAAGGCGGTGGTGATCCGCACAGCGCACGCCATTACGCCGCTCACCGATGCGAGCAGATACGCGTTCGCGATGTGCCGGGACCGCGGGTCTCTGCGCAGCACCATCAATGCCCGCGAACCATACGCCAGCAGGTAGATCAGCATTCCGCAGAGCAGCAGCCAGTACATGTTCAGCCAGAAGTCGGTGGGCACCTGGAAGAAGTCCGCCCGGTAGATCCGTGCCCCGTTACCGAGGGAGAACGTGGCGAGCAGCAGCGGGATGCACAGCGTGGCGGGACGCTCGACGTACTGCTTGAACGACTTCTGCATCTCTTCGTCGTCCTCGAGCCTGCCCAGCACGTTGTAGACGATCGCCGACGCGGCGACGATGTAGAGGTCGTGGCCGATGAAGGCGTTGAGACCCCACATCCCGGTGAGCGCGTGGAGCCAGTGCCCAACTGTTTCCGCAGCCCACGGGGACATCAGCACTACGGCGCCGCCCTGCAGCGCGATGTTGAGGGTGGCAGCAACCTCCCACCGGCATTTCCAGGTGACACGCCGAATCCACAGGCTCCACGCGATAACCGCGAGGGTGATCGTGATGAGTGATGTCATAGCCATCGGGTCATGCCTTCGTGCGGGGCTGGTTTCAGCAAATTCTAGGACTGTCGTGAACTATAGCGGTGGAGCGTCGGAGCGAGGCGTCAATTCCGACATTCTCGCGCGTCTGCGGGTCATGGTTGCCTCGCCGACGGGGGCCACCGCTAACGGGCCGGATTCCATATAACTTCTCACCTCGTGGTGACTCATCAACCCGAAGCGGACTTGGAGGTCGGGATAGCTGAGGTTGAACCTGTCAGCCACCAGTCGCAGCTCCTCGGCGTTCGGATAGTCCTCCTCCTTGATCCGCCGGTAGTAGGTGCTGCTGGAGACTCCGAGCGCGTCGTGGATCTCCTTCGCGTCGACTTCCCCATCGAGAAGGTAGCTGAGCAGGGCTTTTAGCTGTCTGCCGTTCTCGTCTGTTCGTGGCACCCCCATACAATAGACGGTTGTGCCGTCTTTGGGCACTCCATGGCAAATGTTGGACGGATCTCTTTTATTGACACAGGCGTCACACTTTTGGCACATCTCTCCCATTTATGGGAGAGATGTGTAATGTTAGCTGCATGTCGAACTCAGCGATCGTAAATCTGCGGGTAGTCGACCACCAGGCCGCCGGACCGCCGCGCCCGGACGATATGGCGAAAGTGGCCGCCCCGCTGTCGAGCACGTTGACGGCGGAGCTTGACGGGGCTCGGTGTTACCTCGACGTCCCCGCAGAAGCGATCCTTCTTGCCTCAATCAGCCGCACGATTGCGCGCACGATCGGCGACACCGATCTGGCCGTCGACGTGGACGCGGGCGGCGAATGCACGGTCATCGTGGCCTGCATGGGTGCTCGACACGCGAGCGCGACCGAGGTTTTGCGGGCGGTCCACCACTCGCTTGCTGCCGCGCAGCACCACACCGCGGCACCGCCGGTGCCAGCATCCGATGTCCTTTTCTCGTGGCGCCGTACCGCTCCCGGCCCGGTCTCTCACCACGTGTTGCCGCCACATGAGATCCTGCCAAGCTCGGGCCATGCGCTCGAGGTCCGGGTATACCGCACCGATGATGATCTTGTGCAGATGGATTGGTGGTACGACACTCGCCGGCTCGACCGCTACACAGTGGAAGAGATGACGGAGCAGTTCCCGCTCGCGCTGATCGACCTGACGTCTGACGCCGTGCCGCCAATCCGGGAACCTGCCAACCTCGCGATGGCATAGGACACGCCGTCGGGCATCATCCGCGCGCGAGATGCGCGAGGTGAGAGCCGACCTCGGTGAGGTACGGATCGGGTCCGCCGAGGAAAGCGCTCCAGCTCAGCAGGCGCTTGAGGTAGAGGTGTGCGTTGTGCTCCCACGTGTAGCCGACGCCGCCAAGGACCTGGATCGCGAGGTCGCCAACGGTCGCCAGCTGCGCCGCGAATGCCTTTGCCCGCACGGCCGCCAGGTGCCGCTCCGCCGGCTCTGCCCCGTCGGTGGCCCAGAGCGCGTGGAGGACGCCGCCGCGGGCGAGCTCCACCGTCTCGTACATGTCGACGCATAGGTGCTGCACCGCCTGAAAGCTGCCGATGGGTTGGCCGAATTGCCGCCGCACCTTCGCGTACTCGACGGCCTGGTTCATCACCGCCTGCGCGGCACCGAGGGCGTCAGCAGCGTAGGCGGCGAGGACGTCGTCGACGAGCGCCTCGATTGCTTCTGCCGGGGCCGCCGCGAGCCGTTGCGCCGGTGCATCCTCGAGCGTCACGCGGAATTGCTTGCGCGTTTGGTCGACACCGACCTCCGGCGCCACCGCCATGCCCACCGACGATGTCTGCACGGCGAAAAGTGCTGTGCCGTCACTATCCTCGGCCAGCACGAGCAACACGTCGGCTGCCGCTACGTCAGGCACCGACGCGACCATGCCTCGAAGTGCCACGTCTGGACCGCGCGCCACAGCCGTAGGCCGTGGGCCGGCCAACGGGCCGACGGTGACGATCATGGAACCGTCGGCGATCCCGCTCAGCAGGGTGGCAGCCGTGCCCTCGGCGCCCATCCGCAGAAGGGCCCGCGGCGCCGCAACCGCGCACGACAGCCATGGTCCAGGGTGAAGGGCGGCGCCCAGTTCCTCGGCGACGATCCCGGCTTCCACCATCGTCATGCCCGCGCCGTCGCATTCCGGTGGCACAAGCAGACCAGTGGTGCCCAGTTCGGCCAGTCCTCGCCACACTTCATCGGTTGTGCCGGTTGGATCCTCAAGCATCGGCCGCACATGTGCTGCCACGCTTGCTTTCTCGGCGAGGAACTGTCGCACGGTGTCACGCAGTGTGCGCTGCTCGTAGGTCAGCTCCAGGTTCATTGGCGCGGCAATCCGAGGACTCGCTGCGCGGTGATGTTCTTGTTGATCTGGGTGGTGCCGCCGGCAATCGTGAGTGAGCGTGACGACAGGCGATGGTGCGCCCACCGACCGTCGGCACCTGTCGGGCCGAGGGCGTCAAAACCCAGGGCGGCCAGCTCCTGACCCACATCGCCCCAGACGGTCTTCGCCAGGCTCGCCGATCCGAACGCGTCACGGCCGTGCAGCGTTGCCGAGATCGACCGCAGACACAGCAGCTCGAGGTACTTGATGCGCACGGCGATCTCGCCGAGGCGGCGCAGCGTCGCGGTGTCCTCGAGTGCCTGCCGACCGTCGACATTGCTTTCGGATAGGTCGGCTGCGAGATCCTGCAGCCGCAACTGCATCTCGGCATAGAGCCTTGCCGCCCCCGCGCGTTCGTGGCTGAGCGTGGTGGTGGCAACCTGCCAGCCTCCGTTCAGTGGACCGAGCAGGGCGGTCGCAGGCACCCGCACGTCGTTGAAGAACAACTCAGCGAATTCGGAGTCGCCGGTCAGAGTCTGGATGGGGCGGACCTCGATGCCCGGCAAGGCCATGTCGACGATCAAGCACGAGATGCCCTTGTGCTTGGGCGCGTCGGGGTCCGTGCGTACGTACAACTGACACCAGTCGGCGCGCTGCCCGAGCGAGGTCCAGATCTTCTGTCCGTTGACCACGAAGTCATCCCCGTCGCGGACCGCGCGGGTTCGCAGTGAGGCGAGGTCGGAGCCCGCTTCAGGTTCCGACATTCCCTGGCACCAGATGTCGTCGGCGCGCATCATGCGGGGCAGAAGGGCGCGGTTTTGGGCTTCCGACCCGTATTGCATGATCGCCGGCGCGATGTTGTTCAGACCGATGACGTTGAGCGGCAATGGAGCTCGTGCGCGGGTGGTCTCCTCGGCGTACGCGAGCTGCTCGAGCACCGTTGCTCCGCGGCCGCCGAACTCTTTCGGCCAGGACACCGCCGCCCATCCTGCGTCCGCCGTTTTGGCGTCCCACGCGCGAAGCGTCTCGAACGCGGCATCACGGCGGCCGCGACCGCGGCCCGCGGCCACGACATCATCGGTCAGGTTAGCGGCCAGCCACGCCCGCAGCGCGTTGCGGAACGATTCCACCTCCGCCGGTGATGAGAAATCCACGTTCCCCTTGTCAACTGCTGCTGTCGGCTCCGGCCACGCGGGACTCTACGGTGGAAACTGATATCTGATCAACCGCGGAGCGCCGGAGACCCGGTGTCGGTGTCTTTTCTATTTTAGGTATTTTAGATACTGTGCGGCCTACTGTTACCCCCACTGCCACCGCGCAGCTTCGTGGAAGAGCTTCGATGGAGCCTGAATGACCAAGTCGGCGGTGGTAGGCGTCGGGTACTCGAAAATTCTCCGAGATAAAGGCATTGACGGACGGCCGCTGGCGGTAGCTGCTTCACGGACAGCCATCGCGGACGCAGGCCTGAAGGTGAGTGACATCGATGCGGTGTTCGAGTACGCCGGCGACGAGCAAGCGATGGACATCGCGCGGCTGGTCGGCATCGAAGACATGGCTGTCTACGGCGACTACACCCCGCGCGGCCCGTCGGGTCTGGCCGCGGCGCTGGGCGCGCACATGGCTGTGGTGTCCGGAGCGTGCGAGGTGGCGCTGTGCGTGCGATCGGTGACGCGCGAATGGGGACAGATGAGCGGACGCGCGCTGCCGAAGGCGGCCGGCCCGTGGCAGTGGGAGTTCCCGTACGGCGTGGCCGGCGGGATCATCCCGATCATGGGCATGAAAAAGCAGCGTCGGATGGCCACGCTGGGCACCGTCGAGGAAGAGTACGGGGTGATCTCGCTCAACGGCAGGCGCTGGTCAGCGCTCAACGAGCGCGCCGTCATGCGCAACACGTTGACCATGGACGACTACTTCGGTTCCCGCTATGTTTCTGAGCCGCTGCGGCTGCTCGATTGCGACTACCCGGTGACGGGCGCCTGCGCGGTCGTCATCACCACCGCCGAGCGGGCGGCGGACACGCCGAAACGCCCGGTGTGGATCGACGCGATCGCGATGGGGACGGGGTGGAAGCCCGATTTCACCTACACCGACGAGTTCTTGTTCGGCGGCACCCGGCGAAGCGCCGCCACGATGTGGAAGCGGTCGTCGGTCACGCCGGCCGACGTCGACGTCGCCGAGCTGTACGACGGCTTCACCCACATCGCGATGGCGTGGGTGGAGGCGATGGGTCTGTGCGGGATCGGCGAGTTCGGGGATTGGGTCGACGGAGGCAGGACCATCGGCCCTGGCGGTGCTCTGCCGCTGAACACCAGCGGGGGACAGCTCGCCGAGGGGCGGCTGCACGGCCTGGGCTTTCTGGCCGAGGCGGTATCGCAACTGCGCGGTGAGTGTGGCCCGCGGCAGGTGCCAGACGCGCAAGTTGCGGTGGTCGCCAACGGCTTCGGGCCGCAAACCGGCTCGTGTGTATTAACAGTGTGAGGAAGGACCTCTGATGGGCAGGGTGACGGGCAAGGTAGCGCTGATCAGCGGAGCCGCGCGCGGTCAAGGCCGTTCACATGCGCGGATGCTGGCCGCTGAGGGTGCCGACATCATCGCGGTGGACATCTGCGAGGACATCGAGACCAACGAGTACCCGCTGGCGCGGCCCGAAGATTTGGACGAGACCGCCAGGCTGGTCGAGAAGGAAGGGCAGCGCGCGGTCACGGCAATCGCCGATGTCCGCGACCGCGGGGCGCTGTCTGCCGCGATCGACCGCGGCATCGCCGAGCTCGGACATCTCGACATCGTGGTCGCCAACGCGGGCATCTGCCCGCTGACCGCCGGCCTGCCGCCGCAGGCGTTCGCCGACGCGGTGGACGTCGACCTGCTCGGCGTGCTGAACCTCGTGCACGCGAGCCTCAAACACCTTGCGGCCGGGGCGTCGATCATCGTGACCGGATCCAACGCGGCGTTCATGTCGTCGATGAACACCACCGGCATCGACGGCGGTCCCGGCGGGGCCGGGTACGCCTTCGCGAAACTGGCCGGCGCACACTACGTCAACGACTTCGCTCTGGCGCTTGCTCCGTTTTCCATCCGGATGAACGCGGTTCACCCCACCAACGTCAACACCGACATGCTGCACAGCGCGCCGATGTACCGAGCCTTCCGGCCCGACCTGAAGAACCCGACCCGCGAGGACGCCGAACCGGTTTTCCCTGTCGTGCAGGCCATGCCGGTTCCCTACGTCGAACCCGAAGACATCAGCGAGGCCGTGCTGTTTCTCGCCAGCGACGCGGCCCGCTACATCACCGGCCAGCAGCTGCGCGTCGACGCCGGCGGTTTCCTCAAGGTGAAGCCGTGGTCCGCCTAGGAGAGAGGTGAGCATGCCCAGAGGGATCATGTACCTGGAGACGATGCCGGTGTCGCCGGACCGGGAGGCCGACTACCACAAGTGGTACAACGACACGCATCTCGCGGAGATCGTCTCGGTCGACGGGGTCGTCTCCGCGCGCCGCTTCGCGCCGACCGACGGGAACGGTCCCTTCGTCGCGATCTACGAGCTTGACTGCGACGATCTCGACGCGGTTGTCCAGCGGATGGGGGAGCTCGGGGCGAGCGGCAAGATGTCGTCGCTGCAGTTTCTCAGCATGGACGCGCCACCCCCGATCCCGCACGTCTACCGGGAGATCGGATCGTACGAACCATGACCGTCGCCCCAGAAGTGCAGCGGCGTATCTACGCGCTGATGGTGCTGATGAAGGCGGCCGACGACCGGCTGTCCAAGGGCATCGGCACCGGCGAGTTCATGTGCGTGTACTGGCCGTCGCGCGGCCAGGAGGCGATCGGGGCGGCGATGGGCGTCTCGCTGCGGCACGACGACCAATTGGTGACGACGTATCGCGGGCTGCATGACCTCATCGGCAAAGGCGTTCCGCTGGAGGAGATCTACGGCGAGATGATGGGGCGCACCGTCGGTGCGAGTCGCGGTAAGGGCGGCACGATGCACATCGCCAAGCCCGAGAAGGGCGTGATGATGTCCACCGGGATCGTCGGTGCGGGACCGCCGGTGGCGGTCGGCCTTGCGATGGCGGCGAAACGCAAGGGCCTCGACCGTGTCACGGTGGTCAGCTTCGGCGACGGCGCCACCAACACCGGGTCCTTCCACGAGGCCGCGAACATGGCCGCGCTCTGGGACCTGCCGATGGTGCTGGTGTGCCAGAACAATCAGTACGCCGAGATGACGCCGACCCGGGACACGATGAAGCTCGAGCACGTCGCCGACCGGGCCGCCGGATACGGGATGCCGGGCGTCCGCGTCGATGGCAACGACCCGCTGGCCGTCGCGGCAGCGCTGGACGACGCACTGGACCGGGCGCGCCGCGGTGACGGTCCCACCTTCATCGAGTGCGTGACGTTCCGGTTCCGGGGCCACTACTTCGGCGACCGTGCGCCGTACATACCCAAGGACCAGCTCAGCGCGGCGTTGGCGGCCGACCCCGTTCCCCGGTTCCGTAGGCACCTCATCGACGCCGGCATCTGCACGGATGAGGAGCTGAGCGGCATCGACGAAGGTGCGCTCACGGAGGTCGAGATGGCACTGAAGGCGGTCATGAGCGCTGACGTCCCGTCGGCCGACGAGCTCGACCGAGACGTGTACGCGACCCCGATCCGCTACCCGGTCTGAGGGATCCCACATGGACGAGAAGGTGATGACGATGCGCGAGGCGCTGAACCTCGCGCTCGACCAGGCGCTGGAATCCGACGAACGGGTGTTCCTGCTCGGTGAGGACATCGCCGACCCCGGCGCGACCGGCCCGACCGCGGGGCTGTCCACCAAGTACGGCCACGACCGGGTGCTGGACACCCCGATCTCGGAGGCCGCGATCGTCGGTGCCGCCATCGGTGCGGCGATCGACGGCCTGCTTCCGGTGGCCGAGATCATGATCATGGACTTCATCGGCATCGCCGCGGATCAGATCATCAACAACGCCGCCAAGCTCCGCTTCATGACCGCAGGGCGAACGACCGCGCCCATCACGGTCCGCACCCAGGTGTACGCCGGACTGGGTACCGGTGCGACGCACTCGCAGACACTCGAGGCCTGGTTCATGCACATCCCCGGGATGAAAGTCATCATCCCGTCGACCCCCCGTGACGGCAAAGGATTGCTGACCTCCGCGATCTTCGACGAGGATCCCTGCCTGTTCGTCGAGACGATCCGCCTGCAAGGCCAAAAGGGCTCGGTCCCAATCGATCCCGGATTCTCGATTCCTCTCGGTCGCGCCGATATCAAGCGGCCGGGCACCGACGTCACCCTCATCAGCTACGGGCGCAGCGTGCACGACGCCCTGGCCGCAGCGACGACGCTCCAGGAGCAGGGGGTGAGCGCCGAGGTCGTCGATCTGCGCACGCTCGTGCCGCTCGATGTCGACATCATGGCCGAGTCGGTGCGCCGCACCCGACGGGCCGTGGTCGTGCACGATGCGGTCCAATTCGCCGGTCCCGGAGCCGAGATCGCCGCGACGCTGCAGTCGGAGTGCTTCGGCGAGCTCGCCGCACCCATCGAACGGGTGGGAACGCGGTTCGTCCCGGCCCCGGCCGCGGCCGCCCTGGAGGCGCAGATCTATCCGTCGCCCGCGCGCATCGTTGCGGCCGCGCAGCGAACGCTCCAAGGTTCCGCCGCGGGTGCGCATGGGTGACTTCGTCATTCGCATCCCGCGAGTCTCGGTCGCGGTGTCCGAAGCCGAGCTCGTCGATCTGCTCGTGGAGGGTGGCAAGCACGTCGCGGAGGGCACACCGATCTATGTCATCGCCACCGAGAAGGTCGAACAGGAGATCGAAGCGGGTGCGTCGGGCACCGTGCAGTGGACAGGGAAGGTCGGCACCACCTACGACATCGGCGCCGAAATCGGCGTCATCACGTCATAACGAAATACCAGGAGGACATCTATGGATCTCAACGAGACTCGCGAGAGGATCATCTACGAAAAAGATGGCCCGATTGCGCGTATCACGCTCAATTGGCCCGAGAAGGCGAACGCCCAGGACCAGAAGCTCGCCGAAGAGGTCGATGCGGCACTACTGGACGCGGACCGCGACTACGACATCAAGGTTCTGGTCCTGAAGGCCAACGGCAAGGGCTTCTGCTCGGGACACGCCATCGGCAACAACGCCGTCGACTATCCGGCATTCGTCGAGGGCGCGAAGCGAATGGGTACGCCGTGGAAGCCTCAGACCGATCTGTTCGTCAAGCCGACCATGAACCTGTGGGAGTTCTCCAAGCCGACGATCGCGCAGGTCCACGGCTACTGCGTGGGTGGTGGCACCCACTACGGGCTGATCACCGACATCGTGATCGCCTCCGAGGACGCCTACTTCTCCTACCCGCCCCTGCAGGGGTTCGGCATGCCGTCCGGCGAGTGCTCGATCGAGCCGTGGGTGTTCATGAACTGGCGCCGCGCCGCGTATTACCTGTACCTCGCCGAGGTGATCGACGCCAAGAAGGCGCTGGAGGTCGGTCTGGTCAACGAGGTCGTTCCGCGGGAGGAACTCGACGCGCGGGTCGAAGCCATCGCCCGCCACATCGCCCAGGCCCCGATGACGACACTCCTGGCAACCAAGGCGAACCTCAAGCGGGCCTGGGAGTTGATGGGCATGCGGGTGCACTGGCAGAGCTCCAACGACCTCGTTGCGCTGGCCTCGTTAAGCTCCGACGTGCAGGCCCTGATCCAGCGGGTGTTCAAAGACAACGTCTTACCCTCCGAGATGGCCCAGCGCCAGGCGGCGGCAGCCGTATCGACCGACGGTTCGGCAGCTACCTAGGTCAGCCGGTGAACATCGCCGACCATGCGTTGGGGAATCCCCAATCGCCGGCACTGATCGTCGCGGACGGGGGGTACCGCCCGCCCGAAGGGCAGGGAGACGACACCATCTCGTACGGCGACCTGTACGAGAGGAGCCAGCGGGTCGCAGCCCTGCTGCACGAGCATGGCCTGCGTCGCGGCGACGGCGTGGCCCTGGTTCTCCCCAACCGCTCCGAATTCCTCGAGATCACCTGGGGCTGCCAGCTTTCCGGGCTCTACTACACCGCGGTGAATACCCACTTCACTCCCGACGAGGTCGGTTACGTCATCGACGACTCAGACGCGCGGGCGGTGTTCGTCGATGCGTCGATGGCCGAGCTTGCGGCGCGAATTCTGGATGCGAACGCCGGGGTCGACCTCCACGTCAGTGTCGGAGGCGAGCCGCCCGGCTGGCGGTGCTACGACGATCTCCTCGCGGCGGCCGGTGGCGCGCCGCCGTTATCCGACGGTTCCGAAATGCTCTACTCGTCCGGCACCACGGGGCGGCCCAAAGCCGTCCGGCGGGCCCTCCCCAAAGACGGCAACGGCTCCTGGGCGCAAAACGTGCTGGAGTACACGCTCGGTCAGCGCTACGGCATGACGGACGTGAGCGTGTATCTCTCTCCGGCCCCGCTGTACCACGCGGCGGGCGTCAACTACACCATGGCGGTTCAACGAGTCGGTGCTGCCGCGATCGTGATGCGCAGGTTCGACGCCGAGGCGGTTTTGCGCCTGATCGAGACCCACCGCGTCACGCACGCCCAATTCGTGCCGACCATGTTCGTGCGGATGCTCAAGCTGCCCGACGCCGTCCGGCGCAAATTCGACGTCTCGAGTCTTCGGTGCGTGATCCACGCGGCTGCCCCGTGCCCGGTGGATGTCAAGCATCAGATGATGACGTGGTTCGGGCCCATCATTCACGAGTATTACGGGGGAACAGAGGGGTTCGCCGGCACGACGATCGACCCGCAGGAGTGGCTGGCCCATCCCGGTTCGGTTGGCAAGCCGTTCAGCCCGGTGCACGTGGTGTCCGACGCCGGGGTCGAACTGCCCGTCGGTGAGTCCGGTGAGCTGTTCTTCGAGGGCGGGCCGGCCTTCGAGTACTTCAAAGATCCCGACAAGACCGCGTCGATCTCCAACGAACACGGCTGGCGATCGCTGGGCGACATGGGGTATGTCGACGAGGACGGCTACCTGTACCTGACCGATCGGTCGACGTTCATGATCGTCTCGGGCGGGGTCAACATCTACCCGCAAGAGGCGGAGAACCTTCTTGTCATACACCCCAAGCTCGTCGATGCGGCGGTGTTTGGGGTTCCGAACGAGGAATTCGGTGAAGAGGTCAAGGCTGTCGTGCAACCGGTCGACGGCGTGTCAGCCGGGCCCGAACTGGAGGCCGAACTCATCGAATACTGCCGCGCTCACCTCGCGACCTACAAGTGCCCGCGCACGGTCGAGTTCGACGAGGATCTGCCGCGCGACCCGAACGGCAAGCTCTACAAAAGGCGCATCCGCGACCGCTATTGGCAGGGGAGGGCGTCACGGATCCTATGACGTCGACAAAAAGGGTGCAGACTGAGAAGCCGGCAGAGAGGTGGGCACCTTGACCAGCAGAAGCGAACAGGCGAACTGGACGCCCCTGCCAGTGCCGTGGGCGGTTCAGACACCTGACCGGATCCCGAAGCAGCGCTACTTCGACCGTGAGTTCTACGCCCTGGAGACCGAGCTGTTCTGGCCCCGGGTATGGCAGATGGCGTGCCGGCTGGAGGAGATCCCCAACCCCGGCGACTTCGTCGAATACGAGATCCTCGACCAGTCGGTCATCGTCGTCCGCGTCGATGCGGCGACCGTTCGCGCGTATCAGAACTCCTGCCGCCACCGCGGCATGAAACTCGTCGAGGGCCACGGGTCCCGTCGAAGCCTGGTATGCCCGTTCCACGGATGGTGCTGGGGCCTCGACGGCAAGAACACCTTCGTGTTACGGCCCGAGGTGTTCGACGAAAGTAACCTCTGCGCCGACGATCTCAGCCTTGTTTCGGTCAGGTGTGAGCTGTGGGGTGGCTGCGCGTGGATCAACCTCGACGACGGTGCGCCGCCGCTGCGCGAGTGCATCGAACCGTTCGCCTCGATCCACGACGAGTGGAAAGTCGAGTCGCTGCGCACCGAGTGGTGGAAGTCGTGCCTGCTACCGGTGAACTGGAAACTCGCGACCGCAGCCTTCATGGAGGGCTACCACGTTCCGCAGACCCATCCTCAGCTGCTGCCGACGTCACACACCCCGGAATCGTCGTCGGTGCACCCCATCGTGCAGACGAGTCTGCACTTCATGCGAACGCTCGGGTCCGGCATGGCAGGGATGACCCATGAGAACGACGTCCGGATCGCCGAGGGTGTGCAGAACATCTCGCTTCCGGACGACCCGACCGAAGCGATGGCGGCGTGGCGCAGCGCCGTCAACGACGCGGTCACCACGTGGCACCGGGCGCGCGGCTGTGACTTCCCGGATCTGAACGATCTGGATCGTCGCGGCGTGACGGACCCGATCGGGTTCTGTTTCCCGCACTACTTCATCCTGCCCACCTACAGCAGCGCCTCGTCGTACCGGATTCGTCCGCTGCGCCCCGAGGAGACGCTGTTCGAGGTGTGGTCGCTCACCCGTTTCCCGGCCGATCGCTCGCCGGGAAAACCGACTCCGCCGGAACCGATGGCGCCGGATGACCCGAGCTGGCCGACCATTCCGGCCCAGGATTTCTCGAACCTGCCGCGACAGCAGAAAGGTCTGCACGCCAAGGGTTTTGAGTACATGCGGCTGTCGAGTGAGATTGAGGGACTGATCTCGAACTTCGAACGGGTCGTCGACGGTTTCCTCGCCGGCCTGCCATACGACAGGCTGGTAGGCGCGATTCAGAAAACCAACACCACCATCGACGTGCCGATCGCCGACCTGGGGCTCACCGAGCGGCTGATGTCGGATGCCCGATGACGCCGGAGGACGCGGCATGACTGCTTGGGACACATCCGTCGACCTCCTCATCGCGGGAAGCGGCGGGGGCGGAATGGTCGCGGCGCTGGCGGCGCTCGACTCGGGGATTGAACCGCTGATCGTCGAGAAGCAGGCCCTCGTCGGCGGGTCGACGGGGATGTCAGGTGGCATGGTCTGGCTGCCCAACAATCCGTTGATGCGGGCCGACGGCATCGCGGACTCGCACGAGGACGGTCTTGCCTACTTTGCCGACGTCGTCGGCGACATCGGCGCGGCGTCGTCGCCGGCGCGCCGGGAGACGTTCCTGACCGCGGGCTACGAGATGATCAACTTCCTGCTGCGTAAGGGCATCCGCCTCGTACGGTGTCCCGGCTGGAGCGATTACTACCCGAATCACAAGGGTGGCAACGCCGCCGGCCGTGCTGTCGAGGGAATCCCGTTCGACGCCGCCGAGCTCGGAAACTGGAGCGACAAAATACAGCCCGCAATCGCCAAGAATTTCGGGTTCGTGGTGCTGACGAACGAGTTGCGCTCGGTGCAGTACTTCAACCGCGCGCCGCGCGCGTTCGCCGTCGCCATGCGGGTGTTCCTGCGCACCGCTGCCGCGCGGATCCGGCGTCGCGAGATCCTCACGAACGGCGCATCGCTCGTCGGTCAGATGCTCAAGGCGCTGATCGACCTCGGCGGGAGCCGGCCGCCAGTCTGGACGGGCGCCGCGATGGAGGACCTCATCGTTGAGGATGGCCGGGTCGTCGGCGCTCGCGTCACGCGCAACGGCTCAACGCTTTCCATCGAAGCGCGCAGGGGAGTCCTGCTCGCGGCGGGCGGATTCGGCCACAACGCCGAGATGCGCCGCAAATACAGCGGCGATCAGCCCAACGAGGCGCAGTGGTCACTCGCGAACGCCGGCGATACCGGCGAGGTGCTGCAGACCGCGATGGGCCTTGGCGCGAAAACCGACCTGCTCGACGAGGCCTGGTGGCTGCCATCGGTTTTCATCGCCGACGGCGGTACCGCCGCCCGGTCACTCGGCTCGGGGCGGCAGCGACCCGGTGCCATCTTCGTCGACTCGACCGGGAGGCGATTCTGCAACGAGTCGAACTCGTACGTGGAGGTCGGCAAGGCGATGTACGCCAACAAGGCGGTGCCGTGCTGGATGATCTTCGACGAAGGCTACGTGGGCAGATACGTCTCCGGTGCCAACCCGCTGAAGAAGCGTCGCCTGCCCGAAGGGCTCATCGAGAGCGGCGCCGTCATGCGTGGCGAGACCGTCGGCGACCTCGCACGCCAGATCGACGTTTCCGCCGACGAACTGGAGTACACCATCGCGCGGTTCAACGACTTCGCCGCCAAGGGCCTCGACCCCGACTTCGGGCGCGGACAATCGGCGTACAACGACTGCCTCGGTGATCCCGGGTATCGCCCGAACGCCGCGGTCGGCCCACTCGAACGAGCGCCGTACTACGCCACCAGGGTCTTACCGGCTGATGTCGGGACGTGCGGGGGAGTGATCACCAACGAGCACGCGCAGGTACTCGACGAACACGACCGGGTGATCGACGGTCTGTACGCGACCGGCAACATCACCGCCGCGGTGATGGGCCGGACATATCTGGGTGCCGGCGGCAGCATCGCCAGCACGATGGTGTTCGGCTACGTCGCCGCGCGCCACGCCGCAGGCCGGCGGGTGGCCGGCGAGATGCGCCGCTGACTAACCGCCGCCCGCTTCGGTATCGTCGCGGTCGACTGCCTTCTCTCTTCGCGCAAGCGGCTCATCGCTGCCGTCTGCTCTTCGCGCAAGCGGCTCATCGCTGCCGTCTGCTCTTCGCGCAAGCGGCTCATCGCTGCCGTCTGCTCTTCGCGCAAGCGGCTCATCGACGAAATCCCGTGGCTTCAAACCAGACTGGATGAGTTCTGCTCGACGTGCCTGGACGTCGGACGCCGCCCCGACCATGTTGGTCAAAATATGGCTCACCTGAAGGTGCACCCGCATGCCCATCAACTCCCAGGCCCGCTTCACGTTGTTCTTCACCGCCATCAGCGTGGTCAGCGGGATCTGACTGATCTTGCGGGCCATCTCCTCGACGGTCTCCTCCAGGTCGTCGCGCGGCACGACCTTGTTGAGAAGTCCCCAATCAAGTGCTTGCGCAGCGTTGAGCGTCGGCGCCAGCAGAAGCCAGTCCATGGTGCGGTGCCAGTTCATCAGCAACCATGGTTCGATCATCGTGTGCCCGCCGGGCTCGCCGAGACTCTGGGCAAGCGGCATCTGGAAGTACGCATCCTCGGATGCGACGCAGAAGTCGGTCAGCAGGCCCAGATAGATGCCACCCCCCATGCAGTAGCCGTGGATCTGGGAGATGGTGGGTTTGGGGAACTCCCACAGATAGAGCGTCGGCCACAAGAACAGGTCGGCGGTGCCCTTGTACAGCGACTCGAAGGTGTTGCCGAAATCGGGATATGGATTCTCGTCCGGGCCCCAGCGCGCCACGTGTCCGCCGCAGAAGCCCTTGCCGTTGGCCTTGATGATCACGACCTTGATCTCGCCGTCCCGGTCGGCCTCTCGAAGGCACTCGTCGACGTCTTGGACCAGCTGAGCATCCTTGGTGTTGGCCTTGTCCGGCCGGTTCAGGATGATCCGCGCAATCGGCGGCTCCCGCTCGTAGATGACCGCTTCGAGAGTGCGCTGCTCCATGCCGGTTAGACTAGGGGTAACGGCACCGATCCGGCCATCACCGGTGAGCCTTCGGAAGAACAGCAGCCAGCGCCCAGTAGAACCGAACGGGTAGGCCCGTGACAGCCAGAACGAGCGGCCACGCGTCTGCGTGGCAAGCGGGGTGGTACCGCGGCGCTCGCGCACCGGCGCGTCGTCGTCCCCGTGCCTAGATCAACGTCGGGCACAGGAGAGACACACCCGTGAGCCAACCCGCCTATCCGCGCACCGACCTGGGCGCCGACCAACGCGGCGGTTCGCCGGATTTCCCGGCGCTCGAGCAACAGGTCCTCGATTACTGGGCGGCCGATGACACCTTCCGCGCCAGCATTGCGCGACGTGACGACGCCCCGGAGTACGTGTTCTACGACGGTCCGCCGTTCGCCAACGGACTTCCGCACTACGGCCACCTGCTCACCGGTTATGTCAAAGACATCGTGCCGCGCTACCGCACCATGCGTGGCTACAAGGTAGAGCGCCGGTTCGGTTGGGACACCCACGGACTGCCTGCCGAACTCGAGGTGGAGAGGCAGCTCGGCATCACCGACAAGTCGCAGATCGATGCGATGGGCATCGCGGAGTTCAACGAGGCGTGCCGGGAGTCAGTGCTGCGGTACACCGACGAGTGGCGCGAATACGTCACCCGCCAGGCTCGCTGGGTCGACTTCGACAACGACTACAAAACCCTTGACCCGAGCTTCATGGAATCGGTGATCTGGGCGTTCAAGCAGTTGTGGGACAAGGGGCTGGCGTACGAGGGCTACCGGGTGCTCCCGTACTGCTGGCGCGACGAGACGCCGCTGTCCAACCATGAGTTGCGGATGGATGACGACATCTACCAGAGCCGGCAAGACCCGGCGATCACCGTCGGATTCACGATCGCCGGCGGCGGCGGACACGAAGAACTGGCCGGCGCGTTCCTCTTAATCTGGACCACCACACCGTGGACGTTGCCGTCCAACCAGGCCGTCGCGGTCAACCCGGATGTCGAGTACGTACTGGTGCGGTCGGGGATTCGGCGCTACCTGCTGGCCGCGGGGCGCGTCGCCGCGTACGCCCGCGAGCTTGGTGAAGAGCCGGAGATTCTCGCGGCCTATCGCGGCGCGGATCTGCTGGGTGTGCGCTATCTGCCGCCGTTCCCGTATTTCATGGACGCCGCCAACAGCTTTCAGGTGTTGCCTGCGGACTTCGTCAGCATTCAGGACGGTACCGGCATCGTGCACATGTCGCCGGCGTACGGCGAAGACGACATGGCGACGACTGCCAAGGCCGGCATCGTGCCGGTCACGCCGGTCGACTCGAAGGGCCGGTTCGACGCGACCGTTCCCGACTACGCGAATCAGCATGTCTTCGACGCCAACCCGCAGATCATTCGTGATCTGAAAAACTCCACCCGCGCCGCTGCGGTCAACGGCGCTGTGCTGCTCCGACACGAAACCTACGAGCACTCGTACCCGCATTGCTGGCGATGCCGCAACCCGCTGATCTACCGCGCGGTTTCGTCCTGGTTCATCAAGGTGAGTCAGTTCCGCGACCGGATGGTCGAGTTGAACCAGGAGATCACCTGGTATCCCGAACACGTGAAGGACGGTCAGTTCGGCAAGTGGCTGGAGGGCGCGCGGGACTGGTCGATCTCACGAAACCGGTACTGGGGCACGCCGATTCCAGTGTGGGTCTCCGACGACCCGACCTATCCGCGCATCGACGTCTACGGCAGCCTTGACGAGCTGGAACGCGACTTCGGCATCCGGCCGGAGAACCTGCACCGGCCCTACATCGACGAGTTGACGCGCCCCAACCCCGACGATCCGACCGGGCGCGCGACGATGCGGCGCATTCCCGATATCTTCGACGTCTGGTTCGACTCGGGCTCGATGCCCTACGGGCAGGTGCACTACCCGTTCGAGAACGCCGACTGGTTTCAGACCCATTTTCCCGGTGACTTCATCGTCGAGTACATCGGCCAGACCCGCGGCTGGTTTTACACGCTGCACGTGCTCGCCACGGCGTTGTTCGACAAGCCGGCGTTCACAACCTGTGTGGCGCATGGCATCGTGCTCGGCAACGACGGGCAGAAGATGAGCAAGTCGCTGCGCAACTATCCCGACGTCACCGAGGTCTTCGACCGCGACGGCTCCGATGCGATGCGGTGGTTCTTGATGGCGTCGCCGATTCTGCGCGGCGGCAACCTGATCGTGACGGAGCAGGGCATCCGCGACGGTGCGCGCCAGGTCCTGCTGCCGCTGTGGAACGCGTACAGCTTCCTGGCGCTCTACGCACAGAAAGTCGGTGAGTGGCGCACAGATTCTTCGCACGTGCTGGATCGCTACATCCTGGCGAAGCTGGCTCTGTTGCGCGACGTGCTCACCGACGCACTTGATGTCTGTGACATCTCCGGAGCGTGCGAGGAGCTGAGGCAGTTCACCGAGGCGCTGACGAATTGGTATGTCCGACGGTCCCGGCAACGGTTCTGGGACGAGGACCCGGACGCCATCGACACGCTGCACACGGTGCTCGAGGTGACGGCCCGGCTGGCCGCTCCGCTGCTGCCGCTGAGCACCGAGGTGATCTGGCGTGGCGTCACCGGCGAACGATCCGTGCACCTGACCGACTGGCCCCGGGCGGGGGTCGTGCCCGCCGATCCGCAGCTGGTCGCCGACATGGACCTGGTACGCGAGGTCGCCTCAGCCGCGTCGTCGCTGCGCAAAGCCAAGAAGCTGCGCGTTCGGTTGCCGCTACCGAAACTGACAGTGGCCGTCGACAATCCGGAGCGCCTCGCGCCGTACACCGAGCTGATCGCCGACGAACTCAACGTCAAGAACGTCGAGCTCACCGACGACATCACCACACACGGACGGTTCGAGCTCGCTGTCAACGCGCGGGTCGCCGGGCCGCGGCTCGGCAAGGACGTGCAGGCGGCGATCAAAGCGGTGAAGGCGGGCGATGCCGTCGTCCACTCCGACGGCACGCTGACCGCGGGGCCCGCAGTGCTGCAACCCGAGGAGTACTCATCCAAGCTGGTGGCCGCCGACCCGGAGTACACCGCGGCACTGCCCGACGGCGCCGGGCTGGTCGTGCTCGACGGCGCCGTCACTCCCGAGCTCGAAGCCGAGGGCTGGGCGAAGGACCGCATCCGCGAACTGCAGGAGCTGCGCAAGTCAACCGGTCTCGACGTGTCCGACCGGATCAGCGTTGTGATGGCGGTGCCGCAGCAGCGGGCCGATTGGGCCCGGACGCACCGCGACCTGATCGCGCGGGAGATCCTGGCCACCAGTTTCGAGTTCGGCGACCCTTCCGGCGGAGCCGAGATCGGCGACGGGGTGCGGGTGGCTATCGCCAAGGCCTAGTGGTCAACGGGGGCTTGACCGCCCGCCAGCGTTGCTCGCCGCCCTTCACGTTGACATCCACGTCGGTGAACCCGGCACGGCGCAACCGATCCGGAAACTCGTCAGGGGACACCGGGTTGCAGGTATCGCGCAAGTGAGCGATGCGGAACGCCGTCGAGGGCACCCCATCACTTCCGGCGAACACCGCGCCGGGTACCAACACCCGGAACGCCTCGGCGAACATTCGATCCTGCAGCGCCGGCGTCGGCACATGGTGCAGCATCGTGAAGCACACCACCGAGCTGAATTCCGCGTCCGGCAACTGAAGGTCCGTTCCGTCGCCATGGATGATCCGGGCCCGATCGCCGTACTTCTCGATCAACCGGTCGGCCATCGGCCCGTCGATCTCCACGGTCGTCAACACCGGTGTCTTGTCGACCAGCACCCGTAGGTTGGCGCCGTACCCGGGGCCGATTTCCAGCGTGTTGTCGCCCAGGTCCACATCTTGCAGCGCCCACGGCAACAACTTCCGTTCGACGCTGCGCGCCCACGAATTCGAGCTGCACCAAACGCGGTGAAGGAGGTTCATCGTCATGACACCTCCCTAGCATGATCGGCATGGCCAGGTGGGTGCTCCATATCGACATGGACGCGTTTTTCGCGTCTGTCGAGCAGCTCACCCGGCCCACACTGCGCGGACGACCGGTACTGGTCGGGGGCCCGGGTGGCCGCGGGGTCGTCGCCGGCGCGAGTTATGAGGCCCGCGAATTTGGGGCCCGCTCGGCGATGCCGATGCACCAGGCCCGTCGCCTTGTCGGGATGCACGCAGTCGTGCTCCCGCCGCGCGGCGTCGTCTACGGGGTGGCCAGCCGCCGCGTTTTCGACGCCGTCCGCGCGAGGATGCCGTTGCTCGAACAACTTTCGTACGACGAGGCATTCGGCGAGCCGGCCGAGCTCGCCGGTGCGTCAGCCGCCGACGTCGGGCAGTTCTGCGAGGAGTTGAGGGGTGGGGTGCGCGATGCGACCGGCCTGGTCGCCTCCGTCGGCGCGGGCTCCGGCAAGCAGATCGCGAAGATCGGCTCCGAGTTGGCCAAGCCCGACGGCATCAGGGTCATCCGGGGCGACGAGGAACGGGCACTGCTGGCGGGGCTGCCGGTGCGCCGGCTGTGGGGCATTGGTCCCGTCGCCGAGGACAAGCTGCACCGGCTCGGCATCCAGACCATCGGCCAGCTCGCCGAACTGACCGACGCGGAGGCCGCCGACATCCTCGGAGCGACGGTCGGGCCCGCGCTGCACCGGCTCGCGCGAGGCATCGACGACCGGCCGGTCGCAGAGCGTGCCGAGGCCAAGCAGATCAGCGCCGAGTCGACGTTCCCGGCCGACCTGACCACCATGGAGCAGCTGCAGCAGGCGGCCGGCCCGATCGGCGAGCATGCGCATCAGCGGCTGATGGAGGACGGCCGTGGTGCGCGCACGGTGACGGTCAAGTTGAAGCGCTCGGACATGAGCACCCTGACCCGGTCACTGACGCTGCCGTACGCCACCGCCGATCCCGCGACGTTGATCGCGGCCGCCCGCCGGCTACTTCTCGACCCACTGGAGGTCGGCCCGATCCGTCTTGTCGGCGTGGGCTTTTCGGGGCTGAGCGAGGTTCGGCAGGAGCCCCTGTTTTCCGACCTGGACACGTGGGATCAGCCGACCGACACACGGTCGGCAGCGACACCGACAGCGGCCACCAGCGGTTGGCGCATCGGTGATGACGTGAGCCACGACCAATGGGGCCACGGCTGGGTGCAGGGCGCCGGCCACGGAGTGATGACGGTCCGGTTCGAGACCCGCGCCAACGGTCCGGGCCCGGCGCGCACGCTTCTGACCGACGACCCCGCGGTGCAGCGGGCCAACCCCGTCGACAGCCTGGACTGGCCGGAGTACATCGCCGGCTTGCTCGAGGAGTCAACCCCAGCGGGCGAGGACCTCGCCGACCGGTGAGCCGGTGGCCAACGCGGCCATCAGCAGCACCCGTGCCTGCGGTGGGCGCAGCCGCTGCAGCATCACCGCGCCCGCGTCCACCAACTCCTTGCCCGGTCCGTAATGCGCGCCGACGCGACCGCCCGGGACGCGCGTAGACACCGCCACCGCCACGCCAGCGGCGCAGTGGCGGCGCACCGCGTCAATCACGGCATCTGGCGCGTTACCCGAGCCCAGCGCCTCGAGCACCACGCCGCGCGCACCGGCGGCCACGCAGGCATCAAGCGCGGTCGCGTCGGCGCCGACGTAACACGCCACCACGTCGACGCGCGGCGCCGACGCCGCCGAGACCGCCCCGAGGAACGGGCGCTCCCTGCCGTCGGTGACTCGCGGACCGTCGAAGCCGCCCGCGATTTTCTGCGTGCCCAGCGGTGCCAGCACCGCGCCACCGAAACTGATCAGCACGCCGAGTCCTCGGGCATCGGCCCGGCCGGCCAGTGCGATCGCGTCCCGCAGATTCGCCGGCCCGTCCGCATCGGGTGCGTCCGCGCTTTTCGCCGCGCCTGTCAGCACCACCGGTGCCGCGCCGTCATATGTCAGGTCCAGCCACAGCGCGGTCTCCTCCAACGTGTCGGTGCCGTGGGTGACGACGACGCCGTCCGCGGTGCGCTCGACTGCTGCGGTGATCGCCGCTGTGATCGTGTCCCAGTCCGCGACGCTGAGCTGCGAACTGTCTTTGGCCGTCACATCGACCACCTCGACGTCTTCGCGGTAGGCGTCGCCCAGCAGGTCGGCCCCGGTGCGCGCGGGCCGCAGCACGCCGCTGTCGTCGGCGATTGACGCGATGGTTCCGCCCGTGGTCACGACGACGATGCGGCTCATGGGCGAATCATGCATCACTGCGGCGTTCGGGGATAACTGCCCTTTGCGATGATGGGGTGGTGAGCGACGAATCCAGCACGCAACCGGCGACCGCCGCCGACGATGCGACCGGCCTTCGGCCGCACCGCCAGGTCCGGCTGCTTGCCACGGTTGCGGCCGTGATTCTTGCCGTCGACATCGTGACCAAGGTTCTCGCGGTGCGACTGCTCACACCGGGTCAACCGGTATCGATCATTGACGAGACCGTCACGTGGACGCTGGTCCGAAATTCCGGCGCCGCGTTCTCGATGGCGACCGGCTACACGTGGATCCTCACGCTGATCGCGACCGCCGTCGTGATCGGCATCGTCTGGATGGGCCGCAGACTGGTGTCACCGTGGTGGGCCCTCGGCCTGGGCATGATCCTGGGCGGGGCGCTGGGCAACCTCGTCGACCGATTCTTCCGGTGGCCCGGACCGCTGCGCGGGCATGTCGTGGACTTTCTGTCGATCGGCTGGTGGCCGGTGTTCAACGTCGCCGACGCATCGGTGGTCGGCGGCGCCGTGCTGCTCGTGAGCCTGTCCCTGTTCGGCTACGACTTCGATATCGTCGGCAGGCGCAAGCCGGGCGAAAGCGCCGATGGCTGACAGGTCGATGCCTGTCCCGGAGGGACTGGCCGGAATGCGCGTCGACGCCGGCATCGCCCGCCTACTGGGACTGTCCCGCACCGCCGCCGCGGCGCTGGCCGAGGACGGGGCCGTGGACATCGACGGCGCACGGGCGTCAAAGTCCGACCGCCTGACCTCCGGTGCGTGGCTGGAGGTGCGGCTTCCCGAGCAGCCCTCGCCTCCGGAGAATCGCGTCGAAGAAGTCGTCGGCATGACCGTGCTGTACTCCGACGACGACATCGTTGCCGTCGACAAGCCCCCGGGCGTCGCCGCCCACGCCTCCGTCGGCTGGACCGGGCCGACCGTGCTGGGCGGCCTGGCCGCGGCCGGTTTCCGGATCACGACGTCCGGCATTCATGAGCGGCAGGGCATCGTGCATCGCCTTGATGTCGGCACGTCGGGGGTCATGGTGGTCGCGCTGTCGGAGCGCGCCTACACGCTTCTGAAACGGGCATTCAAACAGCGCACCGTCGACAAGCGCTATCACGCACTCGTGCAAGGTCACCCGGACCCATCGAGCGGGACCATCGACGCACCGATCGGCAGGCACCGCGGCCCGGAGTGGAAGTTCGCGGTGACCGAACAGGGCAGGCACAGCATCACGCACTACGACACGGTTGAGGCGTTCCGCGCGGCCAGCCTGCTCGACATCCACCTGGAAACCGGTCGCACACACCAGATCCGCGTACATTTCGCCGCGCTGCACCATCCCTGCGTCGGTGATCTGACATACGGCGCGGACCCGACCCTGGCGAAAAGGCTTGGGCTGGATCATCAATGGCTCCACGCGCGCTCGCTCGCGTTTGCGCACCCGGCGGACGGTCGCCGCATCGACATCACCGCCCCGTACCCGCCCGACCTGGAGGATGCCCTCGACGTGCTGCGCGACGGCCACAGCGCATGACCGAGAATCACAGGTCCGGGGTGGCCTACGGCATCGGCGCGTATATGTGGTGGGGCCTGTTCCCCGGGTTCTTCCCTCTGCTGTTGCCCGCCGGCGCGCTGGAGGTGCTCGCGCACCGATACGTCTGGACGGCGGTGTTCCTGGTCGTCGTGCTGATCGTGGCGCGCAGGCTCGGTGACATTCGCCGGCTCACCGCGCGCACCTGGCTGCTGCTGGCCGCGGCTTCAGCGCTGATCGGAATCAACTGGGGCACATACATTTATGCGGTGTCGAACGGCCATGTCGTCGACGCGGCGCTCGGCTATTTCATCAACCCGCTGATCTCGGTGGCGTTGGGCGTGATCATTCTCCGGGAGCGCATCAGACGGATGCAGTTACTGGCGCTGGCGATCGCCATCGGAGCCGTCGCTCTGCTGACGGCCCAGGTCGGCGGGCTACCGGTGATCGCTCTTGCGCTGGCCACGTCGTTCGGGCTGTACGGGCTGGTGAAGAAGGTGGTCACCGCCGATCCGCGGGTCAGCGTCGCGGTCGAATCGCTGTTGGCGCTGCCGCTGGCCGGGGGTTACCTGGTCGCGTTGCAGATCCACGGCGGTGCGCACTTCGTCGGGCTCGGCGCCGGGCACACCGCGCTGATGATGCTTTCCGGCCCGGTGACCGCGATTCCGTTGCTGATGTTCGCCGCGGCGGCGCAGCGGCTGCCGCTGATCACACTCGGGCTACTGCAATACCTGAACCCCGGGCTGCAGATGGCGTGGGGCGTGCTGATCGACCACGAGGCCATGCCCACAGCCCGATGGGTGGGGTTCGCGCTGATCTGGACCGCACTCGTGGTGCTCACGGTGGACGGGCTGAGACGACGCCCCGCGAAAATCTCCGGCACCGTTGTCGATCTGCAGCCTTCTGAATCGTCATCACGGTGACAGGCTCGACACCATCGACATCACGGAGGACAGCATCATGCGGTTTTGCCTGCTCATGCATTACCAAGAGGCCGGCGAGATCGGCCTGACCGACGAGGACATGGCTCCCGCGATGGCCGCGTTTCAGGCCTACGCGCGCGACCTCGACACAGCCGGTGTGCTCGTCACCACCCAGGTTCTGGAACCCAGCGCGGCGACCACCACAGTCACCGTGCGGAATGGGACGCCCGAGATCCAGGACGGGCCGTTCGCCGACACCAAGGAGCGCCTCGGCGGCGTCTTCGTGATCGACGTCGGAGACCTCGACGCCGCGCTGGACTGGGCCAAGCGCAATCCCGCCGTGGACTGGGGTTCCATCGAGATCCGCCCGGTCGCGCGCACTTACACCGGTGAGCGCGGCGAGTGGTACACGCCGTAGGTACTCACGTGCGGTCGGGATGAGCCGCTCGGGCGAAGACTCAAAAGCACGGGTCGCGCAGATGACCGTTGACTCGTACGGTCGCCTGCTTGCGTTTCTCGCGGCACCAACCGGTGACATTGCCAGCGCCGAGGACGCGATCGCCGACGCGATCGAACGTGCGTTGACACGCTGGCCCGACGAGGGTGTCCCGGACAATCCCGAAGGTTGGATACTGACCGTGGCGCGCAACAGGTTACGTGATCTGTGGAAGTCGCACGGCTACCGGATGACCGAGCCGCTGCTCGAAACGGACGGTACCGCGGAGGCATTCGACGCCCTCGACGCCGAGGCGATTCCGGATCGCCGCCTCGAGCTGATGCTGGTGTGCGCACACCCGGCGATCGCTCCGGCGATAAGAACCCCATTGATGTTGCAGACCGTGCTCGGAGTGGGCGCTGACGCGATCGCGCACGCGTTCGCCGTAGCGCCGGCCGCGATGGCGCAGCGACTTGTCCGAGCCAAGAGGCGAATCCGCGTCGCCCGCATCCCGTTCGTCACACCCGAGCGTGCCGATCTGGCCGGGCGGCTCCCGGCGGTACTGGAAGCCGTCTACGGTGCCTACGCGATCGACTGGCCCGGCCACGGCTCACCCGTCGACTCACTCTGCGGGGAGGCGCTGCATCTCGCGCTGGTGCTGACTGAGCTACTGCCCGACGAGCCCGAGGTGCTGGGGCTGGCGGCGCTGGTGTGCCTTTCGGAGTCCCGCCGGCGGGCCCGGCGCCTGGAGGACCGAACGTTCGTCCCGCTCGACGAACAGGACACCCGGTTATGGGATCGACCGCTGATCGACCGTGGCGAGGCGCTGCTGCAGCGAGCACACGGTTACGGCCGTGCAGGCCGCTACCAACTGGAGGCGGCCATCCAGTCCGCGCACTGCGACCGGGCGCGGAACGGCCGGACCGACTGGCATGCGCTGCGCGCGCTTCACCGCGGCCTGGTCGAGATCGCACCGTCGCTGGGCGCCGTCGTGGCGTTGGCGGCGGTCGACGGCGAGATAGACGGGCCGCGAGTGGGCCTGGCGGCACTCGAGGCGATCGGCGACCCTTCCGCGGACACGTTCCAGCCCTACTGGGCGACACGGGCGCACCTGCTCGCCCGCGCAGGACAGACGAAGGCTGCCGCTGGTGCTTACTCGCGAGCGATCGACCTGACATCAGACGGCGGTTTACGCGACTACCTGACGGCGTGCCGTACGCAACTGGAGGCACGACGTGGCCCGTGACCAGCGCACGCCGCCGGCCGGTCGCAACACACGCCACGACACGCCCGGGGACTGTCGGTCGTCGGTCATAGACTGGCGTCCCTATGGACCGGTCCTTCGTGCATCTGCACAACCACACCGAGTATTCGATGCTGGACGGTGCCGCGAAGATTGCGCCGATGCTGGCCGAGGCACAGCGGCTGGAAATGTCGGCCATCGGTATGACCGACCACGGAAACATGTTCGGCGCCAGCGAGTTCTACACCGGGGCAACCGGGGCGGGCATCAAACCGATCATCGGCATCGAGGCCTACATCGCGCCGGGTTCGCGGTTCGACACCCGCAGGGTGACCTGGGGCGACCCCAGCCAAAAGGAAGACGATGTCTCCGGCAGCGGGTCCTACACGCACCTGACGATGGTCGCCGAGAACGCCGCCGGACTGCGGAACCTGTTCAAGCTGTCGTCGCTGGCGTCGTTCGAGGGACAGCTCGGCAAGTGGGCGCGGATGGACGCCGAACTCATCGCCGAACATGCCGGGGGCATCATCGCCACCACCGGCTGCCCGTCGGGCGAGGTGCAGGTTCGGCTGCGCCTCGGGCAGCATCGCGAGGCCCTGGAAGCGGCCGCCAGGTGGCGGGAGATCTTCGGCCCCGACAACTACTTCCTTGAGCTGATGGACCACGGGCTGGCCATCGAACGTCGCGTCCGCGACGGGTTGCTCGAGATCGGCCGCACCCTCGGCATTGCGCCGTTGGCCACCAACGACTGTCACTACGTCACCCGCGACGCCGCGCGCAACCACGAGGCGCTGCTGTGCGTGCAAACCGGCAAGACGCTGTCTGATCCGAACCGGTTCAAATTCGAGGGTGACGGCTACTACCTGAAGTCTGCGGCGGAGATGCGCCAGCTGTGGGACGAGCAGGTGCCCGGCGCGTGCGACTCCACGCTGCTGATCGCGGAGCGGGTGGCGTCCTACGAGGAGGTGTGGCAGCCGCGCAACAGGATGCCGATCTTCCGGGTTCCCGACGGCCATGACGAGGCATCGTGGCTGCGCCATGAGGTGGAGGCCGGACTTGGACGGCGGTTCGCCGACGGGCAGCCCGACGGGTATGCCGAGCGGGCCGCATATGAGATCGAGGTCATCTGCGACAAGGGCTATCCGTCGTACTTCCTGATCGTCGCCGACCTGGTCAGCTATGCGCGCTCGGTGGCCATCCGGGTGGGGCCGGGTCGGGGCTCCGCCGCCGGATCGTTGGTGGCCTACGCACTCGGCATCACCGACATCGACCCGATTCCGCACGGCCTGCTGTTCGAGCGCTTCCTCAACCCCGAGCGCACGTCGATGCCCGACATCGACATCGACTTCGACGACCGCCGCCGCGGCGAGATGCTCCGCTATGCCACCGAAAAATACGGGCACGACCGCGTCGCTCAGGTGATCACGTTCGGCACCATCAAAACCAAGGCAGCGCTGAAGGATTCAGCGCGTATTCACTTCGGCCAGCCCGGTTTCTCCATTGCCGACAAGATCACGAAGGCGCTGCCGCCGCCGATCATGGCCAAGGACATCTCGTTGTCGGGCATCACCGACACGAGCCATGACCGGTACAAGGAGGCCGCCGAGGTCCGCGGCCTGATCGACACCGACCCCGAGGTGCGGACCATCTACGACACCGCGCTGGGCCTGGAGGGGCTGGTCCGCAACGCCGGAGTTCACGCCTGTGCGGTGATCATGAGCTCCGAACCGCTGGTCGACGTGATCCCGATGTGGAAGCGCCCCCAGGACGGCGCGGTGATCACGGGCTGGGATTACGAGCGGTGCGAGCAGATCGGCCTGCTGAAGATGGACTTCCTCGGGCTGCGCAACCTGACGATCATCGGCGACGCGATCGACAACGTGAAGGCCAACAGGGGAATCGACGTCGACCTCGAGTCGCTGCCGCTGGACGACAAAGCGACCTACGAGTTGCTGGGCCGCGGCGATACCTTGGGCGTGTTCCAGCTCGACGGCGGCCCGATGCGCGACCTGCTGCGCCGCATGCAGCCCACCGGCTTCGAGGACATCATCGCGGTGATCGCGTTGTATCGACCCGGCCCGATGGGCCAGAACGCCCACAACGACTACGCCGACCGCAAGAACGACAGGCAGGCCGTCAAGCCGATCCATCCTGAGCTCGCCGACCCGCTGCAGGACATCCTCGCCGAGACGTACGGCTTGATCGTCTACCAAGAACAGATCATGCGCATCGCCCAAAAGGTCGCGGGGTATTCGCTGGCACGAGCCGACATTCTGCGCAAGGCGATGGGCAAGAAGAAGCGTGAAGTCCTCGACAAGGAGTATGAGGGCTTCGCAGAAGGCATGCGCACCAACGGTTTCTCGGACCGCCCCATCAAGGCGCTCTGGGAAACCGTGCAGCCCTTCGCGGACTACGCGTTCAACAAATCACACGCCGCCGGCTACGCGATGGTGTCCTACTGGACCGCATACCTCAAGGCCAACTACCCGGCTGAATACATGGCGGGGCTGTTGACGTCGGTGGGTGACGACAAGGACAAGGCCGCCGTGTACCTGGCCGACTGCCGCAAGCTGGGCATCACCGTGCTGCCGCCAGATGTCAACGAGTCCGGGTTGAACTTCGCGACCGTGGGCACCGACATTCGCTACGGGCTCGGCGCGGTGCGCAACGTGGGCACAAACGTGGTGGGCTCGATCATCCGAACCCGGGGCGACAAAGGCAAATTCACGGACTTCTCCGACTACCTCAACAAGATCGACATCGCGGCCTGCAACAAGAAGGTCACCGAGTCGCTCATCAAGGCAGGGGCGTTCGACTCGCTCGATCATCCGCGCAAGGGGCTTTTCCTGGTGCACACCGACGCCGTCGACTCGGTGCTGGGCACGAAGAAGGCCGAGGCGATGGGTCAGTTCGATCTGTTCGGCGTCGATGCCGACGGTGGGGACGGCAGCAGCGACGCGGTGTTCTCGATCAAGGTGCCCGACGACGAGTGGGACGACAAGCACAAACTCGCGCTGGAGCGGGAGATGCTGGGGTTGTACGTGTCCGGGCATCCGCTCAACGGTGTCGCGCACTTGCTGGCCGGCCGTGTCGACACCCAGATTCCGGCGATCCTCGACGGTGATGTGTCCCACGATGCCCAGGTGCGGGTCGGCGGCATGCTGGCGTCGGTGAACCGGCGTGTCAACAAGAACGGATTGCCCTGGGCGTCAGCGCAGTTGGAGGATTTGACCGGTGGCATCGAGGTCATGTTCTTCCCGCACAACTACTCGACTTTCGGAGCCGAGATCGTCGACGACGCAGTGGTACTGGTCAGTGCGCGGGTGAAGATTCAAGACGACCGGATCTGCTTGATAGCCAGCGACCTTGTGGTGCCGGACTTTTCGAACGCGATGGTGAACCGGCCGCTGGCGGTGAGCATCCCGACCCGCCAGTGCACGCTCGACAAGGTCACTGCGCTCAAGCAGGTGCTCGCCCGTCACCCTGGTACGTCGCAGGTCCGTCTGCGGCTGGTCAGCGATGATCGCGTCACCACGCTCGAACTCGACCAATCGCTGCGGGTGACGCTGTCGCCGGCGCTGATGGGCGACTTGAAGGCGCTGCTGGGCCCGGGTTGTTTCGGAGGTTAGAGCCGGCAACCCACTCGCGAGGCAGGACGTCACCGAAGCACGTTGACGGCGCGCGCGAACACCAGCGCGATCGTCGAGACCGCGACCAGCGCCTGCAACGACATCATCCCCTTGGCCCGACGCGTCAACGGCATCGTGTCGGTGGGGGAGAACGCCATCACATTGGTCAGGCTGACATAGAGGTAGTCCAAAAACCGCGGCTCCCAGTCCTTGGGTGCCAACCTGCGCACGTCCATCTGCGGGAACAGGAAGTCGGGGTACCGGCGCTCTGGGGTTCGCTCCGTCACGCCGGCGCGGGCGAACGGGCCGCCCAGGTCGATCTCCCAGTACCAGACGCCGTACACGATGATGTTCGTGATGAAGATCGCGGCGCCGCTGCCCAGCAGGAGCGCGGCGTCGTTGCTCACCGTCCCGGTCAGGATGTGGTAGTTGAGCACCACCGCGGACGCGGTGTTATCGACGGTGATTGCGGCGAGCAACAGCAAGCTCGCGGCCTTGCCCAGCTTCGTCGGGCGGGTGAGGCGAACCGGGTTGATGATCAGCAGGACGGCGACAAGCGCTCCCTCCATCAGGAGCAGCGGCCAGCGCGGCACGACGGTGTAGCGCTTGGGAATCGCGGCTTGCATGGCGATCGCGGAGAGCAAGGCCACCAGCACCGGCCAGCGGCTCTCCGGATTGCCCGGTTGAAGCCACGCCGGCAGCATCTGCGCTGCGTCTTTCGCCAGATGCTGGGCCCGGTGCACGACGTCTTGGTGGGCTTCGGGTTGTTCCTTGCTGTCATCCATGGTCTTCGCCGTACGCTACCCGTCATGACCGATCAACCGGCCACCCTGTGCGAGGCGTTCCAGCGAACAGCTGCAATCGACCCCGACGCGGTGGCGCTGAGAACAGTTGGTGACACCCAGACGCTGACGTGGCGTGAGTTCGCCGAGCAGGTGCGTCACGTCACGGCCGGGTTGGCCGCCCTGGGGGTGCGACGAGGCGACACGGTCTCGCTGATGATGGGGAACCGCATCGAGTTCTACCCGCTCGACGTCGGGGCACAGCATCTGGGCGCCACGTGTTTCTCGGTCTACAACACCCTGGCCGCAGAACAGCTGACCTACGTCTTCGCCAACGCCGAGACCAAGGTGGTGATCTGCGAGGCGCAATACGTCGACCGGATCCGGGCCAGCGGGGCGGTGATCGATCACATCGTCTGCATCGACGGCGCGCCGGACGGCACGGTGCCGCTCGAGGACATGTTGGCCGGCGGGGCCGCCGACTTCGACTTCGAATCCACTTGGCGTGCGGTGCAACCCGACGACGTCGCCACCCTCATCTACACGTCCGGCACCACGGGAAACCCCAAGGGTGTCGAGATGACGCACGCCAACCTGATGTTCGAGTCGTACGCCGTCGCAGAGGTACTCGACTGGCGCTTCGGCGACCGGATGACGTCTTACCTTCCCTCCGCGCACATCGCCGACCGGTGGGGCGGTTTGTACGGCCAGGAGGTGTTCGGCACGCAGGTCACAGTCGTGTCTGACGCGCGGGCCATCGCCGCCGCGCTGCCCGACGTGCGGCCGACCATCTGGGGAGCGGTTCCGCGGGTATGGGAAAAGCTCAAGGCCGCAATCGAGTTCGCGGCAGCGAACGAACCGGACGAGACGAAGCGACAGGGCCTCCAGTGGGGCATGGCGGTGGCGGCCAAGAAGGCGGCTGCGCTGGTTGCGGGCGAGCCCATCGCCGACGACGTCGCAACCGAATGGGCGCAGGCCGACGAACTCGTGCTGTCGAAACTGCGGGAAAAGCTCGGGCTGGAGCAGCTCCGGTGGTCGGTGTCGGGGGCTGCGCCGATTCCGAAGGAGACGTTGGCATTCTTCGCCGGCCTCGGCGTTCCGATCGCCGAGGTGTGGGGCATGTCGGAGCTGAGTTGCGTTGCCTCGGTGAGTCACCCACGCGACGCCCGGCTGGGCACGGTCGGAAAGCTGCTGCCCGGTCTGGAGGGCAAGATCGCCGACGACGGCGAGTTCCTGGTGCGCGGACCGCTGGTGATGAAGGGCTACCGCAAAGAGCCGAAGAAGACCGCGGAGGCAGTCGATGCCGACGGCTGGCTGCACACCGGCGACATCCTGGACATGGACGACGACGGCTATCTGCGCATCGTTGATCGCAAGAAGGAGCTGATCATCAACGCGGGCGGCAAGAACATGTCGCCGTCCAACATCGAGAACACGATCAAGGCAGCGTGCCCGCTCATCGGCGTCATCATCGCCCTCGGCGACTCCCGCCCGTACAACACGGCGCTGATCGTGCTCGACGCCGAGTCCGCCGGACCGTACGCCGCGCAGCGCGGCCTGACGGACGCCTCGGCGGATGCACTCGCCGCGCACCCCGAACTGATCAGCGAGATCGCGGCCGGGGTAGCCGACGGGAACGCGAAGCTGTCGCGGGTCGAGCAGATCAAACGGTTCCGCGTGCTGCCGACCTTCTGGGAGCCCGGCGGCGACGAGATCACGCTCACGATGAAGCTCAAGCGCAGGCCGATCAACGAGAAATACGCCGCCGAGATCGAGGAACTGTACGCGCCCGACGTGGGGCAGGCGGTCTACGAGCCGCGGTAGTGCCGGACGCTGCCGAGCACCAGCCAGATCAGCGTGCCTGCTGCTGCTCCCGCGAGCACCGCGGGGGCAGCATTCACGCTGACAATGCCGACGACAAGCGCCACGATCAACCCGACGACCAGCGCGACGACCTTGTACAGCGGCCACGGCACACCGGCGATCGTTACCTCACGGGACTTCGAGGAGGCGATCGAGCGGATGTGCTCAGCCGTCGTCATAGGTTCAGGATACTCCCCAGTCAGTATTTCGGGTGACCGAAATACTGGTTGAGGGGCTTTATTCCCGGGCCCGACCGCATAGTCTTGGGCCATGCCTTTGTCTGGTGAATACGCTCCGAGTACGTCTGATTGGGCCCGCGAGAACGCCGAGAAATACATGGAATCCGGCGGAACGGAGGGCACCGTGCTGCAGGGAAAGCCGGTGATTCTGCTGACTACCATCGGTGCCAAGACCGGCAAGCTGCGGAAAACCCCGCTGATGCGCGTCGAGCACAACGGGGAGTACGCGGTCGTCGCTTCGCTCGGCGGCGCCCCGAAGAATCCCGTCTGGTACTACAACCTCAAGGCCCATC
>CAWHDL010000024.1:0-48481 GCA_963828065.1 uncultured Actinomycetota bacterium | reverse complement strand
TGTCGCTCGCCGGGCTCGCCCGCGCGATCGCCGACATTGCCGAGCGCGCCCGTAACAACAGCCTCAAGCCCGACGAGCTGTCCGGCGGCACGTTTACGATCACCAACATCGGCAGCCAGGGCGCGCTGTTCGACACGCCGATCCTGGTTCCGCCGCAGGCCGCGATGCTCGGCACCGGAGCGATCGTGAAGCGGCCGCGGGTGATCGCCGACAAGCTCGGCAACGAGTCGATCGGCATCCGGTCGGTGTCCTATCTGCCGCTCACCTACGACCACCGGCTGATCGACGGCGCCGACGCCGGGCGTTTCCTGACAACGATCAAGCGGCGGCTGGAAGAAGGAGCGTTCGAGGCCGACTTAGGGCTATAGAGAAGGGCTTTGCTCACTGTGGCCGATACACTGATCGCGATCGCCGGATCCTCGGGTCTGATCGGCTCGGCACTCGTCAGCGCGTTGCGCGCCTCCGACAACCGGGTGGTGCGGATCGTGCGCCGCGCGCCGTCCAACGCCGACGAGCTGCACTGGAACCCGCAGACCGGCCAGTTCGATCCCGACGCGCTGCGCGGGGTGGACGTAGTGGTGAACCTGTGCGGGGCCGGCATCGCCGACAAGAGGTGGTCGGGCGCGTACAAGCAGCAGCTGCGCGACAGCCGGATCACGCCCACGGAGGTGCTTTCGGCGGGGGTCGCCGAAGCCGGGGTGGGGACTCTGATCAACGCGAGCGCCGTCGGCTACTACGGCAACACCGGCGATCGGGTCGCCGATGAAACCGCCTCTGCCGGAACGGGTTTTCTTGCGCACCTCTGCGAGGACTGGGAAGCGGCGACATTGCCCGCGCAGCACGCCGGCGTCCGGGTGGTGTTCGCGCGCACCGGGCTGGTCGTCTCCCCCAACGGCGGCCTGCTCAGCCGTCTGCGCCCGCTATTCTCGCTCGGTCTCGGGGCCCGGCTCGGCAACGGCCGCCAGTACATGCCGTGGATCAGCCTCGAGGACGAGGTCCGCGCGCTGTTGTTCGTGATGTCGAACGAGCTGTCCGGTCCGGTCAACCTGACCGGACCGGCGCCCGTCACGAACGCGGAGTTCACTGCCGCGATGGGTCGCGCCGTGAACCGGCCGACCCCCTGGCTGGTGCCCGGGTTCGCGCTGCGCCGGCTGCTCGGCGAGTTCGCCGACGAGGGACTGCTCGGGGGCCAGCGCGCGATACCGGCCGCGTTGGAGCGCGCTGGTTTTCAGTTCCACCACAACACGATCGGCGAGGCGCTGTCGTATGCGACGACACGCATCGAGTCGCACTAGTACCGTCGAGATATGCGTTCCATCCGCGCCAGTGCCGCACCGCTCGAGGTACGGCAGCTGGGCACGGTCGGCTACGACGAGGCGTGGCAGATGCAGCGCGAGCTGGTCGACAGGCGGGTGGCCGGAGGTCGGGACACGCTGCTGCTGCTCGAGCACCCGTCGGTCTACACCGCCGGGCGCCGCACCGAACCCCACGAGCGCCCCGTCGACGGCACCCCGGTGGTCGACACCGATCGCGGCGGCAAGATCACCTGGCACGGCCCCGGCCAGTTGGTCGGGTACCCGATCATCGGCCTCGCCGAACCCATCGATGTTGTGAATTATGTTCGGCGCCTTGAGGAGTCGCTGATAGCGGTGTGCGCGCAGCTCGGGCTGTCAACAGGCCGCGTCGCGGGCCGTTCCGGAGTGTGGCTGCCCGCGGACAGCGCCCGGCCTGCACGCAAGGTGGCCGCGATCGGCGTTCGCGTGCAACGCGCGACCACGCTGCACGGGTTCGCTTTGAACTGCGACTGCGACATGGCGGCATTCCGGGCGATCGTGCCCTGCGGCATCGCCGACGCGGGCGTGACGTCGCTGTCCGCCGAACTGATAAGTCAGGTGAGCGTCGACGACGTGCGGGCCCGGGTGGCCGACGCGGTGTGCGACGTTCTCGACGGCCACCTCGCACTAACATCGATTCCATGACCGTGGCTCGGGGAGATCGCAAGCTGCTGCGCCTCGAGGTGCGCAATGCGCAGACGCCGATTGAGCGCAAGCCGCCCTGGATCAAGACCCGCGCCAGGATGGGACCGGAATACACGGAGTTGAAGAACCTGGTCCGGCGCGAGGGGCTGCACACCGTCTGCGAGGAAGCCGGCTGCCCCAACATCTACGAGTGCTGGGAAGACCGCGAGGCGACGTTCCTGATCGGCGGCGAACAGTGCACCCGACGGTGCGACTTCTGCCAGATCGACACCGGAAAGCCCGCCGAACTCGACCGCGACGAACCGCGCCGTGTCGCCGAGAGCGTGCAGGCGATGGGTCTTCGGTATTCCACTGTCACCGGCGTGGCCCGCGACGACCTGCCCGACGGTGGTGCGTGGTTGTACGCCGAAACGGTCCGGCAGATCAAGAGCCTGAACCCGAACACGGGCGTGGAGCTGCTGATCCCGGATTTCAACGGCCACCCGGTGCTGTTGCGGCAAGTATTCGATGCGCATCCAGAAGTGTTGGCGCACAACGTCGAAACCGTACCGAGGATTTTCCGCAGCATTCGGCCTGCGTTCGGTTACCGGCGCAGCCTCGACGTGCTGACCGCGGCGCGCGACGACGGGCTGGTCACCAAGAGCAACTTGATCCTCGGCATGGGTGAGCACACCGACGAGGTGCGCGACGCGTTGCGCGACCTGCGCGATGCCGGCTGTGACATCGTCACGATCACGCAGTACCTGCGGCCGTCGGTGCGTCATCACCCGGTGGACCGATGGGTGCGGCCCGAGGAATTCGTCGAGCTGGCCGACTTCGCCACCGGACTGGGCTTCGCGGGCGTCCTCGCCGGGCCGTTGGTGCGGTCGTCATATCGCGCGGGCCGACTGTACGAGCAGGCCATCGCGGGCCGGACCCGGGCCTGAGGCCTACCCGTATCCTTGGTTGCATGGCCAAGACCCGCGATCAAGAAGCCACCAAGGCCGCGAAGGCCGAGGCGAAATCAGCCCGAAAAGCGGCGTCCAAAGAGCGCCGCAGCCAGTTGTGGCAGGCCTTCAAGCTGCAGCGCAAGGACGACAAGTGGCTTCTGCCGCTGATGATCGGCGCGTTCGTGCTGATCGTGGGCGCCTCGGTAGTGGCGGGCCTGTTCCTCAAGGGCTTCGCGGGGCTGATGTTGATCCCGCTGGGCGTGGTGATGGGGGCGCTGGTGGCCTTCATCATCTTCGGCCGTCGCGCGCAGAAATCGGTGTACAGCAAGGCCGAGGGCCAGACCGGTGCTGCCGCCTGGGCCCTGGACAACCTGCGCGGCAAGTGGCGGGTGACGCCAGGGGTGGCAGCGACAGGTCACTTCGACGCCGTTCACCGGGTGATCGGGCGACCGGGCGTGATCTTCGTCGCCGAGGGATCGCCGAGCCGCGTCAAACCGCTACTGGCACAGGAGAAGAAGCGCACGGCGAGGCTCGTCGGCGATGTCCCGATCTACGACGTGATCGTCGGCAACGACGACGGCCAAGTGCCGCTGTCCAAGCTGGAGCGCCATCTCACCAAGCTGCCGGCCAACATCACCGCCAAGCAGATGGACTCCCTGGAGTCTCGGTTGGCGGCGCTGGGCACACGGAGTGGCATGGCCCAGATGCCGAAGGGGCCGACGCCCCCCGCCGCGAAGATGCGCGGCGTGCAACGCACGGTGCGGCGCCGTTAGCGCTCAGCGCCGGACGACCGAGGTGAGCGTGACCCGGTCCTGCAGGCCGTTGCCGTCTGAATCGACAAACAGCGGCGGCACTACCAGCGCCACCAGCAGACCGCGCACCACCGCACGGCCAATGCCAACGTGAAGGCGTTCGTCAACCGAAACCACCATCAAGCCCAGCGCGAACTGGCCGGGTGTGAAGCTGAACAGCCGCACGAAGATTGCCCCGAGAACGAACCAGATGATCAGCACCGCCGTGGACAGCATCGCGGGCGTCAACCACCCGAACGCCAGCGCGAAGCCCGCCAGCCCGTAGGCGATGAGCCAGTCGACGAGCAGCGCCAGGATCCGCCGGCCGAACCCTGCCACCACCCGGGGCTTCGACATCGTCACGCGCCCCAGGATAGGCGGGCGAAACGACGGTCCTGAACCTTCACCGGGGACCCCATTGCGTAACGTCGCTGCAACATGCGGTTGACTGGCGTGCAACATCGGCTCCCTAGCGTCAGTCCGCGGGTTTGATCGCTGGTTTGATAAAGAGAATGGAGATCAACAGAGTGACCGAAAAGACGGCGGACGACATCTTCAAGCTGATCAAGGATGAAGACGTCGAATTTGTCGACGTCCGGTTCTGTGATCTGCCGGGTGTCATGCAGCACTTCACGATCCCGGCTACGGGTTTCGACGACAGCGTGTTCAAGGACGGCCTCGCCTTCGACGGATCGTCGATTCGCGGCTTCCAGTCGATCCATGAGTCCGACATGATTTTGCTGCCCGACCTCGACACCGCCCAGATTGATCCGTTCCGTGCCGCCAGGACGCTCAACATCAACTTTTTCGTCCACGACCCGTTTACGCACGGGGCGTATTCCCGCGACCCGCGCAACGTCGCTCGCAAGGCGGAGAATTACCTGAAGAGCACCGGGATCGCCGACACCGCGTTCTTCGGGCCCGAGGCAGAGTTCTACATCTTCGATTCGGTGGCGTTCGATTCGACAACGAATAGCTCCTTCTACGAAGTCGACTCGGTCTCGGGCTGGTGGAACACTGGGGAGTTGACCGAGGCTGACGGCAGCCCGAACCGCGGCTATAAGGTGCGCACCAAGGGCGGCTATTTCCCGGTCGCGCCCAACGACCAGTACGTCGACCTGCGTGACAAGATGCAGACCAACCTCATCAACGCCGGCTTCGGCCTCGAGAAGGGCCACCATGAGGTGGGCAGCGGCGGCCAGGCCGAGATCAACTACAAATTCAACACGCTGCTGCACGCCGCCGACGATTTGATGCTGTTCAAATACATCATCAAGAACACCGCGTGGCAGAACGGCAAAACCGTCACCTTCATGCCGAAGCCGTTGTTCGGCGACAACGGGTCCGGCATGCACGTGCACCAGTCGCTATGGAAGGACGGCGGCCCGCTGTTCTACGACGAGTCGGGCTACGCCGGGCTGTCTGACCTCTGCCGACACTACATCGGCGGTGTCCTGCACCACGCGCCGTCGCTGCTGGCGTTCACCAACCCGACCGTCAACTCCTACAAGCGGCTGGTGCCCGGTTACGAGGCGCCGATCAACCTGGTGTACAGCCAGCGCAACCGGTCGGCGTGTGTGCGGATCCCGATCACCGGCAACAACCCGAAGGCCAAGCGGCTGGAGTTCCGGTGCCCCGACTCGTCGGGCAACCCGTATTTGGCGTTCTCGGCGATGATGATGGCCGGCCTCGACGGGATCAAGAACAAGATCGAGCCGCAGGCCCCGGTGGACAAGGACCTCTACGAGCTTCCGCCGGACGAGGCCGCGAGCATCCCCCAGGCGCCCACGTCGCTGTCCGACGTGATCGACCGGCTCGAGGCGGACCACGAGTACCTTACGGAGGGCGGGGTTTTCACCCCTGACTTGATCGAGACCTGGATCTCCTACAAGCGCGAGAACGAGATCATGCCGGTCCAGATCCGGCCGCATCCCTACGAATTCGCGCTGTACTTCGACGTGTAAGCCGGCTAATGCGCTGACCTGGGCCGACGGCTCTAGATCTGCCTGCATTCAGCCATCTGGATCTCCTTACCCGCTGGCCGGTATGGAGGTTCAGCGCCAGCGTCAATGACACAGGCGGGGCAGCGTTGGATGCTTCCGACATGCCTCGCTCGCACCCGCAGAAATGGATCTGCTGCACGCTCGGCGCGCTTGCGATTGCCATCGCCACCGCACCTTCAGCCGCAGCAGATGATCGAACTTGCACCGATGGCGGTTTAGCGACCCAATGCCAGGCTTTGGGCAACGTGCAGATTGTCGCCAAGCCGGACGCTTTGTCTTCGTCGGGAAAGTCCACCTACGGACCATTCGTCGGCCTCCACAACGGCCGCAACGGAACAGGTGCATATGGACCGCTCGAGGGCTACCACGCGGGGCACCCGTGATGTGGGAACTGCTGCGCCGCTACCGCCTCTCGCGCATCCGTAGATGGCAGAGGAAGTACCTGACTACCAGCGCCGACCCCCGGACGCGGTGCTGAGCAGGGCTTGTTCGTCAGGTCGAACGGGGGATGCCGCGCTCATCGCACGGCGCGGCGGTCCCATGTTCAATGAGCGCGAGCGTGTTGCGCATCTCAGTCGGCATGATGCTGCCGGTCTCGCCTGAGTACGGGTAGTCGAGGAACAAGACCACGAGCAGGCCCGCGGTCACGAGAGCGGTGACGAAGCCGATCGGTATCGACTGGATAAGGACCCCCTCGCGCCGGTCGGCTTGGGCGCACATGTAGGCGATCATGAGCGAAGCGCCGATGCCCAGCACGAACCACAGCTGGAGAGGCACGAACGGGGTCGCCTCGCCGATGCGCTCGCGCCGACCCTCGCGGCGCTGCGTCTCCTCGTCGAGCCACTGTGCGTAGGCCGCCTCCTGCCGCGCGCCCTGGGGGTCGGCGATCGCGAACTCCCGGTCCAGCTCGCCGATCCAGGACTGCACCCGCTCGCTGGAACGTCCCTCCCTCATCGCGGGCCATTCGTCCTCGATGACGGCGCGCAACACCCCAGCGACGTAGTGGAGCTCCCTGACGGCGATGGCCTCGACGCTCGACCCCTCCCGCGCGCCTGATAGCTCTGGAGCGCGAGCAAGATCACGAACCCGAGCATGACCGCGAATATCGTGCCGATCACCGACAACGAGCCGGCGCTACGAGGCGAGTCGGTGAACCAGCCGCCCATCGGCGCGCGGCGGCGCACAAGCAGCTTCACACTGATCGCCGCCGTGACCATCACGACGACCACGAGCGCGGCGACCCAGGTCAGCACGGCCAATACTCTAGTATTTTGGCTCGGCAATGCTACTGGTCTTAACCCAGTTAGGCTGCGACGATGTCGCGCATCGGTCGACTGAGGGAACGTCGGCTACTTGGCCGAGCCGCTGAACAGGCTCTCGGTGGTGGCCAGGTCGACGCAGGCCCCATTCCTCGCACGGCGCTACCGCACGGCGACGATGCACCCCCACGCGCTGATGACATGTTCGGCGGTCTCGTTGTGGCCCCTTGGATGTTCACCATGCGTGCCCGGCCGTGGTATCGCACCAGGCCGGCGGCGATCGCATTCGTCGGCGCCGCGGCCGCAGTCGTGATATCGGGCGCTCTGCTGGCGTTGCGCACGCCGACCACCGCTACTGAGAAGCCAACGACCGCAGCGACTACTCCCTCGACTCGTGCAACGCCCTCGGCGAGTTCGGAGCCCCCGGCGAGCAGCATCCCGCCCAGCCCGCCGATCGCCCCGCCGCCGTCACCACCATCCGCACAGCTGCCATACGCACAGCCGCTCGACCCCGAACCCGTGACCGCCGGCCCAGGATCCCTCGAAGACCCACCACCAGCCGAGCCGCTCGACCCCGAACCCGCGATCGCCGGCCCGGGACCCCCCGAAGAACCACCACCGGCCGAGCCGATGGACCCCGAACCGTGAGTCCTGGGTGGACCGTCCTCAGATAGGGCCTATCGCGTGGGCAATGATTATCGCGGGGATGAAGATGAGCAGCGAGACAGGTGCCGATATGCAACCGATCAGCATTCCCCGGCCCGCCTGACCGAGCTTTCCCGCGCATCTGGCGAGCATCGCGGAGACCGCCAAATCAACCAGTATTACCGGTAAGGCGAAAAATGCCAGGATCAGCCAAGGGATAAAAAGCCACGTGACCACTTCTAGGACAAGGATGTTCACCATTGCCGCGGCAAAACCCACCGGACCGTAGCGCGTCGTCGACGGGTCGATCACCAAGCCTTCAGCCATCAACTGACCTCTTCACCAAAAAACCCAGAAGGCATAAATTGCCCCGCCGATAAGAACGACCGTGGCCGAGCCCGCGAGGCTGACGGCAAGACCGCGACCGCGCGACGACCGCGAGATCAGCAGCAGGACGCCACTGATCGCCAGTGATCCCAACGCGGCGATCCCCGTCGCGGTCAGCAACAAGGCCCTTTCCGCCTCGAAGGTGCTGTGCTGCGCGAAAGTCCACTTGCCCAACAGCCACATGAGGATCAGCAGCGCCGCCACGACGAGCTGAACAACAAACGGCGCCGACCACGTGGCCGTGCGCCACGCCTGGGTGTCCAGGTGACGAATCCGGGCAACAGAGGGCATGGGTGTGTGCTCCATTTGGTCAGAATTGAACTGCGCCACCGGTGGGCAGCGGAGGTACCGACGGCGGGCTGGTGACCGGCCCGAACTGAGTCGACGGCAGGGGTGCCGGCACATCGTAGGTGGGATTCCACCCGCCCCTGTCGAACGGCTCGAATGCTTTGCCCCCCATCCCGATGTCGTGGTGGAAAGGAAGATTCGTGGCCGGCCCCAGTGAACTGCCCGACTGTGCCGGGTCGATCAGCACGGTGTGGGTACCGCCGCCCGGCAGGTCCTGATAGATCTCCATGGACGGGTAGTCGGTTCGCGTTCCACCCACTTGCACCCCGCCAGCTCCGGGCGTGAACGTAAGGTCGCCATTGACCGTTTCCTCATGACCTGCGAAAAGTCCCTGAGGGTCTCTGACGAACCCAGGAGCAAACGGATTGCCGGCGTCGTATTTGACCCGTACCGACCCGTCGGGGGCTTGCATCACACTGCCCTGCGGATCGCCGACCATCACCCGCCCCGGCGCCCCGTCGGGGGTCTCTTCGACGGACGGATTCTGCCGCATCACCACGATCCCGTTGTCGTAATCGATATAGGCCGTCACCTTGGTGTTCTCGGGATCGAAGTGCGGATCGGCGCGCCTGTTGTTTCCGAAATCTCGGTTGGGTGGCGGAAAGCTAGTCACATCCCGTTGCGGAATCCAATGTGAGACGCGAACCACCCCCTGGCCGGGGACGGGGCGAATCTTTACCGCCTTGATTTGTGGTCCGACACCGTTGTACTTGGGGTCATAACTGTGCGGGTCAAGAGCGGCGGCCGTTTCCCAATCGGCGGCTGACGCTGGCTCCCGGCCGAACACCTGCTTGAACGCGTCGATCTCATTCTGACGGCGATCGCCATCCGGCGACGGCGGCGCCTGTTTGAAAGTCCGATAATCCACGGGCCGGGCACCGGAGCCGCAGGCGATAGCGGGAGCGGTTTGCAGCGGTGTGCCCAGTCTGTTGGTGGCGACGGTGACACCGCCGTGGTAGGTCATGGCGGCGTCGACGGCCTGGGCCTGCAGTTGGGTGTATTCCCGCGCGGCCTGTGCCGTGCCGATGGGGTCCCGTCGTGCCTGAGCTGAGAGAAATTCGCGGCGGACGGCGTCGAACTCCTCGGGAGCGGGGGTGGCGTTCTTGGCTGCGTCGAACTGACCGGCAACGTCGGCGGCGGCGGCGGCGATGGTGCGGGCCCGATCGGCGCCGTCGCGCAGCCAGTGACCGTGCTGGACCGTGTTGGACCCGGCGTGCTGGTGCCCGTCGATCCAGTGCTCGTCGATCGCGGCGCCGCGGAACAGGACTTCGTGGGCAAGGTCATCGAGGCTCGCGGCGTGGGTCCGCCACGCGTCGGCGAAGTCGAGCAGGCCCGACGAGCCCGGGCCGCGGTTGATGAGCGCCGAGAACTGGTCGCCGGTCAGCGCCGGCGGGGGTGTCAACGCCGGAATCTCGGGCGGCATCACATCCGTGGGCGCGGAAGGCACCGGCACAGCGGCTACCGGCGGGGCAGCCGCAAGCGCCGCGCCGCCCGCCACGGCTGCGAGGGCGGCCGCATTGTCCCGATCGGCGCCGCGCAGCGCTGCCACAACCTGCGACAGCACCGCTCCGCCGTGGGCCCGCAGCGCCCCGGGAATGCTCCACCACCGTTGCTAGCGCACCCGAATGGGCCTCAAGCACCGCCGCGACGCCTTGGGAGACCGGATCGGTCGCCGGGGCCACCGCCATCGGCGGCACGATCGGCACCTGGGAGTCCGCCAGGCCGAGCGCGTCCGCAGTAAGTGACTCCGGCTCGACCTGGATGGTTAACGCCACTACGCAACCCTAAGGCCCGGCCGAAGGTCGTGCTGTCGGCAAATCGGCGCGCACTGTCGTCACCCTGGCTTCGGGAGGACACTGGAAGAACCATCTGTCGTTGAGGATCGCCATGTCATTCGAGCGGAAAGCCTTCGCGCTGTTGTTGGTTGCTGCCGGGGGCGCGACATTGATTGCGATCGCGCCGATCGCCAGCGCCGACCCGGTTTGGCCAGTCGCCGGCGCCGAGTCGGCGGCCGACACGGTCAGAGACCTGCAAGGCCAGGGCTACAACGTCTCGATCAACTGGGTCAATGGTCACCAAGGCAGCGATCTGTCTCGGTGCAGCGTCAGCGCGATCTACAACCCCGACCGCTCAGCCGACTCTCCGCCACCGCAATCCACCACCGTCTACGTTGACGTACAGTGCCCGCACGATGACAGGGGCGGCGCCGGAATCGGCTTCGGCTTCTGACCATGCGTGTTCTGGTACAACGGGTGTCGTCGGCAAGTGTGTCGGTCGACGGCGAAATAGTCGGTGCGGTCCGACCCGACAGTCAAGGCCTTCTCGCGTTCGTCGGCGTCACCCATAGCGACACGGCGGACACGGCGCGGCGACTCGCCGAAAAGCTCTGGCATTTACGAATACTCGACGAGGAGCGGTCGGCCGCCGGCGTGAACGCGCCGATCCTGGTGGTCAGCCAGTTCACGCTGTATGCGAACACCGAGAAGGGCCGGCGACCGTCGTGGAACGCCGCGGCACCGGGCCACGTGGCCGAGCCGTTGGTCACGGCATTCGCCGATGCGCTGCGCCGTCTCGGCGCCACGGTGGCGAACGGGGTGTTCGGCGCGCATATGCAGGTCGAATTGATCAACGACGGCCCGGTGACACTGTTGCTGGAGTCGTGACAGCGAAGCCTGCACAAGTTCACAGACTGCGCGTAGGGTCCCCCACCATGACCTCGCCGAGCCTCGATGCACGACTCAACGCCTCCTCGTCCGCGGTGATCAGCCTTTTCCGGGCGGTGATCGGCTTCCTGTTCGCACTGCACGGAGCGATGACCTTGTTCAACTGGCCCCTGGCGATACCGATGCATGTCCAGGTGGGTGCCTGGCCGGTGTGGTGGTCGGGGCTGCTCGAGTTCGTCACGGGCCTTCTGGTGATGATCGGATTGTTCACGCGCCCAGCGGCTTTCCTTGCCTCGGGAACGATGGCGGTCGCCTACTTCTGGCAACACCAGCCGAAGGCGTTGTGGCCGTTCGACCAACAAATCGGAGGCAACAACGGGGAGCTGGCGATCCTATTCTGCTTCTCGTTCTTCCTGCTGGTCTTCATCGGCCCGGGAAGTGTCGCGATCGAGTCGCGGGTGCGCAGAAAGCGCTAGCTGCCGAACACCTTGCGCACCACAACCTTTGCCCGACGCGTCACCCGCAGATAGTGATCCAGGAACTCACTGCCGTCCGGAGTTGGCCAGCCCGCTGCCACGGCGACTGCGTTGAGCAGACGACCGGGACCCGGCAGCTGATCGGTGGGCTTCCCCCGAACCAGCACCAGCGCATTGCGTGCGCGGGTCGCGGTGAGCCATGCCTGCCGAAGCGTTTCCACGTCGTCCTCGGCGATCAGCTCCGCTGCGGCGACCGTGTCCAAGGCCTCCAGCGTCGATGTGTTGTGCAGGGCGGGCACCCTGTGCGCGTGGCGAAGTTGAAGCAACTGCACGGTCCACTCCACGTCCGCCAGTCCGCCGCGACCGAGTTTGGTGTGCGTGTTCGGGTCGGCGCCGCGAGGCAGCCGCTCGGCGTCCACCCGCGCCTTGATGCGCCGGATCTCCCGAACGGCCTCAGATGACACGCCTCCCGGCGGGTAGCGCGTGCTGTCGGCCAGCAGTAGGAACCGCTGGCCCAGGTCTTCGTCGCCGGCGACGCGGTGCGCGCGCAGGAGTGCCTGAATCTCCCACGGCTGCGCCCATTGATCGTAGTAGGCGGCGTACGAGTTCAGCGTTCGCACCAGCGGGCCCCTGCGTCCCTCCGGCCGCAGGCCAGCGTCGACCTCCAGCGGCGGGTCGATGCTGGGTGTGCCCAACAGCGTGCCCACCTGCTCGGCGATCGTGGTCGACCAGCGCACTGCCGCCGGTTCATCGGCGCCCTCGACGGGCTCGCACACGAACATCATGTCGGCATCCGACCCGTACCCGAGCTCATGGCCGCCCAGCCGGCCCATCCCGATCACCGCGATCCGTCCCGGCGCCTGCCCGTCTTCTGGAGTGTTGGACCGGATCACCGCGTCGAGCGCCGCCTGAAGCACCGCCACCCACACCGACGTCAGCGCGGAACACACCTCCCGAACCTCAAGCAGCCCAAGGAGATCCGCGGACGCGATGCGGGCCAGTTCGCGGCGGCGCAGACTGCGGGCGGCGGCGATCGCCTTCACCGGGTCGGGGTGCCGCGACGCAGCGGCCAACAGCGACCGTGCCACTTGCTCCGGCTCGACGTCGAGCAGCTTGGGCCCGGTGGGTCCGTCGGCGTACAGCGGAATGACCTCCGGCGCGCGGATCAGCAACTCCGGCACGTAGGCCGATGTGCCGAGCACGTGCATCAAGCGCTTGGCGACCGCGCCCTCGTCGCGGAGCGTAGACAGGAACCACCGCTGATCGGACAGGGCCTCGCTGAGTTTGCGATACGCGAGCAGCCCGCTGTCGGGATCCGGAGTATCTGAGAGCCAGTCGAGCAGGGTCGGCAGAAGCACTGACTGGACGCGGCCGCGCCGCCCGGTGGACCCGGTCAGCGCCGCCAGGTGCGTCAGCGCGTTCTGCGGGGCCTGGTAGCCAAGGGCCGCGAGCTGGCGTTCAGCGGCCTCGGTGCTCATGCCATCGGCCAGCCCGACTCCGGACCCGATGGACTCCAGCAGCGGCTGGTAGAAGAGCTTCGCGTGCAGCCGCGACACCCGCATGTTCTGCCGCTTCAGTTCCTCTCGCAACACCCCCACCGCGTCCTGGAGGCCGTCGTGACGGATGTGCGCGGCCCGGGCCAGCCAGCGCATCGCCTCGTCGTCGTCGAACCTGGGCAGCATGTGGGTGCGCTTGAGCCGCTGCAACTGCAGGCGATGTTCGAGCAGCCGCAGGAACTCGTACGACGCCGTGAGGTTGGCCGTGTCGTCGCGTCCGACGTAGCCGCCTGCGCCGAGCGCTCTCAGCGCATCGACGGTCGACGACACGTGCAGGCTCTCGTCGTGCCGTCCGTGCACGAGCTGCAGGAGCTGCACCGCGAATTCCACGTCGCGCAGACCGCCGGTCCCCAGTTTCAGCTCGCGGTCGCGGACGTCGGCGGGCACCAGCTCCTCCACACGGCGCCGCATCGCCTGGACCTCTGTCACGAAATCCTCACGCTCGCTTGCGGTCCACACCATCGGCATCAGCGCGCTGACGTACTGCCCGCCGAGCTCGGCGTCCCCGGCCGCGAAGCGGGCCTTGAGCAATGCCTGAAACTCCCACGTCTTGGCCCAGCGCTTGTAGTAGCTGACGTGGGATTCCAGCGTGCGCACCAGCGCGCCGTGCCTGCCCTCAGGCCGCAGCGCGGCGTCGACCTCGAAGAACACCTCCGACGCCAGCCGCATCGTCTCCCCCGCCACCCGGATCTCCAGCGCGTCGGCCGTCTCACCGATAAAGATCACGTCGATGTCACTGACGTAATTCAGTTCGCGTGCACCGCATTTGCCCATTGCGATGACCGCAAGCCGCGGCCGGCCTCCTTGTTCGCACACGCGCGTCATCGCCACCTCGAGCGCGCCGGAGAGCGCGGCGTCGGCGAGGTCGGAGAGATGCGCGCCGATGGTCGCGAACGGCAGCACCGGCTCGTTTTCCGCCGTGGGCGCCACATCCAGCGCCGCGAGCACCATCAATCGGTTCCGGTACAGTATGCGCAGTTCAGAAAGCGTTGCGTTGGAGGGTGTTTCGGCAACACAGTCGAGAAATTCGCGGCGCAGCTCATCGACCGTCGGCAGCGAGACGCTGCCCTGCAGTAGTTGCCAGGTCTGCGGATTGGCCACCAGGTGATCGCCTAGCGCGAGTGACGAGCCCAACAGCGCGAACAGCCGGCCCCGCAGGCAGCGGTCTTTGAGTAACGCGGCGTTCAGCTCTTCGAAGCCCGGGCCGAGCGCGTCGGCCAACCGCACCATCGTGCGCAGCGCGATGTCCGCGTCGGGCGCCCGCGACAACGACCACAGCAGCTCCACGTAATCGTCGGTGGTCCAGCCGAGCCGGGCAAGATCGGCGCTCGCACGTTCCTCGATCAACCCCAGACGACCGGGGCTCGGCAGCCGCGGTCGTCGCGTCGCTGGTTTGGCCACGCCCTCGACCGTAACTGAAGCGCTAGAGCGACAGGTAGGTCTGCAGCTCGTACGGGGTCACCTGGCGACGGTAGTTCTCCCATTCCGCCCGCTTGTTGCGCAGGAAGAAGTCAAACACATGCTCCCCCAAGGCTTCCGCGACCAGTTCTGAGCTCTCCATCTCGGTCAACGCGTGTCCCAGGCTGCCCGGCAGCTCTTTGTACCCCATCGCGCTGCGTTCCTCGGGCGTCAGGTCCCACACGTTGTCCTCGGCCTGCGGACCGAGTGCGTAGCCCTTTTCCACTCCGCGCAGTCCGGCGGCGAGCAGCACCGCGAACGTCAGGTACGGGTTGCATGCCGAGTCGGGGCTGCGCACCTCGATACGACGCGACGATGTCTTGCGCGGCGAATACATCGGCACCCGCACCAGCGCGGACCGGTTGGCCGCGCCCCAGCACGCCGCCGTGGGTGCCTCGCCACCGACCACCAGCCGCTTGTAGGAGTTCACCCACTGGTTCGTGATGGCGCTGATCTCGCCCGCGTGCTCGAGGATGCCTGCGATGAACGACTTGGCGACGTCGGAAAGTTGCAGCATGTCGTCGGGGCTGTGGAATGCGTTGACGTCGCCCTCGAACAGGCTCATGTGGGTGTGCATCGCCGAGCCGGGGTATTCGCTGAACGGCTTCGGCATGAACGACGCCCGCACGCCCTCGCCGAGAGCGACCTCCTTGACCAGGTAGCGGAACGTCATCACGTTGTCGGCCATCGACAGCGCGTCGGCATAGCGCAGGTCGATCTCCTGCTGCCCCGGCGCGCCTTCGTGATGGCTGAATTCGACCGAGATGCCCATGGACTCGAGCGCGTCGATGACATGACGCCGGAAGTTCGGCGCGGCCTCGTGCACGGCCTGGTCGAAGTAGCCGTCGTTGTCGGCCGGGATCGGCGGCGAACCGTCCTCCATCGTGGTTTTCAGCAAGAAGAATTCGATCTCGGGGTGCACGTAGCAGGAGAACCCGAGATCGCTGGCCTTGGCCAACTGCCGACGAAGCACATGTCGCGAGTCCGCCCAGGACGGCGAACCGTCGGGCATGGTGATGTCACAGAACATCCGCGCCGAGTGGTGCTGGCCGCCACTCGTGGTCCAGGGCAGGACCTGGAACGTCGACGGGTCCGGGCGCGCCACGCAGTCGGACTCCGATACCCGCGCGAACCCTTCGATCGCCGAGCCGTCGAAGCCGATGCCTTCCTCGAAGGCGCCTTCCAGCTCTGCCGGCGCGATCGCCACCGACTTCAGGAAGCCGAGGACGTCCGTGAACCACAGCCGCACGAACCGGATGTCCCGTTCCTCCAGCGTGCGGAGCACGAATTCCTTCTGACGGTCCATGACGGAAGCGTAGGCACCGGCTGTTAATTCTGTGTTACATGGGAGCTAGCAATGCAGGTCGCCGGGCCGAGTCAGGTCGACGAAGTAATTGACGATCGCCGTGTCCACACACTGGACACCCTTGAACACCACGGTGTGCTGAGTCCCCTCGAACGAGATCAGCGACGCGTCCAGCTGACGGGCCAGGTCGATCCCGGCCTGATACGGCGTCGCGGGATCGTGAGTGGTGGACACGACGACCACCTTGTTCGGGCCGGGCGAGGTGGCCGCGTAGGCCGTCGTCGTCGGTGGCACCGGCCAGAACGCGCAGACGTCGCGCGGGGCGAACCCGGTGAACTCGCCGTAGCTCATGAACGGCGCCACCTCCCGGATCCGCTTATCGGCCTCCACCCACGGTGCCGAATCGGTAGGCGTCACGTAGTCGACGCAGCGGACCGCGGTGAACGCGTCTTGCAGGTTGGTGTAATGGCCTGTCTTGTCGCGGCCCTGGTATTCGTCGGCCAGCAGTAGCAGCTCCTCGGCCGGTGTGGCGTGCGCCAAGGCATTCAGGCCGTTGGCGAGAAACTCCCAATAGCGCGGCGTGTACAGCGAGTTGGCCGTGCCGGTGATCGCGTCCTGGTAGGACAGCCCACGCGGGTCCTGCGACGGCCCCGGCTTGGCCACGAGCGGATCCACCAACGCGTGATAGCGGTCGTTGGCCTTGGACGGATCCGCACCCAGGGCGCAATCGGCGACCGTTGCGCACTGCTGGGCGAAATCGGTGAACGCCTGCTGGAAGCTCGCCATCTGGCGCACGTTCTTCTCGACGGCGTCGAGCTGGGGATCGACCGCGCCGTCGAGCACCATCGCCCGGATGTTCTGCGGGAAGGCCTGCGCGTATGCGGTCCCGAGTTCCGTGCCGTACGAGTACCCGAGGTAGTTGATTTGCGGATCACCCAGTGCCTGGCGGACGACGTCCATGTCGCGCGCGACATTGACGGTGCCGACGTTGGCCAGGAATTCGGGTCCGACCTTGTTCAGGCATTCCGCGGCATATTGGCGATAGATGTCCTCGATGTGGGCCACCCCGGCGGGGCTGTAGTCGACCAACGGATCTCGCCGGAACGCGTCGAATTCGGCGTCGGTGCGGCACCGCACCTCCGGCGTGGAATGGCCGACACCGCGCGGGTCAAAGCCCACAAGGTCGAAGTGCCGCGTTATGTCGTTGTCCGCGAAAGAGGCAGCCATTCCGGCCACGACGTCGACCGCCGACTGGCCCGGTCCACCGGGGTTGATCATCAGCGAACCGATGCGCTGTCCGGTGGCCGGGACTTTGATGACGGCAAGTTGAGCCTGCGCACCGTCCGGCTTGCTGTAGTCGACGGGTACTGTCACGGTGGCGCAGCGCGCGGCGGGAATGTCGCTGGTGTTGCCGAGCCACTGCTCGCAGCTCCCCCAATTCGCTTGCCGGACAGTCGACTCCGCGTTCCCAGCGTCGGGTGCGGCCCTTGCCGTCGGCAGGACAATAAGGAATGTCGCGGCGAAAATGAGCGACGTCAAGCCCAGTGGTGTCCGCCGCAACATGGCGATCATGTTCGCACGCCCCCCGTTTTCCCGCCCCGTCAGTTCCCATCGTGGTAGCGAAACGTTACCTAGCTGGCATGGATTTCAGGGCGATGGGGTCAACACCTCGCGTCCGCCGGCGGCAGAGTCAGGTCGATGAGGTACGCGACCACGATGTCGTCGACGCAGGTGTCGCCCGTGAAGGCGGCGGTGTGTTGAGTGCCCTCGACCGTGAGCAGCCTGGCCTTCAACTGCTCGGCCAGGTGGACGCCGTCCGTGTACGGGGTAGCCGGATCGTGGGTCGTGGAGATGACGAGAATCGGTGGGACACCCGAAGCGGAAGCCCGGTGTGGTCGTCCGGTAGCCGGCACCGGCCAGAACGCGCACACTCCCCGTGGGGCGTCGCCGGTGAATGTGCCGTAGCTGTCCCACGGTGAGATGTCCCGCCGCTGCTTGTCGGAGGCCACCCACGGCGGCGGGTCCGTTGGGAACGGGTTGTCGACACACGTGATCGCGTTGAATGCATCGGAGGAGTTGTCGTATCGGCCGTCGGCATCGCGGCCCCAATATGAATCGGCGAGGTCCAGCAGGTCGCCGGCGTCGGCGCCCTTGCGCAGAGCGGTCAATCCGGAGGTGACCTTGTCCCACAGGCCGGGCGAGTACAGGGAGGAGGTCACCGCGGTGATCGCATCCTGGTAGCTCAGTCCACGGGGATCCTCGGTAGCCGCGGGCTTTTCCACCAGCGGATTGACGAGGGAATGGAACACATCGACGGCCTTGGCCGGGTCGGTACCCAGCGGGCAATCAGGCGATTTCGCGCAGTCGGCGGCAAAGTCATTGAACGCCTTCTGGAATCCCTGGGCTTGACGAATAACGCTGTCCATCGGATCGACACTCGGATCGACCGCGCCGTCGAGGACCAGGGCGCGCACACGCTGCGGGTAGGCCTCCGCGTATTGAGTACCCAACTCGGTTCCGTACGAAAAGCCCACGTATGTCAGCTTGTCGTCGCCGAGGGCCGCCCGAATTGCCTCCATGTCTTTGACAGCGGAGGCGGTGCCGACGTTCTCCAGGAACTGCTTGCCCGCCCTGTCAGCGCACCGTTGCACGAATCCCTTCGTGATTCCCTCGATGTGGGCCACACCTGCAGGGCTGTAGTCGACCTGAGGATCGGCACGCTCCCGATCGTTCTCGGCGTCGGAGTTGCACCACACCGCCGGCCGCGACCGTCCCACGCCACGCGGATCGAATCCGACGATGTCGAAGCGTTCGTGCAACTGCGACGGAAGGTCGCTGAGAATTCCAGCTGCGAACTGCACCCCCGACCCCCCCGGTCCGCCGGGATTCAACAGCAGCGAACCGATCTTGGCGCCGGTGGCGCGGAAGCGGATCAATGCAATTGTGGCTACGCCGCTTTCAGGCTTGCTGTAATCGATTGGGACGGCCAGCTGACCGCACTCCGCGCCAGCCGGCATGGAATCGGTAGGCAGCGGCGCGGAATCACATGATCCCCATTCGATCGGCGCACCGAGCGCCGGATGGGCCATTTCACCCTTACCTCCGACGAGCGTGGTGCACGACGCAAGCACAAGGGCCGCAGCGACGGCCATCGCTACGCGGGAACCCACACGCGCCCAGGACACGGTGACTAGCACCTGGCGCCGGGCGGCGGCAGCGTCAAGTCGACCAAGTAGTGGGTGACGATATCGTCGACGCAGGAATGGCCCTCCAACGCCACCGTGTGCTGAGTGCCGTTGTACGTCAGCAGCGCTCCGTGCAGCTGATCGGACAACTCAACGCCTGCCTGATATGGGGTGGCCGGGTCTCCCGTCGTCGAGATCACAAGCACCGGAGGCAGATCCTTCACGGCGATGGGATGCGGCTGGCTCGTGGGCGGCACCGGCCAGAACGCGCAGGTGCCCAGCGGCGCGTCACCGGTGAATTGGCCGTAGCTCATGAAAGGCGCCACCTGGCGCAGCTGGCGGTCCTGTTCGATCACCTTGGCGCGGTCAGTGATCGGCGGGCGGTCAACGCAATTCACCGCCGACCGAACGTCCGTGGAGTTGCTGTAGTGGCCTTTGGCGTCGCGTTCCATGTACTGGTCGGCAAGCCCGAGCATCTTGTCGCCGTGGCCGTTCACCAGTTCCGTCAGGGCGGCGGTCAGATTCGGCCACAGCGTCGGCGAGTACAGCGGAAGGATGGTGCCGACGATCGCGTCGGGATAGGACAATCCGCGCGGGTCAGCCGTCGGCGCCGGCTTGTCCACCAGCGGGTCGACCAGACTGTGGTAGACATCCACCGCTTTGGCGGGATCGTCGCCCAATGGACAGTTCGACGATTTCGCGCAGTCCGCGGCGTAGTCGTTGAACGCCTTTTGAAAGGCTTCGGCTTGGCGGATGTCGGCCTCGAACGGATCGGCATTGGGGTCTATCGCGCCGTCGAGCACCATCGCGCGCACGTTCTGCGGGTACGCCTCGGCGTACGTGGAGCCGATGCGGGTTCCGTAGGAGTAACCGAGGTAGGTCAGCTTTTGATCACCGAGCGCGGCGCGCAGCATGTCAAGGTCTTTGGCGACAGTGGCGGTGCCGACGTTGGCCAGGAACTCTTTGCCCATCTTGTCGATGCAGCGCTGCACGAAATCTTTGGTGGTCTGTTCGATGTGTGCAACGCCTGCCGGGCTGTAGTCGACCTGCGGATCGGCACGCTGCTTGTCGTTGTCGGCGTCGGAGTTACACCACACCTCCGGCTTGGACAATCCAACCCCGCGCGGATCGAAGCCGACCAGATCGAAACGTTCCTTAAGCTGCGGCGGCAGGTTCTGGGACATCGACGCGGCTGCATTGATTCCGGATTCGCCCGGGCCGCCGGGGTTGATCACCAGCGAGCCGATCTTCGCGCCGGTAGCAGGGAACTTGATGACGGCAACGGATGCGGTTCCGGCGTCGGGCTTGGAGTAGTCGACCGGTACGCCGAGCTTGCCGCACTGCGCATTGGCCAGAATCGAATTCGCCTTGGGCGAAGCTCCCACGCAGTGGTCCCACGCGATCGGCGCCCCAACTTTCGGTATCGCGAGCTTGGGAGCGCCGTCGACCAGCCGGGTGCAGCTGACGACAGCGACGGCTATCGCCGCGACAGCGGCCAGGCGGCGAGTTCGGTTCATGGCTCCACATGCTGCCATGACGCCGCGAGCAGTTCGGACAGGGCGACCGAGAAGTCGTCGGCCAAGTCCCACAAGTCGGGTAGCAACTCGGGGCACGAGATGATTCCGATGTCGAGTTTGCCGTTCAGCGACATCACGGTGATATTCAGCCCCGAGCCGTGGAAGATCGGCCCGAGCGGGTACATCGCCTTGACCTCGGCGCCGAGGAAATACAACGGCACCTGTGGTCCAGGCACGTTGGAAATCACGAGGTTGTGCACGGGTCGGCTCTCGGTCAGCCGGCTGCTCGAGTACGCGCGCATCGCGATACCGAACACCGCCGGCGCCGCGAACTGGGACCAGTCCTGCAGTAGCGTGGCCGCGATCGCCGAACTGTGTTCTTTGGCAGTCGAATTCGCCTTGGCGATGGCTCTCAGCCGCTCTGCGGGATCGGCGATGTGTGTCTCCAGCCGCGAGAACATGCCCGACACCTGGTTTCGGCCCGGCCGATCCGACTTCTCGCGCACCGAGACCGGCACCATCGCGACCAAGGGTTCGTCCGGCAGCTCGCCGCGGTCGAGCAGGTACTGCCGAAGAACGCCGGCGCACAACGCCATCACGACGTCGTTGAGCTTGACGTCGAACCGGTTCTTCACCGTCTTGATTTTCTCGAGGTCGAGCTCCGCATAGGCGACGTTGCGATGGCCGGTGACCTTCGCGTTGAACGCGGTCTGCGGCGCGCGGAACGGCGCCGTCATCGCCTGGCCGCTGACGCCGCGCCGGACGGTTTCGACCACGCTGGCCAGGGTGAGCGGCAGCACCTTTGCCAGGTGCAACGGCCGGGTCGCGAACCGGACCAACCCGCTCGCCGCGAGTTCGAGCTGATTGACACCGCCGGGACCCTCGACGGGTTCGGGCAGCGGCGCGTCGGGCTCAGTGCTGCACAGCACCGACATCAGGTTGGCGCCGCTGACGCCGTCGACGCCGGCGTGGTGCACCTTCGTCATGACCGCGAGCCGCCCGCCCTGGCCGGCGTCGGTTCCGTCGATGCCCTCTATCACCCACGTCTCCCACAGCGGCCGGCTGCGATCCAGCGGCAGCGCGGCGATGTGGCCGCAGATCTCGGCCAACTCGCGGCGCCCGCCGGGGGCGGGCAGGCCGATGCGGTGCAGGTGCCGGTCAACGTCGAAATCGTCGTCCTCGACCCACACCGGATGGTCGAGATTGAAGGGGCTGTCGGCCAGCTTCTCGCGGAATATCGGCATGGCCTTGATCCGCAATGCCAGGTCGTCTTTCAGCCGGTCGAAGCTGTAGCCACCCGGCATCGTCGCGGTGTCCAGCTCCAAAATCGAGCAGACATGCAGCGGCTGGGTTGCCGTTTCGAGGTACAGGAAGCTCGCGTCCAGTCCGCTGAGCCGTTGCATGCCGCCGATGGTAGAGGTGCGGCCTGAACGTATTGTGAGGAACTCCACTCCACCTCGCGTTCACCTTGAGACCCCGAGATGGCAGACTGAACCCGTCAGACGAACCCGGGGACCCGGCTTGGGCCACGAGGATCGACCCGACCAACGTTATGAAGGACAACGATGTCTGAGCAGACGGTTTACGGTGCTGCCGACACACCGCGCACCAAGATCCGCACACATCACCTACAGAAAATGAAGGCCGAGGGCCACAAGTGGGCGATGCTCACGGCCTACGACTACTCGACGGCGCGCGTCTTCGATGACGCCGGCATCCCGGTGCTGCTTGTCGGTGACTCGGCGGCCAACGTCGTCTACGGCTACGACACGACGGTGCCGATCTCGATCGACGAGCTGATCCCGCTGGTGCGCGGCGTGGTCCGCGGCGCGCCGCACGCGCTCGTGGTGGCAGATATGCCGTTCGGCAGCTACGAGGCAAGCCCGCAGCAGGCGTTGGCCAGTGCCACCCGGTTCATGAAGGAGGCGGGCGCGCACGCGGTCAAGCTGGAGGGCGGCGAGCGGGTGACCGATCAGATCGCGACACTCTCGGCGACCGGCATCCCAGTGATGGCGCACATCGGCTTCACTCCTCAGAGCGTGAACGCACTGGGTGGTTTCCGCGTGCAGGGCCGCGGCGATGCCGCCGAACAGACCATCGCCGACGCCATCGCGGTCGCGGAGGCGGGTGCATTCTCGGTCGTGATGGAGATGGTGCCTGCGGAGCTGGCCACCCAGATCACCGGCAAGCTGACGATCCCGACGATCGGGATCGGCGCAGGCCCGAACTGCGACGCGCAGGTGCTGGTCTGGCAGGACATGGCCGGGATGACCGGTGGCAAGACCGCGCGTTTCGTCAAGCGCTTCGCGAATGTCGGGGCCGAATTGTTTCGTGCTGCACAGCAATACGCGGAGGAAGTGGCAAGCGGGGCGTTCCCGGCCGAGGAGCACAGCTTCTAGCTTCCGCCTCGATATGGCACGCTGTGCGTGATGGCACCCTCCGAAGGCGCCTCCAAGCATCTGGAGGTGGAGCGCAAGTTCGACGTCGTCCAGTCGACGGTGTCGCCGTCGTTTGACGGTCTCGCGACGGTGGCGCGCGTCGAGCGGGCGCCGTCGCAGGCGCTCGATGCCGTGTATTTCGACACCCCCGGTCGTGATCTCGCGGCGCACCGCATCACGTTGCGCCGACGGGCCGGCGGCTCCGACGCAGGGTGGCACCTGAAGCTGCCTGCGGGACCGGACGCCCGCACGGAGATACGCGTGCCGCTCGGCGACGACAATGTTGACGTCCCGAGCGAACTGCGTGACGTAGTGTTGGCGGTCGTGCGCGACCGCCCTCTGGAGCCGGTCGCCCGGATTACGACGAGCCGTACCGTGGATCATCTGTACAGCGCCGACGGCGCGGCGCTGGCAGAGTTCGCGGACGACCAGGTGACCGCGTGGGCTGATGGCGACGACACCGGGCAGCACTGGCGGGAGTGGGAACTCGAACTGTCCGAGGACGCGCTGGCCACCGGCGTCGCGGATGAGGACCTGCTGGACAGGCTGACCAACCGGTTGCTGGACGCGGGCGCGCAGCGTGCGGGCCATGGCTCGAAATTGGCACGGGTGCTGGATAATTCGACGGATGCGGACGCCACACCCACGCTCGACGATCCGGTGCACCGTGCGGTGGCCGAGGAGATCGACAACCTGCTGACGTGGGATCGCGGTGTCCGGGCGGATGTCTACGACTCCGTGCACCAGATGCGGGTGACCACGCGAAAGATCCGCAGTCTGCTGCAGGCGTCGGAGTCGACGTTCGGGCTGTCCGACGACGCATGGATTCTCGACGAACTGCGGCAGCTGGCCAGTGTGTTGGGCATCGCCCGTGACGCCGAGGTGCTCGCAGAGAGATATGAAGCGGCGCTCGATGAGCTGCCCGAGGAGTTGGTGCGCGGCCCTGTGCGAGAGCGGCTGATCGAGGGCGCGCGCCGCCGGTACCGCTCGGGTTGGCGAAAGTCGTTGGTCGCCATGCGTTCCCAACGTTACTTCCGGCTGCTGGATGCTCTGGAAGCTTTGGTCGCCGCCGAACCACCCGGGCCCGGGGAAGGCGAGGAGCCGTTGCTCGATGTGACGATCGAGGCGGGATACAGGCGAGTGCGCAAACAGGCGAAGCGCGCCGCCAACGCCGAGGTCGAACAGCGCGATCAGGCCCTGCACCGGATCCGCAAGGGCGCCAAGCGATTACGCTACACCGCCGCCGCGACGGGCGCGAAGAGGGTGTCGGACGCCGCGAAGGACATCCAGACGCTGCTCGGCGATCACCAGGACAGCGTGGTCAGCCGCGCGCATCTGGGCCAACAGGCCGACGCCGCGCATGCCGCCGGCGAGGACACCTTCACCTACGGGCTGCTCTACGACCGCGAGGCCGAGCTCGCGCGTCGCTGCCGCGAACAGCTCGCGCCGGCGCTCAAGGCGCTGCGCAACGCCGTGCGACGAGAGCTGTAGGCGGACGAGCTGGCCTGTAAGCCGGATTCTGTTCCCGCGCCGCAGCGGTTAGCCACGGCGGCGCGGCGGCGACCATCCATCTGGACACACCGTTGCCGGGTGCCTCAAGCGGCCTACCCGCGTGCTCGGGCGAGCAACCCTCGAACGCACGCGCAGCCGCACCAGGTGCGGCCTCTTGGCCTTGCTTCGGGTGGGGTTTACCTAGCCATTCCGGTCGCCCGGAATGCTGGTGCGCTCTTACCGCACCGTTTCACCCTTACCACCGGAGGTGGCGGTCTGTTTTCTGTGGCACTATCCCGCGAGTCACCTCGGATTGCCGTTAGCAATCACCCCGCTCTGTAAAGTCCGGACTTTCCTCGAGCCGTATCACTACGGCCCGCGGTCGCCCGGCCAACTCGTCCGCTCTATAAAGGTAATACTGAGGACATGCCGCAGGTACCGCCAGCCCGTTACCTGCTCCGAGCGAAGGACCTGGTCGACTCCCGCTACGCCGAGGAGATCACCGTCGACGACCTGGCAGCGGCGGCCGGCCTGTCCCGGGCACACTTCAGCCGGATGTTCACCAGGACGTTCGGTGAATCGCCACGGACCTATCTGCAGACCCGTCGCCTGGAGCGGGCGGCGGCGCTGCTCCGGTATACCGACAGGTCGGTGGCTGACATCTGCGCGATGGTCGGGCTGGCCAGCGTCGGCTCGTTCACGACCAGCTTCGCCCGGGTGTACGGCATGACGCCGGCGGCGTACCGCGCGAGCATGCCGCCGGCGGTCACCTATGCGCGGGTGCCGAGCTGCATCCTGGCGCGGGACACTCGGCCGCCGGCCGACAGCAGGGTCAAGACAGCACACGGGGAGAAGACGGGCGGCGACGTGCGCCCGTAGCGTCGGGCGCATGATCAAAATCTCCAGCGCCCAGCTTTGGGTACACGACCAGGAAGTTGCACTGAAGTACTGGACCGAGAAGGTCGGCATGGAAGTCCGCGAGGACGTGTCGCTGCCGGAACTCGGCGATTTCCGCTGGCTGACCGTCGGTCCGCCGGGACAGGACGAGGTGTCGATCGTCCTGATGGCGGTACCGGGCCCGCCGGTCATGGACGAGACCACGAAATCGGAAGTGCTCAACATCGTTGCCAAGGGCTTCGCAGGCACCGTGTTCCTGACGACCGAGGACTGCCAGGCCACCTACGACAAGCTGAAGGCCCGCGGCGTGGAGTTCACCGAAGAGCCGCACCAGATGCCATACGGCATCGACTCTGGCTTCCGTGATCCGTCGGGCAACAGCGTGCGTCTCACCCAGCTGATCGACATCACGGCTGCGCGCTAGGAGGCCTGGCCGCGGTCATTGGGGCAGCTTGGCGGCGAGGACCTCGGCCTTGAGGATCTCCGGTAGCTCGTCGAGGAGCCGTTCTGCATTGGCCAGCAGGCCCGAGGCGATCGCGCCCTCCAGGTGCGCCTGGCGTTCATCGTCGGAGGGAAAGGCATCGACGATCCAGAACGTGGTCGTGTCGGTTCGCAGCGCGAACCAGGCGATGGTGCCCTGCTCCTGGTTGGCAAGCCTGACGGCGTCGATCAGGAAGGCGCTGACCTCATCCACCTGATCTGGCTTGGCCACCAGCTTGACGACAAGGGCCACGGTGGGTGGAAGGGTGCCGGTGCTCATGGGTGCTCCTCGGGGGTTGGCGTCGCCAACGATTGTCGGTGTTTTTCGAATTCGTCTACAAGCCGTCGTTGCCGACTGAGCCGTTGTTCGTTGATATCGGGAAGAACCGAGCCACGATCTCAGGCGAGCGCGGCTGCCAGCGCCTGAGTGTCGGGCAAGATGCGCTCCTCGACGACCTTGCCCCACACGACCCGACCGAAATTCGTGCCTCGATGAACCACTGTGCCGTTGCGCGTCGCGGCGTAGCGAGTCGCAATGCGAGTCGACCACGGGCCGCCCTCGATGATCATGTCGTCCACCTCGAAGCAAAGATTCGGAAGCCGACGGAAGAGTTCGTCACGCAGCCAGGCGCGTTCCGCTTCGGCACCGTCAAGGTCTGCCGCCAAATGGTGGTCGCCGAGGTAGACGAAGTGGACGTCATCGGCGAGTGGGATCTCGTCGATGCGCTGATCGGACAGCTTCGCCCACACGGCCAGCGACTGCTTACGCACAAACCAGCGATAGATCATCGTGCGACCGTATGTCTTTCGGGAGCCCTGCGCACGTGGGAGCATATACGGAGGCAGGGGTCAAAATTGCACCCGGACCACCCGCAGGGCCTCGCTATCGGGGCCCTAGTCGAGACGGCCGAGAAGCTGTCTCAGACTCGTCGAAAAGCCGCTAAGTTGAACGCGGGCAACCCGATTGACTTCGAGGTCAGCGTGCCCTGTAGGGGCGTCCACAGGGTTATCACTGAACGTCGTTTCCCTGATGGATTGACCGATCATCATCAGCGCCTTGATATGCGCGATCCGTAGCACTTCCGCTCTCGTGGGTGGAGTGTCGGTGTCATGTTCGATTTTGTGCAGGCTTTCGAACACTTCGTCGTAGAGGGCCACGGCGCGAAGTCTATGAAACGCAAAAAAACGCCCGCTGCGTCAAGCTCGTGGGGCTGTCTCACAAGCCGAAGCGCCCGTCACCGCCACCTCTTCGCGGGCATCTAGGAATGAGTCAACAGGGGACCCTGACCGTGTTAAACCGGCAGACCTCGTTCGGCACGTTCGGCGGCGGCGACGCGGCCAGCTGCATCATCCTCGCCCACATCTGCTGCACGTCCGGCGCCCCCAACTGCGACAAGTCCACGGGCGACGGCAGCGGCGGCAAGTCCGGCCCCCCCGGCAGCACCACCGACCCCGGCGGCAACGCCACCCCCGGCGGCAGCGGCAGCCCTGGCGGCGGCGGGGGCCCTGGCGGCGCCGGCAAGTCAGTGGCCTGGTCTGCCAGGCGCACTGACCCCGATGCGACCGTGGTTTCGCGCGTACCGAGCGGTCCGGCGTCCGAGAGCGCGAGTATCTCGATGGCTGCGGCGGCCGCTCGGCGCCGGGCGCGCCCGTGGGCAGGTTTGCTCGAAAAATGCACTGGGTAATACCCCAGGCATCCGCTGCCGTTCGCTGCTTAGGTCACTTCGGGCGGTGGTGGACGGGGGTGGCCGGGCCACGTGACTCGTGGGTGTCGTCCGGGTTTGTCGAGGTCCGGCCACCTCTCCTTCGCAAGCCATCGGGATGCGGTCCCGACGTTAGGAGTCATCGTGAAGTTCGCCAGCCACGACATCGCCAAGATCGTCGGCACAGCGGTAGCGGTAGCCGCCCTGGGTCTGATCACCCCCGGCAGCGCCGCCGCCGACGACCCCTACGACGCATTCGTCCACAAGATCGCCGCCGACGGGATTTTAGGCGACGGGGGAGGCGATGTCCTCCACCTGGGCCAGGAGGTCTGCGAGGCGTTTTCCGCCGGCATGTCGCCGGCGAGGGTTCAGGCGACAATGCTGGACCATAACTCCGCACGTACTCCGCGCCAAACCGCGCTTTTCATCGCCGACGCGGTCCATGCCTTATGCCCCCGGTACGCCGACCTGTTCACCAGCTAAGTCGAGCGGATCACTCGGTCGGCGTTGTCCGGACCTTCCGCGACCGCCCAGTCACGAGTAGAAACTAGACCGCCACTCGGTGGTGAGCTTGCGGATCGTGGCTTCGCCTGTGGGAGTGGCCAGTATCGGGAAGAACAGGGCCCCGCCGGGCTTGTGGAGTAGGTCCGTCCGGTGGGGGCCGTCCATTGCACGGTGCCATCGGGTAGCTGTGTGTCGGCCCAGCCGCCGCTACCGGTGTAGAAGGTTTTCAGTAAGCGATGTTATCGATTTGAGAAAATGCGCTCTAGAAAAGGTGGCAGCCTGACGATGCTGGCCCGGCTTTCAGGCCAGCTTCGTTAGTGTTAGCTGCCGCCGATGATGGTCATAATGATGACCGGGGTAGCGGTAAACATCCTCCAACATCATGTAGTCGCGAAAGTAGGGGTCCCAGTCGCTGGGATAGTGCATGCCGCGCCTGAAGGCGTCCTCGGGTGCTCGATGTAGCGAGCGTTGCAGCGAATTGATCACGCGGTCCAGCTTGGCGGCCATCCGCTTTCGGTTGTAGACGCGAGCAGCGAAACACGATCCGTAGAAGTTGATCCCATCGAATGCAGGCGTAGACGCGTTGAGCAGTCGCGCATAACCGCGACTAACGGAATCGGGGAGCCGGTCAAACAAGCGCACCAGCAACAGGAGGCGTTGCACAATCATGTATCCGAACACCATGTGAAACAGCAGCTCCTCGTTGTTCCACCTGGTGCCCTTGGTTGGTTTAGTCCAATCATCGTCATCGGCCATCTCGATGAGGTGCTGGAAGTCGATGCGTGCTCGGTCGAGGTCGGCGGCGATAGCTGCGCGATCGATTGGTGGCATGCCTTGCCTCGGTGTGAGGTGAAGCGATCACTTTCATCATCCACCCATCGCTCGCGCCAGCATGCGGACATGCTCATGTTGGGGGCCGATGAACTTGGTTGGTTGCCCTTGAGGCAGTAAACCCATCCCAGCGCAGCCGGAACGTACTCCTGTAGTGGTGGTAGCGATTGCGCGAAGAACACTTTAGCCCCGAGGCGCGCCGACCGCTCGGACCACCGCGTGCCCATCTCAAGGGCGGCGCCAGCCACGCTGGTTAGGGACTCAGGGCTGTGGTGACTTAATGCGGCCCAGGTGTGCGCCAGCTAGACGGCGCGCCGTCGTGCCTTGACGGGTCCTTTTCCGTTGTCCGTGTGTGTCGTCGGGCTCGCGGCCACCAGCGCGGTCTGGCCCGATTCGGGCCGATGGGAGACGGCGGGCGTAGATGTGACCGTCACAGCAGTGCCGACCGAAGCGAGCACAAAAAGTGCGGTAAGCCCGCCAGCCGAAGCCAGCTTCCAACGAGTGAGCGTAAACATTGACCACTCCTTCCAGCGGCAGGACTGAACTAAAACCCTCGACCTCGGCAGCCCAAACGTCGAGGTAAAACGGACTGTAGCGCCTAACTGGCACGCGCAGGATCTGTATTGACGAAACCGTAAATCTCTTCTAAACGTCTACAGCGCGGGGTGGCAGCGGAATGCAGAAGTACGTTCTAGCCATTGCCCACCGTGCAGTCATCGGCCCGGTTCGCGACTTCGATCTACCGGCCTTTGAGAGCAGCTCACCGCCGCAGCGCCGTGCAGCGGAGCAGCGATTACGGGCACATAAATGCAATCGGTGGGCACACTCGAGGCGCGATCGCGTCCGGCGGCGGATTATCTCCGTCCCAAATCGAGGTAGGTCGACCATCCATAGTCACATTTCCCCACCCGTAGTTAGTGGCATACCACGTGTGGCAGACGCTCCAATCCCAATCCAGGTCGCCATTCACCACGTACGGCATATTCTCGGGATCCCCTGGGCACCAGCGGTGTGGGCCGTCGGCTTGGGCGGTACCTGCGGCCAGCCCCAAACCGGCCGCACCCAGACCACCAGCCACCAACACAGTCGTCGCTGACCGCACGATTCGTCGCCTCAGGCTGGTGGATCGCAATCTCCGGTGCACAGTCAGGTCCTTTCGCTGCTGTCGACCGGTGGTAGCAAATCACGCAAAGGGTGCGGCAGACCCCTCGGAACATTCTTGGAAGCTTCGACGACCGGCCTCGTGGTGAGTCCATTACTCAGACGAGACAAACAGTCCTGAAGACCATCTGACACCGAACCATCAAAGAACACTTCGTACCCCGGGTTGGATAGGCGCCCACCCGCAACTCACCGAGCCGATGCTGCGGGAGGCCGTCGAAGGACTACCCCACCACCATCGACGGGCTTCAAGCGGCCGTCGTATACGTGCAGAGACGGGACCTTCGGCCATGGCGGCCGCTGGCGCGCCCCGACGAGAATCGCATCATGACGCAACGCGAGCTCGAAGACCTCTCGCCCGACGAATGCTTCCGCCTGCTCGCTGCCGGACACGTCGGGCGACTCGTGTACCACGATGACCTCGGACCGCTCGCCGTGCCCGTCAACTACGCCATGGCCGAACACGACATCGTCGTCCGCGTCGAAGGTGGCGCGAAACGAGCGGCTATGCAGCAACCGATGCTCGCCTTCGAGGTCGACCACATCGACGAGGACCAGAAGTTCGGATGGAGCGTCCTGGTGCGAGGCGTCGGCGCCGAGGTCGACCCGGAACGGGTCCCCGCGCTGCTACGAGCGATGGACGGCCACTTCCCGACGCCGTGGGCAGTCGGCATTCACAACGTGTGGCTTCAGATTGTGCCGCACACCGTCACTGGGCGGCGGCTCGGTGCGGAACGGTCGTCGTGGTGACAGTTCTCATCCACAGCCGCGCGCACACTCGATCTGCTGGTGCAGGGACCATGGGCCCTATCAAGGCGCCGGGGCCGGGGCGCATTCTGATGCCGATCACTGCTGCGTGGCGGATCGAGCGTTGGACTCTGATGACGTTTTGGAACGGCTCGAAGCCAGGCAGCTCGCCGCGATCGAGGCTCTTCGCAAGCTAATTGACCGCATCGACGACGCGATGCCCAACCTCGTCGACGACTCGGCGCTGCGCAAGAAGGTGATCGACGCCATCGGGGACTACTACGAGCAGCTCGTCACGACGACGAATGAGTTCGTACGTAACCTCATGCATGGCCGGACCCGGATGGTGCCGAAGCCAGCCGACGCGAAGGGCTTATACGACTTCCTGAGCAGCTTCGCGCCTTGCGGCGCGCGTCAGCATCGGACGCGGCATGGCGGGGCAGATCGAACCGTAAAGTGTTGATGGGCCGTCAGAACGGTGGTGGTTCGTAGGTGGCGGCGAGCCAGGCTTGGTGGCGTCGTTGTTCTTCGGCGATACGTATCTCGTTGATGCGGCGTTCGGCGGTGATGCGGTCTTGTTGTTCTCGGTGGCGGGTGCGTTTGCGTCGGGGCATCATCACGCCGCGGTACTGGCCCGGTTCGGCGGTGAGCGTGCGGATGGTGGCTTCGCCTGTGGGAGTGGCCAGTATCGGGAAGAACAGGGCCCCGCCGGGCTTGGTGCTGTATGTGCGTCCGGTGGGGGCCGTCCAGACCACGGTGCCATCGGGAAGCTGTGTGTCGGCCCAGCCGCCGCTACCGGTGTAGAAGGTTTTCAGTAAGTGGTGACACCGGCACAGCAGCTTCAGATTCGACGGATGAGTCGGCCCGCCAACCTGATAGGGCACGGTGTGGTCGATGTCGCAGAACTCGGCGGGCTGCTCGCAGCCCGGGAACCGGCACGTCAGATCGCGGCACCGAACAAACTCGGCCAGCGCCGCCGACGGGCGATAACCAGGCTCTGACCGTGTCGAAGGGTGCGGTATGTTCAGCGGCTTCAGTTTCGCCGTGCCGGCCAGATCCCGCACCGCGTTCACCGGCAACGGCCCGAACCCGGGAACATAGCCGGGCATAACGCCGGTGCCAGTGACGGTGGGCTGCTCGGCCAACACATGCACGACAATGCTGGCGCCCGTTGACCGTTGCCCGGCCGCGCACGCCGCAGACTCGCATTCGCATTTCAGTTCGGTCAGCCCGGCCGCCAACGCACCCAACGCATCGGCCTGACGTTGCGCCCGGGTACGCGGATCATCGCGGCACACACTGTCGGCCAACGCGTCAAGCCGCTGATCCAGCGCGGCGCCGTCGGTCGCGCGCAACTGTGCACACATGCTGACCAATCCGGCTGCGGCCGGAAACCACTCGACGTAGCGCTGCTCGGGGCACGCCGCCGGCACCCGCCGACCGGCCGGATCAATACGCTGCACCCACCAATCGACGCGCTGTTCAAGCTTGGGCCCCGACAACCGCATCCACCTCGGCGCCCACTTGGCCAACACCGCATCCAACCTGGCCATCAACGTCGGCTCCTTGATCAGACCCACCCGGTTGACCAGCGCGATCACCATCCGCATATCGATGACCCCGGTCTTAAACACCCCCATCACCCGCGGCAGCTTCTCACGCAAATCGATGGCATAACCCAACTGCCCCCGCGCACGGCCCCGACTGACATGCAACTCCGCCGAAATCTCCGCGACGACGTTCTCGTGCCCATCAATCGCCCAGTCCATCCGCTCGACATCGTCCTCAGGAGCACGGCGCGCATACAACTCGCCCATCGCCTCCAACCGCCGCGCACACGCCGCGTTCTCCTCACGCGACGCCACCCCCATCGACGCCACCACCCCGCCGTCATCGAGCGACTCGAACATACATTCGATGATAGCCGGGGGCACCGACAAGTTCGTTACGACATTGGCAGGGACTAGTAGCCGCGCTCGGACAGATAAGCCTCGGTGGGCGCGCCGACGCTGTCGAAGGAGCCGGGGCCGGAGTCGCTGGAGGGAACCGTGTCACTGACGCTGCCCTGCGGTACCTCAACGCTCGCGGCGGTGTTGTCGGGGGGAACGCAGGTACCGTCCATCGCTACTTTACCGTCCGAGAGTTCGCGATCTTGGTACGCGGATCACTCAAAACTAGCAGGTGGCGCGTCTTTTGGAGCCATCAAACCGACGGCGGCTTCACAAAAATATCGTTGAGGGTGACGGAGCGGAGTTTGCGGTCCCGGATCAAGTCGACGAAGTGGCCGTAGACGTGCGTCACGGGCGGGTGATTCAGATGGCCGATCACGACGGTCTGCGGGGTAAAGAACCTGTCAGCCGCCTTCACGATGGAGTCCACGCTGACGAGGTCGTAATCGCCCAGGTCCCCGGACCACAGCGTGGTCACCGTGTAGCCCAGCCCGGCGGCGATCGCATCGACAGTCGAATTGTGCGCGCCGTACGGCGGCCGCAGGTATGGCCTCGCGTCGGTGCCGTATGTCTGTTTCAGGAAATTGTCATTGCGGCTAACTTCATCCATCGCCTGTTTGACCGACAACGTCGTCAGATCGGGATGCGAGAACGTGTGGTTGCCCAATTGGATCTGCCCGGATTCCACCAATGGGCGGAGCAAGTCCTTATTGTCCTTCCACGAGTGGTTACGACCGTTCACGAAATAGGTGAAGCGAAGACCGGTGTCCTTCGCGAATTGGGTGTACATACGCACCACGTCGGTGTCGACGCCGTCGTCTAGCGTCAATGCCAGTGAGTCACCGTCGCCCGGCAGGCTCCACAAAGTTCCCCTGCCAGGCAAGGCGATTCGTGCTTCCGGCGCCGGCGGCGGCAACAGGCCGGGCAGCCGGAAAGCCAGCGGCGGCGTGGGCGCCTTGGCCGCGGCGAGCACGGGTGGCGCCGTGTCTACCTGCCAGCGGGCCAAGCCGACGCCGGAAACGATGGCGACGGCAAGACCGGCCATGAATTTGCGCCGATCCACGGCGACATGTTTCACAGGCGCGAACCGTACCAGCAGCTATGCCGAAATCCGGGTTCACACGCGGGAATCGCGACGTTTCGATTTCGTCACGCATCCCTGTGAGAACGTGGTTGCGTGCATGACGACATCGACCTGACGGACCTGGACCGGTTCGCCGCCGGCTTTCCCCATCACGTGTTCGACGAACTGCGGCGGGAGTCGCCGGTGTGGTTTCACCCGCCGACCGCGCACACCCCCGGCGGCGAAGGGTTCTGGGTGCTGAGCCGCTACGCCGACATCGTCAACGCCGCCGCCGATGCGGCCACCTACTCCTCGGAGACCGGCGGCGACCGAGAAGCCGGAGGCACGACACTCGAGGACATGGCGCGGGAATGGGCGATCGGGGTCCTGCTGAACATGATGGACGACCCACGGCACGGGAAGTTCCGGCGGTTGTTGACGCCGAATGTGGCGCCGAGAACGTTGGCCGCGATCGAAGATGACCTTCGAGGGCGAGCGGCTCGGGTCGTCGACGCGGCACTGGCCAAGGCGGACTGCGACTTTCTCGTCGACGTGGCCGCCGAGTTGCCGTTACAAGCCGTCGCGCAATTGGTCGGGGTGCCGCAGGAAGACCGTCACCAATTGCTGAATTGGGCCAACGTGACGCTCGATTACGAGGACCGCGAGGTGGGCGAGGCCACCGCGCGCACGCAACAGGCGTCGGCGGAGATGTTCGCGTACGGAACGACGCTGCTTGAGCTGAAGCTCCGCGAACCGGCCGACGATCTCCTGTCGGTGGTCTCCCACGGGCTGATAGACGGTGAGCCGCTGACCGACATGGAGCAGCACATGTTCTTCAGCCTCATCATCGCCGCCGGCAGCGAAACCACCCGCAATTCCATCGCGGTCGGCATGCTCGCGCTCACCGAACGCCCCGACGCCCTCGACGAGCTGCGCGACGAGCGGTCGCTGGTGCCCAATGCCGTGGAAGAGATTCTCCGCTGGGCCTCATCGACGCCGTACAACCGACGCACCGCGACGAGAGACGTCGAGATCGGCGGTCAGCAGATCATGGCGGGCGACAAGGTGACCCTATGGTGGGCGTCGGCCAACCGCGACGAGTCGGTGTTCAGCGACCCGTACACCTTCGACATCGCCCGGAACCCGAACCCTCACTTGGCCTTCGGTCGCGGCACTCACTTCTGCCTCGGCGCGGCGCTGGCACGGATGGAGATACGCGTCGTGCTCGACGCGCTGCTCGACAAGGTCGGGCAGGTATCACTGACCGGACCGGTGGAGTACGTCCGAAGCAACAAGCATGCCGGGGTCCGTCACATGCCGGTGCATCTGACGCCGCGCTAAAGGTTGCGTCACGGTTGCGGCAAGTACGCCGTCTGGTTCACCAACCGGACCGACGCCTTGCCGTCGGGGTAGAACTCGGCGATCGACAGTGACGCCAAGTCCAGATGTAGCCGGTAAAGGATATTGGGCCCGGCGTCCAGCGCCAGTTGGAGCACCGTCTTGATCGGTGTCACATGCGACACCACGAGCACTGTTGCGCCGGAGTACTCGCCGACGATTCGGTCGCGAGCGTGCCGCACCCGTTCGGCAACGCTGTCGAAGCTCTCCCCGTTGGGCGGCGTGATGCTGGTGTCGCGCAACCAATTTCGGTGCAGCTCAGGATCCCGTTCGGCGGCCTCGGCGAACGTCAGACCTTCCCACGCCCCGAAGTCTGTTTCGATCAGGTCATCGTCGACGACGACGTCGACGCGCAGCGCCTTCGCGGCCGCGGTGGCGGTGTCGTAGGCGCGCTGCAGCGGTGAGGTGATCACCGCCGCGATGCCGCCCCGCCGGGCGATGTACTCAGCGGCAGCCTCGGCCTGACGACGGCCCAGGTCGGTCAGCGCCGGGTTCCCGCGGCCCGAGTACCGGCGCTGCACCGAAAGCTCTGTCTGGCCGTGGCGCAACAGCAGCAGCCGGGCCGGCGCTCCCTGGGCTCCCGTCCACCCCGGCGGCGACGGCGCCACCTCGGCTGCTGCGGCGTCCATGGCCTCGTTCGCCAGACGGTCGGCATGCGAATTCTGTTCCCGCGGTACCCATGTAAACGAGACGCGCTCGAAGCCCCCCGCGAGCCGTTGCACCTCTCGATGCAGCTCGGCGAGGTCGGGATGTTTGACCTTCCAGCGGCCGGACACCTGCTCGACCACGAGTTTGGAGTCCAGCCGCGCCTCGACCTCGGTGGCGCCCAGACTCGCCGCCTCGGCGAGACCGGCGATCAGCCCGCGATACTCGGCGACATTGTTGGTGACCGTGCCGATCGCCCCGTTCACCTCGGCCAGAACCGTCGAGTGATCCTCCGACCACACCACCGACCCGAATCCCCCCGGACCGGGGTTGCCGCGCGACCCACCGTCGGCTTCGACAATCACCTTCATGTGACCCTCAGAAGGATTGCGCGGCACTCCGGGCACCGCAGCACGTCGTCGTCGGCGGCCGCCGAGATACGGGACAGCTCTCCCCGGTCCAGTTCGATCCGGCACGCCCCGCACCGCTTCCCCTGCAGCAATCCCGCGCCAACGCCGGCCGATGAGCGCTGACGTTCATAGAGCTCGGCGAGCTCGGAATCCAGTCCCGCCATCAGTTGCGTGCGCCGCTCAACGCGATCCTCGCTGGCGGTGTCGATTTCGGCCAGCGCCTCGTCACGCGTCTGTTGGACGGAGGCGAGCTCAGCCTGCAGGCTGTCGATGGTGGTGAGCTCGCGGTTCTGGTTGATTTGCAACTCCTCCCGCTGTTCCATCACCTCCAAGAGCGAATCTTCCAGACTGCTCTGGCGGCGCTGCAGTGTGCTCAGCTCGTGCTGTAAATCGCTCAGCTGCTTGGCGTCTGGCGTCCCCGACTGCAGCAGGGAGCGGTCGCGGTCCTCGCGCTGCCGTACTGCGTCGATTTCGGACTCGAACCGGGCCACCTGTGCTTGCAGGTCCTCCAGCGCCAGCTGCAGAGCGGCCACCCGATCGTTGGCGGTCCGGTGTTCGGCCTGTACCTCGTCGTATCGCTGAAACTCGGGCAGATGCGCGCGCCGGTGCGCCATGCGCGACAGCTCGGCGTCGATCTCGACCACCTCGGCGAGCGAGCGTTGTTGATCCACAGCGGCTTTCATCACGTCACGTCCTCAATGTTCCACGGGTCGGTGCGGATGTCGGAGACTCGCACTGCCAGCGATGGACCGAACTGGTTGCGTAACACGTCAGCTGCCTGGGCACACCACGGGAATTCACTTGCCCAGTGCGCGACGTCGATCAGCGCGATGTCGGACGCGCGCTGGTGCTCGTCGGCGGGGTGGTGGCGCAGGTCGGCAGTGACGTATGCGTCGACGTCGGCGGCGGCGACCACGTCGAGCAGCGAATCACCCGCTCCCCCGCACACCGCGACGCGTGACACCTGCCCGTCCGGGTCACCCGCCGCGCGGACACCCCACGAGGTGGCGGGTAGCGCACGGTGTACCCGAGACGCGAACTCACGCAAAGGTTGCGGCGATGTCAGCACCCCGAACCTGCCCAGACCCACGTCGCCGGGCAGCGGCGCCAGCGCAAACACGTCGAATGCCGGCTCCTCGTACGGATGCGCGCCGCGCAGCGCGGCGAGGATGGAAGCCCGGCAGCCCGCCGGCGCGATGACCTCGACGCGGTCCTCGATTACCCGTTCGACGGATCCGACGCTGCCGATGGCCGGTGCGGCGCCCTCGTGCGGCAGGAACTGACCGGTCCCCGTCGCGCTCCAACTGCACTGTGAATAGTCGCCGATCTGGCCGCCGCCCGCCCCGAACATCGCGGCCCGCACCGCGTCGGCGTTCTGCGGCGGCACGAACACCACCCACTTGTCGAGGGCAGGCCCGTCTGACAGCGGGGACAGTACCCCGTCCACTTCGATGCCGATCGCCTCGGCGAGGGCATCGGACACGCCCGGCGACGCCGAGTCCGCGTTGGTGTGGGCGGTGAACAGCGCGCGACCGGATCGAATCAGGCTGTGCACCAACGCACCCTTCGGCGTGCTCGCCGCGACCGTGTCGACGCCGCGCAGCAGCAGTGGGTGATGTGCGAGCAGAAGTCCGCCGTCGGGCACCTCCGCGGCAACCGCCGGCGTCGCGTCGACGGCGACCACGACGTCGTTGACAGAATCACCCGGATCCCCACACACGAGACCGACCGAGTCCCACGATTGCGCCAGCCGCGGCGGGTACGCCTGATCCAAAGCGTCGACAATGTCGCGCAGTCGCACGCTCACGGCAGGATCTCCGCAAGCGCCGCCACCAGCGTCGGCCACTCCGGCCGCACCGCGGCCCGCAGGTACTGCCCTTCGAGCCCCACGAATGTATCGCATCTGCGCACGGCGATTCCCTTAGCAGACAGACGCTTTCGCACCAGCTGGGCATCCGGGACTTCGAACAGAACGAACGGTGCCGAGCCGTCGACGACCCGAACACCCGCCCGCTTGAGCGCATCGACCATCTTCGAGCGCATCATCGCGAGTTGCGTGGCCTGTTCTCGCGCGGCGACCACCGCGTCGGGCTGGTTGCATACGGTCAGGGCCTCCAGTTGCAGCGTGCCGAGCGGCCAGTGCGGACGTGTGGTGGTCAACCGGTGCAGCACCTCCGGAGCACCGAGCGCGTAGCCGACCCGAAGGCCGGGCAGCGACCACGTCTTGGTGAGGCTGCGCAACACCATAACGTCCGGCAGCGGCTCAGCTGCCAACGACTCCGGCTCACCGGGGACCGCGTCGGCGAACGCCTCATCGACCACCACGAGCCGGCCCGGCCGGCGCAGCCGAAGGATGTCGGCGCGGGGATGCAGCACCGACGTCGGGTTGGTCGGATTTCCGACCACCACCAGGTCGGCCTCGTCGGGTACCGCACAGGCGCCCACACCAAACGGACGCCCGAGCACCTCGTGGTGGACGGCGATGCCGGCGGCTGTCAGCGCCGCCGCGGGCTCGGTGAACGACGGCGCTATCACGGCCGCCAGCCAGGGCCGAAGGTTCGCCAAGAGCGAGAACCCCTCTGTCGCGCCGCCGAGCAGAACGACGTCCTCGTCGTCCCGGCCGTGGCGGGCGGCGACGGCCGCTGTCGCCGCGTGCTCGTCGGCACTACTCGGGTATCGACCGAGGTCGCCGAGGCGAGCGGCCAGCCTGTCGACCAGCCACGACGGCGGGGCCGCGTCGCGGACGTTGACGGCAAAGTCCAGCATTCCGGGCGTCGCCGCCTGGTCCCCGTGGTAGCGCGCCGCCGCGCGAACTGTCACAGGGGACAATGTACGGGTGACCGCACGGCCGCAGTTGGTGATCTTTGACCTGGACGGCACGTTGACCGACTCAGCCCGGGGCATCGTGTCGAGCTTTCGCCATGCGCTTGCCGAGATCGGTGCGCCGGTGCCCGACGATCCGGACTTGGCGGGCCTCGTCGTCGGCCCTCCGATGCATCAGACGCTGCGCGGCATGGGCCTGGGCGAGAAGGCCGACGCCGCAATCGCCGCCTACCGCGCCGACTACACCGCCCGCGGATGGGTGCTCAACCAGGTGTTCGACGAGATTCCGGAGCTGTTGGCCGATCTGCGCGCGGCGGGAGTGCGGCTGGCGGTCGCCACCTCCAAGTCCGAGCCGATTGCGAAGAAGATTCTCGGGCACTTCGGCCTCGACGGCCATTTCGAGGTGATCGGCGGCGCGAGCCCCGACGGGGTCCGCGTGACCAAGGCCGACGTCGTCGCGCACGTTCTGTCGCAACTGGATCCGGTGCCCGAGCACATATTGATGGTCGGTGATCGATCTCACGACGTCGACGGGGCGTCGCACCACGGCATCGACACCGTGGTGGTCGAATGGGGATATGGCGGAGGCGATTTCGGCGGCCCGGCGGTCGAACGACCGCTACGGCACGTCTCGACAGTGGCGGCGCTGCGTGAGGTGCTCGGTGTCTGATTCGCTGCACGTGACGTTCGTCTGCACCGGCAACATCTGCCGGTCACCGATGGCCGAGAAGATGTTCGCCCACCAGATCCGCGAGCGCGGCCTCGATTCTCGCGTTCGCGTGACGAGTGCCGGCACCGGCGACTGGCATGTCGGGTCCGGGGTGGACGAGCGCGCCCACCACGTGCTGCGCGACCACGGCTACCCGACTACACACCGCGCGGCGCAGCTTGACGACGATCATTTGAGCGCGGACCTCGTTGTCGCGCTGGGCCGCAACCACGTGCGAATGCTCACCCACCTTGGCGTCCCGCATGATCGGATCAGGCTGCTGCGATCGTTCGACCCACGATCGGGTGCGCATGCGCTGGACGTCGAAGACCCGTACTACGGCGCCCACGCCGAGTTCGAGGAAACCTTCGAAGTGATCGAGGCGTCGCTGCCGGGGTTACACGAATGGGTAGATGAGCAGCTCGCGGGCCACGGTCGGGCGAGCTGATGCGGCGCTGGGCGTTTCTGTTTCGGCCGGGCTGGCTGGCGCTCGCGCTCGTCGTCGTGGCATTCGCATATCTGTGTTTCACAGTGCTCGCGCCGTGGCAGCTCGGCAAGAACACGCGAACTTCACGGGAGAACAACCAGATCGCCGCTTCGCTCACCGCCGACCCGGTGCCGGTGACTTCGCTACTGCCGCAGTCGGATTCCGCCCAGTGGCGGCGGGTGACGGCAACGGGGCATTACGTCGCCGGGGCTACCGTGCTGGCGCGGCTGCGGGTGGTCGACGGCGAGCCCGCATTCGACGTGCTGACGCCGTTCGTCATCGACGGCGGCCCGACCATCCTGGTCGACCGCGGATACGCAAGACCATTGGAGGGCTCGCGGGTGCCCCCCATTCCGCCGCCACCGTCAACGCCCGTCACGATCACGGCACGGCTGCGGGATTCCGAGCCGAGCACCGACGGCAAGAATCCGATCACCGAAGACGGTATGACGCAGGTGTATTCGATCAACACACCGCAAGTCGGCAAGCTGACCCGAACCCGACTCGCCGACTCCTACCTGCAACTCGTCGAGGGCCAGCCGGGCGGGCTCGGGGTGTTGCCGCTGCCCCACCTCGATGCGGGACCCTTCCTGTCGTATGGAATCCAGTGGATAGCGTTCGGGATAGTCGCGCCGATCGGCCTGGGTTATTTCGTGTACTCGGAGGTCCAACACCGCCGACGGGACGACAAACCTGCGCAGCAGACGGCCGAACCCGTCACCGTCGAGCAGAAGCTCGCCGACCGCTACGGCCGCAGACGCTGACCCCGGCGATCGCCAGTGCCGCGGCCGCGGTTTGTACTAACCGCGACAGCGTGACGGCGCGGCGCAGATCGGCGACCTGCGGCGGCGGCCCGTCGCCGAGGGCAGGACGAATCTCGAGCCCGTGGGGATAGCGGGTCGGGCCGCCGAGGCGGACACCGAGTGCGCCTGCGAATGCGGCCTCCACCACGCCCGCGTTGGGGCTCGGATGCCGTGCGGCGTCGCGGCGCCAGGCGCGCAGCGCACCCATCGGCGACCCGCCGACCAGCGGGGAGCAAACAACGACGAGCGCCGCGGTGAACCGCGCGGGTACGTAGTTGGCGAGATCGTCCAATCGTGCTGCGGCCCACCCGAACCGGGCGTAGCGGGGTGAGCGGTAGCCGACCATCCCGTCGAGTGTGTTGATCGCGCGGTAGACCAGCGTTCCGGGGCCACCGCCGACCGCTGCCCAGAACAAGGGGGCGACCTGCGCGTCGGAGGTGTTCTCCGCCAGGGACTCCAGCGCCGCGCGGGCCAGTCCGTCGCCGTCGAGCGCGTCGGGATCGCGGCCGCACAGCGATGGCAGCAGACGCCGGGCCGCGCCGATGTCCTCGGTGGTCAGGCTGTCCGACAATTCGGACACGGTTCGGAGCAGCGAGGTGCCGCCGAGAACGGTCCAGGTCGCTGTGGCCACTCCGACCCGGCCGGCGACCCGCTCGATCGCGACACCCAGTAGCGAAACGGCGCTCACCAATATGCCAACGTGCACGGCACCGGCGATACGCGCGTCGCGATAGGTCAGGCGCTCCAGAGCGCTGGCCACGGCGCCGAACCCGGCCACCGGGTGACCGCGTCGCGGATCGGCAAACATCAGATCGGCCAGCCAGCCGGCAAGCACACCGATGGCCCGGGATCTGGTCGCAAACACCTCGGCAGCGTCTCACATCATGTTCTACTGCCCCTATGAAGCGGCTTCCCAGTCGACTCGAAGATTTGCTGAATCCTGCGGCGGTGTTGCTTCCCGCCGCCAATGTGATCATGCAATTGTCGGCACCGCCGGTCGGGTACGGGGTGCTGGAGAGCCCGGTCGATTCCGGCAACGTGTACAAGCACCCGTTCAAGCGGGCCCGGACAACGGGCACATACCTGGCCGCCGCGACCATCGGCACGGACAACGACCGCGAGATCATCCGCAAGGCGATTGACACCGTGCATGCACGGGTTCGCTCAACACCGCAGAGCCCGGTGTCCTACAACGCATTTGATCCGAGATTGCAGCTGTGGGTGGCGGCTTGCCTGTACCGCTACTACATCGACCAGCACGAGTTCTTGTACGGACCATTGGACGACACCGCGGCGGACGCGGTCTATCACGACGCGAAGCGGCTCGGCACCACGTTGCAGGTTCCCGAGGACATGTGGCCCGCTGACCGGGTCGCGTTCGACGAGTACTGGAAGCGCTCGCTGGACGAGTTGCGGATCGACCCGCCGGTACGTCGGCACCTCTACGGCGTCGCGAGCCTGGCGTTTCTTCCCTGGCCGCTGCGTGTGCTGGGCGGCCCGCTGAATCTGTTCGCGACCACGGGATTTCTCGCCGACGAATTCCGCGCGCACATGCAGTTGCCGTGGACGCAGAGCCAGCAGCGCCGGTTCGAGTGGCTGCTGACGGGGCTACGGCTGGCTGACCGGATAATCCCGCGACAAGTCTGGCTGCTCGGCTATGAGATGTACCTGCGGGACATGCGGTCCCGGGCCCGGCGCGGCCGGCGAATCGTCTAACGCTCGTCAACCCAACACAGAAGGAGCTCCGCAATGCCCGACTTTCCCGGCCTCGCCCACGTCGCTCTGACCGTCCAGGACGCCGAGGTCAGCGGGCCCTGGTATCGACGGTTGCTCGATTCGGATCCGGTGGTCGACGAGCACACCGACGCCGGGTACCGGCATCTGGTGTGGGTGCTCGACGGCGGAACGCTGCTCGGCATTCACCAGCACCAGCGCGGAGTGCCTGCCGAGCCGTTCACGGAGTTTCGGGTCGGCCTTGATCATGTCGGCTTCGGGGTCGCGAACCGGGCCGAGCTGGAAAAGTGGGTGGACCGCCTCAACGCGCTCGGGATCAGCCATGGCGGCATCGTCGACGCCGGATACGGGTCAGGCCTTTCCTTCCGCGACCCCGACGGGATCGCGTTGGAGTTCTTCGCGCCACCGTCGCGGTAGCTACGCCTGCGGTTCCACGTCGACGCTGAACCCGTACAAATCGAGGCTGTGCGGCAGCGGTTTCGTCGGGTCCAGGCGTGTTCCGGAGACTTTGGGTGTCCCGGCGTCGAGCAGGTGTGCCAGCACGGCCTGGCCGAGAAACACAGACAGGCCGGCGCCGGGGCAGACCTGCGGGCCGTGGCTGAAGAAGTTGTACGACCAGTCGTTGCCGGCGTCGCCGCTGGCCCACTCGCCGGGCGAAAAGCGATCCGCGTACGGGATGCGGTCGCGGTTGCGGTGGTTGAACACGTTGTAGATCAGCACCTGCCGGCCCTCGGGCAGCACAGCGCCGTTGGGGAATTCGATGTCGCGCGTGGCGACCCGGCCGAACAGTGCCGTCGTCGGCCAGAGCCGCATCGCCTCGAGCAGGCAGCCCGCGAGGTAGCCGAGCGAGGCGATGCCGGTGGCAGAGGTGATGTCGGCCTTGACCATTTCTGCGCGTACTTCGCGCTGCTGCTCGTGGTGGCTGGACAGAGCGCACAGGGCACGAAAGGTGTTGGCCGCCAACGTGTCCCCCATCGCGAACAGCCAGTGCACGACCTGACCTGCGGGCTTGACATCGGGCCCCGCGGGAGCGTCGGGGATCAGGGCAGCGAGGCTATTCGGCTCGCGTTCCTCCAGATAGTCCTCGATCAAGGTCATGAACTCGGCGTACTGCGGGCCCGGTTCACCCGGCATCTTGTTGCCCTCCGACATCAGCTCACTGAGCAGGTCGGTGATGTGGGTGTCGTCCGCCGCCTTCTCGCCGAGCACGATTCGCCGAGTCATCCGCTGGAAGGCTTTGTTGAAGGACTGCCAACGGATCGGCTGCGACGCCACCTGATCGGCGGTGCCAGCGGCGACTCCGACGAACGCCTGGGCGAGCCGATGCAGCGGTTTTCCGGTGTCGAGGACCGCCTCGGCGAATCGGCGGCGGTCCGCCCAGACCTGACCCCGCGAAATCGTGAGCGCATCGGGCTGAAACGCCTCCATGCCTTTGCGTTTCGGCGCAGGATCTGATGCGAAAGGGTCCGGCGAGCCCCCGAGCACGAATTTCAGGTCATCGGGATGGTGGAGCAATAGGGCTTCGTCGCGGGCGACGCGTACGTAGAACGGTCCCGGGCCGTAGCTGCGTACCATCCCTTCCACCAACCGGTAACCGAGATAGTCGGCACCCAGCGTCGACGCAATCCGAGTCGGCAGTTCACGCTTGTTGAACAGCCCCAGGATGATGTTGGGGGCGCCAACCTGTGCGGTGAACCGGACGCCTTCCAGGACGGACGCGTGCGGGAAGTCTTCGGAGCGAGGCTTGTCCGAGCGACCAACAGGCTCAGCCACAGTCGTTACCCCCAGGGTATGTAGGCGCGTACGGAGTCCGCGAGCTGGACGATCGGATGTTTCTTGCCCGGCACCGGAGCGCCGACGCGAGGCCACGGCGCGAACACGCGTTCGACGTCGCCGATCACATCGTCGAGCTCAGGATAGTGACGCAGCAGAACGTCTTTCATCGACGTGTTGTTTACCCAGTCGAAGCCGACCTGCGTGTACGCCTCGGGCCGGAAGTCGTCGGTGAAGAACCGGTCGCTCTTCAGCCGGCGCGATGCCATCAGGATGAAGATGCGGAACGCGGTGTCGGAGAAGCCGAAACCTTTCGGCGGCTTCTCGGCCTGCATGCCGATCTGAAGGTCGACCGCGTCGACGTCGCCGTTGTACACCTCGTTCATCTCTTTGGCCCACACCGCGTTGGGGGTGATCTCGTCGATGGTCTTGCGCCGCGGCATCCGCAAAGCCTCGCGGAAGTCGTTGTAGCGGGGCACGCCTCGCTCCCTGTCGCGCACGATGTCCAGTGTCGCCAGATCGGTGATCTGGCCGTCGACGCGGGTCAGCTGCCGTAGCGCGTTGGGGTAGTTGTGCAGGCACACCGCGCCCGCGCTCGCAATCCCGAACGAGTACCACATGTCCCCCATCTCCATGCGGTCCATGAAGTCGCGCGTGAAACGCCCTTGCAGCTCGGTGAACTCGCGCTTCTCGAGATGCTCACCCGATTCCACCGAGAAGAAGTTCCAGTCGTCAGGAATCAGCGGATGCATCCGGTAGACCGAGACGAACTCCTCGGTCAATGAGAATGGCGCGGAGTGGTGGTCGGCCGACGACCCGAGGATGCCGGAAAGAACCTCACTGTCACCGACGCGACCGATTCGGTCTTTGAACGTTTCGCCCAGTGCGCCATACCAGTTGGCGTTCATGCCGATCTGCAGCGCGGGGTGGCGCAGCACGCACGTCGTCCACTCGACGGTGTGGATCTTGGCGATCAATGCCGACACCACGAGGACGCCGAGCTCGAACAGGCGTTGGTCGTCGAGGCTCGGGTAGGCCTTCTTCAACGCATCGCACACGGCGTTGTGTTCGCGGGCAAACAGGGTGTGCAGCAGCCCGACGCCCACCCACCAGTTCTCCCGCATGCCGGTGAGGTCGATGCCCGGGATGTTGCTCTTGGGCAGCCGGCCGTCGTCGCCGACCCTGACCTTGCCGTCGACAAAGGTGCGGACCTCGGCCTGCCGCTCCTGTCCGCTGCCGTAGACCTGCGAACCGTCCCACCAATGGGTTTCGACGTTGGTGAACATAGGTGCTGGACAACCGTCGATGATTTCGCCGCGCATCGGGATCGTGCAGCGAATTCGCATCGGGTCCTCGGGGAAGTCGTCACCCTTGTGCAGCGGAATGTCGATGGTTTTGTCGGCGACGCCGTCACCGTGGAAGAACCAGTTGTGGTTCTCGAACTGCAGCCACGCGGCGGCCAGCGCGTTGATGATCCCGGCGGGTTTGAACTCGTCTCGGGCCATCAACCGCCGGCTGATCACCCGCGGATCGGGCTCGAGCAGCCGCTTGGTGTCGGTGACCGTTTGGGACAGCGGCACGTTCCGGCCGAAGCCGGTGCCCTTCGACCCCATCCACGGGTCATCGAGATCGTTGAACGTGCCGTTGGGAGTACGCGCGCGCTCTTCTTCGTCTGTCGGCTTGCCGAGATCTTCCTTGGGCCTGATCCCGTCGCCTTCGAACAGGTTCTTCTCGCGCAGATCGTCGCGGGCCTTTGCCAGATCCTTGAGCTGAAGGATCAACGACGGGTGCTCATACCACTGACGACTCACCGAAACCACCGTTCTGTAGTTGTTTACCCAGCTCAGCGGGGCGTGCGGAGGGCGAAATAACCGATCTTGCTGTAGTTGTCCCGGAATTGAACAAGATCTTGCCGAGGTAGACGCCGCGCACGAGTTCGACGAGCTCGTCGCGGATACTGCGAATGATCAGGCGCGGGTTCTTCTCCACGTCGGCGTAGTCGATCACCATCACCTGCCGGTCGGGATCGTCCTTGCCGGCCTCCACGTACGTCTTGAAATCGAATGCCAACTTGCCGGCTTCGGCGTCGCGCATCGAGTACAGGGGCCACAGCAACTTCGACACCAGCCCGGTGCTGCGGGTCAATCGGTTGTCACCGGTCGCCGCGTCCGAGTCGAAGCGCTTGCCTTGCCACGGCATCCACAGCGCGGTTACCGCGCGCACCGCGATGTCGAGCGCCGGGTTCGTCGTCGTCATCACGAGGATGCCTTCGGTCGGCCCGTCCAGGTCTGTCGCGGCGTTCCCATCCGGAACAACTCGTTGAGTTCGGCATCCGCGCCGTCGGCATCGGTCTTGCCGCGTTCAGCCAGGTCTTCAATCCATGCCCACGCCGCCTCAGCGGCGCCGGACGGCTCCGTCAGCACCGATCGCCGTAACCACTCCAGCCGGCCCTCGGCCCCGGCGGCCTCTGTGTCTCGTCCGCTGGTCATTGCCTGCCTCCCGGCGCCGTCGGTGCTGAATGCGAGAGTGATCGTAGTGACGCAGGTCACCTTACGTCGCGTTTTGATCATGAACGTTGCGGGGCCGATCGGGGAAAGGCGTCTTTTGCTGGTTTTGATCAGCGAATCGGCGGGAACCACGGTTGATGCGCGATGAGCCCTGGAGAGGGTTGCACTGAATCGGCTCGTCGTGGAGGCGTCCGCAGGCGCGGCCCCGACGTTGAGACGGCAGCGTCGGCCTGGTGGTCGCCGACTAGCTGGGCGCCTCACCGACCGGTCAATCCGGCCGAAGACGCCCTCGGACTTCCCCCACTCACCGACAACGACGAATACGCCCAACCCATGAACCAATTCTGGACATAGTGGGCCCGCACCGGCGTCCGGTCAGATCGGGCGAATTCGCCTCGTCGATACTGCAATGGGCGAACCGGTAACGCCGGGCGGCACAAGAGATAGCTGGCCTGGGCGCTGTGCGAAACTGTTTCCAGAAAGTGACTGGAGGGATGTACGTGTCGGGCTGGACGAGGGGAAGCCTCTGCACCGCTCTGAAGGCAGCCGGAGTGGCTTCGATATTGGGCTGGGTGCTGGTGCTGAGTGCGGGTCCCGCGCTGGCGGATCCGGATCCGGCTCCCGTCGATCCAGGGGTTGTCGCCGGCCCCGCTGCGGGGCAGGACCCGACACCGTCCACCGGCACGGCGCCATTCGGGCCGCCGAGGTTCGTCCCTGCCAACGGCTCGACGGTGGGTGTGGCCCAGCCGATCATCATCAACTTCCCCGGGCCGGTCGATGACGCCGGCGCAACCGAAAGCGCCGTCCACGTCTCTTCAGTCCCGCCGGTTCCCGGCAAGTTCTACTGGATGACCCCCACGCAGCTGCGCTGGCGCCCGCTGAGCTTCTGGCCCGCCCACACCGCGGTGACCGTCGATGCGGGCGGCACGGTGTCCAGCTTCCATACGGGAGACACGCTGGTGGCCACGGCCGACGACGCCACCCACCAACTGACCGTCACCCGCAACGGGACCGTGGAGAAGACGATCCCGATGTCGATGGGTATGGCAGCCGGCGGCCACCAAACCCCAAACGGCACCTACTACGTTCAAGAGAAGATGCCCTCGGTGGTGATGGATTCCTCGACCTACGGGGTCCCGGTCAACTCGACGTACGGGTACAAGGTGACGGTCGACCTAGCCGTCCGGTTCGACAGCAGCGGCGACTTCGTACACAGCGCTCCATGGTCTGTGGATGACCAGGGTAAGCGCGACGTCAGTCACGGCTGCATCAACATCAGCCCCACCAACGCAAGGTGGTTCTTCGACAACTTCGGCGCCGGTGATCCCATCATCGTGACGAACTCCACCGGCACCTACACCAAGAACGACGGCTCCAACGACTGGCAGAGCTAGCGCTCCCGACGCTGACCGGCATTAACACTGGT
>CAWHDL010000023.1:0-170952 GCA_963828065.1 uncultured Actinomycetota bacterium | reverse complement strand
AGAACGGTCCAGGTCGCTGTGGCCACTCCGACCCGGCCGGCGACCCGCTCGATCGCGACACCCAGTAGCGAAACGGCGCTCACCAATATGCCAACGTGCACGGCACCGGCGAGACGCGCGTCGCGATAGGTCATGCGCTCCAGAGCGCTGGCCACGGCGCCGAACCCGGCCACCGGGTGACCGCGTCGCGGATCGGCAAACATCAGATCGGCCAGCCAGCCGGCAAGCACACCGACCGCGCGGGATCTGGTCGCAAACACCTCGGCAGCGTCTCACATCATGTTCTACTGCCCCTATGAAGCGGCTTCCCAGTCGACTCGCAGATTTGCTGAATCCTGCGGCGGTGTTGCTTCCCGCCGCCAATGTGATCATGCAATTGTCGGCACCGCCGGTCGGGTACGGGGTGCTGGAGAGCCCGGTCGATTCCGGCAACGTGTACAAGCACCCGTTCAAGCGGGCCCGGACAACGGGCACATACCTGGCCGCCGCGACCGTCGGCACGGACAACGACCGCGAGATCATCCGCAAGGCGATTGACACCGTGCATGCACGGGTTCGCTCAACACCGCAGAGCCCGGTGTCCTACAACGCATTTGATCCGAGGTTGCAGCTGTGGGTGGCGGCTTGCCTGTACCGCTACTACATCGACCAGCACGAGTTCTTGTACGGACCATTGGACGACACCGCGGCGGACGCGGTCTATCACGACGCGAAGCGGCTCGGCACCACGTTGCAGGTTCCCGAGGACATGTGGCCCGCTGACCGGGTCGCGTTCGACGAGTACTGGAAGCGCTCGCTGGACGAGTTGCGGATCGACCCGCCGGTACGTCGGCACCTTTACGGCGTCGCGAGCCTGGCGTTTCTGCCATGGCCGCTGCGCGTGCTGGGCGGCCCGCTGAATCTGTTCGCGACCACGGGATTTCTCGCCGACGAATTCCGCGCGCACATGCAGTTGCCGTGGACGCAGAGCCAGCAGCGCCGGTTCGAGTGGCTGCTGACGGGGCTACGGCTGGCTGACCGGATAATCCCGCGACAAGTCTGGCTGCTCGGCTATGAGATGTACCTGCGGGACATGCGGTCCCGGGCCCGGCGCGGCCGGCGAATCGTCTAACCCTCGTCAACCCCAACACAGAAGGAGCTCCGCAATGCCTGACTTTCCCGGCCTCGCCCACGTCGCTCTGACCGTCCAGGACGCCGAGGTCAGCGGGCCCTGGTATCGACGGTTGCTCGATTCGGATCCGGTGGTCGACGAGCACACCGACGCCGGGTACCGGCATCTGGTGTGGGTGCTCGACGGCGGAACGCTGCTCGGCATTCACCAGCACCAGCGCGGAGTGCCTGCCGAGCCGTTCACGGAGTTTCGGGTCGGCCTTGATCACGTCGGCTTCGGGGTCGCGAACCGGGCCGAGCTGGAAAAGTGGGTGGACCGCCTCAACGCGCTCGGGATCAGCCACGGCGGCATCGTCGACGCCGGATACGGGTCAGGCCTTTCCTTCCGCGACCCCGACGGGATCGCGTTGGAGTTCTTCGCGCCACCGTCGCGGTAGCTACGCCTGCGGTTCCACGTCGACGCTGAACCCGTACAAATCGAGGCTGTGCGGCAGCGGTTTCGTCGGGTCCAGGCGTGTTCCGGAGACTTTGGGCGTCCCGGCGTCGAGCAGGTGTGCCAGCACGGCCTGGCCGAGAAACACAGACAGGCCGGCGCCGGGGCAGACCTGCGGGCCGTGGCTGAAGAAGTTGTACGACCAGTCGTTGCCGGCGCCGCCGCTGGCCCACTCGCCGGGCGAAAAGCGATCCGCGTACGGGATGCGGTCGCGGTTGCGGTGGTTGAACACGTTGTAGATCAGCACCTGCCGGCCCTCGGGCAGCACAGCGCCGTTCGGGAACTCGATGTCGCGCGTGGCGACCCGGCCGAACAGTGCCGTCGTCGGCCAGAGCCGCATCGCCTCGAGCAGGCAGCCCGCGAGGTAGCCGAGCGAGGCGATGCCGGTGGCAGAGGTGATGTCGGCCTTCACCATTTCTGCGCGCACTTCGCGCTGCTGCTCGTGGTGGCTGGACAGAGCGCCCAGGGCACGAAAGGTGTTGGCCGCCAACGTGTCCCCCATCGCGAACAGCCAGTGCACGACCTGACCTGCGGGCTTGACATCGGGCCCCGCGGGAGCGTCGGGGATCAGGGCAGCGAGGCTATTCGGCTCGCGTTCCTCCAGATAGTCCTCGATCAAGGTCATGAACTCGTCGTACTGCGGGCCCGGTTCACCCGGCATCTTGTTGCCCTCCGACATCAGCTCACTGAGCAGGTCGGTGATGTGGGTGTCGTCCGCCGCCTTCTCGCCGAGCACGATTCGCCGAGTCATCCGCTGGAAGGCTTTGTTGAAGGACTGCCAACGGATCGGCTGCGACGCCACCTGATCGGCGGTGCCAGCGGCGACTCCGACGAACGCCTGGGCGAGCCGATGCAGCGGTTTTCCGGTGTCGAGGACCGCCTCGGCGAATCGGCGGCGGTCCGCCCAGACCTGACCCCGCGAAATCGTGAGCGCATCGGGCTGAAACGCCTCCATGCCTTTGCGTTTCGGCGCAGGATCTGATGCGAAAGGGTCCGGCGAGCCCCCGAGCACGAATTTCAGGTCATCGGGATGGTGGAGCAATAGGGCTTCGTCGCGGGCGACCCGTACGTAGAACGGTCCCGGGCCGTAGCTGCGTACCATCCCTTCCACCAACCGGTAACCGAGATAGTCGGCACCCAGCGTCGACGCAATCCGAGTCGGCAGTTCACGCTTGTTGAACAGCCCAAGGATGATGTTGGGGGCGCCAACCTGTGCGGTGAACCGGATGCCTTCCAGGACGGACGCGTGCGGGAAGTCTTCGGAGCGAGGCTTGTCCGAGCGACCAACAGGCTCAGCCACAGTCGTTACCCCCAGGGTATGTAGGCGCGTACGGAGTCCGCGAGCTGGACGATCGGATGTTTCTTGCCCGGCACCGGAGCGCCGACACGAGGCCACGGCGCGAATACGCGCTCGACGTCGCCGATCACATCGTCGAGCTCAGGATAGTGGCGCAGCAGAACGTCTTTCATCGACGTGTTGTTCACCCAGTCGAAGCCGACCTGCGTGTACGCCTCGGGCCGGAAGTCGTTGGTGAAGAACCGATCGCTCTTCAGCCGGCGCGATGCCATCAGGATGAAGATGCGGAACGCGGTGTCGGAGAAGCCGAAACCTTTCGGCGGCTTCTCGGCCTGCATGCCGATCTGAAGGTCGACCGCGTCGACGTCGCCGTTGTACACCTCGTTCATCTCTTTGGCCCACACCGCGTTGGGGGTGATCTCGTCGATGGTCTTGCGCCGCGGCATCCGCAAAGCCTCGCGGAAGTCGTTGTAGCGGGGCACGCCTCGCTCCCTGTCGCGCACGATGTCCAGTGTCGCCAGATCGGTGATCTGGCCGTCGACGCGGGTCAACTGCCGTAGCGCGTTGGGGTAGTTGTGCAGGCACACCGCGCCCGCGCTCGCAATCCCGAACGAGTACCACATGTCCCCCATCTCCATGCGGTCCATGAAGTCGCGCGTGAAACGCCCTTGCAGCTCGGTGAACTCGCGCTTCTCGAGATGCTCACCCGATTCCACCGAGAAGAAGTTCCAGTCGTCAGGAATCAGCGGATGCATCCGGTAGACCGAGACGAACTCCTCGGTCAATGAGAATGGCGCGGAGTGGTGGTCGGCCGACGACCCGAGGATGCCGGAAAGAACCTCACTGTCACCGACGCGACCGATTCGGTCTTTGAACGTTTCGCCCAGTGCGCCATACCAGTTGGCGTTCATGCCGATCTGCAGCGCGGGGTGGCGCAGCACGCACGTCGTCCACTCGACGGTGTGGATCTTGGCGATCAATGCCGACACCACGAGGACGCCGAGCTCGAACAGGCGTTGGTCGTCGAGGCTCGGGTAGGCCTTCTTCAACGCATCGCACACGGCGTTGTGTTCGCGGGCAAACAGGGTGTGCAGCAGCCCGACACCCACCCACCAGTTCTCCCGCATGCCGGTGAGGTCGATGCCCGGGATGTTGCTCTTGGGCAGCCGGCCGTCGGCGCCGACCTTGACCTTGCCGTCGACAAAGGTGCGGACCTCGGCCTGCCGCTCCTGTCCGCTGCCGTAGACCTGCGAACCGTCCCACCAATGGGTTTCGACGTTGGTGAACATAGGTGCTGGACAGCCGTCGATGATTTCGCCGCGCATCGGGATCGTGCAGCGAATTCGCATCGGGTCCTCGGGGAAGTCGTCACCCTTGTGCAGCGGAATGTCGATGGTTTTGTCGGCGACGCCGTCACCGTGGAAGAACCAGTTGTGGTTCTCGAACTGCAGCCACGCGGCGGCCAGCGCGTTGATGATCCCGGCGGGTTTGAACTCGTCTCGGGCCATCAACCGCCGGCTGATCACCCGCGGATCGGGCTCGAGCAGCCGCTTGGTGTCGGTGACCGTTTGGGACAGCGGCACATTCCGGCCGAAGCCGGTCCCCTTCGACCCCATCCACGGGTCATCGAGATCGTTGAACGTGCCGTTGGGAGTTCGCGCGCGCTCTTCTTCGTCTGTCGGCTTGCCGAGATCTTCCTTGGGCCTGATCCCGTCGCCTTCGAACAGGTTCTTCTCGCGCAGATCGTCGCGAGCCTTTGCCAGATCCTTGAGCTGAAGGATCAACGACGGGTGCTCATACCACTGACGACTCACCGAAACCACCGTTTCTGTAGTTGTTTACCCAGCTCAGCGGGGCGTGCGGAGGGCGAAATAACCGATCTTGCTGTAGTTGTCCCCGGAATTGAACAAGATCTTGCCGAGGTAGACGCCGCGCACGAGTTCGACGAGCTCGTCGCGGATACTGCGGATGATCAGGCGCGGGTTCTTCTCCACGTCGGCGTAGTCGATCACCATCACCTGCCGGTCGGGATCGTCCTTGCCGGCCTCCACGTACGTCTTGAAATCGAATGCCAACTTGCCGGCTTCAGCGTCGCGCATCGAGTACAGGGGCCACAGCAACTTCGACACCAGCCCGATGCTGCGGGTCAACCGGTTGTCACCGGTCGCCGCGTCCGAGTCGAAGCGCTTGCCTTGCCACGGCATCCACAGCGCGGTTACCGCGCGCACCGCGATGTCGAGCGCCGGGTTCGTCGTCGTCATCACGAGGATGCCTTCGGTCGGCCCGTCCAGGTCTGTCGGCGGCGTTCCCATCCGGAACAACTCGTTGAGTTCGGCATCCGCGCCGTCGGCATCGGTCTTGCCGCGTTCAGCCAGGTCTTCAATCCATGCCCACGCCGCCTCAGCGGCGCCGGACGGCTCCGTCAGCACCGATCGCCGTAACCACTCCAGCCGGCCCTCGGCCCCGGCGGCCTCTGTGTCTCGTTCGCTGGTCATTGCCTGCCTCCCGGCGCCGTCGGTGCTGAATGCGAGAGTGATCGTAGTGACGCAGGTCACCTTACGTCGCGTTTTGATCATGAACGTTGCGGGGCCGATCGGGGAAAGGCGTCTTTTGCTGGTTTTGATCAGCGAATCGGCGGGAACCACGGTTAATGCGCGATGAGCCTTGGAGAGGGTTGCACTGAATCGGCTCGTCGTGGAGGCGTCCGCAGGCGCGGCCCCGACGTTGAGACGGCAGCGTCGGCCTGGTGGTCGCCGACTAGCTGGGCGCCTCACCGACCGGTCAATCCGGCCGAAGACGCCCTCGGACTTCCCCCACTCACCGACAACGACGAATACGCCCAACCCATGAACCAATTCTGGACATAGTGGGCCCGCACCGGCGTCCGGTCAGATCGGGCGAATTCGCCTCGTCGATACTGCAATGGGCGAACCGGTAACGCCGGGCGGCACAAGAGATAGCTGGCCTGGGCGCTGTGCGAAACTGTTTCCAGAAAGTGACTGGAGGGATGTACGTGTCGGGCTGGACGAGGGGAAGCCTCTGCACCGCTCTGAAGGCAGCCGGAGTGGCTTCGATATTGGGCTGGGTGCTGGTGCTGAGTGCGGGTCCCGCGCTGGCGGATCCGGATCCGGCTCCCGTCGATCCAGGGGTTGTCGCCGGCCCCGCTGCGGGGCAGGACCCGACACCGTCCACCGGCACGGCGCCATTCGGGCCGCCGAGGTTCGTCCCTGCCAACGGCTCGACGGTGGGTGTGGCCCAGCCGATCATCATCAACTTCCCCGGGCCGGTCGATGACGCCGGCGCAACCGAAAGCGCCGTCCACGTCTCTTCAGTCCCGCCGGTTCCCGGCAAGTTCTACTGGATGACCCCCACGCAGCTGCGCTGGCGCCCGCTGAGCTTCTGGCCCGCCCACACCGCGGTGACCGTCGATGCGGGCGGCACGGTGTCCAGCTTCCATACGGGAGACACGCTGGTGGCCACGGCCGACGACGCCACCCACCAACTGACCGTCACCCGCAACGGGACCGTGGAGAAGACGATCCCGATGTCGATGGGTATGGCAGCCGGCGGCCACCAAACCCCAAACGGCACCTACTACGTTCAAGAGAAGATGCCCTCGGTGGTGATGGATTCCTCGACCTACGGGGTCCCGGTCAACTCGACGTACGGGTACAAGGTGACGGTCGACCTAGCCGTCCGGTTCGACAGCAGCGGCGACTTCGTACACAGCGCTCCATGGTCTGTGGATGACCAGGGTAAGCGCGACGTCAGTCACGGCTGCATCAACATCAGCCCCACCAACGCAAGGTGGTTCTTCGACAACTTCGGCGCCGGTGATCCCATCATCGTGACGAACTCCACCGGCACCTACACCAAGAACGACGGCTCCAACGACTGGCAGAGCTAGCGCTCCCGACGCTGACCGGCATTAACACTGGTGGGCGCGGACGGTATCGAACCGCCGACCGCTGGTGTGTAAAACCAGAGCTCTACCACTGAGCTACGCGCCCTTGTGCCGCGCAGGCTACCGGTCAGGACGGCAACGCCGCCAGAGCAGACTTCCACAGACCCTGATCCCGCGCCTCGCCGGGCCCCTTCATCTCCGCGAAACGGATGATGCCCGAACGGTCGACGACGTATGTGCCCCGGTTCGCGAAACCCGTGTCGTCATTGAACACGCCATAGGCTTGCGCGACCTGGCCATGCGGCCAGAAATCCGAAAGCACAGGAAAAGTGAAGCCACTCTGCGTCGCCCAAATCTTGTGCGTCGGAGGCGGTCCCACTGATACCGCCAGTGTCTGAACGTCGTCGTTCTCGTAGTCGGGCAGGTGATCTCGAATCTCGTCGAGCTCGCCTTGACAGATACCGGTGAAAGCCAACGGAAAGAACACGAGCAACACGCTCTTGCGGTCGCGGAAGTCGCTCAACGACACCGGCTGCTGGTTCTGGTCGCGCAGCGTGAAGTCCGGCGCCGGCGTACCAACGGTGAGCACGCTCATCGGGGGCGGGCCGCGCGGGATTTGGGTTGCACCAACCGGCTTGCGCTCCAGTCGCCGAGGTTGGCCGACGAGGTCTGCATCAACCCTGCAGTGGGCGCCGACTCGGAGATCTCGGCCGGGAGCACGTGCCCGGGTTTCCCCGTCTTAGGGGTCAGCACCCAGATGACCCCGTCGTCGGCCAGTGGGGTGATCGCGTCCATCAACCTATCGACCAGATCGCCGTCACCGTCCCGCCACCACAGCACCACGACGTCGATGACCTCGTCCGCGTCCTCGTCCAACAGCTCGCCTCCACACCCATCCTCGATGTCGGCGCGGATGTCGTCGTCGGTGTCCTCGTCCCAGCCCAACTCTTGAACAACCTGATCTTTTTGGATGCCCAGTCTGTGGGCGTAGTTCGGGGCGTCACCCGCCGCGACCACCGTCGAGACCTCCTTTGTCTGTGAACCCGCCTGTTTCGCCTATCGTCGCACGCTACGGTGCGACACCCCTAAGCATCAATGCCCTGGTTGGTCAGTGGGAGCCGCCACACATGTCCAGCGCGGTTTCGTTGGCGTGGTTGAACTTGTCGACCTCGGCATTGAATTCCTGCTGGCCGTACCGCTCGCTGATCGCCTTCGCGACGGCCCGGGTGGCGTCCACCCAGGCCCTGAACGCGTCCGCCGTCTGAGGCAAAAGCGCGGTGTTGAGGCTGGTCGCCACCACGCCGGCAGCCCTGTTCAGGGTGTCTACCGCCGCCTGCGCCTTGTCCGCCACATCTGCCTCGCGATGGCCCGCGACCGCGTTGACGTAGGCATTGATCGCGGTCACCACGTCGACGCTGGTGGAACTGAGCGTTTCGCACGCGTTGGCAACGGCCTCTGCCGTTTCCGACTCGCGCTGTGTGGATTCGCGCTCGCTGGCCGCGGCGGCGGACGACGACAAGGAATCCGCCACCCATGTCCGGTAGCTCCGCGCGTCGTCGGTGTCGGCCGCCGGCGCGCCGTCCCTGATGTTCGTGCAGCCGACCACGGTCAGCAACGCCGTTGCGATCAGGCCGGCCACCAGTGCAGCGATCCGCCATTGCCGCATCGCGCCGACCCCCAGCACAGCCGATGAGGTTACCGGCTGGTCGCACTCGCGATGCGGATCTGGAAAATCCCATCGGTGATGAAAGTGGGGCACGATAGGTGGACGATAGGAGATATCCGTCCACCGCCTAACGAGGAGCGGAAGTTGACCACCGAGTTCGCACGCCGCGATCTGGCTGAAAACTCAACCAGCCCAAACGAATCGGACCGAGTACGGGTGATTCGCGAGGGCGTGGCGTCCTATCTGCCCGATATCGACCCGGAAGAGACCGCCGAGTGGCTTGAATCGTTCGACGACGTTCTGGAACGATCCGGCCAGTCACGGGCCCGTTACCTGATGCTGCGGCTGCTCGAACGCGCCGGGGAACAGCGCGTCGCCATCCCGGCCCTGACCTCCACCGACTACGTCAACACGATCCCAACCGAACTGGAGCCTTGGTTCCCCGGCGACGAGGAGGTGGAACGCCGCTATCGCCGGTGGATCCGGTGGAACGCGGCGATCATGGTGCACCGCGCGCAGCGGCCCGGCGTCGGCGTGGGCGGGCACATTTCCACCTACGCGTCGTCGGCGGCTCTCTATGAGGTCGGGTTCAACCACTTCTTCCGGGGCAAGTCGCACCCCGGCGGCGGAGACCAGGTCTTCATTCAAGGCCACGCCTCGCCCGGCATCTACGCCCGCGCGTTCCTGGAGGGTCGGCTGACCGCCGATCAGCTGGACGGTTTCCGCCAGGAACACAGCCACCCCGGCGGCGGGCTGCCGTCCTACCCGCATCCGCGGCTGATGCCCGATTTCTGGGAGTTCCCGACGGTGTCGATGGGCCTCGGCCCGCTCAACGCGATCTTCCAGGCCCGGTTCAACCACTATCTGCACGACCGCGGCATCAAGGACACCTCCGATCAGCACGTCTGGGCGTTCCTTGGCGACGGTGAGATGGACGAACCCGAAAGCCGCGGCGTTGCCCACGTGGCGGCGCTGGAGGGGCTCGACAACCTGACCTTTGTGGTCAATTGCAACCTCCAGCGGCTCGACGGGCCGGTGCGCGGAAACGGCAAGATCATCCAGGAGCTCGAATCGTTCTTCCGCGGTGCAGGCTGGAACGTCATCAAGGTGGTCTGGGGCCGCGAGTGGGACGCGCTGCTGCACGCCGACCGCGACGGCGCGCTGGTGAACCTGATGAACACCACGCCCGACGGCGACTACCAGACCTATAAGGCCAACGACGGCGCCTACGTCCGCGAGCATTTCTTCGGTCGCGATCCGCGAACAAAGGCGTTGGTGGACAACATGTCCGACGCCCAGATCTGGGATCTCAAGCGTGGTGGCCACGACTACCGCAAGGTGTACGCCGCATACCGGGCGGCGATGGAACACAAGGGCCAGCCCACCATAATCCTCGCCAAGACCATCAAGGGCTACTCGCTGGGCAAGCACTTCCAGGGCCGCAATGCCACCCACCAGATGAAAAAGCTTGCGCTGGAAGACCTCAAGGCATTTCGCGATGCGCAACGCATCCCGGTCTCGGATACGGAACTCGAAGAGAACCCGTATCTGCCACCGTATTACCACCCCGGATCCGAGTCACCCGAGATCCGGTACATGCTCGACCGCCGGCGCGTGCTCGGCGGATTCGTGCCGGAACGGCGCACCAAGTCCAAGGCCTTGACGCTCCCACCGCGGGACATCTACAAGTCGGTCAAAAAGGGCTCGGGCCATCAGGAGGTCGCAACCACCATGGCGACCGTGCGCGTCTTCAAAGAGCTGTTGCGCGACAAGGAAATCGGCCCACGCATTGTGCCGATCATTCCCGACGAGGCGCGCACATTCGGCATGGACTCCTGGTTCCCGTCGCTGAAGATCTACAACCGTAATGGCCAGCTGTACACCGCGGTCGACGCCGACATGATGTTGGCGTACAAGGAAAGCGAAGTGGGTCAGATCCTGCACGAGGGCATCAACGAGGCCGGGTCGACCGCGTCATTCACCGCCGCGGGTTCGTCGTACGCGACACACAACGAGCCGATGATCCCGATCTACATCTTCTATTCGATGTTCGGGTTCCAGCGCACCGGTGACGGCTTCTGGGCGGCGGCCGACCAGATGGCACGCGGTTTCGCGCTCGGCGCGACCGCCGGGCGCACCACGTTGACCGGTGAAGGGCTGCAGCACGCCGACGGGCATTCAGTTCTGCTGGCGAGCACGAATCCCGCTGTGGTGGCTTATGATCCGGCGTTCGCCTACGAAATCGCCTACATCATCGAAAGCGGCCTGGCGCGGATGTACGGCGAGAACCCGGAGAACGTCTACTTCTACATCACCATCTACAACGAGCCGTACGTCCAGCCACCCGAACCGGAAGGCCTGAACGTGGAGGGCCTGCTGCGCGGAATCTACCGCTACCGGCCCGCTCCCGAGCAGCGCAAGCACCGCGCGCAGATCCTGGCCTCCGGGGTGTCGATGCCCGAGGCGCTGCGCGCCGCCGACCTGCTGGCCGCCGGCTGGGACGTGGCCGCCGATGTCTGGTCGGTGACCAGTTGGGGCGAGCTGAACCGCGAGGGCGTGGACATAGAAAAGGAAACGTTGCGCCACCCCGACCACTCGCCGCGGGTGCCCTACGTGACCCAGGCGCTCGGGGACGCGATTGGGCCCGTGGTCGCCGTGTCGGACTGGATGCGCGCGGTGCCCGAGCAGATTCGGCAGTGGGTGCCCGGCACGTACATCACGCTCGGCACCGACGGCTTCGGGTTCTCGGACACCCGGCCGGCCGCCCGCCGCTTCTTCAACACCGATGCCGAGTCGATTGCGGTCGCGGTGCTAGAGGGACTGGCCCGCGACGGCGGGATCGACAAGTCCGTCGCCATCGAGGCCGCCCGGCGCTATCAAATCGACGACGTGCTGGCTGCGCCGGAGCAGACCTCGGATCCGGGAGTTGCCTAACTTTCTTGGCAGAAATCTCCAGAAAAATGGCGTAGCTTTTAACAATGACCAACAACCCGCGGAGGCTTCCTGTCGCCGCCTCAGCGGCTCCGCGGTCCACCCTTGAACTCCTCGACAACGTCCCGGAGTCGCTGCTGCGCAGGCTCAAGCAGTACTCCGGCCGGTTCGCCACCGAGGCGGTGGCCGCGATGCAGGAAAGGCTGCCGTTCTTCGCCGAACTAGAAGCGTCGCAACGGGCAAGCGTGCAGCTCGTCGTGCAAGCAGCGGTTGTCAACTTCGCCGAGTGGATGCGAAACCCGCACGGCAACGTCGGCTTCACCGTGCAGGCCTTTGAGCTGGTGCCGCAGGACCTCACCCGGCGCATCGCGCTGCGGCAGACAGTCGACATGGTGCGACTCACGATGGAGTTCTTCGAGGAAGTCGTGCCGATGCTGGCCGGCGAGGAACACGCGACGGCGCTGACCACGGGGATCCTGCGCTACAGCCGCGACCTTGCGTTCACCGCCGCATCGGCCTACGCGGATGCCGCCGAGGCCCGCGGCGCATGGGACAGCCGCATGGAGGCCAACCTGGTCGATGCCGTGGTGCGCGGCGACACCGGTCCCGAGTTGCAGTCACGGGCCGCGGCGCTGAACTGGGACACGACCGCCCCGGCGACCGTTGTCGTCGGTCTGCCACGCCAGGATCGCATCGACGTCGCCAGCGACGATGTACGCGAAATCGCGCACAGGCACACCCGTTCGGCGCTTTCAGATGTGCACGGAACCTGGCTGATCGCGATCGTGTCGGGCCAGCTGGCCCAGACCGAGAAGTTCCTGCGCGATCTGATCGAGGTGTTCGCCGACGGGCCGGTGGTGATCGGCCCGACGGCGCCGACGTTCACCGCAGCCCACACCAGCGCGATCGAGGCGCTCGCCGGAATGAACGCCGTCGCCGGCTGGACCAGCGCGCCGCGGCCGGTGCTGGCGCGCGAACTGTTGCCGGAGCGGGCGCTGCTCGGGGACGCGTCGGCGATCGCGGTGCTCGATGCCGAGGTGATGCGGCCCCTGGCCGATGCCGGGCCGGCGCTGACGGAGACCCTGGACGCATACCTCGACTCCGGCGGGGCCATCGAGGCCTGTGCGCGCAAATTGTTCGTTCATCCAAATACGGTCCGCTACCGGCTCAAGCGGATCACGGACTTCACCGGCCGCGACCCCACCACGCCGCGGGACGCATACGTGCTGAGGGTGGCGGCAACCGTCGGTAGGCTGTCTTCTCAAGCGACCAATCCGACCTCGGCTTATCCCCCTGTTGCCCAGGTCACACCTTCTCGCCGGGGGAATCGCGCCGGTTGAAGGTTGCATTTCGGTGTCGATGGAGTCCCATCACATGCTGTTTTGTGGAGAACCAACAAAAACATAAGACAAGGTTCATGATCTCTTACACCGCGTAAAACCACTTTCACAGTGTTCTCTTAAACACGTGATCGCGTTGCTCTCCCCTGGACAGGGTTCGCAGACCCCCGGAATGCTCTCGCCGTGGCTTGAGATGCCGGGTGCCTCGGACCAGTTGGCGTCGTGGTCGGACGCCAGCGGCCTGGACCTGATCCGCCTGGGCACCACCGCGGCGGCAGAGGAGATCACCGACACCTCGGTGACCCAGCCGCTGGTCGTGGCCGCGACGTTGCTGGCCCACCAAGAGTTGACCCGCCGCGGCCTGGCGGCAAGCGGCGATATCGTCGCGGCCGGGCACTCGGTCGGCGAGATCGCCGCGTACGCGATCGGCGGGGTGCTCTCGGCCGATGACGCCGTCGCGCTGGCCGCCACCCGCGGTTCGGAGATGGCGAAGGCCTGCGCGCTGGAGCCCACCGGGATGTCTGCCATCCTCGGCGGAGACGAGACCGAAGTGCTGGCCCGCCTGGAGGACCTCGAGCTGGTCCCCGCCAACCGCAACGCCGCGGGCCAGATCGTCGCGGCGGGCCGCCTCGACGCGCTGGAGAAGCTCGCCGAGAACCCGCCGGAGAAGGCGCGCGTTCGTCAGCTGGCCACCGCCGGTGCCTTCCACACCCACTTCATGGCGTCGGCCCTGGACGGGTATGCCGCCGCTGCGGCCAACGTTGAGACTTCCGAGCCGACCGCTATTGTGCTGTCGAACGCCGACGGCCAGCCGGTAGCGTCGGCGTCCGATGCGATGACCAAGCTCATTGCCCAGCTGACCCGGCCGGTGCGCTGGGACCTGTGCACCGAGACCCTGCGTCAGCGCAATGTCACGGCGGTCGTGGAGTTCCCGCCCGCGGGAACGCTCACCGGAATCGCCAAACGAGAACTTCGGGGGACCGGCACGCATGCCGTCAAGTCGCCCGCAGACCTGGACGGGCTGATCGAGCTCTAGCGCCAGAACAACCACATAACGCATGTATGCAGTACCCATCAATTAGAAGGAGCCCTAGTGCCCACCTCGCAAGAAGAAATCATCGCCGGTATCGCCGAGATCATCGAAGAGGTGACCGGTATCGAGCCGTCCGAGGTCACGCCGGAGAAGTCGTTCGTCGACGACCTGGACATCGACTCGCTGTCGATGGTGGAGATCGCGGTGCAGACCGAGGACAAGTACGGCGTGAAGATCCCGGACGAGGACCTCGCCGGCCTGCGCACCGTCGGTGACGTGGTCACCTACATCCAGAAGCTCGAGGAAGAGAACCCCGAGGCCGCCGAGGCCATTCGGTCGAAATTCGAAGCCGACCGCGCATGACCAAACCTTCCACTGCCAACGGCGGTTTCCCCAGTGTTGTTGTCACCGCCGTCACGGCGACAACGTCCATCTCCGGGGACATCGAGAGCACGTGGAAGGGTCTGTTGGCCGGCGAGAGCGGCATCCGCGTCCTCGAGGACGAGTTTGTCGAAAAATGGGATCTGCCCGCCAAGATCGGCGGGCACCTCAAAGAGGCGGTCGACGATCACATGGGCCGGCTGGACTTGCGGCGCATGTCCTACGTGCAGCGGATGGGCAAACTGCTCGGCGGACGGATCTGGGACGCCGCGGGTACTCCCGAGGTTGACCCTGACCGGTTCGCCGTTGTCATCGGCACGGGTCTGGGTGGCGGCGAGAAGATCGTCGAGATGTATGACGCCATGAACGAGGGCGGCCCCCGCAAGGTGTCGCCCCTGGCGGTCCAGATGGTCATGCCGAACGGTGCCGCCGCGGTCGTCGGTCTGGAGCTCGGCGCCCGCGCCGGGGTCATCACCCCGGTGTCGGCCTGCTCGTCGGGTTCGGAAGCCATCGCTCACGCGTGGCGCCACATCGTCATGGGTGACGCCGACATCGCGGTATGCGGTGGCGTCGAGGGCATGATCGAGGCGCTGCCGATCGCGGCGTTCACGATGATGCGCGCCATGTCGACGAGGAACGACGATCCAGAAGGAGCCTCGCGCCCGTTCGACAAGAACCGCGACGGCTTCGTGTTCGGCGAGGCCGGCGCGCTCATGGTGATCGAGACCGAGGAGCACGCCAAAGCCCGCGGCGCCACGATCCTGGCCCGGCTGCTGGGCGCCGGTATCACGTCGGACGCCTACCACATGGTGGCGCCGGCGCCGGACGGTGAACGTGCCGGCAAGGCGATGATCCGCTCGATGGAGCTTGCGGGACTGTCCCCCAAGGACATCGATCACGTCAACGCGCACGCCACCGCCACTCCGATCGGTGACACCGCGGAGGCCAACGCCATCCGGGTTGCCGGCGTGGAGCACGCTCCGGTGTACGCACCGAAGTCCGCGCTCGGTCACTCGATCGGGGCGGTCGGGGCTCTCGAGTCGGTGCTGACCGTGCTCTCGCTGCGGGACGGGGTCATTCCGCCCACGTTGAACTACGAAACCCCCGATCCGGAGATCGACCTGGACGTCGTCGCCGGCGAGCCCCGCTACGGCGATTACGAGTACGCCATCAACAACTCATTCGGGTTCGGTGGCCACAACGTCGCAATTGCCTTCGGGAAGTACTGAAGTACTAAGGCACGAGAAGTACCAAGGCACGAAGGGAATCTCAAAGCAGAATGTTACGGCTGTCGACGGGGAATGGATTCCCCAATGTGGTTGTCACCGCGGTAGCGATGACGACCGCTCTGGCAACCGACGCCGAGAGCACCTGGAAAAAGCTGCTAGACGGGCAGAGCGGGATCCGCAAGCTCGATGATCCGTTCGTCGAGGAGTATGACCTACCGGTTCGCATCGGGGGGCATCTGCTCGAGGAATTCGACCACCTGCTGACGAAGGTCGAGCTGCGCCGGCTGTCGTACCTGCAGAAGATGTCCACAGTGCTGAGCAGGCGGGTCTGGGAGAACGCCGGCTCGCCGGAAGTCGACACCAGGCGGTTGATGGTGTCGATCGGCACCGGCATGGGCTCCAGCGAGGAATTGCTCTACGCCTATGACAGCTTTCGAGCGAAGGGCTTGAAGGCCGTGTCCCCGCTGGCGGTGCAGAAGTTCATGCCGAACTCGGCTGCCGCCGCGGTCGGTCTGGAGCGCGGTGCGAAGGCGGGCGTCACGACGGTGATCTCGGCATGCGCCTCGGGCTCCGAAGCCATTGCCAATGCGTGGCGCACCATCGTGCTTGGCGAGGCCGACATCGCGATCTGCGGCGGCGTCGAGACAAGAATTGAGGCCGTGCCGATCGCTGGGTTCGCCCAGATGCGGATCGTGTTGTCCACCACCAACGACGACCCGGCCGGTGCGTGTCGCCCATTCGACAGAGATCGCAACGGCTTCGTCTTCGGCGAGGCCGGCGCGCTCATTCTGATCGAGACCGAAGACCATGCGAAGGCACGTGGGGCCAACATTCTCGGCCGTTTGATGGGAGCGAGCATCACGTCGGACGGGTTCCACATCGTGGCACCGGATCCCAATGGCGAGCAGGCCGGGCACGCGATGACCCGGGCGATCGAGCTCGCGGGTCTGACACCGCGCGACATCGACCACGTCAACGCCCACGCGACCGGAACCGTGGTCGGCGATGTAGCGGAATCGGTGGCGATCAACAGGGCGCTCGGCACCCACAAGCCGGCCGTGTATGCACCGAAGTCGGCGTTGGGCCACTCGGTCGGTGCGGTAGGGGCCGTTGAGTCGATCCTGACTGTGCTGGCACTTCGGGATGGGATCATCCCGCCGACGCTCAACTTGAAGAACCTCGGTCCCGAGATCGACCTAGACGTGGTTGCCGACGGCCCCCGTCCCGGTAATTACAAGTACGCCATCAACAACTCATTCGGATTCGGCGGGCACAACGTCGCACTCGCCTTCGGCAAGTACTGACGCACACCCACGCCAGCTAGGAGACACCGATGACGATCACGGCCCCCGAGGCGGTCGGCGAATCGCTCGACCCACGGGACCCGCTGCTGCGGCTGTCCGCCTTCTTCGATGACGGGAGCCTGGGGCTTCTGCACGAGCGCGACAGGTCCGGCGTGCTTGCGGCGGCCGGCACCGTCAACGGCGTTCGCACCATTGCGTTCTGCACCGATGGCACTGTCATGGGCGGCGCGATGGGGGTCGAGGGCTGCAGGCACATCGTGAACGCCTACGACCTCGCGATCGAGGAGCAGAGCCCGATCGTGGGCATCTGGCATTCTGGCGGGGCGCGGCTGGCGGAGGGGGTAAAGGCCCTGCATGCAGTCGGATTGGTGTTCGAGGCCATGATCCGCGCGTCGGGCTACGTCCCGCAGATATCGGTGGTGGTCGGCTTCGCGGCCGGTGGTGCCGCGTACGGCCCGGCACTCACCGACGTCATCGTGATGGCGCCGGACGGCCGTGTGTTCGTCACCGGGCCCGACGTGGTCCGCAGCGTGACCGGCGAGGACGTCGACATGGCGTCGCTGGGTGGTCCCGAGACGCACCACAAGAAGTCTGGAGTCTGCCACATCGTCGCCGACGACGAGATCGACGCCTACGAGCGAGGGCGTCGCCTTGTCGGACTGTTCTGCCAGCAGGGTCATTTCGACCGCAACAAGGCCGAAGCCGGCGAGGTCGACCTGCATGCGCTGCTGCCCGAGTCGGCGCGGCGGGCCTACGACGTGCACCCACTCGTGGAGGCACTGCTCGACGACGACGCACTGTTCGACGAGTTCCAGGCCAAGTGGGCGCCGTCGATCGTTGTCGGCCTTGGCCGGTTGTCCGGCCGGACCGTCGGAGTGCTGGCTAACAACCCATTGCGGCTGGGCGGCTGCCTGAACTCCGAAAGTGCCGAGAAGGCAGCGCGTTTCGTGCGACTGTGCGACGCATTCGGGATTCCGCTGGTGAATATCGTCGACGTGCCCGGCTACCTGCCCGGTGTGGATCAGGAGTGGGGCGGCGTGGTGCGCCGCGGCGCCAAGCTGCTGCACGCGTTCGGTGAGTGCTCGGTTCCGCGCGTCACGCTGGTGACCCGCAAGATCTACGGCGGCGCGTACATCGCGATGAATTCGCGGTCGCTGGGCGCGACGAAGGTGTTCGCCTGGCCGGACGCGGAGGTCGCCGTGATGGGCGCGAAGGCCGCGGTCGGCATCCTGCACAAGAAGAAGTTGGCAGCCGCACCCGAGCACGAGCGCGAAGCGCTGCACGAAGAATTAGCCGCCGAGCATGAGGCGCTCGCCGGTGGCGTGGACGCCGCGATCGACATCGGCGTCGTCGACGCCAAGATCGACCCGGCGCACACCCGCGGCGCGTTGACGCAGGCCCTGGCCGGGGCGCCGCCTCGCCGCGGCAGGCACAAGAACATCCCGCTGTAAGCGTTTTCCGCGGTTCCCGCGCATCTTTGTTCCAAGAATCTATTTAGAATCCGCCAAGACGCCCGTTGCACGCTTGGCGCATGTTCACACAACGTGCATCTCACTGGTCACTTGGTTCCGCCATTACCGCGGTCGCCCTCTATTTTGCCGACGCCTTCGAGCCCGACCTTGAGAGCTGGGAAGCGCTCAACTAGCCCACCTGCGCGAGGAACTCCTCGGCCGCCGCAGTCACCCGGTCGCGATCCCGCTTGACTAGCCCGATCCGGGTCCGCCGATCGAGGATGTCGTCCGCGTCAAGCGCACCCTCGTGGCTGACCGCGTACTCGAATTCGGCTCTGGTGACGTCGATTCCGTCGGCGACAGGATCGGCGGGGCGCTCACAGGTCGCTGACGCGACGACGTTCGGCGCCTCCGCGCCGTAGCGGGCGACGAGCGAGCTCGGAAGGCTGCCGGTCTTGCGCACCTTGGATCCAGGGTTCGCCGGTGCCCCGACGAGCGGCAGGTTGCGGGTGCGGCACGGGCCCGCTGCGAGACCACGGGATTTCACCGTGCGGTCGAGAACGTCTTCGGCCATGTGCCGGTACTCCGTGAGCTTGCCGCCGATGATGCTGATCGCTCCCGACCCCGACTCGATGACCGCGTGATCTCGCGAGATGTCGGAGGTGCGGCCCTCGCCGGTGTCAACCAGCGGCCGCAGACCGGCGTATGCGCCGATGACATCGGCACGGCCCAGCCCGACGCCGAGTGCCGTGTTGACCGTGTCGAGCAGGAACGTGATCTCTTCCGGAGTCGGTTGAGGTACATCGGGGACTGGACCGGGCGCATCCTCGTCCGTCAAGCCCAGGTAGACCCTGCCCAACTGCTCGGGCATCGCGAACACGAAGCGGTTGATCTCGCCGGGAATCGGAATCGTCAGCGCCGCAATGGGATTACCGAACGCGGCGGCGTCGAAAACCAGATGTGTGCCTCGACTGGGTCGCAGCTTGATCGACGAGTCGATGTCGCCGGCCCATACCCCGGTCGCGTTGATCACCGCGCGAGCCGTGACGTCAACGGATTCGCCGGTGCGCTGATCGGTCAAGTGCACAGAGTCCCCGGTGACATCGGAAGCCGCGACGTAGGTCAGGATCCGGGCACCGTGCTGCGCCGCGGTGCGCGCGACGGCCACCACCAGCCGTGCATCGTCGATGAGTTGACCGTCGTAGGAGAGCAATCCCCCGTCAAGCCCCTCGCGCCGAACCGCGGGCACCAGTTCCGCGGCCCGCGCTGCGCTGATCCGCTGCGACCTCGGCAGCGTCGATGCGCGCGTTCCGGCCAGCCGCCGCAACGCATCGCCTGCGATGAACCCGGTGCGCACCAGCGCCCGATTGGCCCGCCCCATCGACGGCAGCAATGGCACCAGCTGTGGCATCGCATGCACGAGGTGGGGGGCGTTGCGCGTCATCATCATGCCGCGCTCCACGGCACTGCGACGCGCGATGCCGATGTTGCCGGTTGCGAGATACCGAAGGCCACCGTGCACCAGCTTGGAGCTCCACCGGCTGGTGCCGAACGCGAGGTCGTGCTTTTCCACCAGCACGACCCGCAGCCCGCGGGAGGCAGCGTCCAGCGCGATGCCGGTTCCGGTGATGCCGCCGCCGATCACGACGACGTCGACGCGGGCACCGTCGGCGAGTTCACCGAGCTCGGTGGTGCGGCGGGCAGCGTTCAGGGTGGCGGGAACGGCCATCACGACAGGTATCCGTTCAGTGAGTGGGCCAACTCGCGGGCGAGCGCGTCGGCGTCGAGGATCGGACGCACGATCTGGGCGGACTGGATTGTTGACTGCGTGATCAGCAGGACCATCGCGGCCAGCTGCCGGGGATCGCCGGGGCGCGCGCTGCCGTCCCGTTGTGCCGCTTCGATTTCCGAGGCGGCGGCGTCGATGAGCACTTGCTGGCTGGTGCCCAGCCGTTGGGTGATGTAGACCATCGCAAGTTCCGGTGACGAGAGCAGCACCGACATGATCAGCTCGTCGCGCCGCAGTCGGTCGGCGACTGCGACGATCCGCCTGACCAGTGCTTCCCTGCCCTGGCCCTGCGGCCGTACGTCTCGCCAGACTCCGATCACGCGAGATGTCAGAAGCGCCGCCAGGATCTCGCGCGTGTCCGTCCATCGCCGGTAGACGGTCGGCCGGCTGACCCCGGCGCGGCGGGCGATCTCGGCCAGCGTGACCCGCTCGACACCGTACGCGGTGACGCAGCTCGCCGCGGCGTCGAGGATTCGGTCCCCGAGGTCCTCTGCGTTACTGGTTGACAGCATATGTAATACTGTAACGCATGTCGACGAACTCCGCACTCCTGCCCCCGATGAAGTGGAACGCGTGGGGCGACCCCAACGCCGCCAAGCCGCTGTCCGACGGAATCCGTGCGCTGCTCAAGCAGGTGCTCGGGGTGGAGGCCTCCGCGCTGACAGCACCCGAGATCGACGAGGTGCGGGTGCGTCCGTCGGCGTTGACGGCCACCGATCGCGACGCGCTGGCGGCGATCGTGGGAGCCGAGTTCGTCCTCGATGACGACCGCGCACGGCTGTTGCATGCGGGCGGCAAATCGACACTCGACCTGCTCCGGCGCAAGGACACCGAACAGGATGCGCCTGACGCGGTGTTGGTGCCGGGCGACGAGAAGCAGATCGCCGAGATCCTGCGTCAGTGCTCCGAGCGGCGCATCGCCGTCGTCCCGTTCGGCGGCGGCACCAGCGTCGTCGGCGGGCTCGACCCCGAGCGCGACAGGTTCACAGCGGTGGTCTCGTTGGATCTGCGCCGACTCAACGAGTTGCACTCGCTCGACGAGGTCTCTGGCGAGGCGGTGCTCGGTGCCGGCGTGACCGGCCCCGACGCGGAGCGGCTGCTCGGCGAGCGCGGGTTCTCGCTCGGGCACTTTCCGCAGAGCTTCGAATTCGCGACGATCGGCGGCTTCGCCGCGACGCGCTCGTCGGGTCAGGACTCGGCGGGCTACGGCCGGTTCAACGACATGATCCGCGCCGTCCGCGCGGTCACACCCGCGGGTGTGCTCGATCTCGGCCGTGCGCCCGAATCGGCCGCAGGGCCCGATCTGCGGCAGCTGCTGATCGGCTCGGAGGGCGTGTTCGGGGTAATCACGCAGGTGTGCCTGCGGGTGCATCCGGCGCCCGAGTGCACCCGCTACGAGGCCTGGTCGTTCCCGGACTTCGCTACGGGTGCGGCAGCGCTGCGGGCCGTCGCGCAAACCGGCACCGGGCCGACGGTCATCCGGCTATCGGACGAGGCCGAGACCGGCGTCAACCTGGCCACCGCGGACAGCATCGGCGAGTCGAGCAGCACCGGCGGCTGCCTTGCGATCACCGTGTTCGAGGGCACCGCCGAGCACGCGGAGAGCCGACACGCCGAGACGCGCGCAGTGCTGGAGAAGCACGGCGGGACGTCGTTGGGAGATGGCCCGGCCCGCGTGTGGGAACACGGCCGGTTCTCCGCGCCATACCTGCGCGATTCGCTGCTCGCGGCCGGAGCGCTGTGCGAGACGCTTGAGACGGCCACCACGTGGTCCAATGTTCCTGCGCTGAAAGCCGCTGTCACGCAGGCGCTTACGTCATCACTTGCGGAATCTGGCACGCCCGCGCTTGTGTTGTGCCATATTTCGCACGTGTATCCCACGGGCGCGTCGTTGTACTTCACGGTCGTCGCGGGCCAACGTGGCAACCCGATCGACCAGTGGCGGGCAGCGAAAAAAGCTGCGAGCGAGGCGATGGTGCACACCGGCGCGACGATCACCCACCACCACGCGGTCGGCGCCGATCACCGCCCGTGGATGCGCGACGAGGTCGGCGACCTGGGCGTCGAGGTGCTCAAGGCCGTCAAGGCCGCCCTCGATCCCTCCGGAATCCTCAACCCCGGCAAGCTGATTCCGTGAACCCGCTGAGCCGACGCGAGATCGGCCGCGTGACGATGCTGACCAATCCCGCGTCGGGGCACGGCAATGCGCCGCATGCCGCCGAACGGGCCTGCGCACAGTTTCAGCGGCGCGGCGTCGACGTCGTCGAGATCGTCGGCAAAGACGCCGAGCACGCTCGCCGGCTCGTCGACGAGACACTGGCGCATGGCACCGACGCGCTGGTGATCGCCGGCGGCGACGGGGTCATCTCGCTGGCGCTGCAGGCGTTGGCGCGCAGCGACATTCCGCTCGGTATCGTCCCTGCGGGCACCGGCAACGACCACGCGCGCGAGTACGGCCTGCCGACAGAGGATCCCGAGGCGGCCGCCGACGTGGTGTGCGACGGCTGGGCCGAGACCGTCGACCTCGGGCGGATCCGCACCAGCGATGGGGCGGAGAAATGGTTCGGCACCGTGATGGCAGCCGGGTTCGACTCCCTTGTCAGCGACCGCGCCAATCGGATGCGCTGGCCGCACGGCCGGATGCGCTACAACCTGGCGATGCTCGCCGAACTGTCGCAGCTGCGTCCGCTCTCCTTCCGTCTGGTGCTCGACGACGAGAAGGAGATCGTCGCGGACCTGACGCTGGCCGCGTTCGGCAACACGAAAAGCTATGGGGGCGGCATGCTGATCTGCCCTAACGCCGACCATGCCGACGGGCAACTCGATATCACGATCGTGCGGTCGGGATCGCGCACCAGGCTGGTTCGGCTGTTCCCGACCGTCTTCAACGGGACGCACGTTGAGCTGGACGAGGTGACGACGGACCGCGCGAAGACGGTCAGAGTCGAGAGCCCGGGCATCAACGCCTACGCAGACGGCGAGTTCGTGTGCGCGCTTCCCGTCGAGGTGTCGGCGGTCAGCGGCGCGTTGAAAATCCTGCGATCGTCCGCCGTCACCCCACCCCGCGGCTGAGCCAGCTCACCTCGGCCCCGTGGCCGCCGTCGCGGTAGGCCTCGAGCGTGTCGTCCCACGCGGTGCCCAGTACCGAATCCAGCTCGGCCAACAGGGTGTCGGCGCCGGCGGCCATCAGCGCGCGCAGCCGCATCTCGCCGACGACGGTGTCGCCGTTTGCGCTCATCGATCCGCTCCACAGCCCGAGTTGGGGAGTGTGGCAGAACCGCTGCCCATCGACCCCCGCGCTGGGGTCCTCTGTGACCTCGAAGCGCAGCACAGACCACGACCGGAGCGCATGCGCCAACCGGGCGCCCGTGCCGACCGGGCCGACCCAGTTCGTCACAGCCCGCAGCTGTCCAGGCATCACCGGCTGGGGTGTCCAGGTCAGGTTCGCCCTGCTGTCCAGGGTCGACGACAGCGTCCACTCGACATGAGGGCATACCGCCGCGGGTGAGGCGTGAATGTAGACCACGCCCGTGGTCGCGTCGGCGAACTGGTTCGACGCACGCATCTTCAGCTCCTTCGGCTCCACGAGGGACGTCTTCCCCAACGACCTGGCAAAACCGACGAGCGTGTGTCGTGCGTGTCCATTGTGCCTTGTGAGGCCCCTGTTGCGCTACTCTGTCGCGAATTCGGCCAACACCGTGTCTGAAAGCGCGGGCCAGAATGACCGGGCCCACTCGCCGAAATCGCGGTCGGTGAGCACGACAAGTGCCAGGCCGGGCGCCGGATCCACCCAAAAGAACGTGCCGGATTGCCCGAAGTGACCGTAGGTGGCCGGCGAGTTCGTCGAGCCGGTCCAGTGCGGCGACTTACCGTCCCTGAGCTCGAACCCCAGTCCCCAGTCGTTCGGCCGCTGCACGCCGAACCCCGGGAGCACGCCGTCCAGGCCGGGAAACTGCACCGTCGTCGCCTCGGTGTGGGTTTCGGCGGCGACGGTCATCGGCCGCAGCAGGTCGCCCGCGAAGCCGACGAGGTCCGCGACGGTGGAGGTGGCGCCGTAGCCCGCCGCCCGGGCCCCGCCGTCGAGGCGGGTATCGGTCATCGAGAGCGGCTCGAACACCCCATCGTGGACATAGCGGCCGAACTCGATGCCCGACTCGTCCTGCACGGTTTCGGCCAGCACGCGGAAGCCGTAGTTGGAGTAGATCCGGCGCTTCCCCGGCTCGGCCATCAGTTCGGCGGAGTGCATCGCCAGCCCCGACGCGTGGGCCAGAAGGTGGCGAACCGTCGAACCGGGCGGGCCGGCCGCGCTGTCGAGGTCCACCATGCCCTCTTCGACGGCTACAAGCGCCGCGCGAGCCGCCAGTGGCTTGGTGACCGACGCCAGCGCGAACCGATGACGCTGATCTCCGAACTCGGCCAGGACGCCGGACGTGCCGACGACCGCAGCCGCGGCCGTCGGGACCGGCCAGCCTGCGATGGCCTCGAGGGCCGTCACTTCGTCGCGACGTAGTAGTAGTTGATCGGGTCGCTCTCGATCTCGGTGACGCGCACGTCTTTGAAACCGACGTCGCCGAGCATCGACAGCGCGAGTTGCCTGCCCCATGCAGTGCCCAACCCGGCACCGTCGAACGCCAGCGACACGCTCATGCAGTGCATGGTCGACACCGTGTAAAAGTACGTGGTCAGTGGGACGCCGACGTTGTCCTCGAGCTGGCTGGACGCCTTGATGTCGACCATCACGAAGGTGCCGGCGGGCCGCAATGCCCGGTAGATGTTGCGCAACACGCGATCCGGCTGCGCCTGATCGTGGATCGCATCGAACGCAGTGATGACGTCGTAGGCGTCGGAGACGTCCGTGTCGGCCAGGTCGTGACGCTCGAACGTCACATTCGTCAGGCCCAGCCGTTGCGCCTCAGCCGTACCGACCGCGAGACCCTCTTCGGAGAAGTCGATGCCGGTGAACCGGCTGGCCGGAAACGCGCGTGCCATCACGTTCACCGCATGTCCGCTGCCGCAACCGAAGTCGGCCATGGTCGCGCCGGCCCGCAGCCGGTCGGGCAGCCCGTCGGCGAGCGGCAGAATCACGTCGACCAACGCGGCGTCGAACACCTCGCCGCTCGTCTCCGCCATCACCGCATGGAATCGCGGATATTCGGCGTAGGACAGGCCGCCGCCGTTGTGAAAGCAGCCGATGATCTTCTGCTCCACCTCGCCGAGCAGCGGGATGAACTGGGCGGCCCGCGCAAGGTTGTCGGGACCGGCCGCCCGCGTCAGCAGCGCGGCGCGCTCGGGCGGGAGCCGGTACAGCGCCGTTGCCGGGTCGTACTCCACGACCCGCCCTGCCGTCATGCCGCCCAACCATTCCCGCACATACCGTTCGTTGAGTCCGGCGGCATCGGCAATCTGCGAACTCGTCGACGGCGGCAGCTGCGCCATCGCGTCGAGCAGGCCCGTCTGGTGCCCGATGGAAAACAGGATGGCCAGGCTCGCGTTATCGATCGTGCTCATCACGCGCATGGCGAATTCCTCGGTGGTTTCTCCCTCGGCCGACGGATGCTCGTTCACTGTCGTCATGGGTTCAAAACCTACGCCGGGTCCTTTAGTAGGTTGGGCCGCATGACCCAAACAGTGCGCGGCGTGATCTCCCGAAAGAAGGGGGAGCCCGTCGAGGTCGTCGACGTGGTGATTCCCGATCCCGGGCCGGGCGAGGTGGTAGTGGACATCGCCGCGTGCGGGGTGTGCCACACCGATCTGACCTACCGCGAGGGCGGCATCAACGACGAGTACCCGTTCCTGCTCGGCCACGAGGCCGCGGGCACCGTGGAGGCCATCGGTCCAGGCGTCACGTCCGTCGAGCCCGGCGATTTCGTGGTGCTCAACTGGCGCGCCGTGTGCGGGCGCTGCCGGGCGTGCCGTCGGGGTCGGCCGTGGTATTGCTTCGACACCCACAACGCAGAGCAGAAGATGACGCTCACCGACGGCACCGAGCTGACGCCGGCGTTGGGCATCGGCGCATTCATCGACAAGACGCTCGTGCACGAGGGCCAGTGCACCAGGGTGGACCCGGCGGCCGACCCGGCGGTGGCCGGGCTTCTCGGCTGCGGGGTGATGGCCGGCCTCGGGGCGGCCGTCAACACCGGCGCGGTAAACCGCGACGACACGGTCGCGGTGATCGGCTGCGGCGGAGTCGGTGACGCGGCGATCGCGGGGTCGGCGCTTGTCGGCGCCAAGCGAATCATCGCCGTCGACACCGATGACGCAAAGCTGGCCTGGGCCAAAGACTTCGGCGCCACCCACACGATCAATGCCCGCTCAACCGACGTCGTCGCGGCCATCCAGGATCTGACCGAGGGTCACGGTGCCGACGTGGTGATCGACGCGGTCGGACGGCCGGAGACGTGGAAACAGGCGTTCTACGCGCGTGATCTGGCCGGCACCGTCGTGCTGGTCGGGGTGCCGACACCCGAGATGCGCATCGACATGCCGCTCGTGGATTTCTTCTCCCGCGGCGGGTCGCTGAAGTCGTCCTGGTACGGCGACTGTCTGCCCGAGCGCGACTTCCCCACCCTGGTCAGCCTTTACCTGCAGGGCAGGCTGCCGTTGGAGAAGTTCGTGTCCGAGCGCATCGGGATCGGTGATATCGAGACCGCGTTCCACAAGATGCACGCCGGCGAGGTTCTGCGCTCTGTGGTCGTGCTGTGATGGCGGGCATCGACCGCGTGGTCACGCACGGAACCTTCGAACTCGACGGTGGCAGTTGGGAAGTCGACAACAACATCTGGCTGGTCGGTGGCGACGACGACGTCGTCGTGATCGACGCCGCCCATGACGCGGGCCCGATCATCGACGCGGTGCGCGGCCGAAATGTGGTGGCGGTGGTGTGTACGCACGGTCACAACGACCATGTGACGGTCGCGCCGCAGCTCGGCGACGCGTTGGACGCTCCGGTGCTGCTGCATCCCGCCGACGAGGTGCTCTGGAGGATGACGCATCCCGGGAAGGAGTTTCGCGCGTTGCAGGACGGCGAAGTGCTGAACGTGGCCGGAACCGAACTGCGGGCGATCCACACTCCGGGACACTCCCCCGGTTCCACCTGCCTGCACGCTCCCGAGTTGGGCGCGGTGTTCAGTGGCGACACCCTGTTCCAGGGCGGCCCGGGCGCGACGGGCCGGTCGTACTCCGACTTCCCCACGATCCTCGCGTCGATCTCCGAGCGGCTGGGCAAGCTGCCCGGCGACACCGTCGTCTACACCGGGCACGGCGACACCGCCACAATCGGAGGCGAGCTGGTGCATTACGACGAATGGATGACTCGGGGACACTAGGTGGGCGACTACTGTGCGCGTAATGGCCGCCGATGCTGTCCCCCGCCGCCCGGCGCCCCTGGAGGCGGGCGGGGCGCTGAGGGGCAGTTCGCGGGTGCAGCCCGCGTCGCTGCCGGCGGTGGAACTGCTGCAGCGTGCGGCCAAAGACGTTGAGCTGTCCGCTACGCCGAACACGATCGTGATCGCTGACTACGGGGCATCCGCGGGGCACAATTCGCTGTTGCCGATCGGAGCCGCGATCTCAATCCTGCGCCGCCGCACCGAGCCGGGCCGCGCAATAGTTGTCTTCCACGCCGACGTCGCCGAGAACGACTACACCGGGCTGTTCGATTCGCTTGCGTCAGACCCGCAGAGTTACCTGCGCGACGATCCGGCGACATTCGCGTCGGGCATCGGACGGTCGCTGTACGGCCAGGTCGCGCCGACGGGCACCGTGACATTGGGCTGGAGTGCGTGGGCCGTGGACTGGCTCTCCCGCGTTCCTGCCGTGATACCGGATCAGGTTCACATCGCATGCAGCCGCGACGATGACGCGGTCGCGGCGTACGCGCGCCAAGGCGCCGACGACTGGATCGCTTTCCTGACCGCCCGAAGCCGCGAGTTGGTGCCAGGAGGGCGGCTCGTGGTGCTGACGATGGCCCAAGACGGGGGTGAGTCCGGGTACCAGCCGCTACTCGAGGGCCTCGGCATTGAGCTGAAGGACATGGTCGCCGAGGGCGTGGTCACCCGCGACGAGGTTTTGCGAATGGTGATCCCCTCGGTCGGCCGCAGCGAGGCGCAACTCACTGCGCCGTTCGCACCGAAGAACCGGTTCGCCGGCCTCACGGTGGAGCACCTGGAGGTGTTCGATGCCGAGGACCAGTACTGGACGAAATTCCAAAAGGACGGAAACGCAACAATTTTCGCCGCGCAATGGACGGCGTTCGTCCGGACTTCGGTGTTCCCCACCATTCTGACCGCGCTGGACGGCGGTCCGAATGGGCCACGTGCCGAGCAGGTCGCCCAGCGTTTGGAATCCGGGTTGCGTGAGCGACTGGCCGCAGACCCGAAGCGCGTGCGGATCCCGCTTGTGAAGCTCTTGCTGGACAAGAGCAGCTGGCCGCGCTGACCCTATCGACTCAGCGAATCGTCCCTGCGCCGGGGACCAATGGCAAATCGAGGGCGGTAACCCAACCCGGCGGCAGGTCGTTGACCGCGGGCACCGCATTGAGCGCCCGCAATCCCGTGGCCAGGCAACCCGCCGCGGCGGCATCACGTCCGGAACCGTCGGTGAACCGAAAAGCGGTCTCTTGGAAGATACTTGGGGTCCCCTCGATATCCACACGGTAGACGTCATCCTGATTACCCGACGGCCAGTCAGGGGCGGCGTCGTGGCCGATGCGGTTGACGTGCTCGAGCTGTATCCGCGTCTCGCCGCGATAGACGCCGTTGATCGTGAACCGCACAGCAGCAACGTTACCGGGTTGGATCACGCCCTTTGCGGTCTTGCGCTCGGTGGGCGTCACCCACTTCTCCCAGGTCGTCGTGATCTCGTCCAGAACGACGCCCGCCGCGTGGGCCATCATCGGCACGGTCGCGCCCCAGGCGAACACCAGGATGTCCCGGTTCTCGAGCAGCGGCGTGAAATCCGCCGGTTTGCCGATTCCCATCTCGCTCTCGTAGTCGCCTTCGTAGTTCGTGTAATCCAGCAGTTCGGAGGCGCGCACCTTGCGCACCTCCGAGCAGAGGCCCATCAGCGTCATCGGGAACAGATCATTCGCGAAGCCGGGGTCGATGCCCGTCGTGAAGCAGGACGATCCGCCCGCCTCGCAGGCCTCGGTGATCGGGACGGTCCAGTTCGGCGGATTCAGGTGCATGGTCGGCCACACCCAGGGCGTCATCGCCGTCGAGCAGACGTCGATGCCGGCACGCAGGAAGCGCGACATCAGAGCGATGTTGTCGTCGGCATGCGCGGCCGTCGGCCCATAGTGCACCAGGGCGTCCGGTTTCAGATCGATCAGCGCGTCGACGTCGTCGGTGGCGGTGACGTCGAGCGGGCGCGGAAGCCCGCAGATCTCACCCACATCGCGACCGACCTTGTCCGGGTTGCTGACTCCGACGCCGACCAGCTCGAACAGCGGGTGCGCGGCGATCTCTGGAATTACCATCTTGCCGACGAAACCTGTACCCCACACCACGATCCGCTTGGTCACTGCACGCCTTTCTGGTCGGACTTCATAACAGACTAGGCTCGGCCATAATTGCTCCCTCAGTGAAGTGGGTGTGGTCTGTATGGGTATTGCAACCCGGGTGAACGGCGCGCCCCCGTTGGACGTGCCGTTGTCCGACGTCGATCTGGGTACCTGGAACTTCTGGGCGCAGGACGACGACTTCCGTGACGGCGCCTTCGCGACGCTGCGCCGCGAGAAGCCCATCTCGTTCTGGGAGATACCGGAACAGGATGAGCGCGATGCGGGGTCGGGCCACTGGGCCGTCACACGCTATGACGACGTGCACTACGCAAGCCGCCATCCGCATATCTTCAGCTCTGTTCCCAATATCACGCTCGGCGACAACATCCCCGAACTGTCCGAGTTCTTCGGGTCGATGATCGTGATGGACGACCCGCGGCACCAGCGTCTGCGCAACATTGTCAGCAGGGCCTTCACGCCCAGGGTGGTGGCCCGCACCGAGGAGTCGGTGCGCGAAAGGGCTCGTCGACTGGTCGACGCGATGATCGCCAAACACCCGGACGGCACGGGCGAGGTGGTCGCAGAGTTGGCGGGTCCGCTCCCGCTGCAGGTGATCTGCGACATGATGGGGATTCCCGAGGAGGACCACCAGACCGTCTTCCACTGGACAAACGTGATCCTCGGATTCGGTGATCCGGACCTGACCACCGACCTCGACGAGTTCGTGCACGTGTCGATGGAATTCGGTGCATATGCGAGCGCACTGGCCGACGGTCGACGCGCCAGCCCGTGCGACGACCTGACGACGAGCCTGGTCGAAGCCGAAGTCGACGGCGAGAAGCTGAGCTCCAGCGAGATCGCGTCGTTTTTCATGCTGTTAGCGATCGCCGGGAACGAGACCACCCGCAACGCGATCAGCCACGGCGTCCTCGCGCTGACCCGATACCCCGACGAACGCGAGAAGTGGTGGTCGGACTTCGACGGGCTGACCCATTCAGCCGTTGAGGAAGTCGTCCGGTGGGCGTCGCCGGTGGTGTACATGCGGCGCCGGGTCACCGAAGACACGGAGCTGAACGGTGTGAGGATGACCGCCGGCGACAAGGTGTCGATGTGGTACTGCTCGGCCAACCGCGACGGAGCAAAGTTCGACGACCCCTACACGTTCGACGTGACGCGCGACCCCAATCCCCATGTCGGCTTCGGTGGCGGCGGCACCCACTTCTGCCTCGGCGCCAACTTGGCCAGGCGCGAGATCGCCGTCGCGTTCGAGGAGCTGCACCGCCGGATACCCGACATCGTTGCAACAGAGGAGCCGGCGCGGTTGTTGTCGGCATTCATCCACGGCATCAAGCAGCTGCCGGTCGCGTGGACGCCGCCTAGCTGACGGGGTTGCCCCCGGGGAATGGCGGAGGCTGCGGCGCCAGCTCCTGCGGCGGCGGAGCCACCGGGGTCGCCTTGACCGTGGTGACACCGTTGCCGCCGACAACCGGGGCGTTCGGGTTCGCTGCGGGGAGCACCGCCTGCGCGGCCCTTGTGCAGTTCAGCATCACCGAGACCCAGCCATGCGGCAGCATCTTCTGACTTGCGACGACGCACTGCGATTGCGGGACGTCGCCGCCGACCGAGCCCTGGAACTCCACCATGTAGCCCTGCGACTTCAGGACCTGCACCGCTTGGGCGTACGTGATCCCGGTGACATCGAGTGTGTCGCTGCTGGCGTGCCCCGCGAACAGGAAACCCATGGTCGCAAGCGCGGCAGATCCAGCGGAGACGGCGACAAGCTTTTTCACGTGACCTCCGTAGCTGGCTGTGGACAGAAGATAGCGCACAAACGCGAGTCACGACACCGACAGGGCCGCTGGCTGCGGGATTGTCGCCGTTTCTAGACTGGGCCTGTGCTCATTGGCTCGCACGTCAGCCCGCAAGACCCGCTCGCGGCCGCAGACGCGGAAGGCGCCGACGCGGTGCAGATCTTCCTGGGCAATCCGCAAAGCTGGAAGAAGCCCAAGCCGCGCGATGACGCGGCGCGGTTGCGGGAATCGGACCTGCCGATCTACGTTCACGCGCCCTATTTGATCAACGTGGCGTCGGCGAACAACCGAGTCCGCATCCCGTCCCGCAAGATCCTGCAGGACACCTGCGACGCGGCAGCCGACATCGCCGCCGCGGCCGTGATCGTGCACGGAGGCCACGTCGACGACGACGATTTGGACGCGGGCTTCGAGCGGTGGCGCAAGGCGCTCGACCAACTCGAGAGCGCCGTGCCGGTTTACCTCGAGAACACCGCAGGCGGCGACCATGCCATGGCGCGCCACTTCGACACGATCGCGCGCCTGTGGGACCACATCGGCGACAAGAACATCGGGTTCTGTCTCGACACGTGCCACACGTGGGCGGCCGGCGAGGCGTTGATCGACGCGGTGGAGCGGATCCAATCCATCACCGGGCGCATCGACCTGGTGCACTGCAACGACTCAAAGGATCCGGCCGGTTCGGGGCGCGACCGCCACGCCAACCTCGGCGCCGGCGAGATCGACGTCGACCTGCTGGTCGCGGTCGTCACGGCCGCCGACGCGCCGATCATCTGTGAGACGGCCGACGAGGGTCGCAAGGACGACATCGCGTTGCTTCGCGACCGCACCCGGGCCTGAGCGCTATTAACAGCCGAGCTGGTCGGCGAGATCGGTGAAATCCGAAGCATTGATGTCGAATTCGTCCTCGTAGGCGATGTCCACCGCGCCGCCGACACCGAGTTCGAGCGGACGCGCTACGAACGCGCTCTGACAGCCGAGCCGGGCAGCGGCGCGCAGGTCGTATTTGTGACTGGCCACCATCATGGTCTCGGCCAGCGGCACATCAAGGTAGGTCGCGGCCAGGCGGTAGACCGCGGGGTCGGGCTTGAACGCGCGGGCCATCTCCGCGGTGAAAACGGCGTCCCACTGCAGTCCCGCGTGTTTCGACAAATTCACGACCGCGGCGACGTCCGCGTTGGACAGGGTGGCCAGCGTGAAGCGCCGTTTCAAGCGGGTCAGCCCGGGCAACACATCCGGCCACGCCTGCAGCTTTTCCCATGCCAGGGCGAGCTCGTCGCGATCCGCGTCGGTGAGCGATCCGAGGCCGTACTGCGCCACGATGCCGTCCAGGACATGCCGGTACACCGCGCGAACGGACACCCAGCCGGTGGGTCCCCGCGCTGCCGCCTGCAGCGCCGCTGTGTAGCCGGCCCGCCATGCTCCGACGAACCCGTCCCAGTCCACATCGGGAAAGCGGTTAGCGGCAATCCGTCGAGCTTCGCCACGCACGGTCGAGTAGAAATCGGTCGCGGTGCCCTGGACGTCGAAGAGCAAGGCTCGTGGCGCTGGCGTTCCTGACCCCGTCATGGGTCACCAAAGGTTCTCGATCTGGTTCAGCGGATCCAGTATCACCGGAATCGGGAGCGGTTCCTTGTAGGTCAGGTTGAACGATTGCTTGGTCATGCCGGGCTTCATGCCGCAGTCGTCGCTGGTCAGAACCGTCACGGTGCCGGCGAGCGTGACCTGATCCCATGAATAGGAGTAGTTCGCGGGCGTCTTGCTCCCGTCGGGGCACGTCGCGCCCTTATCCTTGGTCACGGCCCATGTCCACAACCCGTTGACCTTGCGTGCGTCACCGCCGTATCCGGGCATGTCGCTGTCCGGCCCGAGGTGCGGGGACACGACGCTGGACATGTGCAGCACGCATCCCGCCTCGACGCACGTCGGCCACAACGTCCACGTCTCGTCCGGCACACCGTCCTGGTGGTACGTGTAGACGCCGTACATCGGCGGGTCAACCGGCCGCGCCGACGCGGGGGTGGCTGTGCCAACCGCGACGCTGCCTGCGGCGATGGCTAAGAACAGCACGCGTGCGATGGCCACGATGTTCCCTTCCGTCATGCGCTCGGCGTTGCCCAAGTATCACAGTGTTTGCCGTACCCCGATCGCCGAATCACAGATTGATCGGGTCTTGGGGACTGGGCCGCTTCGTGCTGTCCGTGACGGAAGCCTTGAACTGCATTGCGCGGTAAGGCCATCCGGATTCGGTGTTCCACTGCGATACCACCAAACCGAACCCGCCGACGACGTCGAACCGGGAACCGGGCAGTACATAACCGCCGTAGAGCTGTGCGACCTTGTTGTCCTGGTGGTCTTCGTCGCCCCACGCCGTGCCCACGACGGGCATCTGGATGGGCGTGGTGTGCATGTTGGCGACCGGCGATTCCACCACGCGATAGCCCAACGCGTACTTCGACGACAGGAACCCGCCAAGGATCCATTTGCCGGGGCGCAGGCGGCGGAACGTCAGCTCACCCCAGGTCTCGCCGGCGGGCGTGATCGGCGTCGGCTCGCCGCCCCATCCCCACTTGCCGCCCGCGAAGCTCCAGCCCGAGTACTTCGAGATGTCGCCGATGTAGCGCGGCCGCACCCGCCGCAGGATGATCCCCTTGTCGCGTTGAAAACCGGTGGAGACCACGTAAACCCACTCACCGCGGGGGTCGTAATCCCACGACCAGCATTGCGCGTAGCCGCCGTGCAGGTCACCGGGAAAGTTGGCCCGCTCCCCCATGTGCGTCCACGAGACACCGCTGTCGTCAGACTTCCAGATCTCGGTCCACACCACGGTGCCGAAGCCGTGGTTGACGATCGCATGCAGGTATAGGGAGTCGCCGACCCGCAGGAGGTCCGATGGGATCACGGTGCTGATGCCTCCGCGGGTCCACCCGGTGCCGGCGTCGTCGTGAACGTAGGGCCACAGCTGGCGGGCGTAGTCCGGGTCCTCGCCGCCCGCGTGCTCGTAGACGATTTCGTTGTTCGCGTCGCCGGTGCCGATCAGCACAACAGGTGAGCGCCAGTCCCCCTGACCGACACGCCGGCCCGAGAACGTGTCCCCGAACACCGACACCAGCTTCCCGTTGGGCGCGAGGACCGACGCCCCCAAGTCGGTAGACGTGACACCCCACCGCTCAGTGATGTTCGGCCCGGTCAGGTCGGCCAATTTGCCGAGCGCCGCTGCCGTCATGCGGCGAAACGTTACCGGCGGGCGCGTGGCAGGGTTGACGTCGTGGCGTGGTGGATCTGCAGTGCCGAGCGGACGCTGAGCGAAGACGTCGCTGCGCCGCCATCGGAGGTTCGCGGTTTCTACGTTGACCTGAACAACATCCGGCTAGTCCATCCGCTTGTCGTTTCCGTGCGCACCATCTCTCGAACCGAGACCGCGGACGGATATACGCAGACGTACCGGATACACGATCGGATCCCGCTCGGGCGGCTCACGCTGCGGACCAGGTACGTCGCGCGGTTGCACGTTCCCGTCGCGGGCGACGTGATCGCAGAAGCCCGTCAGTTTCCGATGGTGCGACTGCGCAGCGTGGTGACGTTCGACGGGATCGCTGGCGGCACGCGTGTCGTCGAGCACATGCGAATTCAAGCGCCACGGTTGCTTGCCGCGGTGACGGTACGCGAGGCGGTCAGCTCGCATGCCGCGATGTTGTCAAACATCGCAGACCGCCTCGCGTGACCGCGGACTACAGAGGAATCCAGCCCCGACGGGCGGTCGCCGAGCGTCGGCGCGCGGCGACCGTCCTACCGGCTAGCTCACAACGTCGGGAGCGGTATCCAGATTCCGAAGAACCAGAAGCCCCACCCGTTTTGCCCGTTGTCCCAATACGGCTGCTCGTTATAGCCGTAATAGTTGATTGGCGGCGGCGGCGGCCCGTACCGGTCCAGGTACCCCCCGCCCCAGTCCGGCGGCGGCGGCGCTCCCCAGCCCCATGGCGCGGGTCCGTCACCCCATGGCGCGTTACGCCAGCCCCTGAATGCATCGGGCGGACGCGGGCCCCAGTCACGGCCACGCCAGTCACCACCCGGGTCATGCCAGTCACCGGGCCGACCCGGGTCATGCCAGTCACCCGGCTGACCACCCGGACCACGCCAGTCACCCGGCTGACCACCCGGGCCACGCCAGTCACCCGGCGCACCACCCTGGTCGGGTCCCCGGAAATCTCTCTGCGGACCACCTGGATCGGGGCCGCGCAGATCCTGCGGCTGCCCACCGGGTCCACGGCCAGCAGGCGGGCCATCCGGCCCGTGCGGTGGTCCGCCTGGCGCCCCCGGTCCAGGTCCACACTGCGCGCCCGGCGGCCCACAAGGCGCGGCATTCGCCACAACCGGATTGAGCCCGATCAGGGCCAATCCCACGCCGCCCGCGAGCGAAGCGCCCGCGACGGCCATCTTCAGCTTCATTATTCCTACAGCCCCTTCATGAGGAGATAGGTGACTCCCCGTTCACCCCCGACGACCTGACGTTAGATAGACTATTTAAGCGTAGGCTATGTTTGCGCTGAGAATGCGCTGGGCAGGTAATTTACTTGTCCGACAATCTTTTTCGGGCTCGGATGTGCTCCTAGATGTGCTCCTAATTCTAGCGGCGAACTGCACCGCCCGGCGACGCGGCATGACGTGTTCTCGCCGTGAAGGAACGCAACTGGCTACTATCCCAGTATGCCGCAACCCATCACGGCGTCTGACCTGGTCCGACAGCCTGCTGTGCGCAGCCGTCGGCGCGGCGAGGCGCTGGAGCACGCCGTCTACGTGGCGACCCTCGCCGAATTGTGCGACCTCGGCTACGGGGGTCTGAGCATGGAGGGAATTGCCGCACGAGCCCGCACCGGCAAGGCCGCCCTGTATCGGCGCTGGCCGACCAAACGCGCGCTGGTGTTGGCTGCGCTGCGCCACGCGATGCCCCCACCTCCGCAGCCGCGCGCCGACCGCACGGCGCGCCAGAACCTGATGGCCATCTTCGAGGCCCACCGCGCGGTGCTGGCCGGAAAGCACGGCTTCCCCGGTGTGCAGATCATCGGTCAACTGCTGCACGAGCCAGAGTTGCGCGAGATGTTCGCCCGGGACCTGATCGCGCCGCGGCTGCGGGTCGTCGAGTCCGTGCTGCGCGACGCCGAGAGCGCCGGGGAGATCGACGCGGGTACCGTCACGCCATTGACGGCGCGGATCGGACCCGCGCTGATCATGCAGCACGTCCTGCTCAACGGAACCCCGCCGAGCCGGGGCGAACTGAGCCGGATCATCGACACGGTGCTTGGGCAGCGGAGCGGGTGACCGCAACGTCAGCCGACCCGGGTGGCAGCGACGGCCCAGGTCGCCCGCGCGTAGAGCGCATCGAAGTCCATGGGTTGCACCACGTTAGTCATTTTCTCTCCTCACCGCGTGTCGCCGAAAAGCGCCGGTCCCGTCATCTTGTAGACAGTATCGTTCACTATTTCGCGTCGCCAGAATAGCGGTTCCGGTCAAGGAACGGAAGCGGCTACTAACACCAGGCGACGGCGCCGGTCGGCCGGCCGAGCAGGTGCATGGGTCTAGGATTTTCCCGACTCGATGGTGGTGGGAATCAAGTGACGGACGTAGCTGCACAGCTGGCTGAGATCGTCGGCGATAAGAACATTTTGATCGGCGATGCGATCTCTGAGGATTACGCACACGACGAGGCACTCTCGGCGACACCGCAAAAGCCAACGTACGTCGCGAAACCGGCGACGGCGGAGGAGGTCGCCGGGCTGTTGAGGGTCGCGTCGGAGCACCGCGTGCCGGTGACCGCGCGCGGCTCGGGCAGCGGGTTGTCCGGCGCGGCGCGGCCCGTCGAGGGCGGGCTGCTGATCTCGTTCGAGCGGATGAACGCCGTATTGGAGGTCGACAAAGACAACCACGTCGCCGTCGTGCAGCCGGGTGTGACGCTGGCCGAGCTGGACGCCAAGACAGCAGAGGCGGGGCTCAACTACACCGTGTACCCGGGCGAGCTGTCCGCCAGCGTCGGCGGCAACGTCGGGACGAACGCCGGTGGGATGCGCGCGGTCAAGTACGGCGTGACCCGCAACAACGTGCTCGGGCTGCAGGCGGTGCTGGCGACCGGCGAGATCATCCGCACCGGCGGCAAGAACTCGAAGGTGTCCAGCGGCTATGACCTCACACAGCTGATCATCGGCTCGGAGGGCACCCTGGCGCTGGTCACCGAGGTGATCGTCAAGCTGGTTCCGCGGCTTGCGCACGGGGCCACCGTCCTTGCTCCGTTCGGCGACTTCGACCAGGTCATGGCGGCGGTGCCGAAGATCATCTCCAGCGGGCTCGCCCCGACAATCCTCGAGTACATCGACAACTTGGCGATGGCCGCGATCGTCAACATGGAGAAGCTTGAGCTCGGCGTCCCGGAGACGATCCGAGAGGCATGTGAGGCGTATCTCGTTGTCACGTTGGAGAATAACGACACCGACCGGCTCCATGAGGACGTCGAGAGCCTCGGCGAGCTGCTCACCGAATTAGGCGCGCTGGACGTGTACGTGCTCGAGGGCGGCTCGGCGCGCCGGCTGATCGAGGCCCGCGAGAAAACCTTCTGGACAGTGAAGGCGATTGGCATGGACGACATCATCGACGTTGTTGTGCCGCGAGCGTCGATGCCCCAGTTCCTGCGCAAAGCACGCGAACTGGCGCTGGCGGAGGGCGCCGGCATGGGCGGGTGCGGCCACGCCGGCGACGGCAACGTGCATCTCGCGGTCCTCTGCAAGGATCCGGACACGCGGAAGAAGTTACTCACTGACATCTTCGCGTCCGCAATGGAGATGGGTGGCGCGATCTCCGGTGAGCATGGTCTCGGCCGCTCCAAGGCGAGCTACTTCCTGGAGTTGGAGGACCCGACCAAGATCGCCCTGCTGCGCCGGATCAAGGCGAGCTTCGACCCGGCGGGCATCCTCAACCCGGGCGTTCTGTTCGCCGACACGTGATTAGCGGGATCGAAGGCCGGAATGCGCGATGACCTCCTCGGCGATCACTCTCACCGCTGGGTCTGGCCCGGCTCAACTGTGCTGTTCGGCGGCGTTCTGCAGGACTGGGGTCTGGTCGGGGCAGTAAGTACTTATCGAGGCTCCGAGGAACTGCCACGCCTGTGCCGTGGTCGAGTGTTGCGGCAGGTTGGTGAGGATGAACTTGGCCGATGCGTAGGCGTCGGCGTCCAGGTGTCTGCCCAGTCGATCACACGTGATCTTGCCCAGCCACGCGTTGTAGTCGCGGGGTCCATAGATGCCGTAGGCGTGAAGTTGATTGGCGAAATCGGTGTCAACGTCGGCGTGCGCCGGCGCGGCCAGAGCGATTGCCGCGGCCGCGACCGTTGTCGCTAGCCTCACTAACTTCATTGTCGGATTGTATCCCTCTACGGCGCGAATTCCACACACCTTGTGCAATTCTTCTGAATTCACTGGTGCCGCAGCCTCTTTGGACGACCGTCACTCTGACCCCGGCGACCGTACCAACCGGTGGCCGGCGCGGCCACCGGCACTAAGCTGGCCGTGTTGACCGTCACAGCCGAAACCGACAGCACTGGCTTTATCGAGCTCTCAGTTTCGGGCTATGCTGCGCTCGATTCAGTTAAATGGACTAATCTGTCAGTCATCTGTCGCGACCGGGAGAAGCGAGAGGAAGAGGGTGCATATGGCACGGACAGGCAATGACACCCGGGACCTTGCCAGCAACGAGGGAGCCACTGCCCCCGTCGCCACCGGGACCACGCCTGCGCCTGCGCCCGCACCTGCGCCCCCGTCCGCACCTGCGGCTGCACCCCGCAAACGTGCTCCGCGTAGAAAACGGGGTGTGATCGGGGCGCTCAAGCGGGTGTGGATTCTGCTGGTCGTTCTGGTGGCACTGGTGATTGCAGCGTTCTGCGTCGACCGGCTGCACGGCGTGTTCGGCAAGACGGAGCTCACCAGACCGGGCGCCGGCATCGCCAGCGACCCCAAGCCGTTCAACCCCAAGGTCGTCACCTACGAGATTTTCGGGGCGCCGGGATCGGTGGCGACCATCAACTACCTCAACCTCGATGCTCAGCCGCAGGAGGCGAAGGACGTCGCGTTGCCGTGGTCGATCACCCTGACCACCACCGCTCCCGCGGCCAGCGCCAACATCGTGGCCCAGGGCGACGGTGACACGATCTCCTGCCGCATCACCGTCAACGGCGAGGTCAAGGATGAAAAGACGACCGACGGACTCAACGCGCAGACGTTCTGCCTGGTGAAGTCGGCATGACCAACACCCACATCGGCGCGCACCCGATGATCCCCCGGTTCATCCGGCTGTTCTCGGTGCCGATCCTGCTGGGTTGGTTGGCGCTGACGGTCCTCGTCAACGTCGCCGTTCCGCAGATCGAAAAGGTCGGCGAGGCGCACTCGGTGTCGTTGGCGCCTACGGATGCGCCGTCGATGCAGGCGATGCAACGCGTGGGCAGGGACTTCAAGGAATTCGACTCCAACAGCTCGGTGATGGTCGTCCTGGAAGGCGATCAGCCACTCGGCGCCGACGCCCACCATTTCTATGACGGTCTCATCGCCAAGCTGCAGGCGGACAAGAAGCACGTCGAGCACATTCAGGACTTCTGGGGTGACCCGCTGACCGCGGCGGGGTCGCAGAGCGCCGACGGCAAGGCCGCCTATGTTCAGCTTTACCTGGCCGGCAACCAAGGCGAGAGCCTGGCGAACGAGTCCGTTCAAGCGGTCCGGGACATCGTGGCGACTGCTACACCGCCGCAAGGCCTGAAGGCGTATGTCACCGGTCCCGCAGCCCTCACGAATGATCAACATCACGCCGGTGACAAGAGCGTCAGGCTGATCACCATGATCACCATCGGCGTGATCTTCCTGATGCTGATGTTCGTCTACCGCTCCATCGTCACAGTGGGGCTCGTGCTGGCCATGATGTTCCTCGAGTTGTCGGCGGCCCGGGGAATCGTCGCAGCGCTCGGCTATTACAACCTCATCGGGCTTTCGACGTTCGCGGTCAACCTGCTCACCACGCTCGCGATTGCCGCGGGAACGGACTACGCGATATTCCTGGTCGGTCGTTATCACGAGGCCCGTCAGGCGGGCGAGGATCGCGAAACCGCCTTCTACACCATGTATCACGGCACCGCTCACGTCATCCTCGGCTCCGGCCTGACGATCGCCGGTGCAACCTTCTGTCTGCATTTCACGCGGCTGCCGTACTTCCAAAGCCTCGGTATTCCGTTGGCGATCGGCATGCTTGTCGCGGTGTTCGCCGCCTTGACCATGGCGCCAGCGCTGCTCACGGTGGCCAGCCATTACGGCTTGTTCGACCCCAAGCGAACGATGAGGACCCGGTTCTGGCGCCGGGTAGGTACTGCCGTCGTGCGTTGGCCAGGGCCAATTTTGGTGGCCACAATTGCGCTGTCCCTCATCGGCCTGCTTGCCCTGCCGGGGTATAAACCGAGCTATAACGACCGCGAGTTCCTCCCTGCCGACATCCCTGCCAACGTCGGGTATGCGGCCGCCGACCGGCACTTTCCACAAGCGCGGATGAATCCTGAACTGCTGCTGGTGGAAACTGACCACGACGTGCGTAACCCGGCCGACATGCTCGTCATCGACCGAATTGCCAAGAATATCTTCCACATTCCCGGCATCGGCCGAGTGCAGGCCATCACCAGGCCGTTGGGCACGCCAATCGAGCACACGTCGATCCCGTTCCTGATCAGCATGAATGGCACCACCCAGACGATGAACCAGGACTATTTGAACGCTCGCATGAAGGACATGCTGGTCCAGGCTGACGAGCTGGCGAAAACGATCGCCAACATGCAGCGAATGTTGCAGCTGATGACGGAGCTGACCGCGATCACTCACTCCATGGTTGCGAGTACCGACCAGACAGTGAAGGACACCAACGAATTACGGGACCACATAGCAGATTTCGACGATTTCTTCCGGCCGATCCGGAACTATCTCTACTGGGAACCGCACTGCTTCGACATTCCGCTTTGCTGGTCGGTGCGGGCGGTCTTCGACACCCTCGACGGCATTGACACCCTCAGCGACGACCTGAATGCCCTCACCGTGGACCTGCACAGGCTTGACGAACTGATGCCACAGCTCCTCACGATTATGCCTCCGATGATCGCAACCATGCAGACCATGCGCAACATGATGCTGACCATGTACCAGTCGCAAAACGGTATGCAGCAGCAGATGCAGGCGATGCAGCAGAACGCGACAGCGATGGGCCAAGCGTTCGATGCATCCAAGAACGATGATTCGTTCTACTTGCCGCCCGAGGTGTTCGACAACCCCGATTTCAAACGGGGCCTGAAGATGTTCGTGTCGCCAGATGGCAAAGCTGTGCGGTTCATCATCTCCCACGAAGGAGATCCTGCGACGGCCGAAGGCATCTCGCATATCGACAAGATCAAGAATGCGGCGTTTGAAGCCATCAAGGGCACGCCGCTGGAGGGCTCGAGAATATACCTCGGCGGCACTGCGGCGACCTATAAGGACATGCAGCAGGGTTCTAACTTCGACCTTCTGATCGCCGGAATCGCCTCGCTCTGTCTGATTTTCATCATCATGCTGATCCTCACCCGAAGTGTGATAGCAGCGGCTGTGATCGTCGGGACAGTGCTACTTTCGCTGGGCACGTCGTTCGGGCTTTCCGTGCTCATCTGGCAGTACATCCTCGGCATGCAGTTGCACTGGATGATCATCGCGATGTCGGTCATCATCCTGCTGGCCGTGGGATCGGACTACAACCTGCTGCTGGTATCCCGGTTCAAGGAAGAAATCCCTGCGGGATTGAAGACCGGAATCATTCGCTCCATGGCCGGCACGGGCGCGGTCGTGACGTCTGCCGGCATGGTGTTCGCGTTCACCATGATGTCGATGGTGTTCAGTGACCTACGCGTGGTCGGTCAGGTGGGCACAACGATCGGTTTGGGCCTGCTCTTCGACACCCTCGTCATACGCTCGTTCATGACGCCGTCAATCGCCGCGCTTCTCGGCCGCTGGTTCTGGTGGCCGCAGCGCGTGCGCACCCGTCCCGCGCCAGCCCGGCACACCGCTGTTCCGGCTGACACCACTCCGATCCCGGTCGGGAGTCAAGGGGGATCACAGCAGTGACTCGCGGCAATATGAAGCAAGCCCGGCTGCGGGATCTCGACGTCGCGCGCATCGGGCTGGGCGCGATGGGTATGTCGGCGGCGTACAGCGGCGCCGGCCGCGACGACGCCGAGTCCATCCGCACCATCCACCGCGCACTCGACCTGGGCGTCACCCTGATTGACACCGCCGAAGTCTACGGGCCCTACACCAATGAGGAACTCGTCGGCCGTGCCCTGAAGGGGCGCCGCGAGAAGGTCGTGCTCGCAACGAAATTCGGCATGATCTCCCACACCGGTGGTGGCCCGGGCACCCTCGACAGCAGCCCGGCGAACGTCCGCACGGCGGTCGAAGGATCGCTGCGACGTCTCGACACCGACTATATCGACCTCTACTACCAGCATCGCGTCGACCGCAACACCCCGATCGAGGACACCGTCGGCGTCGTTGCCGAACTGGTGGCCGAAGGCAAGGTCCGCCACATCGGCCTCTCGGAGGCCGGCGTCGACACGATCCGCCGGGCTCAGGCCGTGCATCCGATCACCGCGCTGCAGTCCGAGTACTCGCTGTGGACACGCGATCCGGAGGCGGCGGTATTGCCGCTGCTGCGGGAACTGGGCATCGGGTTTGTGCCCTACTCTCCTCTGGGGCGCGGATTTCTCACCGGGAAGGTGAGGTCGCTAGATGATCTCGATGCCACCGACTTCCGCAGGCAGAATCCACGATTCAGCGGCGACAACTTCCAGCACAACCTGCGCATCGCCGACGAAGTTGGAGAACTGGCCGCGACGGTGGGAGCCACGCCGGCGCAAGTGGCGCTGGCATGGCTGTTGGCCAAGGGGAACGACATCGCACCTATCCCCGGAACGAAGCGCGTCGAGCGCCTCGAGGAGAACGTCGCCGCCGACGCCGTCGAGCTCACCGCCGAGCAGATGGCAAAACTCGACAACCTCACGCCCGTCGCCGGCGAGCACCACAACGAAGCACAGATGCAGATGATCGACCGATGAATGGTCGCCCCTAGCCGACGAACGTCAGTGTCACGTTGAACAGGTACACGGCGGTGTCAGTGGGCAGGATCTCGACGAGCGGGCTGTCCTGCGACGCGGAACCGGTCGCGATGATGTGAGCGGGATATGTTGGGGTGCATGGGAGGTCGTTGCACCGCAACCAGACGCCGGGGGCCTTGAAGGGACCCGGTGCTTCGTCAGCTCGATATCGTCCCGGCGGGATGAAGGCGGTCAGCCCAGCCCGGGCCTGGGTGCCGACGCCATAAACCCCGCTGCTGCCATAGCTCGGCGGATAGATCGGCGGATCAGCGTGGGCCGGCACCGCAACCCCGCCGGCTGCCAGCAGCGCGCAGGCGGCGCGCAGGGGGAACTTGAGCATGATGCGAACGTAGCGGAGTGGTCGGTGCCTGCGGGTCAGAAGATGATTTCCGGGCGGTACATGTCGATCCAGACCGATAGGTCAAGGATCCGCTCTATCCGTGCCCTTTCGACCGGCTGAAGCGTCGTCGGATCCAACCGAGTCAGATGTTCCAGCGCTGCCCGGTCGATCAACCCGAAGAGCGCATCGTCGCCTGTGCCCAGTAGGTCTTTGGCCTCCGCTTGGATCGCGGCAGCGTACTGCGGATCCGACGTGGACGGGTAGGGGCTCTTCACGCGATTCGCCACCGACTCGGGCAGCACGTCGCGGACCGCGCCTCGCAGCAGGCTCTTCTCCCTGCCGTCATAGGTTTTCAGCGACCACGGTGTGTTGTACACGTACTCGACGAGGCGGTGGTCGCAGAACGGAACGCGGACCTCCAGGCCGACGGCCATGCTCATACGGTCCTTGCGGTCCAACAGGATTCGCACAAATCTGGTCAGGTGGAGGTAGCTCATGACGCGCATCCGGTGGGTGAAGTAGTCCTCCTCGTCGAGCCTCGCGACCTCGCTCACGGCCTCGGTGTAGCGGTCGTGCATGTAGGTATCAAGGTCGACGGCAGAGCGCAATGCCGGCGTCAGCACTTCGCCGCCGGTGTCGACAATGCCGTCGCCGATGGCGATCCACGGGAATTCATCCGTCTTCTGCACGACCGGATCGTGGAACTGCCGGTACCCGCCAAAGATCTCGTCGGCGGACTCGCCCGACAGCGCCACGGTCGACTGCTGCCGAATCACCTTGAACAGCAGATACAAAGACGCGTCCATGTCACCGATTCCCATCGGTAGGTCGCGGGCCCTGATCACCTTGCGCCGGATGTCGAGGTCGGCCAGCTGGTGGTGATCGAGCACGATGTCGGTGTGGTCCGAGCCGACGTGCTTGGCGACGTCGTGCACGTAGGGCGTGTCCATGGTCGGACGTAGCTCGTTGGGCTTGAAGTTCTCGGCTTGATCGACGAAGTCGACGGAGAAAGTGCGCACGGGAACGCTGAGTTCGCGCGCGGACAGCGCGGTGATCGCACTGGAGTCCAGGCCGCCGGACAACAGCACACACTCCGGAACGTCGGCGACCAGCTGACGACGGACGATGTCGTCAAGGAGCTCGCGCACCTTTGCGACGGTCGTGTCGCGGTCGTCGGTGTGCAGCTTCGATTCCAGTCGCCAGTACGTGCGCGTGCGGACACCGCGGTCGTCGACGGTGACGATGGTCCCCGGCTCGACCTCCCGCATGCCCTTCCACACGGCATGCTTGGGCGTCTTGACCGGGACGAGCATCTCGCGCAGCCCGTCGACATCGACTACTCGCTTGGCCAGCGGGTTCGCCAAAATCGCCTTCGGCTCAGACCCGAACAGCACACCGTCGGGCGTCGGGTAGAAGTAGAACGGCTTGATGCCCATCCGGTCGCGGATCATCACCAGCTTGCGTTCACGCGAGTCCCAGATGGCGAACGCGTACATGCCGTTGAGCCGGTCTGCCAGCGCTTCACCCCACTGCAGGTAGCCGCGCAGCACGACCTCGGTGTCGCTGGAGGTCTGGAACTTCTCGCCCTTGGCGATCAGCTCATCGCGCAGCTCTTTGAAGTTGTAGGCCTCACCGCTGTAGACCATGACGACGTCGCCATGCGGCGTGTGCACGGACATCGGCTGGGTGCCACCCGGGATATCGATCACGGCCAGACGACGATGGCCCAGCGCAGCGTTGTGATCAGACCAGACCCCCGACGCGTCCGGCCCCCGGCAAGCCATGGTCTGTGTCATCGCGTCGATCAACGCGCGCTCTTGAGTCATGTCTCGGGAGAAATCCACCCAGCCGGTGATGCCGCACATGTGTAACCCCTGTGTTTCAACGATGTAACTCCATTGGTATCCTATATAAATCTGGGTCGCATCGTGAAGGTCGTCACACATGGACTTCACAGGCGATGGCTCGTCAGAGGCTGGGCCGCCGATCTACCAGCCACAGTCTGCAAGGGCAACGCACGACTGTGGCTGGCGATCGCGGCGGTGGTGCTCAAGCGACGGGCGCTGGTTAAGCCTGCTTGAGCGCTTCGATCTCGATCGTGACGGTCACCTTGTCGCCGACCACGGCACCGCCAGTCTCTAATGGCATGTCGATGTCGATCCCGAAGTCTTTGCGGTTCAACACGACGGAGGCTTCGAAGCCGGCGACTTCACCGTGGCCCATGCCGGGATTGACACCGTAGGACTCCACGTCGAGGCTGACCGGCCTGGTCACTCCTTTGAGGGTCAAGTCCCCGTCAAGGACATACCGATCGCCGTTGTCCCGAACCCCGGTCGAAGTGAACCTGGCGGTCGGGTGCTTGTCGACGTCGAAGAAGTCGGCCGACTTGATGTGCGCATCGCGTTGCTCGTTATTGGTGGTGACCGAGTCGACCGCGATTTCCGCGGTCACCGACGGGTTGCCGTTGCCGGCGACGGTTATCGCGCCGCCGAACTTCGCGAAGGTGCCACGCACCTTGCTGACCATCAGGTGGCGGACCGAGAACCCAATGGATGAGTGAACCGGGTCAATGGTCCACGTCCCGGCACTGAGACCCGTGGTTGAGGGTGCTGTGGTCATCGTCTTTCTCCTTCATTCGGGGTGATCACGGGCCACGAGGCCCGCTCCCCCGATATAAACGGACTGTGGTCCGGATTCATTCCGCGCAGACGCCGGCTAGTGCATGGCCGGTTCGCAACCCGCTTCCTTCAGGGTGGCGATGTCCTTGAAACCGCAGACGGCCAGGCACAGATCGAGTCCGGCCAGGAACGACCTCAAGAAGTGGGTCAGGCTCTCCGCGCCTCCGTAGGACAGGGCGTATGCGTAGGGGCGGCCGATCCCGACCGCCGTCGCGCCCAACGCCAGCGCGATGATCACATCGGTGGCATCTCGCACGCCGGAGTCGAACATCACCGGGGTGGAGCCGGCGGCCTTTACCACTGCGGGTAGCAGCTGCAGCGAGGAGATTCCGGAATTCGCCTGACGTCCACCGTGATTGGTGCAATAGACAATGTTGGCGCCATTGTCGATGGCCAGCCGGGCGTCGTCGGGGTGCTGAATGCCCTTCACCGCGATGGGCAGCTGGGTTTGGGACCGGATCCAGCGCAGATCCTCCCAGGTCACCGGGTTGGCGAAGATCTTGGTGTAATGGGCCAGCGCGGCGGCCTGGTCTTCCTGCGGTGGCTTGGCAAGATGCTTGGTGAAGTTCTCGTCCGAGTAGTAGTTCTGCATGCAGTAGCCGCGGAACTGCGGGAAGTTTCCGATGTCCAGATCCGTGGGCCGGTAGCCCAACGTCCACGTATCCACCGTGACCACCAATCCCGCATAGCCACAGCGCTCGGCGCGGTTGATCAGACTCGCCGCCAGCTCGCGATCCGCGGGCAGGTAGAGCTGATAGAAGTTCGGTGTGTCACCGGCGTGCTTGATGACGTCCTCCATCGGGGCCTGAGAGAACGTGGACAACGTGAACGGCACACCGGTGGCCGCCGATGCCTGCGCGGCGGCCACATCGCCCTGAAAGTCCGGTGCGCACAACCCAATCAGACCGATCGCGCACATGAAGATCGGCGACGGCAGATGCTTGCCGAACAGGTCGATGGACAGATTGCGCTCGGGCGGGCTCACCATCATCCGGGGCACGATTCCATAGTGCGAATACGCCTCGATGTTCGCCCGTTGTGTGCGTTCGTCCCCGGCCGCCGCCGACACGTACCGGTACACCCAGCCGGGCAGGGCCTCAGACGCTTTCCGCTGAATGGACTGGAAGTCGAAGGGGTATCGAGACGTTTTGCCTTTGACGGCGTCGGCGTAGACCTCGTTTTGGAAATCACCGAAATTGGTCGTCATGTGATTTGATCCTTTCGCCGTCGGAGGGTTCTGCAAGCTGATACGAAAGTCGTTGCACCGCAGCTGAAAATGCAGATTGTTATTCTTGGGCCATCCAGGCCTGTTCTTGGCCGGGCTCCGGCAGAACGCGGCCGCCTTCGACAGCGGAGCTCGCGGGACTGCTCAGCATGACCACAAGCACCCGTTGGGCGTCGACGCCCGTTATTCGGGTGACGGCGGCGGCGATTTCGGTGGCAAGCCGCGTGGTATCGGCTTGCGGGTGACCGGCCCGCACCCAGCCGCTGACCAGCACCGGATTCGCGGGTACACCGTCGGTGTAGACCCCGTCGGCGGGCAGCTCGTGGAAAACGACGTTGACATAGGTGCTGGGCACGTGATTGATCGATGAATGAATGCGGCCGATCTCGCCGGCCAGCGCCGCCTTGACCTGGGTATTGAGTGTCGCCGCCGTCGTCGTGAGGGTATAGATCGGCACTGTCATGCCCCCTTGGGATCGGCGATTTCAACCGCGCCGCACGGCGCTTTGGAACCCGGCTCAGCCCAGGTGGGCCGGTTTGGGTTTGGTCGGCACCACGATGACGGTCGGCCCGTCGGCGTTCAGTGCGGTGCGGAATTCCTCGGCGAGCTTTTCGGTGCTGTCCACGTTTATCGCGCGGAGGCCGAAACCTGCGGCGATGGACGCGATGTCGAGGCCGGGCAGGTCCAGCCCGGGCACCCCCGGTGTCTGTTCCAGCACAGCGAACGACTTCAGGATCGAGTATTCGCCGTTGCGCATGACGACGAACACGATCGGCAGCTTGTGTTGGGCGGCGGTATAGATGGCCTGCACCGAGTACTCGAATGACCCGTCGCCGATGGTGGCGACCACGGTGCGCTTGACGCCTCGGGCGCGGTCTCCCAGGGCGATGCCGACCGCCGCGGGCACGCCCCAGCCAATGCCGCCGCTGGCGGTGGCGAAGAACGACGCCGGGCGGGTGGTGGGCAGCCAGCGCAGTTGTTCGGCCATCGTCGATGTCGACTCGGTCACCAGCGGCGAATCGGCGGGTTTGACCGTGCTCAGGGTCGACCACACCGCATCCGTCGTGAGCGGTGGGGACGCCGAGTCGATGATGTCGCGGCTACGGGCCTGCGCCGCCGGGGCGGGGCGGTCACTGTGATCATCGACCATATCCACCAGCTGCTCGAGGGCCAGCAAGGCATCTCCGATGACGCTGTCGCCGACCGGTGCCGCGCCAGCTAACGCCGGATCGGCGGTGACCTGCAGCAGTTCGGTGCCCTCGGGCAGGTACTCGCCGGCCACATACGGGTAGTAGCGGAACACCTGCGCGCCGATCACGATCGCCAGGTCGTGGCCCCGCAGCACCTCGGTGACACCGGCGATGGTCATCGGCAGGGGTCCCTGATACAGGCGGTGATCCTCCGGAAACGACACCCTGTCGGGAAGCGGGCCGCAATACACCGGCGCGCCCACCTTCTCGGCGAATGCCACCCCCGCGTCCCAGGCGCCGCTGCGATCCACCTCGGGACCGAACACCACCACCGGCCGCTGCGCGCGATTGATCCGATCGGCGAAACCACGCAGCCGCTCGGTGTCCGGGGCGACCCGGTGGCTAAACGTTCGCACCACCGCAGGGCCCAGCGCAGGCTTGTCCCAGTCGTCGAGCGGGATGGACAAGAAGACCGGCCCGGCCGGCGGCTGAAGAGCCACCGTGTAGGCGCGCATGAACGCCGCGGGCACATCCTCGGCGCGCTTGGGCTCATAGGCCCACTTAACCCACGGTTGCGGAAGTAGCGTCTCATCCTTGTTGGTCAGATACGGTTCGCACAACACCATTTCGCGTGTCTGCTGACCGGCCGTGACGATCAGCGGGGTGTTGCCCCTGTACGCCGCTATCAGGTTGCCCATCGCGTTACCCATGCCAGCGGCGGTGTGGACGTTCACCAATGCGGGCCGGCCGGTCGATTGCGCGAACCCGTCGGCCATGCCCATCACCGAGGCTTCCTGCAGCCCCAGCACATAGGTGAAGTCGTCGGGGAAGTTCTTCAAGAACGTCTCTTCGGTGGAGCCCGGGTTACCGAACACCGTCGTCAACCCGAGTTTGCGGAGCAGGTCGTATGTCACGTCCTGCACGGTCCGCTGATTCGCCATCGGTCTGCCTGCCCTTCTTGTGTCGAGCCATCCCAGCAGGAAGCCGGGCGCGTTCTACTACCGACCAGCGTCGCGACAAGCCCCGCCGCAGTCGATGTGTCGCGCGACAGCGTTGAGCGGCCACCGCTGTACCAGCGAACAACGCTCAAACAACTCCCAGCCTTCTTTCAGACCAACGTGCCAGGATGCTCAGCGCGACACCAGGATGCATTGCTTGTCGTCGCCGGCTCGATGGACAACAGCCGGGAATGCGGCGCAAGCGCACCGTGATCTTCAGAGCCGGAAGACCGTCGGCTCGGTGGTGCTAACGCCGTAGCGGAATCACCAACCGTGTCAGTAGATTTCGAGTGCACCGCCCGGAGGAGTCGGGGTCGGGGCCGGATACACACGCGGGTCGCGGAACTGCTGGACCGCACGGTCCGCATCGACCATGAGTGAAAGACTCAAGTTGGCGACGCAGGACTGACGGCTTCGACATAGACTCCGTCCTGCGCGGCGAGTCCAATCACGCGATTCCGAACACTCGGACCTCTGAGGAGGCGCGGCAATGGTGCCCCAGAATCACGGGCCACCGCCAAGGAGCGTGACATGACTCTGCACGGCGAGACCGGCCGCGATGCAGCGTCGTCTGAGGGCACGGTGACAGTCGAGGAGACAAGTGCAGGCGGTTACACGCGGCAGATCACCGCCGGGCACCACCGGCTCGTCGCCGACGAGCCACGGCCGATCGGCGACGACATCGGGCCAACACCCTACGATCTGCTACTTGCCGCGCTCGGTGCGTGTACGTCGATGACGGTGCGGATGTACGCCGACCGCAAGCGCTGGCCGCTGGAGCGGATCCGAGTAACGTTGCGGCACTCGCGAATTCACGCAAAAGACTGCGCCGAGTGCGAAAGCAGCGCCACCTGGATCGACCATATTGATTGCGACGTCGAGTTGATCAGCGACCTCGACGACGCTCAGCGGCAACGGTTACTGCACATCGCCGAGCGTTGCCCTGTTCATCAGACCCTGACCTCGCCTGTCCAGATCGCCACATCCTTGTCGTGACGACCGCATCGTGACATGCGTGAGATTTATCCGCAGGTCCACAGACCGTTCACCCGCAGACACGCTCGACCACCACGCTTGGGCCCACCGATTCGGCGACGAGCCGGTCGCCCGCGTCGTCTGTCTTCGAGCGCACACACTGACGCGTGGACGCGGATGTCGATCCTGAACACCGCTCGCAGCGGCAAGTTCTCGTCGGATCGCGCCATCGCCGAGTACTGCGACGAAATTTGGAACGTGCTGCCTGTCACCGTCAAGGTCTAGCGCCGTTCCGCACAACCGTGGTCAACGCGAGACGGCAGAGATGAACTGGTTGGACCGTATCGAATCCGCGTCATCCTCGGTGGAGCTACGGCCATAATGCGTGAGCAACTCTGCCGCGGTCGTCACCGTCGCGTCCCAGCCGTGTCCGGATAGCCAGTTCGCGACATCGGTGCGCTCCTCGGCGTACCAAAGATCTTGCACGTCGGGTATTTCGGTGTCGAACTCCCGCGCAGCGACTTCACGCATACGCTGCATCTCTTCCCGCTCGCGCGCCATCCGCTCGGGATTCAGGAAGTCCTTGCCCGGCGCGTTGGTGGCGAGCCGACTCTTGCGAGTACTCAATGCGTCGATGCGCTCGAAGAGCAAGTCCTGCGCCGGTGCATGCAGGAACCGCAGCAGTCCCTCCGCCGACCACGCGGTCGGTGCTGCCGGGTCAAAACCTGCCCTCTGCAACGCTTTCGGCCAATCCTGTCGTAAGTCGACGGGGACATCTACCTGGGTGGTCGTTGGGTGCGCGCCGTGGCTCTGCAACGTCGCGGACTTGAATTGCAGCACTTTGGGCTGGTCCAGCTCGTACACGGTGGTGTCGTCCGGCCATGGCAGCCGCCACGCACGCGAGTCAAGACCCGACGCCAGGATCACTACCTGCCGAATGCCGGCATCGGCAGCGCTTATGAAGAACTCGTCGAAGAACGCCGTCCGTGCGGCCATGAAGTCGACCCTGTTTTTCATGCGCGCAGATACGCCGGGGTCAACATCGGCGAGCTCGCCGGACCGCGTGGGGTTGCCGAACATGCTCCACATGCCCGGGCCCGCCGCGTCGAGAAACAGCCTTGCGAAGGGATCGCGGATCAGAGGGTTTTCGCTGTCGGTCTCCGCAGCGCGAGCTGCGGCGACGCCCAGCGCCGTCGTCCCCACACTCTCGGTGATGTCCCAGGAATCGTTGTCGGATCGCGGCATCGTTACTCCTCCCATACCGGCACGCCGATTCCGGAAGGTACACGCGGCACCTTAACGGCGGCTCATGACTGGCTGAGCGCCCGACGAGGGCGCCGAGGCGAACGGTGCGCATCCTCAACTAGAGCCGGACGATGACCTTCCCCTTGGCATGACCCTCCTCCAAGTATGCAAACGCATCTGGGATCTGCTCGAACGGAAACACCCGATCGGTCACCGGTTTCAGCTGGCCGCCATCGACCAATCGCGCCAGCACATCAAGGTCGTCTCCGCTGGGATGCATCATTAAAGACCGGTAGCTGACCCCCCTGCGCCGGGACCGACGGCGGATCTTGGTGTTGGCCACCCACAATAGGGCGGTTAACAAGCTGCCCATTCCCATATCGTCGCGGGCAGTGGCCGGGTCGATGCTCGTGACCGACACCGCTTTTGCTCCCTGTTTGAGGATGTCGAAGCTGTCCGTCAGGTCGCGCCCACGGGTGAGGACCAGGGCGCTGTCGTAGTCGCTGAGCACGTCCTTGAACTTCTGTTCCCGGTAGTTGATAACCGTGTCGGCACCAAGAGATTTGACGAGTGACTCACCTCGAGGTGACGCTGTGGTGGCCACCGAAGCTCCCATCCAGACGGCCAGCTGGATGGCGAGCGTGCCGACTCCGCCCGCGCCCCCGGAAATGAATACCCGGTCGCCGGGGGTGATTGCCAGCTCGCGCAGCCCCTGCAGGGCCGTGAGACCGGCGAGCGGCAGCCCGGCAGCATCCTCGAATTCCAGGGACCGAGGCATCCTGCCCACGAAACTCTCGTCGACAACCGCGTACCGGGCGAAAGCCCCCAGCTTCAGTTTGTCCACTCTCGCGTACACCTGGTCGCCGACCGCGAATCGGGTGGCGCCGGCTCCGATTCCCTCCACCACGCCGGACAGCTCACTGCCTGCCACCAATGGCAGGTCGAGATGCCACACTGGCCGCGCCCCACCTTGACGAACCATGTGGTCCACCGGGTTCAGCCCGGCGGCGTGCACCCTGATGAGCACCTCGCCATCGCCCGCTGTGGGCTTCGGGACCTCGCGCACTTGCATCGCGCGGGCGCCCCCGTAACGAGTCAGCACATATCCCTGCACAGCGCTTCCACCGCCTCTATCAGCTAGAATGTATGTATACAACGATTACATTAGTCTGGCCGGTAAGCAGTGTCTACATCTAGTCGAGTGTGATTTATGCCATCTCCGAGTACCCCGTACCACCATGGGGATCTGCGCGCCGCATGCTTGCGTGCGGCCATGGAACTGCTTGAGGAGGACGGCGGTGCCGGCCTATCGGTACGCGCGGTGGCACGTCGTGCGGGCGTGTCCGCCGGCGCCCCCTATCGGCACTACGCCGACCGCGAGGCGCTTGTCTCCGCGGTAGCAGCAGAGGGCTACCGCGAGCTTGCGGGCTATCTGAGCGCCGCGCACCCCTCGCCCTCGACTCCCGATGACCTTGCCGCCGTCGCCGTCGCCTACGTCCGGTTCGCGCTCGAACACCCGGCGCTTTTCCGGACAATGTTCAGCGATCCGTGTGACGGTGACAGCAGCGAACGGGTCGCGGCGACCACCGCCATCGCCGAATACGTTGGCGCGCTCGTCGGTCGCGCCTTCCCCGGCGCCGACCCGGACGCCCTGTCGACAGCCATCTGGGCCGTGGTTCACGGCCTGGCCTTCCTGCACCTCGATGGCAAGCTCGACACCGCTACGCCCCAGGTGGTCGCTGACCGGGTGCGTGCGGCCGTGCTTGCCCTGGTCGCCGTGTCTCCAGCGACCTGACGCCGACTAACTATCTGGTTATTCCCAACGGGTTTCGGATCGCGCACTGCCAACCAATCATTGCCCGAACCACCGATGTCTGTCGATGTGCAGGTTGACAACGTCGAACCTCAGCCGATGTCGCGGGAAACAAATCGCCTGCGTCGCGGCGGTTGTTGAGGGTGACACGAAACAATGCCTCGAGTTGTTCGTGTCGCCATCGACACGCCCGCTGGACCGATCGACGATGAAGGCCATATTGAAAAACCAAGGAGGACAGCATGATATCACCTCATGCGACGGGCCATGCGATCACTGAGGACGGTTCGGTCTTGCGGGTCGACGTGGTGGCGGGCCAGTGGGTAGCGACCAGGTTCACGTCGAATCTTGCTGTCACTCATCGAGTTGTCGGTACGCCTGAGGCTGTGTACCAGCAGATCGTGCGGTGGTCGTCGTGAAACCACCTGCAACATCGCGGCTTGGTGGTCATTTCGCGTACGCCTATGACCTGACGCTCGATGAAGCGCGTCGGCGCACCGCCGTTCTCGAGGCAATCGGGGAGGACTGGGATCCCGTTCGAGTGCTCGCGGAGGAAGAGCGCGCGTGGGACATGCTGTATGGCGGTCTTGACGGCGACCAGCAGCGGATCTACAACGAGCTGGTCAGCGCCGGAGTACTTCCGGATCGGGCGGTGAACCGTGTTACCGATTGATCCCGATGCCGACCGCGGCCGTCGCGCCTGGCTGCCGTGCCCGTGCTGCGACCACGGCAGGCATTGCACCGAGTGCCGCAGCCCCCGCAACTGCCGGGACCACTGGCAATATCTGCTGAGCAACCGTGCCTGGGTTGTGCACCTGCAATGCCCGACCTGCGGCTATCTGTGGACCATCGATACGTCCCGGCATCGCCGGGCGTGGCGCACGCCCGCCTGAGCGCCACGCATCGATGTGGTTGCGCGGGCGCTGAAACAGCTTGGGGCCTGCGTGGTTTCGCGAATTGAGGTCTAGGTGCTGTCAGCGTTGTCGCTGGTGCCGGATCACGCCGCGCTGTGCGCCGCCACATCGGCGTGGTCGCGACGTTGTCGTAGCACATATCGTGATCGAGGCTGACCGAGACAACAATGACGGGTGCAAGGCTGCCGCAGCGTGGTTGACCAAGAAGAGGAGCTGGCATGAGCGACACTCTCGGACAGGACGGCGGCCCATGGCCAGCCGGTGACGGAGGCATCGTGGTGATCACCGTCAACAGCCGGCGTATGCACGTCCGTGGGAACGTCTCGGTCGCGATGCTGCTGCAGTCGCTCGGCTATCCAGCACGCGGGGTCGCCGTGGCGTTGAATCGATCGGTGCTGCCCCGATCCGCCTGGCAGACCGGCCTTTCCGATGGCGCTCGCCTCGACGTGCTCGCGGCGGTACAGGGTGGCTGACTCGCTGCTGACCATCGCCGGCCCATCCTCGGCGCGCAGGTGGTGGATGGATCACCGACTACGACACCTGGTTACTGCGGTTCGAGACCGTCATGCGGGCCCTGCCCGAACATCTGACACGACAATTGGCACACGCCAACGCTTTTAGCGTCTTACCTGCCGTGTCCGCCCCCGTGGCCGCCGAAACCGCCGCCGCCGCCAAAGCCGTGGCCGCCGTAGCCGCCGAAACCGCCGCCAAAGCCGTGGTGGCCGTAGCCGCCGTAGCCGCCGATGTAATCGCCCTCGTCGTACGGATATTGAGGCGAATACTGAACGGGCCCAAGAGAATCGTTGATCTGAACATTCCCGGGCAATGGGGTGTTGGGCGTCAGCGAAGTATGGCTGTTCGGGCACACCCCGTTGGTGCAGGACTGCTGAGCCGGACCCGTAGTCGTGGTAGCGGCCATGGCCGTCGGTGCGGCGACGATCGCGACTGCGGCGGCCCCCGCCGCCAACAGTGGCGTGATGTGCATAATCTTGATACGCATGGGCGGAACTCCTTCGGTGACCTCATCTGGACGAGTTCCAGAACTGGACTACTTTCAGGATTGCCCTTCGGCGCGTACGTGTCGTCGCTGCTGACCCGATATCAGCGCCCCCATCAGCAGGAATCTGTCTTTACCTGCCAGCACGCAACGGCGCTGTTTCGGGTAACTAACGAAACCCAAAAACCGGCCACCGGACCATGGTTCGGTGGCCGCTTGCTCAGACTTGTGTCTAACCACTGCCCTCATCGAAGGGCACCGGATACGGGCCGCCATAGACGCCCTGGCTGAAGGGATCCGCTACCACCGGGGGCGCGTCGTTGATCTCCACGTTTCCCGGGCTTGAGCACTCCGTTCCGGCGCCGTTGTCCATGCAGCCTTGACCGGGATCTTCCGCCATGGCTGAGGGCGCACCGACCATCGCAGCGACCGCACCGGCTGCCAACAAGTACCGAATTTGAATTCGCATAGCAATCCTTTTCCTGCTGTCTGCTCGGGGTATGGAGCTGGGGTTACCTCGATCCTGCGCCGCGGCGAACCCTGTGGCACCCCTGCGAGCACCCATTTCGACCCCTGCAGCTAGCTGGAACTCGAGAACAGCTTGAGCTCGCGGACATTTCCGTTGTGGGCCCTCCACAACGACCAGTGCTGAGGCCCTGGACTGCGTTGAGCGGCTGCGCCCAGACACATAGCCGAAGCCAACCAGCCGGTGGACCTGCCGGGGAGTAAGGCAGATGATGAGAGAGGAGGCCTGTTGGCCTCGACATGGCGGTTACGCGATGTGAGGTGAGTCCGACCGCGCATGGAGGTGTCGGATGGAGGCGGGTGGGTTGCTTACGGACGAAGGTCCGCCCGGTCGGCACGAAATAGTTCACGCCAGTGACCGAACCCGCGTCACCCGGCTGTGGTTCGGTAACCGTGCGGTCGTCTCTAAGGAGCCGCAGGGGCCGGACGCGCAGCAGCGGCTGCGGCACGAGGAGACCATCCTGGCGCGGCTGCGCGGCGTGGATGGCGTCGCCCAGCTGGTGGATGCGCCGCGGGACCCGGGCTCGATCATGCTGGAGGATGCGGGCGGCAGTAGCCTCGCGGAGTCGGCGAAGCCGCTAACCAGTGATGAGCTGACCGAGCTTGCGGTGCCCTTGGCGCGGGCGGTGTCGGGAATGCACCGCAGCGGCGTGATGCACCGCGACATCACTCCGGCCAACATTGTGCTGTCCCGCGACGGAGCACCGTGCCTGGTGGACTTCGCGTTGGCGACGTCGCTGGCCGAAATCCGCTCGGAGTTCACCCATCACACCGAAATTGTCGGAACGCTGGCGTACCTGGCCCCAGAGCAGACGGGACGTACCGGCCGGGTGGTGGACCAGCGCGCCGACCTGTACGCGCTGGGCGCGACCTTGTATGAGCTGGCGACGGGTGAGCCGCCGTTTGGGTCCGGCGACCCCCTGCGGCTGACCCATGATCACCTGGCGCGCGTGCCGGTGGCGCCGCGTGAGCTGAATCCCGAGGTGGCCGCGCCGCTGTCGGCGATCATCCTGCACCTGTTGGAGAAGGAGCCGGATAACCGCTACCAGACAGCTGACGGCTTGATCTACGACCTGGAGCGGCTCCGGGATGCCCAGCCGCGTCCGGGAGCGGCGGCACCGCCGGTCGGCGAGCATGACCTTCCGGTCCGGCTGCTGCCGCCGTCACGGCTGGTGGGTCGTGACAGCGATGTGGCGTTGCTGCGGGCGGCCTTTGAAGGCGCCCTGGCGGGCGAGTGTCGCGCGGTTTTGATCAGCGGTGGGCCGGGCGTCGGCAAGACCGCACTGGTCGACGAGCTGCGGCCCGTGGTGACCGGCTGTGACGGCTGGTTCGTGGCGGGCAAGTCAGACATGTATCGGCGGGATCTGGAGTTCGACGCCATCAATCAGGCGCTTCGCGCACTGGGCCGGCTGCTGCTGGCCGAGCCGGAGGATCAGTTGGCACAGTTTCGCCAACGGATCTTGGTGGCCGTTGGCGCCAACGCCGGTCTGCTGACCGCAATATTGCCGGAGTTCGCGGCGCTGCTGGCGGTGTCACCCAATCCGGGCAATCCGCTGACCGCTCAGACCCGGGCGCAGCGCGCGGAAATGGAAGTGTTGGGCGCGGTCGCCTCGCGGACTCGGCCGCTGGTGGTGTTCCTCGACGATCTGCAGTGGGCCGGGCGCGCCCCACTGGGCTTCGTGGATCTCGTGCTGAGCGAGGAGCCACTCGAGGGCCTGCTTCTCGTGGGCGCCTACCGCGAAGGCGAGGTGGAGACATCTCATCCCCTGGCGCCGATGGTGGAGCGGTGGCGGCAGCATCCGCGGATACACAATGTGTGGCTGGAAAATCTGCCCGAATCCGGCTCCGTGACCATGGTTGCCGAGATGCTGCATATCGACAGGCCGGCGGCGGCGACCCTCGCCGAGCTGATCAAGCCACTCACCCGCGGCAATCCGTACGAGATCGTGGAGCTGCTCAACGCGCTGCGCCGCGACGGCGTCTTGACGGCAACAGCCGGCGGATGGCGATGGGACGCCGCCGCAGTGCGCGCGCATCTGGGCCACTCAGAGCTTGCCGGGCTGCTCGCGGCTCGTGTCGCGGCAATGCCGGCGTCATCGAAAACGATCGTTGAAGCGATGGCCTGCCTTGGCGGGCGGGCCGAGCTGGGCATGCTCCAAACGGCCACCGCCGAGCCGCTTAGCGTGGTGGAACAGATGCTCGCGCCCGCCATCGAGGATGGACTTCTCGTGATCGAGCCCGGGCTTCATGAGGCGGTGCAATTTCGCCACGACCGCACCCGCGAGGCAGTCCTAGGCAGGTTGCAGCCGGGGCGGCGACGCACCCTGCAACTGGCGATGGCACGCCGACTTGCTGAAGTGCCGGAGCTGTTCGCCGTCGCGGCAGAGCAATACCTGCCCGTGATCGACGCGGTCGACGACGCAGCCGAGCGGCGCGGCGTGGTGGCGCTGCTGCGCCGCGCCGCCGAACAGGCGGCGCTGACCGGCAACTACTCCCTGCTGGATTCACTTCTGGCTGCCGCGCTTCAGCTGATCGACCCGGGTGAGACCGGCACGCTCGTCGAGGTGCACACCGGCCGCCACGCCGCCCTCTACAGCCTCGGGCGCTTCGACGAGGCAGACGAGGAGTACCGCGTAATCGTGGAACTATGCACGAACGCGACCGAGCGCGCGGACGCGACGGTGGTGCAACTGCTCAGCCTTACCCAGCGGGGCCGCCTCATGGACGCGGTCGGCTTCGGCCTGGAGTCGCTGGGCGAGCTAGGTATCACCGTTCCACGCGCCGACCGGCTCGCCACCGAGCTCGACAACCAATTTGACCATCTGTATCTGTGGCTGGACCGCACAGACGGCAAGGATGATCTGGCTCGACCCTCCATCACCGACCCGACGCTGATCGCCACGACGCGTCTGATGAACGCGATCCTGCCGTGCCTCTACTTTGTTGGCGACCACGCCACAAATGCCTGGCTCAGCCTGGAAGCGCTACGCATCTGGCTCGAGCACGGCCCAGGCCCGACCCTTGTCGGGCCGGCCAGCACCGCCGCTTTCGCCACCGTGACACAGCGCGGCGACTACGCCGCCGCGTATCGGGCGGTGCGCCGGATTCTGACGTTCGGTGAGGCCCGCGGCTACGAGCCCGACACCTCACATGCTCGCTTCTTGTTCTCTGTCCTCTGTTCCTGGTTCGAGCCGGTCGAACACTGCGTGCAGGCAGGTCAATTGGCCCGGGACGGATTGATTGCCGGTGGCGACCTGGCCAACGCCGGATACGCATGGCAGTCGATCGCGGCCGGACTGCTCGACTGCGCGCCGTCGCTGGACACCTTCGTCGCCGAGGTCGACTCCGGGCTGGCGTTCGCGCGGCGGATCGGCGCCGAGCCAACCATCGAGTGTTTCGAGAGCTACCGGTGGCTGGCCGGAGTGCTGAGTGGCGAAAACCCTGCCGAGGCCGGGGACACGGTCGCAGTCGAGCGCTACGCCAGCAACCCGCAGGCGCTGTTTTTCGCCCACATCACCCGCGCGGTCGGCGCCGCCATCTCCGCGGACCCAGTCGGTCTTGCCCGCCACACCGCCGCAGCGATGCCGCTGCTGGCGACGGTATTGGGCCACTACGTGGGTGCTGTGGCCCACGTGCTGCGCGCGCTGGCCGTCGCCGGGCAGGCACGCGAAACCGACGGCCAGGAGCGCGACGCGCTGCTCTCCGAACTCGATGAGATGACGCGGTGGCTGGCCGCACGCGCCGCCGATACGCCGACAAATTTTCTGCATCTGCTGCGGTTGGTCGAGGCCGAGCGGGCCTGGGCGGTTGGCGATTTTCGCGCCGCCGTTCTTGCCTTCGACGCAGCCCGTCGCGAGGCCGCGCGCCGTCAGCGTCCGTGGCATCGGGCCCTGATCGCCGAACGCGCGGCCCGTTTGTACCTCGCCCACGGCGTCGAGCACACGGGCTACGAGCTACTGGCCGAGGCCCGTCAGCACTACCTCGCGTGGGGCGCGACCACGAAGGTCGACCACCTGGACTGGGCCTACCCGGTCCTGCGGCCAACAGCCGACACGAGCACCGATCGCCGATCGACGGTTACGACCGGCATGATCGACATGCTCGGCATCGTGTCGGCGTCGCAGGCGCTGAGCTCGGAGACCGACATCGACGGGCTGCAAGCCCGGGTGGCCCAGGTCCTCGGCGCGATGACCGGGGCCACCGGCGTACACCTGCTGTTGTGGAGCGACGACCAACAAGACTGGCTCAGGCCCGCGCCGGCCGCCGCTGACGTCGTCGCGGCCGATGGCACGGACCCCGAACGTGGGCTGCCGATGTCGGTGCTGCGTTACGTCCAACGGACCCGTGAGCCGCTCATCGTCGACGACGCGCTGCGTGACGACCGTTTCGCCCGCGACCCGTACTTCACCGACACCACCTCCTGCTCAGTGTTGGCCGTGCCGATTCTCAGCCGAGGTGCGTTACAAGCGGTGCTGGTGCTGGAAAATCGCCTCATGCGCGGCAGCTTCACCGCCGAGCGGCTCGACGGGGTGAAGCTCATCGCCGGCCAGCTCGCCGTTTCCGTCGACAACGCTCATCTTTACGCCGGGTTCCGCCAGATCGCAGACGACCAGGCCGCGCTGCGGCGGGTGGCTATCTTCGTCGCCCGCGGCGTCGAACCGTCGGAGGTATTCGCCGGCGTGACCGCCGAAACGCGCCGCTGCTTACGCATGAAGACAGCGGCATTGTGGCGGTTCGAGGCCAACGGCGAGATCACCCTCCTCGCCGCGGCGGCCGATCGCGAGTTGCGCGCGAAATGGCCCCTGGGCACGCGCACGCCCGTCGAGGGCGACAACCTCGCTTCGGCCGTGCTGAGCACTGGCCAGCCTGCGCGCATGGACGACTATGAGAACGCCTCCGGCCCGATCGCCGCACGCGTGCGTGAACTTGGCGTCCGCGCGGCGGTCGGAGTGCCAATCATCGTCGATGGGCGAGTGTGGGGCCTCATGGCCATCGGGTCGGTAACACCCGGTCCCGCACCGGCGGACACCGAGGCGCGGATGAACGACTTCGCCGAGCTGGTGGCCACCGCGATCGCCAACGCCGCCACCCGCCACGAACTGCAAGGCAGCCGCGACAGCCTCGGTGTGCTGGCAACGCAGCAGGCGGCGTTGCGGCGGGTGGCGACCCTGGTCGCGCGCGGCGTCAACCCGGCGGAGGTGTTTTCGGCGGTGGCCGAGGAGATGGCCCGCTGCCTGAATGCGGAAAACGCGGAGGTGCACCGCTTTGAAGCGGATTCCGCGGGGAGCGTCGTCGTCGCCTGTTATGCCGAATCGGGAGTGCCACACATTCCGGTCGGTGAGCGCCGCACCTTCGAAGGCGAAAACGTTTCGGGGCAGATATGGCGTACGGGCCGCCCGGCACGGATGGACAGCTACGAGTGCGCCGCGGGCTCTATTGCGGCGCGCATGCGTGAGCTGGGCATACGCTCGCGCGTTGGCGTCCCGATCGTCGTCGATCAACGAGTGTGGGGGATGGCAGTCGTCGGCTCGTCGCGATCCGAGCCGCTACCTCTAGACACCGAACAGCGCATGGGAGACTTCGCCGAGCTGGTCGCCACCGCAATCGTCGCGGCCGCAACCCGCGACGAGCTCATCAAGTCCCGCGGGCGCATCGTCGCGGCCGCCGATGAGACGCGGCGACGGCTCGAGCGCGATCTGCACGACGGGGCCCAGCAGCGCGCCGTCTCGCTGGGGCTGCAGCTGCGAATGGCCCAGAACCTGGTGCCCACCGAACTCGGTGAGCTAACCGAACAGCTGTCCGAGATCGGATCGGCCGTGGCGGGACTATCTGAGGAGCTGCGCGAGATCTCACACGGACTTCATCCCGCCGCCCTGGGGAAGTCGGGACTCGGTCCGGCGATAAAGACGCTGGCGCGTCGCTCGACGCTGCCGGTGACCTTGGATATCGCAGCGCCGCGGCGATTGCCGGAGACTGTCGAGGTCGCCGCCTACTACGTGGTCGCCGAGGCGTTGACCAACGCCGCAAAGCACGCGCAGGCCTCGGAGGTCATCGTGAGGATCAATGCCGACCCGGGATTGCTCAATCTCCTGGTTCGAGACAACGGCATCGGAGGAGCGGACTCCGACAAAGGTTCTGGGCTCATCGGTCTCATCGACAGAGTCGAGGCCCTCGGCGGTCATATGGACGTTGCCAGCCAGCCCGGACGCGGAACATCACTACACGCGACGATGCCGATCAGCACCGATTAACACCGGTCGTGCCGCACGCGGTGGCCGCCGACATCCGAGCAAGATGTCTACGGTGAAATAACCCGCAAATGATGGTGGAGTCATTCCTGACGAGAAGACCGACGGTAGTGGTCGGCATCGGCCTGGTCATCGTCATCACCATCACCGCTTGCTCGACCGGTGAACGAGTTGACCTCGGCAATGAGTCTTCTCAGAACCTCATCGCGGCCATCGCCGGCGAGCCAGACCAACTTGACCCCCACAAGACCAGCGCCTACTTCTCGTTCGAGGTTCTCGAGAACGTCTACGACACGCTCGTCGAGCCCGATGAAAACCTCGAAATGCGTCCGGCGCTCGCCGAATCGTGGGAAGTGAGCGGGGCGGTCGCGCGCCCGTGTCTCAACGGGTCCGCTGAGCCTATGAGGCGCACCTACCGTTCGGGCCGCTGCAGTGTTCGGCTACGCGTGCCGCGCCCGTCGTCAACAAGATCAGACGATCGGCATACTGTGGCGATGGACGGCACTTCTATCGGAAGGGCACCCTCGTGATAACTCGTGATGTCGAGGCTAGCGCCGTCGCCGACTTGGCTCTCACGCCGCCACGCGGGGCGTTGGCCGCCACCGTAGACGACGAGATCCTCGTGGTTCCGAGTGAACCTGAATCTCGAAGAGCCCGCCGATCCCGCGTCGTCGGCGCGCATTGTGCAGGTGCCGGACGGTAACCCTGATCTGGCGGGTCGCAATGTCGTCGTGATCGCCGACGACGGCCCGCAATGGTTCCGATTGCGCTCGCTGACCGTCAGAGGGTAGTCGCCAAAGCTCATGGGCGATTGCACTTATCGGGTAGTGCCCCAGCGAATCGTGGCCTGGGACTACGGCTCACTCCGCGAGGCACCGACACCACCAGGAAGCTCAGCTCCACGACCGGCGCCGTTTTCGGTTAACGACGACAAGGACGACGTTCACCCGTTCCACCCGCCGAATCTTCAAGCGGCGGTTCGCAGGTCGCGAGTCATGATTCTTGCTAGCCGTTCACAGAAGGGAACGCCATTCGCGGTACCGCTGTGGTTCGTTCCTCACCACGGCCGCATCTATGCGGCGACCTCGGCGTCGTCGTGGACGGTACGTAATGTGGCGTCTTCCCCGCAGGTGGCCCTATTGTTCGGCGGTGAGGGTCGGGACAACGCTGAACGGCTCCTTGTGCGCGGACGCGCCCGAGCGGTCCGAGGCACGCCACCGCCCGCAGTGCTCGCTCGGATAGCGTGGCTCTACTACCTGCAACCACAGTTCGCGGCGGTCGAACTGAGTCATATACGGCTATGGGGGCGCCGAATGCGGTACTACGGCGAGGCGCAGGCAGCACACATCGTGATCACGCCCCAGACAGCGATCGGATGTCGGGTGCCATAGCCACGGCGACGCTGACCGGACCACGTGAAATGGTGCACAGCGGACCAGAAATGTGCACCGTGTGCACGAGTCGTCGGCCACCGGACTGATTGTGCCCGAACCGATCTAACGTCGCTGCGAACACACCGACAATGCGCACGTACCAATCCGTTTACATACGGGAGTAGTCATGGCAGACAACTGATCCACCCGGCACGATCCCACCAGTCACCTGCCCGCCGCCAGCGCCCGCTGGGGTGGCACGTCATACGGGAACGCCCCGACAAAGTCGGTTTCCGTCGGCGGCACTGAATTTGTCTACTGCGAGCTCGGCGCCGATACCGGCATACCGGTGATCTTCCTCAATCACCTGGCCGCGAACCTCGACAATTGGGACCGCCGACAAGGTGGAGGCGCTGGAGCACCTGGCCCAGGGGTTTGGCCCCATTTTGTCCGCACAGAGCCAAGGCCAAGTCGCTGCGCGCTCAATGCGCTTCCCGGGTGAGGAATTCGCCCAGCGTGGCATCGAGGCGCCCCGGCTGTTCCTGAGCCACCCAGTGCCCAGCTTCCTCGATGAAGTACGGGCCGGCGTAGGAGGCGCACGCCGAGGTCATGGCCTCCAGCGCGCCGGGAGTCTGATAGGTGCCCCAGTCGCTGCGGCCGGCGATGAAGCAGGCGGGCACTTCGATGCGCCGGCCGTTGAAGGCCGCTAGTTCGGCAACCGCAGCGGCATCGAAGGTGTTGCGGTACCAGTTAAGGGCGCCCTGAAAGCCGGTACGGCCGAATTCGGTTACGTACACCTGAAGCTCCGCGTCGGTGAGCCAGGTGCAACGTTCGATTTCTTCGGGCGAGGGCGCCATGTCGGCTGCGGTGGCCGCCATGCCCTTATCGAGGTCCATCACGTAGTAGCGCGGCAAGACGGCAAGATCCTCGGCGCGCCAAGACTTCAGGGCGTGCGGCCGATTGTTCGGCCAGTCGTGGCTTTTGCAGTGAAAGTAGGCCCGCAGGAAAGTGCTGAGGCCCTGCGCGCTTTTGTGCATGTCGGGATTCGCGTCGCGCGTGGCGTAGTAGCGCTGATAATGCTTGCGCGGTGGCTGCAGCGCGGACAGGGCGGCGTCGATGTGCGGCCAGGGATCACGGCCCGGGCGCGGCGGTCCGGGGAAGGGTGCGCTCAACAGCGCCACGCAACCGAAGATGTGCGGATGCAGCAAGGCGCACCAGGCAGCTACGGGCGAACCGAAATCGTGACCGACGACGGCGGCGACGCGTTGATGCCCCAGCGCTGCGAGCAGGGCGAGGACGTCGCGCACCAGGCGGCTCAAACGAAATGGGGCCAGGTCGCCGTCATAGTCACCATCCCAGCCCGTCGTGACACCGTAACCGCGCAGATCGGGTGCGATCACGTGATAGCCGCGCGCCGCGATCAGGGGCATCAGCTTGCGCCAGCTGAAGGCCAGTTCGGGGAACCCATGCAATAACAACACCAGGGGCTGGTCGGGTGATCGGTACCCGGCCTCGAGTATGTGCATGGATAGACCGTTCACACCGTCGATGCGGCGGGAGCGTATGCCCTCATCCAGAGGCACATCGCCGTAGCAACTCTCCATGTATTACCCAGTGTACCGATACCGCCGAGGCCATACTGGCAAGAGCTAAAAGAGATTTCGACATGATTGGCTGCCTCTGACGCGGGCTGACGCTATGAGCGATTGCCGTCGGGTCAGTCGCCGGGTAGGCCCGCGGCGGCCCGGATCTGCCTGCGGGCCGCCGCGGGGTCAGTATCGGGGAATATGTAGTGGCTCAATGCGGTTCGTGCGATCGCGCCAGCGCGATCGCGGGGCACGACCGCGGCAGCGAAGCCATCTTCGCGGGCACACTGCTGCAGAACCACCACTAGCCCTTCGGTGATCATCGGTAACGCTTGCGCCATCTGCCCGTGCGCAAAACCAGGCTCAAGGTCGAGCGACCGTCCGGGCGGTTGATCCTCGACGAAAGTTGCAACGACGTCGACCGCGGCTTCCAGTCGCGCGACTCCGGTGACCCCCGACATCGCCATGTCCAGTGCCGCGTTGAAGCGCCGGCGCTCGTGCTTTCCCAGCGCATCGATCAGGTCCTCTTTGGATACGAAGTAGCGGTAGATGGTGGGCCGCGAGACGCCGGCCAGGGTCGCCACATCGGAGAGGGACAACTTCCGGGCGCCCGTGCGCAGCACTAGCCGCCGGGCCGCGTCGAGGATCCGATCGGCCAGATCTCCGTGATCTGAGCCGGATCGGCGCGGTTCGGCAATCGACATGTCGGAATTAGTTGAGCCGGCCGAGTTTTCGCAGCCACGAGATCAGCACACGTAGGCCGTCGTCGAACGACATCGGCTCGTAGCCGAGGCGCCGGGTGGTGAGGTTGTCGTTTGTTCTGGGCTTGCGCACGGCCTTGGCGGCGGCTTCGGCGATAGCCATGAGGGTGGGCCCGAACTCGGCGGTCAATGCCTCGGGATCGGAGCGGTAGTCGAGATCTTCGACACGATGATCGAGGCCGGCGATCTCGCAGGCGCGGTTGATACCCCCAGCGGTGCTGACGGTGTCCGCCGACTGCCCGACCAACAGGTAGCGCTCACCGGCCACACCGCGATCCAGGGCCGCAATAGAACCCTTCGCGACGTCCGCCCCCGCAACCCAGGTCACCGGAAAAGCAAGATAGCGCTTGATCTTTCCGCGCATGCCGGCCAGCAGCACTCGGTTGAAGCTGGTGCGGTGCAGGGCCCTCTCCACGACCAAGCCGGGACCGAAGATCGCGCCGGGGTGGCATGTGAGTACGTCCTCGCCCGCGGCAGCGCGCTTGTGGGCATCCAGAAATGCGGCGAGCTTGGTGACGGTGTAGGGGTCGCGCGGCGGGTCCTCGAGGACGGGCGCCTCTTCGAAGTCGACGTCGGCATTGAGGTTGAAGAAGGTGGCCGTGCTCAGGGCGACCACCCGACGCATGCCGTGGGCCTCCGCCGCATCCAGCACGTTCGTGGTACCGACCATGTTGACGGCCTTGAAGTCTTCGAGGTCCTGGCTCGCCCCACCCAGCAATGCCGCACAGTGGATGGCCGCCTCGGCGCCCTTGGCCGCGCGAAGCACATCGTCGGCATCCCTGATGTCGCCTTTGATCAGTTCGACACCAATCCCGGCCAGCGCCGCGGCCTCGTCCGGGTTGCGAACCAGCGCGCGAACGTGGTCACCGCGCGCGATCAGCTGCTCGCAAACGTTGCCGCCAGTCTGCCCGGTGGCGCCAGTAACGAAGATCGTGCCGGCCATCGCTCGAGTCCTCTCCACATATTACATATAAAACATATGCAGTAAATACCGTAACATCTGAACTGCCAATATTCTATGCTTGATTGATGACACTCGATCCCTCGAACATTCTCCTGACGGACCGCATCGCAGTCGTCACCGGCGGTGGCGCCGGCATCGGCCGGGGCATCGCAGCGGGACTGAAGGCATTCGGCGCAAAGGTGGCGATCTGGGAACGCAACCCCGAGTCCTGCGCATCTGCCGCCGAGGAGATCGGCGCGCTGGGCATTCCCACCGACGTCCGGGACAGCGCCGCGGTCGACGCCGCGCTCACGCAGACCGTCGCCGAACTCGGGCCAGTTACGATCCTGGTCAATAACGCCGGAGGAGTCTTCTGGTCGGGGATCCTCGACACCAGCGAGAACGGTTGGGACGCGCTCTACAAGTCGAACCTGCGCCACGTCTACCTGTGCACCCAGCGAGTGGCCCGCGGCCTCGTCGAGCAGGAGCTGTCGGGCAGCATCATCAGTGTCACATCGATCGAAGGTGTCCGCGCCGCACCTGGTTTCGCGACATACGCGGCGGCCAAGGCCGGGGTCATCAACTACACCAAGACCGCAGCCCTCGAACTAGCCCCGCATGGCATTCGGGTCAACGCCCTGGCTCCCGATATCACCCTGACGGAAGGGATCATGCAAATCGCGCCGCCGGGATCCGAGGAGCGGTTCGGCCTCACGGTTCCGATGGGGCGCGCTGGCCACGTCGACGAGATGGCAGGCGCAGCAGTGTTTCTCGCGTCCGATCTGTCGAGCTACATCACTGGACAGACGATCCATGTCGACGGCGGTACCCAAGCCGCCAGCGGCTGGTACCACCATCCGGAGACCGGCGCCTACGCGCTCGGACCGACTAGCATCTGAATCATGCCGCGCATCGCACCGATCCCGATCGAACAGTTGAGCTCGCAGTCACGACGAATCGTGGAGGCGGGACTTGCTGACGGCCTTTACGCCACACCCGTACCGTTGCAGATCTTCGCTTATCGCAGTGCCCAGCTCGCGCAGGTGGATATGGCCAGAACCCGCCTAGGTGCTGACACGCTGCTCGGCGGCCGGATATTGGAGCTGTTGCGGATACGCAGCGCCCAGCTTGGCGAATGCCAACCCTGCAGCCAATCACGCAAGCACGATTCGATCACCGATGAGGACGTTGCGTGTCTGCTCGAACCGGCGCACGGCGCCTTGACCGCGCAGGAGCGACTGGCCGTGGAATTCCTCGACCTGCTGTCCAGCGACCACCACGCCATCGACGACGAGTTCTACAAGCGGTTGGGCGAGCACTACACCGCCGCACAAATCATCGAACTCGGATTCACCTGCGCCTCAGCCATGGGACTACACCGCTTCATCCACACTCTCGACGTGTACGGCGACTCGATCCCCGTCATCGAGTACTCCCCCGATCAGGTCGACTCCGCGATGAAGTTCAAATGAAGTCGCTGCCGCCGTCGACGTTGACCGTGGCTCCGGTGACGTAGCCATTTCGCCGAGACGCCAGATATGTGGCGATGGAGGCGACCTCTCCTGGCAGACCGGCGCGGCCGAGGTCGCACGGCTGATGAAAATTGTTGTCGATCCAGGTCATTACGTCGACCGGATCCGTCGCGTCGAGCCCGTCGGCGGCCAGAATCTCCTCCAGGTTCTCGGTGAAGCTGGCGGTGACGATGGTGCCGGGGCACACGCAGTTGACCAGGATGCCGTCCTTGGCAAGGCTTTTCGACAAGTTCTTGGTGACGCTACTCAACGCCGCTTTCGACGCGGTGTAAGCGACAATCCGCGGGTTCTGACGCTGAATGGAGTGTGCGGAGAGGGTGACGATGCGGGCCCACTCGGCGGCTCGCAGCATCGGAAGCGCAGCACGAATCGAACGCACCCCCGACATGGTGCCGAGTGCAAACGCGGCATCCCACTGCGCGTCGTCCATCTCCTCGAAATAACCATCGCCGGGTCCGATCGTGTGCACCAAACTGTTGAGTGCACCCCACCTTTGGCGCACGACCTCGAAACCGGCAGCGATGGAGTCGGCGTCGGACATGTCCACGCTGATGCCCACGGCATCGGGGGCGCCGGCCGCCAGCACGGACTTCGTGGCGGCATCGAGGGCTGCACGACTCCTCGCCATCACCGCGACACGAGCCCCTTCGGCGGCCAGCGTTTCAGCGATCGCCAGCCCCATACCCTTGCTCCCACCGGTAACGACGGCGGCTGCGCCGGCCAAACCCAGGTCCATGGTCTCCCCTATCTGGTTGAACGCGTCCGTTCATCGAGTACGGCGATGATCGTTTCGGGGGCGACCCCGAGGCCACGTAGGCAGAAGCGCTGTACGCGTTCCCGGATATCGCCGGGCTCGCAGCGGCCGGTCGCCCAGTGCCGTTCGACGTTGGCCCACACAACCCCGTGTATCGAGAGGGCCTCGTTGTCGGGATCGATGTCGGTGAACACTCCGAGATCCCTTCCGCGCTCGAGTTGTTCGGTGAGTGGGCGCAGGATCTCTCGGTAGGCGGGGCCGACGAGTTCGGGAGCCACGAACATCTGGGACTGCGCCTCGAGCGACATCTGGCGCAGATCCGAGCGGATCTCGTCGTTGAAGGCCAGGTCCAAGCGCCCGTCCGTCCACGCTGCCACGGCACGAATCGGGTCGGGTCCGACCGCCATCCTCTGCCGAAGCCGCATCGTCTCAACGCGTGCCATCTCCAGGAATACCGCCGAGACCAGCTGGTCCTTGGACTCGAAGTGTCGATAGAACGCTCGGGTACTCAACTGCGATCGGCTGAGCACCTCGGCGATACTGAGCGCCCGAACTCCTTCCTCGCGAATGATTTTCGACGCAGCGGACAATATCGCGATGCGTAAGAGCGGGTCAGGCTCGAGCTTCTTACGCCCGCCGGACCTGCTGGTTTCCATGTCGTATGCCTCGCGTTGTGACGTCGGCGCGATCAGGCCGTCGCGTCATAGGCGGCGATGTAGTCGCCGAACGCCTCGCGTACCTGCTCCGGGGTCAGCCCGTAGTCGGCCAGGTCGTAGGTATGGGTGCCGCGATGACCGGGTTTGTGCAAATCGGCCCACTCGCGAACCCTTGCCCGTGCCGAATCGGTGAACGTCAGACCGAGCTGCTGGTAACCGGCCGCAACCGTGTTGACCGGGTCGGTCTGCAGGTCAGCGAACGACACGTCAACGAACCGTTCGTCACCGAACTTCTGGCGGAAGGCCATCGCACGTCGCGTCCCCTCGGCCCACCACGCCAGCTGTTCGGCGCCGAGTTCCTCAGGATCCTTGCGGTCGCTGCTCCAACTACGGATATAGGCGATGAGGCTGCACACCGACCCCAGCACTTTCGCCGGATCGCGATGACTCCACAGGAATTTGGCGTTCGGATACGCCTCGACCAACGCTTCCAGCGCGAACATATGCACGGGGGTGCGCAAATGCCACAGGTTCGGTTTACAGTGCCACTGCAGGAGCTTGAGCACATCCCTGTGAAAGACGTAGGTCTCGCGCATATCGCTCCGCATCAACCACTCGACGTAGCCCGGGACGCGCACGACACCGTCGAAATGAAAAGTGCGGAAGCTCATGCCCATCAGGTCCTGGCACTCCGTTGCCGCCTCGGCCTCCGAATTCACCGTGGCCCGAAAATCGGGAAACATCTGTTCGATCATCGCGATGCCCTCGGCGGCCTGCGCGATCCTCGGGTCGCTGTGCTGCGTGGCTGCTTCGGGAGGAGGCGTGGGTGCCTGCGACTCCCACGTGCGCAACGACCTGAACTGGGGATCGGCAGCGACCAGCTGACTCAGCGCCGTGGTCCCCGTGCGCGGTAGTCCGAGGACCACGACCGGCCCCTCAACGATTTCGTCGGCGATCTCGGGATGCTGCTTGTAAGCATCGACAATCTTTAGGCGCTGTATCAAGGCGTTACTGATGGTCGCGTGCTGCATGACCCGGCCGAGCTCGTTGAGTTCGGCTTCGTCGTTCAACGCCTCGACCGTCCGTTCAAGACCCTCGCGATAGTAGGGCGAGCCGAAGTCGTCGAGGTCGGTCGCGGAGCGCGCGCCGTTCTCGAGCTGGTCAGCGGAAAAGCTCATCTGTAGAACCTTTCGTGTACGGCGCGGCGACGCGCTTCGATGACTTTTGCTCGCTCATCGGGAGTGGTCATGGCGGTATCGGCCGGCAGCGCCGACGCAACATCGTGAAACCTCACGACACGCGAACTCGGCACGGGGGCGGTTTCCGTTCGCACGCAGCGCAACAGCATCGCGCCGTTGCTATGCCCTGCGGAGTCGAGCCAATTCGCCACTCCCGGATCTCTGGAGGAGATGACGACGCGCAGAATCCCGTCGGAGTCGATGACCGCCTGATGTCCGTTGAGACTGGACTGATGACGTCCGTAGTGAATCGTCTCCAACCACGGATTGCCCAACGAGATGCTCCAGTAGACACCCTTGGGCGGCTCGAGCTCGAGGATCAGCGCCTCATCGGGTTTGAGCTCGAATCGTCCAATGACAGGGCGGTTTTCAGCGGCCGCACCCATCTCGGTCATGTCCATCGGTGGCACGAAGCCATTGGCTGGCGGCATAGCTCCGAAGTCGAGGAAGAACTTCAGGTTGTCATAAACGAACTCGCCCAGCGCGTAAAATTGGCGTGACACAGAGACATCCAGGTCCACGGAGCGATGCTCGGACTCGACTTTGTCACCCACACGCTCGATCTGCAGCGACGCCGGTACCTCGGTGTCCCAGTCATAGAAAAAATTCCGCACTGTCAGCGTCGGATGGTCACCCGCCAGGCGCAGCCAATTGCCGTCGTGCTCGTCAGCCGACAGGATCGCCTCGAAGTTCCCGTCGGCGCCGACCTCGAGATCGTCGACGAGATAGTTGGTGGTCGCCGCGATGCCGTCCATGGTCTGCAGGCCGACGTATCGGGCAGTCCCCCGGCTGCCGAAGAGTCGATAGGTCTCCCCGGCATGCAGGCTTGCGCTCATGTAGACGCAATCCGGGCACTCCATGCCCCAGGTGACGATGTCGTCCATGCTGGCGCGGTTGACGGCCAGAACCGGGTCGGGATCGACCCGCAGCGCCATGTCGACGCCCACGGCCAACAACACCAACAGATGCCGCATCCCCGACGCGTAGTCGATGCGGTTCTTATTGACCGGCGTGGACAGGACGAGTTGCTCAGCCGCGCGCAGCCGCTCCAGCAGATGTGCCCATGCCGCGGGCAGCTCGGCCTCCTCACCGTCCCCCGCCGAGAGCGCGGCTTCCGCGATCGAGTGCGGCAGCCATGCCATGGGGTTCTTCCATGCCAATGCAGCCTGGTCATCGCCCATGCGTGCTCCGTTCCACCTAGGTCCGGCCAACCAAAGGTAATCGAAAATGTCGTTTTCAATTGCCAATCAGCACTATCACACCCGACCGCGACCCGTGTCAACGCACCGCCGACCATCGGTCGGATACGACTACCTCGTCGGAGCCCTCAGGCAGCCCGTATCGATGTTTTACCCGCCGGTACTTGTGGTCTTCGAGGACGGGACGTCACGTCGATAACAATCCGGCGCGCGCTGCCGTAAGGGTGACGCCTGCAGCCTGTGCGATGAGATCCTCGTCGATGGGGTCGCCCGTGGTGACCATGCGATACAAGAGCGGTGCCCGGAAAGTGGTGAGCAATGCGTTGGCATCGGAGTTTGCCGGGAGCTCATCCCGATCGATCGCTCGGTTGACGATCGGGATTGCGCGTACGGCCTGGTGGTCGAAGAAACGTCGGGTTGCTTCGCGGAGCTGAGGGGACCGGAGGCCAGCCGTAAGCACGACCGCAGCGACCTGGCGCCCGACGCCGTCATTCAGTTGGTCGGCCAATTCCCTGCCGAGCGCGATCAGGTCCGTTTCGACGCTGCCGGTGTCCGGGAGCGGGATGACGTCGTGTGTCCACGTCGTGAGCGCATCTACCAGGAGGTCGTCGAGCGTCGGCCACCGTCGATAGATGGTGGTCTTATTAACGCCGGCGCGGGACGCCACCGCCTCCACGCTCAGCGCTGCGTACCCGTTGTCGATCAGCTCGCTAAAGGCGGCGGCAAGTATCGCCTCGCGGACCCGCGCGCTACGACCGCCGGTTCGCACGCCCTGAACAACCTGCCGATTTGCCACTAATCGCCTCTCTAGTTGCGTTAGGGCTCACCCTGTGCCATCCTCAGTGTAAAGCAACGTCGTGTTGCCATAAGCGATGAGGAATGGGCATGCGATTGATCTTCGACACCGACGAATCGTTCTCGTTTGAGACGTTGCCGGAATGGCGTGCACTTGCAGACCGGATAGCCGCCATCGCCGATGAATGTGCAGCGCCTCGTAGAGCAACTTTCACGCTAGAGGGCAAACACGTTGCGGCACTGTCGCATTACCAAACCATCCTCCGCAACGCGGCGCCTTCTCTTGACAACGATTGGAGTTCGGCACGATGACAACCACACGACTGGCAGCATGGGTGATGCTCGCGTTCGGCGGACTTTACAGCGGCGCTATCGTTTTCTACGCGGTGGATCGGGTCCACCTGTGGCAACGGATACCCGTCGATCAGTACGTGGTCGACTTCCGGCGATCGTTGTATCGCGCCGATCCCCTGATACCGATCATGGGCATTCTCAGCGCGCTGGCCGCGGTGGTGTTCGCGTTGAACAGCGGAGGCCGCGCTGCGGTCCTGGCCTGGATCGGTTTCGCGCTGATCGCGTTGATCGTGGTCGCTTCCATAACGCTTGCCGAGCCGATCAATTCGAAGTTTCGGCGGCTTCCCGAGGGCCAGGCGCCCGATCGGGTCGAACAGCTGCGGATCACGTGGTGCCGATTTCACTGGGCCCGCACCGTCGTGGCGCTGGGCGCACTTGCCAGTCTGGTGGCCGCGAGTGTTTAACGCATCCGGGGCCGCGGCCCTGTTTCTTTACTGTCGGTCATGACGACCCTTTTGTGGAGGCCGCCGCCGCAGTAACTTGGACGGCGCAGGGTGCTGCCGACCAAAGAGGCCACGGTTCGACAACGGTCGGTGGCGTCGACTGTGCTTCCGCACCGGCCCGGTCCGGCCCGACGGGATTGCACCCGGCGGGGCCGGAGCTGTCGGAACAGAAAAACCAGGGAGGCCGCTGGATCGGCTCCCCCTGGACCGGCTCGCCGCCGTCCGCAGACAGCCACGAGCCCACAACTCACAGACTCCTCAGCCCGACTGAGGACGACGAAACGAAAGGAATTGTGATGACGAACAATCCAGCCGATGGCGCGGCGCAGCCGTCGGTCGACGACCGCACGGTGCCGTCACCGAATCCGCCCGGCGCGGCCACCCCGACCCCGCAGCCCTTGCCGGAGGGCCCTGGGATCGGCGCTGCGGCCTGGCCTAGCGAGCAGACCACGGCGGTCGGTCGTGGCGAGCTGACCGCCGGAGGCACCGACCCCGATCATCCGCACCTCTTTCACCTGGCCGACTGGGGGGGCAACGTCTTCCCCGGCGGCAGCCTGCAAGGCGCCAACAGCGAGAACTGGCCGATTCTGGTCGGCCAGAAGGGCGCCGTCTATCTGGCGCGGCTGGCTGTCGGCGGCATTCGAGAACCGCACTGGCATCCCAGCGCGTGGGAAGTCAACGTGATACTGGCCGGCAGGAGCCGATGGGTGTTCGTCGGACCCAACGGCACCCAGGACGTCTTCGAAGCCGGCAAAGGCGACGTCGTCTTCGCGCCGCAGGGCCACTATCATTACTTCGAGAACGCCAGCGCCACCGAGGAATTGGTGGCCCTCATCGTATTCAACTCTGACGCCGCGGAACCGAAGGACGACATTGGCATTGGTCAGTCTCTCACCGCCATACCCAACGACGTACTGGCAGCGGTGTTGAACGTGCCCGTCTCAATCTTCGAACAGATTCCCACTGTTCCCGGCCGCATCGTCATCGTAAAGCGCCCAGACGGCCAGACGGGGGCCCGCGGCTAGGGTCGTGACTATTGATCCAATGACAGGTACCGGTACGCCGGTGGCCGCACGACGGCGCAACTGCTCTTGCCGCCATGCTGCGGGTCAAGGAATATGAGGCACCCCCACACTGCCCACCTTGCCGGCCAACCAGGGCAGTGCCGCGGCGAACGCCGTGGCCGCAAAGGGCCAATCATGGTTGCCCGGCTGCGCCACGACAGCAGACGCAATCCCGTTGACGCGCAACAAGGCGGCCATCGTCTTGACGGCGGCGTCCTGATTCCCGGCGACGGTGAACCACCCCGACACGTCGCGGTAAGGACCATGTCGGGTGATGACCGTAGCCGGATCGAACGCCGCAAAGGCGTCGGCATTACCGCCAAACAGTCGCGCGATGGTCTGCGCCTTGGTGCCCACGTTGGGACTCACATCACCGAGGATGTCTACGAATGCGCTGAACAGCTCGGGATGCATCACCGCCAGGTCCAGCGCACACGTCCCTCCCGCGGAAAAGCCGACGACACCCCAGTTCGCGCGGTCTGGGCTTACCCCGAAGTTCGACATCATAAACGGGACAACATCTTTCGTCAGATGATCAGCGGCGTTGCCGCGGTGGCCGTTGACACATTCGGTGTCAATGTCGAACGCGCCGCCGGAATCGACGAACACCAGCACCGGCGCGCTGCCGCCATGCGTGGCCGCGAAAGCGTCGGCCGTGCTCACCGCGTTGCCCGCGCGCAGCCAGTCAGTGGGAGTGTTGAACTCGGCCCCAATCATCATCACCGCCGGCAGCCGGGGCGGCGGATTGCTGGCGAACCACGCCGGCGGCAGATACACCAGCTCGTCACGGTGGTGGAAGTTCGACGCCCCAGCAGGGATGGACACCGACACCACAACACCGTTAACCGGCATCGCACCCTTGAGTTCCATCGCGCGAACTGTGGCCCGGTCAGTCTGATCCGGCAGCGGGCCCCCGGTCAGCTGATTCCAGGCAATGGACACTGTCGGGAAGTACCCCACCCACCGATTGACCGCCAACGCGCAACTGAGCAGACACAGCGGCACCGCCAGCACCGACAGCGCACGCCGCCACCAGCGTGCACCGCGCCAACCAACCCCCACGACCCCCACAGCCACGCCGGTCAGCCCAACCCAGATCCACAAACTTGTCGGCGCCGGATCTCCGGCTATCCCCGCCGCCGCCACATACCAGCGCGCCCCCACCGCCAGCACCACCCCGACGACCAGCGTTACCGGTAGCCAACCCAGCCGCCATCGACGCGTCCGCCATCCGACCGCGCACACCAGCAGCACCGCCGTAAACACCTGCACCGAAGCCGGAAGCCAGCCGCGCATCAACGAAATCGGATAGATGTAGCGCCGCGCGAAGTCGGCCGCCGGACCAGGGGCGACACTCACCCTCACCACCACGGCCGCGATCGTCACACACCCTGCGATCACCGCAGCCCGCACCGACACCCGACGACGCGCGAACAGCCGCAACGACCGCCACCTCGCGGCGGCGACCGCGCTCACGCCCATCACGATCGACATCAGCCCGACACCAGCGACCAACCCGCCACCGCGATCGCTCCTTCTCCACCCTGAGACGAAACCCAAAGACGGCTCCATCGTGGGACTCTCACCCTCTGCGGACGCTAAGAACACCCGCACTCGGTCCGGCGACTGGGGCCCGAAGTTCCGGTGACCCCTGACGTCCCCGATCGGCGAAAGTGAGACGGCGGCGATCTTCGGACTCCCAATCAATACCCCGCCGAGGAACGGTGTTCAGACAGTCAGCCGAGAATTTGCTCACTCTTCATTCATCGCCGACCTGCACGCTGAACGCCGTGGCCCGCTAATGTGCGGTGCCGTTTGTCAAGCCTTCTGGGACACGATGGAACCGATCCGAGACACGAACTCCGCGCGCGGTCTAATCGCTGGTGTGGTGCGCGCCGTGGTCGGCGTCGATCAAAGCGGATGCTGTGCTGAGGGCGGAGTCCAGCGGCGCGGTCCTGGATTCGCTCTGTTCGGGGATGCCGCGCGAGATCGCGATAGCTCCCACCATCAAGGCGACGATGCTCCACGCCCGTCGGTTCCGATCGGATGCATCACCGAGCGATGGCGCTCCGTCGCTGCCGTTATGCCCCGTACTGTTTCCAAATCCGTTCCCATACCGCCCGTTTGTGGGCGTTTCAGCGCTCGACGAGAACTGGTTGCGCTGTTCCTGGGTCAACGTCGACAGCGCTGGCGCTCTCTATCTTGCGGTCACGGGAGTGCCTGCGGAGTTACGAGGAACTTCTCTCTGGTCGCCCGCTTGAGGTAACCGTTGAACGCATTGGGGCGGAGCATGCCGGCGAGTGAAACCTCCCGGGTGTAGGTACTCGCGAACGTCGTGGTGAGCTCCGCGGCCACCCGGGCGCGGAGCCGACCAATGGCCTCGGCCCCGATGCTCTGAAGGAATGGGGTGAGCAGCCACCCTCCAACACTCCACGCCATGCCGAAGTTCCTGGTGAGTGTGGTCGGACCCGTGTCGAGTCCGCCGTAGATGTACACCTGCTTGTGGATGGTCGACCCATACCGCGAGTACTCCCCCGCGGTCGAGTTGGCCGCTTCCTCCATGCCACTGAGAATCTGACTCGCTAGCGTTCCTCCACCCGTGGCGTCGAACGCAAGCGTCGCCGAGGTCGCCTTCAGAGCCTCGACGAGATCCGTCGAGAACGACGGCGAGCCCGAATTGCAGACATGGACTGCGCCCAGTGCCCTCAGTAGCTCCTCTTGGTCGCGCTTGCGGACGATATTGACCAGCGGCACCCCATCCTTTTTGCAGAGCTTGACGAGCATCTGGCCCAGATTCGACGCCGCAGCTGTGTGTACCAGGCCGGAATGGCCTTCGCGGCTCATGGTTTCGACCATTCCGAGAGCCGTCAAAGGATTGACGAAGGACGACGCCCCATCCCTGGCTGTGATCCCCTCGGGCAAGACGAGACACGCGGAAGCATCAACCGCTCGGTACTGCGTGTACATCCGGCCCCCGGCGATCCCCACCGTTCTTCCCAGAAGGGATTGAGCCGCGGGCGACGACCCCGCGGCCACGACTGTGCCGGCGCCCTCATTACCCACCGGAAGCGGTTTGTCGACTCGTGCCGAAAGCCCTTCCAGTGCCCCCGCTCCCAACGATGCTGTGACGACGGGGCGCTCCGGCGTGCCCTCGACCGTCGCAGTAGTCATGTCCGCGCCGGCGATGAGGAGCCCCAGGTCTGACGGGTTGATCGGCGAGGCTTCCACGCGTACCAACACCTCATTGGCGGCAGGGGTCGGAACTGGGACGTCGCGCAGTGAGAGCTCGAGCGTCCCCTGCGACGTCACCAACGAACGCAGTTCCAGTGCGCTGTCAGGCAAATCTGCGGTCATGGATGGTGCCTCGTTCCTTGTCGTGAATTTGCTTCCGATGTGTGAACTCGCAAAGCATCACAGACCTTCCCCCGGCGTGCCTGCACCGCACCGGAAATGCGCGCTCGCATCATGAAAAACTATCAACCGGTGAGTGGCGGTAGCGCGCCGGAGGCGATGATCAAAACAGTCGGCACAGCGCTGGACCGTTTTGGCGACCTTCCCGACCGCGACCGGGAGATGCTTTTCGAAACGTTTCGGACGGGGCAGAACAGTGATGCGTCGGTGCGCGGTGCGGCTGAGGTGCTCAATTGCCACCCGAACACGGTCCGCCACCGATTGCGTCGAATCGAGAAACACACCGGCCGATCTCTCTCGCGGCCGACGGATGTCGCCGAACTGTGTTTGGCTTTCGAGGTACATCGCCGCCTGATGTAGCCGAAACCCATTGACGCTGTGGATGAGCGGAAGGCCGCCATAAAAATCTGAGCATCAATTCAAGCCGGGAACGGGCTATCCAGGACTCAAACAACGAGGCGATGGAACGGTGAGCGATCCCTACCCGATCGTCGCCTGCACGGTGATGTGGACCGAGGAGAGCGCCCGCGAGACCGGGCACGCGGCACCGGCGCGATCCGCGGCCTCTTGTAACGCTGCAGCATCCAGCCCGTCGACCCTGCCGGTGACCTTCAGCGCCGACGCGGTGATCGTCGGAGCGCCTGAGCTGTCATCCAACGTGACGTCAGCGGTCACCTCCAGATGAGCGGGCGGGTGACCTTCCTCCGTCAGCAGATTGGCAAGCGCCATCGAGAAACACGACGAATGCGCCGCGGCGATGAGCTCTTCCGGACTGGTACGCCCGTCGGGACTGCCGATCCGTGACTTGAAGGTGACGGGAAGCTTGTCCAGGGCGCCGCTCATCCCCGACACGTTGCCGCTGCCGTGGACGAGGTCGCCGTCCCAGACCGTCGTTGCTTCGCGACTGACCATGTTGAGCCTTCTTTCATATTGGCAGCCCACCGCGGGTCTAGAGGGCCTACACCAGCACATTAGGGCATATGCCCCTTGTTGTAAATGAGGCATATGCCCTAAACTTGGGAAGGGAACTGGGAAGCACGATCGTGCCCGGTCGCGTCGAGGCAGACCAGGAAAGCCCATGCAGCGCAACGGCAATGCGCAAGTTCAATTGCTGCTGCTGCAGGGCTACTCGAATGAGGACAAGCACCGCATGGTTCGGCCTGCACCGATTGAAATCGACGGGTCGGAGCGCCGCGCGCTTGGTTGAGAATTCTTGACGTAGTGGGGCCGAAGGCCTAGCCGCAGGATGCGGTCGAGTAACCGGTCGGATATGACGCGGGCCAGCCGCACGAGGATTGCAGCGTCGCGCCCGATGGCGTACCGAGTGCGTGGTCGAGACGCGGTCGCGGCCTTTGCGATCACCTTCGCGGCGTGTTCGGCCACAACGCCGGTCTTAATGAACGATCGAGCTTGCGCTGAGATCGCCGCGGTGAGTTCGCCATAACGTTGGAGTTGGGCGGGCGTCATGCTGGCGCTTAGTCGATCGGCGGTGGCAAAGCCGCGCTCCGCTATCTCGGTCTGGACCGCCCCGGGTTCGATGACGACGACTTTGATCCCGAATTCGGTGACTTCACGGCGCAGCGCATCACTGACGGCCTCGAGGGCGAATTTCGAACCCGCGTATGCACCATAGGTCGACATCGCCACCTTGCCACCGACGGAACTGATGTTCACGACGGTGCCCGTGCTGCGCAACAGAGCCGGTAATAGCGCTTGGGTCATCGCGATGTGACCGAACAGATTCACCTCGAACAGGCGGCGCCACTCGGCCATCGGCAGGGTTTCGACCGGCGCATTCATCGCGATGCCGGCATTGTTGATCAGCGCGCGGACGGGCCGGCGCAGCGGGTCGCGAGCGACGCGGTCGGCGATGGCGAGCACATCCGATTCAACGGTGATGTCGAGGATGTGCGGCTCGATCCCGTCGGTCCGCAAAGACTCGGCGTCGACGTCACGGCGGACACCGGCCAGCACGTGAAAGCCCCTCAGGGCGAGTTCCCGTGCAGTGGCTGCGCCTATGCCAGTCGAGGCGCCGGTCACGACGACCAACTCTTGCCGGTGGGGATTCGAGGCGTTCATGACCATCTCCAGATTTAAGTTGACAAGGTCATCTGAAATCTACCAGTTAAGTTGACGATGTCAACTTATTGCGGGTTTGGCTTATGCTCCTGCGGATGGCGACGCGATCGGAGACTGCCGCAGCGACCCGGCGGTCGCTGCTCGATGCCGCGGGGGCGTTGCTCGACATCGGCGGAGTCGACGCGGTGACGCTGCGCGAAGTGGGTGCCCGCGCTGGTGTGTCGCGCTCTGCGGCGTATCGCCACTTCGCGGATAAGGAAGCCCTGCTCACCGTCCTGGCCACCAATGCGTTGAGCGAACTGGGTGACACGCTCGAAATTCTGGCCGCCGGCGAAGACCCCCCCGAGCAGTCCCTGCGTTCCGCGCTGGTTTCGCTGATAACGATCGGCCGCACCCGGCCTTACCTGTATCGCCTCATGTTCACCACCCCAGCGGGTGACCCGACTGCGGCGGTCCGGGCGGCCGGGCGAACGTGGGACCTGTTCCTCGACATCGTGGGCCGCGTTGTTGGTCCGAAACGGGCGCGACATTACGGCGCACTACTGCTGACCAGCGTCCACGGCATCACGAGCTTGGAGTCGAGTGGCCACCTCGTCTGGGACAAGTGGCAAACCACCGCCGAGCAACTCATCGACACCGTCATCAGCCTGCTGCCGGCAGCGCCTGCGTGAGATGAGGTCAACCCTCAGACCCCAAGAGGTAATCATCGCCGGTATCGTCGTCGAGGTCAGAGTGGGGAATCCGTGACAGTCCGCATCGTGCCGCTGCCGCTGTCGATCAGCAACGCCTACCTGTTGCTCGGTGACCGGCCTGTCCTGGTTGATGCCGGCAAGCCCGGTGAAGAGGAAAAGCTACTCGACTTGCTACACCAGCACGGTATTGCGCCGTCTGATCTGTCCTTGGTGGTTCTGACGCATGGACATACCGATCACGCGGGCAGTGTCAATGCCGTCGCTCGCGCCGGGGTGCCGATCGCCATCGGCGCAGACGACGCGGGTCTGCTTGAACGTGGCGTCAACGAGCAACTACCGGTTACCGGTTTTCCCGGACGGATCTTGGGGCCCGTCATTACCCGCATGACGTTCGCCGGGGCGTCCCCGCAGGTCTTGGTTCGAGAGTCGTTTCGACTAGACGCGTACGGAATCGGTGCCGCGATGGTGCCGGTTCCCGGTCATACCGCCGGCTCCTGCGTCGTGCTGCTCGACGACGGCGACGCCATCGTCGGTGACCTGGTCCGCGGAGGCTTCGCCTTCGCCCGGATTCGACCACACCACCCGGTACGGCATTTTTTCGCCGAGGACGTCGCCGGTGTCCGTCGAGGACTTGATCTGGTGCTAGAACACGACCCACGGGAACTGTACGTCGGTCACGGTGGGCCGAATGTGCATGCGGTGGACGTCCGCCGTCGCCTCGATTCGATCGCCCCGCCCACCTAAGCCTCAAGTGCATCGAAAGCGACGGCGTCGGCGAAAGCGGTGTCAGCGTTGATGTGGCGGCGATTGTCGTTCGCGTATCTGATCTCGACCGGTCGCTGAAGTTTTACTACGACGTCTTCTCGTGCCGCGTCGCTGTTCGGGAGGCGGACATGGCGCTGCTATTGGCACCCCAAGGGTTGGGGTCTACCTCCACCAAAACGACGAATTCCACAGCCGCGCTGCGGGTGCCCTCGGCGTCCACCTCCTCATGTGGGCCACCGACAGCCAGTCCGATATGCAGCGCATCACCGATCGTCTGCGCACGTACGACAGCGCCGTGTACTCATACACCGTCGAAGGAATAACGATTCTGGAGGGAATCGATCCCGACGGGTTCCGGGTGATCGTGGCGTACCCAACCACCCGGCGGCTGCCGCGCACAGCGATCGCAGAGCGACTTCGCGGCTGATTCGGCGCGTGGCCGAGCTGTCGCAGCACACGCGGCTAGGACGACAATCGTTGGCCCGATGGGCGATTCTGCGATACCGATACCGATACCGGAGGGATCTTGATTGCGCCGAACCGATCGTGGGTTGGGTCGGTCGATGCGGTGTGCTCGTCTCGCCACACGACCGACTCGCCCGCATACCGGGGATGGGCGGGCTGGGGATGCTGCTGGCGTCGATCGAACCTATCCAGGCGGTGCATCGGCACAACTGCGGTCAACATAAAGTTCCCGACCTGGCGGAGGAGATTGCCGGCGGTGCGTCGGGATTCTGGGCCCGTGACGTAGCGGCGCGCGATGGTCAGAAAGTCTTCCGGTTCGACTCCGGCGACATCGCGGACATGAGTCGTTGGGCCGCCTACCTCCCAGGTGCCCAGGGCGTACTCGGGCAGGTAATAACGCACACTGGACTCGAAGAACAGATCGGCTCCGAGTCGCTTGGCGTTCACGCGTACGGCTCGCATGAACATCCACGGCGGGATATCGATGGGGCGCACCCGCCGGCCCAGCGCCTCACCCACCGCGTCGGCGATCTCGGCTCCGGATAGCATCGTGGGCCCGGTCGGTCGGTAGGCCCGACCATCATGACGGTGCGGGTCAAGCAAGGCGCCCACCGCAACTCGAGCGATGTCTTCGTTGGACGGCGGCGCATTGCGGCCCGCCGTCGGCACCGGCAGCACCCCGAGTTGGGCGGCCATCGGGACCAGGTTGAGATAGTTGTCGGCGAAGAACCCCGGATCTACTGCGACGTGGGCGGTGTCGGGCAGCAACTCGAACAGCTTGTCCGTCAACCAGGCGTGTCGGGTCATCAAAGAGGGATGCTCGGGGCTGGCCAGCCACTGCCCCAGCGCCACTACCGCCTCCACGCCTGCGCGGCGCGCGGCCACGGCAAAGCTGACCGCGCTGTCGAGAGCATGCGGGTGATACGGAGGGTTGAAGAACAGCCGGTCCACCCCGTCCACTGCGGCCTGAACCTGTTGAATGTCAAACATATCCGCGACGACAACCTCGGCACCCAAGGCCCGCAAATGGGCAGCGCGTCCATCGTCGCGATGCACCAGGGCCCTGGTCGTGATCCCCTTTTCCAGCAGTTGGGCCGCCACCGCGCCGCCGATCTTGCCCGTCGCGGCGGTTACCAGTACGCGTGTGTTTGTCATCGGAGTTTCCTTCCCTAGTGGACACCGTCGTATGTGACCGATGGTCACTTTCTCAGTGTGTGGTGGGATGTGACCGTTGTCAACATCCTGGTTGGCGTGGGATCGTGATGGCATGAGCTCCGTCAGCGATGGCTCCCCCGGCAAGAAGCCCTACCATCACGGGTCGTTGCACTCGGCCCTGATCGAGGCGAGCATCGCGCTGGCCCGCGAGGGTGGACCAGATCGAGTGATCCTGCGCGAGGCCGCCCGGGCGGCCGGGGTGTCACACTCGGCCGCCTACCGGCATTTCGCCGACCGCGAAGCGCTGTTGGCCGAGGTTTCTCGCTTTGCGCGCAACGAGCTCGCCGCGGAGATGCGCCGACGGGTCAACCGCACCATGGACCCCCGCCGCCGGTTGCGAGCGGTCGGCACCGCCTACATCGACTTCGCACTCACCGAGCCCGGATTGTTTCGCACCGCGTTCACCTCACATCCCGCCACATCCGCCGACACCGAGGACGATCGACCGGCCGGAGGCGAGGACCCAACACACAGCACCGCCGTCGCCGACCCCTTCGAGGTCCTCGGTCAAGTACTCGACGAAGCCCAAGCCGCCGGCGTATTGGATCCCCGCCGCAGGCCGGGAGCAGAGGTTGCCGCCTGGTCAGCGGTCCACGGCCTTGCCGGCCTGCTGCTCGACGGGCCGCTACCCACTAGCACCGCAGCCATCAAATTCTCGCGAGGGCAAGTGCTGGACCTCATCGAACGCGGACTGCTGAACGGCGCCTAAACCTGATCGCAAACGCCACGCTGCGTGACCGACGCACTTTATCTCAGATGCTCCTTTTTTGATGCTGAGGCATTCCGGGTCTGATGCGCCGTTGCCGCTGGCCGGAACCCCGACCGCGGCGCTGGTGCCCAACAGCCGCTTGGTCGTCTACGAGAACGCGCCGCACCGGCTGTATTTGACCCGTGCGGAGCGCCTCAACCGCTACCTACTGGCGTTCATCGAAGGCGAACAGCACCTTGCCGCCCCGCTTAGGCGCCTCGGCGTGCTCTAACGCCCGGCGGTAGTCGTCAAGGCGGTAGGTGGCTTCGACGGGCACCGACAGCGAGCCATCAGCGACCAGTGAGCTCAGATACCGGTAGGTGTCAACGATCTCGGAGCGCGGTGCGGTGCTCAACCAGGTGAGCAGCCAAAAACCCGTGTGCCGCAACTCGCGCCCCAGCAGGTCGGCATTCGGCACCTGCGACGGTCCGCCCGCCAGCGACCCGTAGGTCACGATGGTGCCGCCGAAGCCCAGCGCGCCGACCAGCGCCGTCGCGGTGTCGCCCCCGAGGCCGTCGAGCACCAGGCTGAGCTGTTCGCCGTCGAGTTCGCGGGCGATGTCGGCAGCCAGATCCGGCCCGCTGACCAGCACATGCTCGCCGCCGGCGGCGCGCACCTCGTCGGCGGCCTCGTCGCGCCGCACCACATTGAGCGTCCTGAGTCCGCGCAGATGCGCCAGCGCGATCACAAGGCGTCCGACGGCCGAGTTCGCGCCGGGCTGTCCGACCCAGTCGCCGGGTTTGAGGTCGACGAACCGGTTGAGCATCACGTGTACCGTCGCCGGATTGATCGGCAGCATGGCCAGCTGCAGCGGGTCGGCGTCCGGCGCGACCTCGACGACCTTGTCGTGCGGCACAACGACTTTCTCCGCCCAGGTGCCGTGGGTGTAGGTGGGCAGCACGATCACCCGCTTGCCCAGCAGGCTCCGGTCGGCCTGCGCCCCGGCGTCCACGACGATTCCGACGCCCTCACCGCCGAGCGGCGCAGGCGGTTCGGGTTTGGCGAAATACAGCCCGCGCACCAGCAGCAGGTCCGACGGGTTCACCGCCGCGGCCTCCATCCGCACGAGCACATCGCCGGGCCCGGGAACCGGGTCGCGGTCGTCGCGCAGGGTCACCGACCCCGAAGGCGTCCCGAATTGCGTCAAAACGAGGTGTTTCATGGCCGATCTCCTCCAAGGTGAGCCCATCATCGTCACCCGTGCCAACCCGTCGACACGCACGCAATCGGAGAAAGCTAGGTCGGGTGTCGCACACTCTCCCAGCAGTTTGAACTATCTGGAACTCAGGTGAGCGCGCTGCCCTGGCGCCACTGATCCCAGGGAACGGTCCAGTCCCCGTTCTGGGCGATCTGTAAGGCCAGCCCACCGGTGTTGCGGACTTCGACCACGTCGCCGGGCTGGGAGAAGTTATAGAACCAGATTGCGTTGTCGGCGTTGAGGTTCAAGCAGCCGTGCGAGGTGTCAGTGTGGCCCTGAGCCCACACTGTGGCGTCGAGTTCATGCAGATAAATTCCATCGATGCTGATGCGTGTGGCGTAGCTGATCGACTCGCGGTAGCCGAGCCTGGAATTGATCGGCAGGCCGAACGTCGACGAATCCATGATCACCGGGTTGCCCTTGTCCAAGACGGTGTACACGCCTGGGGGCGTCCAGAACGACAGGGTCCGACCCCCGATTTGTTGGGTCCCGCCCATCCCCATTGATGTCGGCATCGTGCGCACGAGCGCGCCGTTGTCGAACACGCTCACCTGCTTGGTGGTGTCATCGGCGATCGACACATGTGAGTCGCCGATCGAAAAGGACACTCGGGTGTCTTCCTGCCCATACAGGCCGCCGCCGAGCGGAGCGCCGTAGATGTTGGCCGACACGGTCACCTTCGCGCCGGATGGATAGTAGCGCTGCGGACGCCAATGCACGTTCTGGTCGTCCACCCAGTACCAACTGCCCTGCAGCGCAGGAGAAGTGGTGACGGACAGACGCCGCTCAGCAGCGCCGCGGTCGACGATGGACTCATCGAAATGGGCGACAACGACGGTGCCGACACCGTATACGCCACCCTCGCGCAACCCCGCGCCTGACGTGGTGTTCAGGGACACCTTCGTTTGGTTGCCCGGTGTCAACGTGGCGAAGCGCGACACCAGCGTGGAAGTCACCCCCCGGGTGCCTCGGCTGGCGGCGGTGATTGTATAGCTGCGCCCGTAGCCCAGCGGGACCGCCGGCTTCCACGAGGTGCCGTCGGGAGTCATGATGCCGTCGATCGGCTTGCCCGCGTCGTTGACCATCGTGACGTCGGTCAAGATGCCCGCCGCGGCGGTCACCGACACCTGTGCTAGCGGATCGACGTCGCGGGCGTCGGGGCCGGGGGCCACGGTCACCACCGCCGGAGCCGGCGCTGGGGGGACCAGCCGGCCAGCCACCGTTTTGACACGCCCGCCGCCCAGCAGCAGCGCGCTGGAAACCGCGACCGAAAACAAGCAGCAGACGATCATGACGGCGATCGCGAGCACACGGCCATGCCCATTCAACATCGACAGTTCTCCCGGATCGGTCGGCGTCAGCAAGCGAATCCCGGGGCGCAGCGTCGCGCCGTCTTCGGGGTCGTTCCCCGATGCTACTAGTCGCTGCACGCGGCCGTGTCCTCGTCGTAGGTAGTGGCTCGGGCGGGGCCTGACGCTGTCGGCGGCGACGCTAGAGGCCGACCAGGCCCATGCGTGCTCCGACGGATTACCGTGTCGGAGAACGAAGCCCGCCATCTCGGTCCTCGCTATACTCCGGCGACATGGCCAATCCGCTCTTCGATGGCATCGAGCGAAGGCAGCTCGCCGACCTGTTCGATGAACTCGGTCCCGACGCACCGACCCTCCTCGACCCGTGGACGACGCGCGATCTCGCTTCGCACCTTGTGCTCCGCGAGCACGACTACCTCGCGGCACCGGGGCTCGTCCTTCCCGGCGCGTGGGGCCGCTTCGCTGAACGACGAAGAACATCGCTCGCGCGTAGGGACTTCTCCTGGCTCGTTGCAACCATCCGATCGGGTCCGCCACGAGGTTTCTTCCGCATCAGTTGGGTGCGGCGCTTCCCCAACCTCAACGAGTTCTTTGTCCATCACGAGGATGTGCGCAGAGCCAACGGTCGTGGTCCTCGGACGAACTCGCCCGCGATGGATGCGGCTCTATGGCGCAACATCAGTCGCGCGCCATGGGTCCTCGCTCGGCGACTACGCGGTGCAGGGCTTGAGCTTGAGTGGGCCGGGACGGCCAATACCGTAAGAGCCCGACGAGGGGAACCCACGGTTCGCGTCGCAGGACTTCCGGGCGAGCTGCTGCTCTATCTCTTCGGTCGTCAGCGCGCGGCACAAGTCGAAGTCAGCGGGCCCGCCGACGCCGTCAAAGCCGTCCGGCGTGCGCGGTTCGGCATGTAAGGGAGGTCCCGGACAACACGGCGCTGGTCCGCTACGTCGACTATATGGACAGCTATCTCGTCGGCGGCGGGCTCTGCCATCCCTCGGACAACACGGGGGCGATCCTCGCCGCGAGCGAGCACGCCGACCTTTCGGGGAAGGATTTCCTGATCGCCCTGGCGGTTGCCTACCAGGTCGAGTCACGGCTCACCGCGGCGGTTCCCTTCATGGCCCACGGGTTCGACCTGACGGCGCCGCTCTCCTTCTCGCTAGCAGCCGGGGTGTCGAGGACTCTCGGCCTGGACGAGGCACAGACGGCGGCGGCCGTCGGGATCTGTGGCGACGTCATTCCTTTGCTTGTTGCGCGGACCACTCCGATCTCGCAGTGGAAGGGCCTATCCTCATCTCAGTTGGCCTTGGCATGCGTCCACGGAGTCTTCTTGGCGTCCCGCGGCGTAACTGGCCCTACGTATGTCATCGAGGGACCACATGGCCTCGCCCAGGCCCTCGGACAACCGATCCACATCGATTGGGACCACGAGAAACTGGACTGCTTCGACCGGCTCGCCTTGAAGAGCTACAACACCGCGGTTCCCGGCCAATCGTCGATTTTCTGCATGCTTGAGCTGCGCAACGCGTCCGCAATTGATCCGTCTCAGGTCGATAGTATCGATGATGCCGTCTTCCGGGACGCCTACGACTTCATGGGTGGGGGACTCTTCGGGCCGAAGACCGTCGTGCACACAAAGGAACAGGCCGATCACAGCCTGCCCTACCTGCTGGCCGTCGCCCTCCTTGATGGCGACGTTCAGCCAGCGCAGCTCGGGCCCAGGCGCATTGAGGCGCCGGACGTCCAGGGCTTGCTCCGAAAGGTCACGGTGAGGCCGGATGACGGGTTCACCGCCCGCTACCCCAGGGAAGTCCCGAGCCGGGTGACAGTCCGGCTCAACGACGGCAAGTCCTACAGTCACGAGGTGAAGAGCTACCCCGGGTTCCCGACCCGGCCGTTCACCTGGGATGAAATCGGCGCGAAGTTTGACAAGCCCATACCGGCCGGTCTAGAGGATCTTGATCCACAGGTCTTGACAATTGCTCGGCCAATTGACGACACGAAGGCCAACCCAACTGAGGAATGGCCAACATACCAACAGATCTCTTCCGGTCCAATCCACGTCATTAGCGTCGAATAAACGACAACTGGATTGGCGTACCGTCCGCTTCCGGATCCTTCAGGTTTCGCGTCGACAGGTGCAACGTTAGTCGTTTCAGGAGGTCAGACGAGTCGTGGATAACCGCTGATATCCACCGGACCCATGCCCGGAGACTGCATTTCTTGGGAAGGTTGGGCTCGCATCCAATCAGACCGGCCGCCGACCTTCGTTGGCGTGTCGCGGTGTCCGCTCCCACGGCCAGGTCATGAGGGCCCACACGATCAATATCAGTGCGGCCGCGGTGAACACATACATCGGCCATGGGCCCAACACGTCGAGCAGACTCGCGGTGGCGGGCTTGCTGTTGATGAAACCGTAGTCGGTTCCCGCGATGCGGTTGAACGTGAACGTAACTGCTGCCCAGACCACCGTGACCACGACCACGAAGCGGAAGCTGCGCCAGCTGGGCCGCATCCGGCGGCCCCAGGTGAGGTAGACGGCGGCCCACACCACGAGCAGGTGAATCGTCCAGAACGAGACGAATTTATAGTTCGGGAAGTCCGGGGCGTATAAAACAGGTGTGATCAACGCCTGGGTGCTTAGGACCAGGCCCCAGTAGTAGGTCAGTGCGAAGGCCCACTGTCGCTGCGACCACAATGCGTAGGTCGCGGCGACCGGCGCGAGATCGCTTAGCTGTAGTGGCACCGAATTGATTGTGGGGGGCACCAGCTTATAGACCAGCGCCGCGCCGTATACCGCCGCAGTGAGACCCGCAAGGACGCGGCTAAGGAGCCGGGCCTGCGATTCGGTCTGCCGGCGTCCGATCCAGACCAATGTGGCGGAACCGATCGCGAAGACCGCGAGCACCGCCCAGTGTGACGGGCCGTACGCCGAGAACTGACGGGTCGCAGAGATCAGCGCCAACCCCGCGGCTCCGTCACTCATCACCGCCACGATATCGGTTGGCCGAGATCGTCAACCACAGGTGACGAGGTCGCGCCAACCTGGGCGACGTCCCGCTAAGCGCGGCTACGAGACCCGCGCATCGAGATGTTTGAGGGCCGCTTCGGCGCCATTCCATCCGGGGATGCCGGTCACGCCCGGCCCGGGGTGGGTGCATTGGCCGCATAGATAGAGGCCGTCGACCGGCGTGGCGAATTTGTCGGCTCCCTCGACGACACGGCCGGTCCAGAGCTGGTTGGGTTGCAGCAGGCCGTGCGAGTAGTCGCCGGCGTGTGCGCTGAAGGTGCTGCCGAAGTAGCGGTTGGAGAACACAACGCGGTTGGTGACCGAGTCCGCGAACCCGGGCGCAAACTCATCGAAGATGCGCACGCAGGTGTCGGCGTATTGCTCTTTCCAGCTTCGGTTTTCGTCGGCGTCCAGTCCGGTCGGGAAGTATGGAGTGAAAATGGTTGCGCTGTGCTTACCTTCGGGTGCTAACGACGAGTCGACCATGCTGGGTATGTACAGATAGGTGGGCGGGGCGTCCGGAAGCTGCCCCTTGCGGTATTGCTCCCACGCGTCGCTGATGTATTCCGGTGACGGCGCATAGGCGACGGTCGGACACCATTGCCCGTTGTCATGCATGTACGGTTGCAGCCGCTCGATCCATTGCGGGGCCTGGTCAATGGTCAGATGAGCCTGGATGTAGCCCAGGTTGAAGTTGATCTCCTTGATCTTGCGAATGTAGTCGGGCGGAAAGTATTGCACGCCAGCCAAATTCACGAACGTAGTATACGGGTCGAGCGACGACAGCACCGCGTCGGCCGAAATCGTTGTGCCGTCGCGCAATTGGACTCCAGTGGCGCGCCCGTTGTCGACCAGGATCTCGTTGACGTGTTGCTTCATCTGCACCTCGGCGCCCAACGATTCGGCGCGACGGCACAGCGCTGTGCTCAGCGAGCCGATGCCACCGCGCGGCATGATGTATTCGACATTGCCGCCGCCGATCAGATAGTGGTAGAGCGTCGACGCATTCGAGCCAGGTGTCCAGGGGCCGCCGTCGAAAGCATCGATGGACATCGCTGCCAGCGAGCCCTGAATGCAGCGGCCTTGGTCGGGCGCCAAGAAACGGCGGACCGTGTCCATGGTGCTGCCGTACCACATCTGAGCGAAGTCGTGACGGTCCTCCCGGGTGGGCTGCGAGGCGATGACCTCGATGATGTCCAGCGGCGGGCCGAACGCCGAATCGACAAAATAGGGCGCGAACCGGCCGATGTGTGCGAACAAGCCGCCAAGGGCGGCAGCGACGTCGGCGCCGTGATCCTCGATTAGGTGACGCCCCATGCGTTCGACGTCGTTGTACATCACGAAGGGGGTGTCCTGGGCGTCGCCGAACGTGCACGTGGATGTCCACTGATTCATCAGTTCGAAGCCCCACTTGGTGAGCTCCAGGCGTTCGGTCATTTCCTGTCGCCAGATCAGCACCGCCCACGCACCGACGCTGTGCTTGTACCCATCGAAGAGTTCCCGAGTCGCGGCCATCCCGCCGAGGAAGTGCGCGCGTTCCAGGACAAGCACTTTCGCCCCGCCCTTCGCCAGTACATTCGCGGCCACCAGACCGTTGTGACCTGCCCCGATGACGATCGCGTCATAGTCCGCCACGCCGACTCCTCCGATGGTGATCCCTCGATTGAAGGCACAATGTCATACCTGACATATTTGCGTCAATAGTGACATTTGGTGTGTGCTGACACCGTGGAATCTCGTAGCCAGCGCACCCGTCAGGCGTTGCAACAGGCGGCGATGAAGCGCTTCGTCGCCGACGGCGTACACCGAACCAGCGTTGCCGATATTGCCGCCGACGTCGGGGTGACCGAGCGAACGTTCTACCGGCACTTCCCGTCCAAACATGCGGTGATCTTCGCCGACTACGACATCGGCTTGGAGTGGTTTGCTCGCGCGTTGGCGCTGCGCCCGCACGGGGAACCCATCACCGCGTCGGTGCGTAAAGCCGTGGACGCGTTCCCCTTTGATTTCCGGATGGTCCGTGAGGCCGCAACCATCCGGTCGCGCGAAATCGACCAGGACATCATCACCAGCCACATCCGACGGATGCGCGATCAGGTCGCCGACGAGATCCAGCGCTTCATCCATGAACGATCGGCACCCACTGCCGATGGGACCTTGATCGCCGACATCGCAGCGCACAGCCTGGCTACCGCGGTGTTCGCCTCGCTGGAAGCCTGGATGAGCAAGGGCGGAGAAGACATCGACGAACTAAGCCGCCTCACCGACATCGCGCTGAGCGCGCTGGAAGACGGCCTCACCCAGACGCTGCGGCACACCGGACTGGACTAACGAAACTGCTTGGGCTGCAAGTCCAGCTGTCCTATCGACGCTGCGCCGTAAACCACCCAGTCGCGCACACTTGAAGCCGGCTTCGCCGGGTACACGGCACCGCAGCGCGATACGCCGAAGTGCCGGGCCGCGACAGCAGGTCTTGGCTCATCTCGTTCACCACCTTCCTAGGAAATGAGCAGGAGCGCAGAAGTGATGAGCATGACGGCGGCGGTGAGGCCATGGACTCCCAAGGCGATTGACTTGGGGCCGCCGTTGCCGAGCACGATGGTCGCGTCGCCCAGCGGAATGATGGTGGCGGCCAGTATCACCCAGCCGAGCAGGTGCGTGGCACCCGCGGCCATGAGAATGAAGACGATTAGCCCCGATGCGATGTCGCGGACGCCCTTGACGCTCAAGTAGGCGCCGGCGGATCGCGGGCTGAGATCTGGTTGCACACCGTAGCCGGCGGCCGCGACGCGCGGCGCGACGATGAACCGTGCGCCGATGAATATGATGCCTGCGCCGATGAGTCCGGCGAGCGTGTAGCCGATGGTCGTGGTGGTCATGTCGAGACTCCTGCGGTTTTGTCAGCGGATCGGTGAGAATGATGTCGGGTCGAGCGGCACCGACTGAACGTCGACGATCTCGTCGGCATTGAAGCCGGCCATGTCGGCGGCGAATTCTGGGCTGGTCATGATATGCCGGGTGAGTTGTTCGGGGTCGGCGCCGGGTGGGTAGCGGATCAGCGCGACGAGTCGATTCGCGCTGTCGCTTCGCTCCGTCCACACACCGTTGGTGGTGACTCCGAATGTCTTGAAGGTTGTCAGGTGGCGGGCCCAGTGAACCGTCGCGTACCGCTCGAGAGCTTCGGGCGATCGCAGGGTGTAGATCCTGAACTGAAACATAATGCTGTGCTCCTTCAGTTGATGTCGGCTGGTGTGGGTCTGTGGGCGTGGGCGTGTCAGATCGTCAGCGCCCCGCATAGGGCGGCCAGTGCCAGACCTTGCAGCATGGCGCGGGCGCCGATGATTGAGTCCCACTTTGCTTGCAGCGCACGCCCGTTCGGTAGCGGGTGGCTGGCGTCGGCGGCCGCTGTCAGTTGTCGATTGATTGGTGCGCTCACTTGTGTGTAGAGCACAATCCAGACCAGCAGCAGGACCAGGGCGGCGGCTGCGGCGATCGCCTGTGCCCAGTGTGCGGCGACCGCGGCCAGCACCGCGGTTGCCGCGGCGGCGAAAAACCCGAGCACCCAGGGCACCGGCATTCGCCGGTCTCCGTATCGGTGCACGCTTCCCGTCACCGCGACCAGGGCATCGTCGTCGACCGACGCCAAGGCCGGTCGCAGCACGATCGCGCAAAACACGTCGGTGCCGTAGACCACCGCGGTGCCCAGCACCGCGATCAGTGCGGCGGCACGGGTGATGAGGTCTAAGCCCATGTCGTAACTCCTTGCAACTAGTAACTGCTAGCAACGCTAACCCCCGGTTCGCTCCGTGTCAATAGCAGTGCTAGTACTTCTATCGGTGATATCATGCGGTATGGCCATTGAGGATCGCCGTGAGCGTGAGCGGGCCGCCCGGCGACGGCTGATCATCACAACGGCCCGCAAGTTGGCCGAGGCCGAAGGCTGGGATGCCGTCACCACGCGTCGGCTGTCCACCGAGATCGAGTACAGCCAGCCTGTGTTGTACAAGCACTTCACCGGCATGGAACACATCGCTGAGGCCGTCGCCATCGACGGGTTCGGCGAGCTCGCGGAGGTGCTTCGGGCCGCCCGCTCCCGCGCCGCCTCGGCCAGCGACGCCCTGACCCGGGTCGCACACGCCTACCTCGACTTTGCCCGCGACAACCCGGCCGTTTACGACGCGATGTTCACCCGTGCGACCACCTTGCGCTTCGCCGCCCAAGACACACCGCCTCAGCTGACGGCGGCCTTCGCCGAGCTGCGTCAAGCGGTCGGCGTGGTCGCCGACGAGCATGACGCGGACGCGCTCACCGAGGTGTTCTGGGCCGCGCTGCACGGACTGGTCACCCTTGCCCGTGCCGGCCGACTACGTCCTGGCTACGACTCGGAGCGTCTCCAACTGCTCGTCAATGAGTTCACCAGCAGACGGGAAACGATGCGCTAGGCAGCCAGATCATCGACCCCACGAATCGGGAGGTGATCAGCAAGTCGCGTGATAGCGATCTACAGGTCTTGACTATTTCTCGGGCATTGTGCTGGGGACCCTAGTCCCTTGGCCGCCACATTCGGGCACTGAGGCTTCCTCGCCGGGGTCCAAATGCCCTGTCGGTCGATCGCGAGGCAGCGCAACGTAGAGGACGGCTACAGGAATAGCCGTCTCTCTGAGCATCAACACCGTCTGCGAGTCCGGCCCTCGGACCGCGGCGATCGTAAAGGAGCGATACATGATCGAATACGACCTCGATAAAGAGCATTCCATCCTGCACCTGCAACCAAAGTCTCCGCTCGAGCAAGACGACTTTGTGAAACTCGCGACGGTGGTGGACCCGTACATCGAGGCAACCGGCGGTCTTGCCGGCCTCATCATCGAAGCCTCGGCGTTCCCGGGATGGGACAGTTTTGGCGCGATGGTCACCCACTTTCGCTTTGTGCGAGATCATCACAAGCGCGTAAAAAGAATCGCAGTCGTCACGGACTCCTCCATGGGAGATGTCGCAGAGCGTTTAGCGTCACACTTTGTGTCAGCCGAGATCAGGCATTTCCCGGCTGGGCAGATCGAGGCGGCAAGACAATGGATCAGCGGGCAAGAGGCCAACTAGGATCCTCAACCACGCCAAAACCGTACGGCCCGCTGATGAATCCATGTACGCCGCAGAGCATTTCGGATTGTCTTACAACGCCGGCGCACGGTCGTGGAAGGACGCCCACCTAGCGGCGGGTGACGGATTCGAGGACGCGTTCATCGCGCGTTGGTGTTGTGGCGCGAGCTGCTCCCCGACGCCGATCGCGCTGCCCTGCCTTCTGCGCCAATTGACATAGGCGTAAGATCACTCAGGAGTCACAGCGCGGTCGGCGCGGCCGCCGACTCAGACCGCCGCGCCGGCGTATGCGTGAGCGCTGGGCCGAGAAAGTTCGGACAGGCGAATCGCCGAAGAGGTATCGCCCTGACAGGTTCACAACGGAGCCTGTCTTGGAAGGCGAACGACCATGTCAGCTATCGATGAACGCGTCGCTTATATCCGAATGTTCACCGTGCCGGATCGGCCGGTGGAAGTCTTCTTGGTGCACCAGTATGCCGCCCTCGCCGCAGACTGGGAGCGGCTGAGACTGCGGCTGCACCGCAATCGGGCGCTGGTTCGAGCCGACGACGAGCGGTTTTCGACGCTGAGCACGATTCTGCGGAGGCTATCGATTGAACTCGGGCTCAAGACATGCACCACCAAGACGGCGGGCACCGAAGACGTTGCAGGGATCACGGGCCGGCGTGGATTCCTTCCCAACGATCCAGGCTACCTGCGCTCCAGTACATGGTTCGACGCCACCGCCCGATGGTGCGCGTGAAACCGTTGTGACAAAACGTGCGGCATGGAGCACTGGTTCGAGCGATGTTCAGGGTTATACCGCGACCCTGCTCGACGCGCCGGCAGACGCCGACCACCAACGGCGCATCGAACTGGCAGAAGCTGAAATCGACAATCTACGCACCGCCTTCGCATAGAGCCGTGAAAGTTCGGACACCGACTTGGCGTTGACGCTGGCGTCGGCGCTGCAACTGCTCTGGCTGACACGGGGCACGTCCAGGAAGGGCTGGACTGGCTCGGCGTCACCCAGCTCATCGGAGCCGACAGCAGCGCCGCGGTGACGATAACGCTGATCTCGAGGATTTCGATCGCACTCGGCAGATAGGCCGGACTGTTGATCTGGCGTGCGGACCGTCAGCTCCACAGCGTCATCCGAAGGGTAGACGCCTGTCCGGCAGTCGGCGCCAGCGCGGCTATGTTGTCACGCTGAGCCGCGCTGGCAACCACGGCGCGCTACCGACTCGCCGCCGCGTCTTCGAGGTCATGTAAATCAGTTTTCGGATGATGCATCGGTCGCCAGCGGCCTTCGGGTTGGGCCAGCCGGTCGGCGATGACATAGAGGGTCTCCAGGTTGTGGCCGTACCCGAGGTGGCTGCTGTGCACCTCGATGTTCTCGGTCAGCGGGGCGGGCAGGCTAGTGCAGCACTGCCACGCGACGATGCCGTCAGATTTGCTGTAGATGCAGGTGGTGGGCGCGGCCAGCGGCTGCTCGCGGGCGATCCGGGCCGCCTCGGAGACCTGTCGCGTCGCATCCCGGGTGCGGTTCAGTAGGTTCCACAGCCGCCATGCGTGGCTGGCTTGGTGGTTGCCGCGGAACGGGGCGCCCAGGGTGATGACGCAACGCACGTCATCGGGGCAACCCCGGGCCAGCTCGCGCGCGTAGATGCCTCCGGCGCTCCAGCCGATGATGCTGACCCGTTGACCGCCGTTGCGTGCGCGCAGCTGGCGAAGACGCGCCGGCAGGTCGTGAGTCATGCGGGGCCGGTATCCGAGGTTGGGGCCCATCCCCCAGTCGTATGCCCGATATCCCCACTGGCGCAGGACAACGCGCAGCAATTGTGTTGACAGCCCACCGGCGAGAAACCCCGGGATCACCAGGACTGGGTGCCCGTCCCCGCGCGGCCACCGTGACATCGCGCTATTGGACAATCGGGCGGCGACGTACTCACCTGCCGTGCGCCACTCCCCCAGGCGCAGGAAGTGACCCGGCGCCATCGCGGCTGCGGCATCGGGGATGTCGTCGCCGTCGGGTGCGAAGGCCTCAGGCATAGAACGCATCCAGCATCTCCCTATATCGCTCGGCAACCACGGTACGCTTCGCCTTCAACGACGGCGTCAATTTACCCGTCTCAATGGAGAGGTCGCGATCGAGCAGCGGCTACCGGGCGGTCCACCCGCGCGTGTGGTGTCGAGCAGCAAGTCTCCGCCATGCGGCCGGCAGTGGCTTCGCCAGCGGTGGAAGGAAGGTGTGCGCGACGCGAAAGCCACCGCTCGCTGAACGGGTTAGAGCTAGATAGCCTCCGCGAGGGCGTGCAGCGTTTCTGCCGACGTGTACGTCGGCTTCCAGCTCAACTGCGACTTTGCCTTGCTGGTGTCCATCACGACCGACGCCCGCGCGACGTGCAGCCACTCCAGGGCCGACGGAACGAACGGCATGTGCGCGATGACCGCCGACGCGGCGGTCGCGGCGACGGCCGGTACCCGCACCGGGCGCCCGCCCAGCGCCGTGACGACGTCCGAGATGCTGACCTCGCCATCGCCGGCGATGTTGTACGCGCCCGGCGGAGCATCGGTGGTCGCGGCCAACGCGATCGCGGCGGCGACGTCGTCATGGTGCACGAGCTGAAGCGGAAATCCCGGGTCGGGAACGGTCATCTTGAGCAGGGGGACCGCGCGGGTCGCCGACTGCACCGCCCCCGGCAGGTGCCGCCATGGCATCGCGTCAGCCAGTGCGGTTGCCTTGGGCCCCGCGACGATGCACGGGCGAAGGATGAACACCTCCAGCGACGATCCCTTGGTGATCTTGGCCAGCTCCGCCTCGCACGCGGCTTTCTGTTCGGAGTAGTAGTGTTCCGGCGACCCGCGGGGCGGGACGTCCTCGGTGAGCGGGACCGGATTGTCGGAGTGGTAGCCGTAGGCCGCGACCGACGACGTGTACACCAACCGCCCAGGCCGCCGGGCGGAAACCGTCGCCTCGAACACGTTGCGGGTGCCGGCCAGATTGACCCGCGCGCTTTCCTCACGCGATCCCATGATGATGAACGCGAGATGGATCACCACATCGGCGTCTGCGACCAGTTCGTTGACCGCCTGCCGGTCCAAAATGTCGCCCTGCTGATACGTGGTCTTGGTCCACCCGAGCGCGGATGGGTCGAACGGGCGGCGCGCCATCCCAACGATCCGGTCTACCGCGGGGCTGTGCTCCAACGCCGTCACGGCGGAGATTCCGATTTCGCCGGTCGGTCCGGTGACGGCCACGGTGAGTCCCACCGGGCCCATCCTTCCCTGACCCCTGACGCGCCGAACCGAAAACCATCAAACATTCTGCTTGGCGTTCAACAAGGAATACAGAGAGTGAGAAACCGCGAGGTTGGCCGATCATGAAGCTGATAGCGCCCACTGACGGGATCTCCCGCTTGGGCGAATCTCGCAAGCGCACTTCCGAAGTGACGGAAAGGGCCTCTCTGACCTGGGCGCGCCCGAAGGGATTCGAACCCCCAACCTTCTGATCCGTAGGCACAGGCCGACGACACGACCAGGCACGATAGGAGTTCCATTAACGGTCGTTGATGAACCGGCCGACCTTGGGGCTCACCCGCTTGCCGTCGTTGAACTCCAGGATCTGCTGGAATAGCTCGCGCATGCGTGTTCCTTCGACTGTTGCGAGCCTCTGACGTTCGGCGGCGGGGCTCGAACCCGCGACCAACGGATTATGAGAGCGTCCCCTCTGCCGAAATGGGATTTGATGGCGTTTCATGATGTGTGGCGTCAAACGATGGTAATCCGAACGGACACAGCGTAATAACCCGCCGAGAAGTGCCGAGGATTGAAGGGGGTCGGTGAGACTGCTGCGGACTGTGTGCGGACTGGCAAACCGACTGCCTACACCGCGGCGAGCGGACTTATCGCATCAGCGTTCGGACCCCGTGGTATGCGTGCGCAAATGGTGCGCGGCACCGACATCGGCACGGTCGGACTGACCTTCCCGCTTTTCAGGCGGAGGCAATGTCAGAACCGAGACGTTTGCGATCGCATGGTTCAGCGGTTGACGGACCGCCTGGTGGGGAAACCCGCACAAAAGGCGGTGTATGTAGGGGGTCGGCTCCATCCTGGTTGGGGTGGCGGGCGGCTCAACGCTGGCGGGATTTTTGGCGGCATCTGCGACCCACGTTTGTTGTACGCGGCGACGGTGCCGTGTGTTTAGGGCGTTCGGGTGGACGAGGATAGTGTGCGTGGTGATTCCCCAACCGCTGAGGCCAGGCGTGGCGGTCGTTGTCGTGGCCGTCGTTGGATGGGTAGTGGCCGGGTGCGGACCGAGCGGGCAGCACGGTTCAGGTACACCCTCGATTTCCTCACCGGCAGGATTGACGCCGCCTGCGGCGGCGCCTGCAAGCGCCAGCTGGTCACCTTGGCCGGCGGCGTTACATGACGCCCGACACGGTGGCTCCTCGATGTCTGCCGGGCCGACGGCCGGTGCGGTGCGCTGGCAGCGGCACCTGGAGGGGGCGGTGACACCGGGGCCCGTGGTGGGCCCGGACGGCACGATCTATGCCGCGTCCAACGGCGGTGTCCTGCACGCGATCAACCCGTCGACCGGGGCGGACCGGTGGATCTACGACTGCGGCCACACCGATCCCGACAGCGACCTGTCGGTGTCTTCCCTGGTGCTCGCTGACGGCACGGTGCTGTGGCCGACACCCGGGCATGAGCTGCTGGCGCTCTCCCGCACCGGAACCAAGTTGTGGTCACAACCGCTGCCCGGGCAGCCGACATCACCGGCCAGCGTCGACGGACACCGCGTCTACGTCGGTGACACGTCAGGCATGGTCACCGCGATCGACCTGACACAGGGAAACCTGCCCAGTCAGGCCTGGACGCTGAAGGTGGGCGGCATTTCCTACGGGTCGGTGGTCGTCGGGGGTAACGGACGGCTGTACACCACCTCGGACAGCGCGCTAGTTGCCATCGATGACGTTGGGACACAGGGACATCTGTCGTGGCGCGCCGACCCTGGCGACGGGATCACCGAGGTGTCCGCGGGATTGGCGCCCGACGGCACCGCGCTGTTGGGCACCAACGGCACCCAGGAGTGGGCGTATCGGCCCGACGGCACATTGCTGTGGCGCTCGCCGCGGGTGATCACCTACTCCTCGCCGTCGGTGACCGCCACCGGCCTGGCCTACGTCGGCGATCACAGCGGCACGGTGCACGTCTTCCGGGTCGGCGACGGAACCCAGGCTGCGGCGTATCGCGTTTCCCCGGCACAGATCTGGACTGCGCCAGTCGTGGACTCGAGCTATCGGCTGTACTACGGCACCCAGGACGGCCACGCCATCGGCCTGAACGCCGACGGCACGAAACTGTTCGACGTCGACCTCGGCGCCCCAGTGGACTGCTACCCCGCGCTGACCGCCGACGCAAATCTCATCATCGGCGCCCGCAACGGCACCCTCAGCGCCATCAGCTGATTCACCCGGCGCCTGCGCACTGGTCAAGCGCTCGGCGCGGCGGCGGTCTCGCCGTCCTGATCGCGTCGGAGATCGGGCATCGACCTCAACGGTCGAAGCGCGCTGCGAGACCATCCCGTTGTTCGGTGGTGTGGCGGACTAATCATCGTCTACGCCCGTGGCCAGCTACTGCGCATCTCCAACGTCGTCAAGAGCTCTGAACAGCCGCCAGACGGGTCACTAATGCGCCGACGTCGAGGCGTTCATTTGGGTGCGGGTTCGTTCGGGTTGCCGTATCTCATCGTCCAGATGGGTACTTGGCCCCGCACGTATTCGTTTCCGTCCCAGGGGGTCCCGCAGATATGCAAATACGCGTAGGGCGTCCCATCGAACATCACCCACGCGCCGGCATCGCGCACGGTGTTCGGGAGGCCGTCACGTGCGGCATCGTATGGCCAGATAATCATCCAGTGCGGGCCGATGGGAATGGCAGGGCTTGATTTGTCGAACGGATCGGTGTTGCTGTGTTGCGTTGCGCCGCAAAGCATGTAGATGATCCCGGGGGCGGTATTTGTCGGGGCCGGCTTGCCGGCCATGATATCTCTCATCCACTGCAACCCCATGGGATCGGCGCACATGGGCACGTTGCCGATTTCGTTCTCATCGCCCGGGAAACACACCCACTGGTTGGTTCCCTGCCGAAGCACGACGACATTGCCTTGCTCATCCATGTCCGCGACGGTGGCGTCCCGGGTGACGTGGAAAGGGCCCGACGACATCGCGCGCGATATTTTGGCGGCCAGTATCTGTTCGTCTCTGGAGGCCGGAAGGGGTTCTCCGGCGTGCAACGCCGTAATCGCGCTGTTGCTGTAGCTCCCTGATGCACCACCCGTGTCAGCCACGGCACCTACGGACTGCTGCTGTTTGGGTTCACTATGGGCCATGGTGTGCTCCTCTCAAGGTAATTGGTGGCCGTTCCAACGACGGCCGCCGTCCTCACGTTGGTCCACGCCGCGGGGAAACCGGGTCGGCTGTTCGGCAGATGGTGATCTCACTCATGTCGATGGCGATCAGCAGCGGCTCCGGGACGAGCTGATAGTCACCCTCCCAGGCGTAAATCCGCCGCGTGGTGGGGATGATGATCCCGTCTACTTCCCGATAATCGGTGGCGTAGTTCAGTCCGGGTGCGCCGCCCAGGATATCGACGGTGTAGTCCTGGCGGCGAAGCAGCCCGTCTGGGCCAAAGCACGAGATCTGCTCGCGCGTATGGGTTTTGATGTGATCGGGAAACGTCACCTTCAACCGCCGCCATGTTTCGCCGCCGACCTGGATCGGGGTGATCTCTTCGGTGGCGAATCCGGGCCAGGTGTAGAGGAAAGGTATAGTCAGATACGCCCACAGCGCCTCCCCGCTGAAATAGGCGACGTGAATGTCGTCCCACGCGGTAGCGAACACATGACCGTCAAACGACCTCTCCGGGTCATCGCGCGAGTCGATGAGTGCGCCGTCACCACGCTGCATCACGACGCGGGAAGGCTCGAAGATCGAACGCTTGTCCTGACCGACGAAGTCCATCGTCAGCCGCTCTCGGGTGGTGTCAACCTCGAAGCGGACGTTCTTGAGCGCATCACCCTTGCCTTTGACGAACCAGGTCGCCCCCGTGATCGACGCGGCGACATCGATCGATGTGATGCCGTTCCACCGGTCCAGGCCGCCGTGGGCCGCGACGGCGACCTCGAGTAGATCACTCATTGCCGCTCCTAGCTCCTTACGGTGTGCCTTCCCAGTGTTTGGCCAAAGGCGTGCCGGCGAACCTCTCGAACATCGCGCGGGACAACACCAGCACGGAGCTGCGCGGCCGATGATTCACCACAAGGCGCTGGGCCTTCCCGGCGGCATTGAAGACGACCAGAACGATGACGTAGAGGGGCACACCGCGGACCGATGAGGTGTAGTCCTCGAGGAAACTGCTTTCCCCGCAGGGACCCGCGTAATGGAACTCCTGAAACTCGTAGATCTCTTTTGCGGCGACCACGACTTCATGGACAGCCGCCGCGCCTTGGATAGCGCCGTCCCACGCCGGCCCCTCTCCGGTTACGTCGTCGGCCAGGTTGTCCAGCCACGCCGGGTAGTAAGGCTTTCCCATATATGTCGATGCCATGTCACGCCTCCTGTCGCCCCTTACGGGGTGCCTTCCCAGTGCTTCGCATGCGGGGTTCCGGCGAATGTCTCTAGCATCAAGCGGGAAAACTGCAGCATCGCGCTGCGGGGCCGGTGATTCACCACGACGTGCCGGGTCTGCCCGTCGGCGTTGAAGGTGACCAGCACGACAACGTAGGTAGGCACGCCGCGAACTGAGCTGGAATAGTCCTCGATGAAACCGTTCTCGCCGCAGGGGCCGGCGTAATTGAACTCCTGGTGCTCATACTGTTCGCGGGCTTTGATCAAGATGAAGCGGACATCGTCGGCGCCGCGCGCGGTGCCGTCCATCGCCGCGGCCTCCAAGGTGACGTCGTCGGCCAGGTTGTCCAACCACAACGGGTAGTAGGGCTTTCCCAGGTAAGTCATGCGGCGCCTCCGTCGAATGGGGTTTCACGCCGATCAGTGAGTGAAATTGTGCTCTCCTCGACGTCGGCGACGATCGGCGAATCTGGAAGCCGCTCATGGACATGGGCGCTGGGTGTGTGATCGATGAGCAGGCTTAGCAATTCGGGCCGGCTGTAATGGCCAACGGCGTCCATGAATGCCTTGCGCCTGTCAATCAGTGCGAAGTCCAGGTCCCCGATCACCTCGCCTTCACCGCAGCGCAGGGGGTCACCAAGCAGTTCGCCTTGCGGTGTGATGATCGCGGTGAAGCAGCCACCCGAGATCGGGCCCACCGGGCAGCCGGTGTCGGCCATGATCTGCGCTTGCTGATCGGGATCGAGCCAGGCGGTCGCCGCCACCACGAAGACGCCCGACTCAAGCGCGTGATTGCGCACCTGGGTTTCGGTCTGTCGAGCGAACAAGTCGCCGAAAATGGACCCTGGGAACATCGCCGAATGGATCTGCTCGCCGTCAGCGATCAGCGCGTACCGAGCGAGCGGGTTGTAGTGCTCCCAACAGGCCAACTGGCCGATGCGACCCACCGCGCTGTCGACGGCTCGAAGTCCACTGCCATCGCCCTGGCCCCAAATTATGCGTTCGTGATACGTGGGGGTGATCTTGCGGCGACGCTGGATCAGCGTTCCGTCGGCATCGAAAAGCAGTTGGGTGTTGAACAGTGAGCCGCCGTCACGTTCGTTCACGCCGATCGAGACCACCATTCCGCCGCGGCTGGCGGCGTCGCTGATCGCCTGCGTCGCCGCCGACGGCACGGTCACCGCCTGTCCCATCAGCCGCGTTTGCTGGGCGAGCATCTGATAAGGGGGCTGCACAAACGAAAAGTACGGATAGTAGGGAACAACGGTCTCCGGGAAGGTCGCGATTTGTACGCCTTGCGTTGCCAATTCGTCGATCTTCGCGACGGCGCGCTCGATCGTCCCTTCACGGCTGTAGAGTTCAGGGCGCAGTTGGACCGCCGCTGCTCGGACAGTTTTCACTGCGCCCATCCTCTCGTCGTAGTTCGTTCTGCCTACAAGCCGTTAGCGGCCAGCCATTGGAGGGCCACGTCCGCAACATCTTTCCACCCGTTGTAGACTTCCCGGGGCGACTGCCGCCTCGAGCCGTTGCGGGTGGGTGCTTCGACACCTTTCTGTGTGCACAGCCAAGCCTTCGTCGCCTCCCGTGCAGACAGGAATTGGGCCGACGACACTCGCTCCACGCTGCCTCCGGGAGGCTTCCCCTACCTCAGGGCGCAGCGGAATACGGCGGATCCGAACATGCCGCGTTACCGCTAAATGCTTGTGCCCGTTGCTATTTCGCGAGAGACCGACTGACGACCACTCAGTACCCGTTCGGCTGCTCCCTACTGCCTCTGTCATTTGATGCGGCGTATCAGAATCCGACCTCAACGGCGACGCAAGAGTTCGTCGGCCACGACTGTTCGGTGTCCCTCCCGGCTGGGCCTTTCACCAGCCCTGATGAGAACCAACAAGAGTCCACCTACACTGGCCGCGGGGTTGGGTATCGCCAGGACCGCCGGGTCGGTCTGCGACGTAGCAGGACGACCCGAAACCGATCGCAGGCCTGGCCAGAAGCATGTGTCGCCAGGGCACTTCGTCGCGATCGTTGAGAGGAAACGGGGATGACATCACCGCGCGGGGGTTCGCGCATTGGCTCGATGTTCGGACAGTACGAATTGCGATCGGCGATCGGTGTCGGTGGCATGGGCGAGGTGTTCGAGGCCTATGACACCGTCAGGGACCGGATGGTGGCGGTTAAGCTGCTGCGCGCGGAACTGGCTGTTGATGCCGGGTTTCAGGAACGGTTTCGCCGCGAGTCTCGGGTCGCTGCGCGGCTGGAGGATCCACACGTAATCCCCGTGCACGACTTCGGTGAGATCGGCGGCGTGCTCTACATCGACATGCGCTTGGTCCGCGGGATCAACCTCAAGGAGACGTTGAAGCAATACGGGCCGCTGGATCCGACCCGCGCCGGGTCGATCATCAGCCAAGTCGCCTCGGCGTTGGATGCCGCCCACGCTGAGGGCCTGGTGCACCGCGACGTCAAGCCCGAGAACGTGCTGCTGGCCCGCAACGACTTCGCCTACCTGGCCGACTTCGGCATCGTCCACACCAGCGGAGACGCGAGCTTGACAAAGACTGGCGCCGCCATCGGATCGTCGGTCTACATGGCGCCCGAACGCTTCACCGGCGGAAACATCGGACCGCAGGCCGACGTCTACGCGCTGGCATGCCTGCTCTACGAATGCCTCACTGGTCAAGCGCCATTTCCTACCAAGGATCTGGGCCAGCTGATGGGTGCACACATGCTCGCGCCGCCGCCGCAGCCAAGCATGATCCGATCGGGTCTGAGCCCAGCATTCGACGACGTCATCGCCCGCGGGATGGCCAAGAAGCCGACGGCACGCTTCAACAGCGCGGGCGAGCTGGCTCGAGCGGCCACGGCCGCGGCATCGACTCCGCAGCCAGCACCAGCCCGTCGGCACCCGACCGCGCCCACGGGGACCCGGCAGTTCACGACGGTCTACCCGAGCCCGACCGCAACGGGATACACGCCCTACGCTCCGCCGGCTCAGGCTCCCGACACCCGCCACGACCGGCGCGGTTCACGCTGGCAATTCCTGCTGGGCGCGGCGGCAATCATCGTCTTGCTCAGCGTCGCTCTGGTCACGGCGTACGCGATCGCCCGCAATGACGATTCGGGCCCGTCAAGCGGCGCACTACCCCCGGTGAAAACCAGCACAAAGCCCACGACCGTGACCGAATACAAGACCACCGAACCCACGACCACCCAATCCGCGACGACAACCCCATCCACGGCTACTGCGCCGTCCCCGACGACTTCGGGAGCGCAGCCAGCCGGGACGGACGGGCAGGGCTTCGTGGGTTCTTACGCCCGCTGCGATTCTGGCAACACTCCGGCAGCCGAGGCGCAGACGACGAAATCTCAGGTGGTGGTCTGCCAGGCAGGTTCCGGAACCTATTACTACCGTGCGGTCCGCATGAGCGACGGGGCCACCATCCAGCTTGCCGACGCGATGCGCACATCCGGCGGTTTCGACGTCACCAATCCCGCCGACGGAACCCGCTACCAGGTGCGACCCAACGTGGTGAACATCATTTCATCCAACGCGTCCGAATCAGAACCCGTGGTCCAATACGCGTCCAACTAGCCAACACGCGAGTCGTCGCCATCCTGGCTTGGCAGCCATCAGCACCTCTCGCTGCAAACCAATCATGAATCGGCGAGGATGTTGAACGCGAAAGACGTCGCACGCAGACGGCCATCGAAAACGGAGCCGGGGGCCGACCGGGGCCGTCGCAATGTTGTGCGGCGCTGCGTGAACACTTCGCTGAGGAAGCGCGGTCGGGGTCGCGGAGCTCTGACGTCACTGACGCGATCGTCGAGCACCCGGCGATCAGTTGGATCGGATGCTGCAACGAGCTCAACGCCGCCTACGCCGCTGATGGGTATGCCCGGATGCGTGGCGTTGGCGCGGTGTGCACCACCTACGGTGTGGGCTAACGCGCCGCCGGATGCGCAGTTATGCAGGTGCTGTATGTGACAGTTGTCATCGCCATACCTGCCGGGCTAGAACGAGAGCTGTGCTGCTGCGGCTTGCCGCTTGGGTTCCGGGTACACGCTGTGCAGGTCAAGCGGTCTCGGCAGCGCCGAGATATCCTCCACCACGCCTGGCCGGTGCGGGCGCCAGCCCAGTTCCTCCTGCGCCTTGGCGCTAGAGGCCCGGCAATTGCAGATGAAATCCATCTCGGCTACCCGCCCGTTGAGGGCCCGCATCGTCAAGTGGTCGACCATCTTGAGCTCCCCGCCGAGTCCTGCTGCCACGCTGACAGCCTTGGCGACCTCCACGACCGCGACGGTGTCAGTCGCGGCAAAATACAGCCCGCGCGCTGAAGGTGTCTGCAGCACAAGGGCATACAGGTCGGCCAGGTCGTCAACATGGACGAAGGTGCACGCGTTGTCATAGTTCACCGCATGAACGACCCCATGGGCCCGCACGCCATTGAACAACCGCGCGACCGGCCCGATATAGCCGCCGCAGCGGCCATACAGTTGGCCCGGCGCCACAATGATCGTCCGGACATCGGTGGCCGAGAGGATCTTCTCGGTGATTTCCTGGAAGTGCTTGTAGAAGTAAGGCGGGGTCATCGGGTCGGCCTCGGTCACCACACGTTCAGGCCATGCAAGTCCGGTGTCCAGCCAGCCGCCGGTGCCTCCGGTGGCAACGTAGGGCTTCTCGGTGCCAGCCAGCGCCTGCAAGACCGTGTCGGTGGTCAACGCTGCTTCGCTGACCGTCTCCAGCGCCTGGGTCAGGAACCCGCCCGTAGCGATCTGCACCACCCCGTCGGCCGCAATGCTTTCTGCGCGCAGGACATCGACAACGCCCAGTGCCCCACGGACCGGCTCAATGCCGGCCTCGGACAGCTGCGCGGCGGAGTCATCGCTGCGGGCCAAGCCGCGCAGTTCATGGCCGTCGGCGCGCAGGCGCTCACACACCACCGACCCGATGTACCCCGTGCCGCCGATAACAAAGAGCTTCATACTTCTCCTCAGACCAGGTAAATGCACATATATGTGCGATAACTCACCATAGGCACACACACACACAGTTAACGCAAGTCTTTGTGCATTAGTATGGAGACATGGCAGGCCCAGCACGCCGGACCGGCGGCCGAAGTGCCCGCGTTCGCCGCGATGTCCTTGAGGCTGCGACCGAGATCCTGCTGGAAGAGGGCCTGGACGCGGCGACAATCACTGCTGTGGCCGAACGCTCAGGGGTGCACCACACATCTATCTACCGCCGCTGGGGGGACCGGTCGGCGCTGATTCGCGACGCCCTGCTCGACGCCGTCGACACCGCCGTGCCGGTCCGCGATACCGGCAACCTCCAAGAGGAGCTCACCCACATGCTCGAGGATGTGCTGGCGCTCTATCAATCACCATTGGGGCCCGTTCTTGTGGACGCGATGCGATCGAATGACCCTGCACTGGAAGAATTGCGCCGCAACTACCTCGGGGCCCGTCTCGAACACTGCGCCGCCCTGGCCGAACGCGCCAAGAAAAGCGGTGAGGTACCCGAAAGCATGGATTACCGGCTTGTGTTTGAACTCTTGATGGGACCCATCCTTGCCCGCGCGTTTTTCAGCAGAGACGGGGTCACGACGCTGGACCCGGGCGCTGTTGTGCGCACAGTACTCAATGGCGCAACACACCCAGACACCACTGCAGCCAAATGAACCCGTTGGCAACAGGTTCAACCCAACCCGCAGCCCACCGTCGTGATCCGCGTCGGACCCCGACGGCACCCTGAGCGCGGCAACCGGCGACCTCATGGTGCCCAACGGCTCCGAGTCGGACTTCAGCGAACGAACCAGTCGATGATTAGCGAAGCTAATGTTCACAAGACTGTCCCAAGGCGCGTGAAAACGGCCCCCGGAGAAGCCTCCGAGGGCCGTTTGGCCTGGTCAAGGCCACTTTTTGTAGCGGGGACAGGATTCGAACCTGCGACCTCTTGGTTATGAGCTAACCGGTCGCCGTCTTGCCGGCAGGACGGGCCTTCGATGACGAGCTCGAACGCGGTGGACTAAAGCCGGCTCGAAAGTTCGGCCCGTAAATCCGGCTCTTTCCTGGTGGAGCTAAGGGTGGTCTGGGCCGTGAGGCTGCCGCTGACCGCCGGCAACGTCGTCGACAAGGTGATCGACCATGGCAGCGGCACGCTGACCAGATGCACGTTGGCATCCGGGTCGAAGTAGCTGATTTGGGCGGTACCCGAGCCGTACACGTCGTAGATCATGATCTTGGGGTTGAACTGGACGATCTCGATGCCCGCGCCGGCGTTGGCGTTGAGGTTCTGGGATGCGAACTGTCGGTGCAATCGCGTCACGACCAGCCCCGAGACCGCGAGCACCACGAGGACAATCAGTGGAATCCAGGCTCGTTTGACGATGCCGCTTAGGGGAGCCACGCTCACCGAGTCACCTTCCGTTAGCGATCGCTTACGTACCGATCGGCGGCCGCGCTCAGTAGCTGGGGGCTACCTGTGCCAACGGCACCGCATATCTTCGCTGTGTGGCCAATTTCTTTGTGGCGCCGAGGTATTCACCAAGGCAGCTGACGCGGCGGGAGAGGCAGCGTTGCCGGCTTACTGACGGGCCTGCGCTCGTCGGGGTCTGAGGTCCTCGATGCGGTCGAGGACCTCATCGAGCGCCGTTTCGAGAGGAGCGGGGTCGCGGCGAACCTGCGCGAGCATGATGCCGCCTTCGACCGCGGCCAACAGCGCGGTCGCCAGGCGGTCGGGGTTGGCCTTGCGGCGCAGATCGCCCCGGTCGCGCATGGCGTGTAGACCCTTGCGGATCGCTGCTTCCCACTGGTCGAATCCACCGGCGAGGTCACCCCGACACTCCGGGAAAAGCTCGGCTAGCTCCCCGACCAGCGACCCGAGCGGGCAGCCGCCCTCACAGTTCCGCTGGCGATGCGTGTCGACGATGAAGTCTCTCCAGGCTCGCAACGCCTCCATGCTGTCCAGCCCACCGCGGTCGGGTTGCAGCGTTTCGAGCAGACCTTGGGCGCGGTAGGCGATGACGGCTCTGATCAGGGATTGCCTGTCCTCGAAGTAGTGGTACATCTGCGAAGGGCCAACGCCCGCGGCCTTCTGGACGTCGCCCAGGCTCGTGCCGGCGACACTGTGGTCGTACATCAGTTGCGCCGCTGCCACGACGATCCGATCCCGCGTGGCCCGTCCCTTGGGGGTAAGCCTGTGCGGTTCGGCGACCAATTCGTTCGCTGTCATCAGTAGCCAGGTTGCGCGAGACCCGTCGCCGCGGTCCTCGCTACCCTGATCCCCCTTCCGATTCGTCTGGTGCTGCCCGGGGCTCCCGTACGCGTTGCCCGTGGTGTCGCGATTGGACACCCGGGTTACCTCACGTGTTCTGCGCCAACCTGTTCGGGGCAACCTGCAGGCCAGTGTAGCTCCCACGCCGCACTATTATGTAGCTTACACTTCATACTATGCATTCATTTATGTAGCCGATACATCAGCAATACTCATGAGAACGCGGCGACGCGGTGTTCAGCCGGACTTGGATACCTGCTCTAGTCCCAAAATTTCGAGGCGCTTGAAGCGGAAGTGTAGCTCTCGGACACGGGTCATTTAGGGGTTGACACTTCGGAACATCACCACAATACTGTAGCGAACGATACATAATTTATCGAAAGGAAATGACAGCATGGCTGCGAGGTCGTTCAAGGCGGTTCTGATCACCGGTGCCAACGTTGGGCTCGGCAAGGAGGTGGCGCGGCAACTCGCTCTTGCCGGCGATTTCGACAGGATCTACCTGGCGTGTCGCAACGCGGACAGCGGGCGGTCCGCGGCCGCCGAGTTGGAGCGCATCACGGCCAGGTCCATCTTCACGGTAATTCGAATGGACCTGACCGATTTGGACTCGGTGAGGTCAGCGCTGAGCACGTTGGATGGCGAACTGCATTCGGTAGTCATGAACGCCGGCGGCACCGGCGGCCCAACACCGCTGGCGCTCACCGCTGATGGCGTCACGCATGTCTTCGGTTCCAACGTACTGGGCCACGTTGTACTGCTTGAGAATCTCATCGCCGCCGGGGCATTAACCAACACCGCGGTACTCGTGGGCAGCGAAGCCGCGCGCGGCGTTCGCATGATGCGGATGCCGCGGCCCACGTTCGCGAACCACTCGGTGGAGGAGTTCGTCAGCGTCATCGATGGTTCGTTCTTCGAGCAGCGGAAATTCAACACGTTTCTCGCTTACGGACAGGTGAAATACCTTGGTGCGTTGTGGATGTCGGCACTGGCGCGAAAGCATCCCGACCTGCGGCTGCTCACTGTGAGCCCGGGCAACACCGCGGGGACGGAAGCATTGCGCGACATGGGCCCCGTCACTCGGGCCTTGATGAATCATCTTCTGTTGCCCTACGTCCTTCCCGCGCTGGGGGTCGGACACCAGTTGGAGAAGGGCGCCCAGCGGCTGGTCGATGGACTCACCGACGAACAGTTGCGCAGCGGCGTGTTCTACGCCAGCCGACCGGGCGCCGTCACCGGGCCCCTCGTGGATCAGTCGGAGATCGTCGCCGACTTCCGTGACCCCGCAATACAACAGCATGCCGACGAAGCCATTCATCGCTTCGCGGAGAAGCCACGCTCACACCAAGAATCGCCTCCTCGCGCCATCAGTGCGGACGGCGCGTCGTCTGGTCCCATTGAAAGAGGGTTGTCATGACAAGCGCCGATACCATCACCCTTCAAGAAGCAGCATCGCTGTCCAGCGATGAGCGCGGCCTGGTGGTGGTGTCGACGTTGCGGGCCAACGGCACCATCCAGTCGTCGCTGGTCAACGCCGGCGTCCTAGCCCATCCCGTCACCGGGGAGACCATCTTGGCCTTGGTCGCGGTAGGCCCTGTCAAACTGGCGAACCTGCGGGCTCGACCCCAGGTCACGGCCACCTTCCGCAACGGTTGGCACTGGGCGGCGGTCGAGGGGCGCGCCGAGCTCGCCGGACCCGACGACCCCCAACCCTGGCTGGACGCCGAAGGGCTCCGGCTGCTGCTCCGAGCGATCCTCACCGCAGCCGGCGGCGAACACGACGACTGGGACGACTACGACCGGGTGATGGCCCAGCAGCGCCGGGCAGCGGTGCTCATCCGTGCTGACGTGCCGGATCTTCATCGGTAGGGCGGTCGCGGCTGGCTGGCTCGACTCACTCGGCTTCCCCTGGCTAGGTCTCCCCGTCAACGACGGCGCCGGAGCATATCGCTGACATGGCAATGTCGATGGCGTCGCGCGCTTTTCGCGGATCGGCCAACGCGCGGTCGTACACGTGCAGTCCTTGGAGCATGACCACGACGAACCGGGCAAGTCGACGAGGAGATGAGGTGGCGGGGATCTCTCCGCCAGATCGGGCTCGGGTGAACGCTTTGCGCAGCACGTCTTCTACATGGCTGATCTGGCCCGTAACGATGTCCATCGTTGCGTGGTCGTTGGTGCGTTCCGTGATGGCGTTGACCACGAGGCAGCCGCGCGGGAGCTCGGTGTTGGGATCGGCGAGTTCGAGCATCAGGCGACGAATGCGTGGCAGCACAGGTCCGGAGGGGTCGTCGAAGAGCTCGGCAATGCGAGCCTTGCGCTGGTCACAGTAGCGCGTCAAGGCACGACGCCATAGCTGTTCCTTGTCGCCATACGTCGCGTAGAGGCTGCCCCGGTTGAGGTCGAGGGCATCGACGATGTCCTGGATGCTGACGGCGTCACAGCCCTCGCGCCAAAACAGGTCGAGCGCCTCATCGACCTTCTCCTCTGGATCGAAAGTCTTTCCACGTGGCATCACACCACTCTACCCGCAGTTTGAACGATCAGTCCAATTGTGTTACGTTCCCAGTGTTACGTTCTTAACCGATCGTTCCAACAAGACAGTTTGGTGTGTCCCGTGAGAGGCCGTGGTGCTAACGACGCGAGGCGTGTTCGTCACGCGGACTTCCAGGAAACCCGTCAACAGTCCCGGATTGGATTGGTGAGCAGATGAGATTGGACAATGCCCGGCAACGGCACTCGACGAGGGCCGATGAATGTGCTGGTTCGACCCGCACATTCGAGTCGCCCGCATCGATGAGCGGCGGCCGACATGGGCGATGAGACTTTCTCCGACAAGACCGCGCTGGTGACCGGGGCTAGCCGCGGCATCGGAAGAGCCGTGGCGTTGGGCCTCGCCTCCGCGGGCGCTGATCTGGCACTGCTTGCCCGATCGCAGCCCGAGCTCGACGAGGTCGCAGAGCACAGCAGAGCACTAGGCGCCCGGGTAGTCGTCGTACCCACCGACCTTTCTGATCAGTCAGCTCTGGCGGGCGCAATTCAGCACGTCCAGAAGGAATGCGGAGTGATCGACATTCTCATCAACAACGCCGCAGTGGTGCAGCCGATGGGACCAACCGTTGACGTGGACGTGGCCGAGTGGGCAGCGGCGATTGCGGTCAACCTGGTGAGCCCGGTCACTCTGACGCTGGGACTATTGCCCGACATGCTCGGGCGAAAGTGGGGCCGGATCGTGAACGTGACGGCCAAATCGGCGGCGGTGCCGTCGCAACTCATCGGCGGTAATGCCTACACCAGTTCCAAGGCGGCGCTGGAGGCGCACACGCTGAACTTGGCCGCCGAGCTCGCCGATACGGGAGTCACTGTCAATGCCTTCCGGCCAGGGATCGTCGACACCGCCATTCACGATTGGATCCGCAATCAGCCGGCGGAGCGGATCGGCGAGGGACTGCGAAGCCAGTTCATCAAGTTCCGTGAGTCGGGGTTGTTGATCAGTCCCGAACAATCCGCTGCCGCGCTGATTTCCCGACTCGGCGGTGACACGACCGGGCAGATCTGGGACGTCGACGATGAAGCACCCCGACGCTGATCACCGGAGCCACCAGCGGTATCGGCAACGCCACGGCCGTGCTGTCGGCCCAGTCCAGCGCCGCCGTTGTCGTGGGTGGCCGCCTCGCCAGATGAACTTCCGACCCTTCCATCTCTAGGAGAAAATTCCATGAAGGCAATCCGTTTTCACGAGTACGGCGACATCAACGTCTTACGCTACGAAGAAACCCCGACACCAAGGCCCGGCCACGGAGAAGCGCTCGTTGCCGTCGCGGCGACGGCGTTCAACCCGGTGGACACGTGGTTCCGGGCAGGAATCATCGATCAGATCTTCCCCGTGCGCTTTCCGCACACGTTGGGCCTTGACCTGGCCGGAACAGTCGTCGACCACGGCCCCGGCGTCCACGATCCGGCCATCGGGGCCGAGGTCATCGGATTCCTTCCCATGACCGGTCCCGGGGCTGCCGCCGAATACGTCACCGCACCTGCCGAGCTGCTCGTGCGCGCCCCCGCCAACATCCCACTGATCGACGCCGCCGCGATTCCGGTACCCGCGCTCACCGCCTGGCAGGCACTGTTCGAGCACGGCAACCTCGTCACAGGGCAGCGCGTGCTCGTCAACGGAGCAGGCGGCGGTGTCGGCGGATTCGTCGTCCAACTCGCAAAACAGGCCGGCGCCACAGTGATCGCCACCGCAAGCCCCCGCAGTGTCGACGCAGTACGCGCGGCAGGAGCCGACCACATCATCGACTACACCGCAGCCAAGATCGCCAACCCACTCGACGTGCCAGTCGATCTCGCGATCAATCTCGTCGCCGGCACCGGCGATGACACCGCAGACCTGCTCAACGTCATTGCGCCAGGCGGAACCCTGGTGTCGGCGACCCCACCAGGTCGGGAATTTCCCGAACGTGCCCAGCGGGTGGTGTTTTTCAGCGTGCGCAGCGACACGACCCAGCTGGCCCAGATCGTCGACCTCGTTGAAAGCGGACAACTCCAGCTCGACATCAGCGCGCGGCGTCCCCTGGCCGACACCGCGCAGGTGCACCAACAAAGTGAGGACGGCGCACTGCGAGGTCGCACCCTGCTGATTCCATGACAACGACGGCATTGACCACAATTCGTACCGCCGGCGTCTATCCACGCGGCAACAGCCACAGGGATGCGCCCCAGTCGATCACCGCCACGCACCGGCTCAATGCCTTGTCCCAACGGATCGACGCCGACGTGGCCTCAGCGCGGACCCAACAGCACGACTCAACCAGACGCGTGAAAGTCCTCATCCCCCAGCCACACGTCCGGTATCGCGGGTGTGAAGGCCCTCGTTGCCCTGCGCACCGGTGCCGACGCCGCCAAGGAACTTTTTGCCCGCGCCCTTGGTCCAGGCCCGCCGCTGGCGGCCTGCAGGTATTGCTGGAAGTTGTCGGAAGTGCCCGAGGAGTCGCTGCGGTAGATGACGTGGATGGGCTCGGCGGGCATCGAATGGTTCAGCGGAGCGAGCGCCGGGTCGTCCCAGCGGGTGATCGTGCCGTTGAAGATCTTGGCCAGCATGGGGGCGTCGAGCGTCAGTACGTCGACGGTGTTGAGGTTGAAGGTGATGGCCAGCGGACCGAACACCACCGGTAGGTTCCATGCATCCGCCCCGCCGCAGCGCTGCTTGGCCGCGGTGTACTCCTGGCCGGCCAGCGGCGAATCCGAACCGCCGAAATCGGTTTTGCCGGCCAGGAACTCGCTGATTCCCGCACCTGATCCGTTCGAGGTGTAGTTCACCGTTTTCCCCGCGCAGGCCTTCTTGTAGATGTCGATGAAATGGGTCATCGCGTTGGCCTGCGCGGTTGAGCCGCTGGCCGTCAGGGACTGCTTGCCGCCGCAGTCCACGGTGGCCCCCTTGGCATACGGTTGCACGGTGTGGCCGGCGCAGGCCGACAGCAGCGCCGCTGCGGTGGCCAGCAGGCTCACGGCGGCACGGGATCGGTTGTGTTTCACGGTGATTCGCCTCCTTGAGAAATATGCTGAACGGACCGGTCGGCCCGCCCTAACGCACGCTGAAAGGCTGGTGTGCCAGCGGTTGTGCGCCGCTGACCGGTGCAGCTAGACATTGTGCGCGCCGGCATCTTCGGTCAGGACTCGCCGTTGGCCGTCGAGGTGGTGCTCGCGGACCCAGGCCTGGGCGGCCATCTGGGTGGCGTCCCAGGGGGAGCCCAGCGGTGGGGTGTAGGACAGGTCGAGCTCGTTGAGGCTGTCGACTGTCATGTTGTGGAACAGTGCCGTTGCATAGATATCGACGCGTTTGGCGACCTCGGCGCTGCGGTGCCCCACCATCTGGGCGCCCAACAGGCGGCCGCTGGCCAGGTCGCCGGTGATGCGGATGTGGACGGGCGTGGCGCCGGGGTAGTAGGCCTTGTGGTCGTCCGGGCTTGATGTGGTGCTCGCCGGTGTCCAGCCCCGATCGGCCCCGGCGGCTTCGTGTTCGCGCAGGCCGGTGCGGGCGGCGACAAGGTCGAACACCTTGACCACCTGGGTACCCAGGCTGCCGGCGAACCGGTCTTCACCGCCGACCGCGTTCTCCCCGGCGACCCGGCCCTGCTTGTGGGCGGTCGTGCCCAGCGGCAGCCACGTTAAACCGAGCAGCCGATGGTGGGTATGCACGCAATCCCCGGCCGCGAACACGTCGGGCAGGTTGGTGCGCATCGCCTCATCCACCACGATCGCGCCTTTCATCCCCAGCTGCACACCGGCGTCTGCGGCGAGTTTGGTGTCGGGACGGACCCCGACGACGACGAGAACGAAATCCACTGTTCTCGAAGGGTTTCACCGTCGTGCATGGCGGTCACCGTCAATGCGCCAGTGTCGCTGCGGGCGATCGCCGTGACCGCCGTGCTGGTCAAAAAGTCAACCCCGTGGCGTTGGAGTTCGGCGCGTATCAGCGCCCCGAGTTCCGGGTCGACGGTGGGCAGCACCTCAGGCAGCGCCTCGATTTGGGTGACGGCGATGCCGCGCATGGTGAGGGCCTCGGCCATTTCCAGGCCGATGTAGCCGGCGCCGATGATGATTGCAGTCTTGGGGTCCCGAGTGCTCAGCGAGTCCATCACCTTGAATGTGTCGCCCATGGAATGCAAAAGATGCACCCCGTCGCGCGGGCCGAGTCCGTCGGGGCCCGAGAGGCCGGCGATCGGTGGCGAAACGCTGGTGGCCCCGGTGCCAATCACCAATGCGTCATAAGACAGCTCGTCGGGTCTTCCGTTGGCATCGACGATGGTGAGGCTGTGCGCTTCGGGGTTGATGCGGGTGGCGGTGGTATCGGTGAGCACGGTCATGCCCGTGGCGGCCAGATCGGCGGCGCTACGGTGCGCCAGGTTGGTCCAGTGGGCGACTTCGCCGGAGATGTAGTAAGGGATGCCGCAGATGGAGAAGTTCGGGTAGGCGTCGGCGACCACGACGGTGAACTCGGTGGCGGGGTCGAGTTCACGAGCGCGCAGCGCGGCACTGATCCCGGCGTCACTGCCGCCGATGGCCACGATGTGACGCGCTGGCATCGCAGGCCCCCAACCTCGTTGTGTGCGTGGGGGGTTTAACCGGAGGTGGTGATGCCCAGCTCGGAGATGAGGCGGCGGACGCGTTCTTCGACATCGTCGCGGATGGGGCGAACCGCGTCGACGGATTGTCCGGCGGGATCGGGTAACGCCCATTCCACGTAGCGTTTCCCCGGGAAGACGGGGCAGGCGTCGCCGCAGCCCATGGTGATGACGACATCGGCGGCTTGGACGATTTCGTCGGTCCAGGGTTTGGGGAATTCGCCGGTGATGTCGATGCCGACTTCGGCCATCGCTTCGATGGCGGCGGGGTTGACCTGGTCGGCCGGTTCCGAGCCGCCCGACCACGCCACGCCCTGGTCGCCAGCCAGATGGGTGAAGAATCCCAGTGCCATCTGGGAGCGCCCGGCGTTGTGTGTGCACAGAAACAGCACGGTCGGCTTGGTGTCGGTGATCTTGCCTTCGACGCGGGCAAGGGCGGTGAGCCGCTGGCGGGCGAAGCGCTCGGCCAGCAACGGAAGGAAGTTCGCAACGGTTGCGCGCCCGGCGAATTGATCGTAAGAAGAATAAAGGAACTTCTCGATGGTCTCCACGCCGAAAGTGTCGGTGAACTCCCGCTGGAGCCGGGTCGCAGCTGTTTTGAGAGCAAGGCGCTGGTCGATCGACAGCTCCCGAGTGGTTTGGGTAGCCGCAGGGACGGGGCTTTCGGTCATGGTGAACTCCTCCAGCGGTCGGCGGGGGGCGTATCGGCTTGGTGTGGGACGATCACGTCGTCGGCAGTCGAAGCGGCGTCGGGGTAGAGCGCGACGACCAACACCAACCCCGTTAAGGCGCCGATGATTTGCGCGGCGATGAACCCGGGCGCTGACCCTGGGGCGATGCCGGCGAACGTATCGGAGAACATCCGGCCGATGGTGACCGCGGGGTTCGCGAAGCTCGTCGATGACGTGAACCAGTACGCCGCACCGATATAGGCTCCGACCGCCGCGGCGGACAACCCGGAGCGGCCGGTGCGCGCCAGCGCGAAAATCAACGCGATCAGGCCGGCGGTGGCGACCACTTCCCCAATGAAGTGCCCGGTGGTGATCCGGTCTTTGGCGGCGATCTCGATTGCACGTCGGTCGAACATGACGTTGGCCAGGACGGCGCCGACGACCCCGCCGGCGATCTGGGCCACGGTGTAGCTGGCGACATGGCTGGAGCTGATGCCGGTGCCGGCGCGGCGGCCCAACAGCCAATCAGCTGCTGACACCACGGGATTGAAGTGAGCGCCCGAAACTGGGCCGAACAGCAGGATCAGCACGGCCAACCCGAACACGGTTGCCGTCGAGTTCTCCAGCAGCTGTAGTCCTACATCATGCGGGGACAGTTGCTGGGCGGCGATACCCGAGCCGACCACGACGGTCACCAGCAACGCGGTGCCGACAAATTCGGCCAGCAGCCGCCTCGGCAGCGCAACCGGATGATTCATGTTCCGCTCGCGGTGAGGTTCCCGGTGACGTGAAGGGGCGAAAACTGTTGGCGCGCAGCGGTGACGGCAGAGTAGTCTGTGCGCGGGCCGCGCCTTTGCCGCTCGATCCGCTGCTCCGTCACGAGGCGATGTTGACCGGCGTCAGTCCAGGGCAAAACCGAACCACTACTGATCGGCGGCAGTAGATCGGAGGGAGATCCTGCTAGGCCGGGATTGACCACCAGCAATTCATACACCATGATTAGGTCAATGGCAATTGAGTCAATGGGCGTTGAGTGGCGGCCGGGCGTTGAGCGGCGCGCGGCCGTTCACGGCGCGCTGGCCGACCCCGCGCGGTTGGCGATCGTGGATCGTCTGCTGCTCGCCGACGCGTCGCCGTCGGAATTGCAAGTGCTGCTGTCGATGCCCTCGAACCTGCTCGCCCATCACCTGGGAGTGCTCGAGCAAGCCGGGCTGGTGCGCCGGGCACGCTCGGAGGGCGATCGTCGGCGCACCTACCTTCGCGTGATCCCTGACCCGCTGGAAGCGATGGTGCCCCTCGCGGCGGGGCGGGCCTCGCGGATTGTGTTCGTGTGTAGCCACAACTCCGCTCGTAGTCAGCTGGCCGTCGCGGTATGGAATCGTCGCAGTCAGCTGCCCGCGGCCTCGGCGGGCACCCATCCGGCCGCCGAGGTCCATCCCGGCGCGCTCGATGCGGCTCGACAGCGCGGTTTGTCGATGCGTCCGCGAACCCCGGCGCACATCGACGAGATCCTTCGTCCAGATGATTTCGTGGTCGCGGTGTGCGACAACGCCCACGAAGAACTCCCCGCTGACCTACCACGTATCCACTGGTCGATCCCTGACCCGGTGCGCGCGGCCGTCCCCAACGCGTTCAATCGGGCTCTCGATGCGCTCGCCGATCGGATCGACCGCCTTGCGCCGGCGCTTCATCCCATCGAATCCGGGGAGCCAGGATGACCGACTTCTCGCCGCGACTAGGCGACTGGGACAGCCGACCGATGCGGGACCGGTCAGCCACCCGCAGCGGCGCCCGACGTGTCGAGCGTGCGAGGCGCCGCCCGGCTACGGGGAGCCGCATCGGCGGTGCCTTCCGGTCGATGATCGGCTGGTTCCGCGCCGGTTACCCCGACGAGGCCCCCGCCACCGGTTATTCCGCGCTGCTCGCGCTCAACGGACCGATCACGTTGACGCCCAAACAGATTGAACAGATTCTCGGCTCCCTCGACGGCAAGCCTGCTCGCGTCGCCGACATCGAAGTCGCGATCACCAAGGCCACCGATCATCTACCGACCGCAGCACAGGTCCGGGCCGTGATGCGCCTACTCACCGTCGACCCACGTTTTCCCGACTCGCAGTGAACCGATAGAAGGAGCAAAGATGCTCAACCGATCTGGCGTTGTCCTGAGCGCGTGTGCAGCAGCTGTACTTGTTATCGCCGCGTGCGGCAGTGACAAGAATGCAGGCCCCACGTATGCCGCTTCAACGCAGGTGCAGTGCGGTGGCAAGCAATCGTTGACGGCCAGCGGTTCGACGGCGCAGGCCAACGCGATGACCCGGTTCATCAACGCCTACCAGCAGGCCTGTCCGGGAAAGACGCTGACTTACACATCGAACGGGTCAGGTGCTGGGATGAACGAATTTATCGGCAACCGAACCGATTTCGGTGGCTCGGACTCGCCGCTGAGCCAGGACCGTGGCGAGTACGCGCAGGCGAAGCAGCGGTGCGGCGGGGCGGATGCGTGGAATCTGCCGGTCGTATTCGGCCCACTGGCGATCACCTACAACCTCAGCAGCGTTGATACGTTGGTGCTTGACGCACCCACCGCGGCGAAGATCTTCAACGGCACGATCACCCGCTGGGATGACCCGACGATCACCGCGCTGAACCATTCGATGCCGGCCGAGCCGATCCACGTCATCTACCGCAGCGACGCGTCGGGAACCACCGACAACTTCCAGCAGTACCTCGACGCCGCATCCAACGGAGCCTGGGGCAAGGGCACCGGCAAGATGTTCAACGGCGGCGTCGGCCAAGGCGCCAAGGGCAACGAGGGCACCTCGGCGGCCGTCAAAACCACCGAGGGCGCCATCACCTACAACGAATGGTCATTCGCCCAGCAGCAGCGGCTATTCACAGCCAAGGTCAAAACCACCGGCGGCCCCGATCCCGTCGCGATCAGTGACAGCGCGGTCGCCAAGACCATCGCCGGCGCCAAGATCGCGGGCCAAGGCAACAACCTGGTCCTCGACACGTCGTCCTTCTACACACCCACCCAGCCCGACGCCTACCCGATCGTGCTGGCCAGCTACGAGATCGTCTGCTCCAAATACCCCGACGCCGAGGTCGGCAAAGCGGTCAAGGCGTTTATGCAGTCCACCATCGGTCCGGGTCAGGCCGGCCTGGCCGGCAACGGATACACACCCCTGCCCGACGAATTCCAGTCCAGGGTGTCCACCGCCGTTAATGCCATCAGTTAAGTAGGCACAGGCGAATCGGCGGTCCAGGCGGGGACCGCCGACCCATGCCCGATGCCGTCGTCGTCAGCAGCAGGAACTGCTGGCGGCGGCATTCTGTGTATCAGCCATCCCGACCCCGCTGCACACGTCCCCCTCTTCATCGGCGTCGACGTGCTGCGGGCTGGTGCCAATGAGGGGAACCCGATTAGTGGTCCAGTCGCTATGCGACTTTGGGGTTGGTGGGTCGTGGTCCACTGTAGAGCGAACTCGAATGGAGTGAGTTCGCCGTGGGCGGAGTGGGATCGGTTGGCGTTGTAGTCGCAGCGCGAGTCTTCGAGATGACGCGGGCTTCCAGCAGTGAGTCGAGGCGCCATGAGTTGAGCAGTTCGTCGCGGTTCAATCCAAGCGTTCTCCCATGGAGAGCTGGGATCGATGAAACGTGAACCGGCGCTGTCGACTCCGCACCAATTGTGCACAGCGTGTGCCACGAACTCGGGACCGTTGTCAAAGCGCACGTTGTTCGGCGCCCCCGTGTCGCAGGACGGTAAGCCGTGTTCGGAAAGCTGTTGTCCCCTGACGTGTTTAACGGCCACCGCCGGCAGCTGCTGGATCGGTTCTGTCCTCTGCTCAACCGTGGTGTGTAGTCAGACTGCCGTGGTGCCGCCGTCGACAACCAGGTCCATACCGTTGACAAAGCTTGAATCGTTGGAGGCGAGGAACAATGCGACCGTCGCGATCTCCTGGGGGCTGCCGTTCTTCCCTCGTGGGATCAACGCCTCCCGCGCGTCCATCGCGGCCTTTGTCTCGTCGTCGAACGTCTGCTCCTGTCCTGGCGCGACGACCTGGCCCGGGGTCAGCACGTTGACCCGGATCCTTCTGTCCTTCAACTCGGCCAACCACACGCGGGCGTATGCATGCAGCGCAGCCTTGCTCGCGGCGTAGACACTCCAGGCCGGATAGCCCCTGACCGACGCGATTGACCCGGTCATGAAGATTGAGCCGCCGTCGTTGAACAGTGGCAATGCCTTCTGCACCGTGAACAGCGTGCCTCGCGCGTTCAGCCCGAAAGTGGCATCGAAGTGCTGCTCGGTGATCTCGCCAAGCCTGCCTGCCTCGGCCGTCCCGGCACTGGTCCACAACACGTCGATGGCGCCCTTTTCCTGCCTGACCGCGTCGAACAACCGGTCCAGATCGTCGAGATTGGCCGAATCAGCCTGCACGCCGGTCACGTTTCGGCCGATCAGCTTGACGGCTTCGTCCAGAGCTTGTTGCCGCCGACCCGAGATGAAGACGTGAGCTCCTTCGTCGACGAACAACTTGGCACCGGACAGCGCCATACCACTTGATCCGCCCGTGATCACCGCCACCTTGCCGTCAAGCTTTCCCATGACTACTCCTTCGGGTGACTATCTGGCTGACTAAATTAAGCATTTGGTCAAGGGGTGGGGAACATTGCGAAGGCACCCGTTTGCCGCATCGATGCCGCACCCGGCGAAGCCCCCACGTCCGCGGTAGAACGCACTCAGACCACGTCGGCTGACACTGACATCTGGCATGCGAATCCTTCGGTGATCCACTGACCACGATTTTGGGGGCATGGCGCTCCTGTTCGTGCACGGCGTGGCCCGGCGGCGGTGCGGCTCAGTCGGGCACGGTGACACTGAGGGCGAAGTCGAAGTTCCCCACCCCATGTTGGGCGAGACCGATCATGACCAGGCCCGTTCCTTCCAGGTAGTGCGCCATGGTCAAGCCACCGACGTCCAACGGGCGCAGCGTGAGGCTGTCGATGAACTCCGCAACGGCCGCCTTGGCGCGCTCGTCGTCGCCGGCGATGAAGACGTCCAGCGGCTGGCCCTTGGCCAGGACAGCACCGAAGGTGGTGTTGAATGCCTTGACTACGCTGGCGCTGGCCGGGGCCGCGTTGGCGACTTCCTGCGCGCTCGAGGTGGCGTCGGGGGTGGCGAGCCCGTCGGCCGCGGAATTGACGGGGTTGCAGATGTCGACGATGACCTTGCCCGCGAGGGCGTTTCCGTACTGGGCGACGACCGGAACGACATTGGCGTACCCGAGGGCCACGATGACGATGTCCCCGGCCGGGACGGCGCCGAACTCTCCGGTCGTGGTGCTGCCGCCCAGGTCCTTGGCCAGGTCGGCGGCCTTGGACTGATCGCGGCCGATGACCTCGACAGAGTTGCCGCCTGCTACCGCTAGCGTGGCGATGGTGCGGGCCATGTTTCCGGTGCCGATGATGCTGATGTTGCTCATGAGATGTCCTCTCTTGACTGGTTATCTAAAAGGTTGATTCCTTTGCTCATGACATGTCCCGTCGTGACGTACGATCGAAAAGGTTGACTACTCCACCATAAGTCGGTGTGGATGAGGAGTCAACCAATCGAGAGAAAGCGTGGGGGCGGATGGAACCGAACTGGCTGAACCCTCGCGAACTCCGCGCCTGGCGGGCCTTCATAGACGCGCGTCATCAGGTCGGCGTGCACCTGGACCGGGGCCTGCAGGAATCGGGCCTGTCCGGGGCCGACTACGAGGTCCTGGCGTTACTCTCGGATCACGACGGGGACCGCATGCCTTCCCATGAGCTGCGCAACGCACTGGGCTGGGAGAAGAGCCGTCTCTCCCACCAATTGCGGCGCATGCAGAAGGACGGGCTGATCAGCCGCGAGCCCAACCCCGCCGACGCCCGCAGCACGATGGTCTGCCTGCTCCCGGTTGGCCGCACCGCCATCGAGAAGGCGGCGCCCGGGCACGTGGAGGACGTCCGCCGCAACTTCATCGATCTGCTCACCCCAGCTGAGCTCGACCTGCTCGCCACCCTCAACGAACGAATCCTGCAGAACCTGGCCACGAACTACGACTCCCCCGCCGACGACGAGCCTTCATAACCCCCATCAGCCTTGAGGGGACTCAGCCCTGGCAGAAGATCACCGTCGGCTTCGAGGTGCGCGAGTTGCAGAAATCAGTCTGGCGGCGGACGGGAGCGTCCGAGCGGATCGGAACCGCGACCAGCGAACCTTTGCATCGGTAGACCGGCCCGGCCCGGCCAGCTTGGCTCGCACCGAAGCAGCATGAGTTCGGCCCTGATTCGGCCTACAAACAACCCCAGGAAAGCCCCACTGACCCAAACCGCAAGAGCGACAACGCTGTTGCCTCATGAGGGTCAGCGCGCACAAAGTCGTGAGCGTCGCGAGGCCGATGCGATTCAGCGCATCCGACGATGCGAGAGGGACCCGCTTGGCGGTCAAGTCGCTATGCGGCTCGGTGTTGGTGGGTCGTGGTCACCGCAGAGCGAACTCGGACGGGGTGAGTTCGCCGTGGGCGGAGTGGGGTCGGTTGGCGTGGTAGTCGCAGCGCCAGTCTTCGATGATCACCCGGGCTTCCAGTAGCGAGTCGAAGCGCCACGAATTGAGCAGTTCATCACGTAGCCGGCCGTTGAACGACTCGATCCAGGCGTTCTGCCACGGCGAGCCAGGATCGATGAAAAGTGGACCGGCGCCACTGAATCGACACCAATCACTAACCGCGTGCGCCACGAACTCGGGACCGTTGTCAAAGCGCACATAGTGCGGCGCCCCGTGGGTGAGGGCCAGGCGATCCAAGACATCGACGACGCCATCGGCGTCGATGGACCGATCAACCTCGACCGCAAGGGCTTCCCGGGTGAACTCGTCGATCACGTTCAACAACTTCATGGTGCGACCGTCGGCGGTCGTGTCGAACTGAAAGTCCATCGCCCAGATGACGTTCGGACGAATCGGTGACATCGCGCCAACGGCGACACCGATACCAGTCAAACGCTTCTTCTTGCGACGCTGCGGGACCCGCAGGCCCTCCTCACGCCACAACCGGCGGATGCGTTTGTTGTTGACCTGCCAGCCTGCTCGGCGGGCCATCTTGGCTGCCCGTCGCCATCCCCAGCGAGGCCGGTCAACCGAGAACCGGCGCAACCAGGCACGCAACTCGGCCTCCTCGCTGGTGATCGGTGATGGCGTCAGACGCATCGTGGAACGGTGGAGGCCCACGACCGCGCAGGCGCGACGTTCAGACGCCCCAAACCGGTGGCGCAGCGCCGTGACCGCACAGCGCTTGCGGTTCGGGGTCAGAAGTTTCCCGCCGAGATCTCCTTGAGCATGTCAATGTCAAGGGCCTAGTTGGCGACCAACTTCTTCAAACGGGCGTTCTCGGCCTCGAGTTCTTTGAGCCGTTTGGCCTCGTTGGCCTTCATGCCGCCGTACTGGGCAAGCCACCGATGCCACGTCGACTCGGCGATCTCCAGGTGTCGGCACACCTCGCCCAGTTCCTGACCGGCCCCGAGCAGTTTGTTGCCCTCAGCGAGCTTGCGGATGATCTGATCCGGCGAATGCCGCCGGCGCTTGTTCGATGCCATGTCGTTGTCAATTCTTCCTTGCCCGAAGACCGGGCAACGGAGTCGCACAACGACTGGACCACTACGACGGGCTCACCTCACCAAAGGTCTCCGAATCAGCCAAAACGGTGTAGACCTCCCACTTCTCCCCGCCGGGACCGGTCACCCACACCTTGTCCTGGGTGGCGAAGCAGCACGTGGTGCCGATCTCTTCGTCGGTGAACAGCCCCTCGCCGGTGAGCCGGGCGATCTCGGCGTGCACCGTCTGGCTGGAGTCGACCTCCACGCCGAGGTGATTGATGGTGCCGCCCCTGCCGGGATTCTGCAGCAGGACCAGTTTCAGGGGCGGTTCGGCGACGGCGAAGTTGGCGTAGCCGTCCTTGACTTTGGCCGGCGCGGTGTTGAACAGCTTGGTGTAGAAGGTGATTGCCCCGTCGAGGTCGTCGACATTGAGGGCAAGTTGAACGCGGGACATGATCGCATCCTCCGTCGGTTGTGAGACATATATCGAACTAGCGCGCTGCCGCCCAGGATGCCCACCTTTTTGATATATGTCAATGCCTCTGGCACAATCAATACGTGCCGAAGACGTTGCCGGTGGTCGACATCTCCGCTCCGGTGTGCTGCGCGCCGGTGGCGGCCGGACCGATGAGTGATCAGGACGCACTTCAGGTCGCATTGCGCCTGAAGGCCCTCGCCGACCCGGCCCGGGTAAAGATCATGTCGTTGCTGTTCGGTTCGGCGGCAGGAGAAGAGAACAGCGGTGAGCTCGCCGCGGCGCTGGGGCTGACCGAATCCACGGTCAGCCACCACCTTAGCCAGCTGCGGCGCGCCGGGCTCGTGGAGTCTGAGCGCCGAGGAATGAACGTCTACCATCAGCCGCACCGCGATGCCCTCGGAGCTCTCTGCTACGTCCTAGATCCGAACTGCTGCAGCTGAATAGGGCAATCTCTAGAGGTCAATTCCCCGATCCAACGACCCGTTGAGACCCCTTAATAGCAGATGCTCCTAACGTTGACGCAACGCAACGAGTTCGGCGGGTGGCGTACTGAGCGTGTGGAGGGCCGTGGAAGATTCACCGGGCGTCTCTGACGTAGGGCTGGCGGGGCTCGAACCCGCGACCAACGGATTAGCGACGCATAGGTCTGGGTAGGTCCGGTTATTTCTTATCTTTTGTTGTATCACAAGGTGATTGGTCGTCCAACGACTCCGGCCAGAACCGGGCAATTCCGGTCGATTCCGGGTCATTGGCGTCGAATAAACGACGACTGATTTACGCGGTCTCTCGCGAAGATGTATGACCCGGTAGCCATGCCAGACCGGTTCGGCGATACGCAGGTCTCACGGGGCGACGAACTCGGAAGCGCGACCCTTCAGCGGTGTTTCTGAGCGCCAGATCGTGGCCATACCTTCTCGTCGGCGTCGTCTACAACTTGGCCGTGGCCTGGCCGCTGTTTCGTTAGTTCGTGGCCAAGAACAGTTGACGCGCTAGCCGAAGACAAAGTACCGCAGCCACAAGTATGGGGCGGCCACCGCAACCGTCAGCGCCGTCACAGCCGCGCCCTTTCGGGTGAATTCCCAAAATCCAATTGGATAGCCCTCGCGGGCGCCGATGCCGAGCATCACCACATTGGCGCTCGCGCCCACGGCGGTCATATTCCCGCCGAAGCCCGCTCCGATCGCCAATGCCCACCACATGGCCTGCACGTGGACGGGATCGGGAACGGTCGTGGCAAGGCTCGCGACTACGGGGGTCATCGTGGTGACGTACGGGATATTGTCGATGAGACCCGAAAGTATGGCTGAGACAACGAGAATCAGCATCGTCGCCAACAGCGGATCCCCGCCGGTCACTTCGCCGGCCCGACGCGCCAAGTCGGCGATCACTCCGGTCTTCACCAGCGATCCGACCATGATGAACAATCCCGCGAAGAACAGCAGCGTTTCCCACTCCACGCTGGCCAGGTAGTGGATGTGTTCGACGCCCGAAATCGTCACCAGGACGCCGGCGCCGATCAGAGCGATGATCGATGGTTCGAGATGGATGGCTGAACTCGCGAGGAACGCGGCGAAAACCAAGACCAGCACGACGCCCGATTTGGCCAACAGTCGTATGTCCCGGATGGCCTCCCGCTCGTTCAGGGACATCACCTCGGCGACACGATCCGCGTGCACACGAAATGTTCCCCGGAACAACAGCGGCAGCATCGCCACCAACGCGACCAAAGCGATGATCGCTATCGGCGCCAGGTGCATCAGAAAGTCGTTGAACGACAGGTTCGCGCGGCTCCCGATAATGATGTTCGGGGGATCACCGATCAGAGTCGATACGCCGCCGATGTTGGACGCGAGGACTTCGGCGATCATGAAGGGCACCGGGTTGATGTCGAGGCGTTCGCACACCAGCAGCGTTACCGGTGCTATCAGCAGCACGATGGTGACATTTGGCAGCAGCGCCGACGCCGCGGCGGTGATCAGAACCAAAAGAACCATCACCCGCAACGAGGATCCACCGGCCCGCTTGGCGGCCCAGATCGCGGTGTACTCGAATCCGCCCGTCTGGCGGAGCACGCCGACCATCACCATCGTGCCCAGCAGCAGAAAGATGACGCCCCAGTCGATACCGGTTTCGCGCGAGTAGAACACGTCCTGAGCGCCGACAATCCCGAGCGCCAGCACGACTGCGGCGCCGCCGAGTGCGACCTTGACTTTGTGGATGCGGTCGGTCGCTATCAGGGCGTAGGCGACGACCAATACGGCTACCGCGACGATCGCCACCGGACCACCCCCCGACTGACCGTGCTCAGTGCGAACCGAGAACCACCTCGAGTAGACGGAGGGCAGTGATGACGCCGACGATTCGCTTGCCGCTCATGACGGCAACGAGGGGTGAGCGGTTGCGGGCCATGATGGCCGCCACTTCGATGATGGTGTCGTCGGACTTCACGGTCGCCATGTCCGGCGGTGGCTTGGGCAGTACCACCGCGACCGACTTTCCGCCGAGCTTGTCGGCGATCCGATCGGCTATCGACTCGCTCAGCACGCCCGCCAGCGACGGGTCCTCCTGTACGTACGCGGGCACCAGCAGACGGACGACCTGCGACGCGGGCAATATCGTCACCGGCGTCCCGGCCTGGTCCGTCACCACGAGTCCAGGAAGCCGACGGGTAGCCAGCAGACGCACCGCGTCGAGCGCATCGGAGTCCATGCTGACAACGGGAAACTCCTCGGCGATCTGTTCGGCCCGCACACTTGAACGCTACGTCGCCATCACGGGCATCCGGAGAAATCCTTACGGTTTCTTGGCGGCTGCCAACCCCACCGAATTTCCGTTGCATCGCCACGTCGGAACTCCACACGTCCGCAGTCTTGAGTCGTCACCGGCGGTGCGACTGCCGACCAGACTTCCCGGCGCTCCACCGTAAAGATGCCGTAAATGCCACAGCCAGGCAACCGGATTTGATGTTCGGCGATGTCTGAGAACTCTCGGACGGGAAAGCCTGGCCCGGCGGCGGCTCACGCAGATGCGCGACTTCTCCGCCTTCCTACTCGCAGAGATCCCCGCCCGGCTAGACCGCTGGCATCAGCGTCCATAGCGATCCATAGCAGCGGGCGTTCACCAAAGTGTGCGCGACCTAACCGCCGACGCCGCTGAGGTCAACATCGGTGTGTCCGACGTGAAGGCGTGACCAATAGTGCCTCGTTTAGGAAAGTTGAGGGGGCAACGGGGTGGTTGATCGAGTGTCCGCTGCGGGCGGTGCGGACTTACATCCCGAAGTGCGTGTCGTGGACCGTTGCGACAGCTTGTGCCGGTCCAAGCACTTCAACTTGCGCGGCAGCCTGGCGCCCGAAGATATATAGGAGGAGTTCGCCTGGCCGACCATTGAGTCGAGCAGTGGGTTCGGCCTTGCGAACCGTGACCCGCTCGTCGGTTCCGGCCCACTCGATCTCGAGCCCGGCTCCGGACAGCCTCCGACTCAGGTAGCGACTACCTCGCCGAATGTTCCGCCACAGAGCGGCCTCCAAGGCGGACGTCAGGGTGTCGCGGGAGCCTAGGCCGCTGGCTCTGCGCACGTCCTCGTGGTGGACGAAAAACTCGTTCAGGTTTGCTAAGGAGCGGACCCATCCGATGCGAAACAATCCGGGAGGGGGGCCCGACCGAATCCGCGCGACGAGCCACCCGAACTCCCTGTGCTCTGCCAGCCTCGCCCTACGCCGCTCAGCGAACCGTTCGAACGCCCCCGGAAGGATGATGCAGGGGCCAGCGATGGGATCGCGCTCACGCAACACGATGTGGGCGGCGAGGTCTCGAGTGGTCCATCCGTCGAGGAGCGTGGGCGCGTCAGCCCCGAGTTCGTCGAAGAGATCGCACAGGGCAAGGCGCTCGTGCGCGTCAAGCGGAAGGTTTTGCATATCCCTATGGCGCCAAGGTGATTCGGCTCGCGCGCGCATTTGCCATGCTCGACCAACCCGACACCGGTTAGTGGACCGGCCTAGCGGACGAGGCAACCTCGTCGGTGTGGGGTTAGTGGTTCCGAATCAACTGGGGACCTGCTGCAGTGTTGGCGGGTGGGATCTACTGCGTTGGGGTGGGTCGGGTGCGCAGCCGGATGACCGGCAGTTCGCGGTCGGTTTTCTGCTCGTATTTCGCGAAACGGTCTGCCGTGCTGGTGATGTGGCGCCACGCGTGCTGGCGGGCGGTGCCGTGCAGCTGCTCGGCACTGACCTCGATGGTGCGGCCGGCGATTTGGATCTGCACGGTGTCGGGGTGGGCGGCGAGGTTGTAGTACCAGGCGGGGTTCTTTGCCGCCCCGTTCGCGGACGCGACGATCAGCCAGCTGTCGGCGCCGTCGGGGAAGTAGGCGACCGGGGTGTGGCGTGGGGTGCCGCTCTTAGCGCCGACGGTGCTCAGGACCAGCGCTTGCATGCCCATCACCTTCTCGGCGTTGCCGCGGATCCGGTTCATGTTCCAGCGGTTCATCCAGGCCATCAGCTTCCCGCCGGGCTGGCGGGCACCGCGGGTGCCGTGGGGGGTGTCAAAGCTCATCAGATTTTTCCTTCTCCTCGATTGGTTGACGGTCAGCGGCGGCGTAGCCGGGACCGTGGTCTGTTCAGGGTTGTAGCGGGCCGCGCAGTCGGGTGGTCTCGTGGCGGTGTTGGCGTACTCCGATGAGGCGGTAGGCGAGTCGGACGGGTGCGGGTATGGCGGCGAGGAAGTCGGTTCGTTCCTCCGGGGTGGCACCTTCGAGGAGGTAGCTCAGCACGATCAGTCGGCGTGTCAGGGGTATCGACACCAGTCCCCGTTGGCCTACCTCCTGGTATTCGGCGGCGGTGATCACGCGTTCGACGATCGGCAGGATCTCCGCTTCCTCCTCGTCGAAGTGCTCGTTGAGTCCGGTCGAGAGCTGTTCCAGCAGCGTGGTCAGTGGTGTGCTGGTGTGCGCGGTGGGCGTGTCCTGCCACTCGGGCAGCGCTGTCGCGGCGTGCTCGAGCAGCACCGCGAGGCCGTGATGCTGGCTGTCCATGCGGGCGAGCAGATCGGTGTGGAACCGGGTCCGGGCCGCCAGCCTCGGCCACAGCAGTTCGTCTTCGCCCAGGTGGTGGTGATGGAGCATGTCGAGAACTTCGCGGACATGCCCGGCCACGGCGCGGGCCCGGGCGACGTCGCCGACAGGTACCGCAGCGACGAGTTGGGGCAGCAATGCGCATTCGCGGCGGAACATGCGGTGCACGATCACCATGTCGCTGGTGTCGCACAGCTGTGGCGCGGCGCTGGGGGCGTTCATGGCGTCCCAGGCCGCAGCGTCGATGGGCCGCTCGGGGTCCCTACCGCGGATCTCGGCGAGGATGCGCTCGCGGGACAGTTCGGTGTTCTCGTGTGCACGGGCGTGGGCCTGCACGTTGCTCACCAGCTCCCCTTCGGTCTCCCCGGTGATGACGGTGCCGGACGGACCGCAGGTCAGGCTGATACTCATGGCGATACTCCTTTTGATGGGTGTGGCGGGATGTCTGACCTCTCGACGCCGAGTGCACCGAGAAGAATGTGCCGGGCCCGCACCACTGCACGGCGGCCCTGATCGGTGAACGGACCGGTCTCGTCGCAGACGCCAATCCACGCAGTGAGTTGCCCGGGCCGTGCTGCGCGAGGCCCCCTCGGGTTGCGGGTGGTGGCGGCCGTGCGGCGACCGTCCGGCTGGTCGTGGCACCGTGCATCGTGGCACCCCTCGTCCCTGGTGGAGATATCGTCAGCATTAATGACGAAACTAGTCAACAGAACTGACTATGTCAAGAGGGAGTGGCGTCCGCTGACGTCCGCCGGTCCCGAATGGCTCGGGGCGAGCGGGGATCACGCGCGGTCGACTCGGCGTGGCTAGGGTTTGTGCGCGTAGGGGTCGGTGATCTCACGGAGTTGATCCAAGATCTGGTGCAGCAACGTGAAGTTGCGGGTGCCCAGGTAGGCCGTCCACTCCGCCAGGATCTCGGCCGATGTCGCCATCGCCACCTCGGCCGCCCGCCGGCCACGTTCCTCGATCACGATCAACCGGGCGCGCCCATCCGTCGGGTCGGGGACCCGGCGGACATAGCCCAAGCGTTCCAGTTGATCGACCAGCACCCCGGCGCTCTGCTTGCTCATTTGCGCCTGATCAGCGAGGTCTGTGAGACGCGAACCGTCCGGGGCGATGCGTTGAAACACCCGGACCTGGGCCAGGGTCCAGTCGTCGAACCCGGCATCCTGGATGGCCCGGAAGATTCGGTCCTCCATGTACCGATACGGGATGAACAACGCCACCCCTAGATCAACCGGCTGCGCGTCGTCCATACCGTTCTCGGCTCCATCGCCCACCTGCTCCCATGAGGTACACACCCTACGTCAACACTGCCGACTCAGATCGCTGCCGACACGACCGCAGCAGTGCGCGCCCATCGCTGCGCTCGCTGGGTTCCGCACGTGTCATCTATGCGCTTCAGCGACTTCGCACCTCTTGCCATCAGTCCTACTCTATGACTAGAGTAGTCATTGTAACTGACTAATATGGCGGAGGCGGCGGCGTAGAAACTGGGCGGTACCGCCACCCGAACGTTGGCGGACCACACGTCTGCGAATCATCCAGCCGTGGCGCCCACCGAGCACCCTCCGAAGCGAGCGACAGAGCGGTGGTGCCACCAAGCGACCGTCGAGCGGTCCAATGACACGGTCATCGACACGCACGCAACACCGCCGCACCGACCCACGAATTCTGCACATGCAGATCCGACAGATAACAGATCAGAGAGAACAGAGGTAGCACCATGACATCGACATCAACCCTGGCCGGCAAGCGGGCCCTGGTCACCGGAGGCAGCCGCGGAATCGGCGCCGCGATCGCGCGGCGCCTCGCCTCCCAGGGAGCCACCGTCGCGGTCAACTATCTATCCGAGCGGGCCGCCGCCGACGCGCTCGTCGGCGAACTCCGCGACAACGGGTGGGCCGCATCGGCCTTCCCCGGCGACGTCACCGACGCGGCGCAGACCCACGAGCTGGTCGGCGCGGTGGTATCGGAGTTCGGCTGGCCTGGACCTGTTGGTCAGCAACGCCGGGGTCGAGCACTTCGGCGCGCTGGAAACCATCACCCAGGCCGACTTCGATCTCCTCTTTCAAACCAACGTGGCCGGACAACTGTTCGTCACCCAGGCGGCAGTCACCGCGATGACCGACGGCGGCTGGAGCTAACCCCTCCACTCAACGCCACGCACTCACAGGGCTAGGACGGAGCTTTCGCACTCAGGAAACCGTTCGGCGATCGGCACTCTCGTCGAACGCGTAACCCGCTTCATGATCCTTATCCATGTGCCCCCTGGGCGGCCGACCGCGCAGGCCATGTGTGACAGCCTCGCCGACACCCTAGGCGCTTTTGCCCTGCATCTGCGCCGGACACTGACCTGGGATCAGGGCAAAGAACTTGCGCTGCACCAACAGATCACTGCCCGCACCGGCACACGGGTGTTCTTCTGTGACGCGCACTCGCCGTGGCAGCGAGGCTCCACCGAGAACATGAACGGCTTGCTGCGGGACTACTTCCCCAAAGGTGTTGATTTGGCTCACATCTCGCCCGAGGAACTGCAGCGAGTCGCCGACGAACTCAACGACCGGCCCTGTAAAACTCTCGGCTGGGCCCGACCGGCTGACCTGATCACCGCAAGGCCGCAGCCAGGAAGACCCGCCCGACCCTGGCATGCCCGTGGTCGCTCTGTCCGCTTACCAACGGAATCGGCGACGGTCGCATAGCGACCGATTACGTGGGCCGCGGCGACGTGACCCGAGAAGCGATGGTCACGCTCTGCGGTCGTGTCGGTCGCCGCTAGGTAGGGTCGATCCTCAGCCGATCGAGAAGTCACATACTGCGGAATGAGGTGGCGCTTGATCAGGCGTGTACGTCGCGCTGATTGATCGCAACTTTGGGCGGGACAAGGCATGCGTGTTGGTTGGTTGGTGGTGCTGCCGTCACGCCGGCGGTGAAAACGACCGATGAGCCGCGGCGATGTTGCCGCACGATTTAGGGCTGGTCGAGGCTGCGGGTCGTTAATGGACGCTGCCGGTGGCGATGCCTTTGCGGTCTTGGTGGAATCGCGTTGGCGCAGAAGCGTTCTCACCGCGTAGCACAGTGCACTGGCGAGGTAGAACGCGGCGGTGAGCAGCAGCCAGCGGGACAGGTAGGGGTCCTGGGTCTGCCCGGTCGCGGCCTGATAGGTGGGTGCGCCCTGTTCGATGATTCCGGGCAGGAACATCAGCAGCAGCAGCCCGGCGGCCAGGGTCGGCATCCGAAGATAGTTCGTTACCGGAATGTGTTCGGGTGGGTTTCGGGGTGCCTCGTCACCGACGTTGGGGCCGGTGCGTCGCCTGGGCAGCAGCCGGTCGGCCAGCGCGTAGAGCGGAAACAGGATCAGGTCGTGACCGATCACGGCGACTGCGAACCAGACCGCAATGGATTGCCACCACACGGCGGGGTTGAACAGATTTCGCAGGCCCAGCACGGAGATCGCGTAGGCACCCAGCGCCAGTGCGGCCAGAACGACGATGAGATGAAACAGCCGCTCGCCGTACAACCGAGCCGCGAGTTGGGCCAGCGCGCGCATCAGGTTTCCCGGAATTCGATGGCCGACACCCATTTGGTGTTGTGCACCCCGGGAAGCGCGGGAACGATGATCCGAGCCGGATACCCATGATCCAGCGAGAGGTCGACGCCGTTGACCTGCAAAGCTAACAGCGAGTCGGGGTCAAGGATCTGGTCGGTCTGCAGGACCGCGTGGTTGAAGGCGCCGAACCGCTCCAGCGAGGACACGATCGCCGAGCCCGGGTGCGGGCGCCCGGCCGCCGCGGCCAGATCGGCCAGCCGGACACCGGTCCAGGTCTGTGTCGTTGACCACCCCTCGACGCAGGCGATCGGCAATTCCACTGTGCGGTGCGGCATCCCCTCGAGAGCGGCCCGGTCCAACAGCACCGGCACGGAGCCGCCCAGCAGTTGCAGGCGCCACCCACCGCCGGTCACGGCGGGGTCGATGCCGGCCGCCACGGCGGTGCGGTTGATTTGAAAGTCGTTGGGTCCCTTGCCGTAGCTGCGGCCGCGGGGAAGCAGAAGCGCCGCAGGCCGGGTGAATCCACCCACGGTCTGCCCGGCGGTCAGGGCCCCGACCAGCAGGGCGCCGCCGCCGACGACGGCCAATGCGCCGCGGCGGCTCAAGGTGGGCGGATCGGGGTTGGCTGCTACCAGCCCGTCGGCGTCTGGCGGTTCGGGGACCGTGTCGGCGCGCGAGGTGGCAAGAACGCTGCGCATCGACCGTGACCGCAGGCTGCGCACCATTTTCGGCAGCTTCAAACAGACGTGGCTGACAAATGCGGCGATGAACACCCACGCCCCGAAATAGTGTGCGGTGTAGAAACTGAACCCGAAGATGTAGTCGTACTGGATGTTGAGAACCCCGGTGACGATCTCAAAGAGGATCCCACCCACCAGCATGAGCAGCGTCACCCGCTCCAGGACCTGGGCCACCGACCTCGCCGGTGGCCACGCGAACAGCCGCGGAATCACTGACCACAATTTGGCCAGCACCACCGGTATCACCACCAGGCCCAAACCGACGTGCAGGCCCTGGTTCAAGCGGTACAGCCACGACGGGCGTGTCGGCCAATCGAACGTGGGCAGTTTGAGCCAGCCGACATCGAACGGAATGGCCTGCCCAAACTGCGGCCCGTAGGCGATGTAGGACAGCAAGCCGGTCACGATCACGATCGGCAACACCACCAGCAGCGTCGCCCCGAACACCGACGTCAGCCACGGTCCGCGCAACGGGCTGCGCCACCGGATCCTCGACAGTCCCGGCGGCGGGTGGCTGTCAAGGGCCCGCCACAGCACAGCCGGGAACCCGTAGCGGGCCGTCGGCGCCACGGCGGGAAGATCCGCCTGGGAACCAGGATCGATGGCGGCGGAAGTAGCTGCCGGTGGCTGTCCCGGCGGCGTTCCACACGGCGGGGTTCCAGGGGACGTCATGTCGATGCTCCGTCGTCCACACGAGTAGTCAACATCGCAGCGTCGTGGCCGAAAAGAGTCGCGGCCGCATTCGTTGGTTCGAGAAGCGCGAGCTCGTCGAACGACCCGACGAATCCGGAGGTGACCAGCAAGTCGCATGACACGCCGATCGGCAGGCCTTGACGACGGCTGACGCCGGACGGTGGCCAGCCTGCTCTCGAACTGCGAGCTGGGCGGCGAATTCGGCGCCGATACCCGACGACGCGCCGGTGATCAGGGCATACCTGCCGTATTTCGCGGGAAGATCAGGAATGGAATCTCCTTTGGGGCCAAGGAACCGGCCTAGTCGGTCATGCTTTCAGCACATTCGATGCATCTGGAGTCTGATGAATTCCCGCCCCGGCGGCGGGCAGTCGTGCGTCGGTGATCCCGTAGGGCCCGTCGGTGTCGAATTCGGAACGGGTGGCGGCCACATAGTCTTCGACGGCGATTGGTTTGGTTCCGCCGATCAGTTCGACGAGGTTGTTCATCCCGGAGAAGATGCCGTCGCGGTAGTCCTGGGCCACGTTGCTGAGGTGCTGCACGCGATACGGCGGTGCGCCCGCGGCGGTCAGCCCGGCGGCGAAGGTGGGGATGTCGATGGGCTCATAGCGCACCGGAATGCCCAGTGTTTGTTGGACTTTGGCGGCGATTTCGTCGTAGTTGAGTTCGGCGGCCCCGAACAGCGGGTAGATCTGGCGGTCGTGCGGATCGGGGTTTTGCAGGATGGCCGCGATGACGCGGGCTTGATCGGCGGCGTCGACGGGGGCGTGGCGGGCATCGGCGAGGGGCAGCCGATAGATGCCTTCGTCGCGGTGGCGCACCCAGAACGCGGTCTGCCAAGCCGTGAAGAAGGTGGGCCGCAGATGGGTGGTGACCAGCGCGGTGCGGTCCAGCAGTCGCTCGGCGATCCAGTGCGTGCGGGCGGCGTCGCTCTTGGCTTCCCGGCGCGCGGAGATCTGGGACATGTTCACCACCGCGTGCACGCCGGCTTCGCTGGCGGCCTGGGCGAAGATGGCGGTGGCCTCCAGCAATCCCGGGCTGATGGGATAGCACAGGTAGGCCGCGGTGACGCCGGTCATCGCCGAGCTGACAGCAGGAAAGTCCAGCAGGTCGCCCGCTACGATTTCGGCGCCTTGGTCGGCCAGCTGTGCCGCGCGCTCATCGAGGGTGTGCACGAACGCACGCACGCGATGACCGCGTTCCCGTAACAACCCCACAGTGTGCACACCGGTCTTGCCGGTGGCGCCGGTGATCAAGAACAGCTCGGTCTCGGTGGTCATGGTTTTCACCCTCTTTTTCTTGCGGTCTGGCCACCGGGTGGCGTCGAGGCCATGGATGACGATAACCGGTGGTATGCCATGTGCTAACTCTGTCCATAACCTGGAAAAACCGATCGGTATTCCTATCTATAGGATATAACTTAATAATTCGACAGGCGAATACCGATCGGTATACTGCTGGGTATGAGCGATGCAAGCACCGCCGCGGCACCGGCCGCCCCCCGACCTCGGGAGCGGATCTTGACCTCCGCGCGGGCCCTGTTTTATCGCGAGGGCATTCACGCCACCGGCGTGCAGCGTCTGGCCGAAGCGGCGCACGCCTCAAAACGCACTCTCTACGAGTACTTCCCGAGCAAGAACCAGCTGGTGGAGGCGTACCTGCGTGGCATCGAGGAAAACGGCGGGATCCCCAACGAACGTGCCCTCGATAATCCCGGAACGCCGCGCAGTCGCCTGTTGGCCATCTTCGACAGCCCACCGGCCGACCGCTTCCGTGGCTGCCCGTTCCACAACGCGGCCGTTGAGGCAGCCGACGAGATGCCCGGCGTGCATCACATCGTCCATGAACACAAGCTGTGGTTCATCGGACGCCTCACCGAGACCGCCGCGCAAGCGGGCGCCACAGATCCCTACCAATTGGGCCATCAGCTCGCCGTGCTGTTCGAGGGCGCCTTGGCGTTGGCCACCTCGCTCAACGACACCTCGCCGCTGCTACATGCACGAACGGCGGCCGATGTGCTCATCGAGGCAGGCACAGCAGCATGACATATACCCCGCTATATATGGAAAGCGCCGATCCCGCTCGCAGGCGCACGACTACTACCCAGCGTGGCTGCAGCATTCGGAGCCGTCACCGCGAGCGCATGAGCCACACCACTCACCGACACGTCGCCACTGGTACACGCCCGATCTGCGGCCGAAGCCCCCATCGACGCCGCCATCGGCGCCCCCAAGTAGTCGAGCCCAGTTGACGGGAGACAAAGATGAGCAACTCCCACGGAAAGTCGGACAACAGCCCTCTACTCGCAAAGGTGCTGACCGCGCATGGAGGACTGGAAAATTGGGAGCGAGTGCGCTCACTGAAAGCCGACATTGTGCTTGGCGGGCCGTTCTGGTCGATGCTTGGCTGGGGCCACGGCGAGCTCACGCTGACCGCATCCCTGGATGCCCGCCACGAACACATCACGTTGGCTCCCTTTATCGCACCGGATCGGATCGCGGTCTTCGACGTCGAGCCTGAGCGGCTGTCGATCCAAACCACCGACGGGGTGCTCGTCGAGCAGCGCGACGATCCGCGCTCATCCTTCCCGCCGTTCGATCCCCGAACCACCAGGTGGGATCCGATCCAGGTGGCGTACTTCCTGAGCGCCGCGCACTGGAACTACCTGACCCAGCCGTTTAGCTTCACCGATCCCGGCGTAGAAGTACGCGAGATCGAGCGGTGGGACGAAGGCGGCCAAACGTGGCGGCGCCTTGCGGTCAGGTTTCCCGAAACGAACGCCAACCACAACGGCGATGAGCTTTTCTACTACGACACCGACTTCATGCTGCGCCGCATGGACTACGCACCCGAGGTCACCGCCAACTCGCCCGTCGCGCACTACACCCACGATCCCAAAACGTTTCACGGGTTCGTCTTCCCGACCCGCCGGCGCATTCACAGCCGCGACACTGGTGGCACCGCCGACCAAAGCCTCGCGGCGATTACTCTGGACGTGGCCCAAGTCACCATCGAGGCAGTTCAGCCCAATCGGCAAACCGACCGACGCTGATCCCATCCAACCGACCCAGACACCCGCCGACGCAGTAACGAACGGCGAATCAGCACGGGCGTGAGAACCCAATAATGAACGCCCTGAGAACCCCGGAATCCCGCTTCGGGACGGTGCCGGGCTACCAGTTGGCACAGCATTACCTCGAAGTGGCACTTCACCCCTCAGTGATTCAGGTCGGCCGGCGCTGCTTTTCACACTGGGGATCGCCTGGATATCAGATGCTCATATGTTGACGCAACGAGTTCGGTGGCTGGCGTACTGGGCGTGTGGAGGGGCGTGGAAGATTCTCCGGGCGTCTCTGACGTGGGGCGGGCGGGGCTCGAACCCGCGACCAACGGATTACCAGACGAACGATCTTGACGGTCACCGTTCTGGCCCGGCAATCCCCTGTGCTGCAGGGTCGATCATTGTCGATGAATAAAACGATGACAAACTTGTGTTTGACTGCATCTACGCTCTGGCCAGAACCCAGCAATTCCGGGCGTTCGGCCGTCTGATGGCACGTACCGTGATCTCGCGGATGGGTGTGTCTGTGCTGACGGCGATCAGTTCGCGTGCGATTAGCTCGATCTCGCCGGCGTGGCGCGCCTGGGTGAGCTGGTCGATCACGGGCACATAGATCATCGACCGGCGGCCGTAACCGGCTGGTGGATGCGACGGCCTTGCGTGTCGAGATACCGCGCTATACAGAACGCTGCTTCTGCGCTTCCCGTAACAGTTGGGCCGTCAATTGTTGCATCATGCGGTCGATATCGCGAATCTCAGTTCCAATCTCTTTGATCCGTAACCTTTTATGCCGGGCGCGGGCAGAGTCGCGGCTGTGTTCATACCGCGCCAATTTGACCGCCTGCTGATCGAGGCGGTCACACAGCTCTGCCCGCCGCTCAGCCAGCAACGTGTGAAAGACCTGGGCCTGCTTGGTGTCGGCCTGGCGTTCCACCGGAAGCGTGACGAACCTTCCGCCATTTGTCACGGACGTAAGGTAACTCGCGAGCGAACCGACCGCGAGTTACATTGAGGTTAACGATGGTTGACCGCAAGTTGAATGATGTGCGAGTCTACGGGAATGTTGACCGCGATGAGCGAGGAGACGCGGATCGCCGAAGTCGTCGATCGGCTGAGCAAGAGCTACTCCACTCTGCCGGCTGAGACTGTTGTCAAGTTGGTCAACGACATGCGAGCCGCGTTCAACGGCAGTCGCATTCGGGAGTATGTGCCGCTGTTCGTGGAGCGCAGAGCACGCGCCGCACTCACCGAACTCTCGGTGTAGAAGCGTTACAGCAGTCGGCCCTGACCGGCTGCTCGCCGACGTTTGTATCGGCAGGAAGAAACGAACGAAAGTCTTACGAGTTCCCACGGCGACCGCCGGATCTGGCTAGTGTCTGGGTAGCATGCCGAGCCGATGGTGCGCTCCAACGTCTAACCGAAAACAAACAAGGGAATCGGACGTATGAAGATTATGATCGTTACCTCGGTGTTCATCGGTGTACTCGCGGCTGCTGCTCTGGGGTCATCCGCCACGGCGGCCGCCGACCCCGCTCTCAACGGCAACGCCGCGGATGTCGTCAAGATGCTGCAAGACCACGGCTACAACGTGCAATTCAACATGCCATCGAATATGACTCTGTCGAGGTGCACTGTTGACGGTGTCCATGGTCTGCCTCTGACGATGACCCCCGACGGCAATCTGATGATGATGATGGCGCCCACAAGTAATGTCGGCAGCGTTTACGTCGACCTGTCCTGCCCGCCAAGCAATAACTAAGGATGCGGGGTAGTAGGCCGATCATGCGCCACAGCCCCACCGTTCTTATCTCGTCAGCAGCCTCGATTTAGGTGTAGGAGGTACTTCGAGGATTCGCGCGGTCGCCAGATCATTTCTTTTTCGGCACCCCGCCTTTCAAAGGTGGACTTCGGGGTCCCGCTGTGGCCGTCGGCGATGCACGGCACTACTCGCGTTTGAATGCGAAGAACCGAGAGCCGCAGCGGAATCCACTATCACGGCCGAGGAGCGAGGCTCAGAACGTCGGGGCGGTTAGGCCGCTGATCTCGATAGCACATGCTCCCATGTTGACGTAAACGAGTTCGGCGGTTGGTTTACTGGGCGCGTGGAGGGGCGCGGAGGATTTTCGGGGCGTCTCCGACGTGGGGCGGGCGGGGCTCGAACCCGCGACCAACGGATTATGAGAGCGTCCCATCTGCGGAAACGGGATTTGACGGCGTTTCATGATGTGTGGCGTTAAATGCTGGCAATCCGAACGGACACAACGGGATAAACCGCCGAAAAGTGCCGAGGATTGACGAGGGTCGGTGAGACTCCTGCGGACTGTGTGCGGACTGGCGAAGGGGTGCGGACCGCTGGCTCGCACGCGGGTCGTGGTACGGATGCTGTTGTCATCGGCGACGGTAGGCATCCGTACGGCTGAATACGCCTACGACGGTGACTTGCTGCCGCTCGTCGTCAATTCTGTAGAGAACGCGGTAGGTGCCGCGGCGGGCGCTGTAGCGATCATTCAGCGGCGGCCGCAGCTGCTTGCCCACCCGGCGCGGATTATCGAGCAGTGGACCGATGATGAACTCATAGGCAGCAAATGCCACCGATTCGGGAAGTTGCTCCGCAAGTTGCTTTCTCGCAGTCGGCGCAATGATTAGCTCATATCGGCGGTCGGTCACGTCCTAGCTCGGCGTGCTTGCATAGCTGCGGTCAGGCTGTCCAGGTTCTCCCCCTCACCGCGGGCGATCTCAGCCTCGGCCTCGTCAAGCGCACGCAGCGCCGTCGGGTCGGACAGCACTGCAATCGTTTCCTCGAGTGATTCCAGATCGTCGACGGCAATAAGGACCGCGGCGGGGCGTCCGTGCACCGTGACCGTGATCCGGTCGTGCTGTTCGCCGACACGGGCCACCAACTCCGACAGGTGCGCCTTCACCTCGGCCAAGGAACCGACTTCGGACATAGTCATAATTATGACCAATTCCTGGCTCCGTGTCCACGGAGAGCTGTGCGTGCGGATCTGGTGGGACAGATTTTCTAGGCCTGCGCGCTAAGCGCAGGGTCACCGATCTTGCGGTCCTTATGAGGGTGACTGCGCGGCGTCGCTGTGCTGCGTCGGCGACGCTGCGGCGCCGTCGGGTCCACGCCTTTGACATCCTGCGCCAGGTCTTGCGTCGCCTTCACCGCACCGCAGCGCCCGAGCCCGACCGGATCGACCTTGACGCGCTGTTTGTCTGGTCATCGATGCACGGACTCGCCGACGCGATCAACGGCGATGCCATCGAGAAGCTGGACCTGACCTCTGGTCTGCTCGACCAGGCAACCGCCCACATCATGCAAATGGTGGGTCGACCGCTGAGCGACTGACTGGTCCGGTGTGGCGACGGCTCCGTATGGCCACTGCGCCGAGCCGCCGAGCGGACGGGACTGACAGACAGAGCTCAGCGTGTCCCGATCGTCGGCCGGGCGTCACTCGACGACCAAGCCATGGTCTCGGCCTCGGCGGTCTGGGCATCTGCGCTTGAGTCGACAGGCGGGTTACCGCCTGCGCCCCGCACAGGCCTCGCGCCCTTGCGCCACACCCACCAGAAGACGCCACCCATGAGGGCGGCCACCGCCAGCACGGCGGTGAGGTAGTACGGCGTGTTGTTGGGCGCCGGTGCGCTGTGGCTGGCCAGGTTGACCAGATCCACCCCATTGGTAACCGGGCCCACCCCGGGCGTCTTCTGTGCGGTGGCGAGGGTGATCGCTGTGCCGTCGGGGCTGATCTGCCCCCGCGCCAGCGTGGTGCCATCGAGCATGAACGAGTCCTGCTGACCCACCGGGGCAGAGTCGTCGTGGCCGACCACGGTGACCCGGTTGACAAAGATGGGCCGGTCGGCCGCGGCTACATTGACGTAAGCGTTGTCGTAGTACACCGGGGTGTAGGGCTGCCAGTCCGGCGGCGGCGGGCCAACATAGTTGTCGTCGGGCGGAATCCACGCGCCTCCATCGAAGTAACCGCTGGACACGAAGCTGGACCCTACGGCGACGAAGGGAAACACCCCGACCATGCCGATATTGAGCACAATGCGGCCGCCCGCGGGGACCCAGACGTCGCGGTAATCGCCGTCGTAGTAGTAGCGGTACCGCACGTCCTCCTCGCACGGGTTGTACAAGATCGGGCGGCGGTAGGAGTCGTAGTCCACGTAATCCCAGCGTTCAGGTCGCCAGTTGTCGACGGTGACACGGGTGTCGTTGTGGATGTTTACCTGTTCGATGGTGGTGATCTGGGTGTTGATGTTCGTGACGTTCGTACGTTCACGGGGGCGGAGGCGGTGCCGCCGGGTCGACCACAACCGCCGGACCCACCTTGGCAGCCTGGATCGCCTCGGCGGACTTCACCGGCACCGCGGCAGGCTCGGGCACCACCGGCGTCCCGTTGCTGGCGGACACCGTGGCCGAGACGGTGGAGGGCGCGACCGCGGTGACGGTCACGCCGTTGGAGACAACGGTCGTCGGCTTAACGGTGGTCGTCGCGGCTGCAGCTGAAGACTGCGGAGTGTTGAGGACACTCGCCGTGGCACGCGACGGCGCCCCTGGGGAGTTGGGGCTGGAAGCAGCCGATGGGGCGGATAACCCGGCAGTGGCGCTGACCCCGCCGCTCACCCCCGCACCTGTCGGGCTCGGTGCCGCCGGTGAGGAAGCCGAGGATGCCGACCGCGCGTTCGGGGTGGTGGTGTCACTCTGGGTCACCGGGGGCTGGGTCGTGGCGGGCGCCTGCGTCGTCGGCGGCGCGGTAGCTGTCGGTGTCTCGGCGGGCGGAGCCCCGGCAGTGACCGTGGCCTTGGCGGTTGCCGCAACAGTCGACGGTTCCGCCGGGACCGTCAAAGTCGGGGCTCCCCCGGGCTGCGAATCCCTAACCGGGGGCCCCTCACCCTGACGACCCGAACCAGCAGCGCCAGGGGGTGAATAAGCTGGCATGGTCTGTGTCGGCGGGGGCCCGGCTTGCTCAGGCGGGGTTTGCTGGCGGCCGCCGGGGCTGGAGGCTGCGCCTGGTGCCGGCACAACCGTAGTGGTGGGGTCCGACGGGCTCGCTTCTGATACTTGGGCGGCCAGAAGGGCGGTGGGCGCGATGGCTGCAAACACAGCGAGCGTCACGATGGGCTTCTTCACATCACTACCATCGGCGCGAAGCTTTTCGGCGTTACCGCGGGTTGGACAGCGATGTTGTGGTGTACATCACACCCAGCTATCGGTATGTGGTCCGCGCGACCCGATAGGTCGTGAGCTCCGCCGGCAAATGATCAGGAGGGCGCGATGACCACTAGTCGCCAAGGCGAATATGGGCGGCTTGACTGGCCAGCTGGTTGAACGTGTACACGAAGTCGCCGCGATGACTCACCGAGACGACGTAGCGATCTTGACCCTCCGTTATCGGAAAGCTGAATGAGAACGTGCAACCGAGGTCGTCGTCGCGGCCGTCACCAAGCGGAGTGGTATCCAGGATATCGCCTCTGCCGTTGCGCACGATGACTTGAGTGTTGCGATCGATATCGGAGTATCCGTTCACTCAGTGACATGACGCTCCGTTCGAAGCTATCCGTTTGATCTCCTCGTTCGGACCTCCCCCTGTCAGGACGAACGTTCCTGTGACAGTGGCAGTTTCGAGAATATGGAAGCCATTGGCGAATCGCGGGCAGAAAACATCGATGGCGATCTTGTCTGCGGGCGGCCCCTGCTGCGGTCCGCCGTCGTCGAGTTGTCGGCACACTTGTTTGCCGTGGGCAATCGCATTTTCATCGGAGTTGAACTGGCCAGCCAGACCAGCGTCGTGCAACGTGGACAGGTACATCTGGTCAGGCGATTCTGACTGCCGGTGGTGCGGCAGGCGCAGCGCCCAGAATACGAACGCCAGGATCACGATGAGTGCCGCCCCCACGGCGGTGCCGAGCCACGACGATCGAATGCTCATCCGGCCGGGCGGCGACCCAAATCCTCAACGAGCCGGGCTGTTTCGGATAGGTCTTCTTCGGTGGCCAATGGATATTGGCCAGGGCTTGTTGCCCTGACCTGCATCTTCTCAGTGGAGCTGCCGGGAATCGAACCCGCTACAGAAATCCATTTGACCTGCGAAGACGCCGAACTTGAGTACGCGAAACAACGCGAAAGTACGCTAAACGACCTGCGGATACCCTAAAGGTGTTGACGGCGTCAACAAGAGCAAGGGGTCCGTGGGCCGAGGACCACGTGACTCAGCAAAGCCGGGCTGTCATGGGTCGCGGATACGCTGGAATGTCTCTGCGGCACAACCGGATTTCTTCTGGTCGCCGATCAACACGATCGAGGACATCGCCGCCGACGATCAGTTTCACGCCGCCGGCGGCATCGTCGATGTGACCGACTGCTGCACCGCCACAGCTTTACAAATAATCGTCGAACTGTCACGCTGAATTCTCGATGCCATCACCGTCAGGGGCTGTCAGGAGGGAGCGCCGGGGTGACTGTTGCCAGCTCGCCACAGGAGCGTGAATACAGTCCGTTCGACATCACGTCGACCGCCTTCTGGAGTCAGCCGTTCGCCCGCCGTGACGAGACGTTTGCGCAGCTCCGCGCTGGTGAGGGGCTCAGTTGGCACAAGCCGATGCCTTCGATGTTCGAGATGGAAGAAGACGGATTCTGGGCGCTGACGCGTCGAGCCGACATCGCATTCGCCAGCCAGCACCCGGAGTTCTTCACCTCGACTCAGGGCGTGGCGCTGGATCCGATGCCCGCCGAGGTTCAACAGATCGCCACGTTCTTCCTGATGATGGACCCGCCGCAGCACACGGTGTACCGGCGGCTGATCAGCTCAGCTTTCACTCCAAAGAACGTCCGCCGCATCGAGAAACAGATCCACGAGAACGCGGTGGCGGTGGTCGGAGATCTCGTCGGCGCCGGCGAGGTCGACTTCGTCGCAGCGTGCTCGGCGCGGCTACCGATGATGACGATCACCGAAATGCTCGGTGTGCCGCCATCGGAACGGGAAGCGGTAGCGCACGCCGCCGAAAAGCTCTTCAGCATGAGCGACGACGAATACAGCACACTGGAAGAGCGCGCGCAGAACACGATCAACGAGATGATGTTGTTGAGCAACACCGGGATTGAGTTGGCCAAGTACCGACGCCGCAACCCTGGCGACGACCTAATGACCAGCATCGTGAACGCCGAGGTTGACGGCCACAGACTGACCGACGAGGAAGTCGGCGCCTTCTTGATACTGCTGTCGTCCGCGGGCAACGACACCACGAAGCAGACCACGTCCCACGCGATGATGGCGTTGGCGAACAACTCCACCCAACGCGACTGGCTCGTTGCAAGACTTCGACGGTCGAATCGGTTCGGCCGTCGAAGAGTTCGTGCGATGGTCGTCGCCGGTGATGCAGTTCGCCCGCTTTGCAATTGCGGACACCGAGATCGCCGGACAGCAGATCAAGGCCGGCGACAAGCTTGGCCTCTTCTACTGTTCGGCCAACCGGGACGAGAGCGTGTTCGATGAGCCGGACACGTTCGATCTCGCCCGCTCACCGAACCCCCATCTGGGCTTCGGCGGGGGAGGCGCGCACTTCTGCCTCGGCAACCAGCTTGCCAAGGCAGAACTCCGTAACCTTTTCCGCGAGTTGTTGACTCGATTGAAGCGCGTCGAGTTCGGCGAACCGGACCTGCTGTACAGCAGCTTCGTCCATGGGATCAAACGCCTGCCGGCGTTCGTTCAGTAGTGACGCCAGGATCGGAGATCTGATGCGGGTCGAGGTCGACCTCAATAAGTGCACCGGGCACGGCATCTGCGAGTCCATCGCTGACGACGTGTTCGAAGTACAGGACGACGGCATTGTGCGGGTCCTCGACAACGAACGTCCCGAGTCCGACCGCGACCGGATGCAACACGCCGTGACACAGTGTCCGACTGCGGCATTGCGTCTCGTCGATTCATCCCGAATGTGAAACCTTTGCGGCGCCCGGCGTGTCGTCTCAAGGAATTCACGCTCGGCGGCGCACGAGCACCGACTGCTGAATGCTGCCCACGGCGCCTTGTTCGTCGAGCAGCGTGCCCACCGTCGTCCCAATGCCGTCAGACCCATGACTGGTCTCAGCGCGAATGCCGATCCACTCGCCTTCGGGAATCCGGAACACGTGCACGGCCAGATCGGTGTTTAGGAACGTCCACTTGGTGATGTCGAGCTTGCTCCCAATGCCATTCGCGCAGTCGGCGACTGCAAACAGCCTCTCCAGTGGCGTGAGAGTCTCGCCCTTGACCAGATCTACCGTCGGCTTGATCCAGGACTCCCCAGGTCCGCTCGCGCCCCGATGCGTCAGCCATCGCCAATCCAGACTGTGCACGTAGTTGCGGTCCCAGCGCTCTTTCAGATTGCGGCTGTGGGCCTCCGACACGGGCTTGAGGGGCGGTGCGGGAGCGTGCACCAGGTCCTGTGTGTCCGTCTGCTGCAACCGCCAACCGCTGGCCCTGGCGACGGGGCGTGGTCGGCCGTCCGGGCCGGGGCCGAGCATCTCCGCACTTACGAGTTCGATTTGCTTGCCCGCCCGATCCAGCGTGGAACGAACCCAGAATTCGCCCTCGGCAGGCACGGGCCCCAGTAGATCGACGACGACGCGGCTCAGCCGGGTGTCGTCGCGCTGAGCGCAGCGTTCGAGCGCACGGACCAACAGCGCCGACACCGGTGCGGCGTGCTGGATCGCCGCCGTCCAGGTGCTGCGGACCATGTCTGTCGCCGTGAACTTTTCGCCCAACGGGTCGGCGTCATCGATCAGCTCGTAATACGAGTCGCTCATAGGGCTCTTTTCTTGTCGTGGGTCAGGGGAGCCCGGCCCCGGGTACGTCAACGGTCACCGCGTCGAGGCGTGACAGTTTCGTCCCGATCAGTCGCTGGGGATAGGCATCGGTGCTCGACAAAAGGAAAAGCGTGCGGCGCTCGGGTCCGCCCAACATGCACGCGATCGCCGTGCGACCACCCATGTCGATGCGGTCCGTCACGATGCCGCCTTCGACGATGCGCTCGAACTGGTGGGCCAGCGTCATCGCCGCCCAGATTCCACCGCCGGCGTCCAGGGTGATCCCGTCAGGGGGTCCGTCGAGCCCGTCCGCGAAGATCCGGCGATCGGTCAGCGTGCCATCGGGCCCAATGGTGAATGCGGTCAACCGTCGACCGATGGACTCGGCGACGATCAGCGTCGTCCGGTCCGCCGTGATGACCATCCCGTTCGGAAAGTCGAGGTCGGTCGCCACGATCGTCGCCGTGTCGTCGGGATCGATCCGCACGATGACACCGCCCTCGCGCGCTTGTGACCCCGCATAGGCGCGCCCCAGGTCGTCGACAACCAAGTCGCCCAAGTCGGCGGGCACAGCGTCAGCAAGGTCGGCGAGGGTGTGGACGGTTTCTCCGTCGTAGCGGAGCACCTGCCGGTTCTCGGTGGAGGTGATCAGGAGCGATCCGTCGGGTCGGAAACCCAGACCGGAGGGCATGTGCCCCGGAAGCGGCAGCGTGCTCATCGCTCCGTGCATGTCGACCGTGTGCACCGCCTCGCCCAACACGTCGGAGAACCAGAGCAGCCCCTGGAACCAGCGGGGACCCTCACCGAAACAGAAGCCGTTTGCCAGTGGGGTGAGACTCATCCATCACCTTTACAAAACACGGCATAAGTGTCACGCTCGCTAGGTGCCACTGTCAACTAGCGAGCGGTGATGAAGAAGTACCACAGCCACGCGCTCCTGTATCTGCACGAGACGATCGCGCTGGGCTCGGGGAGAAGCGACCGGTTTATCGAGGTGTTCGGCGACGTATACCACCCGATGATGGAAGAACTCGGCGCCAGGCTGTTCGCGATCTGGGAGACCACTCCCTACAACGGCCGCTGGCCGCAGGTTACGATCATCTGGGAGATCGACGGCTTCTCCGACTATGCCCGCATCGGGCGGGCCCAGGGGAAGAGCGGTAGCCATGAGTCGGCTGCCGCAAAGTGGTCGACATTCATGGCCGAGATCGCTGCGTCCGGCGAAGGCAGGATCATGTATCCCGGCCCGAGCAACAAGACTCTCGCGCAGTTGAAACAGGCCGATTTCACTGCGGGGCTGGTGATCCAGGAGATCATGCAGACCAAACCCGGCCGCCAGGACGACTACATCCGCGAACTCGAGCGGCTGTACGTGCCATGGTCCGAGCGAACCGGTAAACGATGGCTCGGGTCCTTCACCACGACCTTCCGCTTCAACGAGGTCATCCACTATTGGGCGTTGGACGGTGACTGGGACTGCTTCGCCGAGCACTACCCGTCGTTCAAAGACAATCCGCCCGCCGAGATCGTCACCTGGATGAGCGTCGCCCCGGCGCTGCGCGATGGCTGGGAGGACTCGATCCTACAGGCTCTACCGCAATCCCCACTGCAGTGAGAACAGCAGTGATGCAGGACTTTTCATATGATCCGTTCGACCCGACGGTGATGGCGGACCCCTTGCCGCACTACCGGATCCTGCGCGATCGGCACCCCGTCTACTACATGCCGGCATGGGATACCTACGCATTGTCGCGGTTCGCCGACATCTGGCAGGTTCTCGAGGTGAACGACGGGACGTTCGTCGCCTCGGAGGGAACGCTGCCTGCCGCAACGGTTCTGGCTCGCCACAACGACGGACCCGTTCCCGACCCGCCGCTGCACCCCATGCCGTTCCACGCGAATTTCGATGCACCGATCTACGACGGTGTGCGGCGTTCACACTCGGCACCTCTGAGGCCGAAATCGGTAGCCAAACTCGAGGCTCGGATTCGCGGTCTGGCCAACGAGCGGCTCGACGAATTGTTGCCCCGTGGTCGGTTCGATCTGACGCAGGGCTACGGCGGGATCGTCGCGGCCTCGGTGGTATGCGAACTGGTTGGCCTGTCCACCGATTTGGCGCCTGAGGTGCTGGCCACCGTCAATGCGGGAAGCCTCGCTGAGCCGGGCAGCGGCGTGGAAGTCGCCAACGCGCGTCCCGGCTACCTGGAGTATCTCGTTCCGGTGGTTGAGCGCAGACGCGCCGACGCATCCGATGGTGAGTTGCCGATCGTCGACGGACTTCTCGCGTACCGGCTGCCGGACGGCAGCGTGTTCGACGACGTCGAGGCGGCGACGCAGATGCTCGGCGTCTTCATCGGTGGGACGGAAACGGTGCCGAAGATCGTGGCGCACGGACTGTGGGAGCTTTCTCGCCGACCCGATCAGTTGGCGGCGGTGCGCGCCGACCCCGACGCCAATGTGCGGATCGCCCGTGAGGAAATGATCCGCTATTGCGCACCCGCGCAATGGTTTGCGCGCACCGTGCGAAAACCGCTCACCATCCACGACACCACCATCGAGCCGGGCCAGAGGATCATCACCCTGCTCGCATCTGCCAACCGCGATGAACGCGAGTACCCCCACCCCGACGAATTCATCTGGAACCGACCCATCGAGCGGTCGCTGGCGTTCGGTCGCGGACAGCACTTCTGCCTCGGCTATCACCTGGCTCGCCTCGAAATCGCTGTGATGGTGCAGGAATGGCTCAAACGGGTGCCCGACTACCGGATCATCGGCGACGCCGCGTCCCGGCCCCCGTCGAGTTTCCAGTGGGGCTGGAACAGCATACCGGTGGAGGTCTGACGTTGTGGTCCTATCGGCTCGTCGCCCCCTACACGTTCGAGCGGACAAGCCTGCCTGACAAGACATCTGACGGTCTTGCGCAAGGACAGGTGCTGTTGCGCTTTCTGGCCGCAGGTGTCTGCGGCAGCGACCTGCCCGCCTTTCATGGCGTGCGCGGCACGATTCCCGGCGATGAGGGTATCAGCGCGGCCGAAAAGGACGGTTTTCCGATCCACGAGGTCGTCGGGGAAGTGATCGCGAGTCGCCATCCCGATCACCGAACCGGCAATCGCGTTGTGGGATGGGCGTCGGGCTTCGACGGCTTGATGGAGCGAGTCGTGACCGACGGCAACGGGTTGGCGCCGTACGACCCAGCGCTGAGTCCGCAGCACGCGGTCGGGCTTCAACCGCTGGCATGCGTCCTCTATGCGCTCGAACAGTTTCCCGAGATCGAAGGGCGTCACGTCGCCGTCATCGGCCAGGGATCGATCGGTCTGCTGTTCTCCTATGCGGCGAAAGCGATGGGTGCTCGACAGGTGACGGGCGTCGACCCGGTAGATCGCGAGGTCGTCGGTAAAGAATTCGGGGTCGACACCGTGGTTCGCGCCACGAGCGACCGATGGGTGAGTCACCTTGCGCCACATCACCGGCCGGATATCGTCGTCGAAGCCGTGGGGCATCAAGTCGCAACGTTGAGCCACGCGATCGAGGCGGCCGCATTCGGGGGCACCGTCTTTTACTTCGGAGTTGCCGACGACGACAGCTACCCAATCAGCATGCGCACGATGCTGCGCAACAATCTGACGCTCAAATCCGGTGTGACGCTCGACCGCCGCCGGGTGCTGTGCGGCGCGGACGCTTTCGCCCGTCAGCATCCCGAGTTGCTCAGCAATTACCTCACGCACACCTTCGGGATCGACGAAGTGCAGGCGGCGTTCGAACTTGCGTGTCGGGCGACACCGGACCGCATCAAGATTGCGATCGTCGAGTGAGGCCCCGATGACGCAGAGCAGGCTACAAGAGGCGCTTGCCGCCCGGGAGCAGGCGTGGGGCGGATGGGTGGTCGGTCCGACCGCCATCGGGCCGGAGGAATTCGCCCAGGCGGGGTACGACTACGTCGGATTCGACCTTCAGCACGGCTTCCTCGACGATGCCGACGTCGCTCTTGTACTGCGCCGATTGGAGCACGTCCCGATCGCCACTGCGGTGCGGCTGCCGTCAACTGACGCGGCGCCGATCGGCCGCGTTCTGGACGCCGGCGCCGACGCGGTCATCATCGCGATGGTCGAGTCCGCCGAGCAGGCGGCCGACGCGGTAGCCGCCACCCGGTACGCGCCCGCTGGTGTGCGCAGCTTCGGCCCGCTGGTGCCCAGCCTGGGCCATGACCCGGCCGCTCTCGAGTCCAGGGTTAGTGTGTTCGCAATGGTGGAAACCGCGCCTGGCCTGTCGGCCGTCGACGAGATCTGCTCGGTCCCTGGCCTTTCGGGCGTCTACGTCGGGCCGGCTGATCTCGCGATCTCGTTGGGGCACGGCCCAACCGAAGCGTGGACGAATCCGGCTGTCCACACCGCGATGACACGCATCCAGTCTGCCGCTTCGGCGGCCGGCCTCGTCGCCGGCATCCACGCCAGCACCGGCACGAACGGAAAGACCATGGCCCGGTTGGGTTTCCGGATGATCACTTTGGCTTCCGAGTCGCATGCGCTACGGCGCGGGGCGGCGGAGCACCTGAAGGAAGCGACCACGCGGGAGCGGACGCGGTGAGTTCGCAGGATCGAGTCGCGCTGGTGACCGGTGCCGCCCGCGGCCAGGGCGCCGCAATCTCCCAGCGATTGCGCGCCGATGGATTCCGTGTCGCCGCGTGCGATCTGCTAACCGACGAATTGCGCTCCGTCGTTGAGGCATTCGATGACGAGGGCATGATGGCGATCCCACTCGACGTGACGTCCGTCGATCAGTGGGATGCGGCGGTGAATGCGGTGGTAGACCGATTCGGGTCGTTGACCACGCTGGTGAACAATGCCGGTGTTCTGCACCGTGCCTCGCTGGTCGAGGAGACACCGGACGGGTTCGAGCGCAGTTGGCGGGTGAACTGCCTCGGTCCGTTTCTCGGCATCCGCGCCGCCCTTGACCAGCTCCGCCGGGCAGATGGCGCCGCCGTCGTCAACACGTGCAGCACGGGCGCGATTCGCCCGTTTCCGGACCATGCCGCTTACGGCTCGTCCAAGTGGGCGCTTCGGGGCCTCACGCAGATCGTGGCGGCCGAGCTTGCGCCGTCTGGGATCCGGGTGAATGCGGTGTTCCCGGGACCGATAGCGACGCCGATGCTCGATGAAGCAACCCAGACGCGGCTCGCGGCGACGTCGGTGCTGGGCCGACTCGGTAAACCGATCGAAGTGGCCGACGCGGTGTCCTTCCTGGTCTCCGACCACGCGTCGTTCATCACAGGCGCCGAGCTCGTTGTGGACGGGGGGCAATGCCTACGAATCGGGTGAACCGGAACGGCCCCTCCGTCGGAATCATCGGGGCCGGCCCTGGAGGGCTCGCACTCGGAATCTTTCTGAGACGAGCCGGCTTTCGGGACTTCACGATCTTCGACCGCGAAGACGGCGTCGGCGGGACATGGCGGATCAACACATATCCGGGCCTTGCCTGCGACGTGAAGTCCCATCTGTATTCGTATTCGTTCGATCTGAACCCGCATTGGTCGCGGTTGTGGTCGGGCCAACCTGAGATTCTCGAGTACTTCGAGCAGTGCGCACAGCGCTACCGCCTCGCCCCAAACCTGAGGCTCAACACCGAGATCGTCTCGGCCCGATGGGATCCTGACGGCAGGTCGTGGTGCCTGAAGACGGGCAGCGGAGAACAGCACCGCTTCGACGTCGTCGTGTCTGCGGTGGGTCTCTTCACACAGCCGGTGATGCCGAATCTCATTGAAGAAGAACCATTCACCGGCACAGTGATGCATTCGGCGCGCTGGGATCACGCAGTCGATCTGAACGACGCGCGGGTCGCGGTTCTGGGGACCGGGTCAACCGCCTCACAGCTGCTGCCCGAACTGGCCAAGGTAGCCAGGAAGGTGTACTCGGTGCAGCGCTCACCGACCTGGATCTTGCCGAAACCCGACCGGTCGTACAGCGATCGAGAGCGGTGGTTGTTCGCTCGCGTTCCATTCGCCAAGAAGCTCTACCGCACGCGGCTGTGGTTGCGGAGCGAGGCGAACATCTCGGTGATCGAGAACGGCAGCGACAAGACGCGCGAGTTCAAGGCGCTGGCCGTGAATATGCTCCAATCAGCGGTAACAGACGTGGATCTGCGCGACAAGCTGACGCCCGACCACCCCCTCGGCTGCAAACGGCTGGTGTTCTCGTCCGAGTTCATCCCGACACTGACGCGACCGAATGTCGAGGTGGTGTCCAGCCCGGCGCGGTCGCTGCGAGCCCGATCGTTGGTGACAGAGGACGGCAGCGAGCTCGATGTGGACGTCGTCGTGTGCGCAACCGGCTACGCCGCCGCAGATTACCTCGGGCAGATCGACGTCGTCGGCGATGCCGCGACGTCCTTGCGGGAGACGTGGCGCGACGGCGCGTACGCCTATCTCGGCATGGCTGTCCCGGACTTCCCGAATTTCTTCATGCTGTACGGACCGAACACGAACGTCGGGTCCAACAGCGTCATTTTCATGCTCGAAGCGCAAGCGCACTACATCGTGCGGGCGCTGAGGTACATGCGGCGCAAGCACAAGTCCTATGTCGCGCTCCGGCCAAGCATCATGGCGGACTTCACCGCGAAGATCGACCGGTGGATGGAGGGCACCGTCTGGACGACCAGGTGCAGCAACTACTTCCGTGCCGCTAACGGCCGCGTCGTCACGCAGTGGCCGCGAAGCGCGCGCTCGTTCTGGACCATGACCCGCAGGTTCACGGCGGGCGACTACACCTTCGACCCTCCATCCGAGCGGAACAACGTCGCAGCCCGGGCACAGACGGCTGCTCGCCGCTAAGACCGTGGATGTAACCGATCGGCTCGACCCGGCGCTGCGCCATCTGGCGTCAGCCCGAACCGATTTGTCGATCGATGCACTCGGCGTGCTCCGCGAATCCTTGAACGATCGCCGCCGCGAAGCCGCGTCCACGGTCGACACGACTGGCGTCGATGTGATCGATGATCAGATCAAAGCTGAACGCACACACACTATTCCGATACGGATCTACCGCGGCAGCCGGTCGACCGCACCCGCTGTCATCTACTGCCATGCTGGAGCGTTTGTCTTGGGTAATCTCGACACCGATCACGGCCAGTGTGTCGAGCTCGCGCGGGGTGGGCGCTGCACGGTGATTTCCGTAGATTACAGATTGGCGCCGGAACACCCGTACCCGGCCGGACTCGACGACGCGATGTCAGCGCTGGTGTGGGCCGCTGACAACGCGGCTCAGTTCGACATCGACCCGAACCGCCTGGCAGTTGCAGGCAGCAGTGCCGGAGCCGCGTTAGCGGCCGGGCTGGCCCAGCGCGCCGCCGACGGTTCGGTCCCGCCGATTGTGTTCCAACTGCTGCACCAACCGGTGCTTGACGACCGGCCGACGCCGTCGAAGGACGTGTTCGTGGCGACCCCCGGAATCGACGGCCCCGCCACGCGGCTGATGTGGCAGCACTATGCCGCCGGGGAACCGGTGCCTGTCGACGCAGCGCCCGCGCGTAGGGCTGAACTAACCGGCGTTGCTGGCGCGTTGATCACGTGTTCCGAGCTTGATCCGTTGCGAGACGAAGGCGTCGACTATGCGCACCGGCTGATGTGGGCGGGGGTCGCAACGGAACTGCACGTGTTTCCGGGAACGTGCCATGGGTTCGACTCATACATACCCGATTGCGAGGCAAGCCAGCTTCTGTTCGACCTTCAGGGGCACGCGCTACGCCGTGCATTTCATCCGTGAGTGAGCCGGGCCATCCGGTCGAAGGCAGCGAGAATTTGTTCGTAGCGCGCGACGATCTGGTCGCGGTAGTGACCGTGGGTGAAGATGTACGGTTCTCCGGGCTCTAGGTCGTCAAGCACACTGCGCACGGCGCGGTCGGCGTCGACGACCTCGGCGGATTGCGCCGCCGGGCCGGTGACAAGAGCCATCAGATCGTCGTCTGACAGCGTGGTTTCGCCAAGCGCTTGCGGCCGCGGTGACGTTCGAGCAACCGGGCTTTGAGACCGAACTGCGGTCGGTGACCCCAGCTTGGTTCGCAGGTAACCAGTAACTGGCGACCGTCCAGATCATCTGCCTCTCACTGGAGGTGGGTGCAACGCCGCCATAGTCTTCATGGTTCTGACCTGGTCTCTTGATACCAGATGCTCCTATGTTGCGGCAATGGTTTTAGGGGTTGTTGGTGGTGGTAGCCGATCGTTCACGTCCGTTTGTCCCTCGGCCATCGTCAGGGACGTGCGGATCACGCCGGGCGACACCGTGTTGATCCAGGATCCCGTGCTGGGCGCAATCCGATGCCGTCGCCTTGGTCACGCCGAGCAGCGCGTGCTTGGAAGCGGTGTTGACCGGGTTCTGCTTGAGGATCGTGTGCGCCTCGACTGACGCGATGTTGATAGCATCGGCTGCATACCCCGTCGTGAGCCGGGCGTGAGACCCAACCAGTGGAGATACCAGATGGCCGAGCTCCCACCGCCCCCGCAGGGAATTGTGCTGGCCCACTTCATCGTCTCGGACGATGTCGAGCGTTCTCGGCGCTTCTATACCGAAGTACTCGGCGGCAGGGTGGTCTTCTCCGGCGAGGGGGGTGACGCGGTGACATACGTCGCACTAGCCAACAGCTTCATCATCATCAATGTCGGTGGAGGCCCGACCGATGACAAGCCGGCGGTCAGCCTGGAGACGCCACGCGATCCCGACCGGGTCAGCAGCTTCCTCAATATCCGGGTCGCAGACATCGAGGCCGTGTACGCCGAATGGAGCGCCCGGGGTGCTGAATTCCTGACGCCGCCAAAGCATCACCAGTACGAGATCCGTTGCTACATTCGCGATCCCGATGGTCATCTGATCGAGGTGGGGCAAACCACGGACCCAGAGGGGGACTGGTCGCCCGCTCACTGGCCATCGACAACGCTCGCCGAGCAGACCGAGTGAATGCCGAGATCACCGGCCAAATCCTTCACATCGACGGTGGCCAATCCCCCGGACACTGAGATCCCTTGCCCCGGGTCGAGGAAGCATGGTCCCACTCCGTCAGGTCTCCACCCTCACGTGCGTTTCACCAAGGACGGCGGGGACGGTCATCCTCACAGCACCTCCCCGCCGTTCCCTCGATACCAGTAAAGAAAGTTCTCACAGCACAGATCATCGGCAGTGTTTTGGGCTGGTCGCGGGCAGACATCGGGATTTGGTGGCGGCGGACGGGAGCGGACGGAGCGGACGGGAGCCGCCACCGGCGAAGCTTTGGATCTCGCAGCCGGCCCAGGACGGATTTGGTCCCGGCCCGAGATGCGTGTGTAGGCAGACGTCCGCAAAAAGAGCGGAATCAATCTCCAACAAAGACCTTCACCTCACAACCTCACATACGACAGAGACTTCTGAGTACCGGCGCGTCACGACGACGAGGATCAGGCCGATCTGGAACGCGACTCCCCATCCATCGCCTCTGCCCGGGTCCGGCCCACCTGTCAGCCGGGTTAGCGAAGGTCCGCAATGCCACCAGAATCTGTGTCTGAGCCGACGCTTCTGTCCGAAATGTCCCGGCGATGTCCAATGTGTCCGACTTTGTCCGTAGCAATGTCCAATATGTCCGTCTGAACTGATGGCAGCGCCCGACCGGGTGCCATCGGCACCAGGAGGACAGAGTCAGTGAAGTTGCTCATCAACACATCTGCAGCGCCGTTCGGCCGAGTGGGCATCAAAGGGAACGGCCCCACGCAGGGTGGCCACGATTTGTGCGCGTTTGTCGACGGCAACTGAATACTGACCACTGCGCGGCAACTGAAAATTGACCAGCTTCCTGGAGAGCCTTGGCTATGGGCCAAGGAGGAAGCGAGTGTTGAGCGTGGAGGACTGGGCAGAGGTCCGGCGGTTGCGTCGGTCAGAGCGGTTACCGATTTCGGAGATCGCGCGGGTGTTGGGGATTTCGCGGAACACGGTGAAGGCGGCGTTGGCTTCTGATGGTCCGCCGAAGTATCAGCGGGCTCCGACCGGGTCGGTGGCTGATGAGGCCGAGCCCAGGATTCGGGAGTTGTTGGCGGCGTACCCGCGGATGCCGGCGACGGTGATCGCCGAGCGGATCGGCTGGTCGTATTCGATCCGAACGCTCAGTGAGCGGGTGCGGGAGCTGCGACCGGTGTATCTGCCGCCGGATCCGGCGTCGCGCACGACGTATGTAGCCGGCGAGATCGCGCAATGCGACTTTTGGTTTCCCGACGTGGTGGTGCCGGTCGGGTTCGGCCAGGTCCGCACCGCCACCGCACTGCCGGTGTTGACGATGGTGTGTGGGTATTCACGGTGGGCGTGCGCGGTGTTGATCCCGGCCCGCACCGCCGAGGACCTCTATGCCGGTTGGTGGCAGCATCTTTCAATGCTGGGTGCCACGCCACGGGTGCTGGTGTGGGACGGTGAAGGCGCGGTCGGGCGGTGGCGGGCACGCCAACCCGAACTCACCGCGGCATGCCAGGCCTTTCGCGGCACCCTGGCGGCCAAGGTGCTGATCTGCAAACCCGGCGATCCCGAAGCCAAGGGTCTGGTCGAGCGCTTCCACGACTACCTCGAGCGGGCATTCCTCCCGGGTCGGGTGTTCAGCGCACCGGCGGATTTCAACACCCAGCTGCAGGACTGGTTGGTGCGCGCCAATCACCGCCAGCACCGGGTGTTGGGGTGTCGCCCGGCGGATCGGATCGAGGCCGACAAGGCGGCGATGCTGGCGCTGCCGCCCGTCGGGCCGAGCATCGGGTGGCGGACGTCGACCCGGTTGCCGCGTGATCACTACGTGCGCTTGGACGGCAACGACTACTCGGTGCACCCGGTCGCGGTCGGTCGCCGTATCGAGGTCACAGCGGACCTGGGCCGGGTCCGGGTGTGGTGTGGCGGCACCCTGGTCGCTGACCACGGGCGTGTCTGGGCCAAGCATCAGACGATCTCCGATCCCGACCATGTCGAGTCCGCGAAGCTACTGCGCCGCAAGCACTTCGACGTCGTTGGCCAACCCGCCCATGTTGACGTCGAACAACGCCGGCTGGCCGACTACGACGCAGCGCTCGGTCTTGACGGGCCGGTGGCGTGATGGCGGCCAAGACCACCAGCAGCCGTGATGTGACTGCCGAGCTGGCGTATCTGACCCGCGCACTGAAGGCGCCGACCCTGCGTGAGGCAATCGACCGGCTCGCCGAGCGTGCCCGCACCGAAACCTGGAGTTATGAGGAGTTCCTGGCGGCCTGTCTGCAGCGTGAAGTGTCCGCCCGCGAATCCCACGGTGGTGAAGGACGCATCCGGGCCGCCCGCTTTCCATCGCGGAAGTCATTGGAGGAGTTCGACTTCGACCATGCCCGCGGCCTCAAACGAGACCTCATCGCTCATCTGGGCACTCTGGACTTCGTCACGGCCAAAGACAACCTCGTGTTCCTCGGTCCACCAGGAACAGGGAAAACCCACTTGGCGACCGGCATCGCGATACGCGCCTGCCAAGCCGGGCACCGAGTCCTATTCGCCACCGCGTCGCAATGGGTGGACCGACTGGCCGCCGCCCACCACGGCGGTACCCTGCAAGCCGAACTCGTTCGCCTGGCCCGCTACCCACTGCTCGTCGTCGACGAAGTGGGCTACATCCCCTTCGAGCCCGAAGCCGCGAACCTGTTCTTCCAACTGGTGTCCTCTCGCTATGAACGGGCCAGCCTCATCGTCACGTCCAACAAGCCCTTCGGCCGGTGGGGCGAAGTGTTCGGCGACGACGTCGTCGCCGCTGCCATGATCGACCGCCTCGTCCACCACGCCGAGGTCATCGCACTCAAAGGAGACAGCTACCGCATCAAAGACCGAGACCTTGGCCGCGTCCCCACAGTCACCGCCGACGACCAATGAAACCCAAGCTGGTCAATTTTCGATTGCCGACAGCTGATCACTTTTCGGCTGCCGTTGACACGCGTTTTCGGAGTTACCTCGTATCACGAGAACTCACTTCCGCGGATCCGGTCGTTCCTGATGTCCTGGGTTCGTGGCCCAACCACGACAAACGCGACACGATCAGAAATAAGGACCACGATGGACACGATTACCGCAGATAGGTGGCTCACTCGCCGGGAACTCACCGACCGGTACAGCTTGTCGGCGAAGGTACTGGCCCGATGGGCTGCGACGGGGAGCGGACCATTGTATGCAAAGTCAAGTAGGCACATGCGCTACCTCTTGAGCGATGTAATCGATTGGGAGAGCGCAGTTCGACAAGCCAAAGCGCGACCGGGCATGACCGCCGCGCGACATGAATCATGGGTGGCGGTTCTATGCTCGACCGACTGACATTGCGACAAGCGTCTGAATACCTAAATATCCCAGTCAATACGCTCCGCCGGTACCGAACCTGCGGAACCGGTCCAAGGTCGTATTCCCTTGGTGGCAAGGTGTTCTACGACAGGGACGACCTCACCGCCTGGGTGGCCACCGAGAAGGCCGCGACAGCAAGAGGTGGATGAGCCTAGCCAGCCATGCCGGCGGCCTTATTCATCGCCTCCGCTAAATTGTCAAAGTCATCCGGCAGCATGTGGCTGTAAACGTTCATCGTCGTCATAGGTGACCGGTGTCCCAAAAGCTTCTGCACCGTTACCACAGATGCGCCAGCCCCCAATGCCAATGATCCGGCGGTGTGCCGCAGCGTCTTTGGGGTAATGCCCGTTAGGCGCGCCTCATCGGCTGCCTTGTCGAAACGCCACCGAAACCAGTCCAGCGGTATCGGCCCGCCGTCGTGATGAGGGAATAGGTACTCGGAGGGGTCGCGGTCGGCGATCACGTCGGCCAACGTGTTAGCCAAGAACTCGGTCAAGATGGGCACGGTGCGGTCCTGGTGTGTCTTGGTGTCGTCCTCCACGTGCCCATCACCCGTGACGTAGGTGACCGATCGGGACACCCGGATGCGGCGTCGCCCTAAATCCACATCCCCCACCCGTGCGGCTGCCAGTTCCCCGTAACGCGTGCCGCCGTAGGCCAACACGTACACCATCGCGCGGATCTCTGCGCGGGCCTCGGCCAGCTGCCGTACCTGCTCATGGCTCAGCGCCACATCCTCGCGTGAGGATTTACGGGGTTGCTCCACCCCGTCGGCGGGGTTGGCGGCGATGTAGTGCTTTCGCACCGCAAACATGAGCACCTGATCTACGACTTGGAACGATTGGATAACCCGCGCAGCCGACAAGCCCGAGGGGGTGTCGCCGTCCTCGGTGCGCTTAGGAGGACGCTGACGGGCGGCCGGATCGGTAGCCAGCCACCACACCCAAGCCTGTATCGCGTCGTGGTCGATGTCCTTGAGCTTCACATCTCGCCACTTGGGCAGCACCACGACATCGAGTAGCCGCCGATAACCGACAAGTGTCTTGCGCTTCAACCGATTGAGCGCCGACCGATTCTGGGCCTTGACCGTGAACCATTCCTCGGCCACCACGCCGAAACTCACCGAGGCCCGCTTCGGGTCGGCGTACGTGCCGGTGGTGAGGGCCGTCGTCACAGCACCGATGTGGTTCTGGGCTTCGGCCTTGCGCTCGAACGCCTTGGTCCGCTCGTTGCCGTCGTGGTCGACCCACCGCGCCATCCATCGCCTGCCCTGCCCGTGGCGAGCCGTCGTGACTTGGGTGCCCGGTCTCCCGTGCCTCGAGTCCATACACCAGCTCCCGGAACTGGGGTGGTCGGTGGGATATGGGACCTGCTCACCGCGCCGTGGCGGGCGGTGCCAGCGATCTTCTACGCCTGCGCGCGCGCTGCGCTTCACCAGGCCAACGATACCGTTCTGCGGACTGTGTGCGGACCAGAGAATTTGAGCAAACTATTATGACTGACTAGATATACAGTTTGAAATGGTATTTATGTGTGGGGCGGGCGGGGCTCGAACCCGCGACCAACGGATTATGAGTCCGCGGCTCTAACCAACTGAGCTACCGCCCCTTATGGTAGTTACATGCGATCACATGGCGTTCAGCAACTTACGCTTTGTCGCATTTGGCTCTCTGTGCCGCAGTGATACCGCAGCAGTATCGATTGCCTTCCCCAAAGCCGCAGCAACGCCGCTCAGATCGTCGTCCAGCAGGTGCCCGTATAGGTCGAGGGTCATTGCCGCCGTGGCGTGGCCGAGGATGCGTTGCACGACCTTCACGTTAGCGCCCGCACTGATCGCTAGTGATGCGGTGGTATGCCGCAGGCCATGCGGTGTTAAGCCCTCTATGCCGACCTCGGCGCACGCCTTATCGAAAGCGCGTCGGTACTCCTCGATAGGCAGCAGGCCACCGCGCTGACGCGGGAACACTAAGACGTTGCCGTCGTCCGGTAGCTCGTCTTTGAGCCGTTGCCATACCGGCTCGGGCACCGGGACCTGGCGGCTCCGCTTGGTCTTGGTTGTGGTTTCCACGATGCCCTTGCCGGTGACGTGGGTCGCCGACGCAGTAATCGTCAGCACCCGGTCCCCCACATGCCGACGCCGCAGCGCGACCGCTTCCCCGAATCGCAAGCCGCAGTAACCCAGAACCAGTGTTAGCGCCTCAAACCGCTCGGTTGCTTTCGCAAGCTTCAAAAGCTCGGCATGTTCCAGGTATCGGCGCTCGCGTTCCATCTGCTGCGGTAGGTCCTCGCTACGCTTGAGGTCAAGCCGCCGACGTCCAGCGGGCGCAGCCCGAGGCTCTCGATGAACTCCGACACGTGTGCCTTGGCCTGCGCATCGTCGCCAGCGAAGAACACATCCAGTGTCCGGTCCTTCTTCAGGACATGACCGAAGACGGTGTTGAAGGCCTTCACCACGCTGGCGCCGGCCGGGGCCACCCTGGCAACTTCCCGCGCGGTCGAAGTGTCATCGGCGATGGCCAGCCCGTCGGCCGCGGCATTGAACGGGTTGCTGATGTCGACGATGACCTTGCCCGCCAGGGCGTCTCCGTACTGGGCGACGACCGGAACGACATTGGCGTACAACAGGGCCACGATGACGACGTCCCCGGCCGGGACGGCGCCGAACTCTCCCGTCGTGGCGCTGCCGCCAAGAGTTTTGGCCAGGTCAGCGGCCTTGGACTGATCGCGGCCGATGACCTCGACGGTGTTGCCGCCCGCTACCGCCAGCTCGCCGATGGTGCGGGCCATGTTCCCGGTGCCGATGATGCTGATGTTGCTCATGAAGTGTCCTGTCCTTGTTCATGGTTGAAAAGGTTGATTCCTCCGCCTTGAGTCCGCGCCGGTGGTGTGTCAGCAAAGCGGGAAGGTGTGGAGTTTGACGGAAAGTGACCGAACTGGGTGAGCCCTCGTGAAGGAGGGCGCGGCGTTCGTCGTTACTCCCCGTTCGTGCGCAGTTCCCAGGGCTGCATGCCGAGTGCATCCGCAAGGTGCCTCTGCATCTGGACGCCGAAGGGCAGCGGGCGCCACCAGATGGTCACCTCGGCGATCTTGCCGTCTGCGTCGAGCAGGATGTAGTCCATCCCGTCGACTGCGGTGTCTTCGATCTGCAGCCGGAAGTACGCGGCGTGGTGCGTGTCGCCGCTGAGGACTTCCTTGTAGGTGAGGTTGGCCGCCGCGCCGACTCCTTGTATGGCTTTCAGGACTGCCTTGCGGCCGGTGAGTGGCTCGTCGCTGAGCGGGCCGTACATCACTACGTCCTCGGCGAGGATTCCGGAAAGGGCGTCTTTGTCTGCGCCGCCGTGCATGGTGTCGACGAAGAATTCCACGGTGTCGCGGTGCGGGGCGAAGGTGGTCATGGCTACTCCTTGTGTGCTTCTAGTTTGTTGTGTGTGAGGCCTGGTCGGTGCGCCCACCCGTAGGTTGAGTCGGTGGGTGCCCAGGTCATTGAGGTCAGATGACGCGCCGAACGAGAAACGATTCCTGCTAGCGCCATCTCGAGTTGTCGTGATGGACCTTGAGCTGAGTGCCGCAGGGTCGCGGCTACCTCGCTGCGGAGCCGGACCTGCGAGGTCATCAGGTCGTGGGTGGTTGCCGAAACGGCGGGGCCGTTCGATGACCCGAATAACCGGACAACCACAACGGCTCACCGGACATCGGAGGGCCGGCACGACTGCGCTGGTGGCCACGGTCCGGGACGCGACGTCTTTGTCGGCGTGCGTCCCGGTGTCGCCCCCTTAGATCACTGTGGTCCCGCCGTCGACCACCAGCTCCATGCCATTGACATAGCTCGAGTCGTCGGAGGCGAGGAACAACGCGGCTGACGCGATCTCCTCTGGGCGGCCCATCTCTCGCCGCGGGATTACGGACTCGAACTGCGCCTTCATTTCGTCGTCCATCACCTCTGCCAACATCGGCGAGGCGACCTGGCCGGGGGTCAGCACGTTCACCCGGATCTTCTTGCCCCTCAACTCCGACACCCACACCCGTGCGTAGGCGGGCAGCACGGCCTTGCTTCCCGCGTACACACTCCAATTGGGGTAGCCCCGCAGCGATGCGTTTGACCCGGTCATGAAGATCGAGCCGCCATCGTTGAACAGTGGCAGCGCCTTCTGCACCGTGAACAGCGTGCCGCGCGCGTTCAGCGAGAAGGCGGCATCGAAATCCTCCTCGGTGATCTCGCCGAGCCTGCTCTGCGCGCCCGTCCCGGCGCTTGCCCACAACACGTCGATCGAGCCCTTTTCCTGCTTGACCGTGTCGAACAGACGGTCCAGATCGCCGAGGTCGGCCGAATCGCCCTGCACGCCGGTCACGTTCCGCCCGATCAGTTCGACGGCTTCCTCCACCGCGTCCTTCCGTCGGCCCGTGATGAAGACGTGAGCGCCTTCCTCGACGAACAACTTGGCACCGGCTAGCGCCATGCCACTTGTTCCGCCCGTAATCACTGCGACCTTGCCATCGAGCTTTCCCACGATTACTCCGTCCATTGGATTGCGCCGATGTTATGTACACCGATCTGTGTCCTTAACGTAGCGAACGGCCGCGGGGAATGCAAGCTATGTACACCGATCTGTACCCAACTGGGTTACGCTAGAGGCATGACGGAGTTGGAGAAGGGGCCGCGAGGCCTGCGCCGCGGCAGGGGCGCACGAGAGCGCATCCTCAGCGCTTCACGACAACTGTTCCGCGATCAAGGCATCAACGGCACCGGCCTGGACCAGCTCTGCGCGGTGGCCCAGGTGTCCAAGCGCACGTTCTACCAGCACTTCCCCGGCAAGGATGAGCTGATCGCCGAACACCTACGCCGATTCGATCCCGACCTTCTGCCCGAGGTGTTCGACCGCACCGACCTCACAGCCCGCGAACGGCTCCTCGCGGTCTTCGACATTCATTCGCCTTTGTGCCCGTTCATCGCGGCGGCCGTCGAAATCCACGACCCGGGCCACCCCGCACGCGTACACGCCAGCGACTACAAGAGAGCCTTCGCCGCGCGGCTCACCGAAACCGCGCGCGAGGCCGGCGCCACCAAGCCCGAACAGCTCGGCGAACAACTCGCGCTGCTCTTGGATGGCGCTTCGGCCCGCAACCGAGTCCTCAACACCGAAACCTTCGCCACCGCCGCCGCCATCGCAGTTGTCCTCATCGACAACGCCATCCCCACGGCAGCGGTACCGCCCGGCGCAGGCGGGAACCTGTCAACCGGGACGGGGTCGCGCGCCAGATCCGGCGGCGAGCTCAGCCGAAGTTGACGCCAAGGGAGAGGTTGAAGTCCCCCACGCCAGAGCGGCCCACGCCTACCGACAGCAGGCCCGCGCCACATAGACGGGGTCGTTCGGCCTGATCCCGCCGCCGTTCCGCGAGACGCGCCGAGCCTGCGTCGGCTGATCCTGGAAGCCGAGCTGGCTTGACCTTTCTGCGCCGCCGCGGCGTGCTTGCTCGTCGCCGCCGCTGTCTAACCTAACCCGAACGCCGCCACCTTGGCCGCGGTGCTCGGCGTCGACCCGCAGACTTTCGCGTTGCCTACCATCGTGCCCGCCAACGCCCACCCGGTACGTCCTGTTGACCTGCCTCGGCGCATCTGGCCGATCCATAAACCGTTGGGTTAGTTCCGTGTTTGCGCTATCCCGCACCACATCCCGCAGGCTGTATCGCCGCGTCTAAGCCTGGGACAGGGGCCATGGGGTCACGACTTGAACCCGCTGGTCGACAGCGCGGGCGGGCTGGCTAGTGCAGCACAGGCGCGCTGAGCTGCAGGATCGAGTCGGTGATCTCAATACACCGCAAAACATTTCGGTGAGACGCTATCGCTGTCGGGTCTGCGGCCTTCGATCGGAAGCGTCGGCGATGCCTACGGCAATGCGCTGGCCGAGACGACCATCGGGCTCTACAAGAACGAATGCATTCGCGCCGATTCACCATTCCGGCGTGGCCTGCTGCGCAACCTGGCCGACGTCGAGCTAGATCACCGCCGACTATGTCGCGTGGTGTAACCAGCAGCGTCTCATGCATCGACGGCGTCGTCGATGTCTTGGATCGCCTCGTCCTGCAACACGGGGCGCCGCACTACGTGCGCTTCGACAACGGTCCCGAATTCGTGGCGTACGCCGTGCACGACTGGTGCCGATTCAACGGCGCCGGTTCACTTTTCATCGATCTCGGCTCACCATGGGAGAACGCTTGGATCGAACCGTTCAACGGCAGACTACGCGACGAACTGCTCAACTCGTCGCGCTTCGACTCACTGCTGGAAGCCCGCGTCATCTCGAAGACTGGCGCTGCGACTACGACGCCAACAGACCCCACTCCGCCCACGGCGAACTCACCCCAGCCGAGTTCGCTCTACATTGGACCACGACCCACCAACCCCAAGTCGCATAGCGACTGGACCACTAATCGGGTCCCCCTCAGTGACCTGACGACAGTTCTGACGTCACTCGGCTACCCCGACACCTCCACCTACACGACAGTAGAACTCGCATCATGCCTGGCCATGCCACCCCAGTAGAACTCGCATCATGCCTGGCCATGCCACCCGCCCGTGCCTACGGATAGAAGGTTGGGGGTTCGAATCCCTTCGGCTCCACAGTTGGAATGTCTCGGGACATCGTGCACATGTGTCTTCAGGACATCGTTCACGGTTTGGGTTGTGGTTGATAGTCCTTGGTTGGGTCGAGTTGGAGTTCTCGGAGTAGTTCACCATAGTGGTAAGGATCCGGATGTGGAGTTGAGTTGCACCAGGGATCTGGAAACAGTTGGTGCCGGCGTAGCGGCGGCCCATGCCGAGGTGGTGTAGTCGGCTGTTGTGGGCGCAGGGTCAGCTTGCCGTTGCTGTCGATGCGGTCATGGCGGATGCAGTAGGAGGGCCGTCGGTTAGATGAGGTTGGTAGTGCCTTGGGTCGGGCGAGGTAGCTCTGTTGTGGGGTGCGGCGGCGTAGTGCACGGTGTGGCCGGATGGTGCTGTAGTAGGCGCGGAAGCTGTCGAGCTGGATCTGTAGTTGCGTTTTTTTTTTTTTTTTTTTTTTTTTTTTTTTTTTTTTTTTTTTTTTTTTTTTTTTTTTTTTTTTTTTTTTTTTTTTTTTTTTTTTTTTTTTTTTTTTTTTTTTTTTTTTTTTTTCCCTTCGGGCGCCCAGGAGGAATCGTCAAGACCTGTGGATGGGGGCGCATTCGGGGCGTGGCCGGTTATGGCAGCAGTAGTTGGTGGGCGAGTTGTTCGGCGTTGAGTTGGTGGATGGCGTTGTCGACAGCGCGCTGGTCGGTGAGGTCGACGCCTCGCTCGGTGAGGGCGGCGGCGACTTGTTTGGCGGGGCCCCAGGCGGTTTCGTTGTGGATGGCGTCCTCGAAAACAGACAGGTAGGTCTCGACCGCCTCGACGACCGGGTCGGTGTTCAGCGGTCGTTTCGTTCGACCTCCCCTTCCCAGGGCGTCCCCGTATCAGCGAGCGGTTGTGAAGTCGCTGGGGTATATCTCGATTGGCTTACCATGCGGTGTGCGGCGGCCCGCGTGCTGCCACGCATCACGCCAGCGTGCGGTTTCGACGGCGGAGCCGATTCCTTTGGTTTCCAGCAGGTCTTCGAGAGCGCCCAGCCAGTGGTGGTAATAGGTGTCGCCGAGGTCGGGGTCGCCTTCGGCATGCGCGGATGCGATGCGAGCTGCCAGGGCGTCGGCCCACTCGCGCCACGTGAATACACCTCGCCCGTGCAGCGACACCGTGAGGGCGAAGGCGCGTGCCTGCCAGGGCTCTGTGAATATAGGCTCGTCTCCGTCGGGCGCCGGGAACGGTGCGGGCTCGGTCATGCCTCGTCCAGATAGGGTTCCCAGGCGTCAATCGACACCGTGAGGCCCGGCGCGGCGTCCGGCCACAGTTGTTCACCGCTGAACGCGACGGTGTAGAGCCACTGCGGTTGTTCGCCTTGACCGCTGGCGTGCGCATCGGCGAAAACGTGCATGCCATGGATGCGCTCGATCACACCCACCTTGCCCATCGCGTATCCGGGTAGCCGGGTGTGATGCGGCATTTCTCCCGTCAACGTTCGCACTCGTTGACCGACTTCGAACCGCGGCTGTGTCTGCGCCGGCCGCTGGGTGGGTGCGCCGCGAGCGAGTATCGCCGCAACGTCGTGCGCGAGTAGGACCCGCGGCAGCGTTCGCGGTGGGTGCAGCGAGCGGCCCGCGGCCAGTTCGTCGGCAGAGACGAGTCCGCGTTCGTCAAGTTGCTTCAACAGGGCGCCGAACCAGATTTCGTAGTAACTGCGCTCGCTGTAGTCGGGCAGCGTTTCTCTGGCAGCGCGGGCCATGTCGAGGTTCCAGGCGCCGGTGGCACCCATCGCCAGCGTCACCGCTAGCACACGCGGCTCCCACGCACCGTGCCACGGCTCGTTCTCGGGTTTGGGTTTAACCGGTCCCCGCCCGAGCTGGCCGCCCAGATCGGCGTGGCTGACATAGCCGGGGTTCACGCGAACTCCTGACGCGGTGCGCGCGGAAGGCCGGTGCCGATCATCGAGTCCCTGGTAACCAGCGCGGCCAGTGCGTCGTCCTCGAGCCCTTCGGTGCCGGGCGGCCGCATCGGCACGACGAGGTAACGCACCTCCGCGGTTGAGTCCCAGACGCGGATCTCGGTGTCGGGCGGCAACGAGACGCCGAAGTCGGCCAGCACTCCGCGCGGATCGCGCACCGCGCGCGCCCGGTAGGGCGCGCTTTTGTACCAGGTGGGCGGCAGGCCCAGCACCGGCCACGGGTAGCAGCTGCACAACGTGCAAACCACCAGATTGTGCCGGAGCGGCGTGTTCTCCAGCGCGATCATGTGTTCGCCCTGCTGGCCGCGATAGCCCAGCGAGGCGATCGCCGCGGTGGCGTCGCGCATCAGCCAGTCGCGGAAGTTGGGGTCGACCCATGCTTTGGCGACGACCCGCGCGCCATTGCGGGGCCCGATACGCGTTTCGTAGCTGTCAATAAGCTCATCGAGCGCAGCCGGGTCGACATAGCCCTTCTCGACCAGCACGCTTTCCAGCGCCCGCACCCGCAGATCGTTTTCGCCGATCTGACTGTCAGCTTCGACATGGGGTTCACCCATGGACTAACAGTAGGTTTGCGGTTCGGTGAGGTAAAGGATTGCGGTGGCGGCCGGTACGTCGAGCTCTCGTACAGCCCAAGACTGGAATGACTCAAAAGATCAGTAACATACGATCCTCCCGTGACCAATGGTTGCGTCCTATCGGCGTGTCACGCGACTTGCTGATGACCTCCTGATTCGTCTGGTCGTTCGACGAGCTTGCCCTTCTGGAAGCGGCGCCGGCGCGGACCAGGGCGACGAGGTGCGGTGCGTTGACGGCACGCCAGCGGGATTGTGCGGACTCGATCAGCTTGAACGCCATTGCGACCCCGGCGGCCCGCGAGCCGGGTCCCTTGGTGACTTCGCTGCCGCAAACGTACTGTGGCGAAGGTTGACTCGATCGGGTTAGTGGTGCGCAGGTGGATCCAGTGTTCGGCCGGGTAGTCGTAGAACGCGAGCAGCACGTCGGCGTCGCTCGGTGATCTTCGCGACCGCCTTGGGCCACTTGGCGCCGTAGTCGACCTCGAACGCTTTGATCGCCTTCAGGGCGTTGTCGATGTCCTCGGCGTTGTAGATTTCGGCGAGCGCCGCTATCGCGCCTGGGTGCGCCGACTTCGGCAGGGCGGCAAGAACATTGGCGCTGCGTGGAACCAGCACCGCTGCTCTCGGGTGTCGGGGAACACCTCCCGCAACGCCTTCCAGAATCCCAACGCACCGTCGCCGACCGCCAGCACCGGCGCGGTCATGCCGCGACGGCGGCACGACCGCAGCAGGTCGGCCCACGACTCGGTCGACTCGCGGAACCCGTCGGCGAGCGCGACGAGTTCCTTGCGTGCCGTCGGCGCGCACCCCGATCATCACCAGCAGGCACACCTTCTCTGCTCCAGGCGCACCTTGAGGTGGATCCCGTCGACCCACAGGTACACGTAGTCGGTGTCCTTCAACGATCCCGCTTGGTGAACGCCTCGGCCTCGTCCTGCCACTGCGCGGTCAGCCGGGTGATCGTCGCCGCCGACAGGCCCGCGGCCGACCCGAGGAACTGCTCCAACGCCGGGCCGAAGTCGCTGCTGGACAAGCCATGCAGGTACAGCAGCGGCAGCACCTCGGCCATCTGCGGCGACTTGCGCGCCCACGCCGGCAGGATCGCCGAGGAAAACCGTTGCCGCTCACCGGTATCAGGGTCGACGCGCTTGTCGTTGACCCGCGGCGCCCGCACCGCCACCGCACCCGCCGCGGTCAACACCTCGCGCGCTGGTGGTAGCCGTTGCGGACCACCAGCCGACACCCGTTCTCGTCGACCTCACCGGCATGGGCGTCGATGTAGGCGGCGACCTCGGCCTGCAACGCCGCCGCGAGCATCTGCCCGTGCACCGTCGCGGACGATCTCGTCGAGCAACGACCCGCCCGCCGCTGCCGTTCTCGTTGGACGCATCCGCGTCGTGGACTACCTTGAGCATGGGCGTACCTTCCCGAACCAGCGCGCCAACGCCGGCTCTTGATCAGAACTATCTGGACTTTCAGATCATCCTCGGGAAGGTGCGCCCCTTCACGTCACCAGGCCGAGGGCCATCCACAAGTTCTGATCATTGCTC
>CAWHDL010000022.1:0-214091 GCA_963828065.1 uncultured Actinomycetota bacterium | reverse complement strand
AGCCGGCTGTCATCGCGGCCCGCCGGAACCTCGCGAACGCTCTGTACTAAGCGTGTCGAATTTCTGGCTGTTCGGCTCGCCCTTCTCGGGCGGAGCTATTCAGGCGTGAACCACAGCGCCGACAGGGGCGGCAGCACCATCACGGCCGAGGCCGGCCGCCCGTGGCACGGCTCGTCGACGGCCTCGACGGCACCGAAGTTGCCCACCCCGGCCCCGTTGTAGATATCGGCGTCGGAGTTCAGCACCTCGCGCCAGCGCCCGGAACGCGGCAGCCCCAGCCGGTAGCGCATGTGCTCGCTACCCGAGAAGTTGAACACGCACGCGATCATCGAGCCGTCGCTGCCGAACCGCAGGAAGCTCAGCACATTGCTGGCAGAATCGTTCGCGTCGATCCACGAATACCCCTCGGGGCTGCTGTCGTGTGTCCACAGTGCCGGGTGGGTGCGATAGATGTCGTTGAGATCGTGGACCATCCGCAGGATGCCGTTGGAAAAGCCGCCTTCGCCGAGTTGGAACCAGTCGACACCGCGCTCTTCTGACCATTCCGCGCGCTGGCCGAACTCCTGTCCCATGAACAGCAGCTTCTTGCCCGGGTGCGCCCACTGGTAGGCCAGCAGGCTGCGCAGCCCGGAGGCCTTCATGTGGTCGTTGCCCGGCATTCGGTCCCACAGGGTGCCTTTTCCGTGCACCACCTCGTCGTGGCTGATCGGCAGCACGAAGTTCTCGCTGAACGCGTAGAGCAGCGAGAACGTCATCTCGTGGTGGTGGTAGCTGCGATGCACCGGGTCCCGGCTGATGTAGTCGAGAGTGTCGTTCATCCACCCCATGTTCCATTTCATCGAAAAGCCAAGGCCGCCAAGGTTGGTCGGGCGGGTGACGCCGGGCCACGATGTCGACTCCTCGGCGACGGTGACGATGCCGGGGGCGGCCTTGTGCACAGTGGCGTTCATCTCCTGCAGAAACTGCACCGCTTCGAGATTTTCGCGTCCGCCGTGTATGTTCGGCCTCCATCCGTCGTCCGGCCGCGAGTAGTCCAGATAGAGCATGGACGCCACAGCGTCCACCCGCAGTCCGTCGATGTGGAACTCCTCCAGCCAATACAGCGCGTTGGCGACAAGGAAGTTGCGAACCTCGGGTCGGCCGAAGTCGAAGACGTATGTGCCCCAGTCGAGTTGCTCGCCGCGGCGGGGGTCGGAGTGCTCATAGAGCGGCGTTCCGTCAAAGCGGCCCAACGCCCACGCATCCTTGGGGAAGTGGGCGGGCACCCAGTCCATGATCACCCCGATCCCGGCCTGGTGCAGCGCGTCAACCAGCGCGCGGAAGTCGTCGGGATCCCCGAGCCGCGAGGTGGGCGCGTAATACGACGTGACCTGGTAACCCCACGATCCCCCGAACGGGTGCTCCGCGACAGGAAGCATCTCGACATGCGTGAAGCCCTGTGAAACAACGTATTCAGTGAGCTCGCTGGCGAGCTGGCGGTAGCTCAGTCCGGGCCGCCATGACGCAAGATGCACCTCGTAGGTTCCCATCGGCTCGAACACCGGATTCTTCTTGGCGCGCCGGGTCATCCATTCCTCGTCGCGCCACACGTAATTGCTCGTCGTGACTTTGGATGCGGTCTGTGGCGGCACCTCCGCGGCGAACGCGAACGGGTCCGCGCGGTCGGTCACCACCCCGTCGGCGCCATGCACCCGGAACTTGTAGAGCCCGCCCACTGAAAAGCCCGGCCAGAACAGTTCCCATACACCGGATGAGCCCAGCACCCGCAACTGGGCCTCGTTACCGTCCCAGCGGTTGAACTCGCCAATCAAGCTCACGCCCTTGGCGTTCGGCGCCCACACGGCGAAAGCCACACCTTCGACCTCACCGTCGGGCGTGGTGAACGTCCGCGGGTGAGCCCCGAGGATCTCCCACAGTCGCTCATGACGTCCCTCGTTGAACAGGTGCAGATCCATCTCGCCCAGAGTCGGCAAGAAGCGGTAACCGTCGGCCACTCTGTGCACGTCGAGGGTGCCGTCCGCGCCCTGATAGCTCACTTCGAGCCGATAGTCGATGAGGTTGACAAATGGCAGCGCCACCGCGAAGAGGCCACCTTCCAGGTGCCGCAATGGATAGCGGTCGGGTCCGACGATTACGGCGACTTCGACCGCATGCGGGCGGTATGCCCGGATCACCGTGTGGTCACCGTATTCGTGCGCGCCGAGGACGGAATGCGGGTCATGGTGCTCGCCGGCCAGCAGCCGGTCGAAGTCCACCCGGTCCGGTGCCAGGTATCTGCTCGTGTACTGCTTCGATTGCGTCATTCCGTCACTCTCTGCGCAGCAGCTCCGTGCGCGCGGCTTCCGGCACGCGCGGCAGGTTCACGATATGTGCGACGTTCTTCGCCGGATCGAGACGGACGTAATTTGCCTGACCCCAGTGGTATTCCTCACCGGTCACCTCGTCGCGAACCCAGAAGCGTTCGTGCCACTCCATCCCCAGCGCGGGCATATCCAACCACAGCGTCGCTTCCTCGGGACTGAACGGGTTCAGTGTCACCACCACGAGCACTGCGTCGCCGGTCGATGGGTCGAACTTGGTGTAGACCAGCATCGCGTCGTTATCCACGTGGTGGAACCGGATCGTGCGCAGTTGGCTCAGGGCGGGATGAAGTCGCCGAATCTCGTTGAGCCGACCGATGAACGGCTCGAGGGACTCCTCGCGTTCGAGTGCGCCCTCGAAATCACGCGGCCGCAGCTGGTATTTCTCCGAGTCCAGGTACTCCTCGCTGCCCTCCCGGACCGGCCGGTGTTCGAACAGCTCATAGCCCGAGTACACGCCCCACGACGGGCTCATCGTGGCCGCCAGCACCGCGCGGATCGCGAACATGCCCGGGCCGCCCCGTTGCAGGCTCTCGTGCAGGATGTCCGGGGTGTTGACGAACAGATTCGGCCGCGCGTAGTCCGCGTGCTCGGCGATCTCTTGTCCGAATTCGCTGAGCTCCCACTTGCTGGTGCGCCAGGTGAAGTACGTGTAGGACTGCGTGAATCCAAGTTTCGCGAGGCCGTACAGGCGTGCCGGGCGGGTGAACGCCTCGGACAACAGCACCACGTCGGGGTCCGCTGTCTTGATCTGTTCGATCAGCCACTCCCAGAAGTCGGGCGGCTTGGTGTGCGGGTTGTCGACGCGAAATACCTTGACGCCGTGATCCACCCAGTGACGAACCACGCGTAGCACCTCTTGGTACAGCCCGTCGGGGTCGACGTCGAAGTTCAGCGGATAGATGTCCTGGTACTTCTTCGGCGGATTCTCCGCGTACGCGATGGTGCCGTCGGGCAGCACCGTGAACCAGTCGGGGTGTGCGGTCACCCACGGATGGTCCGGCGCGCACTGCAGCGCGAGGTCGAGCGCCACCTCCAGCCCTTGCTCCCGGGCGGCCGCCACGAACGTGTCGAAGTCGTCGATGTTGCCGAGACCGCGATGGACGGCGTCATGGCCGCCTTCCTTGCTGCCGATGGCCCATGGCGATCCGACGTCGCCGCGCGCCACCTTCTCCGAGTTGTTGCGGCCCTTGCGATGCACCGTGCCGATCGGGTGGATCGGCGGCAGGTACACCACGTCGAAACCCATCTTGGCGATCCGCGGAAGAGCCTCCGCCGCGGTCGCGAACGTGCCGTGCACTGGTCTGCCCTTGGCATCCCATCCGCCGGTGGACCGCGGAAACATCTCGTACCACGAACTGAACCGGGCCAGCGGACGGTCGACCCACACCCCGTACACCTCGCCGCGGGTCAGCAGTTCGCGCAGCGGGTACTGCTCCAGCAATTCGGTGACTTCCCCGGTGGACGCTGGTTCGACGCGGGTCAGCGGATCCCCGGGAGTGCGCAGCGCCGCCGCGGCCTCCAACAGCGGGTCGCGCAATTTGCGCGGCAGGCCCATGGCGGCCCGCTCGAACAACTTCGCGCCGGTCAGGAGGTCATTGGACAGCTCGGATTCACTCTGCCCGGCGTCGAGTTTCGCGGTGATCGAGTGCCGCCACGTCCCGATCGGATCGCCCCAGCCATCCACCCGGAACGTCCACAGACCGACACTGTCCGGGGTGAACTCACCGTGGAACACGTCTGGCGTGCTGCCCGGCACCATCGGGATCAGGACCGGCTTGACGCGTTGCGACCCGCCGGTCGCGGCGCTGCCTGCCGTCATCATTCGGTTGGCGGTACCCGCAAGTCGCGGGTAGCCGCGACCCAGGTAGCGGACCACCAGCGTCGCAGCGACCGCCTCGTGGCCCTCGCGCCACACCGTTGCCCGGACGGGCACCATCTCGCCGACCACGGCCTTGGCCGGATACCGTCCGCAGGAGACGACGGGTCGCACATCGTCGATCTCGATACGACCCGGCACCCGACCACTCCTTTGATGACGCGGCACGCGCGCCGCGGTGTTCGTCTCGTTTCGGCTGTCTCCAACTCGTTTGTTCCCACCGTAGTGTCGGTCCCAAACGCCGGGGCGATGATGCAACGATTCCGGCTGTACCTTCTGATCTTCGCTGAAGCGCTGATCCGTCCTGCGGCGTCGCGAATTCTCAGTAAGGTAAGGGCGCGTGAAGGCACTGCGTCGTTTCACCGTCCGTGCTCATCTGCCCGATCGCCTGGCCGCGCTGGAGCAGTTGTCGGTCAACCTGAGATGGTCCTGGGACAAGCCCACTCAGGACCTGTTCGCCGCGATCGATCCCGCGCTGTGGGAGCGCTGCGGACAGGATCCGGTCGCGCTGCTCGGGGCGGTGACACCCCAGCGTCTTGACGAGCTCGCCGCCCACCAGCAGTTCCTGGACCGACTGGATCGGCTGGCCGACGATCTCAGGGATTATCTGACACGACCGCTGTGGTACCAGGAGCAGACCGAGGCCGCCGAGGCCGGTTCCCTGCCCACCGGAATCGCCTACTTCTCGATGGAGTTCGGTGTGTCGGAGGTGCTGCCGAACTATTCCGGCGGCCTGGGCATCCTGGCCGGCGATCACCTCAAGGCCGCCTCCGATCTGGGTCTGCCGTTGGTCGCGGTCGGCCTCTACTACCGATCCGGGTACTTTCGTCAGTCGCTGACCGCGGACGGATGGCAGCAGGAGACATATCCGTCCCTGGATCCGCAGGGATTGCCGTTGCGCCTTCTCACCACCGAGTCCGATGAGCCCGTGCTGGTGGCGCTGACGCTGCCGGACGAGCATGAGTTGCGGGTCCGGGTGTGGGTTGCCCAGGTGGGGCGAATCCCGTTGCTGCTGCTCGACTCCGACGTCCCGGAGAACGAGCACGATCTGCGCGGCGTCACTGACCGGTTGTACGGCGGCGACCAGGACCACCGCATCAAGCAGGAGATTCTGGCCGGCATCGGCGGCGTGCGTGCGATCCGCGCCTTCACCGCCGCCGAGGGGATAACCCCGCCCGAGGTGTTCCACATGAACGAGGGCCACGCCGGGTTCCTCGGCCTGGAGCGCATCCGGGAGCTGATGACCGACTCTCAACTGGATTTCGACACCGCACTGACCGTGGTGCGGTCCAGCACGGTGTTCACCACGCACACGCCGGTGCCGGCCGGCATCGACCGTTTCCCTGTCGAGATGGTGCGCCACTACTTCGGCGGCGAGGACGGCAAGAAACAATCCGTTCTGGTGCCGGGCGTGCCGTTGGACCGCATCGTCGCGCTCGGCGCCGAGGACGACGCGACGAAGTTCAACATGGCCCACATGGGTCTTCGTCTTGCTCAGCGGGCCAACGGCGTCTCGCTGCTGCACGGTCGGGTGAGCCGGGCCATGTTCAACGAGCTCTGGCCCGGGTTCGACCCCGACGAGGTGCCCATCGGATCGGTCACCAACGGTGTCCACGCGCCTACGTGGGCCGCGCAGGAATGGTTGGCCCTGGGTCGCGAACTGATCGGCTCCGACTCGCCGAGCGAGCCCGCCGTCTGGGAGCGATTGCAACAAGTCGATTCCGGTCACCTGTGGTGGATCCGTTGTCAGCTGCGTGAGCAGCTCGTCGCCGATGTGCGCCGCCGGCTACGCCTGTCCTGGCTGGAACGCGGCGCACCAGAAGCCGAATTAGGGTGGATTGCAGAGGCTTTCGATCCCAACGTGCTGACGATCGGGTTCGCGAGGCGGGTACCTACCTACAAGCGCCTGACCCTGATGTTGCGCGACCCCGCTCGTCTGCAACGTCTGCTGCTGGACGAGGAACGGCCGATCCAAATGATTGTGGCAGGCAAGTCGCATCCGGCCGACGATGGTGGTAAGGCGTTGATCCAGCAGGTCGTGCGGTTCGCCGACCGGCCCGAGGTGCGGCACCGGATCGCGTTCCTGCCGGACTACGACATGTCTATGGCCCGACTTCTGTACTGGGGCTGCGATGTGTGGCTGAACAACCCGCTGCGTCCCCTGGAGGCCTGCGGCACCTCCGGTATGAAGAGCGCTCTCAACGGTGGGCTGAACCTCTCCATCCGCGACGGTTGGTGGGATGAGTGGTATGACGGCGAAAACGGTTGGGAGATACCGACCGCCGACGGGGTTTCCGACGAGCGCCGCGACGACCTGGAAGCCGCCGCGTTGTACGGCCTGCTCGAATCCACTGTGGCGCCGAAATTCTACGAGCGCGACGGCTCCGCGATCCCCCGGCGGTGGGTGGAGATGGTGCGGCACACCCTGCAGGTCCTCGGGCCGAAGGTGCTGGCATCGAGGATGGTTCGCCAATACACCGAGCAGTATTACGCACCGGCCGCGCAGTCGTTGCATCGAACGATCGCGCCCGTCGACGGTGAGCAGTTCGGCAGCGCGCGCCGGTTGGCCGCCTATCGGATAAAGGTCTTCGACGCCTGGCCGAAGATAGAGATCAGCGAGGTCGACAGCACCGGCCTGCCTGACACCCCGTTGCTGGGCTCGGAGATGACGCTGACCGCCACCGTTGCGCTCGCCGGGCTGTCGCCCGGCGAGGTTGCGGTGCAGGCCGTGCTGGGCCGCGTAGACGCCGATGACACGGTGCTCGATCCCGTCTGTGTGGCGATGGAGCACACCGGCACCTCCGACACTTCAGGCGAAGTCTTCGCCACCACGACGCCGTTGCCGGTGGCCGGATCGGTTGGGTACACGGTGCGCGTGCTGCCGCATAACCCGCTGCTGGCCGGGGATAACGAGCTGGGACTGGTCGCGCTCGCCGAACCGCCGGGTGTCGGCCGCCTCCCCGGCATCACGGGTAGCGCTTGAAGCAGCGGTCCTCGTCGCCGAGCACTCCGGTGCGAAATGCGTCGATACGCGAGAAACCCGACGGCACGGACTCGCCGTCGACGTCGCTGGCCGCGAGGCCGTTGGTCAGCATCCCGGACACGGCCTCATCGAGGTCGCCGGCGGCCAGCTGGACCGTGTGGCCGTCGACGTTTATCTGCTGCGACATCTTGGTGGTGGCCACGCCGGTGAGGCACGCCGTGCGCAGCGACGCCTCGGCATTGTCCAGGACCACGCCGCGCTGCTTCTCGAGAGCCAGCATGTACCGCGATACCAGCGCCGAGTAGGCGGTGGTATCGCCCACCGGCAGACCGAAGTCCCCTCGTTGTTCGCTTGGAGTGCCCAGCTTTTCGAGCGCCGGGAGATCCACGGCGATGGTGTTGGTGGCCGGGCAGTACGACGCCGGCGGGCTGGGACGCGCGTCCTTGCACGACTGCGAGGCAGACGCGTCGAAGCTGAGCTTGGGCGGGTCAGCGGGGGAGAACGCCTTGGTCATCGCGTCGATGATCGCTTTCACCGACTCCTCGCTGACCGGCCACTTACCGGTCGAGTTCTGGGTCAGCGACACCGGGAAGTCGCCGCGACGCTGCTCGACCTCCTTCTTGTCGATGCCCGCGCACGCGCTAGGACCGTCGGTAAACCCCAACTGGAAGGCCGAGATTCGCTCAAACGCCGAGCCGTGTTGGTCTACATCCGGGTCAGAAGCAACCGCTGACTCGACGGGGTCGCGCAACGAAATCATCGTGGCCAGAACGTTGTTGAGCCCCTCGCCGGTGCTCACGGTGAATCGCGGCGACCTGCCCTCGGCAACCCAGCGCATGTACACGCCGGCGAAGCAGTCGGCCTGTTGCTCGGCGACCAGCGACGGTGTGGCCGGTCCGGCCAGTTGGGCGCGCCGCTGGATCGCGTGGCCGTATTCGTGGCCGAGCACCAACGGGATTGATATGTCGCCGAACTGCTTGCGAAGCGTGGGCAGCAGCTGTCCTCGATCCCAGCCGATGTCGTTGTTGTCCCAGCAATACATCGCGTTGGCGAGTTTGTGCGTGTCGCTGTCGCAGAACTGCCGGGTGCTGTATTGCGTGGAGTCCCATGACACCAGGGCGGTGGCGGGCTGGAAGTTGCCGTCCAAGGCCGGACGATAGGCGCCGTTCCAGAACTGCTCGATGTCGCTGACGGCCTGAGCGGCCAGGGTGTCCTCCTGGCCGCCGTTACCGTCGTCCACATGCCGGGTCGGTGCCGCGGCGTCGGGTCGCAATCCCGACGGACCGTCCGTGGCCGGCAGCCCCGCCACGCGGAACGGGTCGGCGAACATGGAGACGGGCTTGCCGGCCAGCAGGGTCGTGCAACCGCTGACCACCAGCGTCGCGGCGGCCGCGACGACGGCGACGGACACAAGTCGTCTCATGGCCACCTTCCGCCGTTCCCGGGAGTCGTCAGCTGCCAGGATAGATCGACGGCGCACGGTTCATCCCGCTGGAGAAAACGGCTCATTTCAGGCTTTCTGTGCTCGCCCCAGTGGTGAGTCGGTCGAGTGCTGCGAGCACAGTTTGGTGGTCGGTAGTAAACCAAAAGGGCGGCAACGAGTCTCGCAGAAAGCGGCCGTACCGCGCGGTCGCCATCCGCGAATCGAGCACGGCCACCACACCTCGGTCGTCGACCCGTCGGAGCAGCCTGCCCGAGCCCTGCGCGAGCAGCAGCGCGGCATGGCTGGCCGCGACGGCCATGAATCCGTTGCCGCCGCGTGCGGTTACGGCGCGTTGCCGCGCTGAGAGGAGCGGGTCATCGGGCCGCGGGAACGGTATCCGATCGATGATCACGAGCGACAACGACGGACCGGGAACATCCACGCCCTGCCACAGCGACAGCGTTCCGAATAACGATGTTTCCGGTTCCGCGGCGAACTGTTCGACGAGCGCCGCGGTGGCGTCATCACCCTGACACAGGATCGGCGTGCTGAGCCGCTCGCGCATCTGTTCGGCGGCAGCGGTGGCTGCCCGCATCGAGGAGAATAGGCCGAGGGTGCGGCCTCGGGCGGCGGAGATGAGCGCGGCGATCTCGGCCAGCTGCTCGGCCGAGCCGGTGCCGTCCCGACCCGGCGGGGGCAGATGGCGTGCGACGTACAGAATGCCCGACTTGGCGTGCTGGAAGGGCGATCCCACGTCGATGCCGCGCCATTGGACGTCCTCTGCATCCTGCCCGACGAGCCCCCACTCCGATGCGATCGCGTCGAACGAACCGCCGGGCGTCAGCGTTGCCGATGTCAGCACGGCCGTGGCGCGGTTGAACAGACCGCCGCGCAACAGCCCGGCCACCGACAGAGGCGCCACCCGAAGATGCACCGAGCCCCGGTTGTCGTCCCTTGCGAGCCAGACGACATCGGTGCGATCAGGGGTGTCGAGCCGAAACGACTCCAGGATCCGTGAGCATGTGTCCACGATGTCGTCGAGCGCGGCGATTGACTCGGTGCGCGCCGCCGCGGCTCGTGCATCGCCGGCCGCCGTCGGAACGGCACGACGCGCGTTGGTAGCGGCATCCCTCACCGAGGTCAGTAGTCCTGCCAGTCCGTCGTCGAGGTGGTCGATGCGGCCGGCCGCCCCGTCGCGAATCGCCGACGTCAGCTCAGAGGACGCCGCCTCGAGACGCTCGACCAGTTCGGGATCCACGATCCTGGTGATCCGCCGGACCGCGACGGCCAGGGGTGTCGACGAAAGTTCCTGTGTCGCGACAGCGGTCACCCGGTCTACCAACTCATGCGCCTCGTCGATGATCAGCAGGTCGTGTTCGGGAAGGACCGGCGCGTCCGAGATAGCGTCGATAGCCAGCAGCGCGTGGTTGGTGACGATGACATCCGCCCGGCCCGCCACGGCGCGGGCCTTCTCCGCGAAGCAGTCGGCGCCGAAGGGGCAACGAGCCACCCCGAGGCATTCCCGCGCCGACACGCTCAGCTGCGACCAGGACCGATCCGGCACACCGGGCGTCAGTTCGTCGCGGTCACCGGTGTCGGTGCGCGACGCCCATGTCGTGAGCCGCTGCACGTCTCGGCCCAACGCGGTGCTGGCCGTCGGCTCGAACAGCGCGTCGTCGGAGGCGTCTGCGCCATCTGGATCCGTGCCGGGTCCGTTATGGATCTTGTTCAGGCACAAATAGTTACCGCGGCCCTTGAGGATCGCAAAGCGCGGCGCGCGCGGGAGGAGACGGTCCAGGGAATCGGCCAGCCGCGGTAGGTCTCGCTCGACGAGTTGACGCTGCAGCGCGATGGTGGCAGTGGAAACAACGACAGGACAATCGGTTTCGACCGCACGCGCGATCGCCGGCACAAGGTAGGCGAGCGATTTGCCCGTGCCGGTGCCTGCCTGCACCGCCAGGTGCTCGCCGGTGTCGAACGCCTGCGCGACAGCCTCGGCCATCGCAACCTGGCCGGCCCGCTCGCTGCCTCCCAGAGCGTCGACGGCGGTGGCCAGAAGCTTGGTCACCGCAGCGGCTGGCGTGGCCCCTCCTCAACGGGATCGACAGCCGGGATCATCCTGGTCGGGATCGCCGGCTCGCCACGGGAGAGCTTCAGGCCGTCCCACGGCAGGCTTTTCAGTCCTGCGGCGACCCGTGCGCGCGCGGCCGAGAGGTCATCGGCGACAACGGGTTCACCGTCGCGAACTAGCGGCACGGTGAGCGGCCGGCCGGCCTCGGTGGTCGCCGGCGGCCGACCGGCGGGGTAGACGACCTCCTCGAGGAGGGTTCCCGTCGGCCGCGCCAATCGCATCGCGTGCTTGTAGCCACCCTGAGATTCCTTGCTGGTGCTGCGTTTTTCCACCGGCATCCCGTCGACCTCGACCAGCTTGTACACCATGTCGGCGGTGGGCGCGCCCGATCCGGTGACCACCGAGGTGCCGACACCGTAGCTGTCGATCGGCCCGGCGCGCAGCGCGGCGATGGCGAACTCGTCGAGGTCGCCGGAGACCACGATGCGGGTGTGTCTGGCGCCGAGATCGTCGAGCTGGCGGCGAACTTGGTGCGCCAGAACGGGAAGGTCGCCGGAGTCGATCCGGACACCGCCCAACCCCGCGCCTGCGACCCCGACCGCGTTGGCCACCCCCGCGGTGACGTCATATGTGTCGACCAACAGCGTGGTGTTCGTCCCGAGCGTGTCCACCTGTGCGCGGAACGCCGCACGTTCCCACTCGTCGGTCCTTCGCCCGACAGGCTCATCGCCCCCACCGCCCAGGCCGCTGTGCAGCATCGTGAACGCGTGCGAGCTGGTGCCCAGCGCGGGCACGCCGTAGTGGCGTTGGGCGGCCAGGTTCGACGATCCGGCGAACCCGGCGATGTAGGCGGCGCGTGCGGCTGCGATCGCGGCCTGTTCATGTGTGCGCCGCGAACCCATCTCGATGATCGGTCGGCCGTCGGCGGCACTGACCATCCGCGCCGCGGCGGAGGCAATTGCGGTGTCGTGGTTGAGGATTGATAAGGACAGCGTCTCCAGAAGCACGCACTCCGCGAAGGTGCCGCGCACGGTCAGCACGGGCGAGCACGGGAAGTACAGCTCGCCTTCGGCGTATCCGTCGACATCGCCGCGGAACCGGTACCGGGCGAGGTAGTCGACGGTGTCGGGGTCGAGGAATCCGCGGACGGAGTCGAGCGCCGGTTTGTCAAACTCGAACGACGCCAACGCTTCCAGAAACCTGCCGGTGCCCGCGACCACGCCGTAACGGCGGCCTTCCGGCAGCCGCCGCGCGAACACCTCGAACGTGGTCTGCCGCTGTGCGGTGCCATCGCGCAGTGCTGCCGACAGCATGGTCAACTCGTACTTGTCGGTCAGCAGCGCGGTGGGCTCTGCCCGGGTGCTCACACGGGTAACCGTATCGGCCCAGCCGACGAGGCGGACCGGAAGCGTGTCGGTGCCCGTCGGTACTCTTGATGCATGGTCACGCCAGCGCGGACCCGTCCGGGAACTCGCGAGGAGGTCGAAGTCGATGCCGTTGGCGCCGTCGACACGCCGTGGATCACCATCGTGTGGGATGACCCGGTGAATTTGATGACGTACGTGAGCTATGTGTTTCAGAAACTTTTCGGCTACAGCGAACCGCACGCCACCAAGCTGATGCTTCAGGTGCACAACGAGGGCAAAGCGGTGGTGTCCGCGGGCAGCCGCGAGGCGATGGAAACCGATGTTTCCAAGCTTCACGCCGCCGGTTTGTGGGCGACGCTGCAACAGGACCGCTGACCCGCGCAGGGAGAGACGGACGCGACGGTGCGCAAATGGAAGCGGGTCGACACCGCCGATGGCCCGCTGTTCCGCTCCGCCTTGGTCGGGCACGAGGCGTCTATGCTGCACAGCTTGGTGAAGTCGATGCTGGACATGCTCGACGACCGCGAATCCTCCGCCCCGGCAGATGAACTGGAGGACATCACGGGCATCAGGGCGGGAAACCCGCGACGCCCGCAGGATGCGACGATGCGCCGGTTGCTGCCTGACTTCTACCGCTCCGAACGCAGCCATCCCGCGGGTTCGGCGGCCGCCGAGAGCCTCAATGCCGCGTTGCGCAGCCTGCACGAGCCCGAGATCATCGAGGCCAAGCGGGCGGCCGCCGAGCTGATGCTGAGCACAATGCCGGCCGGGGGCGGCCGTTTCGAGTTGACCCGCGACGAAGCGAACGCATGGGTCTCCGGCATCAACGACATCCGGCTGGCGCTGGGCACCATGCTGGGGATCGGCCCCGGGGGTCCCGAGCGGGTGCCCGACGACCACCCGCTGGCGGGGCACTACGACGTCTACCAGTGGCTGACGGTCATGCAGGAGTACCTGGTGCTGGCGCTGATGGGGCGGCGCTGATGGCGACCCGTGAATCGGACGTGTGGTGAAGACCGCGACGGGCGCGATCACCGACGTCGACGGCATCCTGGTCGGTCACCATCACCGGCTCTGCGCAGACGCCGCCCTCGGCTCGGGGTGGGCCACCGGAACGACCGTGATCCTGACGCCGCCGGCAACAGTCGGAGCCGTCGACGTCCGCGGTGGTGCTCCCGGCACCCGAGAAACCGACCTGCTGGACCCGGCGAACTCGGTCCGCTACGTCGACGCAGTCGTGCTGACCGGCGGCAGCGCGTACGGGTTGGCCGCCGCGGACGGCGTGATGCGATGGCTCGAAGAGCACGGCCGGGGCGTGGTCATGGACAGCGGCGTGGGCGAGAATCTGGTGCCGATCGTGCCGGCAGCGGTGATCTTCGACCTGCCGGTCGGAGGTTGGACACTCCGGCCGACTTCCGAATTCGGTTACACCGCGGCGCAAAACGCCGGCACTGATATCGCGACAGGAACCATCGGGGCGGGGGTGGGCGCTCGCGCCGGTGTCCTCAAGGGGGGTGTGGGAAATGCGTCGGTGGTCCTTGATTCGGGCGTGACGGTCGGCGCGCTGGTGGTCGTCAACTCGTACGGTGACGTCGTCGACCCGGCAACCGGGCTTCCATGGATGAACTTCCTGGCCGCTGACCTCGATCTGAACCCGCCGCCGCCGGCCCAGGTCGCAGGCTTCGCCGCGCTGGTCGCCGAAGCCGCGCAGCGCGAGGCGTTGAACACCACCGTCGCGGTCATCGCGACCGATGCCGCGTTGGGCCCGTCAGCGTGTCGGCGCGTCGCCGTCGCCGCCCACGACGGCCTGGCACGCGCGATCCGGCCCGCGCACACCCCGCTCGACGGCGACACGGTGTTCGCGCTGGCCACGGGTGTGGTCGACGTCCCGCCGAGCCAGGCGCTGCCCGTGTCGCTGTCGCCGGAGACTGAGCTGACCGCTGCCGTCGGCGCTGCAGCGGCCGACTGCTTGGCCCGCGCGGTGCTGGTGGCGGTCACCACCGCGAGCGCGGTCGCCGGAATACCCACCTATCGTGACGTGTTGCCGGGGGCATTCGCGTGAAAGGGGTCGAGGTGTGTGCGGCTGGGAGGGGCAAACCATGTTGGTGATCCGCGCCGACCTGGTCGACGCCATCGTTGCGCACGCCCGGGCTGACCACCCCGACGAGGCCTGCGGGGTGATCGCCGGGCCCGACGGGTCTGATCGCCCCGAGCGTCACATCCCGATGATGAACGCCGAGCGGTCACCGACGTTCTACCGGTTTGACTCGGGTGAACAGCTGAAGGTGTGGCGGCAGATGGAGGAGGCCGACGAGGCTCCGGTGGTGATCTACCACTCGCACACCGCGACGGAGGCGTACCCGAGCCGCACGGATGTCTCCTACGCCGCTGAGCCCGACGCGCACTACGTGCTGGTGTCCACTCGCGACCCCGACAGCCACGAGTTGCGCAGTTACCGCATCGCCGACGGCGCCGTCACCGAGGAGCCGGTGACCGTCGTCGACGCAATACGACAGCGTTTGTCAAGGAGCACCGAAATGACCGTCAGCGTGTCGATCCCGACGATTCTGAGAACCCACACCGGCGGTGAGAAGCGTGTCATCGCGACCGGCGACACGTTGCAGGCGGTGATCTCCGACCTGGAGTCCAACTACTCAGGAATCTCGGAGCGCCTCGTCGATAACGGCAAGTTGCAGCGGTTCGTCAACATCTACGTCAATGACGAGGACGTGCGGTTCTCCGGCGGCCTCGACGCCGAGATCAACGATGGCGACACCGTGACGATCCTGCCGGCCGTCGCGGGTGGGCGATGAGCCGCTTGCGCGAAGAGCAGAAGGCAGCGATGAGCCGCTTGCGCGAAGAGCAGAGAGTAACCGCGGCTTGACCCGCTACGACTCGCTGCTGCAGGCCCTCGGGGACACCCCGCTGGTCGGGCTGCAGCGGTTGTCGCCGAAGTGGGACGACTCGGCGGACGGCCGCGATCACGTGCGGCTGTGGGCCAAGCTCGAGGACCGCAACCCGACCGGCTCCATCAAGGACCGACCCGCGCTGCGGATGATAGAGGAGGCCGAGCGTGCCGGGCTGCTGACGCCGGGTGCCACGATCCTGGAACCGACCAGCGGAAACACCGGAATCTCGCTTGCGATGGCCGCGCTGCTCAAGGGCTACACGATGATCTGCGTGATGCCGGAGAACACGTCGATCGAGCGGCGCCAACTGCTCGAGCTGTACGGCGCTCGGATCATCTTCTCGCCCGCCGAGGGCGGCTCGAACACTGCGGTGGCGCGCGCCAAGGAGCTGGCCGCGCAGAACCCGTCGTGGGTGATGCTGTACCAGTACGGCAACCCCGCGAACACCGCGGCGCATTACGAGGGCACCGGGCCGGAACTGCTCGCGGACCTTCCTGAGATCACGCACTTCGTCGCCGGTCTGGGCACCACCGGCACCCTGATGGGTACTGGTCGATTCCTCCGCGAGAATGTCCCCGACATCCAGATCGTCGCCGCCGAACCCCGGTACGGCGAAGGGGTCTACGCGCTGCGCAACATCGACGAGGGGTTCATCCCCGAGTTGTATGACCCCGATGTGCTGACCACTCGCTACTCGGTCGGCTCCGCCGACGCGGTCCGGCGCACCCGCGAATTGATCTCCGCCGAGGGCATTTTCGCGGGTATCTCCACCGGCGCGGTCTTGCACGCGGCGCTGGGCATTGCCGGCAAAGCGGTGAAGGCAGGGCAGCGCGCCGACATCGCGTTCGTCGTCGCCGACGCCGGTTGGAAGTATCTGTCGACCGGTGCGTACGCCGGTAGCCTGGAGGAGGCGGAGGACGCGCTGGAAGGGCAGTTATGGGCATGATCGAGCCGGCCGGTTACCCGGCGGCACCCGAGCGTAAGAAGCGGCCGGTTTGGGTGACAGGCGGCATCACCGCGCTGTCGTTTGTCGCGCTGCTCTACATCGTCGAGGTCTTCAACCAGCTCAGCGGCGACCGCCTGGACAACAACGGCATCAGGCCGTTGGAGTCCGACGGTCTGATGGGCATCTTGTTCGCGCCGCTGCTCCACGCGAACTGGGAACACCTGATCGCCAACACGGTGCCCGCCCTCGTGCTGGGCTTCCTGATGACGCTGGCCGGCATGTCGCGATTCATCTTCGCGACGGCGATCATCTGGATTGTCGGTGGCGTCGGCACTTGGCTGATCGGCAACGTGGGGAACACCTGCGGCGGCGAGCCGAACATCATCGGCGCGTCGGGCCTGATCTTCGGATGGCTGACGTTCCTGTTGGTGTTCGGGTTCTTCACCCGAAAGGTTTGGGAGATCGTCGTCGGGCTGGTCGTGCTTTTCGTGTACGGCACCGTTCTGTTTGGTGCGCTGCCGCAGGTCGGGTGCACGGGCATCTCCTGGCAGGGCCACCTGTGCGGCGGGATCGCGGGCGTCTTCGCCGCGTATCTGTTGTCCGGACCGGAACGCAAGGCGCGTGAACTGCGCAAACGGGGAGCGACCCCGCCGGCGCTGACGTCGTGACATCCCAATCCCCCGCCAGCGGCAGGGTCCCCCATGCGCCCGTCGGGATCTTCGATTCCGGTGTCGGCGGGCTGACCGTGGCGCGCGCGATCATCGATCAGTTACCCGACGAAGACATCGTGTATGTCGGCGACACCGCAAACGGCCCGTACGGCCCGCTGACCATCCCTGAAGTGCGGGCGCACGCGCTGGCCATCGGGGACGACCTGGTGGCCCGTGGCGTGAAGGCGCTGGTGATCGCCTGCAACACCGCCTCGGCGGCCTGCCTGCGCGACGCCCGCGAGCGCTACGACGTGCCGGTCGTCGAGGTGATCCTGCCCGCTGTGCGCCGGGCCGTCGCCACCACGCGCAATGGTTGCATCGGTGTCATCGGCACCGAAGCCACGATCGCGTCCGGCGCGTACCAGGACGCGTTCGCGGCGGCCCGCGACGCCGTCATCACCGGGGTGGCGTGTCCGCGCTTCGTCGACTTCGTGGAGCGCGGCGTCACCAGCGGGCGGCAGGTGCTTGGCCTCGCAGAGGGTTATCTGGAGCCGCTGCAGCGCGCCGGCGTGGACACGCTGGTGTTGGGCTGCACCCACTACCCGCTGTTGTCGGGGCTGATCCAGTTGGCGATGGGTGAGCCCGTGACATTGGTGTCCAGCGCCGAGGAGACGGCGAAGGAACTCCTCCGCGTGCTCACCGAGCTTGACCTGCTGCGTCCCCATGACGCGCCACCGGCCACCCGAATATTCGAAGCGACCGGAGAGCCGGCGGCGTTCACGAAGCTGGCGGCGCGATTTCTGGGGCCGGCGCTGGACGGCGTTCGACCTGTCCGGCGTCACGTTGGCGCCTCAACATGACACTCGTCGCGTTTTGCTGCGATGTCTTGGTCAACACCAGATCCGGCGTGGCAAGCTAGGGCTGTGCGAGTCACCGTGCTCGGCTGCTCGGGCAGCGTCACAGGACCAGATTCCCCGGCGTCGGGGTATCTGGTCACTGCGTCGGGCGCTCCTCCGTTGGTGCTCGACTTCGGCAACGGCGTGCTGGGCTCGCTGCAGCGGCATGCGGACCCCAATTCGGTGCACGTTCTTCTGAGCCATTTGCACGCCGACCATTGCATTGACCTGCCGTCGCTATTCGTCTGGCGGCGCTATCACCCGATCCCGGCCGTCGGCAAGGCGCTGATGTACGGGCCGAGCGACACGTGGGCGCGGCTCGCGCAGGCGTCGTCGCCGTTCGGCGGGGAGCTCGACGACTTTTCCGACATTTTCGATGTGCGGCACTGGGTCGACGGCGAGGAGGTCGAGTTCGGCTCGCTGCGGGTGATGCCGCGGGCGGTGGCCCACCCGACTGAGGCTTACGGGATGAGGATCACCGACGCGTCGGGCGCGGTTCTCGTCTTTAGCGGTGACACAGGCGTCTGTGACTCGGTCGTCGACCTGGCGCAGGGGGCAGACGCATTCTTGTGCGAGGCGTCGTGGACGCATGCCCCAGGCGAGCGCCCCGAGCACTTGCATCTGTCCGGCACCGAGGCGGGGCAAATCGCTCAGCGCGCCGGGGTCGGGGAGTTGCTGCTGACGCACATCCCGCCGTGGACATCGCGCGAAGACGTCATCACCGAGGCCAAGGCCGAGTTCCACGGGCCGGTGCGGGCCGTGGTGTGCCAGGAGACGATCGACATCACCCACTAGGGTTGACGGAGTGTCCAGCCGAGAAGACGGCCGTCTCGACGACGAGTTGCGGCCGGTGACGATCACCCGCGGATTCACTTCCCACCCGGCAGGCTCGGTGCTGGTGGAGTTCGGCGAGACCAGGGTGATGTGCACCGCGAGCGTGACCGAGGGAGTTCCGCGCTGGCGCAAGGGAACTGGCGAGGGCTGGCTGACCGCGGAGTATGCGATGCTTCCTGCGGCCACGCACACCCGATCGGACCGCGAGTCGGTGAAGGGCCGCATCGGAGGCCGGACACAGGAGATCAGCCGGCTCATCGGACGGTCGTTGCGGGCCTGCATCGATCTCCCCGCTCTGGGCGAGAACACGATCGCGCTCGATTGCGATGTGCTGCAGGCCGATGGTGGTACCCGCACCGCGGCGATCACCGGCGCCTACGTCGCACTGGCCGATGCGGTCGCGTACCTCTCGGCGGCGGGCAAGCTGTCGGACCCACGGCCGCTGTCGTGCATGATCGCTGCCGTCAGCGTCGGCGTGGTCGACGGCAGGATCCGCGTTGATCTGCCCTACGAAGAGGATTCTCGGGCCGAGGTCGACATGAACGTCGTGGCCACCGACACCGGAACGCTGGTCGAGATTCAAGGCACCGGCGAGGGTGCGACGTTCCCGCGTTCGACGCTGGACAAGTTGCTCGATGCGGCGCTGGCAGCCACCGAAAAATTGTTCGAGGTCCAGCGGGCGGCGCTGGCAGAGCCGTATCCGGGTGTGCTGCCCGAGGGGCCGTCGCAGAAGAAGGCGTTCGGCAGCTGAGGTGGTTCGCCTTTTGGTTGCGAGCCGCAACCGTAAGAAATTGGTGGAGATGCGGCGGGTGCTCGACGCCGCCGGGCTGACCGGCATCGACTTGGTGTCGCTGGACGACGTCGAACCGTTCGACGAGGCGCCCGAGACCGGCGCGACGTTCGAGGAGAACGCGCTCGCGAAGGCGCGTGACGCGTTCGCGGCCACGGGTTTGGCGTCGGTGGCCGACGACTCCGGGCTTGAGGTCGATGCGCTGAACGGAATGCCGGGCGTGCTGTCGGCGCGGTGGGCCGGAGTGCACGGCGACGACGCCGCCAACAACGCGCTGCTGCTGGCTCAGCTCGGCGATGTGCCCGACGAGCGGCGCGGCGCGGCATTCGTCTCGGTCAGCGCGCTGGTCTCCGACAGCGGTGAGGTCGCGGTGCGCGGTCGGTGGCCGGGGCGGATCGCGCGAGAGCCGCGCGGGAAGAGCGGGTTTGGCTACGACCCGCTGTTCATCCCGGACGGCCTTGATTGCAGCGCCGCTCAGCTCGGCCCGGACGAGAAGGACGCTCAGTCACACCGTGGCCGGGCGCTGGCACAACTGGTGCCGGCGTTGCGCGCGCTCAGAGATTGAATTGCGCTTTGACCTGCTTGGTGCGGAAGTGCTCGAGGATGATGCCGAGGAGCGGGATCGTGCCGGCGAGCAGAGTGCCAACCGTTGTCCACAGCGGCCAGCGCACCTTGACTGCGAGGTTGAGTGTGGCGAGCAGGTAGACGAAATACACCCAGCCGTGCACGACGCCGACCCACCGGATCTCGTTGTGGAGCACGTAGTGCAGCACGACCTCGACGCACAACGCGATGAGCCAGATGCCGGTCGCCCAGGCCATCACTCGGTACGCGGTGAGCGCGGTGCGGATCTTGCGGGTGTCGGTGCTGCTATCGGATGTCATCTGGCGGTCCTGTCGGTTTTCTTGTCCGCCTTGGCCAGTTCAGCCAGATAGGCGTTGTATTCGGTGAGCGCGGGATCGTCGGGTCCGGTTGACGGCACTGGTTGGGGGCGTTCAGGAAGAAGTCCAGCGGGGATTTCGGTGATGGTGTCGGGCTTGTGCAGCTGCGGCGGCTCTTCCTCGTAGCGGACGAACTTGCGATAGGCGTACACGACGAACGCCGCGAACAGCGGCCACTGCAGTGCGTACCCGAGGTTCTGGCCCGTGCCCGACACCGACTGGTAACGCTGCCACTGCCACCAGCCCAGCGCGAGGCATGCCAGGGCGGCGACGATCACCAGCACAATGAGTGCCGGCCTCCGACGCCGTGTAGTGGACACGTAACGACGGTACCGCTCAGCACTTCGGCCCGACGAACTCGTCGAGACGCGCTTGGTCGGCCGGTCCGGGGGGCGTCCTTGGACCGCCAAGCCAGGCGGCGCCACCCACAGATTCGTGGGTGAGAAAAGCGGTACGATCGCGGCGCCGCGGGCGTGACGGAACTAGGCAGACGTGCCGGCTTTAGGTGCCGGTGCTCGAGAGAGCGTGAGGGTTCGAGTCCCTCCGCCCGCACACCGGTTCTACACCAATTCATGCTGGTCAGAGGCTTATCTCAGCCTCGGAGAGTGGCCGTGGGCACCCGTTTGGGCACACTTTGGGCACACTTGGAATCAAGAGCCGACGCGACGGCATCGAGATCGGTGTCGAAAAGGTCGGCGTAGGTGTCCAGCGTGATCTTTGCTGACTTGTGCCCGAGCATCCGCGACAACGCCAGCACGTTCACCCCGGAACTGACCGCGATCGAGGCGCAGGTGTGCCGCAGATCGTGCGGCGTGATGTTCTGTACCCCGGCTGATTTCACCGCACGGGTGAACCACCCGTTCGTCGACTTCGGTCGGGGCAGGTACCCGGCGCCCGGTCCAGGGAACACGAGATCACTCGGCACCTTGCCCTGGCATTGGATCGACAGCTCATCGAGGACGAACGCCGGTACCGGCACTGAGCGCGCCTTGCCGCCCTTGGTCGGTCCCACAGCGTGACGGACACCGATCTGGACCGCGTTCTCCGACACCGACAGCCGCCGCCGCAGAAACTCGACGTCGCGCACCCGCAATCCGATCGCTTCGCCCCACCGGATGCCGGTGTAGGCCAGCACCAGCACCAGGGCTCGATGCTGCCCGGACTCGGCAGCCAACCGGCCCACATCCTCAGCCGTCAAGTACACACGCCGCTTACCGGACCTGCGAGGCAGGTTCTCAACTCCCCGCGCGGGGTTCGACGCCAGCCGCTTGCCCTTCACGGCGTCGTCGAGGATGCCTGCGAGCACGCCGTAGGCCCGTATCACGACGGTTGCCCCCGAGGTCTTACCGATGGCTGCGATCCACCGCTCCACTGCGGCAAGGTCGACGTCGGCGACCCTGATGGTGCCCCATACCGGTTTGACGTGGATGCGCCACGCCGTCTCCAGTGTGCGGTAGTTGGACGGCGCTACGTCGGACTGCTTGCGGGGACAGCCACGCCGGCGCCATCTCACCCACCGTGATCATCCCGAGCGACGGCGCGACATAGGTGCCGGTCATCTTTTCGACCTCGACAGTCGCCGCAAAATCCTGGGCATCGCGTTTTGTCTTGAAGCCACGTTTCTTCGTCTGCGTCCGCTGCGGCGTCCGGTAACGAACTTGGTATCGCTTCCCGTCGGCGGTCTCGTACGCCTCAACCGTCGCCATCGGAGTCCTTCCCCCGGCCACCCATCAGTTCATTAACCAAGCGGTCAGAAGCCTCGGCATCCCACTGTTCTTCCTTCTGAATCTGCCGCTCGACATGTTCACGCACCCACTTCGGCCAGGACCGCGACCCGAATGACAGCAACTCCATCGTTGGAACGATTGGCCGTTGGGCGGTAAGCCACTCCCAGACCGCTTGTGCGGGAATCAGAACCGGCGGGCCTGATGGATCTGTGCCGGTCATCTCCACCCGATCTTTAGGCCCGGCGCTGTCGACCTGCGGCATCAGCAGCGTGACCGGTGAAACCCTCAGTGCCACAGCCAGAGCCACCAAATCGTCGACATCGACGCGCCGCGTGCCTTTCTCGATCTGATCGACCGCGCTATGCGTCAGCGGCCGGCTTTGTTGTTGTTTGAAAGCGGAACTCGACTTGTAATCACACCGTCCCGCGGGCGGCCCACGCCGTAGCGGCGACGGTGAACGGCCCACTACCCACACGTCGGCGAGCCACTGATTCGAGATGTGCGCGAGCATCGTCATCGAGCCGCTGGACGTAGTCACCGGCAGGACCTACACCGTATGTGTACGGCTCCCACCACTCCTCAAACGTGGGGTGCACAACATCGACCGCAATGGAATCTTCTTGCACATCCCGCAGGCCAGCAACTTCGAGTAGCTCAGTCAGGTGCCCCATCGGCGCCCCGGAGAGGAGCGCTTCATCCTCAACGTCAGGGTCGACCAGGCGGACCGCATCCCAGAACGGCGCCAGTGCACCGCTCGGCCCGTCCCATACGCATGCTGCGATAACACCGCCACGCCGAGTCACTCGCGCCATCTGTCTGAGTCCGGCCACTGGATCCGTCATGAAGTGCACCACCAATTGCGCGAGCGCAGCGTCGAAAGCGGCGGTGTCGTACGGCAATTCCTCCGCCGTACCTCGACGCACGTCGACGTCTGGCAAGCGCATACGGACCGCATCGATGAACGGCGGTGACGGATCGATCGCCGCGACCTCGGCTCCGACCGAACGCAAGTACGCCGTCAGGGCACCTGGTCCACACCCGACGTCAAGCACCTTATCGCCCACGCCGACACCGGCAAATGCCGCAAAGACCGCCGCAAGAGGCTCGGCATATCGGCCCATGAAACGGGCATAGGCCTCTGGCGGGACGACAAAACTCACCGCGCAATGCTACGTCGCGAGCCACGGCATGGTGCTAGTTCGTCGTTCTAGTTGGACTCGGTGAAAGCCACCAGTCACCGCAGGCTAACGAGGTAGCGCAGGCTCGAGTCGCTCCGCGAGCAGTGCGCGCCGCAGGACGGGGCGTCCGGCGACACCGACCCGACCGTGATCGTGGCTCTGCGCTGATCTGACGGCCATCGTGGGTGTCACGACGTTGTCACAACTCCCCGGAAACTCAACACCAGCACCAGCACATTCACCTGCCTGGGCAGATGCCCAACGCTGACCAGTTGGCAGAGTTAAAGGCGAAGGCACCGGAGGTCTACCAGCTGTGGCTTTCGGGGCATCCGCACGCTGAACTCGGCTGGGGCGGATCCTTAGTGTGGGCCACCCCCAGGCCCATTCGGTCCGCCCGGTCCGCGGTTTGGGTTTACGCGGCACGAAGTGTCGTCCGCCGGGTTCGACTGCTCGCAGCCGCCGAATTGCTGCCCACCCGGCTCGACAAATCCGCCGGGGACGTGGGTTTGAAATTGGTTGTGCAGGGGGCCCGGCTTGGGTGCCGGGGGAGTGATGGGGTCGGCGGCGGCGGTGCCCGCGGGCAGGCCGATCAGCCCCGCGGCGGCACTGGTTAGCAACGCCAGGCCGATACGGCGCCTGATGGTCATCGTGCGGTTGTGCGTGCTGGTCATGATGTTTCTCCTGTGTGGTTGGTCGGCACCCCGCTTGGGTGTCGTTCATTTGCTAGGAGCGACCAGCCCCCCAACGGGGACACTTTTTGGGGAACCAACTTCTTCGCCGGAGTCGAGTCGGCCCGCCACCAAAGCAGGATGACGGGCCGATCCCCGGATGAGGTTCAGCCGTCGAGCCGGTCGAGCTCGTCGGCTGCGTTCATCAGCGCCGCCGCCAGCCGCCGCGCCATCCTCGCGGGAAGGTTGCCCATCCGGCCATCCCCGGCCTGACTGTGTTCGCGGTTCTACGGGCAGCGTCCGTGGGCACATTTTGGGCACACTTGGGCACAAAACAGAGCAATCCCAACGTATGCCACGCAATGCCTTTTTGCAGTTCAGAGCCTATTTCGATGTTGCGGCCAGCACTGCGATGAGGGTTCGAGTCCCTCCGCCCGCACAGCCAGTGATCAGTCGTTACCGAAATCGTCATCCAGGAAGTTGCTGTGCCTGATGTCGTGTCCCTCGGCTACCGCGGCAACACAGCTAGCCTGGCATTCTTGCATCACCGTGGGTTTGCCGTTGCCCTGGACAAGTCTCCAACGCCAGGTTGTTTCGATGGTTTTCGGCCCGGAGATCGCATCGCGTTCGGTGACGTCGCAGTACAGCGTGCGCTGTGTGCTGTCGCAGGTTTCGAGCAGCAGCTCGTCCGCCGAGACGCCGAGCGGGTTACGGATCAGCCGGACACCGAAGCGCTCGATCTTGCCGTGGGCCTGCAGCCGCTCGGCGATGCCGGCCAACACCGCCTCATCGTGTGTGCTCAGCGGTGAGGTCGCACCGAAATCGGCCGGCTCGGCGAACTCCATGCCGATGACACTCACACCGGAGCTGGCGGCTGGATCGAACCGCATCGCGGTCGCGCTCAACCCCTTGGAGAAAGCCGACCGCTCCTTGGGTGTTGTCTCGGTTCGGCGCGGCGCAGCGATGGCGCGTTCCACGAATACTTCTCCGGGTGCCGGTTCAAAATGCTTGTGCAGCAGCCAGATGGCGAATCGCTGCCACGCGTCGGTAGCGACCAGGTACTGGCCCAGCTCTTCAAGGCAGGCGCGGTCGTCCTCGCCTAACACACCGACATCGGTGGCGTCCATGTCGTGCAGCGTCGCGTAGTCCTCAACGCCGTGGTCCCGCATCGTCAGCATCGCTATCTCCTAATGAACTGGTGCTAATGAGCTTTGGGTGCGCTGGATGGTAGCAGCGCCAAGTTAACAGAGCGTGACGTCGCTCACACGATGCCCGACCCCGCGGCCTGGTCCGCTCACACCGAATGTGGGTGATTTTCACAGCTTCCTTACGCAGGCCTGTCGAATTGGAGGCGATGCAACTCGGCGTACACCCCGTCGAGTGCCAGCAACTCCTCGTGGGTGCCGTCTTCTGTGACCACGCCATCTTTGATGACAATGATCTTGTCGGCATTGCGCAGCGTGCTCAGACGATGGGCGATGGTGATTACGGTCCGGCCCTCCATCAACCGATCCAGCGCCTGGATCACCAGATCTTCCGACTCGGCATCGAGCGCTGCCGTTGGCTCGTCGAGAATGAGAATCGGGTTGTTGCGAATGAGGGCGCGGGCGATTCCGATTCGCTGGCGCTGGCCGCCGGAGAGCGTCAGGCCTCGGTCGCCTACCGTGCTGTCGTAGCCATCGGACATCCGGGAAATGAACTCGTCCGCGTTGGCCAGTTTGGCCGCCGCAATGATGTTGTCATCGGTTGCGTCCGGGCAGCCGAACGCGATGTTGTCGCGAACGGTGCCCCGGAACAGCACGGTGTCCTGCAGCACGAAGCCGATTTGGCAGCGCAGACCGTGCAGCTTGTAATCGTGGATGTCCACGCCGTCGATCTTGATGCATCCGGCGTCGGCATCGCGGAACCGCGGCAGCAGGCTTACCACCGTGGACTTGCCGCTCCCGGTTGGACCGACGATCCCCACCGTTTGGCCCCGCTTGATCGCGAAGCTGACGTCGCGTAACACCGGGGCCGCGGGGTCATAGCCGAACGCCACATGGTCGAACGTGATCTCACCTGCAAACGGCGGCGGATCCACCGGAGCGGGGCGCTCGGGAATGGTCTTGTCGGCATCGCAGATTGCCTGTACGCGCTCGAATCCCACCGCCACCTGGGCGATGGTGTTGGTCATCACGGCAAGTTCGCGCACCGGCTGGAAAAACTTGGCGAGGTAGGCGAGGAATACGGTGAGTGCGCCCACCGTCATGACGCCGGACAGGATCAGCAATGAACCCCGCCAGAGCACCACGCCCGTGCAGAACGCGATCGCGATACCGACCACTGGCGAAAGAAGCGACGACAGCCGGCGTGCCCTGATCCAGGCGGCGACGGTCCCGCGGCTCGCCAGCTCTAACTGCCGTTCCTGCTGGTCCTCACGCGAGAAAGCCTGCACCACCTCGATCGATTGCAGGCCCTCCTGCAGGGTGGAGAGCATCTCGGACTGGCGTTTGCGCACCTCTTTGACTGCAGTCCTGATCGCTTTGTTCACCCGTACGACGAAGATGGCCAGCAGCGGTGTGACAGCGAGGGCGACCAGAGCGAAATCCCAACGGAGCCAGAACATCACGGTAACCATCGCGGCGATCGTCAGGCTGTCGGTGAACATGTTGAGGGTGGACACCGACGCGAAGCTCTGAATTGTCTGAACGTCACCGGTGAGAGTGCTGAGAAGTGTGCCGACCCGAGTGTTGTCGTAGTACGCGAGAGAAAGTTCCTGGAGGTGGTGGTACAGCCGCACCCGCAGATCGTTTGCGATGCACTGGCCTAACCCCTCGGTCAAGTTCGTGGCGACGTAAAAGGCGATGCCGGTCACGAGCGCGATCGCCACGGTCACGATCCCCGCGGCCGCTGCGATGTATACCTTGCTCGTTCCGCCGAGCATCGGTAGCAGCCAGGTGATCCATTGCGGAGCAGGGTGGTTCCCGGCGACGTTATCGATGATGACCTTGAGCGGCCAGGGCGTGGCCAGGCTCATCGCCATCTGCGTCAGCAGCATCGCCAGGATGATGGCAAGAGTCCGCCGGTAGGGCCGGAGTAGATCGCGTAGCAGCGGCGACACAGTTGGCGTCTCCTTTTGCGGACACGTTTAGCCGAACGGTACAACGGTCGTAGCCCGCGCGCGAAAGCGCCCGCGCCCGACGTCACGAGTGTTTCGACATTGTTCAAGACCAAGGTCGATACTGCATCCCGCAGCGGAACCGCCGGCGACGGGCATAGTCCCCAGCGAGCGGTATCTGCGTGGCGAACTCAGACGTGGCGCCTTGCCGGCGCCACCGACAGGAGGGTGCTCAGTTGGAAAGATTCAGGCCCTCGATCGACTGGGGCAACGAACTCGCCGCGTCTGCGTTGTGGATTTTCAACGCCTGGGCACTCAGTGCCGTCTGTGTGTTGCTGGTCGCGGTCCTGGTGATCCGTTACAGCACGTTCGGACGGCGATTCTGGCGCATCACCGGCGGCTACTTCACCGGCACGGCAAGCGTTGTGGTGTGGGGCACGCTTTCGGTCCTGCTGCTGTCGGTGATCGTCGAGGTGCGCCTCGAGGTGCTACTCAGCTACTACAACAACGACCTGTATTCGGCTCTTCAGGTCGCATTCCAAGGCGCCGGTGCGCGCAACGCCGCGCAACGCAACTCTGGGGTGCACGGCTTCTGGATCGCGATCGTCATCTTCTGCATCCTGGCGACAATCCACATCGTGCGCATCGTGTTCGATACCTACCTCACCCAGCGTTTCATCATCAGTTGGCGGGTGTGGCTGACTGATCGCCTTTCGGTGGACTGGCTCGCCGGCCGCGCGTACTACCGCGGCCGGTTTGCGGAGCCCGTGATTGACAACCCCGACCAGCGCATTCAGCTGGACATCGACATGTTCACCACCGGGGTGGGTACCGGCCCCAACGTTCCGTCGTACTACTCCCAGACCACGTTGCTTTTCGGGGCGGTGGAATCGGTGGTTTCGGTGGCGTCCTTCACCGTGATCCTGTGGAAGCTTTCCGGGCCGCTCACCCTGTTCGGGGTCGACGTCCCCAGGGCATTGTTCTGGATTGTCGTCGTCTACGTTCTCCTCGCCTCTGTCATCGCGTTCCGGATCGGTCACCCGCTCATCAGGCTGAGTTTTCGCAATGAGCAGACCAACGCCGCTTTCCGTTATGCGATGGTGCGGCTGCGCGATGCCGCGGAGGCGATCGCCTTCTACCGTGGCGAGCGAGCCGAGCGCGCGGAACTCAACAACCGATTCGCGGCCATCATCTCCAACTACCGGCGCTACGTTCGACGCACGGTCGGCTTGGTGGGCTGGAACTTTTCGGTTACCCAGGCGATCGTTCCGCTGCCCTACCTGCTTCAGGCGCCGCGCCTGTTCGCGGGCGCCATCAAGTTGGGCGACGTGACGCAGTCGGCCACCGCGTTCGGCAAGATGCAGAGCGGACTGTCGTATTTCCGCAATGCCTACAGTCAGTTCGCGAGCTACAACGCGGCGACCATCCGGCTGCACGGGCTTGTCGTGGCCAACGACCGCGCCCGCCAACTGCCGGTACTGGCGACCGCGCCCAGCGCCGACGACTCTGTGGAGCTCGACGCCGTTGAGGTGCGCACGCCCGCCGGCGACCCGCTGATCGATTCGCTCGATCTGCGCTTGGAGGGTGGCGAGTCGATGGTGATCACCGGCTCATCCGGTAGCGGCAAGACCACTCTGTTGCGCAGCTTGGCCGAGTTATGGCCCGCCACCGCGGGCCTGTGGCGCAGACCCGCCGGCGACCACGAGACGATGTTTGTATCTCAGCTGCCGTACGTGCCGCTCGGCGATATCCGCGCGCTGCTGTCGTATCCGGCCAGGCCGGGTGATATCGAGGACGACCGACTGCGAGATGTGCTCACCCAGGTCTTCTTACCCCACCTCCGCGACCGGCTCGACGAGGAGCGGGACTGGGCCAAGGTGCTCTCACCCGGAGAGCAGCAGCGCATCTCGTTCGCCCGTGTCCTGCTGACCCGACCTAAGGCGGTGTTCCTCGACGAAGCCACCTCCGCGCTGGATGAGGGCCTGGAGGTTGCGCTGTACCGGCAGCTGCGCGCAGAGTTGCCGGAAACCATCATCGTCAGCGTCGCTCATCACGCCACCGTGGAACAGCACCACCAACGCCGCTTGGAGCTGCTTGGGGGCGGTGCCTGGCGTCTGGGTGCTAGAAGCGGCTCTCCAAACGAGCCGTAACCCCGGCCTCAGTGAGGCGAGGGGGAACCATTCGTGCGCCTGATCGTGCACGGCCGCGACAGCATCGCGACCGGCGTTGCCGGCAGCCCACTGAATGACCCGAAGTTTTCGGGTCACGGTTTGGGCGGTGCCTGCGCCGCGGCGGCCTGACGGGCGAGCCGTTCGTCATGAATCCTGACGAGTTCGCGGAACCCGATACGGTGATACTTCGGCACTGGCTGAATACCCCACTGGTCCTGCGCGGTAGCTTTTCCTGCGGCGCCTTCAGGCGGTCCGAACATCGGGTAGGGATACTGGCACTGCATGTTGTCGTCGGAGTATCGGACCTTCAACAATTCACTGCAGATCTCCGTGAGGCTCAGTGTCGGATAACCGTAATAGACGGCCATGAAGGGAAGCGTGAAGGCGCCTTCGATGACGAGGGCGATCAGGCACACCAGGACTGCTCGCTTGATCCATTTGTGCATCCGTGCGTAATAGGGTGTCGTGCCCGCCGGGAGATCGTCGGCCGATTCCTGTTTCTCGGTGGTTGGCGATGTGGTCATAGTGCTGCTCCTTCAGTGGTGTTCAGTCGGAGAAGATTTCGCGGTTGACCGTGTGCAGGTACGGGATGGCGAGGAAGGGGGTGATGTAGAAGATGTCGTAGAGCCACCAGCCGATGACGGGGAACACGACGCCGGCGTAGCGCACGTCGGCATACATCGTCATGTTGAACACGTAGCCGATCCAGATCACGACACCCATCCAGCAGGTGATGATCATCCACTGCTGACCCCAACGCTTCATCTGCAAGAACCCGATCGCCGCGGCAACGCGCATCGAGAACACGGTGAAGATCAACCCGACTACCCAGGCCTTCTCGCCCGGACCCGCCGCGCCGCCGACCCACAGCTCGTTGTAATGCCAGAAGTAGCCCGCGTCGAACATGTTGCCCCACCCGACCATGAGCACCCGGTTGATCAACGTGTGGTTGGCGACCATGTCCAGAGCCCAACCGAGACTATTGAGGCAACCGTCGATCAGGACCAGGTAGCCGATGAGGGTGACGATCATGGGCCGGACCGACAGGCCAGCACGCAGAGCCTGCCGCTGCAGCCACACCCCGCGCATGAAGATGGGGAAGCCGATAAGCCCGGGTGCCCACATACCCATCAATGCGGCGCCGATGATCATCCATTTGTCGGCCCGGCGCTGCGCGCTGCGAGACTCTTGGTGGTGGACATCGAGACTGACAGAGTCTCCAGGACCGTCGGGAGCCGTCCGACCGCGTCCTGAACGACGGTTCAGCAGAGGGAGATTCACAGTTCCCACCAACCTCGGGCAAAGGACATGTACAGCTGGATGCCGAACATCAGCAGCAAGTAGCCGTAGATGAACACTTGGAAGACGATCAGCGCTCTCTTGCGTTTGCGTTCTTGTTCATCCATGTTCAGGGTTCCTTTCCTTACAGCGATCGCGCGCTCGGCGCGTCGGCGGTGAGAAGGCTGGCGGCCGCGACTTCGCGCAGCCCGTCGGTGATCGCGCCGTCGGCGCTGAGCGGCGCGAGAATGCAGGCCTCGGCCGCCTCCATTTCGGTCGCACCCGCCCCGATCAGCTGTGCAGCGGTGACCAGTGCCCTGGTGGATGGCGGTTCGAAGTGGAAGACTTCGTCGGCGGTGCGGATCGCCATGGCGCACTGGACAAGTCGCTGGGCAACCGACGGCTCGATACCCGCCTCGGTGACGACCACCTCGGCCTCCCGATCCGGCGGGAGATAATTCATCGGGAGGTTGGCGAACCGTTGACGGAACGAGGTTTTGAGCTCTTTGAGGGAGCTGCGGTAGGCCGGGTTGTAGGAGCATACGAGCATGAATGAATCCGGCGCTTTGACAACCTCGCCGGCCCGATCCAAATAGAGGGCGCGGCGGTGATCGGTCAGCGAATGCAGAATGGCCAGCGAGTCGTGGCGTGCCTCCACGACCTCGTCCAGGTAGCAGATGGCGCCGGACTTGACCGCTTTGGTGAGTGGTCCGTCCGCCCACACCACGTCGCCGCTGGCCACCATGAAGCGGCCGACCAAGTCGGAGCTGGTGAGGTCGTCATGGCAGCTGATGGTGACAATTGGACGTTCTAGCAAAAGGCCCATGTGCTCGACGAGGCGTGTTTTGCCGCATCCTGTTGGCCCGGTGAGCATTACGGGTACGTGTTGGCGATACGCGCGCTCGAACAACTGCACTTCGTTACCGTTGGCGAAGTAGGTGTCGGCCATCATGTCTCCCCTCGGCAGTCAACGGTCATCCGGCGACCAGTTCGCGATGAACGTGCGCCAATACGCGCGGAAGCTCCTCCACGCGCCGGATCCGTTGGGAGCGGCGTGGTCCGAATACCTCCGGGAGCGGATCGACGCGGGTGGGCCCGACTCCGACGTAGTACACGGAGACACCGGCCTCGTTGGCTTCTTCGACCGCGTGCGCCACGTCGGCCCAGGCGTAGCGGCCTTCGTAGCCTTCGTCGGACATCAGCCCATCGCCGATCACGATGAGCAGTCGGCGTTCGGACGGCTGCGCCAGTAGCCGGCTCGTCAAGTGACGCACCGGTGCGCCCAGTCTGGTGTAGCCGCCAGTCATCAGGCCCAGACCGCTCGGGGCCACAAAGCGACTGTCCTGGAATTCCTTGAGGCAGCGCACCTCGACGTGATGACGGGTGTTGCCGGTGAACGCGAAGATGCCGTGTCGTTCACGGGCATTGGTCATCGCATGCGACAACGCGTCTGCGCACGCCAACTCCAGGCGGAAGATCCGGCCGCCGTGAACTCCCAGCGATGAGCTGGCGTCGAGCAGCAGCGCCGTTGTGACGTCTCGGCCGCTGGGCAGCAGTTCTCGGAAGATGCGTGGCTCCTTCGCCTCGCCGGCGATCATGTCGATGTAATGGCAGACGTAGGAGTCGACGTCCAGGTCGGATCCATCTTCGAGACGGTTCGCCATCGCGCGATGGGTGTGTTCCTCGAACCACTTCCGAAGATCGGCGGATACCGGCGCACCTTGTTGACCGCGACTGGTACGCGAGCGTTCGAGAACCGCGACGTGATCTGGCAGGAAGGATTTCGTCCACACATTCCATTCGGGGTAGGGAATGCCTTGCCGACGGTCTGGGGTGATGTCGAGGTCGTTGTCATCGGGCCTGCTCGGCGGTGGCAGGTTGGGGTTGCGCACACCGCCGTCCCCGCCGACGGGTATGGAGTAGGGCCGGGGGCGGCGTTTTTGCGTGCTGGTCCACGGCATTCTGCCGAAACGTCGTACTGCACTGGCCAGCCCGCGATGCGTCGAGAAGGCTGACGGCAATGTGCCCAGCAGCCGATGCTCTGAGAGAGGTTGCCGTGTTCGTGCCAGCTCGATAGCGCGGTCGAGCATCACCCCAGCGTCGAGGTCGCCGTCGGCGATTATGAGGTCCGGCAGCACCCGCCTCATGTCGGTCAACAGCCCCGGCCACCGTGAGGCCACCCATCCAAGGGCCACGCTCCCCTCGATGAGGGTCAGCGCACGAAATTCGCGGGCCGACAAATCCTTCAATCGGTACTCGGCGAGGCGATCCTTGGAAGGTGAACATTGCAGGGCCACACCGCATGTCAACGTTCTTCGCGTCCAGTCGCGACCAGTCGATGGGTACGGAACATGCACGATGCTCAGAGTTGAGTTCAAGCCGAAGCTGCGTTTCGCGCCGGTCATCAGGCGGGCACCTTCACGACGGCGCTCGCTAAGGGCGACCGCGGTGAGCGCGCAACTTCGCTCGATCATCATCGCGGACGCGCTGACCGGGTCAACCACGTTGAGTCACTCGCGGGTTGAGTCCAGTGGTCTCTCCGAGCCGACCCGTCAGAATGTCCCAATATTCGAGAACATCCAGTACCAGAACCAGATGATCAGCCCGGTGCCACCCCAAGCGGCGACGTAACGCAACAGTTCCCAGAGCATGGTTGGTCCTCCTTGTTGGTCGGTTGAGAACGAACGATCGTGACGATGCACGTCGCGGGAGACAGCTCATCGGACCTCCAGGCCGCGAACGGCGGTGGGGACGAACTTGTCGAGCATGTCGTCGCGAATCGATGCCATGTGGTGTGTGGTGACCAGCACGGCGTACAAGCCCAGCAGGAAGAACACCGCGCTGCTGAAGGCGTCCGCTTCGGGGTATGCCTCACCCGAGTCGCGCGCCCGCTCGACCTCCTGAACCACCAAAACGATGACCGGGTGATCGACCCACTGCTCGTTCGGCGGTCGGGTCGATGAGAAATGCAGCGCCAGAAAGTCTTTGAACAACAAGCTGCCGAGGCGCTCTTCCAACCCGACCACCAGGCGGACCACCTCTTTCAGCGCCGAGGTAAGGTCGTGTGGCTTGTCGAGGAATCGGGCCAATTCGCTGGCCATGCGTGCTTCCTCGCGCCGTTCGACCTCGAGCAGGACGTGCTCTTTGGTCGGGAAGTGGAAGTAGAAGGTGCCGTGCGCGACGCCGGCCGCCGCCACAATCTCGCTGACATCCGCCGCAGCCATGCCGGAGCGCTTGAATTCCGCGATCGCCGCGCCAAGGATGCGCTGCCGTGTCTGCAGCCGCTGCGCCTCGCGACCGGACGACTTGTCCTGTACTCGCGTCATGGTCCGTTCTTTCTATCCAAGTGACTGATCAAAGTCAATAAATTCGGCGCTTATCCGACGGATTTAGTATTGGCTGTACTGTCAATATTCCTGTGGATACGCAATATAACCGGCTCGGTGCGGAAGAGTCCGGTCTCGATATGACTACAGTCACTGAGTATAGTCATTGACACTTCTGCGCTCGGCAGCTAGAAAGAGACAAAACGATGCAAAGGTGAATCGGCCGATGTTGAACCTGCGCGGAGGCGTCGGAGGCCGCGACACTGCGACCCAAACTCACGGCGCCCGTGGTGACCTCAGCTACGACGAGCAGATCGACGGATCACGGCTCGCGCAGCGACGGGCCGACAAGTGGCTCATCTCCGGCAGCTTGCTGATAGGCACCGCGGCGCTGGGTATCTTCGGTCTTCCGCTGTTTCTGCGCGGGGTCTGGTTGCTGCGCCGTGCACAGCGGGAAGGGCTGTCGGTTCGGCCCATGCCAGTCACCCTGATCGGTTACCTCGTCATCATTGATGCCGCGATTAACACTGTGGGCTGGGCACTCGACCTGGTCGCCAACCACACTCTGCTGGCGCGAGTCCTGTTGAACGGCTGGGGCAACATGTTCGACGCGGGCTACTTCTGGCACTACAACGAGCTGTGGGTCGGCGGCGCGGCGGGTCCGGGCGAAAAGGCCTGGGAAGTTGGCCTGATCCTGACGGTGTTCACGATGCGAATTGCCGCGGCGATCGGGTTCTTACAGATGAAGCGTTGGGGTCAGCAGTGGATGATCATCACCTGCTGGATGGGTGTCGTGATCTGGATCGGCTACGTGTTCAACATGACGATGTATGCCGACGTGCGCTACGCCGGCGTCGTGTTCCCCGTCATCGGCTGGTGGCTCTACGACATCTTCTACATCACCCCCTTCCTCGCCATCCCGTACCTGCACACGGTCAACCGCGAAATCTTCTCCGACTGAGAAGCGCAGCGTTGCGGTCTGAGCACACGCGGCTGGGCGACTTCGAGGCTTCGCCCCCGGCTGCTGCCGCGGCGTCGTATGTTCGCGGCGATGAACCTTGATCCCGAAAGCGCATCCTCGCTGCGGCTGAGGATCGTCGATCTGGCGGCGATCGATCCGGAAGCGGACCCCGACGTCGACCTCGGGCCGCTGGTCGCGGTGGGTTCCGCCGCCGATATCGCCACCGCGCATGCCCAACCGTGGCTGGAGCGCGCGACGTTCACGCTGACGCAGGACTCGGTAGACGATCGCCGCGTGGTCACCGTGCCGTCGGTCGCGGCCTCCACAGAGGAGTTGGTGCAGCGCGTCGATCGGTGGCCGCAGGCCGCGGCGATATGTGACGACATACTGCGGACAGTGGATCCGGCCGCGCCGGCCCGCGCCGGGCTCATCACCGAATCGCTCGCCTATTCGACTTTGCAGTCTGGCCGCGAATTCAGGGACTGGCTGGCTCGTCGCGGACCGGCGTCGTCGCCGAGCACCCCCGATCCCGTTTTGGTTGAGCGCCAAGGTGATTCGTTGAGCATCTGGCTGAATCGGCCCGCCCGCCACAACGCGTTCTCCGCCGATATGCGGCAAGCGTTGCTCGAGGCGTTGACGATCGCGCAGTTGGACACGTCGGTGCATCAGGTGGTGCTCGCGGGTAAAGGGCCGTCCTTCTGCAGTGGCGGCGACCTCGCGGAGTTCGGCTCGTTCAAGGATCCGGCGTCGGCGCATCTCGCGCGCACGCGCTACAGCCCGGCGCGTGCGCTCGACGAACTCTCGGGGCGGTTGGGCGAAGGACTGCAGGCGCGTGTGCACGGTCAAGTGCTCGGCAGCGGACTGGAGATGGCCGCGTTCTGCGGACGAGTGGAGGCGGACTCGGAGTCCCAATTCGGCCTGCCCGAACTGGCCCTCGGCCTGATCCCGGGAGCGGGCGGCACGGTCAGCATCACCCGGCGAATAGGCCGTTGGCGCATCGCCTATCTGGTGCTGTCCGGGCGCACCATAACCACCGCAACCGCACGGCAATGGGGTTTGATCGACGCCGTCGCGTAACGCCGTTCAACAGTGTGACCACAATAAGAGCGTGAAGTCGTGGGCTCTTCCGGCGAGCATGCTGTCGCATGTCCGCGAGGTCGGCACGGCGATCCGGGACCGCGCCGCCCGCCTCGGCGGCCACCCCGTTCGCATCGATGTCCACGAGGTGATCACCGGACGCGCCGCTCTGCTCGAGCTGGACCCGCCGACCCGGATCGCGTCGGGCGGCGCGAGCCGACTGCTCGCCGGCGCGGACGGCTGGTGCGCGCTGACACTGAGCCGCCCCGAAGACCTCGAAGCTGTTCCGGCGCTGCTGGAACTGCCCGAGGTCGATGATCCGTGGACATCTCTGGGCGCCGCCGCAATCAGGCGTCCGGTCGCGGACTTTGTGGCCCGGGCCCGGCTGCTCGACCTGCCCGCGGCGATGCTGGGCGAGGTGGGCGCCGCCGAGCCGACCGTCACGCAGCACAACCCGCCATCGGCGCGGTCCATCGGGGATCTGCTAGTTGTCGACATGTCGTCGATGTGGGCCGGACCGATGTGCGGTCGGCTGTTGGCGGCGGGGGGCGCGACCGTGGTCAAAGTCGAGACGCCCGCCCGCCCCGACGGCACCCGAAGTGGCGATCGACGATTCTTCGACTGGATGAACAGCGAAAAGCTGAGCTTTTCAGCAAGTTTCGACTCTGACGAGCTTGCCGCCCTGATGCGGGCCGCCGACGTGGTGATCGAGGGATCGCGGCCGGCGGCCCTTGCCCGTCGCGGTCTTTCCGCCGACAAGGTGCCTGCCCGAGCGGGCCGAGTCTGGTTGCGGATCAGCGGATACGGAAGCGGCCATCCCGGACGGGTCGCGTTCGGCGACGACGCAGCGGTCGCTGGTGGGCTGGTCAACGTCGACGAGCATCATCCGGTGTTCTGTGGCGACGCAATCGCTGACCCGCTGACCGGCCTGGCGGGCACCGCCGCCGTGCTTGACGCATTGACCCGCGGCGGCGGAGTGATCATCGACGTTTCGATGGCAGCCGTAGCGGCTACCTACGCGGGCCTACCGGACACCGGAGTCGCCGAGTGTGAGCGACGGATGCCCGAGCTCCCGGCACAGCCGGCCCGCGAGCTCGGCGCCGATAACTCCCGCGTGCGCGCATTGGTCCAGGCGCGGCTCGTCGAATGCTGATCCGGCGCGCGACCCTGCTGGACGGCCGCGTCGCCGACATCCGCGTCGGCGAAATGATCAGCGACGTCGCCCCGACGCTGACACGCCAACCTGACGAGACGGTGTTTGACGCGAATTTGGGTGCCGCCCTTCCCGGCTTGCATGACCATCACGTACACCTGAGGGCGGCCGCTGCGGCACTCGGCTCGGTCGCTGTCGGGCCGCCCGCCGTCCGCACCGAAACGGAATTCACGCGAACACTCGCCGCCGCGAACCCCGACGCTGACGGCTGGATTCGAGCGATCGGATACCACGAGTCGGTGGCCGGCGAGTTGGACCGCGCCCGGCTTGACGCCGCCCAACCCACAGCTCCGCTTCGGGTGCAGCACCGCAGCGGCGCCGAGTGGATCCTCAATTCGGCCGCACTCGCGCTTATCGGCGACCCGGATCATCCCGATGGGCGCATCCCGAGCGGTGAACCCCGGCTGGCCGAGGCGGTTCCACGGCGTCAACTCGACCTGTCGGCCCTGAGCAGACAGCTCACTAGGTACGGCGTCACCGGCGTCACCGACGCCACCCCCGATCTTGATCACGACGACATCGCCTTTCTCACGACGACTCTCACACAGCGCGTGTGGTGCCTTGCTCCAGGTAAGAAGATCCTTCACGACCATCGGCTCGACCTTGACGGGCTGACGCAGTGGATCACCGATCGCCACGCCAACAGCACCCCCGTCGCGATTCACTGCGTGACCGCAGCTCAGCTCGTCGTCACCATCGCCGCCCTTCGCGCCGCGGGCGGTCATCCGTCGGACCGGATCGAGCACGCGGCGGTGGTGCCGGACGGCTGCGTTCGTGAGCTCGCCGAGCTGGACCTCACGGTCGTGACTCAGCCGAACTTCGTCGTCGAACGCGGCGACGAGTACACCGACGACATTCCCGCCGACGAGCAGCCTCATCTCTGGCGGATCGCGTCGTTGATGCACGCCGGCATCCCGGTGGCCGCCAGCACCGACGCCCCGTTCGGCGCACTCGACCCGTGGGCCGCGATGCGCGCCGCCGTCACCCGGGCCACTACCACGGGCCACGTGCTCGGCCCGCAGGAGCGCATCGATCCTCTGCAGGCCCTGCAAATGTTCCTGGGCTCCGCGGATCGCCCGACCAAGCTACGGAGCATCGCGCCGGGGCAACCCGGTGACCTGGTCATTCTCGCGGTGCGGCCCGCCGACGCGCTGCGAGCGCTGGCCTCCGACATGGTGGTCGCGACCGTCGTCGCGGGGGCATTGACGTGATTTCGCGACGGCCGGAACCGCAGAATTTGTATTCTCACCGAGTGCGGAAGCGAATCGTCGTGGTGGCGGCAGCGGTGGTTGCGGTCGCCGGGGTTGCCGCATGCTCGTCAGAACCGCCGCCCAACCACCCCAGCCAGGCATCGGTGACCATCAACGGCAATACGGTCGCGAGCAAGCAGAGCGTCACGTGCAGCCAGCAGGCGAACAACTTGCCCGGCTCCAAGCCGCAGTGGTTCTGGACGCTCGCGGTCGGCGACCGGGATGTTTCCGGTGTCAGGGCGATGCTCAACGGCAGCGACGAGAACCTCACCGCGGAATCCGTCCACATTCTCAACCTCGGCGGCTTCACCGGGTCCTACTCCGGCGGCGACGGTGGTGAGGCCAACGCCACCTTCGCATCCGAAACGTTCACGATCACCGGCAAGGCCGACGGTTTCAATACCTACAAGCCCGATGAGCCGGCCACCGCGACCTTCAAGATCGTCGCGACCTGCTGACGTCAGCTGCGGTTGCGCTTCACCTCTTTGAAGGGCACGCCGCGATCGGGGGCATATTCGCGCGGCAAGCCCAGGATGCGTTCGGCGATGATGTTGCGGGCGATCTCGGTGGTGCCGCCGCCCAGCGACGCCGACTGCCGGGACAAGTAGCGCTCACCGACGCGGAGGAGGCCTTCGGCGCCATCGACGACGGCCGCGCTGCCCGCGATCGCCAGCGCGGTGTCCATCTCGAGTTGGGTGTTGACGGCGTGTGAGATGCGGATGATGGATCCCGCTGCCGGAGGAAGCGAGCCGTCATTGACTCCGTGATACACGTGATTGATCAGCTGCGCGTGCACCATTCGGTACACCAGCGCGCGGCCCGCGATGTTCTGTAGGCGTTCGTTGTCGGCCTGGCCCACGGCTTCCAGCAGCGCCGCGTAGTCCACGGGCACGTCGGTCTTGCCCTCGGAGCCGATTCCGCTGGCGAACTCGGACCCGCCGCCGACCGCGCGCCGCTCGTGATACAGCTGGCGAGACGCGACGTGCCAGCCGTTGTTCACCTCACCGAGCACCGCGTCGTCGTCGAGTTCGAGGTTGTCGAAGAACTCTTCGCAGAACTCGACGGACCCGTTGACCTGTTTGATCCGCCGCAAGGTGATCCCGGCGCTGTTCATGGGCACCAGGAACATGCTCAGGCCCTCGTGCTTGGGCACATCCCAATTGGTCCTGGCCAGCAGCAGCCCGTAATCGGCAGCGAATGCGCTTGTGCTCCACGTCTTTGCGCCGTTGACGACCCACTTATCGGCTACCTTGTCGGCACGCGTGATCACGCCGGCCAGATCCGATCCGCCGCTGGGTTCGGATAACAGCTGCACCAGCACTTCGTCCCCACGTAGTGCCGCCGAAATGTGTTGGCGCTTCTGCTCTTCGCTGCCGGTGTCGAGGATCGTCGCACAGCAGATCGTGAACGTGGGCGTGTTGAGAATCATCGGCATCTCGTAGTTGCGGGTTTCCGCGTCGAATGCCTTCTGGTAGTCGATGGGCAGTCCGAGGCCACCGTACTCGCGGGGGAAACAGATGCCGGCGAATCCCCCTTCGTAGAGGCGCTTTTGGAGCTCTCTGACCCGTTGCCAGGGCTCTTCTTCTCCGCGATCAGCCGCAGGCGGGTTGGTCGGATCGATGCGAGGCATGTTCTCTGCCAGCCACGCCCGCGCCCGCGCGGCGAACTCTGCGACCGATTCGGTGATCTCGGTCGGCGCCGAGGTGGTCTCGGTCATGACGCGGGCTCAAGTTCCTTGGTGAGCCCGTAGACCCGCAAGTTGTGGTCTTCGGGCGTGCCGAACATCGAGCGGTACAGTGTGGCTCGCCGCAGGTACAGGTGCAGATCGTGCTCCCACGTCACGCCGATGCCGCCATGCAACTGGATGCAGTCCTGCACCATGCCCTGGGCGTATTCACCGACATAGGATTTCGCGACGCTGACCGCCAGGTCGGCGCCGGGCGAGCGCTCGGCCACTTCCGCTACCGCAGCACGGGTCGTGGCTCGGCAGGCCTCCAACCAGATCTTCAGGTCGGCAAACCGGTGCTTGAGCGCCTGGTAGGAGGCGAGCGGACGACCGAAGGAGTGACGGTCGAAAGCCCATTGAATGGTGAACTCGAGGACCCGGTCAAGGATGCCGACGACCTCGGCGCACTGCAGCACCATCGCAATCTGGGCCTGCCGTTGGATGAGCGCCGGTGTCTGCGCCGCGGTGCCGACTGCCGCCGATTCGTCGACCTCCACACCGTCGAAAGTCACTCGGTCATACCGCTTCACCAAGTCGATCGATCGCTGTGGTTCGACCCGAACGCCGGGCGCATCCGTCGACACCAGGAATTGCCGGATCGCACCCTCGGATTCGGCGACCACCATCAGGATTGCGCTCTGGGAGCCGGCCTCGACGCGGTCCTTCACGCCGTCGATACGGAACCCCGTCTCCGTGGGCGCGCCGCGCACCGTGGGCTCCAGTGGGGCCCACGGCTTACCCGGCTCGTACACCGCCCAGGACGCGATCGCGTCGCCGGACACCAGCGCCTCGATCGTCGTTGTGTGCCTGTGATTTTCGTGGATAGTTTGCCCTTCGCGCCAGCGCTCATCGGCCGCATCGACGAGCCCGGCGAGAACGGTGCTGACCGGATGCAGTGGGCCCGGCGCAACGGTCTTGCCCATCAGCTCGGCGACGACCGCCAGATCCTCCACGCCGTTGCCGGACACGCTTCCCCCGCCGAGCTCCTCGGGCACCAGCAGGCCGGCCCAGCCCAATTCGGCAGCGCGCCTCCACCATTCGGGCTCGAATGAGACCCCGGCGTCGTGAAGCTCCCGCACCCGGGTGAGTGAGGCCTCCTTCTCCAGGAACGCCTGGGCAGTCGACGCGAAGAGCAACCTCTCCGGCGACGCCCCACTCACGCGTGGACCGGCGAGCCGACCTTGAACAGCTTCATCATGTTGCCGCCCATGATCGTTGCCTTGTCGTCCTCGGACAATCCCTCGAGCTCGTCGACGAATGAGATCGGGTCCTCGAGGCCTTCCGGGTGCGGCCAGTCGGAACCGAACACCACGCGGTCGCTGCCGACCATCTGGACGATCTCGGTGAACCGGTCCTCCCAGAACGGGCTGATGTACACGCACCGCTTGAAAGCCTCGATCGGATCCTCGAGGAAACCGCTCGGCATCTTGGCGTAGGTGCCCTTGAGCTGCTTGAACAGGTAGGGCACCCAGTCGGCGCCGTTCTCGATCGACAGAACCCGCAGTTCGGGGTTGCGGGACAACGCCCCGTGGCACACCAGCGCAGCCATCGCGTCCTCGATGGGCCGCTTGCCCATCGCGACCATCCGGAATGCCGTGGGCTTGAACGGCAGGAACTCGTCGCCCGGTTCCCACACGTTCAGGAAGTCGGAGTACCCGCTGTCCGACGCGTGCATCGACACCGGAATGTCGGCCTCGATGCACGCCTGCCAGAACGGGTCGAACTCGGGCAGGCCGAACGAGCGGGTCCCGCGGAAGCCGGGCACCGGAGCCGGCCGCACCAGCACCGTGCGGGCGCCGTGATCCAGGCACCATTCGAGTTCCTCGAGCGCCCGGTCCACGATGGGCAACGTGACCACCGGGGTGGCGAAGATGCGGTCCTTGTAGTTGAACGACCACGTTTCATGCATCCACTGGTTGAGCGCGTGGATGACGTCGTGCGTCATCTCCGGGTCGTCCTTCAACCGCTCTTCGACCAGGCTCGCCAATGTGGGGAACATCAGCGCGTAGTCGATGCCGAGCTCGTCCATCACCTCCAGGCGCGGGCCCGGCTCACGGAACGCGGGGATCGCCTTCATCGGCTCACCCATCATCTCGCGGTAACTCTTGCCGCCGCTGCCGTGCCGGAAGTACTCCTCCTGAGCGCCCGGCCGCGCGACCACGTCGAAGGTGGGGTTGGGAATGTAGTCGCTGATGTGGCCGCGGACGACGATCTTCGTGCGGCCGCGGACCTGCACGTAATCGATGACGTTCTTGCGCTTGTCGGGCAGGAACTTAGTCAGCGCCTCCTGCGTCTCGTACATGTGGTTGTCGGCGTCGAACACCGGGTAGGGAAGTTCGCGAGATGGCATGACCGGCTCCTGAGAGTCTTGTTGTTCTCTAGCGGTAATGACATTACCACTTCTGGACCAGCGTAAACGACCCCCCTGAAAGACAACGCTGCGGCGCGGGCATCACGCAGGTCAGACGGGTTCGCCGTCATTCGCAAGGCCTCTCGTGCAGAACTCGTAGATGTGGTTGGCGTCGATCGGGACACCGTTCAGCTCGACCCCCAGGACGCGCAGTCGCATCGCGCCGAGAACGGTCTGCATGATCAGCGCGGCGGTGGCGCTGACGTCGAGGTCTGCCCGGAAGGTGCCTTCGGCGATACCCCGGTTCAGGATGTCTTGGATCAGCTCGTGCAGCGGCAACAGCACGCGGGCATATTCACGGGGCAGCGTTTCGGCCAGGTGATCGTTGTAGAAGGTCAAACCCCTATTGATGCTGTCCTGGGTGCTGGATTCGGCCGGCGCGCAGATCCGGTCGATGAGCAGGCGTAGCGCCGCCGCGCTTGCCAGCCCGGTCGTCTCTTCGCGCCACTTCTGCGTCGACTCGGCCATGATCTTGTCGATCAGCGCGAGCAGCAGCTCATCCTTGGTGGAAAAGTGCTGGTAGAAGGATCGCAGCGACGTCTTCGACCGTTCCACGACCTCGAGCACCGTGAAGTCGGTGCGTCCCGTCTCGCCCAGTATCGCCAGCGCGGACTTCATGAAGCGCTTGGCGCGAGATTCGGTGTCGACGCCTCCGGAGTTGGATGTCGCCGGCCGAGCGGCTCCGGAGTTGGATGTCGCCGGCCGAGCTCCCGCGTCCGGCGACCGTCCGGTCGGCTTCGCCATCGGAACATCCTTCGCGTCGGTCATGCAGCTGGTGAGAATGACGTTACCGTTTTCCTGGAAGCTGACGGAAGCTTGAGGCTACTGTTTTGCACCGGCCGGATCGATGAGCCGGATCGATCAGTTAGGTGAGGTTGGACATGACAACGGAATCTGATCAGACGCAATGGTCGGTCGGCGGCTTGCTCGAATTGTTCGACGTGCAACCCAACGGGCCGGACCGCTTCACTGCAGAGACCGGCATCGCGGGTGCCGACGGCCGGCAGGTGGTGGAGGGGACCCAGGTGCTGGCGCAGGCGATCGTGGCCGCCGCGAAACGGTTTGCGGACAAGTCAGTGCGTTCAGCGCACGCGGTGTTCAGTAGGGCGGTGATGGTCGGAGCGCCTCTCGAGCTGGTCATCGACGTCGTGCATGAAGGCCGGTCCACAGCGACCGCGATCGTCTCCGCGCAGCAGAACGACCGGCGCTGCATGACGATGACCATCTTCGCCGACGTGCCGTCAGACGATGTGATCCGCCACCATCTGCCGCGTCCCGATGTCGCAGCGCCCGCCGACGCGAACCTTTCGCCGATGCCGATGATCGGACGCGAACTGCGGCTGGTCGACGTGGTGGACGTCAACAGCCCCGACGAGGTCGGACCACCGGAGTTGTACGCCTGGCTGCACTACGACCCGATCCCGGCGCGGGACGATCTGGCCAAGGCGTTGATCGCGTATTTCACTGGACATCTTGGGATTTCGACGACCATGCGCGCGCACGAGGGTATCGGCACCAGTCAGGCGCATCTGACGGTGTCCACCGCACCGATGACGATCACCGTCAGCTTCCACGAGCCGGTGCGTTGGGACGGCTGGCTGCTGTACACCCACGAGAGCACCCAGGTCGGCGCCGGCATGTCGTATGTCCGCGGCGCGGTGCACAGCGAGGAAGGCGAGCTTCTCGCGTCGTTCGCTCAGGACGCGATGATCCGCCCGCTGCGTACCAGCGACACCGCCATCAAGGCGCAGTCACGGTTTTAGCGTCCCGAGGTCAAGCGCGTCTCGCAGTTCGCGCTTCAGCACTTTGCCGTAGCTGTTCTTGGGCAACGCGTCCACGAACAGGTAGCGCTTGGGACGTTTGAAGCGGGCGATGCGCTCCAACAGGTGAGCGTCCAACAGAGCCGGCTCGACCGCGCCGACGATGAACGCGACCACGACCTCGCCCCATTCCGCGTCCGGCGCACCCACCACGGCCGCCTCCGAGACACCTGGATGCTCCAGCAGAACCTCTTCGACCTCGCGAGGATAGATATTGCTTCCGCCGCTGATCACGACATCTTTGGAGCGATCGCGCAGCGTCAGATAACCCCGCTCGTCGAACGAGCCCATGTCGCCGGTGTAGAGCCAGCCGTCCTTCAGCGTGCTGCCTGTGGCGTCGGGATTGTTCCAGTAACCCGACATCACCGCGTCCCCGCGGCAGACGATCTCACCGATTTCGCCTGTGACAGCCGGCGTGCCGTCATCGCTCAGCACCGCGACGTCCATGCCCGACCTCGCGTAGCCGACCGACCCGAGGATCGCGTCGTCGCCGGCTTCGTGGTCGGTCCGGCGAAGACCCGTGATGGTCATCGGCGACTCGCCCTGACCGTAGACCTGAGCGAAGATCGGACCGAACGCGGCCATCGCCTTCTTCAGGCTGTCGACGTACATCGGCCCGCCGCCGTAGACAATCGTCCGCAAATTCGTTGGCCGATCACGGCCAGTCTGGACCAGGCGCTGCACCATTGTCGGGGCGAGGAACGCGCTCGAACCGGGATGGTGTTCGCAGAGATCCAGGAATTCTGCAGGATCGAACCGGCTCGATTCCGGCACCACCTGGCGGGCACCGCGCAGCACGTAAGGAGCGACGTAAATGCCGGACCCATGCGACATCGGCGCGCCGTGCACCAGACTGCAGTTCTCGTCGGGCGAATCGATGTCGGCCAGATGGGCGACCGTCATCGCCATCAGGCTGCGGTGTGACAGCATCGCGCCCTTCGATCGACCGGTGGTGCCGCTGGTGTAGAAGAGCCAGGCCAGCGTCGACGGATCAGTGGATTGGGGAGTGTACTGTTCGGCCGCCAACCACTGTGAATACGTTTCTGTGCCAAGCGTTTCGATCGGAAGATCGGCAACGGACGCGAGTTGGGAAGCGATCTTCGCCGAGGCGAACACTTGCACGACGTTCGAGTCCTCGAGGATCTGCGCCATCTCCCGAGGATGCAGTTTGTAGTTGAGCGGGACGACCGCGCACTCGGCCGCCCAGACCGCGAACATCAATTCGACGAACTCCGGGCGATTCTCGCTGGCGATCGCAATCCGCGCGCCCGGGCCGGCGATCTGGCGTACCGACGTCGCGAGCCGCAGCGCACGGTCACGCAATTCGCGCCACGTGCACAACTGGCGCTCGCCGCGGTAAACCGCGCCGCGGTCGCCGAATCGCGACGCGGCCTGGTCGAGCAGCGCAAACATATTCAACGGGCTACCCATTCCGAGGTCAACGCGAAGTCCGACAGATACTTCGTCGAACTCCAGCCGCCGTCGACGACAATCGTCTGGCCGTTGATGAAGCTGCCGCCTTCAGAGCACAGGAACGCGATGGTGCTTGCGATGTCGTCGACCGTCGCCAACCGCTGATGAGGCGTCATCTCGGTGTTCATCTTGAGGAATCGCTTGTCCTGCAGACGCCGCTCGACCATGGGTGTCTGAGTCACCCCTGGCGCCACCGCATTGCAGCGTATCCCTTGCGAACCGTATTGGCAGGCAATGTGGGTAGTCAGCGCTGTCAGCCCCCCCTTTGCCGCCGAGTAGGCGCCGCCGCGCAGGCCGCCCACGACGGCGAACGTCGACGTCACGTTGATGATTGCCGAACCGGGTGACATGTGCGGCAGCACGTCGCGGGCCAGCCGGAACGGTGCGCGCAGCATCAAGTTCAGGAAATAGTCCAGTGTCTCGTCATCGGTCTCGTCCAGCGGCTTCGGGTTGCCCGCGCCCGCGTTGTTGATGAGGAAGTCGATGTGGCCCCATCGGGTGACGGCGAGGTCGACGATTCGGCGGGGAGCGTCGTCGTCTGTCAGGTCAACGGCGAGGGTGGCGGCGCGCTCGGGGTCGCCTGTGCTCTGCTCCAGGGCCTTCGCCAATTCGGCGAGCCTGTTCTCGTCTCTGCCGACGCCCAGCACCGCCATGCCCACTTGGGCGAGCTTGGTCGCGCAACCGAAGCCGATACCGCTGCTCGCACCCGTCACGATTGCTACTTGCATGTCTCTCGTCCACCTTCGATCAGCGTCGCTCTAATCTGCTGCTTCAGGACCTTGCCCGCGTCGTTCTTCGGCAATGTTTTCCAAATAACCACCTGCTCGGGCGCTTTGAACCGGGCGACGCCTTGGCCCTCCAGGAATTCCCTCAAGCTTGCGACATCTGGGCTCCGCCGCGCGGCGGGCACGATGACCGCGCAGGCCCGTTCGCCAGTGCGGTCATCGGGCAATCCGACCACGGCGACCTCGGCGATACCGGGGTGACCGACAAGGATGTCCTCGACTTCCTTCGGAGAGATGTTCTCGCCGTGGCGGATGATGATGTCTTTTGCGCGGCCGGTGACGACGAGGTACTCGTCGTCGACCCAGCGGCCGATGTCTCCGGTGCGAAAAAAGCCTTCGGCACTGAAGGATTCGTCCTCGTCCTCGGGGTGCAGATAACCGATCAGCATCTGTGGCCCGCGCGCAAGGATTTCGCCCACGCCCGCCGGCGCGGCGTTGTGGCTGACGAGCTTGATGTCGGCTGTGCCCGCACACCCGTCGGTGTCGGCAGCGTGGTCCGTGTCGTCGCGTCGCGTCGCACCGACCGTCGTGACGGGCACCTCCGTCGAACCGTAGACACGCGTGACCACCGCGTGTTCGAAATACGACGCCGCCCTGCGGATCAGCGATGGTGGCACCGACGCACCGCCGCAGATGAGCACCTTGAGGTCGGGCAGGTGTGCGCCGCCACGCTCGGCGGCGCTAAGGATGCCCGCCAAAAATGGTGTTGCTCCGGACATGTGGGTGCAGCGTTCGCGCTCCATCAGTGTCACCGCCCCATCGGGATCCCACCGATCCACGAGAGTCGCCGTGGTGCCCAGCAGCAGCGGGCACTCGAAGGCGTAGATGGAGCCGCCGATGTGAGCGATCGGTGACGGAACGAGAAATCGGTCACCGCGATCCACCAGCCAGTGGTCGCGAATCTGACAGATCAGCGCATGAATGGAGTTATGACTGTGAAGAACGCCTTTCGGGTGCCCGGTCGTTCCCGACGTGTACAGAATCATCCGGACCGCATCCGGGTCCAGCGCCGGCGGTTCTTGGGGTTCGGGCTGCTCCTCGAACAGAGAGGGGTAGCGAGTGTGGGCGCCTGCTTCATCGGTGCGTACCGCGACCACCTCCGGTGGCTCTGCCAACTGGGCTGTCACGCGTGACAGCATCGATGCGTAGTCGTGGCCGCCGAATTCGGACGGCACGAAGATCATCCGGCTCGCAGCATCGGCCAAGATGAACTGCAGTTCACGATCCCGCAGGGACGGCAGGATCGGGTTCACTACCATGCCCGCCAATGTCGATGCCAGGTAGATGACCGCGGCCTCGTGCCAGTTGGGCAGCATGAACGACACCACGCTGCCGGTCGGCATGCGGGTCAGCAGTGTCTGCGCGAGTGCGGTCGCCTGGGCGTCCAGCGCCGCGCAGTCGAGGCGGACATTGCCATCTACCAACACCGTTCGCTGCGGTGTCGTCAGCGCCGCCTCGCGCAGCGAGTCGGCCAACGTGGTGTGGACCCACCACCCGCTGCCGTAGTAATCGGCCGCGTGCGGTGCGTTCTTGCCGTCGACGTGTACCCGCACCGCGAGCTAGCCCTTCACCCGCCGCATGGTCATCGCGTGGCGGAAGCGGGACGCCGGATGGGTGTTGATCGTGACCTGGGCGACCTCGCCGTCAGACGTCCTGTACGTGCGTTGCATTTCCAGTGCGGCGGTGCCTGGCTGGATTTGCAAGCCTTCCGCCAGCTCCAGCGAGATCACCACCGCGGCGATCTGCTGATGCACTTCGACGACGCTGACCCCGAACAGGTCCTCGATCAGCGGGAAGATCGGGCCGCTCTGGCGTTGCAGGAGCCTGCCCACGGCCGCGAACGCGCGATTGATGTAGTACTCCGTTCGGCAGATCGGCGCCGAATCGCCGTCGGCTTGCCGGTAACCGCGTACGGTCAACCACTCCGTGCCGGCCGCCAGGCCCGTTCGGGCGGCGAGATCATTGTCTATCGTCACCATCGCGTTGGACTCGATCACCAACTGCGTACCGGCCGCGAACGCAATCAGGTCGTTGATCGACATGACGTCCTGCGCATAGGAGTTCGACGCCGGGCGAGGAACGACGAGGGTGCCGGCGCGTGGCCGCGATGCGACCAAGTTGTCGTCGCGCAATCTGCGTAACGCCTCACGCACGGTGTAGCGGCTGACCGCGAATCGCTCACACAGCTCGTGCTCGGTGGGCAGCTGAGAGCCGACCGGATACACGCCGTCAACGATTTCCTTCCGAAGGGTGCGAGCGACCTGAAGGTAGCGGTGGTCGGCAGGAGTGACGGTCACGTGCTTACCCGGTGTAGTGCCAGAACGCTGCCGTCACCGTCGGCCGAAACGAACAACGTGCCGTCGTGACCGATCGTGATCCCGGCGAACGGACCTTGCGGCCCGGAGAACGGGGGCATTCCCTTGAGCGGTTTCGGAACCACGCCCGGCGGCGGCCCGACCGGCAACCCGGACGCGATCGTCAGCCGAGCCTGGGTGCCCAGGTCGAACTGAATCAGCTCCTTGGCGCCCGCATCGACGATATACAGCCGGCCATCTGCCACGAGAATGCCCTGCGGGCACTGCAATTCATCGACCACTGTTTCGGCGGTCGATCCGGCTAGGCGCACCACCCGCCCGGCACCCGATTCCGCGACAAGCGTGGCCCCGTCGGGGGCGATCGCGACTCCCACCGGGTCTTGCAACCCGGATGCGAGAACCTCGACATTGCCCGCGCCCACCGACAGCACTCGTCCCGTGCCCAATTCGGCGACCACGACGCCGGCCGGACCGATCGCCACGCCATAAAGCTGGTCGAATCCGTCTGCCAGCACCTCGGTTTCACTGACGCCGGGTGAATACCGCGACACCTGGCCACCGGACGTGGTGACCACGAACTCGCCGTCGCCGACGGGCGCCAGCCCGCGTAAGAACCCGGGATAGCCCGGTGAGAACAGCATTGCGACCGTCTGCAGTGACCCGTTCGGCCGCACGACGTAGAAGTAGGTGCCGTCGGCGATGTAGAGGTTCCCGTCGTCGCCGACCGCGAGGTCCAGCGGCCAGTTCAAACCACCCGGCAGGACGGTTCGCGTCTCGCCGCCGCGAAGAATCTCGGTGATCTGCCCGGTGAAGTTCGAGACGAACAGCCGATCGCCCATGAAGGTTACGTTGTCCAGGCCGGGGGTGAGCTGAGCGAGCACGGTCTGCTGACCGCTGCGCGGGTCGATGCGCAGCACCTGCCCGGTCGCCACCTGGGTCGACACGATGAAGCCCTCGGCATCGAACTTCACCGAATCCGGCACGCCGAGGTCGCCTGCGACACGTTGGGGCTGACCGCCTTCGGGGTCGATCCGCCAAATCTCGTTGGCACCCATGACCGGAAAATAGAGCAGGCCGTCGGGACCGACTTCCATCGCGTTCGGTGACGGCACGTTCTCCAGCAGCACGCGTGGTTCGCCGCCGTTCAGGTCCATCTCGAGAAGCCGCCCGCCCTCGCGGCACTCGCCGACGAACAGCCGTCCGCGGTGAAAAGTGATGCCGTTCGCGGACGGGACGTCGTCGCGCAGCACGCGGGTCCGGCCGCCGGCATCGAGCACGCTCACGCGACCGTCCATCACCTCGGTGGCGTAGAGATTGCCGTTCGGGTCGAACGCGACATCGTCGGGCGCGATGATCTCGCCGCCCCTCGCACTCACGGTGTCAACCTGCCCGGTGGCGGGGTCGAACGCGCTGATCTGACTGCCGGTCACCTGCGCCACATAAACCCGCCCGTCCGGGCTGGTGCGGAGACCGTTGGCACCGAACAAGCGGCTGGGCGCGGTCACGCGTTCGAGTCGCCAGCCCTCGGCAACGTCCAGCGGGTTTGCGGGTGGGTACCGGCCCTCGTGCAGCGAGATGGTCATGCCTCGTCGCGATCCTTCCGTCCGGCACCCTGCGCTGGACGTTATCAAGCACTACTAGTCCAGACAATAGTTCTTCGGAGAACTACGACCACCTTGACGGCGTGATTATGGCTGCGGAATAGTGTTCTGCAATATGCAGAGCATCGTATGTTGTCCGGACAATTAGTGCAGCTATGAGGGATCTCCTAAGGCTGGACCGCCGCGTCATCGTCGTTTCGGGCGCCGGTGGTGGCGGCATCGGCACGACTGTGTCCAGGATGGCGGCCGAGGCGGGCGCCACGGTGATCGCTGTTAGCCGGTCCAAGGAGAACCTCGACGAGCACGTTGCTCCGCTTGCGCAGGACGGCCTTTCTGTCGTACCGGTTGCGGCTGACGCGTCGACCGACGACGGGATTGGTGCCGTCATCGACCAGGCGCGGCGGACCGAAGGGAATCTGTACGGGCTCGTGAACATCGCCGGTGGCGCCGAGCCGTCGACGTGGATGCCGTCGACCCGGGTGAGCCGGGCCGATTGGCGTGAGCTCTTCGCCGCGAACCTCGAGACCGCGTTCTTCATGAGCCAGGCCGTCGCCGCAGAGCTTCGCGCCCAGGGACGTCCCGGCTCGATCGTGTCGATCTCGTCGATCAGCGGCATGAACACCGCGCCGTTCCACATCGCGTACGGCACAGCGAAGGCCGCGATCGTGGCGATGACTCGCACGATGGCGGTCGAACTCGCACCCGACAACATCCGCGTCAACGCGATCGCGCCCGGGGTCACCGAGACGGCGGCGTCGCGCACCTACACCGATGACGATCCCGATCGCGACCGTTGCGCCATCGCGATGGGTCGGCGCGGGCGACCCGAGGAGCAGGCCGGGGCCATTCTGTTCTTGCTCTCCGACCTCTCGAGCTATGTCACCGGTCAGACATTGCTCGTCGACGGCGGCCTCAACCTGAGGTGGAGCCATCTCGGTGCCGACAACACATCTCTGTTCCTCAAGGACGAATCCTTCCGCGCGGCGATCAAGGAAATGTGATGACGGACATTAAAAGCCAAGCAAGCCAAGCAGCTGAACAGCTCTCCATGCCGGTGACGATCGGCGTGGAGGCATACGCCTCACCGGAGTATGCCCACGCCGAGCGTGACAAGCTGTGGCGAAAAGTGTGGCAGCAGGTCGGCCGCGTCGAGGAGCTGCCGGAGGTCGGCAGTTATCTCACGTACGAGATCCTCGACGACTCGATCATCGTCGTGCGCACGGGGCCCAGCGAGTTCAAAGCCCACCACAACGTGTGCATGCACCGTGGCCGTCGGCTCATCGACACGCCTGAGGGCGCCAAGAACGCATGCGGCCGCGCACGAAAGTCGATCGTCTGCGGATTCCACGGCTGGACATACGGTTTGGACGGCGTGTGCACGCACATCCGCGAGCATGATGACTGGAGGGGCGTGTTGACGCCCGAGAACACACACCTCGCCAGCGTCAGAGTCGACACCTGGGGCGGCTGGTTGTGGATCAACATGGACCCTGACCCCGAGCCGCTGATGGACTATCTCTACCCGGCTGCGAAGATCCTCGACCCGTTCGGGTTGGAGAACATGCGCTACAAGTGGCGCAAGTGGCTGCACTTCGACTGCAACTGGAAGGTCGCGATGGAGGCCTTCAACGAGACCTACCACGTCTTCACAACGCACCCGGAGTTCAACAAGTTCGGCGAATTCAAGGGCTGGGCGAAGGCGCAGGGCAAGCACAGCAACATCGGCTACGACGCGCCGGACGATCTGGAGGAGACGAAGTCAAAGATCCGGCTCGGTACCGGCGATCCGCGCATTTCGACCGCCGAGATGCAGGTCTACACAATGGAAGAGACCAACGCGACGACCACTCAGACGCTGGTGAACGCGGCGCTGCGCCTGGTTGACGAGTTGCCCGAAGGCACCACCGCCGACAAGGTCCTCGAGCACTGGCTGACGTCGGCACGCTCCGATGACGAGGCTCGCGGCGTGATCTGGCCGACGATCCCACCGGATGTGTTGGGGCAGAGCGGGACTGCCTGGCAGATCTTCCCGAACTTTCAGATCGGGCAGGGACTCACCAGCGCGTTGTGCTACAGCGCCCGGCCCCACCCCAGCTACGACCCGAACAGGTGCATCTTCGAGGTGGCGGTGTTCGAGCTGTTCCCGAACGGCGAGGAGCCCCAGACGGAGTGGCAATACACCCCGGTGGGCGACCCCAACTGGCGGTCGGTGCTGCCTCAGGACTTCTCGAACATGGCGGCAGTGCAGCAGGGCATGAAGTCCCTTGGCTTTCGGGGGACAAAACCCAACCCGTATCGCGAGCGCAGCACCGTCAATCTCCATTACCAGCTGTCGAAGTACATGGGCACGGGCGAACCCCGAGAACTGAAATGAGCCGCTTGCGCGAAGAGCCGGATCTTATGAAGGAGAACGCACCCAGCATAACGATGCACCAAGAAGCCTGCGGACCCACGCAGACTCCCCACGACATCGATATCGATCGTCTTCGGGAGAAGTATCGTCAGGAGCGTGCCAAACGGCTGCGCGACGAAGGGTCGAAGCAGTACGTCGAGCTGTCTGATGACTTCGCGGGGTATTACGAAACCGACCCACACACGCCGGTGGCACCACGCGACCCGATCTCGGACGACGTCGACGTCGCCGTCCTGGGCGGGGGCTTCGCAGGCCTGCTGTCGGCGGCCTACCTGAAGAAGGCCGGAGTCGGCGACGTCCGGATCATCGAGCTCGGCGGCGATTTCGGGGGTGTTTGGTACTGGAACCGGTACCCGGGCATCCAGTGCGACAACGAATCATATTGTTACATACCGCTGCTCGAAGAGCTCGACTTCATGCCGAGCAAGAAGTTCGCCGACGGCGCCGAGATCTATGAGCATTGCCGGCGCATCGGAAAACACTTCGGGCTCTACGATTCGGCGATCTTCTCCACACAGGTGCGAAATCTGCGGTGGGACGAGGAGATCAAGCGCTGGCGGATCAGCACAAACCGCGACGACGACATTCGCGCTCGCTTCGTCGTGATGGGGTCGGGTCCGTTCCACCGGCCGAAGCTGCCCGGCATCCCGGGAATCAAGGATTTCAAAGGACACAGCTTCCACTCCTCGCGTTGGGACTATGACTACACCGGCGGGGACACTACCGGCGGACTGCACAAGCTCGCCGACAAGCGCGTCGCGCTCGTGGGGACGGGAGCCACCGGCGTACAACTCGTGCCGTACCTCGGTCGGGATGCCAAGCACCTGTACGTGTTTCAGCGCACGCCATCAACCGTCGACGAGCGTGGCAACACGCCGACCGATCCCGAATGGGCAAAGTCGCTGAGGCCCGGCTGGCAGAAGGAGCGGCAGCGCAATTTCCACGGCTGGACGTTCGAGGGAATGGCGCTGGGCCAGCCGGACCTGGTCTGCGACTTCTGGACCGAGCTCGGCCGTAATACGGCCGCCCGTGTCCTCGCCTTGGATGATCCTGCCGCCATGTCTCCCGAGCAATTCATGGCGATCAGAGAGGAGGAAGACTACAAGATCATGGAGCGGCTGCGGCGCCGCGTCGAGGGTCTCGTCGAGGACGCGGAAACCGCCGAGACGCTCAAGCCCTATTACCGGTTCCTTTGCAAGCGGCCGTGCAGCAACGACCAGTACCTGTCGACTTTCAACCTGCCCAACGTGACGCTGGTCGACGTCTCTTCGTCCAAGGGTGTCGAGCGTGCGACGGAAAAGGGATTAGTCGCCAACGGCGTTGAGTACGAAGTTGATTGCATCATCTATGCCAGCGGCTTCGAGATCACCACGGAGATCAGCCGACGGTACTCCATTGATGCGATCGCAGGTCGCGACGAGCTGTCGTTGTTCGACTACTGGCACGACGGATACAAGACGTTGCACGGGATGACCAGCCGCGGATTCCCCAACCAGTTCTTCACGGGCTTCACCCAGGTGGGCATCTCCGCCAACATAGCCGCGAACTACGAGCTGCAGGGCGAACACATCGCGTACATCATCTCCGAAGCGCTGGCGCGGGGCGCCACCACCGTGGAGCCCAGCCAGGAGGCGCAGGACGAGTGGTGCACGACGATTCGCGACACCGCGATTGACAATTCGGCGTTCGACGCCGAATGCACGCCGGGCTATTACAACAACGAAGGCGGAGGCGGCGGAGAGGGAATCCGGTCGCACCTCGGCGAGCCATATGGCCCCGGTTTCTACGCCTTCGGTGATCTGCTGAAAGAGTGGCGCGAGAAGGGCGATCTGGACGGCCTGGTGCTCGGAACGTGAATGCCTGAACTGAGATTCGACGATCGTGTGGCCGTCGTGACCGGCGCCGGCCGCGGATTGGGCCGCGCCTACGCGAAGCTGCTCGCGTCGAAGGGCGCGAAGGTCGTGGTCAACGATTCGGGCGGCAGCCTGACCGGGGACGGCAGCGATGCCGGACCCGCAGAAGCGGTGGTGCGGGAGATCCAAGCAGCCGGCGGGGAAGCCGTCGCATGTACCGAGTCCGTCGCGACCCCAGAGGGCGGCACCACGATCATCGATACCGCCCTGGATCGCTACGGCCGAATCGACATCCTGATCCACAACGCGGGCAACGTTCGTCGGGCCCCCCTCAAGGAGATGACCTATGAGGACTTCGATGCCGTCCTCGACGTGCATCTTCGAGGGGCCTTCCATGTGGTGCGGCCGGCCTTTCCGGTGATGTGCGACGCAGGTTACGGCCGCATCGTGTTGACCTCGTCGATCGGCGGCCTGTATGGGAACCACGGCGTCGCGAACTACGCGGCGGCCAAGGCGGGCGTCATCGGAATATCCAATGTCGTTGCGCTGGAAGGCGCCACCGAAGGGGTGAAGAGCAACGTGGTCGTGCCTGCCGCGGTGACGAGAATGGCAGAGGGGCTGGACACATCGGCTTACCCGCCGATGGGACCCGAGCACGTCGCGCCCGCGGTTGCCTGGCTTGCACACGAATCATGCTCGATCACAGGGGAAATACTGGTCGCGGTCGCCGGCCGGGTGGCCAAAGCGTTCATCGCCGAGACTCCGGGCGTGTACCGCCCGTCGTGGTCGATCGAGCAGGTCGGCGAGGACCTTGCCGCCATCGGTGACGCGACCGCGCCCGTGGTCTTTCCCGTCGTTGCGGACGGTCACGTCGAGCACATCCGCTACAGTTTCGAGATGGCACACCGTGGCTAGCGGCCCGCTGATCGGGGTGTGCGTGGTGGATCTCACCGCGATGGTGATGGGCCCGTATTGCACGCAGATCATGGCCGACATGGGCGCTGACGTGATCAAAGTCGAGCCGCCCGAGGGCGATAACACGCGCTACATCTCGGTCGGTCCCGCACCGGGAATGAGCGGCGTCTTCGTGAACGTGAACCGCGGCAAGCGCAGCGTTGTGCTGGACCTGCGGTCCGAGGCGGGCAAGAGCGCACTGCATGCGCTCATCAAAGAAGCTGATGTGTTCATCCACTCGATGCGGTCAAAGGCGGTCGCAAAGCTCGGGTTCGGCTATGACGCGGTCGCCGCGATCAACCCGGCGATCATCTACACCAATTGCTACGGGTATGGCCGGCGTGGACCACAGCGGGACCGGCCCGCGTACGACGACACCATTCAGGCCGAGTGTGGACTGCCCGCCATCCAGGAACAGCTGACAGGTGAGGCGAGCTATGTCGGCACGATCATGGCGGACAAAGTCGCCGGTTTGACGGCGCTCTACGCCACGATGATGGCGCTGTTCCACCGTGAGCGGACGGGGGAGGGGCAGGAGGTCGAGGTCAGCATGTTCGAGACGATGGCGTCGTTCATCTTGGTCGAGCACGCTAATGGCGCCATGTTCGACCCTCCCCTCGGGCCCGCCGTTTATCCCCGCACCGTTGCGCCCAACCGCAGGCCGTACCCAACCCGCGACGGCCATATTGCGGCGCTGATCTACAACGACAAGCAGTGGAACGCCTTCATCGACGCGGTGCGGCCTGCATGGGCCACTGATAAGTACGCCACTCTCGAGCTGCGGGCCCGCCACATCGACGCCGTGTACGGCCACGTGGCAGAGACGTTGAGGGAACGCACCACAGACGAGTGGCTAGCACTGTTCCATGAGCTGGAAATACCCGCCGCACCGATTCACACCCCAGACGCGCTGTTCGACAATCCCCACCTGAATGCCGTTGGTCTGTTCGAGACCGTCGACACACCGCACGGCCCGGTGCGCTTTCCAGGTGTGCCGACGTGGTTTTCGCGCACACCGGGGCGGGTCGCCGGGCCGGCACCGGAGCTGGGCGCAGACACTGCCGAGGTGTTGGAGAGAATCGGCACGACCGCCGTAGAAGCGGAACCCGCGCTGGGGTCAGGATAGGAGGGTTGCCGGGTGGACTTCGATATGGGTGAAAAGGCGACGCAACTTCGCGGTGAGCTGCGCGAGTTGGTGAAAACGCATGTGCCGGGAGACTTCCTGGGCGCATTCACGGATGACCCCGCCGATTTGGCAGTGGCCCAGCGGTTTTGCCGGCTACTGGCCGAGCGCGGGCTGCTGTGCCTGTCCTGGCCGGAAGATTTCGGCGGAGGCGGCGCTTCGGTATGGGAGCAGACCGTGGTGCGCGAGGAAATGTGGGCCCACCACGAGCCCCGGGGTGCTCAGTACATGGGGGTCAACTGGGTGGGGCCGATCATCATGCGCCACGGCACCGAAGAACAGCAGCGCAAGCACCTGCCGCCGATCGCGCACGGCGAGGTGATCTGGTGCCAGGGCTTTTCGGAACCCGAGGCCGGCTCCGACCTGGCGTCGCTGCGCACCGCCGCGCGGCGCGATGGTGACGGCTGGACGGTGAGCGGACAGAAGATCTGGACGTCCTACGCGACGATGGCGCAATGGTGCTTCCTGCTGGCCCGAACCTCGAAGGGGGAGAAGAAACAACAAGGCCTGACAATCTTCCTGGTGCCCATGGACGATCCGGCGATCCAGGTGCGCCCGATCCGTGCGATGTTGGGTCCGCACCACCTCAACGAGGTGTTCTTTGACGACCTGAGGGTTACCGAAGCCGATGTGCTGGGCCCGGTCGACGGGGGCTGGTCGATCGTGCAGGACGTGATGTCGTTCGAGCGGGTCGGCATCGCACGATATGCCCGATGTGAACGCCTGCTGGCCGCAGCGCCGTCGGTGCTCGGCGACCGGTGGGACGACGTGGCCGTGGAATTACGCGGGCGGTGGGCACGAATGCTCACGCATTGCCGTCGCGCGCGGTTGCTCGCCTATCGGGTGGTCTCGTTGCAGAGCAGCGGACGGATACAACCGGGCGACGCGGCCGCGTACCGGATCGCCGTTACCAAACTCGACCAGGACAGCGCCGAAGTACTGATGGAGATCGTGGCCACGGTACCCAGAGACGATGCGGCCACCCGGTACTTCCGCGCCGAAGTGGAAGACCACTGGCGGTATTCGCAGGCGTCCACAGTCGCGTCAGGCAGCATCGAAGTGCAACGCATGCTGCTGTCGAGGGCTCTATTGGCCGCCTCATGATCCTCGACCTGGGCGACGAAGCCAAAGAGTTCGGGCGCGAGGCCCTTCGCGCGTTCGAGACCGCCGGCGGCGACCAGCTGCTCCAGCAGGCCGAAGCCAAGCCCGACACCCGGGAAGCGCTCGTCGCCCCGATCCTTGACGGGCTGGGTGCGTGGGAGCTCGACGTCCGCACCGACCCCGATTCCCGGGAGGCGGCCGCCGCGCTGTGTCGCAGCGCGGGCTACTGGGGGCTGCCCTATCCCGTGGCCGAACGGCTGTCGCGGCCGACCGACCTCGACGTCGACGGTCTGATCGTGGTAGCCGACGGCACTCCCGAGGCGATCATCTCGGGCCTCCAAAAGCGGTGGGCCGCGGTGACATTGGGCGGCCACAGAAGTAGCGTGGTCGGCCAGTCCACGGCCGGGCCGGCCTTCTCGGTCGCACTCGAACTGTCCGCACTGGACGGCCACGGAGCCGGCGATGTCGCGCTTGGGCTGGTACTGCCGTGCTGGACGCTGCTCGGAATGCTCGATCGCGCCATGGAACTCACCATCGCGCATGTCCGCCTGCGCAAGCAGTTCGGCCAGCCCCTGGCCTCGTTTCAAGGTGTCCAGTTCCAGTTGACCGACGCCGAGGTAGAGCGCAGCGGTCTGGAGATGCTTGCGAAGTACGCACTGTGGAGCGCCGGAGCCGCTGGTGATGATGCGCTCGACGATGCGCTGGCGCTGCGGCTGGCCGCCATCGAGGCGGCCGAAGTCGTGTTCCGGGTCTGTCACCAGTTGCACGGCGCGGTCGGGTTCTGTGACGAGACCTCCCTGTCGTGGCTATCCCGGTACAGCCAGCCGCTGCGGCGACTTCCGTTGGGCCTCTCGGCGACTCGCGACCACCTGACCCGCCGCCTTGGCCGGCGAGCGTTGACAGGACTGTTCTCATGAAATACGACCTGCCCGACGAGCTGACCGTCGACGCGGACGGCGCGGTGCGCACCGTCGTCATCAACCGCGCCGACGAACTCAATTGCGTCAATGAGAACCTGCACTGGGCGCTGGCCAACGTCTGGCGACAATTGGCCGCCGACAGGGCAGCTAAGGTGGTGATCCTCACCGGTGCCGGACGCGCATTCTGTGCGGGCGGCGACCTCAACTGGATCACAACGTTTCTCGACGACCCCGTCGCACGCGACGAGAGCATTCGCGAGGGGTCACAGATCATCGAGGAGATGCTGCGCTTCCCGTTGCCGGTGATCGCGGCGGTCAACGGACCCGCGGTCGGCCTGGGCTGCAGCGTTGCGTTGTTGTGCGACATCATGCTGATCTCCGAGGAGGCGCATCTGGCGGATCCGCACGTCGCCGTGGGTCTGGTGGCCGGAGACGGCGGCGCCGCGTTGTGGCCGCTGCTCACGCCGATCATGCGGTCCCGCGAATATCTCTATACCGGTGACCGCATCTCCGCGGCGACCGCTGTCGAGCTGGGCTTCGCGAGCCGCGCTGTCGCGCCGGACGACCTGCTGGACCAGGCGCGTCGGCTTGCGGCACGCCTCGCCGCTCAATCCCCGGAGGCGCTGCAGGGCACCAAGCGGATCGTCAACATGTACATGTCCCAGGTGCTCGGCGGCCCGATGCAAGCAGGCTTCGCGGCAGAGCAGGTCACCATGCAGACAGCGGACCATCGAGCCAAAGTCCTGGCGTTCAAGCAGAAGTCGAATCGCACATGACGCCGACCGCTGATCTCGACGAGTTCCGCGCGACGGTCCGGGCATGGTGTGATGAGCACGTCCCCTCGGACTGGCGTCGGGCCCAGACCGATGTCGACGACGAGCAGTTCGTCGACTTCCAGAAGTGGTGGTTCCAGGAGCTGCGCGCCGCGGGCTTCGCGGTTCCGCACTGGCCGCGCGAGTGGGGTGGCGGGATGTCGGTCGCCGAACAGGCGATCTTGTACCGGGAGCTGGCCGCGCACGACGCCCCGCGGCTCGTCCTGGCGTTCGTCGGGATCCACCACGCGGCATCGACATTGCTAGCCGCGGGCACCCAGGAGCAGCGGCAGCGACATCTCCCGGCCATCCTCGGCGGCGAGATCTGGGTCCAGGGCTTCTCCGAACCCGAGGCCGGATCTGATCTGGCCAGCCTGCGCACATCCGCCCGCAGGGACGGCGACAGCTACGTCATCAACGGCCAGAAACTGTGGGCCAGCGGCGGGATGCACGCCGACTGGTGCCTGCTGCTCGCCAGGACCGACCCGGATGCAGCCAAACGGAAAGGCATTTCGTACTTCCTGCTCGACATGAGCACTGCCGGCGTCGACGTGCGGCCGATCCGTAACGCAATCGGGGAGTCTCACTTCTGCGAGATTTTCCTCAACGACGTGAAGATCCCGGCGGCAAACCTCGTCGGTGCGGAGAACGCGGGATGGCAAGTGGCTCAGGCGACGCTGGGCGCCGAGCGCGGATTGACGATGCTGGAGCTCGCGGAGCGCCTCGGCCACGCCGGGTTCCGCTGGCTGGTCGAGGCGTGCCGCCCGGGGCGGCTGATCGAGGACGCCGTGGTGCAAGACAAGCTGGCGCAGTTCGATATCGAGATCACCGGCCTGCGCGGCCTGTGCCGGGACCTGGTGGAACGCAGCGAAGCAGGGACGGCCGGTGCGGCCGACGCATCGGTGGTAAAGCTGTTCTACAGCGAATTGCTGCAGCGGCTCACCGATTTCGGCGCTGAGATCGGTGGGCTCGCCGCTCACACCCAACTGACCAAACCGATATCGAGCGGGTGGGAGTCCGGGTCGTGGGTGCTCGACTTCATCGGGTCGTGGGAGTGGACGATCCCCGGAGGATCGAGCGAGATCCAGCGCACCATCATCGGTGAGCGGGGTCTGGGCCTGCCGAGAGAACCGAGCGCGGTCGGATGAGCGGCAAGTTCAAGGAGTTCCACGACGAGCTGCGCTCGGTCGCAAGTGATCTGCTGGCGAAGGACGCCGCGGTCGATTGGCCACTGCTCGCCGAAGCCGGATGGACGGGCCTCGAAGCGCCGGAAAACCTCGGCGGGGCCGGCGCAGGCTTCGGCGAGGTGGCGGTCGTCCTCCAGGAAATGGGCCGGGCCGCCACACGAAGCGCCTACCTCGGCGGAACCGTCCTGTCGGTCGGCACTCTGATCGCACTGCAGCCCAGCGCAACTCGCGACGAGCTGCTCACTGATGTCGCCACCGGTGCGGTGAGGACGGCTGTCGCATTATCGCGCGATGGTCAGGACATCGACCCCTCGGCGCCGTTCTGCATCGAATCCTCGTCGGCTGGTCTGCGGATCACTGGTCGGTCCGAGTTCGTGCCGGACGCCGACGGTGCCGACCGGCTGCTGCTGCTCGCGAACGCCCGAGACGTGCCTGACGTGCCGGCGGTCGTCGTCGCCGCGGCGCAGGCATCCGGACTCTCGGTGACCCCACAACCGGTGGTCGACGAGACACGTCGACTGTCGATGGTAGTCGCTGACGGTGTAATGGTGGACGAGTCGTCGGTGTGGCGGTTCGACGGCGATCCCGGAACGCGAGTGCGTCGCCTGCTGGACCGGGCGGCGGTGGCCGTCGCCTGCGACAGCATCGGACTGGCGGAGGCCATGCTCTCCGCTACGGTGTCCTACGCCGCGGTACGCCACCAGTTCGGCCGCCCGATCGGATCGTTTCAGGCCGTCAAGCACGCCTGCGCGGACATGCTGGTGCGAATTTCGGTTGCGCGCCAACTCGTCAGCGCCGCGGTCGAGGCCATCGCCGACGATCGCACGGACGCCGCGACGGCGGCATCGATGGCGAAGTCCTACGCCACCGCCATGGCGGTCGACGTCGTCGGAAAGGCCATGCAGCTGCACGGCGGCATCGGATACACGTGGGAAAGCGGTATCCACGTCTACCTCAAACGCGCCGCGCTGAACCGTTCGCTGTTCGGCTCGCCCGCGGCGCACCGGAAACAACTCGCGCAGCGCTACTCCCAAGGGACCTAATAGCTAGGAGTACGAAAATGGGTGTACCCGTTTACAAACGAATACTGGACCTGTTCGAAGTCGAGGGTGTCAACACGCTGTTCGGAATCCCGGACCCGAACTTCGTCCACATGTTCCTCGAAGCAGAGACACGGGGCTGGACGGTGGTGTCGCCGCATCATGAGGAGAGCGCCGGCTTCATGGCCGAGGCGGTCTCGCGTATGACCGGACAGCCGGGTCTGTGCGTCGGCACGCTGGGGCCGGGTGTCGCCAACATCGCCGGTGCGATGATGTGCGCCAAGGTCGAGAACTCACCGGTCGTATTCCTGGGCGGGCAGCGGGCACGCATCACCGAACGACGGGTGCGTCGCGGACGCATCCAGTTCGTCCGTCAGGAGACCCTCTTCGCGCCATCGGTGAAGTACAGCGCATCGATCGAATACGCCGACCAGACAGACGAGATCGTCCATGAGGCGATCCGCCGGGCGATGTCCGGCACGCCCGGCCCGGCGTATATCGAGTTTCCGTCACATGTGATTACCGAAGAGCTCGACGTGGCCGGACCCGTTGCCGTCCAGCGCATATCGTCTCGTCAACCAGAGCGCGGGTGCGCGGGAGGTCGCCGAGGCGGCGAAGCTGATCCGGGATGCCAAGAATCCGATCCTGCTGGTGGGGCACGGCGTGCACACGTCGCGCACCGGCGCATCGGTCAAGGAGCTCGCCGAGCTGATGGCTTGCCCGGTGATCCAGACGTCGGGCGGCACCTCGTTCATCCCCGGGCTCGAGGATCGCACCTTCCCCTATGGGTTTTCGTCCGCAGCCGTGGAGGCGGTCGTGACGTCGGACCTGTGCGTCGCGCTCGGCACCGAGCTCGGCGAGCCCGTGCATTACGGCAGGTCCCGGCACTGGGCCGACAACGACGCGAACCGCAAGTGGATCTATGTCGAACAGGATCCGACGGCGATCGGCGTGAACCGGCAGATCGACGTGCCGCTGGTGGGCGACCTGCGCGGGGTCGTCCCCCAGCTGGTTGAAGCGCTGAAGAACAGCCCGCGCCCGCCGTCGGCCGATCTCGAGGGCTGGATCAAGCAGGACGCGGACCAGCTGGCCGAGCTGGCAGAGACCGCGCCCACCGGCAGGACGCCCATCCATCCCGCCCGTTTCGTGGTCGAGGCGACCAAGGCGTTCCCGGCCGAGGGCATCATGGTTCGCGACGGCGGCGCGACCGTCATCTTTCAGTGGACGTACTCGCTGGCGAAACCCCGCGACGTCATCTGGAACCAGAACTTTGGCCATCTTGGCACCGGGCTGCCGTATGCGGTCGGCGCGTCCGTCGCCGATGGCGGCAACCGGCCGGTCATGCTACTGACTAGTGACTCGTCGTTTCTGTTCCACATCGCGGAGCTGGAAACGGCGGCGCGTCTGAGACTTCCGCTCGTGTGCGTCGTCGGAGTCGACAACCAGTGGGGCCTCGAAGTCGGCGTCTACAAGCGCACATTCGAGCAACCGTCGCCGCAACCCGGCGTCCACTGGAGTAAGAACGTCCGCTTCGACAAGATCGCCGAGGGGCTGGATTGCCACGGCGAGTACGTCGAGCACGAGGAGGACATCGGGCCCGCGATCAAGCGGGCTTATGCCAGCGGCAGGACCGCGGTCGTCCACGTCTGTATCGATCCGAAGGCCAATTCGGAGGAGATGCCCAACTACACCGAATTCAGAACGTGGTATGCAGAAGGCACGCAGTAAGCGGCACGCCCCAGTAAAGGAAACGCTATGCGCGAATATCTGAAGTTCTACATCGACGGCCAGTGGGTCGATCCAGTTGAGCCGAAAACGCTGGACGTCGAGAATCCGACCACCGAGCAGGTGTCCGGCAGGATCGCGGTGGGTTCGGCAGCCGATGTCGACAAGGCGGTCACCGCGGCGCGGCGCGCGTTCGCGACCTGGTCGCAAAGCAGCCGCGAAGAGCGGCTGGACGTGTTGCAGGCGATCCTTGCCGAATATCAGAAGCGCACCGGCGACCTCGCGGACGCGGTGACCGAGGAGATGGGGGCGCCGCCGTCGCTGGCCGCCGGACCCCAGGTCGGTATGGGCATGGGTCACCTCCTGACGGCCATCGATGTGCTGAAGAACTTCGCCTTCGAGGAACAGCACGGCACGACGCTCGTCGTGAAGGAGCCGATCGGCGTCTGTGGGCTCATCACCCCGTGGAACTGGCCGATCAACCAGATCGCCTGCAAGGTGTACCCGGCGCTCGCGACCGGCTGCACCATGGTGCTCAAGCCGTCCGAAGTCGCGCCGTACTCGGGCCAGATCTTCACCGAGATCATGGATTCCGCGGGCGTACCGGCAGGCGTCTACAACATGGTGTTCGGCGACGGTCCCGGTGTGGGCGTGGCGATCGCCAGTCATCCCGACATCGACCTGGTCTCGTTCACCGGGTCGACCCGCGCCGGTGTCGACGTCGCCAAGAACGCGGCGGCGACGGTCAAACGTGTGACCCAGGAGCTCGGTGGCAAGAGCCCGAACATCGTCATCGACGATGCGGACTTCGCGAAGCACGTCACCGCGGGCGTGTCGGTGATGATGGTCAACTCCGGCCAGAGCTGCAATGCACCTTCACGGATGCTCGTGCCGAAGGCCCGCATGGAGGAAGCCACCGCCATCGCCGGTGCAGTCGCCGAGGCGGTGGCCGTCGGCGATCCCGCAAACAAGGCCGCCATCGGCCCGGTGGCCTCTGGTGCCCAGTTCAAGAAGGTTCAGGGCCTGATCCAGAAGGGCATCGACGAAGGGGCCACCCTGGTCGTCGGCGGCCCCGGCCGGCCGAACGGACTGGACACGGGTTTCTATGTAAGGCCCACCGTCTTCGCGGGTGTCACCAATGGCATGACCATCGCCCGGGAGGAGATCTTCGGGCCGGTGCTGTGCATCCTCGGCTACGACACCCTGGACGAGGCCGTCGAGATTGCCAACGACACCGATTACGGTCTGGCCGGCTACGTCTCAGCGGCCGACATCGACGTGGCACGAGCGGTGGCTCGGCGCCTGCGTGCAGGCTCCGTGGCGATCAACCACGCCTTCGATCTGAACGCTCCGTTCGGCGGTTACAAGCGAAGCGGCAACGGTCGCGAATGGAGCGAGTTCGGCTTCCACGAGTACCTGGAGATCAAGAGCGCCCTGGGCTACGTGTCGGAGGGCGCCGCGTCCTAACCGCTGGCGGCGGTGGGGGCACGCTTCGTCGCGCGTTTACGTGCGGGCCTGGGGTAGGGCGCCCCGAATTCCGGTACCGGATGCGGGCCCGCCGCACGGGCGGCCGCGATCGCCGCGCGCAGCGGCCGCGCCAGAACAGCGAACGAGGCCATGTCGAGCACCATCGGCGTGAGGAGCCGGTTGTGGATGTAAGCGAACCCGCTCCCGGTTTCCGGGTCGGCCCATCCGAGCGTTCCTCCGAGCCCGATATGGCCAAACCCCTTGAGTAAGCCGGGAATTGGCGATTCGTGATACCCGAGGTGGAACGGCATGGGCACGACCATGTTCAGGTCGGGCAACACGCGTGGCTTACCTGCCAGGTCGCGCGCCAATTCCGATGACAGGAACTGCTTTCCATCGATGCGGCCGTCGTTGGCGAGCGCGGCGTACATCTTGGCCAGACCGCGACCGGTGACCACGCCGTTGGCGGCTGGGATCTCGCCGTCGAGGAACGGGGTATCTCCCTGCACAAAGGATTTGATGCCCGGGAAGTACATCGAGCCGAGCACACCGGAGAACCGCAGCCCGGCCACCCTTGGCGCGACCAAGTTGAACAACGGGTTCGCCCGAGTGCTCTGCGGCGCGAGGATCTGGGCAACCTCGGTGGGCGAGCCGGCCGGGGGGCGGCCGAGGTGCAAACCGTCGGTGTTCAACGGCCGCGCCACCTCGGTACGGATCAGTTCCCGCATGCCTTTGCCCGTCACCGATCTCGCCAGACCGGACACCAGCCATCCGTAGGTCAGCGCGTGGTACGCGGGCGCGCCCTTGAGGTGGTCGGGAGGCGCGGCGGCCAACCGCTCCTCCATCAAAAGGTGATCCATCAACTCCGTCTTGCTGACACCCTTGAGGTGCGACAGACCGGATCGATGCCGCAGCATGTCGCGAACGGTGATGTCCGACTTGCCGTTTGCGCCGAACTCCGGCCAGTACTCGGCGACCGGCGCGTCGTAGGACAACAGCCCGCGGTCGACCAGCCGGTGGATCACCGTCGAGGCCACTGCCTTGGTCGCGGAGAACACCATCGCGCCCGTGTCGGCCGTCCAGCGCACCTCGCCGGCGCGGTCCGACCACCCGGTCCACACGTCGACGACCGGCTGACCGTCGATGTACACCGCCAGCGCCCCGCCGCCGAACCGGCGCCCCGGGAACAGCTGAGTGAACAGCCGGATCACGTTTGCGAATCGGGGATCGGCGGCGCCTTGCACGCCGCGCGGCAGACCGCGGTCGGGTTCGAGCACTGACGACACTGTCATGGTGCTCATGATGCGTCCGGGCGGCAGCCGGCTTTCATGAGAATGACGTTATCATCTGAGGACAATCACGTAACCGGCCGGAACGCGGCCCAGGACAGGTGAGAAATGCGCTTCGCGATCACGCATCCGATCCACAACCACCCGTACAACCCGGAGCTCGTCTCTGGTCACGGCGTGGCCAAAGTCGCGGCATCGGCCGATGCGGCCGGGTTCCACGGCTTCGGCTTCACGGATCATCCGGCGCCGACGCAGCGCTGGCTCGACTCTGGCGGGCATGACGCGCTCGACCCGTTCGTGGCGATGGGATTCGCCGCGGCGGCTACGACGAACCTTCGCCTGATCCCGAACGTCGTGGTGCTGCCGTACCGCAACCCGTTCGTGGTGGCCAAGGCGGGCGCGACGCTCGACCTCCTTTCCGGCGGGCGGTTCACGCTGGCGGTTGGCGTCGGCTATCTCAAACGCGAATTCGCCGCGCTCGGTGTCGATTACGACGAGCGCAGTGAGGTGTTCGACGAGGCACTGGAGGTGATCCGGACGATCTGGACCAGGGACGACGTCACGTTCGAGGGCCGGCACTTCACGGCGCGCGGGATCACCGCGCACCCTCGACCGGTGAGTCGTCCGCATCCGCCTATCTGGATCGGTGGTAACACGGGTCGGGCCCGTCAGCGGGTCGCCACCCACGGCGACGGCTGGTGCCCGTTCCCTGCGCCTGCCGTGCTGGCCAACACGGCAGGGACCGCGGCATTGGACACCGATGAGCGCCTTCGTCATGGCATCGAGGACTTGCGGCGCCGCGTCGACGCTGACGGCAGGGACCCGTCATCGATCGACATCTGCTTCACCAACTCGGCCGGCGGCAGCCCGGGCCGGCCCGACTTCAACGCCGACGCGTATCTGACTGGCCTCGACAAGCTGGCGGGTGTCGGGGTGACTTGGGTGCAGGTTGGCGTGCCGGGAGACAGCCTGGCGCACGCGCTTGAGGCGATCGGTCGCTTCGGTGAGCTCGTGATCGCGGAGACTTGATGGTGCTGACCCGCGACGCTGTGTCGCTCGACGGCCGCGTCGGCAGCGGCGAGAACATGATTTCCAAATTAGAGTAATGGCATTGTACGCTTTCGTAAGCGCATTATTGACAGTCGGACCCCACGGAGGATCGCTCGATGCAGAAGGCGCTCGCACCCGAGATTTCGACCTGGCCAGAGGAAAACCCGCAGCTCATCGGTAGTAAGTGCGGTGCCTGTGGCGCGACGGCATTCCCCCAGCAGGACCATTGCCCGAGGTGCAGCGCCGGCGAGATGGCCGCGTTGCTGCTGCCGCGCCGCGGGACGCTGGTCACCTGGACGACGCAGGGTTTCCCGCCCGGGGCGCCCTACGCCGGCCCGACCGGCAAGGATTTCGTCCCGTTCGGGGTCGGGCTGGTCCAACTGGACGACGTGATCAGGGTCGAGGGCCGGCTCACCGAGAACGATCCCGCGAAGCTTCAGTTCGGCATGGATGTCGAGCTGACGATGGTGCCGTTCACCACCGACGACGAGGGCAACGACGTCGTGACGTTCGCCTTCCGGCCGCTCTGAGGAAAAGAGGAATTTGCCGAGATGAATGACGTGGCGATCATCGGCGTCGGGCTACACCCCTTCGGTCGATTCGACAAGACCGCGATGCAGATGGGCTCCGAGGCCATCCAGACCGCCCTCGGCGACGCCGGCATCGAATGGAAGGATGTCCAGTTCGGTGTCGGTGGTAGTTATGAGGTCTGCAATCCCGACGCCGTGACCCGGCTCGTGGGGCTCACGGGCATCCCGTTCATCGACGTGTTCAACGCCTGTGCCACCGCCGCCACCGCAATTCAGGTGTGCGCCGACACAATTCGCATGGGCAAGTACGACATCGGGATCGCGATCGGCATGGACAAGCACCCACGCGGCGCCTTCACCGACGATCCCGCGAAGCTGGCGCTGCCCCAGTGGTATGCGGAGAACGGCCAGTTCGTCACCACCAAGTTCTTCGGCATGAAGGCCAACCACTACATCCACAAGCACGGCATCTCGCAGGAGACACTAGCCAAGGTGGCGGCGAAGAACTTCCGCAACGGCGAGCTCAACCCGAATGCGTTCCGCCGCAAGCCGATTTCCGAGGACGAGATCCTAAACTCGCCGGTGCTGAACTACCCGCTCACGCAGTACATGTTCTGTGCGCCCGACGAAGGCGCCGCAGCGGTGATCATGTGCCGTGCGGATATCGCGGAGAGGTACACGTCAAAGCCCGTGTACGTGAAGGCAACCGAGATTCGGACGCGTCGCTACGGCGCCTACGAGGTGCACGCGACGTCGGCTCCGCTCGATGACGACGTGTCGCCGACGGTGTACGCGTCGAAGGCCGCGTTCGAGGCGGCAGGCGTGGCGCCGGAAGACGTCGACGTCATCCAGCTTCAGGACACCGACGCCGGGGCGGAGGTGATCCACATGGCCGAGGCCGGGTTCTGCGCAGACGGCGATCAGGAGAAGCTGCTGGCCGACGGCGCCACCGAGATCGGCGGGCCGATGCCGGTCAACACCGACGGCGGACTGATCGCCAACGGCGAGCCGATCGGTGCGTCGGGGTTACGGCAGGTGCATGAGCTGGTGCGCCAATTGCGCGGGGAGGCCGGCGAGCGCCAGGTGCCAGGGGAGCCGCGAGTCGGGTTCGCCCAGGTTTACGGCGCGCCCGGTACCGCCGCGGCGACGATCCTCACGCTCTGACCCGACCCGTCGACTGCCCACCTTGGCGCGACAACGCTTGGTCGGCGAACACTCGCAGGTTCGTTTGTCGCTTCCAGGCGGGCAATTGATGTAATGGTCGCGCTCAGTGTGAACAATTGCCCAATGACCAACATTCACTACGACTGTCCAGCAGGGTCGCTGCCCGCGTATCTGGCCGCTCCGTCGGGGGATGGGCCGTGGCCCGGCGTTGTGGTCGTCCACGATGCGCTGGGAATGACCGCGGACCTTCGCCGCATCACCGACCGCTTCGCGTCCAACGGCTACCTGGCGCTGGCGCCGGCGCTTTTCCGGCGTGGTCAGAAGCTGCGATGCGTGGTCAGCACCTTGAGGTCGCAGCTGCGAGGCCAGGGACCGGCCGTCGATGACCTGATCGCTGCGCGTGAGCATCTGGCCGCCGACGACCGGTGCACCGGAAAAGTGGGCGTCGTCGGGTTCTGCATGGGCGGCGGATTCTGCTTGCAGCTGGCGCCGCGTGGCGTGTTTGATGCGGCCGCACCCAATTACGGTCAATTGCCGAAAGATGTTGAAGCGCTGCGCCGGTCGTGCCCTGTCGTCGCGAGCTACGGCGCGAAGGACGTCATGCTGCCGAGAGCGGCAACCAAGCTGGAAACGTTGTTGGCCGAGGGGGCGGTTGCTCGCGACGTGAAGGAATACCCCGATGTCGGGCACAGTTTCATGAACGACTTTCCCACACCGTCAGTATTCCAATTCGTCGAACGCATTGCAGGCCTGGCCTATTCGGAGCCGGAGGCCGAGGATGCATGGCGGCGCATCCTGGTGTTCTTCGGCGAGCACCTGCGGTGACGCTAGTTACCACTGATGTGCGCGGCCTTGCTCGCGGTACCAATCGAGCAGGTCGGGGTTGTCGATCGACCGTGGATCGACTGCGACGTCCGCGCGTCCGGCGAGAATGCCGGTGATCGGCACCTCGAGCTTTTTGCCGGTGCGGGTGTGTGGGATGCCGGGTGCCTCGATGATCTCGTCGGGCACATGCCGCGGGGACAACTTCGAGCGAATCTCGCCGCGGATTTTTTGCGCCAGCGCATCGTCCAGTCGGCTGCCCGGTGCCATCGCGACGAACAGCGGCATCCAGTACTCGCCGTCGTCGTGTCCGTCAATGCCGACGACGAAGGCCTCGCTGATCTCGTCGATCGCCTCGACGACTTCGTAGATGTCGGCCGATCCCATGCGAATGCCGTGCCTATTGAGCGTGGCGTCGCTGCGGCCGTGAATGATCAGTGAGCCGCGCTCGGTGAGCGTCACCCAGTCGCCATGCCGCCACACCTGCGGCGCTGGGCCATCGGCCCAGTGGTGCGCGAAATATGCTGCGCGATACTTGGATCCGTCCTCGTCGTTCCAGAACCCGACCGGCATCGACGGCATCGGTTGGGTGATCACCAGTTCGCCGACCTCGTTGATGCGCGTTTGACGATCGGGCGACCAGCATTCGAGGGCGACCCCGAGATATCGGGTAGCCAATTCCCCGGGACGTGCCGGTACCTCTGGTGTTCCGCCGGCGAATGCAGTGCATACGTCGGTTCCGCCACTGATCGACGAGACCATCACATGCTTGCCGACGTGGGAGCCGACCCATTCGAAAAGATCGGCGGCCAACGGCGAGCCGGTGCTGCCGATGGTTTTCAGCCGGCTGAGGTCGTGTGACGACCCCGGGGTGAGCCCAGCTTTGCGCGACGCGAGCAGCTGTCCCGGGCTGGTGCCGAAATAGGTGACCCGCTCGTCGGCGACCAGCTGCCAGAGCCGGTCGGCGTCCGGGTACAGCGGGTGGCCGCTGTAGCACACCACCGTCGACCCGCACAGCAGTCCGGATAGCCGGAAGTTCCACATCATCCAGCTCAGCGCGGTCTGCCAGAAGAACACGTCGCCGGGACCCAAATCAGCTTGCAGACCAACCGATTTCAGATGCTCGAGGACCACGCCGCCGTGGCCGTGGACGATACCTTTCGGGCGGCCGGTGGTACCGGAGCTGAACAGCACCCACAGTGGGTGGTCGAACCGCACGGCCCTGACAATCGGGTCGCTTGGCTCCGCGACCAGATCGCGGTATTCGCTACCCCCGAGCATGATCAGATGCGGTTCACCCGGTAGCAGCGACCGCAGCTGCGCGGTGTGCTCCCGTTTGTCGATCCACCGCCCGTTGAATCGGTAGCCGTCCGCACTGAATAAGACCCTCGGGCCGAGTTGGGACAACCGCGCGGCGGCGCCCTCGGGTGCGTAGTCCTGGCCGCATGACGACCAGATAGCGCCCAATGACGCGGTGGCCAACGCTGCGACCATCGCCTCGGCGATGTCGGGCAGGTACGCGGCGACGGTGTCGCCACGTTCAACGCCGAGGCGACGCAACTCTGCGGCAATGGCGCCGATCTGTCCCGGGAGTTCGTTCCAACTGATCTCGGTGCGAGCACCGGACTCGTCGACTCCGATAATGGCGGGGCCATCCTGGTCGGCGTACCGCAGCGCGAGGTCGACATAGTTCAGCTCGACGCCCGGAAACCACTGCGCCCCAGGCATGGACGCGTCGGCTAGCACCGAGGCGTCTTCCTCGGCAAGCCCGTTGTCTCGTCCTCCGACGTCGAAGTAGTCCCACACCGCCCGCCAGAAGCGCGCCGGGTTGTCGACCGACCACTGCCAAAGATCGCCGTAGTCACCGGACGGCGCGCCATAGCGAGCGGCCGTGGTGGCTGCGAACCTCCGCCACTGGGGCACGGTCATCGTTCGCTGAGCCTGATGATGTGCTGCGCGCGCCGCAGTACGGGCATGTCGACCATCATGCCGTCCAGTTCGAACACCCCGCGTCGATCTCGCGCGGCGGCCAGAATCCGGTGCGCCCAATCGACTTGGTCGGCCGCCGGTGCGTAGCCGGCCCGGATCACCGGGACTTGGCTGGGATGGATCGCGACCTTGGCGTCGAAGCCGACCGCGACCGCGTCATCGACCTCCGCGCGCAGCCCGTCGAGGTCCTTGATGTCGAGGTAGACGGAATCCAGTGCCAGCCGCGAGTAGGCCTTCGCGGCCAGCAGCGATGCCGACCGCACCTGCCGCGCGACGTCTCGCAGCGTCCCGTCCGGATTCCTGTTCGCAGTGCCTCCGAGCGCGGCGAACAGATCCTCCGAGCCCCACATCACGCCGACGGCGTTGTCTGCTTGCACGCTTTCGGCGACCTTCACCGCCCCGAGCGGCGTTTCGATCAACACGATCACCTGGCGCGGCGCCAGCGCGCTGACCTGCTGTGCAGACTCACATTTCGGCAGCATCACCGTGGTGTAAGCTGGTTCGCTCCAAGGCCTGCAGGTCGGCGCGGCAGTCGGCGGTGTCGGCGGGGTTGATCCGCACGACGGTCTTCGTTGGATCCAGCGCCGATTCCACCACCGCCCTCCGAGCGCCTTCCTTGTCCGGAGCGGCGACTCCGTCCTCGAGGTCGAGGATGACGACGTCGGCGACCGCGGCGGCCTTCGCGAAGCGTTCCGGGCGATCGGCCGGGCAGAACAACCAGGCCGGACCGACTCGCAGCGTCATGAGCCTTCGGGTTTCGTGCGCACCAACGTCTTGCGCGTCGCGGTCGCGACGATGTCGCCGTGCTGATTGCGGCCGACGTGGCTCAATGTCACGATTCCCTCGCCCTCGCGCGTGCGTGACAGACGCTTGTCGGTCACGACCGTTTCGGCGTACAGGGTGTCCCCGTGAAACAGCGGGCGCGGGAACGCGATCTCGGAGAATCCGAGGTTGGCCACGATGGTGCCCTGGGTCAGCTGCGCCACCGACAGCCCGACGAGGGTGGACAGCGTGAACATCGAATTGACCAGGCGCTGGTGGAACGGCGCCTGGCCCTCGGAGAAGGCCGCATCGAGGTGCAGCGCCTGGGTGTTCATCGTCAACGTGGTGAACAGGACGTTGTCGGCCTCGGTGATGGTGCGGCCGGGCCGGTGCAGATAACGCACGCCCGCCTCGAACTCCTCGAACCACAGACCGCGTTGTTCGACCGTCCGCTGAGGGTCCGATGGGCGGCTCGCCGCCGCGTCGCCCGGGTCTGTCACGTCGCCGACCTTACTTTCAGCCGATGAACGGGTCAGTGACGGGCTGCGCACCAGGCATCGTTCTCCTCGAGGGTGGTCCCGAACACGGCTTAGCACTGTCGTTATCGAATGATGGTATTGGCATTCTCATTTTTTGCAAGTACGGTATCCATTGATGAACGACCAGGTACAGACCTCTTCGGGGATACCGCTTGAGCCGGTGTACGGGCCGGCTGACGTGGGTGCGGGACCGCCCGCCCCGGGCACCTACCCGTTCACTCGCGGGAACTTCGCCGCCGGTTATCGGGGGCGCCTGTGGACGTTCCGCCAGTACTCGGGGTTCGGCACCGCCGAGGAGTCGAATCGGCGCTACCGCTACCTGCTCGGCCAGGGTGGCACCGGCCTGTCGGTGGCGCTGGACCTGCCCACGCAGTGCGGCTACGACTCAGACGATGCCGAGGTGTCCGAGGAGGTTGGCCGCGTCGGCGTCGCGGTCGACACGCTCGCTGATGCCGAGATCCTGTTCGACGGGATTCCGTTGGACAAGATCAGCACAAGCTTCACGATCAACGGCACCGCGGCGATCCTGCTGGCGCTCTACGTGGCCGCCGCCGAGCGCAAAGGTGTGCCCCGCGAGAAGCTCACCGGCACGATCCAAAACGACATCCTCAAGGAATATGCGTCGCGCGGCACCTGGATCTGGCCGCCCGAGCCGTCGCTGCGCCTGATTGCTGACACCATCGAGTTCTGCGCCGCTGAGGTTCCGAAGTTCAACGCGATCTCCGTCGCGGGCGCGCACTTCCGCGACGCCGGTGCGAACGCTGTGCAGGAGATGGCCTTCACCCTTGCCGACGGTGTCACCTACTGCGACACGGTGGTCGAGCGCGGCCGCATCACGATCGACGAGTTCGCTCCACAGATCTCGTTCTTTTTCTACACACACGGCGACTTCTTCGAGGAGATCGCGAAGTATCGTGCGGGGCGCCGGCGTTGGGCGACGATCGTCCGCGAACGGTACGGGGCGAAATCGGACAAGGCGTCGATGTTCCGCACCGGCTGCGTGTCCGGGGGTGCCTCCCTGTACGCGCCGCAGGCGCAGAACAACGTCGTGCGGGTGGCCTACGAGGCGATGGCATCCGTGCTCGGCGGCGTGCAATCCATGTTCACCGCGGCATGGGACGAGCCGTTCGCGTTACCGAGCGAAGAGTCGGCGACGCTGGCGCTGCGCACCCAGCAGATCCTGGCGTACGAGACGGGGGTCGCGAAGGTGGCCGATCCGCTCGGCGGCTCGTACTTCGTCGAGGCGCTCACCGACGCCACCGAGGCCCGCATCATCGAGATCATGGCGGACCTCGAGAACCACGGCGGCATGGTCCGGGCCATCGAGGACGGCTACCTGCAGGGCCTGATCGCCGACGAGGCGTTCCGCGTGCACAAGAACATCGAGTCGGGGGAGCGTCCCGTCGTCGGCGTCAACAAGTTCGTCTCGGACGAGCCGCCGCCCGACGTCGTGATGTACGAGCTCGACGCCGAGGGCCGCGATCTGCAGCTCAAGCGCCTGAGCAAGGTGCGGTCGGAACGCGACAGCGGCGCCGTGCGGGCGAACCTCGCGGCGCTGTCGCGCGCGGCATCCGCAGACGACAACCTGATGCACGCACTGATCGACTGCGTGAACGCCTACTGCACGGTCGGGGAGATGGTGTCCGCGCTCAAGGCAGTGTGGGGCGAATTCCAGCAGCCGGTGGTCTTCTGATGACGGCGCGGGTTCTGGTCGCCAAGCCCGGCCTCGACGGGCACGATCGCGGCGCCAAAATCGTGGCGCGAACATTGCGCGACGCCGGCTTTGAGGTCATCTACACCGGCATCAGGCAGCGGATCGAGGACATCGTGTCGATCGCGTTGCAGGAAGATGTGGCGCTGGTCGGCTTGAGCATTCTGTCGGGCGCGCACCTCGCGCTGACGACCCGCACCATCGAGGCGTTGCGCGCAGCCGACGCCGGCGATATCGCCGTCGTCGTTGGCGGCACGATCCCGCATGCCGACGTGCCGAAGTTGCTGGCGGCCGGCGCCGCCGCGGTCTTCCCCACTGGCACGCCATTGGATGTCCTTGTCCGCGAGGTACGTTCACTTACCGGCACACCTCGGGCGGGCGAAGCAGGGGCGGGATTAACACAGGAGGACCCGTGCGCGTCGGAGTGATGATCGGGCCCGAGCGCCGCGATACCGCCCGCAAGCCGCAAGGTTTGGTCCGCGACATCGAGTGGGCCGAGGCCGCCGGCATGGACACCGCGTGGATTCCGCAAATTCCGGGTGACTTCGACGCGCTGATCACCATCGCGTTGCTGGCGACACGGACCACCAGAATCGAGTTGGGCACCGCGGTCGTTCCCCTGCAGGCGCAGCATCCGATTGCCCTTGCACGCCAGGCGTTGTCGGCTCATGCGATCGCCAACGGCCGGCTGGCGCTGGGGGTGGGCCCGTCGCACCACTGGATCGTCGGCGACATGCTCGGCCTTTCATACGAACGACCGGCCGCATACACCCGTGACTACCTCGACGTGCTCAACGCCGCGCTGAACGGGCCTGGGCCTGTCGATGTCGAGAACGACTCGTTCACCGTTCACAACCCGCTCGACCTCGGGCCCGTTGCACCCTTGCCCGTGCTGGTGTCCGCGCTGGGCCCGGTGATGCTCAGGATCGCCGGCGAACGTGCCGACGGCACGGTCCTGTGGATGGCCGACGAACGCGCGATCGGCGACCACATCGCGCCGCGGATCACCAAGGCCGCCGAAAACGCCGGACGCAGCGCGCCGCGCATCATCGCGGGCATCCCGGTATGTCTCTGCGCGCCGGCCGAAGCCGATGCGGCACGCGAACGCGCGAACCGCATCCTTGGGGAAGCCGAGTTCTCGCCCAACTACCAGCGCCTGCTGGATCAGGGCGATGCGAAGGACGTCGGCGACATCTGCGCCGCCGGTGACGAGAACGCGATCCTGGACCGGTTCCGTCGGTTCGCCGACGCCGGCGTGACGGACCTTTCGGTGCGGCTGCTGCCGATCGGAAACGACCGCGATGAACTGATCGCGTCGAAGCGGCGCACCCGCGAGGTGCTCGCGGAACTCGCCGCCCAGGTCCGATGACCGGCTCAGCCGGTCGCAGTGCCGTGAGCGCGTCCGACGGCCCGCTGGCCGGCATCAGGATCCTCGAGGTCGGAACCATGCTGGCCGGCCCGTACGCCACAATGATGCTCGCCGACCTCGGCGCCGAGGTCATCAAGATCGAGCCACCGGGTGGCGAAATCTCCCGACAGGTCGGCGACAGCTACTTCGCCAGCCTCAACCGGTGCAAGCGCAGCGTCTGTCTCGACCTGAATTCCGATGCCGGGCAACGCCAACTCGGTGAGCTGGTGGCGCCGTCGCATGCGCTGCTGGTCAACCTGAAACCCTCGGCTATCCGCCGGCTCGGGCTCACCTACGACGCGCTGCGCCGATACAACGATCGGATCGTGTGCGTCGCAATGACGGGTTACGGGTTGAACGGCGGTGACGACCCGGCGTTCGACTATGTGATCCAAGCGGCGTACGGCATCGCGGCGCTGACCGGTGACCCGGACGGGCCGCCGACTCTGCCCGGCTATTCCTCGGCCGACAACTCCACCGGCCTCACCGCCGCGATCGGTCTGCTCGCGCAGATCATCTCCGGTCGCGGCGGCCAGGTTGATGTCTCGTTGCGCGACGTGATGTTGTCTCAGCTCAACTACCACGCGTCGGCCTACCTCAACGACGGCGTCGAGCCGCGCCGACACCCACTCGGGGCTCACTCGTATTACGTTCCAGCGCAGCTATTTCCCACTGCCGATGGATACCTGGCGCTGTTCATCACCCATGATGCGTTCTGGAAATCGTTTGCGGCCGAGGCAAAGATCGATGGGTTCTCGACGATGGTCGAGCGCGTGTCACGGCGCGACGACGTGCTCGCTGTCGTCACGGCGGCGTTGGCCGCCGACACGGCGAAGGGCTGGGAAGCGCGGCTGCGCCCGCTCGGCATACCCGCCGCCGCCGTACGGTCCCTGCCCGAAGCGTTGGCGGCCGACCCCGAGATCGTCGTTACGGCCGGTGATTTCAGGTTGGTCGGCAGCCCGATTCGTGTCGAGGGCTACACACCCGATTATCGGCCGCCACCTGAGCTCGGTGAGCACAACGACGTCCTGCCTCACTCGTAGACGACAGTGGTCGACTCGCTGTCGGGCACGCCCTGGCAGGTGAGGATGTAGCCGTCGTCGATTTCGTCCTCCTCGAGGACATCGTTGTTCCGCATCGTTGCATGCCCGTCCGTCAGCCGTCCGATGCAGGTGCCGCAGTTGCCCGCCTCGCAGGAGAACGGCGGCGACAGTCCCGCGCGGCGAGCGCTTTCCAGCAGTGTTTCCCCGGCAACGCGCGGGACCGACACCTTCTTGCGGTCGAGGTGGATCGTCACCGTCCCGCCGGTCGCGGACACCGAGGTGTCCGCAGCGGGAGGAGGCGTTTCATGCACCTTCGGTTCGATGTCGAAGTTCTCGACGAACACTTGACCGGGACCGGTCAGTGCGGACTTGACGACCGTCATGAAGCCCTCCGGGCCACACACGTAACAGTCAGCGTCGACGTCGGGGCCCACGAACATGCGCACCGTGGCCGCATCGATCAGGCCGTGCTGGTCATCGAGGTGGCGAACCACCTCGAGACGGTCCGGGTAGCGGTCGACGATGTCGGACATGACCGCATCGAAGATCACCGACGGCCGGTCCCGGTCGGCGCACAGTAACCGGACCGGCCGGTCCGTGGTGGCCAGCGCGCTCTTGGTCAGCGACAAGATCGGGGTGACACCGCTGCCGCCGGCGAATCCCAGCAACGGGGTAGATGTCGGGTCCAGACAGAACGTGCCCGCTGGTCTGGTCAGAACGACTTCGTCACCCTCCACGAGGTTGTCGAGCATCCAGTTGGACACCTTCCCGGTGGCCACTCGCTTGACCGTGGTGGCCAGTTCAGGGTCGGTCTCAGGGGCGCTCGACATCGAATAGGAGCGATAGAGCTCCTCGCCGTCGACCGTCACGCGAAACGTGCAGTACTGCCCTGCCCGATACGGAAAAGGCTCATCAGGGGTCAACACGAACGTGCGCGCGTCAGCGGTCTCTTTGATGATCCGTGCCACCGTGGCCCGGTGGAACACATGGGTGATCGCCATGACGCCTCCCTTTGGTAGTACGATTCTATCAATAAGAGAATCAGGTTCTCAATGCACGGTAGGATCTTCTCGATGGCGACTTTCGGCCCTCCGGCGCTCGCATTCGGGGAGCGGCAGTTCACCCTGCCCGACCTCGATGCGCTGGCCGATGGCATCGCGTCGACGCTGGCGCAGCGGGGATTGCGAAGCGGCCAGCGGGTCGCGCTGATGTCCTCGAACCGGCCGGAGTTCGTGGCGGCCGTGCGCGCGTTGTGGCGGCTGGGTGCCGCGGTGGTACTGATCAGCCCGGCGTGGAAGCGCGGCGAAGTGGAGCATGCACTCGCCGTCACCGAGCCCGCCGATGCGGTCGGGGACAACGAGGTGCTCGCGGACCTGATGCCGATGCTGCATCTCGACGAGCCCATCCTGTCGGGACAGCCCACCTCCGGGCAGCCGAGTCCGGATACCGAAGCGCTGCTGGTGTTCAGCTCAGGGACCACCGGAATGCCCAAGGCGGTGCGGCACACACACCGGTCGTTCGGTGCAGCGATCCGGCAATGGCGCACCGGGCTGCGGCTGACGGCGGCCGACCGGATGCAGATCCTCACGCCCGCGGCGCACATTCTCGGGTTGCTGAACATCATGACGGCTTTGGACACGGGCGCCTGGCTTCGCCTGCATTCCCGGTTCGACATCGACACGATGCTGCGCCACATCGAGACCGACCGGATCACGGTCGAAATGGCCGTGGCACCAATCGCGTTGGCGTTGGCGTCGCACCCGGGGCTGGAAAGCTTCGGCCTGTCGTCGCTGCGCTACATCATGTGGTGCGCGACGCCGGTGACTGAAAGTGTCGCCGAGACGGTGACCCGGCGAGCGGGGGTGGGCTGGCTGACCGCCTACGGGACAAGCGAATTGCCCGTCATCGCCTGCAGCCCGCCCGACGACGTGCGGCTCGATACGGTCGGTCGTACGGTGCCCGGCGTCAGCGTACGGGTGATGTCGCTTCAGACGGACGAGCCGGCGAAGCCCGGTGAGATCGGTGAGATCCAGGCGCGATCGGAATCGCTGATGGCCGGATACCTGCCCAACGATGCCGACGCCGACGCGTTCTGCGACGGCTGGTACCGCACCGGCGACGTGGGAAGCCTCGACGACGAGGGCTTCCTGCGCATCACCGACCGGTCGAAGGAAATGATCAAGGTGCGCGCATTTCAGGTCGCGCCCGCCGAAATCGAGGCCGTGCTGCACGGGCATCCCGCCGTCGCCGACTGCGCGGTGTTCTCGATCCCCGACGCCGTCGACGGGGAAGCGATCGTCGTCGCGGTCGCCACCCGCACCACGGTCAGCGGCGAGGAGCTCATCGACCTGGTGGGTGATCGGCTGGCGTCCTACAAGCGACCGAGAAGCGTGCTGTTCGTGCCCGAAATTCCGCGCTTGCCCTCCGGGAAGGTGCTGCGCCGAGTTCTGAAGGAGCGCTATGGATGTCCGTCTGACAACTGAGCAGCGCCAATTGCGCCACGCCGCAGCGAAACTGGCCGATGATCTCGGTCCGGGCTCCGTGCAGGACCTGTCCGACGAGGGTCGGATCGCAAGACTGGAGAAGGCGGTCGACGCGACGGGTTGGCGGTCGCTGCGTTCGGACGGTGCGTCGGGCGTCGAGGTGGCCATTGTCGCTGAGGAATTCGGACGCGGCCTAGTCGACGTTCCGTTCCTCGGCCCGGCGCTCGCCGACGAACTGCAGCGACGTGTCGGCGGTGGCGCGGAACCGGCGACCCTGGGCGTGGACGGACAAGCCGTCGACGCGCGAGGTGTCGGCTGCGCGTTGACGCTCAGCGGCACCAGGGTTTCCGCGGCCGGCGTTGGACCGGTACGTGCCTGCGCGGACCTCACCAGAACCATGGCCGAACTGTCCGGGTCATCGACGCCCGTCGGAGATCTGACTCGGCAAGACTGCGAGCGCTTTCACGCCCTCGCGGTCGTCGCTACGACCGCCGACATTCTGGGCACCGCGCGGGGCGCACACGCGCTAGCGTGTGAGTACGCGAAGATCCGCGAGCAGTACGGCAAGCCGATCGGCACGTATCAGGCCGTCGCGCACATGCTCGCGGAAGGCCTGGCGCTGATCGAGGGATCGATCAGTGTTCTGCGGCATGCCGCTTGGGCCGTCGATGAACTCGACGCGGCCGAAGCGTTCCGGGCCGCCGCGATCGCGAAGGTTTACTGCGCGCGGGCCGCCCAAACCGTGTGCGAAACCGCCATCCAGGTGCACGGCGGCATCGGCAACACCTGGGAGTGCCTGGCACACGTCTATCTCAGGCGCGCGTTGGTGTCGTCGGAGCTGTTCTCAGTCCGATTGAAGGAGATCGATCTTGGACTTTCGTGATTCACCGCAGGAGGCTGCGTTTCGCGCGCGCCTGCGCGATTGGCTGGGCGAGCAAGACGGCACATTCCCGACGACGGGCGACGATTACTGGGCGCGGCAAGGGGAGTGGCATCAGGCGCTGTATTCGGCCGGGTTCTTTGGGATGTCGTGGCCACGTGAGTACGGCGGGCACGAGCTGGCGCCGGTGTACGACGTGATCGTCGACGAGGAGCTGGCGCGCGCGGGCGCCCCGCCGCGGCCCAGTCTGGGTTACCTGGTGGTGGGCCTGGGCAGGCACGGCAGTACGGAGCTGCAGCGCCGTTTCCTGCCCGGGATGATCAACGGAACCGGGCGTTGGTGTCAGGGCTTCAGCGAGCCGGGCGCCGGTTCGGACCTGGCGTCGTTGCGGACGAAGGCGACCCGTGACGGCGACAACTACGTCATCGACGGCCACAAGATCTGGACCAGCTACTCCGATGTTGCCGACTGGTGCCTGCTGTTGGCCCGCACCGACCCGGACGTGCCGCGGCACAAGGGCATCTCGGCGTTCATCATCTCCATGCACCAGCCCGGCATCGAGCAGCGCCCATTGCGCATGATCAACGGCGTCACCACCGAATTCGGCCAGGTGGAATTCGACGGTGCAGTTGTTCCGGCCGACCAGATGGTCGGGCGGCCGGGCGATGGCTGGGGGTTGGCCATGACAGTGGTCGGCCATGAGCGCGAGCCGTCCACCCTGGGCTACGCCGCCAGGTACGTCAAGCTCGTCAAGGAGATGGCGCGCCGCGTCGACGGCGACATCCCAGCCGATTTGGCTTGGGCCGCAGTTCAATCGGAGATGCTACGGCTGCACGTACGGCGGCGCCTGTCCGAACAGCTGGACGGCGTCTCCCACGGACCGGACGGTTCGCTGGACAAGCTGCTGATGACGTGGGTGGAGCAGTCGGTCGGGCATGCCGCGCTGGCCGTGGGCGGCACCGGCGATCCGGACCTGCTGTCTGCTTACCTCTACAGCCGCGCCCAGAGTGTCATGGGCGGCACCTCGCAGATTCAGAAGAACATCATCGCTTCACGCATCCTCGGGTTGGGAGTCTGAACGTGTACGACATGCCGAAAGAAATCGACGTCGAAGCCGACGGCGCGCTGCGAATCATCCGACTCAATCGGCCGGATGCACTGAACGCGGTCGATGACGCGTTGCACAGTGGGCTTGCGTACCTGTGGCCACGCCTGAACGAAGACCGCTCGGCTCGAGCCGCGGTGATCACGGGCAACGGCAGGGCCTTTTCGGCGGGCGGTGACTTCGGCTATCTCGATGAGCTCGGCCGTGATCCCGAACTGCGGGCCAAGACGATCCTGCACGGCCGCGAGATCGTGCTCGGCATGGTGCGTTGCCGCATTCCCGTGGTGGCCGCGGTCAACGGCCCTGCGGTCGGGTTGGGCTGCAGCCTCGTTGCGCTCAGCGACATCGTCTACATGGCCGAAACCGCATACCTCGCCGATCCGCACGTGCAGGTGGGCCTGGTCGCAGCCGACGGCGGGCCGCTGACCTGGCCGCTTCAAATCAGCGTCCTGCAGGCCAAGGAGTACGCGCTGACGGGCACAAGGATCTCCGCGCAGCGCGCCGTCGAGATCGGGTTGGCTAATCACGTTGTCGCCGATCCGCTTTCCGAAGCCATCGCCTGCGCCAAGAAGATCATGGAGTTGCCGCGGCAAGCTGTCGAAAGCACCAAGAGGATGCTCAACATGCACGTCGAACGCGCCGTGCTTGCCACCCTCGACTACGCCAACGCCGCCGAGGACCAGTCCTTCCAGACCGAAGACTTCCGGCAGATCGTCGCCCGGCTCAACGCACCGAAATAACCGCGCCCCTCACTTCGGGGCGAACCGCAGCGCCCCGTCCAGCCGGATGACTTCGCCGTTCAGGTAGTCGTTGTCGATGATGCTGGCCACCAGGCCCGCATACTCGGCGGGCTGGCCCATCCGCTTGGGGAACGGAACCTGCGGTCCCCAGTGCGCCTCGAGCTGCTCGGCGGGCATGGGGTAGGCCGGCGTCAGGAACATGCCCGGGGCGATGGTGACGACGCGGATGCCGAGCGGGGACAGGTCGCGGGCCGCGACCAGGGCCATGCCGATGACCCCGCCCTTCGCGGCGGAGTAGGGGAGCTGGCCGATCTGGCCCTCGTAGCCCGCGATCGACGCGGTGTTGACGATCACGCCGCGCGCGCCGGTGTCGAGCGGTTCGGATCGCGCGATCGCGGCGGCGGACAGCCGCATCACGTTGAACACAGCGGTCAGGTAGTAATCGATTGTGGTCTTGAATCCGTCGAGGTCCAGAGGTGTGCCGTCCTTCGCGACGAGCCGCCCGCCGCTCGCGGGGCCACCGTGGGCGTCCACCGAAATCCGCAGCGGGCCGAGGGATTCGGCCTCGACGAGCGCGGCATTGATGTCGTCGGTGTTGGTGGCGTCCGCGTGTACGTATCGGATCCCGAGCTCGCTTTCCAGTGCCTTGCCCTTGTCGTCGGCGACGTCGGCGATAACCACCTTCGCGCCAGCTCCGTGCAGCCGGCGAACCGTGGCTTCGCCAAGACCGCCCGTGCCTCCGACGACGATCGCGGAGCTACCGCTGATGTGCATGTGATATTCCCTTCTTGCAACTCACACTCTCAGGTTGAGAGAATAGCATTCTCACACCGGGCGCACATTGGAGGCCAGCGATGCCTGAAGCCGCGGATGCTCGTCCCGCTGGTTCACGAACTGCGCCGGCGCGGCGCGGGCATCGGGGTGGCCGCGATCTGCGCCGGCGGAGGCTTGGGTTCCGCCACGCTCATCGAGGTTCTCGCGCCTTGACGCACAACAGCGCACTTTCGTCCTAAGTTCTTTTATTGATGCGCGATATCCAGGAGCTCATCGCAGCGGCGCGGGACGGTTCCACGAGGGCAGCCGGTCGGCTGCTGACTCTCGTCGAGAGCGCCCGTCGCGGCGAGGTGCTGGCGGCGCTGGGCCGGTCCACCGCCCGCGTCGTCGGGATCACGGGGCCGCCGGGCGCGGGTAAGTCGACGACGATCGCGGCGCTGGTCGGGGCATACCGGCAGCAGAACTCTCGGGTGGCGGTGCTCGCGGTCGACCCGTCCTCGCCCTACAGCGGCGGTGCGCTGCTCGGCGACCGAATCCGGATGGCCGCCCACATCAACGACCCCGGCGTGCTGATCCGATCGGTGGCCAGCCGCGGTCATCTCGGCGGGCTGGCGGCCGCGGTGCCCGCGGCAATCCGGGTACTGGCCGAACTCGGCTATGACGTGGTGCTGCTGGAAACGGTCGGGGTGGGGCAGTCCGAGATCGAGATCGCCGCCGTGGCCGACCCGACCGTGGTGATCCTCAACCCCGGCGCCGGCGACGCGGTCCAGGCGGCCAAGGCGGGACTGCTTGAAGTCGCCGATATCGTGGTCGTGAACAAGGCCGACCGCGAGGGCGCCGACCAGACGGTCCGTGACCTGCGGGCCGAGACCGACGCGCCGATCCTGTCGCTGGTCGCCGCCCAGGGTGAGGGCGTCTCGGCGCTGGTGGAGGCGATCGACGCCCACTACCGCGCCGATACCCCCGCCCGCCGGACCGCCCGCGCACGCGCCCAGATCTTGTCCTTGGCCCAATCCATGCTGCGCGCCCACCCCGATCTCGACCGCCTCGCCGCCCGCGTGGCCGAGGGCGAGCATGACGCGTACACCTCAGCCGATCTCCTGCTTTCAGGCGCGGAACCCGACCGCGCGGCCACCCCGGCACCCGCCGAGATGACCCCGGGCTGGCATGCGGCCCACACACCCGATCGGCCCGCCGTCATCATGGGGTCGAGCGGCACGGTGGTCACCTACCGAGAACTCGACGAGCGGTCGACGCGGTTCGCCCGGGCGTTGCGCTCCCGGGGCCTGCGGGTCGGGGATCACATCGCGATCCTGATGGAGAACTGCCCGGCGTTTATCGAAGTCGCTTGGGGGGCGCAGCGTTCGGGGCTGTACTACACCGCGATCAACCGCAACCTGCGCGCGGCCGAGGTGCAGTACGTGCTCGACGACTGCGGTGCGTCTGCGCTCGTGTCGAGCGACGCATTGGCCGCTGTTGTGGCGTCACTCGACGTGTCACGGATACCGGTGCGGATATCGGCCGGCGGCGATCTGCCCGGGTTCGAACGCTACGGCGAAGTTCTGGCAGCGGAGTCTGCTGCGCCCCTTGACGACGAGTGCGAGGGCCGGGAGATGCTTTATTCGTCGGGCACGACCGGCCGGCCGAAGGGGGTGCGCAAGCCGCTGCCGGGCACCCCTCTGGGCGATCCCGCGTCCCCGCCGGTGCAGATCGCCCGAGGACTCTTCGGCGGTATTGCCGAGCCGGACGTGGTCTACCTTTCGCCGGCGCCGCTGTATCACTCCGCGCCACTAGTCTTTACGATGTCGTCACACCGGTTCGGCGGCACCGTGGTGGTGATGGAGAAGTTCGAGGCTTCCGAGTGCCTTGAACTGATCGAGCGTCATCGCGTCACCCACGCGCAGTTCGTACCGACGATGTTTGTCCGGATGCTGCGCCTCTCCCAGGCCGAGCGCGGCCGCTACGACCTGTCCAGCCTGCGTAGCGTCGTCCATTCGGCGGCACCGTGCCCGGTCTCGGTGAAACAGCAGATGCTGGACTGGTGGGGGCCGATCATCGACGAGTACTACTCGGGTACAGAGGATGTCGGCTCGACGTTCATCTCAGCGTCGGAGTGGCTGGCCCACCCCGGTTCTGTTGGACGACCCGTCGAGGAGTGTCACATCGTCGGCCCAGACGGTGACGAGCTCGCCGCCGGCGAGGTGGGTGTCGTGTTCTTCGCCGGCGGGCGTTCGTTCGAGTATCACAACGATCCAGACAAGACCGCGTCGGTCGTAAACGCCAAAGGATGGCGGACTCTCGGCGACATGGGCTATCTCGACGACGATGGCTATCTCTACCTGACCGACCGCCAGGCACACATGATCATCTCGGGTGGCGTGAACATCTACCCGCAGGAGGCGGAGAACATTCTGGCCGGGCACCCCGCGGTAGTCGACGTCGCCGTCATCGGAGTGCCCGATGACGAGATGGGTGAGGCGGTCAAGGCGGTCGTGCAGCCGGTGGATGTCGGGAGCGACGACCTCGAGGCAGAGTTGATCGCTTACTGCCGATCGGAATTGGCGACGTACAAGTGTCCGCGCACCGTCGACTTCGTCGACGAGCTGCCTCGAGACCCGAACGGGAAGCTCTACAAGCGCTTACTGCGTGATCGCTACTGGCAGGGCCACGAAACCCGCGTCATCTGACTGCCCGCACCGCCGATTGGCCGAGGGATAACCCGGCGCGATGTAGTCTGCGTACGGGTGAATAAGACCCGTCTTTCATACCAACGATCGGTGAAGGAGTGCCGTCGCGATGAGCGTGACCAGCGCGTATCGCACCAGTGTTCGGGTGCTCCGCGGCTCGCCGATGCTTGCTGCGATGGCGGCCGGCTGGTTGGCGTCGGAATATCCTCCGCAGGTCGTCACTGCCCGCGCGTTGTCGTCTCTGAGGGCCGAGGGGGTCGACCGCTTTGCCCGCGCGCTCGGTGCCCAGGGCGCCGACATCGTGCTCGATCGGGCGCTTCGGGAGACCTTTGGTGACGATTACGCCAAGCGGGTGCGCCATCCGATCCAACCGGTCGGAGTATCAGGGCCCGCGCGGCGCAGCGTGGCACCTCGCCGTCGTCGAAACACTGCATCCATCAGCGACATCCCGTACGGCCCCGGGGGCCCCGCACATCTCCTCGATATCTGGCGTCCCGAGTCCTCTGTCGGGAACCGGGCACCGGTGTTGGTCCAAATCCCGGGCGGCGCATGGACGATGAACGACAAGCGCGGTCAGGCGTATGCACAGATGGCGAGGATGGTCGACCTCGGTTGGATCTGCGTCGCGATCAACTATCGCAGGAGTCCGGGCCATTCCTGGCCGGCGCACATCGTGGACGTTAAGCGGGCGCTGGCGTGGGTGCGTCGCAACATCAGCGACTATGGCGGTGATCCGGACTTCATCGCACTCACCGGCGGGTCGGCCGGCGGCCATCTCTGTGCCCTGACCGCACTGACCGCCAACCAGCCCGTCCTGCAACCGGGGTTCGAAAGCGCCGACACCGAAGTGCAGGCCGCCGTGCCGTATTACGGCGTCTACGACCTGACCAGAGTCGACAACATGCACACGATGATGTTGCCCTTCCTGGAGCGAGTCGTCTTCAAGTCCCGCTTCGCCGACGATCCCGCGCGTTTCGAATCAGCCTCGCCGATCTTCCACGTCAAGAACTCTGCACCACCATTTTTCGTGCTTCATGGTGACCGAGATCCGATAGTTCCGAGCACCCAGGCTCAACTGTTCTGCACGGCTTTGCGCGACGCAGGAGTCGAAACCGTCTGCCACGCAGAACTTCCCAACGCCGCCCACGCGTTCGACACCGCTACCAGTGTGCGTTCGCACGTGGTCGCGGACGCGGTCGCGGCATTCCTCGGAATCGCGTACGGCCGCTATCTCAGCTCGCGTATCACCGCCTTAGCCGCGGGCGGAGGTTCGTCCCTGAGGCTCGAAGGAGTTGGGTGACCGAAGTCTGAGCATCGGTTGAGAAGGCCTTCTATTTCCTTCATCGGGGGTTAACGTTGGATGACACGGCTCTTTGAGAGCCGCCCTCGAGAGGAGGGACGATCAATGCTGACCGTCGTTCTCGGAGTGGCCGTCATCGGCATCGCGATGTTGGCGGTCGCGGTCTTGACCGGTAACACCATCGTCGCCCTCGTCGTCATTGCGATCGCTGCAGTCGGCCTAGTGCTGTTGGCCCGCGACTGGCTCGGTGAGCGCAGGCCCCTCGACGCAACCGGCGAGGACCGCCGGTGGGCGGCTGACGAAGCAAAGAACGGCCACCTGCCCGCTCCCGAGGACAACGCACCAGCGATGGAGGCCGACGAATTCGAACCCGACGTTTTCTACGAAGAGCCCAACGCTCAGGCTAAAGATGCCGCTGAGCACACCCAGGAAAGTGAGCCTCACGGCGCTGGATATGACAGCGGCGCTCCGCAGCCGGATGCCACCGGCTAGTCAAGAGACCTGCCGGTGGCCACCGCGCAGCCGGCGCGGAAGCCGAAAACCATTGCCGGACCGAGCGTTCCGCCCGCACCACCGTATGCCCGCCCGGTCACGCCCGCCATCGCGTTGCCCGCGGCAAAGAGCCCGGGAATCGGCTTGCCGTTGACATGCAGCACGTGACCGTCACGGTCTGTCCGCGGGCCGCCCTTCGTGCCCATCGCACCCACGGACACCGGCACCGCGTGGTACGGCGCGCTGTCGATGGGTCCCAGCGTCTTCCCGGCGACAGTGGCGGCGCGTTCGTCGCCCCAGTAACCGTCGTACGCGCTTGACCCGCGCCCGAAATCGGGATCGATGTCGTTGGCGACGTTGCGATTCCACGCCGCGACCGTCCGTGCCAGGCCATCCGGGTCGATGCCGGTCTTGGTGCCCAGTTCCGCGAAATCGGCCGACTGGCAGAACCACTCCGGGACGGGATCGCCCGGCGCGACGCCGAGAAACCCGTAACGCTTGAGGTGAAGGGAGTCGAACACAATCCAGGCCGGGTCGTTGACGTAGCCCCCTCGCGGATCGAGATAGTGGAAAGCACCTGCCATCGAGTTGTATTCGCCCGCCTCGTTGACGAAGCGCTGACCGGCACGATTGACGATGATGCTCCTCGGGCGGGTGCGCTCCAGTCGCACGCTTCGGCTGCGCGGCTGACCGTCGATGGTGTCGCCGGGAATCCGGACGATCGGGACCCACCACGCTTCACCCATGTTCGCCAGGTCCGCACCGTGGGCCATCGCCATCCGCAGCCCGTCGCCGGTGTTGTTGGGGGGCGACACCGCTCCGTGCATCGGGCCACGCAGGAACGCCGCGACCAGCGAGTCGTCCCACTCAAAGCCGCCGGTGCCCAGGATCACCCCACGACGGGCACGAACACGGATGACTTCGCCATAGTTTTCGACTCTCACACCGGCGATTGCGCCGGACTCGGCGATGAGCTCCGTTGCACGGGAACTTGTTTGAACAACAACGCCGGCGTCGAGCAGTCCCTTCAGCAGCCCGCCGATCAGCGCCGTTCCCGCGACGCAGATCTGGCCCGATTCGTCATCGACGGATGCGTGAATGCGGGCTCTGGTCTCGGCGTCTATTCCGACGTTGCTGAAGTCTGCGGGAAACGACGTGATCCGGTCGGCCCATTCGCCGAGCCGCGCCAAGTCGTAAGGGACGGCGGCCAGCGACCGGCCCCCGCCGGGGCGTCCGCCGGGTAATTCCGGTTTGTAATCGGGAAACCCGTCGGCGATCTCGAACTGGATGTCGCTGTGCGCCTCGACGAAGTCGAGCATCACGGGACCTGTCTCCACAAAGGTTTCGACCAGATCCTCATCCATCGACCCCAGCGACTGTGCCCGCAAGTAGCTCATCGCGTCGGCGGGAGTCAGCTGTTCTTCGGGCATTCGACGATGCGCGGGAATCCAGACGATGCCGCCCGAAACCGCGCTCGTGCCACCGACGGTCGCGGCCTTCTCGTACACCTCGACCGACGCTCCGTTGACGGTGGCGGTAAGCGCCGCGGTGAGGCCCGCTGCACCGCTGCCCAATACGACGACATCGGTCTCGCGGTCCCAACTCGATGTCGTGCCCATCGCGCCCGGCGAAGTCATCGGCGCTGTCCCTTCCTCTCAGCTCAGGATTTCCGATAATTGCTCGGCGGCGTTTATCACCGTGTCCTTACCGCGCATGACCACGTCCTCCCGATGGCTGATGAGGTTGATGCAGGTCGGCGGCGAAGGGGCCCGTCTTCGCACTGGGACGGCGAGACCATAGGTATTCGGCTCGATCTCGCCATGTGTGATCACCCAACCCTGCTGTCGGGTCTGCCCCACGAGATCCCGCTCACCTGGACGCGGCGGCATGCTCGCGAGCAGAGCGATCCCGGCCGCCCCCCGATCGAGTGGATATCGGCTGCCCTCGTGGAACGACAACTGGTAGGACACCCGGCTGGGCACGATAACGGCGATCGCCACCTGCTGGTCGCCCTCGGCGATCAGCAGCGACACCGTGGTGCCGAGATCGTCGGCCAGCGCGCGCAACGTCGGCACGCTCAGCTGTCGCACATTGTTGTCGAACGAGGCGCCGAGAACGGCGAGCCCCGACGCCGACCGGTAGCGGCCGTCCTCTCCCTTGCCGACGAGGCGGAATTGCGCGAGCGTGCTCAGCAGACGGTAGGCGATCGTGCGGTGCACGCCGACATGCTCGGCGACCTCTTGCACGGTGAGACCCACCCGCGAGGTGGCGATCGCCTGCAGCACCGACAGCCCCCTGGCCAGGGTCTGTGAACCGGGCGCACCGTTCGGGGAACCGTCGCCCATCGCCTTGACAGACATCAGGCCGAGAGTGATGCTCTATACATAGTGCACATCACTGTGCGATATTAGCACAGGCAGTGTGCACAGAGTGAGAACCAGATAATCGGAATCCGACCTGGAAGTGATGACCCGTGTCAGAGCACGAGAGCGTCTGGAGTGACCTCCAGGGCGTCCCGTTCTCGCAGGGTTACCTCGACGCGGCGGGTGCGCGCACGCGCTATCTGCATGCCGGCGATCCAAGCTTTCCGGTGCTGGTGCTGCTGCACGGATCCGGTGGCCATGCCGAGGCCTACGTCCGAAACCTGGAGGCCCACGCCGAGCATTTCTCGACGTGGTCGATCGACATGCTCGGCCACGGCTACACCGACAAACCCGGGCATCCGCTGGAAGTCAGCCATTACGTCGGGCACCTGATGGCCGTGCTCGACGCGATCGGTGCCGACCGCGCTCACCTCAGCGGCGAGTCGCTCGGCGGCTGGGTGGCCGCACGCGCCGCGGTCGACCATCCAGACCGGGTCGACCGGTTGGTGCTCAACACCGCCGGCGGCTCGCAGGCCGATCCCGAGGTCATGAAGGGGATCATCGCGTTGTCGATGGCCGCTGTGGAGAACCCGACGTGGGAAACCGTGCAGGCGCGGATCAAGTGGTTGATGGCGGATAAGTCCAAGGGCTACGACGACATCGTCGCGAGCCGTCAGCGGGTATACCGGCAGCCGGGTTTCGTATCCGCGATGCGCGACATCATGGCACTGCAGGATCCCGAGATCCGGGCGCGCAACCTGCTCGGCCCCGACGAGTACGGAGCCATCACCGCGCCGACATTGGTGGTGTGGACAAGCGACGACCCCACCGCAGACGTCACCGAGGGCCGCCGGATCGCATCGATGATCCCCGGCGCGCGTTTCGAAGTGATGCCCGGATGTGGTCACTGGCCGCAATACGAGGACGCGAAGACGTTCAACGGCTTGCACATCGATTTCCTGCTGGGCCGTTGACCATGAGCCCCACCGCGAACATGAGGAGCGAGATAGGCGAGGTGGACGTCGTCATCGTCGGGGCAGGCCCCGTCGGGCTGACCCTCGCGAACATCCTTGGCCTGCAAGGCGTCCGGACACTCGTCGTGGAAGAGCGCAGCACCCTGATCGACTACCCTCGAGGCGTCGGGCTCGACGACGAGGCGCTGCGCACGTTTCAGTCGATCGGCCTGGTGCACCAGATCCTGCCGCACACCGTTCCCAACCAGATACTGCGATTCTTCGATGCCAAGCGCCGGCTGCTCGCCGAGATGGCACCACCCGACGCCCGGTTCGGGTGGCCCAGGCGTAACGGCTTCGTCCAGCCGCTGGTCGACGCCGAACTACTCGGCGGCCTGGACAGATTCGATCACGTCGACGTGCGCTGGAGTCGTCGCATGGACGCCCGCGCCGAGTCGGCGGACGGTGTGACGGTTCAGCTCTCCGGCGAGAGCCCCTCAACCGTCAAGGCGCGCTACGTGGTGGGGTGCGACGGTGGCCGCAGCGCCACCCGCGGCCTGATGGGCGTGTCCTTCGACGGCACGACGTCACCGACACGCTGGCTCGTCATCGACATCGCGAACGACCCGCTGGGACATCCCAACAGTGAGGTCGGCGCCGACCCCGAGCGTCCATACGCCTCGATCTCCATCGCGCACGGAATCCGGCGTTTTGAGTTCATGATTCACGCGGACGAGTCCGACGAACAGGCCGAGGACCCGGCGTTCATCAGGCAAATGCTCGGACGGCTGGTCCCGTATCCCGAGCGCGTCGACGTGATCCGGCACCGCCTGTACACCCACCACTCGCGGATTGCCGGAGCGTTCCGCAGCGGACGGCTATTTCTCGCGGGAGATGCCGCCCACCTGATGCCGGTCTGGCAGGGCCAGGGCTACAACAGCGGCATCCGCGACGCGGCGAATCTGGGCTGGAAGCTTGCGGCCGTGATCAACGGTCAGGCCGACGACGCGCTGTTGGATACCTACGACGTCGAGCGCCGCAAGCACGCACGGGCGATGATCGACCTGTCGACCATGGTCGGACGGGTCATCTCACCGACTAACCGCCGCGTTGCGGCGTTGCGGGACCGCGTGATTCGCGCCGCTTCGGTGGTGCCGAGCCTCAAGCGTTTTGTGCTGGAGATGCGGTTCAAGCCGATGCCCCGCTACGAACAGGGCGCTGTCTTCCACGCCGAGCCCCCTTCGGACACGTCGCCTGTCGGGACGCTGTTCGTGCAGCCCCGCGTCGACACCCGCGATCGTGTCGACGTCCTGCTCGACGATGTGCTCGGTTCGGGCTTTGCCGTTCTGTGCTGGAACAACAACCCCCGCGCATTGCTGCAGCCCGACGCATTCGAGCGCTGGAAAGCATTCGGAGCACGGTTTGTTGAGGCACGGCCGCAGACTCAGCTGCACTGGACGGGACACGACGACAGCGACGTCGTTGTCGTCGGCGACCGCTCCGGCGGCCTCAAGTCCTTCTTCGACGCGCACACCGAATCCGTGCTGTTCCTGCGCCCCGACCGCTGCATCGCCGGTGCGTGCATCGCCCAGCGCGCGACCGAGATCAGCGCATCGCTGTTCAAGGTCCTCTATCTGACCCAGGAAGGAGGCTCAAGTTCTCATGACGGCGACACTGGCTCTGTGCTGTATGTCCCACAGCCCGCTACTAAACCTTCCCGGACCGTCGCAGGATCTCCTTGACGACATCAACACCGCGCTCGCCGACGCCCGACAGTTCGTGCGCGCGTACGACCCCGAGCTTGTCGTCATCTTCTCGCCGGACCACTACAACGGGTTCTTCTACCGGGTGATGCCACCGTTTTGCATTGGCACCAACGCCGTCGGCGTCGGCGATTTCGGCACGCAGGCGGGCCCGCTCAACGTGCCCGGCGACATCGCCACCGACTGCGCGACGGCGGTGCTGGATGCCGGCGTGGACGTCGCCATCTCGGCGAGCATGGACGTGGACCACGGGACCGTCCAGCCCCTGCAGACACTCTTCGGCGACGCCGCAGCGACCCCTGTCGTGCCGATCTTCATCAATTCGGTTGCCACACCACTGGGCCCGCTGAAGCGCACCAGGGCGTTGGGTGCCGCGGTCGGCCGGTTCGTCGCGACGCTTGACAAACGTGTGTTGCTCCTGGGATCCGGCGGTCTGTCCCATGATCCACCCGTTCCGACCTTGGCAACCGCACCATCCAGTGCGCTGGGCCGCATCGTTGACGGCGAGCCGATGACACCTCAGCAGAGGCAAGCGCGGCAAACGGCGGTGATCGGCCTCGCGCAGGAGTTCGCGCATGGCCGCGGGCCGATGCAGCCAATCAACCCCGAATGGGACCATCGCCTCCTCGATATCCTCGATCGCGGCGACTTGGCGGCTGTCGATGACTGGCCGAACGAGTGGATCGCCCGCGAGGGCGGCAACTCGGCGCATGAGATCCGCACCTGGATTGCGGCTTTCGCAGCGCTCGCGACCCAGGGACCGTATGAGACCCAGGTCCGTTACTACCGGGCGGCACCGGAGCTGATCGCCGGCTTCGCCGTCAGAACCGCCGAACCGAAGGCGGCCGGATGACCCAACAGTTCGACCACGTCGTCGACGTACTCGTCGTCGGTTCCGGGGGCGGCGGCATGACCGCGGCGCTCGCCGCCGACGCGTCCGGGCTGCAGACGCTTGTCATCGAGAAGGGTTCCCACTTCGGCGGGTCCACGGCGCTTTCGGGTGGCGGGATCTGGGTACCCGGCGCCCCCGCGCAGCGCCGCGAAGGCTACGTCCCCTCTCCGGACGGAGTTTTCGACTACCTGCGCCAGATCACGGACGGCCTCGTCACCGATGTGCGGCTGCGGACTTACGTCGACACCGCGCCGGTGATGATGGAGTTCCTCGAGGCCACGAGCCCGTGGTTCCAGTTCGTCTGGAAGCCCGGCTACGCCGACTACTACCCCGAACTGCCGGGCGGTTCGGAGCGCGGGAGCACGATCAATGTGCCGGCCATTGATCTGCGCAAACTGGGCGATGAGGAGCGGAATCTACTCCAGCCTCTGGCATTGGCGCCCAGCGGAATCTGGTTCGCCCCCAAGGATCTTCGGCTGTTCTATCAGGTTCGCCAGTCTTGGCGCGGCAAAGCCGTTCTGGTCAAGCTGATCTGGCGGATGTTCCGTGCGCGGGTGTTCGGTGACCGGATGGCAGCCATCGGGCAGTCACTGGCGGCCAGGCTGCGGCTGGCGGTGAAGGACCGCGGCATTCCGCTGTGGCTCGACTCGCCCATGACTGAGCTGATCACCGATGACGACGGGGCAGTGATCGGCGCGATCGTCGAACACGGGGGCACGACGCAGCGGATCGGTGCCCGCGGCGGCGTGATCCTGGCCGCCGGGGGCTTCGATCACGACATGGCCTGGCGCAGGCAGTATCTGCCTGTCCTGGAGAAGGACTGGAGTTTCGGTAACCCGCTGGCGATGGGCGACGGTATCCGGGCGGGGGAGAAGGTTGGCGGCTCCACCGACTTGCTTGACGAGGCGTGGTGGTTCCCCGCTATCCAATGGCCAGACGGGCGCCTGCAGTTCATGCTCAACGAACGGATGATGCCGTCGCAATTCGTCGTCAACGGCGACGGTAGACGATTCATCAACGAAGCGGCGCCGTACATGGACTTCGCACACGCGATGATCGAGGGCCACAAATCCGGTGTCACCCATATCCCGTGCTGGCTCATCACCGACATCCGATCGTTCCACCGTTATGTGGTGGCCGGACACCTGCCCATCCCGAAGGTGCCGTTCGCGCCGGTGCCCACCGGCTGGACGGTGCCAAAGGCATGGCTGGACTCCGGTGTCGTCAAAACCGGCGGCAGCTGGGACGAACTGGCGGCCGAGATCGGCGTCCCGGCCGACGCACTTCGTCGCAGCGCTGACCGTTTCAACGAATTGGCGCGCAGCGGCCACGATGACGATTTCAACCGCGGGGACAGCGCATACGACAACTACTACGGCGACCCGACCCTGCCCAACCCGAATCTGCATCCGCTGACCAAGCCGCCGTACTACGCGTTCCAGATCATCCTCGGCGACCTCGGCACGTCGGGTGGCCTGCGCACAGACGAGCATGCGCGGGTACTGCGCGCCGACGACTGCATCGTGAAAAACCTTTACGCCGTGGGCAACACGTCCGCGGCGGTCATGGGCCGCAGCTATGCCGGCGCCGGAGCCACCATCGGGCCGGCGATGACGTTCGGCTATGTGGCGGCGAAACACATCGCAGACGGGACGCAACCGACCGTCACCACTATCGATCATTCGGTCGAATCACATCGGAGGTAAATGATGAAAGTCTCGCTCTTCTACGAGTTCCCGTTGCCGCGGCCGTGGACCCAGGACGACGAGCACAAGCTGTTCCAGGACGGGCTCGACGAGGTGGAGGCGGCGGACAAGGCCGGCTTCGCCACCGTATGGCTCACCGAACACCATTTCCTCGAGGAATACTGTCATTCGACGGCCCCGGAAATCTTTCTCGCCGCAGCCAGCCAGCGCACCAAGAACATTCGGCTCGGATTCGGGATCATGCATCTTCCGCCGCCCGTCAACCACCCTGCCCGGGTAGCGGAGCGTATCGCCACCCTTGACCTCATTTCGAACGGCCGAGTGGAGTTCGGAACAGGAGAGTCGTCGTCAGTCGGCGAGCTCGGCGGATTTGGTATCGATCCCGCCGACAAGCGCACGATGTGGGAAGAGGCGCTGGACGTCTCGATCCGCTGCATGATCGAGGAACCATTCACCGGTTTCAAGGGTCAGCACGTCGAAATGCCGCCGCGCAATGTGGTTCCCAAACCGCTGCAGAAGCCGCACCCGCCGGTGTGGGTCGCGTGCACCCGGCCGGCCTCGGTGCAGATGGCCGCGCAGAGAGGCCTCGGCGCCTTGAGTTTCGCCTACACCGGACCCGGGCCGCTCGCGGAACGAGTCAACGGCTACTACAAGGAGTTCGAGGAGAACGGCGCCCCTGTCACACCACAGATGAACCCCAACATCCTCGCAATTGGCGGCGACCTTTCGATGATGGTGGCCCCCACCGACGAGCAAGCCGTCGAACGGCTCGGAATGGGTGGTGGATTCTTCGCTTTCGGCATCATGCACTACTACATGACCGGAATGCACACGCCGGGACGGACCGGTGTCTGGAAGCGGCATCTCGAAGAGATCGAAAAGGATCCGAGCATCGTCTACGGCCCCGGCCGAGGGCCAATCGGCAGCCCGGCCACCGTGCGTGAGTTTCTGCGCGGCTACGAAGCGAGCGGCGTCGACGAACTCATCCTGCTGCTCACGCCGCGCAGCCACGAAGCGACCATGGAATCCATCGAGTTGATGGGCAGGGACGTTTTGCCCGAGTTCATCGAGCGCAATGAGGCGGCAGTCGCGGAGAAGGCGAAACGCCTGGAACCCATCATCGAGAAGGTCGAGGCTCGTCGCGCGGCGTCGAAGGCCCCCGCGTTCGACGAGACCTACGCGTTCGGCGGTCTGCCCACCGGTCGCGAAAATTACACCGCCAATGAGGTGTCCTTGGCGATGGACGAAATGAACGCCGGTATCGAGCAGGCGGCCCAGAAACTCAAATCAGGAGAAGGGTGGACCAGCAGGAACCCGGCTGCTGACCGAATGGGAAACTCATGAGCAATGGCACAGATTGACGACCTCTGGCGTTACGACGGTCGGCGCGTCGTCGTCACCGGTTGTGCGTCGGGCATCGGTGAGAATGTCGCGCGACAACTCATCGAACTCGGTGCGGAGGTCGTCGGACTGGATCGCCGGCGTCCGGTCCAGCAACTCAAAGAGTTTCACGAGGTGGACCTCGCGGATCCGGCGTCGATCGGACAGGCCGCTTCCGCGATCGGGGGTCACGTCGATTCGCTGTTCAACGTCGCCGGGGTGTCGTCGGGGATCGGCGATCCGGTACTGGTCGTCACGATCAACTTCCTCGGCACACGCCGGTTCACCGAGGCGCTGATCCCGACGATGCCCGCCGGGTCGTCCATCGTCACCGTCTCCTCGCTGGCCGCGTCCGACTACCTGGAGAATAAGCACGTCACCGCCGGTCTGGTCGACACCACGACCTTCGACGAGGGCATCGAGTGGTGTCGTGTTCATCCCGATGCGCTGGCCGACGGTGGCTACCGGCTGTCGAAGGAAGCGATCATCCTGTACTGCATGAAGAACGCGGTTCCGCTGGGCGCTCGCGGTATTCGCATCAACTGCACCGGGCCGGGAGTGACCGAGACGCCGATCCTCGATCAGCTGCGGTCGGCCTACGGCCAGGACTATCTCGACACCATCCCGCAACCGCTGGGCCGTGTCGCACAACCCTCCGAACAGGCGGCCGTTCTGGTCTTCCTCAATAGCACCGCCGCCAGCTACATCACCGGCCAAGTGCTGTGGGTCGACGGCGGAAGCGTTGCCAGTCAGATCGCCAGTAGCCTGCAGGGAGGCGGAATATGGCCAGCTTGACTGACTTTCGGCGAGTCGCCGACGACGTCCGAAACTGGGGGCGGTGGGGCGACGCGGACGAACTCGGGACTCTGAACTTCATCACTGCGGAGAAGGTCCGGGAGGCGGCGAGCCTGGTCAAGCACGGCAAGGTCTTCCCGCTCGGTGTCGACTTCGGCTCGTCGGGACCGCAGGGCGCGTTCAAGTTCCGGCACAACCCGGTGCACGTGATGACCGTCGACGGCGGCGACGCCAACACGCTCGCGGAGTACGGCACGAAGTGGGTGCAGAACCCCGTTGCGCAGGAATCGAGCGTGTACTGCGAAAACAACCTGTTCCGCTTCAACGACGACCTGATCATCATGCCGCTGCAAGCGGCGACGCAGTGGGACGCGTTGTCGCACGTGTATTACGAGGACCAGCTCTACAACGGGTTTCCGGCGAGTTCGGTGACCAGCTTCGGCGCCTACCACTGCGGGATCGACAAGGTGGATGTCAAGGGAATCACGTCCCGCGGTGTGCTCCTCGACATCGTCCGTCTCCGCGGCGTCGAAACATTCTGCGAACTCGGCCAGCCGATCACGCCGCAGGAACTGGACGCGGCGGCGCGAGCCCAGGGTGTGACGGTCGGGCGCGGCGACATCGTCCTGGTCCGAACCGGGTGGTGGGCACGGTTCCTTCAGACCTGCAACGGCAGTGAGGCTGGGGCCGGGCTCGACTGGCGCTGTGTGCCGTGGCTTCACGATCACGAAGTCGCCGCTGTCGCCGCCGACAACCTGATGGTCGAAGACCCGGCACCGGATGTCGAGGGGGCGTTCCTGCCGATGCACATGCTGTGCCTGCGCGACATGGGGCTGATGCTCGGCGAGTACTGGGACCTCACGGCTCTGGCCGCCGACTGTGCAGCCGACGGTGTCTACGAATTCCAGCTCGTCGCACCACCGTTGCGAGTCACAGGCGCAGTGGGGTCTCCACTGAATCCGATTGCAATCAAGTAGGTGAACATGACCGCGAACACGGCACAACCGCTCATCGTGGGCCTCGGTGGCACGCTGCGCGCGAACTCGTCCACCGAACGAGCGCTGCGGTATTGCCTGGAATCAGTGGAGCGACAGGGCGGACGCACGAAGTTGTTCTGCGGCAAAGACATCGACATGCCCATGTACGCGCCCCACGAGCTGGCACGAACCCCGAAGGCGGCCGAGTTGGTGAGCGCGCTGCGCGACGCCGACGCCGTCGTGGTGGCCTCGCCCGGCTACCACGGCAGCGTCTCCGGGCTGATCAAGAACGCACTGGATTACATCGAAGACTTACGCGAAGATCCCCGCGTCTATCTGGACAACACACCGTGGGGGTGCATCACCTGCGCCTATGGCTGGCAGGCCGCCGTCGGAACACTCAGTCACCTCAGGAACATCGGACATGCGCTGAGGGCTTGGCCCACGCCACTTGGTGTCGCGATCAACTCCGCGGACCAGATCTTCGACCACAACGGCGAACTGACCGATGAAACCATCAAGAGCCAGCTGGAGCTGATGGCCACCCAGGTGCTCACGTTCGCACGGTCCGCGAGGACGTAGTGGCGGTGCGGCGCGAGACCATCGATGTCGATGGACTCGTCACCGGCTACCTGGAAGCCGGGCAGGGCGATCCGGTGGTCCTTCTCCATGGCGGCGAGTTCGGCGCAACCGCCGAGCTGGGCTGGGAGCACAACATCGCCGCCCTCGCGGCGCATCATCGTGTGCTGGCGCTCGACATGCTGGGATTCGGGCGGTCGGCAAAAGTGGTCGACTTCAACGACGGCCGTGGTATCCGGATCCGCCATATCGCCCGCTTCTGCGCCGAATTGGGTGTTGAGTCGGCACATTTCGTCGGAAACTCGATGGGCGCCATCAACCTGCTGGTGGACGCCACGTCAGCCTCGCCGATATTGCCGATGCGCAGCATGGTGACCATCTGCGGTGGCGGTGACATTCAGCGCAACTCTCATGTCGATGCGCTCTACGGATACGACGCCACGTTGCCGGCGATGCGGCGGATCGTCGAGGCGCTGTTTTGCGCGCCGTCCTATCCGGCCGACGACGACTACGTTCGGCGCCGCTACGAGTCGAGCATCGCACCGGGCGCCTGGGAATCGCTGGCGGCTGCGCGGTTCCGGCGCCCGGGGCTAGAGCCACCGTCGACGCCGTCGAGCGCGCGGCCCTATGAGCGCATCAGCGTGCCGACGCTGGTGGTGGAAGGCGGATGCGACAAGCTGCTGCCGCAGGGCTGGGCAGCGCAGATCGCTGCACAGATTCCGGGCGCGGGCTCAGCGGTGATACCCGACGCCGGGCACTGTCCCCAGATCGAACAACCGGACGCCGTCAACGAATTACTGTTGGAATTCCTGGCCAGCAAGAAACTGGCCAGCAAGAAAGAGGTGTCGCCGTCATGAACGAGCTGGCCGGGAAGGTCGCCATCGTCACCGGCGGAGCCTCAGGACTCGGCTGCGCAACCGTAGAGAAATTCGTCGCCGAGGGCGCAAGGGTGATCATCGCAGATCGCGACGAGGAGCGTGGCATCCAACTGGCCGACGCGTGTGGCGCCACCGCGCGATTCCAACGCGTCGACGTGGCAGACGCCGATCAAGTGTGCGAGCTCGTTTCGGTCGCGGTCGGCGAGTTCGGCGGACTACACGTGATGGTCAACAACGCTGGCATCTCCAGCAAAATGGCCAAGAGTTTCCTTCATGACGATCTCGCTGACTTCAGCCGGGTGATGTCGGTCAACCTGCTCGGCATCATGCTCGGCACCCGCGAAGCCGGCAAGCACATGTCCGCCGCCGGGGGCGGATCGATCATCAACGTGTCGTCGATCGGTGGGATTCAGGCCGGCGGCGGCGTGATGACGTACCGGGCGTCCAAGGCGGCTGTGCTGCACTTCACGAAGTGCGCGGCGATTGAATTGGCGCCGTACGACATTCGCGTCAACTGCCTGGCGCCCGGCAGTATTCCCACGCCGATCCTGGAGTCGTCGGCGATGTCGATGCCCGCGGATGCGCGCGAAGCGTTCGTGAAAGCCTCGCGCCAGGCCATGCGCGATACCCGGCCGCTCGAGCGCGAAGGCACACCCGAAGACGTTGCCGAGGCGGCGTTGTATTTCGCCAGCGATCGGTCGGCGTACGTCACCGGCACGGTGCTGCCGGTTGACGGCGGCACGGTCGCGGGCACACCGATACGACGACGCTCGAAGGGAGGCAGCACATGACTGAGCAGGTGGTCGTCGTTATCGGGGTCGGCGGAATGGGGGAGGCCATCGCGCGCCGGCAGGGACCCGGACGCAAGCTGATCGTGGCCGATTTCAATGAAGAAACGCTCGAGTCGTCGGCATCGAGTCTGAAGAGCGACGGCTATGACGTTTCGGCACACCACGTCGACGTCGGGTCCCCTGAGTCGGTGCATGCCCTTGCGCAGGCGGCAGTCTCCGCCGGAGCCGTTACCCAGTTCGTTCACACCGCCGGTCTGTCGCCGACGCAGGCGAGCGCCGAAGCGATTCTGCGCGTCGACCTGTTCGGCGTCGCAGCGGTACTGGAAGCATTCGGGGAGGTGATCGCACCGGACGGCGCGGGCGTCGTGATCGCGAGCATGGCGGGTCACATGATGGGAGATCTTTCACCAGATCAACAGAAGGACCTCGCGACGGCCTCCCTCGACCGGCTGCTCGCGCTTCCCTACCTTCAACCCGACCACGTCTCGGAACCGGGCCACGCGTATGCCGTTGCCAAGTACGCCAACCGGTTACGCGTCATGGCCGAAAGCGTTCGTTGGGGCAAGCGCGGTGCCCGGCTGAATTCCATCAGCCCAGGGGTCATCGCCACGCCGATGGGCCGCGAGGAACTCGGAGGGGACAGTGGTCAGGTCATGCGCGCAATGGTCGACGCCTCGGGGACGGCACGGTTGGGGACGCCTTTCGACATCGCGAACGCCGTCGCGTTCCTGCTCGGTCCCGAGTCGACGTTCATCACCGGAACGGACGTTCTTGTCGACGGGGGAGTAGTCGCGGCCATTCGGGCGGGCGCGTTGGGAGGCTGATTAAGTCAGTCGCTTGACTTAACCGGCCCACCGGAGTTGACTGTGCTCATGACCACCGCGGCCAAGCTGCGCAACGATCGCGCCAGCACTACGCGTGAGGCCATCCTGACCGCAGCCGAGCGGTTGTTCGCCGAGCACGGCGTGTACGCGGTGTCCAACAGGCAGGTCAGCGAGGCCGCCGGCCAGGGCAACAACGCGGCCGTCGGCTACCACTTCGGCACCAAGGCCGACCTGGTCCGCGCGATCGAGAGCAAGCATCGGATACCCATCGAGCAGCTCCGCGAACAGATGGTGGCGCAAACCCCTGACTCGACGAATTTGCGCGACTGGGTCGCCTGCCTGGTGTGCCCGCTCACCGAGCACCTGGAAGAACTCGGCAACCCGACCTGGTATGCGCGCTTCGCCGCACAGGCGATGGCCGACCCGAGTTACCACAAGATCGTCACCAAGGACGCGCTGGCGTCGTCGTCGCTGGTTCAGGTCATCAAAGGGATCAACGGGTGCCTGCCTGATCTGCCCAACCATGTACACACGGAACGAAACATCATGGCCCGCAACCTCATGATGCATACGTGTGCGGAATGGGAACGCGCACTTGCCGACGGCACTCCGGTGCCGCGATCCAATTGGCGGCAAGCGACATCCGGCCTCATTGACGCGATCGTGGGGCTGTGGTTAGCACCGGTCACGCCGCAGGATGGCAAGGACCCGCGATGAAAGTCAAAGTCGACCAAGACAAGTGCATCTCATCCGGACAATGCGTGTCGCACGCGAGCGAGGTGTTCGACCAACGCGACGAGGACGGGGTCGCCCTCCTGCTCACCGAGAATCCCGCGGCAGAGCTGGCTGAAGACGTTCGTCGGGCCGCCGCCGACTGTCCGGCCGCGGCCATCCACCTCGAGGAATGAGAATCACCCCATGTCTGACACGCTGACCGGCACCGAGGCCGAGGCGGCTTCTGCAATCCCGGAATACCCGATGGCCAGAGAGGGCGGGTGCCCGTTCGCACCGCCGCCCGAGGTCTTGCGGCTCGGCGCCACCAAACCGGTTGCCCGCGTGCGGATTTGGGACGGCAGCACGCCGTGGCTCATCACCGGGTACGAGGAGGCGCGGGCACTGTTCTCCGACTCACGCGTCAGTGTCGACGACCGCCGGTCGGGCTTTCCGCACTGGAACGAAGGCATGTTGGCCACGGTGCACAAGCGCCCGCGGTCGGTATTCACGTCGGACGGCGAAGAACACACCCGCTTTCGCCGGATGCTGTCAAAGCCGTTCACGTACAAGCGGGTTGAGGACCTGCGGCCGGCGATCCAGAAGATCACCGACGAACACATCGACGCCATCCTGGCGGGTCCTCAACCGGCGGATATCGTCACGGCGCTCGCACTGCCCGTCCCGTCGCTGGTGATCAGTGAACTTCTCGGTGTGCCCTACGAAGACGCTGAGTTCTTCCAGCACCATGCCAATGTCGGGCTGGCCCGGTATGCGTCGGCCGAGGACAATGTCAAGGGCGCCATGGGGTTGGCCAAATACCTCGCCAACCTCGTCAGGTCCAAGATGGAAAACCCCGCCGAGGACGCGGTTTCCGACCTGGCCGAGCGTGTCAAGGCGGGTGAACTCGACGTCCGCGAGGCGGCTCAGCTGGGCACCGGGCTGCTGATCGCGGGGCACGAGACGACCGCCAACATGATCGGTCTGGGAGTGCTCGCACTGCTGGAGAATCCGGACGAGTTGGCGGTGATTCGCGACGCCACCGATCCGGGTGTTATCGCGAACGCAGTGGAGGAACTCCTCCGATACCTGTCCATCATCCAGAACGGCCAGCGCCGGGTGGCCACCGAGGATATTGACATCGCAGGCGAAGTCATCCGTGCCGGGGAAGGCATCATCATCGACCTCGCGCCGGCGAACTGGGATCCGAAGGCGTTCCAGGAGCCGGAACGCCTGTTCCTTCACCGGACCAAGGCGGGCCAGAACGTGGCGTTCGGTTACGGCAGGCACCAGTGCGTGGGCCAGCAACTTGCCCGCGCGGAACTCCAGATCGTGTTCACCACGCTGTTCCGTCGCATTCCCACACTGCGCCTTGCCATCCCGATCGAAGAGGTTCCGCTCAAACATGACCGGCTGGCCTATGGCGTCTATGAACTGCCCGTCACCTGGTGATCCAGCTAGCCTTCTGAGAATCCGAATGGAGAATCAATGATGTCCAGCCAGCCCAGCACCACCACGCTCTATCCACCGGAAGGTTTTGGCGCACCCAAGAATCGGCATGCGCATGCCCGCGGGCTCGACGTGGGTCTGCCTGCCGGCACGGAGGTGTTCTCCGCCGACAACCACATCTCCATCGCCGACGACATCTTCTACGAGCGCTTCCCCGATGACCTCAAGGACAAGGCGCCGCGGATCTGGTACGAGGACGGCGCGTACATGGTCGGGCGAAAGGGACAGAACTTCCTGCCCGGTGATTTCAGCAGGGTGCTGATGCAGTACGACGACATGGCCGGTGCCGCGACGAAGGACATCAAGGCGCGAATCCGCGAGCTCCACGACGACGGCGTCGATAGGGAACTGGCGTTCCCGAACGCTGTGCTCGCGCTGTTCCACTTCCCCGACAAGGACATCCGCGAGCGGGTGTTCCGCATCTACAACGAGGTGATGGCCGAGCTGCAGGAGCGCTCCGACGGCCACTTCTACGGCGCGGGGCTGATCAACTGGTGGGATCCACAGGGCACCCGCCGGACCCTGTCGGAGCTGAAGTCGCTGGGGCTTAAGACATTCCTGATGCCGCTGAACCCCGGCAAGGACGACGACGGCAACGTCATCGACTACTCGAGCACCGCGATGAGTCCGGTCTGGGACGAGATCGAAGAGTCCGGCCTGCCGTTGACGCATCACATCGGGGAAACCCCACCAAAGTCGCCGTGCGAATTCAACAGCGTCGTCGTCGGCATGATGATCAACATCGACGGGTTCCGGGAGGTGTTCTCCAAGTACATCTTCGCCGGCATCCTCGACCGCCACCCGAAATTGCGGATAGGCTGGTTCGAGGGTGGGATCGCCTGGGTTCCATGGGCTCTGCAGGATGCAGAGCACCTGGTGGCCTCATACCGGCACATGTTCAACCACCAGCTCGAGCACGACATCCGGTACTACTGGGACAACCACATGAGCGCGTCGTTCATGGTGGATCCGCTCGGGCTCAAATTGATCGACGAGATCGGCGTGCACAAGGTGATGTGGTCGTCTGACTATCCGCACAACGAAAGCACGTTCGGCTACTCGGAGAAGTCGCTGACCGCTGTGGTCGATGCAGTCGGTCCGGAGAACGCCGCCCGCATCTGCAGCGGCAACATCAAGGAGTTCCTGGGCCTTTCATGACGACCTCTGTGACCGCGGGGGCTTCCGCCTTCGACATCCCGGACCTACCGGACCGGTCCCGCATGTATCGCGAGATCGGAGCCCGGCTGAGGTCCGCAATGGCCGACCACGGTGTTGACGCGCTGATCCTGTTGAACAACGGCAATGTGGTGTACGCCACCGGCGCCGCATGGCCGCTGCTGGACGCCGGGCTGTCACACGTCGAGCGGCCGGCTGCAATCGTGCTGGCGACCGACGAGCACCCGCATCTTTTCATGCCGTTCCGCGAGGGCGCCGCATTCGAGTCGGAGGTACCTGCCGGCCATGTGCATCCTCCGGTCTATCTGGAATTCGACGAGGGTGTCGAGCAGTTCGCGCGGATGGTTGCGGACCTGATTCCGCCGGGTGCGACTGTGGCGGTGGACGAGTTGACCGGCGCAATGCGCCGTGCCGGGGACAGGTTGTTCCCCGCGGGGCCGCCCTCGGATGCGGCGCCCGTTGTCGGTGCCGCCAAGCTGGTGAAGACACCAGATCAGATCGCCTGCATCCGCAGAGCGTGCCGCATCACCGAAGAAGCGATGGTCGACGTCCAGAAGGCGTTGGCACCCGGCGTGCGCCAGATCGATCTGTCGGCGGCGTTCGTGCGTCGCGCATTCGAACTGGGCGCCACCGCGAACATGCTCGAGGCGATCTGGCAGGTGATGCCGGACTCGAGGGCCGAAGGCGTCTGGACCACCCACGGCGATCTCGCGCTGCCGCTGCTCACCACGGAACGCGGCCTGGCGAAGGGCGACGTGCTCTGGACCGACGCCAGCATCACCTATTTCGGGTACTGCTCGGACTTCGGTCGGACCTGGCTGGTGGGCGACCGGCCGACGTCGCGCCAGCAGGATCAGTTTCATCAGTGGCGACACATTCTCGACGCGGTGCTCGGCGTCACGAAAGCCGGTGCAACATCCGGTGATCTGGCGAGGGCGGCGATCGCTGCGAACGGCGGCAGCAAGCCGTGGCTTCCGCATTTCTATCTGGGCCATGGCATCGGCACCAACGCGGCCGAGACCCCGATGATCGGCACCGACCTCGGGGCAGAGTTCGACGACAACTTCGACTTCCCGCCCGGGATGGTTCTGGTGTTGGAGCCGGTGGTCTTCCAGGACGGCACCGGTGGTTATCGAAGCGAGGAGATCGTGGTCATCACCGAAGGCGGCTGGTCGCCGCTCACCGACTACACCTATGCCCCCTATGGCGACTGAGGTACTGCCCGACGATCGGGCACTGCGCACCGTGCGACGCGAACGGGCCTTCGCCGAGATGGAAGCCCACGACCTCGACGTGCTCGTCCTGGGTAGACAGGCAAACGTCCGTTATTTCACAGGCGCACCGCAACTTTGGGTGGCAGGCACCCGTCCGTTCGGGCCGATCTGCACCGTGGTGCGGGCCACCCGTGAGATCTATCTGAACACCACCTGGGACGAGGGAATTCCGGACGACATACCGCACGACCACCTGTACGGGTTGGCCTGGAATCCGATGACACTCATCTCGGTGCTGAAGAACATCGATGGAGCGCAGACCGCTCGGCGGGTTGGAACAGACGCTCTGTCACCGACCTTTGCGAAGCTGCTGCCGGTGGCGTTTCCCGATGCCGACTTGGTCGACGGGGAGTTGGCGATGAGGGCAGCGCGGCGAATCAAGGCACCCGACGAGGTGACCGCGATCCGCTCGGCTCTGCGGGTGGCCGAGAACAGCCTGGCCGCTGCCGTGGCCGAGTTGAGGCCGGGTATAACCGAACAATCGCTGGCCGGTGTGCTGCTGGAGGCGGAAGCGGCGGGCGGGGTGTGCACGCCCGCGACTCAGGATGCGGCATGGGTGACCTCGCGGGAACACCCATGGCGGCGGGTGAGTGGCGACGGAAGCGTGCAAGCGGGCGACCTGGTCGCATTCGCGGCCGGTGTGCTGGCCGATGGATACCTCGGCGAGGTGGGCCGGACGTGGCCCGCGGGCGATTCCGACACCGAAGCCACCCGTCAGCTCTACCGGCGATCGACCGACCTGTGGGACCGGCTCATTGCGGCCTGCCGGCCCGGTGCCGTGGCCAGCAGCCTGTTCGCCGCCTACGAGGCTGCCGGCGAGCCGCTCCCGCCGATGCCGGTTGCGCACGGACTCGGACTGGGCTTCGACCCACCTGTCGTCTCTCCACTGCTGCCGAAGACGGCGGCCGAAGCACGTCTGGACCCGGGGATGGTGCTTGCGGTCACTGGCTACGTCTGGGAGCAGGGCGTCGGGGCAGTGTTCGGCCGGGACGCAGTGCTCATCACCGCGGACGGACCGGAACTGTTGACCTCGAGTCCGTCGGCGATGAGCGCTGGCGTCGGAACTTCCTGAAGGAGAACGGATGTCAGACAGACCATCACCAGAAGAGCTCATCGGCTACCACAAGGACCCGAAGACCAAGATCGCGACGGTCACCTTCAACCGCCCTGAATTTCTGAACGCGCCGACCTCGGCGGCGCGGCTGCGGTACGCGGACCTGCTGCGAGCCGCGACCGTAGACGACGACGTTAGGGTCGTCGTCATTCGCGGTGTCGGCGACAATCTCGGCAGCGGAGCCGACCTTCCTGAGTTCATGGAAGGCAACGACAATCCAGACCTGCGACTCGCTGAACTACGGCTTGAGGACGAGGGCGTTGGCGACGTGACCTATCCGCCGAAGGGATCGTTTCGGCACGGCGCGACGATCAGCGCATGGTACGCAAATGTACAGGCCGGTAACCGGCCCCTGCAGGAACTGAAGAAGATCAGCATCGTCGAGGCCAAGGGCTACTGCTACGGCTGGCATTTCTACCAGGCCGCCGACGCCGACCTGGTGATCTCTTCCGACGATGCGCTTTTCGGCCATCCGTCTTTCCGGTACTACGGCTGGGGCCCGCGGATGTGGACGTGGGCGCAGACGATGGGTCTGCGCAAGTTCCAGGAAATGGTGTTCACGGGAAGACCTTTCACGGCAGCCGAGATGTACCAATGCAATTTCCTGAACAAGGTGGTGCCGCGGGATCAGCTCGAGGCAGAGGTGGACAAATACGCGCGGGCATGCGCGCGCAATCGACCGACCGATACCATTTTCCAGCAGAAGGTCTTCTTCGAGGTGGTCAAGCAATATCAGGGCGAATACATGGGCAGCCTGCTGTCCGCCTTCTTCGAATCGATGGGTGGGCACATCCAGCACGACGAAGATGACATGGACATGCATCAGGCGATCGACACCGGGTTGGCCGGTGCCGTCAACGACAACGACAGCAATTTCCCGCCGGACTTCCGATTGAGCAAGTCGAACCGCAAGAAGAAGGACTAACCGGTGGAGCCAGAAACTGGCCCACTGCACGGCTATCTGGTCGTCGACCTGTCCACGGGAATCGCCGGCGCCTACTGTACGAAGCTGCTCGCAGACGGCGGCGCCACGGTGGTCAAAGTCGAACCGCCGGGCGGTGATCCGCTGCGCAGGTGGTCGGCATCGGGCGCAGAGATCCCACCCGACGGTGACGGCGCGCTGTTCGGTTTTCTCGCGGGTTCCAAACACAGCGTCGTGGCCGAACCTGACGTGGATGACGGCGCCGAATTCGTTAGCGCACTACTGGCAGGCGCGGACGCGGTGGTCTGGTCCCGCGGCTCGAAGATCGCTGAGCACCGCGCCTTTAGGCCGGACGAGATCCACCGCGTCCATCCGCATCTGACGGTCACGGCGATCACGCCGTTCGGGTTGGAAGGTCCGTGGCGGGACAAGCCGGCCACAGAGTTCACACTGCAGGCATGGTCCGGTGGGATCGTCGGCCTGGGACGAGGCTCACCCGACCGCGCTCCGGTGTTCGTCGGTGGGCAGGTAGGGGAGTACTTCGCGGGAGCGTACGCAAGCGCCGCCACGCTTGCGTCGCGAATGCGGACCCTCGACACCGGCCGCGGGGATCTGATCGACCTGTCGATGCTCGAGACGCAGATCATGGGTCTCACCTATTACCCGGTGGCGTACTTCGAGATGCTCGGTCGGCCGTGGCGGGACGCCCGGCGGCCCACCGTTCCAGGGGTAGCAAGCGCCAAGGATGGCTTGGTGGACCTCGGGTGCGGCACCGCGCAGCAGTGGTTCGATCTTTGCGCAATGACCGGCCACGACGACTGGATCGACGAGGAGTCACCGTTGTCGATCACAGAACAGGCCAACGACAAGGCCGATGAGATCTACGAATGGGTCAAGAACCAGACTGTCGACGACATCCGCGACCTCGCAACGGCTTTCCGAATTCCCAACGCGCCGGTCGCCAACGGCGCCAATGTCACCGGGCTGGACCACTTCGTGGCGCGCCGGTCGTTTGTGTCCAACCCGCGCCATGGTTACCTGCAGCCCACCCACCCTTACCGCATGCAGCCGGCGCTGCTCCGGGCGCCGTCACCGGCGCCCCGGCTCGGCGAGCACACTGAGCAGTACCGCCGAGATTGCGGCCACGGTCGTGAAATCTCCCGGTCGGCAGCCCAGCCCGCAATCTCGGCAATGCTGCCGCTGAGCGGTATCCGCGTTCTCGATATGACGACCTTCTGGGCGGGCCCGTCCTGCACCCACCCGCTGGCGCTGCTCGGTGCCGACGTGATCCACCTGGAATCCACCAGGCGGCCCGACGGGACCCGGCTCATCGCCGGTGTGCCGGTTACCGAAGAGCAGTGGTGGGAGAAGTCGCCGATCTTCTCAAGCCTGAACACCAACAAGAAGGGCTTGACACTCGATCTGCAGAATCCGCGCGGTCAGGACCTTATGCGACGATTGATTGCGACATGCGATGTGATCGCCGAGAACTTCACGCCCAGGGTGCTCGACCAGATCGGCCTGGACTTCGCTGCGGTCCAAGCACTTCGGCCGGATGCGATCCTGCTGCGGATGCCCGGTTTCGGCCTCGACGGGCCCTGGCGCGACAAACCGGCCTTCGCGTATGCGATCGAGGCAGCTGCTGGGTTGAGCTGGCTGACCGGTTATCCCGACCGAAATCCCTACGAGCCGTATTCGATTGGTGACCCGAATGCCGGCGTGCACGCTCTGAACGGGCTGCTGCTGGCGTTGGAGCATCGACGCCGGACCGGTGAGGGCTCCTTCGTGGAGGCGGCGATGGTCGACGCAGCACTCAATGTTGCGGCCGAACAAGCCATTGAATACACGGCGTACGGTGCGCTACTGCAGCGAGCCGGAAACCGCGGACCGATGGCTGCGCCCCAAAACCTTTACCAAACAGCTGATATCGACGAGTTCGGCCGAGCCGACTGCTGGGTCGCGGTCGCCGTCGCCGACGACGCGCAGTGGCAGCGTCTGCGCAGCGCCATTGGAAACCCGGCCTGGGCGATGAGCCCCGACTTCGCCACGGCGCAAGGGCGACGAGAACACCACGAACTAATCGACAAGCATGTGTCGGCCTGGTGTCGGAGACAAAGCGGCGACGAGATCGTCAGCTGCCTGTGGGACGCCGGTGTGCCGGTCGCCAAGGTCATGCAGCCGCACAGGCAGACGGAGCTGCCACAATTGGCTTTCCGCGGATTCTTCGAAGATGTCGCGCATCCGGTGAACGGCGTTGCGCCACACAGCACATTGCCGATGAGATTGTCCGGCGGGCCGCAGCGATTCCATCGGCGCCATGCGCCCCTGCTTGGCGAGCACAACCGCGAGTTACTGACGGAGTTGGGCTTGAGGGACGCCGAAATCGACGAACTGGAAGCCGAAGGCGTTATCGGCCGAGCGCCCGCAATGTAGTCAAGGCTTCGGGGTCTCAAGCCCGGGTTCGCCTAACCTGGCGCGCATCGCACCCCATGGATCGGCGTACTTTCCCGGCGAATTACGGTACGCGGACTGATGTTTGGTATACACCTTCGCCACGGGAACGAGCAGCCGCAGGAGGTGGCGCTTCCATCCGGCCCGCGCCCTCATCTCGGAAACCATGTCGTGCCACGAATGGTGCTGGAACGACAACGCTTCCTGTGCTCGGCTGGCATCCATCCAATCGATGATGAACCAGTCATCGTCGCTGTCGGGATTGCCGGGCCGGCCGTCCGGCAGCACGCCGTCCATGCCATACGCAGCGGCGAGGGTCCTGCCTACTTCGGCTTGCCGCAACTTGTGCGAGTCGTCGCCCGCGATCAATAGGATCTCACCGACGACGTCCGCAGTTGTGGCTGCCGCGAACGCTGTTGCGACGTCACGCACGTCGACGCCATGAAATCTCCCGTCGGTGGGCAGTGCGCTTTCGATGTACGGCGCATCGGTGTTGACTGGCATCGCTGATGCCTCGACCGACAGCACGCCACCCAGACGCAACACCACCCACTCGAGGTTCGACGCCCGCACGAGGTTTTCGGCCTCCAGTTTCTGGGCGCCGTACACCTCGGTCGGGTGCGGCGGGGTGTCGGCGCGCAGCGGATCGCTGTGTCGATAAGGATTGCGAGAGCCGTAGACGGCAGCACTTGATGCCAGTACGAACCGCGGTGGGTCGGCCAGCGCCTCGGCGGCCCGTACCAACGTCGCGGTGGCGTCGACATTGACTTTGCGGCCCAGTGCGGCGTTGCGATACATCAGCGGAGCAAGCTGGGCGGCCAGGTGAACGATCGCGGCAGGTGCCACCTCGGAAAGCAGGCGATCCACCTCGGCCGCATTCGTCAGGTCCGCCCATCGGACTTCCGCACCGGCGGGCAGCGCCCGCGCCTTCTTGTGATTGGCCGGGATGTCGAGGTCCGTGGCCACCACTGGACGACCGGCGGCTGCGAACCGCTTGACGGTCTCGGACCCGACCAGGCCGAAGCCACCCGTGACAAGCACCGTGTCGGACATTCGTCTCCTTCTTCTGACTAACCGCCTGCGTTCGCCGGAGCCATCGCGGTGTCGACCCGTTTCGGATCACCCGGGAAGCCCGCTGCTCGGCGATTCCGGTGTGTCGGTGAACGTCGGACAGCACCGCGATGTCCAGCCGGTCGGCATAACTCCACACCGTCATAGTGAAGGCGCTGCCCACCGAAAGCAGCCTGAGATCGGGCGTCCGCGACACGTCAGGCCGAAATGTTCTTACCTGCCGAGAACGTGATTCTCGCCTATTAGCCGACGAATCCGTGGGCGCAGAAATCCCAGACTTCGTCGGCGGTGATGGGATGGGAGGCGCCCTCGTCGGTGTCTGCGCCAGACTGCTGCGCGACGAACATGACTGTTTGCATGGTCATCGCGGCCATCCGCCGCGGATTGACGCCTTTGCGCAATTGCCCCGCCGCGCTTACTTCTTCCATCAGCTCCGTCAACAGCGCATGCAGCGGCGCATGGGCAATCTTGACCTCTGACGGGTGAGACACCAGCAACCGGGGAGCGAAATCGGTGAACAGCGGCCGCTGCGCGTCGGGATCGGACCGCGAGGTCTCGAACAGCAGCTTGACCGCGACCTGCAATCGCTCGAGCGGATCCGAATGACCTTGGGTGGCCGCACGGATCTGTTCGGCGGACCGGCTCAGGGCGTCTTCGAAAAGAGCGAGCAGGAGCTCATGCTTGCCGTCGAACTGCAGGTAAAAGCTCCGCAGCGACTGGCGGGACCGGTCCACGACCTCTTGGACGGTGAAGTCGGTAGTGCCCTTTTCGATGATGATGGCCTGCGCGGCGTCCAGGAACCGCTGAACGCGCTGCGCCGCCCTCAGCTTTGCTGTCTTGATCGACCGTTCGACCGCCCGCTGCTTCCAGGCCGGCTCTTCGCTTGGGCTGGTCATCGGCTGCCCGAATGCGTGCAGCGAAATGAGAACATCATTGAACTGTACAGGAGAACGTCGTGCAAACAGGGTCTGGAAAGCCCCGGACGCCGTCGTGTCCGAGATTGTAACTTTCTCATGATGAGAATAGTATTCTCTTGAAGGCTGCTGAGGAAGCCCTTCGTGAGGACCGGTGATGTTTCCGACGCGCAGGACGTCCCGCTGGACGTATAGCTGGCCGCGGCGGCGCGATCTGCTGCACCGTCGGTTGCCGATTCGCCGCACCGTGCTGGTCTGGTGCAGGGCAGCGGGAGACGGCGACTCAGAGATCCACGAGCCGCGGCACTGATCTGCGGCGCCGCAGCTCGGCACCGGCTTCCCGGGTGAGTTCCCGCGAGCTCCCGAGCAGGCCGTCGAGGACCAGCGCGCGCCGCACATGGCGGTGCAATTCGTGTTCGGCCGTGAAGCCGATGCCACCGAGGACCTGCTGGCAGTGACGTGCCGTGGTGAGTGCGGCGTGGCCCGCGGCGGCCTTGGCCAGTAGCGAGCTCAGGTCGTCGCCGGCTCCATTCAGCGTCGCTTCGGCACCCTCGATGGCGACGAGCGTCTCGGCCAGCCGATGACGGATGGCTTGAAACGATGCGACCGGACGGCCGAACTGGACACGATCCAGCGCGTGGCGGCGGGCCAGCGACAGCATGGCCCGGCTGGTGCCGACGAGCCACCAGCCCAGCGCTCGTCTGCCTGCGGCCAGTGGCGCGGGGCTGTGTTCGGTGACCCGATGCAGCGGCAGGTCCTCGTCGAGCGCGGAGCTCGGTTGGTCGGTGCGCTCCCAGAGCACCCATGACCCACCGGCGAACGGCAGCGGCACGGTTTCGCCAACGGGCCGGCCCGCCTCGTTGAGCACCACGTCGTTCAGCACCGGCGCGTGTGTGCCTGTCTCGCCAAACAGCTTGAACACCAGCGGGATTGCAACTTCAGGTATCTCGCTGAGCATCTCGAGCCATCCGAGATCGGCCAGCGCCTTGTCGAGTTCATGGCCCGACGACGCGGCCATCGTCTTGCGCAGAGTCTCGGCAAGCAGCTCCAGATCATCGAAAGCGACGGCGTCCACGATCACTCCTTCCCGAGATCGAGCAGCCTGCGAGCGATGATGTTGCGCTGAATTTCGGCGGTGCCGCCATAGATGGTCGCCGCGCGCGAGTAGAGGAATTCGGTGCGCCATGGTGTGTCGTCGAGTTCGATGGCGCCGGGCAGCAGATCGTGCGCGGTGTCGTAGAGCCGTTGCTCGGCGGTGGCCAGCAGTACCTTGTCGATCGAGGTCTCCGGACCGAGACGCGCGCCGCCGGCGAGCCGGTGCTGCGTTGAGCGCGAACGGCAGCGCAGCGTGTGCAGCGCCAGGTATGCCGAGCCCACATCGAGGTCGGCGATCGGGTCATCCTTATCGACCGCCTCGGCGATGAGTCGGTCGAATCTCGCATACAGATAAGCGATTCGCTGCCAAAAGCAGGTGGAGCGCTCGTAGGGCAGCAGGTCCATGGCGAGCTGCCAGCCGTCGCCGGGCTTGCCCAGCATCCGGTCACCGGGGATCACTACATCGTCGAAGTACACCTCGCAGAACTCGTCGACGCCGTGCATCGTTCGTAGCGGCCTGGCCGTGATACCGGGCGTGTCCATGTCGACGAAAAATGCGGTGATGGCTTGATGGTTCGGGGTGTCCACGACGCCAGTACGGGTGAGCAGGATGCATCGGTCCGAGTACTGCGCGAAGCTCGTCCAGACCTTCTGTCCGTTGACGATCCAATCGTCGCCTCGCGGAGTGGCGCGCGTTGACAGCGACGCGAGATCGCTGCCGGACCCGGGTTCTGAGAAGCCCTGACACCATTGTTCGCGACCACTGAGAAGCCGCGGCACCATTTCGGCGGCGAGTTCTGCTGGCGCGTAATCGATCATGGTGGGCGCGAGCACCTCGACCATCGAGTACGGGCCGGGTTCGGCGAGACCGCGGCCGACGACCTCTTCACCGACGATCGCGCGAAGCATCGCCGGGCCGCCCAGTCCGCCGACTTCGACAGGCCAGCCGTAGCGCATCCAATCGGCGTCATACAGCGCCAGGTGGACTCGGGCGAGTTGCTTGATGTGGCCTTCGAGCGAGTGATCCGGGCCGGGCGTCAGGTCGTTCTCGTCGAGCCAAGCCCGCAAACCAGCGCGGAAGTCGGCGATGTTCATGCAGGCGGGCGGCCAACCGCATGGGGGCGGCCTGAGTCGTGTGCACCGCTGCGGCGGATGAACGTCATCGCGCGCGTCTTCAGGCGCCATCCGTCGGCGGTGCGGACGTAGGTGTCGCGGTAGTAGCCGATCCGCATGTCGTGGCTGGTCTGGTCGATGAAGCACAGCGGCTGGGTGCCGCTTGCCGTGTCGCCGTCAATGTCGACCAGCGCCGTCCCGGTGAGGAACAATCCCTTGGGCGCGGCGTCGACCAAGACTGGAAACCTCTCCAGCGCATAGGTTTCGCCGAACGCGCTGTACGTGCCGTCGGGGGTGAACACTTCGAGTAAACCGTCGATGTCCTGCTGGGTGATCGTCACCGCGTATTTGGCAAGCAGCTGCTGGATCTCCACAATGTCATCGGCGCCGCTACTTCTTGGCATAGACCTTGCCGCCCTTCATGACGAAGTTCACGTTCTGCGTAACGGTGATGTCGGTCAACGGATCTCCGGGCACCGCGATGACATCGGCGAGCTGTCCCTCGGCCAGCCGGCCGCGATCTGTGACGTTGATCAGGTCTGCGGCGATGGTGGTCGCCGCGCGCAGAACGGCAATAGGCGGCATGCCCCAGTCGACCAGCGTGACAAGCTCGTCGGCATTCTTGCCGTGAGGGATCGCGGGAGCGTCCGTGCCGACCGCGATCTTCACTCCGGCTTCGTAAGCGGCTTTCATCGATGTGCGCGCCTTCGGGAACATCTCTGCGGCCTTGGCTTGCAGTTCCGGCGGCGCCTTGGACACATCCATCGCTTCGGCCAGCCGTCTGGTGGTCACCAGGAAGGTGCCGTGCTCGACGAGCATGGCGATCGCTTCGTCGTCGATCAGGAACCCGTGCTCGATGCAGTCGATACCGGCGGTGACAGCGTGCTTGACGGCCTCGGCGCCGTGGGTGTGCGCGGCGACGCGCAGGCCGCGGCGATGTGCCTCGTCGACGATTGCCCGCAGCTCCTCATCCGAATAGTGTTGTGCACCAGGCGCTCCGGTCAGTGACATGACGCCGCCCGAACAGCAGACCTTGATCAGCTGCGCGCCGTGCTTGATCTGGTACCGCACGGCCTTGCGGATCTCGTCGACGCCGTTGGCGATGCCTTCCTCGACGGACAGCTCGAGAACGTGGGGTGCGAACGCCGCGAACATGGTCGGATCCAGGTGCCCGCCTGTTGGAGTGATGGCGTGCCCGGCGGGCACGATGCGCGGACCGTCGATCCAGCCCGCGTCGATTGCCTTGCCCAGCGCGACGTCCAAGAGGTAGCCGCCGGTCTTGACGAACAGACCCAGGTTGCGCACGGTGGTGAACCCGGCGCGCAGCGTGCGCCGCGCATTGCCGACGGCGCGCAGCACGCGCGTGGGTGGATCGTCCTGGACCTGCGAGAGCGCCGGCGTCTCGCCTCGACCGCCCATCAGGAGGTTGACCTCCATGTCCATCAAGCCCGGCAGCAGGATCGACTCACCGAGATCGATCACCTCGCCTTCGTCGGCGGAGCCGACAAGACCGGCTCCCGCGTCACCGCCGACCCCGACGATCCGGTCGTCCTCGATCCGTAGAACGCCCGGCCGGACGATCTTTCCGGCGTCGACGTCGACGAGCCCCGCGGCGGTGAGGGTCAGCACCTCTAGACCACCGGCTCCTTGACGAGTTCGATATACGTGGCGCCGCTGTCGAGTACGCGGGGTTGCTTCCACACCTCGATGGGGAAGGACACGTTGACCAATGATTGCATCAGATGCATCAACGCCTTTGCGTCGTCGGGCATCTCGTGCAGCGGGAATCGGGCGTCGAGGTAGACCATCGCGTCCTCGAGGCGGCCGAACGCGGCGTCGTAGAACTCCTGCATCTCGGCCATGGTCGAGGCCAGCCGCTTGGTGTAGCGCTCCTGCTCAGTGGGCAGGCACCAGTCGGTGAACCGTTCCAGGTTCGCAAACTCAGACGGTAGTTTTGACATGGGCTTTCCCATTCTTCTTGTACTCGTTCACGTGGTCGCCCGCGGTCTTGTGCAGATGCCGGAGCAGGATCTCCTGATCGCACAGCGGAAAGTCCGTGACCACCTTGGTATTGATCATCGTCTGGGTTGCTTCCAAGGTGTTGGCGTCCTGGAACGCGTACTCCTTGAACGTCACCGCCGCCAGCTCCTGGGCGAGGCGCTGGCGGGTGTTCTTCGGCGGCACGAAGTACAGGGTGCACTCGAAGATGTGCTTGTCCACCGCAGTGGGCCAGTAGTGGTACGTCAGATACCAACCCGGCGCCCAGAACAGCAGCGTGAAGTTGGGGAAGAACTCGAACGAGTCAGTGCCCCAGGACTTTTGCCTGGCCGGATTGATCGCGGGCGGTAACTCGTCGGGAAGAATTCCGTTGATATCCGGCCGATCCCACGGACCGAAAAGGCCGCTGTGAAGCACCCGCTCGATGGGCTTGACCATGTTGAGGTCCTTGGGCGGCGACATCCCGCCCCAGGACGAGATCATCGCGTGATCGCCCTTCAGGTCGTAGTGCAGTGCCTCGAAGCCGTATCCGAGCAGCTTGTCGGCCTCCTCTTTGGTTGCCTGCTTCTGGTGCAGCACCGGCGCGTGGTAGAACTCGGTGAACGCGTCGATGAACAGTTTCCAGTTCGCGTTGACCTCGGCTCGGTAGGTGTAGGTCTCGGTCATCTCGTGGAAGGGGTAGCCCTCCAGGCCCTTCCCGAACTCACCCAGGTAATCGACCAGCGGTTCGGCGCCCTTGTCGAAATTGATGAAGATGAACCCTTCCCAGACCTCGCAGCGCACGGGCACCAAGCCGAACTTCGCTTTGTCCAGGTCGAAAAACTCGTCCTCCTGCTGTACGAACGTCAGGTCGCCTTTTAGGCTGTAGCGCCACGCGTGGTACTTGCAGGTGAACTGGCGGCACGTCCCCGAAACCTCTTCGCCGGGATAGTCGTTCCACACCAGCTTGTTTCCGCGGTGACGGCACATGTTGTAGAACGCGCGGACCTCGTTGTCGGTGTCCTTCACGATGATGACCGAAGTGCCCACGCCGACCGACGGCATCTCCCTGGTGAAGTAGCTGCCCTTGCGGGGGAGCCGTTCGACCCGTCCGACGTTGAGCCAGAGCTTCTTAAAGATCGCCTCCTGCTCGAGCTTGTAGCGTTCGGGATCAATCGAGTCGGTGTAATCGACCGGCGCGGTGCCCAGCTCCGGCCAGTTCTCTGTCCAGCTTCCGGCACCCGGTTTCGGGAAATGTGCCACGTTGTTTACCTCTCCTGCTCGAGCTCGACGCCAAAGGTGTTCAAAGCGATGGCCACGGTGATGTAGCAGCCAACCGTGAAAACAAAGTCCATCCGCTGCCGCTCGTCGAAGCGCTCTGAAAGCGCCGACCACGTCGCGTCTGACAGCTCGAACTTGTCGAGGAGTTCGTCCACGCCAGCCACGACCGTCCGGTCGAACCCGTCCGCGGCGTCCCCGCGCTGCACGCCGACGATGTCGTCCTCGGTGAGCCCCTCCCGCAGACCGATCTTGACGTGTTGCGCCCACTCGTATTTTGAATCGGTTCGGTGCGCCACCCGCAGGATCGCCAGTTCGCGGAGCCGGGGCGGCAGCGTCGAGCGGTACAGCAGATGCACGTTGAAACGCAGAAACGCCTTCGTCAGGTCGGGATGGCGGACGAATGTCGAGAGAATGTTGCTCGCCGACTCTGGATTGCGGCGCTCCTCGGGGAGCATCACGGCGAGCGCCTGCTGGACGGCGTCGTCCCACTGGTCAGCGGGCAACGGGGGCAGTCGCACGACAGCATCCTCTCACATCCGAGAATCAGATTCTCGTAATTCGCCTAATAGGTTTCCACGTTTCCGGTCGATGGTCAATGTCAGGCCCTTGGACGTGGTCCGAACGTCAACCGAGAACAGGGGGCGAAGACCCCCGGCAAGCGTGAGGGACTAGACTATGGACGTTGATTCTCTCGCTGCGAGAAGATAGTTTCCACGGGTAGAGAACCACAGTCGACCTGCGACGCCGAGGCTTCGATCGAAAGGAACGGCACATGAACAAAGAAGACATGATCCTGATCAGCGTCGACGACCACATCGTCGAGCCGCCCGACATGTTCAAGAACCACCTGGCCAAGAAGTACATCGACGAGGCACCCCGACTGGTGCACAACCCCGACGGCTCGGATACCTGGCAGTTCCGCGACATCGTCATACCCAACGTCGCGTTGAACGCGGTCGCCGGTCGTCCCAAAGAGGAGTACGGCCTCGAGCCGCAGGGTCTGGATGAGATCCGTCCCGGCTGCTACAACGTCGACGAGCGGGTGAAGGACATGAACGCCGGCGGCATCCTCGGATCGATCTGCTTCCCGTCGTTCCCCGGTTTCGCCGGCCGGCTCTTCGTCACCGATGATCCGGATTTCTCGCTGGCGTTGCTGCAGGCTTACAACGACTGGCACATCGACGAGTGGTGTGGGGCCTATCCGGCCCGGTTCATCCCGATGGCGCTACCGGTGATCTGGGATGCCGAGAAGTGTGCCGAGGAGGTGCGCCGGGTGGCCGAGAAGGGCGTGCACGCGCTGACCTTCACCGAGAACCCGGCGGCGATGGGCTACCCGAGCTTCCACAACGAGTACTGGAACCCGCTGTGGAAGGCGTTGTGCGACACCAACACCGTGATGAACGTGCACATCGGGTCGTCGGGCAGGCTGGCGATCACGGCGCCCGACGCTCCGATGGACGTGATGATCACGCTGCAGCCGATGAACATCGTGCAGGCCGCCGCTGATCTGTTGTGGTCCAAGCCGATCAAGGAATACCCGGAACTCAAGATCGGGCTGTCGGAGGGCGGCACCGGTTGGATCCCGTACTTCCTGGAGCGCGCGGATCGCACATTCGAGATGCACTCGACGTGGACACATCAGGACTTCGGCGGCAAGTTGCCCAGCGAGGTGTTCCGCGAGCACTTCCTCACGTGCTTCATCAGCGATCACGTGGGGGTCAAGCTTCGCAACGAGGTCGGCATCGACAACATCGCGTGGGAGGCCGACTATCCGCACAGCGATTCGATGTGGCCGGGCGCGCCCGAGCAGCTTCACGACGTTCTCACTGAGCACAACGTGCCCGACGACGAGATCAACAAGATGACGTACGAGAACGCGATGCGCTGGTACTCGTTCGACCCGTTCAGCCACATCACCAGGGAACAGGCGACAGTCGGTGCGCTGCGGAGGGCCGCCGAGGGCCACGACGTGTCCATTCGGGCACTCAGCCAGCACAAGAAGGCGGGCACCAGCTTCGCCGACTTCGCCGCAAGCGCCAAGGAGTTGACCGGCGCTCAGGACTGATCCGGCATCGGATGCAGTGCGCCGGTGCGGATGAGATGTCCGTGCACCGGCGCACGTGCACGTCCGGGAACTAGCAGCGGACCAAAGGAGAATTGTCGTGCCCGGCAGTGGAATGAGCTTCGAACTGACCGATGATCAGGAACTGATCCGAAAGTCGGTCGCTGAACTCGCGTCGAAGTTCGACGACCACTACTGGATGGAAAAAGATCAAGCGCACGAGTTCCCCGCCGAGTTCTATCAGGCCATCGCCGACGGGGGTTGGCTCGGGATGACCATCCCCGAGGAGTACGGCGGCCACGGCTTCGGCATCACCGAAGCCACCCTGCTCGCCGAGGAGGTCGCCCGGTCCGGCGGCGGAATGAACGCCGCCAGCTCGATCCACCTGTCGATCTTCGGGATGCATCCGGTGGTGGTACACGGCTCGGACGAACTCAAGGCACGCACTTTGCCCCGCGTCGCGACCGGGGAATTGCATGTGTGCTTCGGGGTGACCGAGCCGGGTGCCGGCCTGGACACGTCACGGATCACGACGTCCGCCCGCCGCGAGGGCGACCATTATGTGGTCAACGGCCGAAAAGTGTGGATCTCCAAGGCGGGTGAGTCTCAGAAGATCCTGCTTCTCACCCGGACTCAGCCCTACGACGAGGTCACCAAGAAGACCGACGGGATGACGCTGTTCCTCGCCGACCTCGACCGCGACACGGTCGACATCCGGCCGATCCGCAAGATGGGCCGCAACGCCGTGTCGTCCAACGAACTGTTCATTGACGATCTTCAGATTCCGGTCGAGGACCGAGTCGGTCAGGAAGGCAAGGGATTTCAGTACATCCTCGACGGCCTGAACCCCGAGCGCATGCTGATCGCCGCCGAGGCGCTGGGGCTGGGCAGGGTCGCGCTCGACAAGGCGGTGAAGTACGCCAACGAACGCCGGGTCTTCGACAGGCCGATCGGCATGAACCAGGGCATTCAGTTCCCGCTGGCCGACTCGCTTGCGCGGCTTGACGCGGCCGAGCTGATCCTGCGCAAGGCCACCTGGCTCTACGACCGCGGAAAGTCGTGCGGGCGGGAGGCCAACACCGCGAAATACCTGTGCGCGGACGCAGGTTTCACCGCCGCCGACCGTGCGCTGCAGACACACGGCGGCATGGGATATTCGGAGGAGTACCACGTTTCGAGGTACTTCCGGGAGGCTCGCCTGATGAAGATCGCCCCGGTCAGCCAGGAGATGATCTTGAACTTTCTGGGGTCGCACGTGTTGGGATTGCCGAGGAGCTACTGATGACAAACCCGCTGTTCGACCTCAGCGGCCGATCGGCATTGGTCACGGGCGCGGCAGGCGGCATCGGCTCGGCGGTCGCGCACGCGCTCGCTGCGGCGGGCGCCGCGGTACTGGTCACCGACCTCGACAAGGACGCCGCATCGGCTGTGGCGGAACGGATCCGCACTGACGGTGGTGACGCCGAGAGCGCCGCGCTCGACGTGGCCGATCGTGCGTCAGCGGACGCCGCGGTGGCACAGGCGGCCGGCCTGTCCGACGGCGCGCTGCACATCCTGATCAACAACGCGGGCGTGACCGCACCGGCGATGTTCGCCGACCTGACCGAAGAGAACTTCAGGCGGCTGATCGACGTCCATGTGATGGGGGCGTTCCACTGTTCGCAGGCCGCGCTGCCGTTCATGCCGACCGACGGCAAGGGCCGCATCATCAACGTCACATCGTCCGCCGGCCTCACCGGCACCCTCGGCCAGGTGAACTATTCGGCGGCCAAGGCCGGGATCATCGGGTTCACCAAGTCGTTGGCTCGTGAATTGGCACGCAAGAACATTCTGGTCAATGCTCTCGCACCGCTGGCCGCGACCCCGATGACCGAGACCATCAGGACGAACGAGAAGTTCGCCGCGAACATGATCGCGCGAATCCCGCTGCGCCGCTGGGCTGAACCGCGCGAGATCGCGGGAGCGTTCGTGTTCCTGGCCTCAGACGCGGCGTCCTACATCACCGGACAGGTGCTACCTGTCGACGGCGGCATGGTGATGTGATGACCGAATCTGGTCAGCCGGGCGCGCCGCTGGCCGGCATCACCGTCGTGGCGCTCGAACAGGCGGTGTCCGCGCCGATGTGCACGCGTACGCTCGTCGACTTCGGTGCCCGGGTGATCAAGATCGAGAACCCGCAGGGCGGCGACTTCGCGCGGCATTACGACGACGTCGTCAACGGCCTTGCGGCGCACTTCGTTTGGGTCAACCGCGGCAAGGAGTCGGTGACCCTCGACGTGAAGTCCCCGGACGGCATCGAGCTGTTGCACCGGCTGCTCGACCGTGCCGACGTGTTGGTGTCGAATCTCGCGCCCGGATCCACGGCACGGCTGGGCATTGCTTCCGACGACATGGAGGTGCGGCACCCGGGCGTGATCGCGGTCGAAATCGACGGCTATGGACCCGGCGGGCCGTTATCCCACAAGCGCGCGTACGACCTGCTCATCCAGGCGGAGTCGGGAGTGTGCGCGGTTACCGGCAGGCCGGGGGAGCCGGCGAAGCCGGGCCCGCCCGTCGCCGACGTCTGCAGCGGGCTCTACGCGGCGCTTTCTATCCTGGCGATGCTGTGCGGCCGGAGCCGCCCAGCCGGCGAAATCTTGGGCCGCAATCGCGAAAAGACCCGCGACGGCACCGCGGTCCGGGTGAGCCTGTTCGACACGGCGACCGAGCTGATGGGCTATCACCTGAACTACACCCGGCATTCGGGAATCGACCAGCAGCCGCTCGGTATGAGCTCGCCCGCGGTCGCCCCCTACGGCACCTACCGCACCGCGGACGACCAGATGGTGGTCCTCGGCACCACCAATGACGCCGAATGGCAGCGGTTTGCGCGAGACATCCTGCAGCGTAGCGACTTGGCAGTCGACGAACGCTACCGGACGAACACGGGTCGGGTCACCCATCGTGCCGTGCTCGACGAGGTGGTCGGGACGTGGTGCGCGCAGCACGATTTGGCGCACATTCAGAAGACGGCCGATGCTGCGGGCATCGGCAACGCCCGCTACAACGTTCCGAGCGAGGTGCTCGAACACCCGCAACTCGCGGCCCGCGACCGCTGGCGCCACATCGACACACCCAACGGGCCGGTCCCGGCGCTGCTGCCGCCCCCGGTGATCGCCGGATACGAGCCGCCGATGGGGGCAGTGCCGGGGTTGGGGCAGCACACCGATTCGGTGCTGGCCGAGCTTGGGATCGACGACGACGAGATCGCAAGGCTGCGTGAGCAGGGCGCGATCGGACCGGCGTACCGCTGATGCCCAGGTCCGGCGAACCAGTGCTGGTGTCGAGCGATCGCGACGGCGTTCGGACACTGACCCTCAACAGGCCCGATCGCAAGAACGCGATCAATGCGCAGTTGTGGATTGAGCTGGCCGACGCGTTGCGCGCGGCCGCGCGTGACCGTGATCTTCGTGCCCTGGTCGTCACCGGCGCGGGAGGGGCCTTCTGCTCGGGCGCGGACATTTCCACACCCGAGGATGTCCACCCGGAGCACAAGTTGCGCAGGCTCACCGATGTCGCGCTGGCATTACACGAACTGACGGTGCCCACCATTGCCAAAGTGGCCGGCGTGGCCGTGGGAGCGGGCTGGAACCTGGCCCTGGGCTGCGACTTCGTCGCAGCGACCCCGGAATCGCGGTTCTGCCAGATCTTTTCGAAGCGCGGGCTGTCGGTCGATCTCGGCGGCTCATGGCTGCTGCCGAGACTCGTCGGGCTTCAGCAGGCCAAGCGGCTGGTGCTGCTCGCCGAGATGATCGACGCGGCGGAGGCTCACTCCCTGGGCCTGGTCACCTGGGTCAAGCCCAGCGACGAGATCGATGTGTTCGTCGATGAACTGGCCGCGCGGCTCGCGGCCGGCCCGCCCTTCGCGCTGGCACAGAGCAAGGGGCTGCTCAACGACGGCGCGAACGCGACGTTGCGCGCGGCGCTGGCCAACGAAGCCCGCGCGCAGCCCGGCAACTTCGCCACCGCAGACTCAATGGAGGCATACGCGGCGTTCGCCGAGAAGCGGACGCCGACGTTCACGGGTCGCTGGGCGGCGAACAGAACGGAGAACAGAGATGCGTGAAACGGTGATCGTCGAGGCGGTCCGCACCCCGGTCGGCAAGCGCAACGGTGGGCTCTCCACAATGCACGCCGCCGATCTTTCGGCCGTTGTCCTTTGCGAACTCGTCGACCGCACCGGCATTGACCCGGCGCTCGTCGACGACGTGGTCTGGGGATGTGTGTCGCAGGTCGGCGACCAGTCGAGCAACATCGGACGCTACTCGGTGCTTGCCGCGGGGTGGCCGGAGACGATCCCGGGGACGACGATCAACAGGGCGTGCGGCTCGAGCCAACAGGCGCTGGACTTCGCGGTGCAGGCCGTGATGTCGGGCCAGCAGGATGTCGTCGTCGCGGGCGGTGTCGAGGTGATGAGCCGGGTGCCGCTCGGCGCCGCGCGGGCCACCGGCATGCCGTACGGCCCGAAAGTCCTTGAGCGCTACGGAAACTTCTCCTTCAACCAGGGCCTGTCTGCGGAGATGATCGCGCAGAAGTGGGGATTCTCGCGCACTCGGCTCGACGAATACTCGGCGCTGTCCCACGAGCGGGCCGCCACCGCCCAGGACAACGGCGCCTTCGATGTCCAGATCGTCCCGGTGTTTCCGGATACCGCGGTGGTGGTGGCTGCCGACGAGGGCGTGCGGCGCGGAACCAGCGTGGAGAAGCTCGCCGCCCTCAAGCCCGCGTTCGCCGACGACGGTGTGATCCACGCGGGCAACTCATCCCAGATTTCCGACGGGGCGGCTGCCCTGCTGGTGACCACCGCCGATAAGGCCTACGAGCTCGACCTGACGCCGATGGTGCGGTACCGCGCGGGTGCCGTTACCGGCGCCGATCCCGTGCTGATGTTGACCGGCCCCATTCCGGCCACCGAGAAGGTGCTGCGCAAGGCCGGCGTGCCGCTTGCGGATGTCGGCGTCTTCGAGGTGAACGAGGCGTTCGCCCCGGTACCGTTGGCCTGGCTGGCCGAGACCGGTGCCGACCTTGACAGGCTGAACCCCCTCGGCGGCGCGATCGCGCTCGGCCACCCGCTCGGCGCGTCCGGCGCTGTGCTGATGACGCGCATGATTCATCACATGCGCGACAACGGAATTCGCTACGGCCTGCAGACCATGTGCGAGGGCGGAGGCACAGCCAACGCCACCATTGTCGAGCTCGTCTCGTAGCCGGAACCTGGGGCTCGGGAAATGGGGCTGTCTTCCCGAACGGTGTTGGTCGCGGCGGAGGGTGTTTTCCGGTGGACCGGCACGCCTTGTTGCGGGCGGCCAGGATGCGGTGCCAAGCACTACCGGCTCGAACGTGGCAGGCGCGCCGCCCATTCGTCCCACCAATCGCTTCGCCTACACCGTACCCACGCCGCTCTAACGCGCTCCCAACACGCCGCCAACGTATTGGGCGCGACTGGCTCGACGAACCAGCTTGCCGCTGGTGGTGCGTGGGATTGCACCAGCTGGTAGAAAGCGCACGTCGGAAACCTGCAGCCCATGGCGGAGCGATACTGCCGCCCGGATCGCCTCGATCGCCGGCTGCGGATCGGCGCGGGCGGTGCCCGCCGCACGCTCGGAAATGATTACCAGACGTTCGCTGGTGTCATCGGTATCCGGTCCCGGCATTTCGTTGGCCGGCACAGAGAACGCTGCCACGTATCCCCGCCGCACTATCGGTGAGGCCTCCGCAGTGGTGGCCTCGATGTCCTGGGGATAGTGGGTGCGGCCATCGATGATCAACACATCCGCGATTCGGCCGGTGATGTAGATCTCGCCGTCGAGATACACCCCCAGATCCCCGGTGCGCAGCCATGTGGCGCCGATCGGTGAGCCCTCAGCGTGGCTGCCTTCCCTGATCCGGGACCGGAGCTTGGCGCCGAACGTAAGCCTGCTTTCATCGGGCCGTGCCCAATAGCCTCGACCAATGTTGTTGCCCTGCAGCCAGATCTCGCCAACCTGGCCATCCGGCAGCTCATCGTCGGTATCGGGATTGACGATCACGCCCCATTGGCTACGTGCAATCTGACCGCACGACACCTGGGCCACGGCGTTCGGGCCATCCGCCGCGACGCGCACCGCCTGACCAGCGGCCAGTTGCTCCCTGTCGAGGTACACGACTGTCGCTTCCGCGGTGGGGTCGATGGTCGAGACGAACAGGGTCGCCTCCGCCAAGCCGTATGAGGGTTTGATCGCCGTTCGCGGCAACCCATATGGAGCGAACGCCTCGTGGAACGCATTAATCGCATCGATGCTGACCGGTTCGGAGCCGATGATCATCACGACGTGGCTGAGGTCGACATCTGCGCCTTGCGCGGGTAGGCCACGCTGTGCGGTCCACTCGTAGGCGAAGTTTGGCGCGGCGGTGACCACGCGGCCTCCCCGCGACTCATCGGCCAGTGCATGAATCCACCGCTGCGGCCGCCGGATAAACGCGGTTGGCGACATCAGGGTGGAGTGTCCGCCGTACACCGCGGGAAAGCCGATCATCGACAGGCCCATGTCATGGTAGAGCGGTAGCCAACTGACACCGTGGGTGTTCCGGTTCAGCAAGTCGATCGAGAGGATCATCTGCAACAGGTTGGTGCCGACTGCCCGATGAGTGATCTCCACTCCGATCGGGGGCCGCGTGGAGCCCGACGTGTACTGCAAGTGCGAAATATCGTCGACGTCGAGGTGGACAGCGACGAACGCATCCCCAGCCGAGTCGCGAATCTGATCGATGAGGATGACCTGAGGCCTTCGGACGGCCGGAAGCCTGTCCAGAAAGGTCTGAACGGCATCGGCTGCCGCAACTGTCGTTAGTACGACGGTGGGTTGTGCGTCGCGAAGCGCCGTATCGAGACGTTCAGCATGACCGGGCAATTCAGGCGCGAACAACGGCACCGCAATGGTTCCCGCCTTGATCGCTGCGAAGAATCCGGCGACGTAGTCGATGCCCTGTGGCGCGAGGATCGCTACCCGGTCACCGCGAGCTGTGACTTGTTGGAGGTGTGCACCGATGGCTCGCAATCGAATACCCAATCGGGCCCACGTCATTTCGACGGGCTGTCCGTCAGGCGAGCGGGTGTAGTCCAGGTATCGGTACGCCGCGGAGGCACCGACATTGGCGATGTTGCGGTCGATGAGGGATATCAGCGTTGTACCTGGCGGCAACGCAATGCCGCCCTTGGCGTCCAGACAGTCCTCGATCTGTAGCAAGCCACTGCTGCCCGTGGATTGGTGGGGGGAACCGAAATCCATAAGCGCAGTCTAGGCGCCGCGACGATCGGTCGAGCTGCGTCAACAGCCCGTAAGGCAGGAGATGTAGACGTAGGCAACCGGATTGGGGCCGGCGGCCGAATCCTTCTTGACGGTATCGCCGGCGCTCGAGCCCGGCGCCGCTGCAGCAAGTCCGGCTACTCCGACGGCAGCCACCGACAGAGCGCGGACAACCGCGGATTAAGACCACCTTTCCAGTCAGTTGCGCCGCTGTTCAAGCGTCAAGCTGTTCTGCGCCGAGATGCAGGCTCGCGTCGTCGACCGCTGCCTTCAGCTGTTCGTCGGCAACGGGTACACGCTGGAGAACCCGACCGCGCGCCTGCACCCGGACGCGCGCGTCGCCCGCCGCTGTGCCGGCACGAGCGAGGTGGTGAAGGTGATCATCGCGAAGTCGCGGGGCGGTTAAACCCCCGTCGAGACCCCGGTCAAGAAAATTTCCGGCATCGCGGCCTTGTCAGAGCGGCCAAACCAACCTACTGTATGCTCACTAGGTTGGTTGGCGAAGGAGTCCGGTGCCCGATCAAGTGCCTTCCGCTGTTCGCGCGAGCGCTCATCGGCCGTACGCCACTCTTCTGGCCAAGGGCGAGGACCGCAAGCAGCGCATCCTCGCGGTCGCCGAGCGACTCCTGGCCCGCAATGGCTGGCGCAACACCTCGCTGGCCCAGATAGCCAAGGAAGCCGGAGTGACCGCGGCCGGTTTGCTGCATCATTTCGAGTCCAAGGAGCAGCTCCTCAACGCAGTGCTCGATGCCCGCGACGCTGACGACGACGCACACGCCGACCGGTCGACAGGGGACCTCGTCGCGGAGATCAGGCGGGTGTCCGAGCGGTTTGACCGCGCGCCCGAACTGATCGGCACGTTCACGGTGCTGCTCGTCGAGAACATCTCGCCCGACGCGCCGCTGCACGACCGCCTCCTGGCGCGCTACCGGGACGCGGTCGACATCGTCGCCGACATCATTCGGCGAGGTCAGAGCGACGGCCGCTACCGGAGCGAGGTGGACGCGGCTGCCAAGGCCACCGAGATCATCGCCTTCGTAACAGGAATGGAGACGACATGGTTGCTCGATCCCTCGATACCGCTGACGGAAGTGTTCAAGGGCTACGCCGAGTCGCTCGCCCGCGAGCTCGAGCCGATGAGCACGACATGAGATACCGCCTCGACGTTGTCGCCGCAAGCGTGGCCGACGTGGTGACCTGCGCCGGTGGCTGGCTGTGCGATCGAGTGATGGCCGGCTGGGATGTCACCGTGCTGGTCGGCGAACACGACGACCTGCGGCCGATTCACATCCTCGGCGCCGACACGCTGAACCTCGAAACCGCGTTGGCGATGTGGGCGCAACGCCCCCACCCTCATACGCTCGCGGTGTCCATGGACCTCGTCGCGTCCGACTCGCGCATCCGCACGGGCGTCATGGAGGCCCTCGATCACGGCACCACCGAAGTCACGCTGTGGGGCGAGAACTGGCCGGCAGAACTCAACCGCACCGTCGACTGCGTCGAGCATCGGCTCAGCGCGGCCGCGCGGGCGTTCAAGGCCCAAGCCCTTGGCGCGCTGCCGCGGCCGGCGGGGTCGGTGGGGTCTGCCGAGACGTTCCGCAGCGGAATGGCGAACTGTCTGTCGGTGGTCGCTGACCTGGTCCCAGCCAGCTAGTTCCTGCTGTCGAGGTCGATCAGCACCTTCCCGATGGCTTTGCCGTCGGCGACGTGGCGTAGCGCGCTCGCCGTTTCGGCAAGGGGGAAAGTGGCGCCGATGTGGGGCACCACTCGACCCGAGACGAGAAGGTCCCTGAGCTCTTCTTCGTTGCGCGCGAACTCATCCGGTGCCAGGTCCTGGAACTGAAACCCTGAGATCTGCACACCCTTCACCAGCACCAGGTTCAGCGGAATGCGGGGAATGACCCCCGAGGCGTAGCCGATGGTGACGAAGCGGCCGCCCCGGCGTAGCGATCGTAGGGCGGGCTCCGAGAGTTCACCGCCTACCGGGTCGATGACAGCATCAGCGCCCTCGCCAAGTGCGATGCGCAGCGCCGAGCGCACATCGCCGGATCGATGGTTGATCAGGTTTCGCGCGCCGTAAGAGGCTGCGACATCGAGTTTTTCGTCCGATGATGCGACCGCGGTGACAGACAGGCCGAGCTGATGAGCGAGTTGGACCGAGGCGAGGCCCACACCGCCGCCGGCGCCAAGCACGATGAGTTCGTCGCCTGTGCGCACCCGGGCGGCAGAGCGCAGCGCGTGATACGCCGTGCCGTACGCGACCCCGAACGCGGCGGCGGTGTGTTCGTCGATGCCGTCGGGTATCCGCCTCAGCCCGGCGGCCGGGACTACCACTTCGCTTGCGAATGCGCCGTACACCCCGGTTCCGGTGACCCGGTCACCAACTGCGAGATCGCCTGCACCGTCGGTGGTTTCGTCGATGACACCGGCGAATTCACTGCCGGGCACAAACGGCGGCGGCACGCTGATCTGGTACTTGCCGGCGATCAGCAGCACGTCGGGAAAGTTCACGGCGGCGGCGCACACGCGGACCCGCACCTCACCCGCAGCAGGCGTCGGTAGCGGGCGCTCCTCGATGCGAACCACCTCGGGCGGTCCATATGCCGGGCACACTGCTGCGCGCATGGTCACCGCGAGTAGTCGGTGCTTTCGGCCAGACCGGCGGCCGATTCCATCAGCTCCGTCACGATGGGGCCGAACGCCTGCAGTTTCTGGTCGTCACCGGCGCGCTGAAACCCTTGTTCGAGAACGATGGCCAGTTTCCATTTCGCAAGGATCAGGTAGTAGTCGAGGTCATCGACCTGTCGACCGGAGACCTCCGCGTAGTGCCCGACCAACTGCGAGCGCGATGGCATCCCGTGTAAGTCGACGTAGCTCGCCCCGACAGCCTCGGCCGCTTGGGTGTCCTCGGGCCAGCCCTGCACCATCCACGCCAGGTCGAGTTTCGGGTCGCCGACAGTGCCCATCTCCCAGTCGACGATGGCGGCCAGCCGGGCGGGCGCCCCGTCGAAGTACATGACGTTGGCGAACTGGTAGTCGCCGTGCATCAAACCCGGGATGAAATCGAGCGGCCGGTGGGTGGCCAGCCACGCAGTGGCGGTGTCCATGCCGGCCAACTCGCGACCCTTGATCCGGTCGAAAAAGCCCGTCCAGCGCTCGACTTGGCGTTCGTGAAATCCGTCGGGTCGGCCAACGTCGGTGAGGCCCCTCGCCCGCCAGTCGACCTTCGACAACAGCGCGATGCCTTCGGCGAGCTGGTAGGCGAGACCTTGGCGCGCGTCGAAATCCGTGTCGAACGGTGCCGGCCAGCGCTTGTCGTCCATCGGCGACCAGCCGTCGACGAATCCCATCAGGTAGAACGGACGGCCGAGAACGGAGGCGTCAGAGCACACCGCGACGGCCGGGGCATGCGGCACGTCGGTGCCGTCCAGCGCCTCGATGATGCGCCACTCCCGAAGTATCCCCTTGTCGCGGTCGGATGGAGCGCCGGGCGGCGGGATGCGGATCACGCAGGTTTCCTCGCCGCGGCGGATCTCGTAGATCTCGTTCTGGGTGCCGCCCGAGAGAAACCGAGCCTGCACGGGTTCGCCCTTGCCGGGCAGCGCGGCGCCGTCCATCCAGTCGGCAAGCCGCGCAACGTCGATCACAGATTTCCCACCTCGCGGTCGAGGTACTCGGCGAACTTCGCCCGGGCGGCGTCGCGCTTCTTCGGGATCCACTCGGTGGGCCAGATGTCGTCGCTGGGCCGGTAATCGCGCAGAACCTGCTTGGCCACCGTCGTCTTGTGCACCTCCGTCGGGCCGTCGGCGAGTCCCAGCGCGGCGGCGCCGTGAATCATCGACATGAACGGCATCTCGTTGCTGACGCCGAGCGCGCCGTGCACTTGCATTGCCCGCCAAGCGATGTCATGCAGCACCGTGGGTAACACGACCTTCACCGCGGCGATGTCCTTGCGCACCTTCTTGTAATCGTTGTACTTGTCGATCTCCCACGCGGTGTAGAGCACGAACAACCGGAACTGTCTCAATTGGGCATAGGAGTCGGCGATGTAGCCCTGCACGAACTGCTTGTCCGAGAGGCGGCTGCCCGCCGTCTCCCGGCTCAGGGCGCGCTCGCACATCATGTCCAGCGCCTTGGACGACAGGCCGATCGAGCGCATCGCGTGGTGGATGCGGCCGCCGCCGAGGCGCGTCTGCGCGATGACGAACGCCTGGCCCTCGCCGCCCAGCAATGCCGCCGACGGCACGCGCACGTTGTCGTAGTGGATGAGGGCGTGCGAGCCCTCGTCCTTCGATTCGCCGGACAGACCGATGTTGCGGACGATGTCAACGCCAGCGGTGTCGGTCGGCACCAGAAACATCGACATCCCCTGATACGGGCTCACATCGGGGTTGGTCACCACCATCACGATCAGGAACGAGGCTGTTTTGGCATTGGAGGAGAAGTACTTCCAGCCGTTGATCACCCAATCATCGCCGTCGCGAACCGCACGGGTCTGAAACTGGGTCGGGTCTGCGCCGCCCTGCGGTTCGGTCATCGAATAACTGGAGAAGATCTCACCGTCGAGCAGCGGGCGCAGATAGCGTTCCTTCTGCTCGGGTGTGCCGTAGTGCGCGATGATCTCAGCGTTGCCGGTGTCGGGTGCCTGGCACCCGAACACGATCGGAGCCCACTGGGATCTGCCCAGGATCTCGTTCAGCAGCGCCAGCCTGAGCTGGCCGTAGCCCTGGCCGCCCAACTCCGGGCCAAGATGGGTGGCCCACAGGCCCTTTCGCCGTACCTCCTCCTTGAGCGGATCGATCACCTTGCGCCTGGTCTCGGTCAGCGGCACGTACTGCAGGTGCGGCCACGCCAGGTCGAGCGGCTCGATCTCGTCGCGCACGAAAGCATCCGCCCAGTCCAAGAGTTCCTGGTACTGCGGGTCGGTTTCGAAGTCCCACGCCATGGTGTCTCCTTTAGTTGCTGTATCCGGCGATGACGGCCGCGATGTCGTCTCCGACAACGTCTGTGAACGAGCGATCCCCGAATGTGCCTGCGGCCCAGTGCCGCGCGCCCTCGCTGACAAGGGTTCCCGCCAGCTGGGTGAGATGTCGCACGTCGACGTGCGCGGCGAGCTTGCCGTCCCGCTGCGCCGTCTCGAAGAGCTCGGTGAACATTCCCAGACCCGGATCAACCGGTTGTTCGCCGGCCAGAATCCGGTGTTCGTGCCGGTAGCCCTCCAGGATCGTCTCGATGATCAGTTCGCGCGGGTTGCGTGCCATCGACCGTTCGAGGGTGGCCAGGGCGGCTTCGACGACCGCCGATACCTCGTAGGGCTTGGCGAGCAGCTCGTGCGCGGTGCGCTGGGCCGCCTGCGTCGAGAGCACGCCGACGTCGAAGAGGACGTCCTCCTTGCGGGGAAAGTAGAAGTAGAAGAGCGCCTTGGACACGCCCGCGGCCCGGCAGATGTCGGCGACGGTGGTATTGGCGTAGCCGTTGGTGCGCCATAGAGCCATCGCCGCCTGGACGAGGGTGCGCTTCGTCTCACGGGATCGAGCCTGCTGGTAGGAGGCCCGACGCTGACTTCGGTCAGCAGTGCCATCAACAGGCACAGGCTGCATCAGCCCAGGCTATCAGATCAGATAGCAGCTACCAATAGCTGACCGCTACATAACTTGTGATATCTCGACGGTGCCGGCATTGACGTGGCGCAGTGGCTATGGAAATGTAATACTCAATCGTGAGAGGCTCATTCTCACTAAGGGAGATCGTCGGAACGGAGCAGCACGCAGTGACCGACCTCGGCGCGATGGATTTCTTCCGGGACGACCGGCTCGTGGAGGATCCCTACCCGTATTTTGAGGCCCTCCGCTCCAAATGCCCGGTCGCTCGCGAAGGCCATCACGGTGTGACGATGGTGACCGGCTGGCAGGAAGCGGTCGATGTCTACAACGACGCCGACACGTTCTCGTCGTGCACCTCGGTCACCGGTCCGTTCCCGGGCTTTCCTGTTCCGCTCGAGGGCGACGACGTCACCGAGTTGATCGACAAGCACCGCGACGAGTTGCCCTTCAGCGACCAGCTGCCCAGCCTCGACCCGCCGGTGCACACCGACCATCGGTCCCTGCTGATGCGACTGTTGACCCCGAAGCGCCTCAAGGAGAACGAGGACGCGATGTGGCAGATCGCCGATCGCATGCTCGACGACTTCCTCGCGCCCGGCGAGGGCGAGTTCGTCAATGGCTTCGCAGGTCCGTTCACGCTGCGCGTCATCGCCGATCTCCTCGGCGTCCCCGATGAGGACCGCGACGAACTCATCGAGCGGCTGCGGCACGGCACGCACGGCGGCGGACTCGGCAGCACCGACAAAAAGACGCTGAGGCAGTCCCCGCTGGGATACCTCTACGAGGTGTTCGCGAAGTACATCGAAGACCGCAGGCGCGATCCTCGTGACGACGTACTGACAGGCCTGGCGACAGCGACCTTTCCGGACGGCTCCACGCCAGACGTCGGCGACGTCGTGCGGGTCGCCACCAACGTCTTCTCGGCCGGCCAGGAAACCACCGTGCGCCTGCTCGGGACCTCGTTGAAGGTGCTGGGCGAACGTGGCAGACATCCAGCAGGCCTTGCGCGAGGACCGCAGCCTTATCCCTAACTTCATCGAAGAGGCATTGCGTATCGAGAGCCCAGTCAAGGGCGACTTCCGGCTGTCGCGCGTCCCGACCACCGTGGGTGCGGTCGATCTGGCCGCCGGCGCCACGGTGATGGTGCTGAACGGCGCCGCGAACCGCGACCCGCGCCGCTTCGAAGATCCCGACACGTTCGATCCCGACCGCAAGAACGCGCGCCAGCACCTCGCGTTCGGTCGCGGGATCCACAGCTGCCCCGGTGCGCCGCTTGCCAGGGCCGAAACCCGGGTCGCGATCGAGCGACTCCTCGACCGGACCGCCGACATCCGGATCTCCGAGAGCAGGCACGGTCCCGCGAATGAGCGTCATTACAAGTATATTCCGACATACATCCTGCGCGGCCTGACAGAGCTGCACCTCGAGTTCACCCCCGCCGGAGATGACGCTTCGTGAAGGTCTTCGTCGACGACCAGCGGTGTCGCGGTCACGGCATGTGCACGACGCTCTGCCCTGACGTCTTCCAGATCAACGACGACGGCTACGCCGAGGTGCAGTTGCCCGAGGTCCCGGCGGGCCAGCTGGACGCGGCGCGCGAGGCCATCGAATGTTGCCCGGAGCAAGCAATCAGCGAAGGGGCGTGAATGCCAAAGGGATACGTCATCCTGACGGAGGCCATCAGAGATCTCGAGGGCATGAAAGCCTATGGCAAGGCGGCGATGCCGGCGATGGGGCAGAGCGGGTGCACGATGCTCGCGGTGGACAGGGCGCCGCACGTGCTCGAAGGTGATTGGCACGGCGACCAGACCGTCGTCCTCGAGTTCGAGTCGGTCGAGGCGGCCCGCGCCTGGTACGAGTCCGAGGCGTATCAGAAGGCGGCGAAACTGCGGCAGGCAGCAGCAGACTGCAACGCGGTGATCATCTCCGGGTTCGGGGACTGATCTCGCCGTAGAAGAGCTCAGTCGTCGACGATCGAGATGGCCTGCCGCGGGCACTGGCGGACCGCCTCGCGGATCTCGGCCTCGTTATCCGGTGTCACTTCGTCTTTCAGAATGTGCAGGTAGTCCTGCTCATCGAGGTCGAACACCTCCGGGATGATGCCCATGCAAACCCCGTTGCTCTCGCATAGCCCGAAATCGACTTCCACCTTTTTCATTCCGGCCCCCTATCGCAGCACCTTCACCGGTATGTTCTGCCAACCGGCGACGTTTTGCATGTGGACACGCTTGCAGTTGTCGAAGTCCACCTCGTATCGCGGCATGAAGTCGAGCAGTTTCTCTAGTGCGATGGCGCTTTCCATGCGAGCCAGGGCCGCGCCAAGGCAGCTGTGTACGCCGTAGCCAAGACCGAGGTTCTGCGCCTCGGTGCGGTTGCGGTCGATGTCGAACTTGTCGGGATCGGTCCACGCCTCACCGTCCCGGTTCGCCGAACCGTTGATCAAGAACACGGGGTTCCCCTCCGGGATCGTTGTTCCGTGCAGGTGAACGTCTCTCATGGACCGGCGTACCTGGTACTGGGACGGCGCCTCAAACCGGAGCAATTCCTCCACGGCGGCCGGGATCTTGCCGCGGTCGTCGAGCAGTTTCCGCCATTGATCCGGGAACTTGGCGAACAGGTACACGGCACTGCCGACCAACTTGGTTACCGTCTCGGCGCCGGCGCCACCGAGAAGGGTTGCAAACCCCGCGATCTCGATGTCGTCAAGAGTCCGCTTCTCGCCGTTGTCGCAATCGACCTCGGCGGCGATGAGCCTGCTGAACAGGTCGTCTCGCGGCTCCGCACGCCGCTCCATCACTAGGTTGTAGTAGAACATCCCGGTTTGGATGTTGATCTCCATCGCCCTGTCACTGAATTCGACCTGGCCGGGCTCCCGGGTCAGGGACTCATCGATCCAATGCCGGATCTTCTGGGCGTGCTCCTCGGGTACCCCGAGCATGGTCGTGATCACCTCGACGGGGAATGGGCCGGTGAATTCCTGAACCGCGTCGAACCCGTCTGGATCGGCGCGGTTGAGGTACTTCTCGACTTTCTCGGTGACCATCTCCTTCTGCGCCTGAATAGCGCGCGGCGTGAACACCTTGTTGAGCAGGCTGCGCAGGTGGCGGTGCTCGGGCGGGTCCATGAAGATGATCGACTTCTGGCCCTCTGGCACACCGCCGGACCGCACCGTCGCCAGGTCGATTCCGTAGGCCGACGAATAAGTCTCGTGATCCCTGAACGCGGGCGCGACGTCGGCGTGCCGGGTGAGTGCGTAGAAATCGTGCTCTTCGCTGTAGTAGACCGGCGCTTCCTCACGCATTCGGCGGTATGTGTCGTACGCCCCGTTGAAGAAGTCCTCCGAGTATGGGTCGAAAACGAGCTTTGCCTTGGTCATTTCTTCCTCCTGCGCGTCGAGGTCCCACTCACCGCGGGTAACCCAATATCGTCAATGCGGCGTCGGCGGCATCGAGTACCGCGCCGGGCGACGCGCCACTCTTTTCAGCGATGTCGACGACGAGCCGGGCATCCTTCTGCAGCAAGGCTCCGGCGACCTGAATGATCACATCGAGCGAACCGCCCATCTTGGCGATGCTGCCCAGCGCAGAACTGTTCCCGGAGCCGCGAGCAAGGACGTCGCCGAGGCTGCGGGCATTCAGGCCCAGGGTCTCCCCGAGGTCCAGCGCGGTTTTGGCGTTCGCCAGGTTGGCGGTGAAGAGAAGGTTGTTCAGCAGCTTGGCGACCTGTCCGGATCCCAGGCCGCCGAGGTGGACGACGGGGTTAGCGTAGGTCTCGAATACTGGGCGGCAACGCTCGATGACATCGGGGTGGCCGCCAACCATCATCAGTAGGCGTTTCTCTTGCACTGCCGGAGCGCCGCCGCTGACAGGAGCATCGATCACCGAAACACCCTTGGCCGCTGCGGTTTCCGCGAGCCTTCGGCAGGTGTCGGGGTGCACGGTGCTGTGGATGGCGACTATTCCGTCCTCGGCCATCCCGGCCAGTACGCCGTTGTCGCCTCTGAGGACTTCCTCGACGTCGGCGTCGCCGACCACACAAAGGCAAACCAGATCGCTGACCGCGCCGAGCTCGGCCGGTGACTCGGCGACTTTCGCCGTGGTGTCGGCGTACGGCTCGAGCGACGCCGGCCGGCGTGCCCACAGCGTCGTGTCGTGGCCGCCGTCGACGATCGCCCGGGCCATCGGGCCGCCCTGGCTGCCCAGCCCGATGAATCCGACGCGCATCAGCTGGCCTCCGAGTCGACTTCGCCGTCTTGCGGGCGGGGGAGCGGAAGTTCACGGGCGACGGCACATTCCTCGACGAAGGACAAGACACCTAGGTGGTACGCGGCCGCCGTCCACCCGAGGCTGAGGTTGTGAGGGCTGTCGCGTTGCTCATTGACGACCACACGCGGCGATGCGGTGAACATGCCCGCGACGTCGCCCAGGCCGGCGGGGCCGGCTTCCCAGAACTGCTCATGATCGGCGAGACTTAGCCGGATCGGAACGTGCACTTGCGCTGCGAGGGAAGGAAAGTCGCGTTTCGACCAATTCGCGACGACGGTCGCCTCGTATGCGGGCGACCATGATCCTCGTACGGCGCCGTCGATGACCTCGGTCGGATAGAGGTGCGCCGTCTGCCACAACAACTCCCGCACGCCCTTGCGGATGTCCTTGAGCTCCGGCCTGCGCAGGATGTCGCGCGCAGCGGGCTGATGTCGTCGGCCCGTGGCCGCGATCTCAACGCCCAGCAGCTGCGAGCCACGCTCATGGGTTGCCATCCGTAGCGCCAGTTCGCATCCGGCGGAATGCGCCACCACGAACAACCCCGCACCGCGGGGGCGGGAGTCGAGGATCCGGTCCACTGCCCCGTAGGCCAAGTCGACACGTCGCGCCGGATCGGCCATCTCCTCGGCGTGCTGCGCGGAGCTGCCGAATCCCGGCCGATCGAGCCCAATCACGGTGAATCCCAGTGCTGCGCCGAGACGCAGCAGCGATAGTCGCGGATGTCCCGGGCAGTCGAAGTATGCCGACGTCGTCGCCCCGCCGTGGATCGCGACGACCGTGGCGCGAGGATGCGTCGCCTGGCTGAGCAACCCGGACATCGGAATGCCGTCGACGTCCGCGGTGCACTCAACCGGACTAGGCCAATCCTGGCTCATGCACCCGCCCGCAAAAGGATTGCGCCGCTTGGCGTGAGCCCGCCGCTGCTGACGACGCCGACCCGGGCGCCTTCGACCTGGCGTTCTCCGGCCTCGCCGCGCAGTTGCGTGACCGCTTCATGGATAAGGCCCATGCCGTGGGTGCGGCCGTGCGACAGCTGGCCGCCGTGCGTGTTCAACGGCAGGACGCCGTCCCGGGCGATGTTCTTGCCGCCGTCGAGGAAGTCCTTTGCCTCGCCGATGCCGCAGAACCCCAACGCCTCGATCCACGACAGGCAGTTGATGGTGAACCCGTCATACAGCTCCGCGACGTCGACGTCTTTGGGCTGCAGCGACGTTCGCGTCCACATGTGCGCCGCTTGGCCGAGCGACTGGGGCTCATGTGTCAAAGTGCTTTGATCCCAATCGAGTCGCTCGATGATCTGCGTTCCGACGGCCTCCACCAGCACGGGCGGCTTGGCCAGATCGCGAGCGGCGTCGACGTGGGAGACGATTACGGCGACCGCTCCATCACATGGCACATCACAGTCGTAGAGGCCGAACGGCGTGGTGATCATCCGCGCTTGGAGGTAGTCCTCCATCGCGAGTGGTTCGCGGTAGATGGCCGTCGGGTTGAGCGCGGCGTTCGCGCGCTGGTTCAGCGCGATCCACCCGAGCGTTTCTCTCGTCGTCCCGTAGCGGTGGAAGTGCCGCTGTGCGTTCTGCGCGAGGGTGTGCGCGGCCGAGACGGCACCGAACGGGAAGAACCAGCTGTCGGTGCGCATCGTCGGCGGGATCTTGCCCTGCTTCATCAGCTCGTTGAAGGTGGCTTCCCACAGGGTCCGGAAGCACAGGACGTGACGGGCGAGCCCGCCCGCGACCGCGAGCATTGCGGCGATCACGGATCCGCCCGGCCCGAAAGTCTCGATGCCGCCGTTGTGCCATGTCGGCCGGATGCCGAGCGCCGACTCGAGGGCGGTCACCCCACCCTCACTGAACGGACCAAAGCCCCCGCCGCCCGGGTACGTCGACAGGCCGTCGATGTCGTCGATTGTCAGGCCCGCATCCGCGATCGCCGCCTGGCACGCATCGACCGTCAGGGACAACGGCTGGCGCATCAAGCGTCGGCCGATCTCCGACATGCCGATCCCGGTGAGCGCGACCTTGTCCTCGAACTTGTCCTGAGTGACCATCGGGCGGACGTGCTCACCGAACCGCTCCGGCGCGATCTCGTCGGTGGCCTGCGGCGCCTCGACCTGCTCTGCGGCCGGCCGGAACAGCGGAAGCCACACGTCCTCGATGTGCTCGAAGGCGACCTCCATGAGCTGACCGATCTCGAGGTGCTCGGGATCGCACTCGACGATGTTCGTCGTCAGCCGAACGCGCGGGTCTTCGACGATCGCGACCTGGGCGACCACGTACGGCGCGGGCAGCCCCGGAAGGCTGAATCGGTGGTTGATGGTGAAGCTGCTCAGCGTTGCGTGGCCGGAGACGGCGCGCACGCCCATCTCGCGCGAGCGGCAGTACCGGCACACCGGCTGTGGCGGGTGAATGAGCGCATTGCAGCTGGCGCATTCCTGCAGCCGCAACGTGCCGTCGGCACCTGAGGTCCAGAAGAATTCGGTCTCGTCGGTGACTGGTGGCAGAGGACGGCCTAGTGCTTCTGACACATCACATCCTGCGGTTCGCTGACGAAATTGGGGGCTGGAGCACACGGCATTGCGCAATGATGAGAATCACGTTACCAGTTTTCGCGATCGCGAATCTACGATTGCGGCGAGGTTTTTCATACTGTCAGTCTTGTTGGCCCATCGCGGCGAAATTCACTGTCGCTGTCGCGCTCATTTCGCCGTCATTACCTCGGAAAATGTCCACCTGCACGACGACGGATCGTTTGCCGGTGCGCAGAATCCGGGCGACGGCGCGGGCCGGACCGGTCTTGATCGGCCGAAGGTAGCGGATGAACAGATCCGTGGTGGCGATGCCGTTGCCGAAGGGCGTGCTGCGGGATGCCAGCTGCCCCGCTGTCACGTCGGCCATCGTCGCGATGAGGCCGCCCTGAAGCCCGCCCGCCGTGTTGACCACGCGCTCGTCGACGGGCATCTCCATGATCACGCTGCCGTCAGTCGTCGGGACCTCGCACAAGCCGATCTGATCGAACAACTCTCGAAGCGACCGGGGCGCCGTCATCGAAGCCTCTCTCGTTGAAGGGTCATGCTGTCCGCCGCGACTGCAGCGTCAGCGGACGAAGCCCCATTCCGCCTCGTTGTCCTCGGTCTTCAGTTTCGACTCGTCAAGAGTGTCCGAGTCTGCCGGTGTTGGCCCATCAGGTGGCCGGTACTCGCCAATCCACAGGATGGCATGCACCGGACAGTCCATGATGGCGCGCGCGACCGAATCGCGGTCCTCGTCGAGTACGGTGCCGTCGCCGATGAGCGAGGCGTAGCCCCAGTCATCAAGCGAGAAATACCCAGGCGCGTGCTTCGCGCAGACACCGAAGCCATCACAGACCGTCCGATCGAGACGAATTCTCATACCGTCACCACCGCCTCTACCTCGTAGGGTCGCAGCACTTCGTACGCGCTCACACGGCACGTGTTGCAATCGTTTTCGAGGTGCTGCGCCACCACCTGCGGGAACTGAACAAGCAGGCTGGCTGCCATGTTCGTCGCGGCATCGAGCGTGGCGCACGCGCCGCGACCTCGCAGCACCACCGACCACCGCTCCAGGCGCGTGAGGTCTTCGGCGGTCGCCACACCATCCCTGAGTGCTGTGGTAACAGCCGACATTGCCGCTGTTCCGTTGAAGCATGAGCCGCATTGCCCCGCGTTCTCCCGGTCGAAGTAGGCCATGACCGACGCGGCCACCGCAACCGGGCAGTCTTCTGTCAGAACCGATATGGCACCGCAACCGAGTCCACTGCCGAGTCGCCGGAACGTTTCGTGGTCGAGCGTGGCGTCGAGGACTTGCCGGTTCAGCATGCCGGCGAAGTAGCCAGACATCAGGGTCCCACGCACATGGTCAGTCGACACGCCATGCCAGCCGAGAAGCTCGGCGAAGGGTAGTCCGTGAGGGACTTCGTAGACGGCCGCCGGCCTGGCGGCACCGGTGACGGTCACCAGGAAGGTGCCGGGAGATGCCGACGTCCCCTCGCCGCGAAACATCTCGGCGCCGTGTCGGTGGAGATAGGGCAGGTTGGCCAATGTCTCGACGTTGCTTACCAGTGTCGGCATTCCCGCAACGCCTTGTTGGAACGGGCGCGGCGGCTTGTCGGTCGGTTTCACCGGACCACCGTTGATGGCGCGCACGGCGGCGGTCTCCTCCCCGGCGATGTACCCGGGAGCGACCGACATCACCGTGATCGTCAAATCTCCGACGACTTCGCGATCGAGTTCGACCAGCGCGGCCTCGACACTGCTGGCAGATTGTGGATCTGAGACGTATACATATGCACGGCGAGCTCCGACCATCTGCGATGCCAGCCGTAGCCCATCCAGCACGAGATGTGGGCGATGACGAAGCAGCCACCTGTCCTTGACCGATGCTGGTTCGCCCTCTTCTCCGTTCGCCACCACAATGGTCTCGCGATCACGGCGATCGGCGTCACGGACGGAGCGCAACTTGACGGCCAGCGGGAATGCCGCGCCGCCGCGCCCCAGCAGTCCGCTCAACTCGACCTGTTCGAGCAACCCGTCGGCTCCGATGAGCGGACGGTACCCGTCATTCTTGCGATACTCGGTGAAGTCCTCGACCCCGGGCAGGCTCCGTAGCAGACGTGGTGCGCGGCCCGGCCAGACCGCCACGGTGAGATCGGTTGGTGCGGATGTGGTTTTCATGACTGCCTCACTGTCGCGGATAGGCTAGCGGGCATGAGAACCACGGTGGTGCGCGTCGACGTGGACCGGGCCGGTGAGCTGACACCGGCACAGTTACGCGACGGCATGACAACCCTCCGTGGACTCGCCGATGACCTGGGCGCCGGGGTTGTGGACAACAACATTACGGCCATGCCGCCCGGCCGGCGCGAGGTGGAGTTGCTGATGACAGGTGCCGATCCGGATGAGCTCAAGCGGATAGCAATCGAGCTGTGCGCCAACGCTTTTCCTACGACCCCCGTAGCAGGGGTCCTGACCTACGTCAGCAGGGGAACCGATGACGATGCGCACGGGGTGCTGGCTGGATTCGGACTGAACGGCGAAATCACTCGCACGCCAAGCGGCGACGGTTGGGATGTGGTGCACGTGACGCTGCGCAAGACGGACCTGGTGCGGGTGCCGGAGAGCCGAATCCACACGGCGCTGGAGGCCTCGTTGAACTGTGAGGTCCATATTCGGGTGACCTGATCGAACCCGCATCAGCGCCCCAGGAAATCGAGAATCGCGGGCGCTGCCTGTACCCAGGTGTCGAACATGTTGAAGCGCTTCACCTTGCCCTGCGCGCGCTCCTCCGAGGCGCGCTCCCAGGCGTCCTCCGGCCATGGCGGATCGATCAGCTTGGATCCCTTGATAAGGCAGCTCACCTCGAGCGATGTCCGCTTGGGGTGGTCAAGGTCGTTCTCGCCGCCCCGGATGATCAAGGTGGGCACCTTGATGTTGTCGAACATCTCGTCGTCGACACCGGGAATCGTTTGGCCCGGCTTGGATACGAATGCGTTCAGCCAGCGCAGCATCACCTTCAGGAACTCGTCGGCGTCGAGGTCGAGGAACCGTTGCTTGTTGGCTGGGTTCTGCTCGATGCGCTCCCGCCACTCGGCAACCCCGAGCACACCTTCCATCCCCAGACCGCGCACCGCCAGAATGCTCGGCACCACATAGTAAGAACCCAGGACGAAGGTGCCGTACACCCCGCCGACGATGTTCCAGACCACCAGCTTGGTCACGAGTTCCGGATAGAGCATGGTGGTCAGCATCGAGTCTCGTGCGCCACCGGAGCCGCCGGCGAAGATGCATGGCCCGATGCCGAGCTTTGTCAGAAGACCATGCAGGGTCTCGGCGCGCATGTGGGATTCGCTGTGCCCGTAGAACTGAACGCCGGATGCTCCGCAGTTCGGTCGGTCCCACAGCAATACCCGGTAGCCTCCGTCGACTAGCGCCTCCGCCAACGGACGCAGACCTGGGACGTCCTTGCTGAACCGGCCACCCGGCGTCAAGACGATGAAATCACCCGTCCTGCCGAGGATTTCGTAGACAACGTTGCCTCCGTTGATCTCGATCGTCTTCTCGTCCGGCGTCATGCCATCACCAGCACATCATTCCCGACCACCCGGACCGGATAAGTGCGGATGCTCCATTCGGGTTTGACCGCCGTGGTGCCGGTCGCCAGTTCGAAACCCCATTGATGCCAAGGGCAGTAGATGAACTCCTGTTCGCGGACCATCACCGCATCGCCGGGAACGGTCTCGTCGACGATGGTCCGGCCGCGGGCGCGTCCCGTGCACAGTGGGCCACCCTCGTGGGGACAGTAGTTGGCAATCGCATAGAAGGCGCCGTTCACGTTGAAGACACCGACACCGTGCCGGCCGATCGGCACGAGCTTGCGTGTGCCCGGCGGAATCTCGTCCACGGTGGCCACGATGTGTTCACGCCCCTGCGCCAGCCGGGGCGGTTTGGTTTCCTCCGGCACTCTTAGAACACCCGAACTTGGCCCTCGAGGACCGGCACCGTCTCCGGAAGGTGGTAGGTCGCAAGGCCGTTACGGAACATGACGTTCTCACGGGCGTGCTCGGGCAGGTGCTTGACCAGCCAGCGCGGATCGTCGAACGTCCAGTGCGGGTAGTCCGACGAGAACAGCAGGATCTTGTCGCACTCCATCCACTCCAGCGCCCGGGCGAGCTCGGTCTTGTCGTCCGGGTAGTCGAGCGGCTGCGTCGTGAACTTGATGTGGTCCTTGACGTAGTCCGAGGGCTTCCGCTTGATGCCGACGCGTGACTTCCGCGCATCGTAGATGGCGTCCATACGCCACATCAGCGGCAGGATCCACGTGAACGCGTGCTCGACGAACACGATGCGCAGTGTCGGGAACCGATCGAAGACCCCATCGAAGATCAGGCTCATCACCTGGTTCGCGGCCAGCAGCGAGTACGTCACCATAAAGTCGTGGTTGTAGCTGGGGAAGCCCACCGGCGGCATCGGCAGCATCTCGTATGAGCTGCGAGACAGGTGACAACTCACCGTGATGTCGTGCTTGGTGGCCGCGGCCCAGATCGGGTCGTACTTCGGATCGCCCCACGACGGTCGTGGCTCGGCCTTGATCAGGATCTGCGCCATATAGGGATGGCCCGCCCACCGCTCGATCTCTCGGGCAGCGCCGTCGGGGTCCTCGATCGCGGCGCAAATCGAACCGCGCCAGCGTTGGTGCCAGTTGTTGTGGCTGTCCAGCCAGTGCTTGTCCTGCCAGTCGTTAAGCGCGCTGGACATCGCGTGGTGGGCTTGCGGGATACGGGGTGTGCGCCCGCCCGGTTCCAGGATCGCGATATCGGAACCGGCTTCCATGATCAGCTGACGGAACATCATGTCGGGATTGCTGCCGGGAAACTCGCCGTCAGGCGGGAAGGTGTCGACGCGCATCGCGTACGCGTGCGCGTAGTCCGGAGCGTCGTAGTAGATGAGCTCGCCGACCTTGTGGTCGAGGAAGTGGTTGCTCCGCCAGGGTTCCGGGATGTACGGGGTCAGCTCGCCCCGCCTGGGCACTGGATGCACGTCGGAATCGACGCACCGAACGGCGATGCGCTCGGCGGCAGGAACCCGTTCCGGGGTGTATGTCGTCGATGTCACTGTCATCGTGACCTCCTAGGGTCAACCTCTACTGTGCGGCCACACCGGCCGAAATGTCTATGCCGTAGAGCTGCGCGGCGTTGCGCCAGCACAACTTGTCGCGCTGCTCGGCGGACAGGGCGCGCGGCAGCGCGTTTGGGTCGGCGCACTGCCAGTGCGGATAGCTGGATCCGAACATCACCATGTCGTCCTTGCCGGTGAAGCCCAACCATTCGCCGGCGAACTCGGTATCTCCGGGACCGTCCAAGCTGCCTTGCACGAAGTACACGTGTCCCGGCAGGTAATCGCTCGGAATCCTGGGAGCCCACGGCGTCTGCTCGAGGTGAGGTCGGCCGAACGTGTCCATCCGCCACATGAACGGGGTGACCAAGTCGGCGGCGCCGTCCGCCCAGACGAACTTCAGGTCCGGCGTCCGTTCGAACACACCCTCGGCGATCATGTTCATCAGGTGGTACAGGTAGTTCAGTGCCATGAATCCCACGTACTGCTCGTACGTGCGGGTATGCCCGGACGGCGTCGGCGGGAACGCGACGCCTTCGCCCGATTCGATGTGCACGGCCACGGGCAGGTTGGCAGCAGCGGCAGCGTCCCATAACGGCCAGAACTGCGGCTTGCCGTACAACTCGCGAGACTGCATCGGAATGCCGACCTGCACGATGCGCGGGTGGTCCTTGTACTTCTCGATCTCACGGACCGCCCCGGCAACGTCGTTTGGATCCACCCGGATCGTGCCGCGGAATCGTTCGCCGAACTCGGCGTTGTCGAGCCATCGCGACACCAACATCTCGTTGTGCGCCGCGGCGATCGCGGTACCGAGGTGCCTGTCCGGCATGATGCCCCGGGTCATCGGATGCAAGACCGCGATGTCGACGCCGCGCTCGGAGAACAGGTGCCCGGCCACGACGTTTGGATCCGAGCCCGGATAGCCGCGCTCGGGTGTGAACCTCTTCGCGTACTCACCGCCAGGGGCGCCGTACCAGTCCATCTCGTAGTCCGGGAAGCCGCGGCTCCTGTACGGCTCGCGAAGGAAGCCGCGCAGATCCTTCGTGGACGGAAAGAAGATGTGCACGCTCGCGTCGATGACGGGCGTGCGCTGACCGTCGTGATGCTCGATCATGCTAGTGAACCTAATTGTTTTTTCGGCACCGTCCATCGCACCTTCTCAGTGTAAAGCTTTGTTCTTCTTTTGCAAGAATAGGGTTCTCTGTCCGCCCTGTCCGTACCACCCGTTCTGTTGTCTGGGTGGAGCCGATACTGGAGGCGTGTTGCTGGTAAATAAGCGGATCGCTGACGAGAATTAGCTCTCCCCTTGATGAGAATGGTATTCTCGTCTGGAAGTCGATCGGCTTGAGGAGACAGACCCGATGCTCTTGGAGTTCGACGCCGACCAAAAGCTGTGGCAAGACACCGTACGAGACGCCGTGGCCAAACAATGTCCGCCCGCGCTGGTGCGAAGCGTGGCAGAGCAGGACGTTGATCCCACTCCGCTGTGGAAGGCCTACGTAGACGCCGGCTGGACCGAGATGAACGATCCGTCCAGCGCGGTGGAGCAGGCCATCGTGGTGGAGGAGCTCGGACGTGCCACGGATCCGACGCCGTTCCTGGCGACGATGACGCACTTCGCGCCGCTGGCGACGGATCGCTTCGATCCGCATGAATCGGGTACCGCAGTGTTCGGCGGCGTGACCGCACATCGCGACGTGGACGGGTGGGTGCTGGACGGCATCGCGAGCCATGTCCTCGACGGCGATCGGGCCGACCGGTTGGCGGTGGTGACCGACGGCGGGGTGTTCCTCGTCGGCGCGGGCGAGGCGAGCGCGCGGCGGGCCGGGGTCTTCGATCCGGTGCTGCACATCGCCGAAGTGTCGTTCGCCGGCCTGAAGGTGCCCGAGAGCGCGCGGGTGGTCGACGCGGATCCCGAGCGGTCGCGTCACGTCGCCCTCACCGGGATGGCGCTGACGATCGTCGGCGCGTGCCAACGCATCCTGGACCTGGTACTCGAACACGTCCGCGAGCGCCATCAGTTCGGTGTGCCGATCGGCTCGTTCCAGGCGATTCAGCACAAGGCGGCCGACATGCACGTCGCGATCGAACGCGCCCGCGCCCTGGCCTATTTCGCCGCGCTGACGATCGCCGAGGACGATCCCCGGCGGCGGTTGGCGGCCGCCATGGCCAAGGCGTCGGCGGGGGAGTGCCAAGCTCTGGTGTTCCGGCATGGCCTGCAGTCGTTCGGCGGCATGGGATTCACGTGGGAGAACGACCTTCAGTTCGCGCTCAAGCGCGCCAAGGCCGGCGAGTTGATGCTGGGCGGCGCGGCATCCCATCGCGCGATGATTGCCGAGGAGTACCGTGCAACTCACCTTTGACCCCGACGTCGAGGAGTTCCGCGCCGAGTTCGCCGCGTTCCTCGACGAGCATCTGCCCACTGCCGCAGAGACTTTGGAGCGTCCGCGGTCGGTGTCCCACATGCCGGAGTGGGCGCGGCGGTGGCAGCGGCTGCTCTTTGACAACGGCTGGTTGCTGCCGGGTCAACCACCGGAATTTGGCGGCCGCAACGCAACGGTGCTGCAGCAGTATGTTCATCTCGAGGAGTTGTGTCGGCGCCGGATCTACCACAGCTTCAACCCGCAGGGCGTGAACATCGTTGCGGCATCGCTGATCACGTTCGGCACCGACGAGCAGAAGCGCCGCTGGGCGGTGCCGATTCTGTGCGCCGAGATCACCGCGTCGTTGGGCATGAGCGAGCCCAGCGCCGGCTCTGACCTTGCGTCGCTGCGCACCCGCGCGGTGCTGGACGGTGATCACTTCGTGGTCAACGGCCAGAAGGTGTGGACATCGGGCGCTCACGACGCCGACGTGCTACTGACCTTTGTGCGAACCGACCCCGATGCGCCGAAACACAAGGGCATCAGCGTGCTGTTGATTCCCACCGATACCGAAGGCGTTGTTCGCCGGCCCTTCCCGTCCATCTGCGGTCAGGACGATCTCGACTTCAATGAGGTGTTCTTCACCGACGCCCGGGTACCCGCCGAAAACCTGGTCGGCCCGCTCAACCAGGGCTGGCGGGTGGCCAACGGATCACTCGGACACGAGCGCACGATGATGTGGCTCGGGTTCGCCGATCGCATGAACAACCTGCTTGCGGACTTCCGCCCCACCACCGCGCTTCAGCGCGACCAGTACGCCACCCTGGTGATGGACCACGAGGCCCTGCGGCTGCTCGGCTCGGCGGCTCTGGCGCGCGCCGCGCGCGGCGAACAGGACACGGCATCGGTGTCGGTGCTCAAGCTGCTCGGTTCGGAGGCCGAGCAACGTGGGTTCGAGCACGCCCTGGCGGCGGCGGGATCCGACGGACTCGTCCACCCGGCGACGACGGGTCCGTACGCGCCGATGAACCTCGACCACTACTTCGCCAGCTGGTTCGAGCGTTATGTCCGCAGCTTCGGCGGCACCATCGCCGGCGGCACGTCCGAGATCCAGCGCAACATCATCGCCCAGCAGGTGCTCGGGCTCCCGCGAGGCTAGCGCCGCCGAAACTATTCCGGCAGGTCGGTACTCGTACTTTTTCCGACGGCATAAAGTTTCGGTTCAAGCCGAGCGCACTCGAGGAGGCATGTGACCCCCGACATCGCACTCCGTCCTGCCCATCTGCTGGCCGGCGCCATCCGGCGTCGCGAGGTATCCAGCCGCGAGCTTCTGGATCATTACCTGGCGCGTGTCGAACGGCTGAACCCGCCGCTCAACGCCGTTGTCACGCTCGATCCCGAAGGCGCGCGCAGTGCCGCCGATGCCGCCGACGCCGCGCTGGCGCGTGGCGAGGTGGGTGGTCCGCTGCACGGCGTGCCGATGACGATCAAGGACACGTACGAGACCGCGGGCATGCGCACCACCTGCGGGGTGGCGGCCTGGGACCGGGTGCCCGAGCGCGATGCCGACGCAGTGCAACGGCTGCGGGGCGCCGGCGCCGTGATCTTCGGCAAGACCAACACGCCGGCCCTGGCGGGAGACTGGCAGACCTTCAACCCGATCTTCGGCACCACCAACAACCCGTGGGACATCGCGCGCACTACCGGTGGGTCGTCCGGTGGCTCCGCCGCGGCTGTCGCAACCGGGATGACGGCCCTCGAGCTGGGAAGCGACATCGGAGGCTCGATCCGCGTGCCGTCGCACTGGTGCGGGGTGTGTGGCCACAAGCCGAGCTGGGGAATCATCTCGCAACGGGGTCACCTGCCGCCCGCGCCGGGTGCGCTCTCAGGCGGTGATCTCAGCGTCGTGGGACCACTGGCCCGCGACGTCGAGGACCTCGAGCTGGCGCTCGACGTCGTTGCTGGTCCAGTCGGCCACCAGGCCGTCGGCTGGCGTCTCGCGCTCCCGCCGGCGCGCGCTACGACGTTGCGCGAGCTCAAACTGGCTGTCTGGCTTGATGATCCCGCATATCCCGTGGAGGCCGGCGTCCGCGTTGTGCTCGAGTCGGCGATCGGCGCATTACAGCAAGCTGGCGCTCGCATCGTCGAGGAGCGGCCAGAGGTTTCGCTACCGGAAGTAGTGCGGACCTATCAGGAATTGCTCTACCCCGTCATCCTCGGCGGCATGTCGCAGGACAGGTTCGACGGCATGGCGGCGTTCGCCGCGTCATTGCCTGCCGAGGACGACGGTCCTTTGGCGCGCACCCTGCGGTTCGGAACTATGCGGCACCGCGATTGGTTGCGCGCCAACGAGCGCCGCGAGCGGCTGCGAGCCCTGGTCGCGGACTACTTCCGCGACGTGGATGCGCTGCTGATGCCGGTCGCGGTGGTGCCGGCGATTGCGCACGATCAGAGCGAGCCGTTCGCCGATCGATTGATCCGCTCCAACGGCGGCAGCCGTCCATATACCGACCTGTTCGGTTGGGTCGCGTTGGCGACTGTGACTTACCTGCCGGCCACGGTTGTTCCGGTCGGCCGCACGGCAGCGGGACTGCCAGTAGGACTGCAGATCGTCGGGCCCTATCTCGAGGACCGCACGACGCTCGCCGTGAGCCGATGTGTCACGGAGGTGCTTGGCGGCGTCGTTCCGCCGCCCGGCGTGTGACGACGATCCTCCCCAGGGGCACGACAGCTTTCGAAGCTAGCCGTCATTCGATGACAGCCGCTGCCTTGCGCTCGGTGATCGGCCGAGCGAGCTCGTGCTCGTCGCAGATGCGCTGCAGTTTGTCGAGTGTTTGGTCCAGACCCGCGCCGACACGGCGGCCCGGCGTGAATGTCGCGGGCAGTTTACGCATCCCCTGGATGACACCGATCGTCTCGTAGTGCACGGCGCCCTCGGGATCACACCGGAAGTCCGGCATCCGGTCGAGCACCGCGGTGAGCATCGACTTGAACACCGTGCGCGCGACATTGGATCCGATGCACCGATGCACACCGATACCGAAGCTGAAGTGCCGATTGCCTTTTCGGTCCAGAACCACGTCGTTCGGGTCGTGGAAGACGGCTGGATCGCGGTTGGCCATCGCCCACGAGATCCACAGCCGTTCACCCTCCTTGAAATGCGTGCCCTCGATTTCGACGTCGTCGGAGAATGTCCGCCCGTCGCCCGGGGCGGGGGTGAAAAAGCGCAGGAACTCCTCAGTGGCCGGATCCAACAAACTGTCGCGCTCCCTGCTGAGCTGCTCACGCTGATCCGGATGCTCCGAAAGCCACTCGAGCGCATGCGCGGTCAGCGCAGTCGTCGTGTCGAACCCGCCCCCGATGACCAGCCCGAGCATTCCCAAGATTTCCAAATCGGGTGCCGGGCGGCCGTCGATCGTCATCTGTAGAAGCGCGTTCATCAGGCCGGGTCGCGGGTGGTCGCGGATCTCGGCCATCGTCGTCAGCAGATCGAGTCCCATCTCCCGGTGCAGCGCCACGACGCGCTCCATGTCGGGTGAGTCCTCCGGCGTGTAGACCGAGGCATGCGTCGGCTCGCTGTACATCGCCCACTTCTTGAGGGGGATTCCGAGCATTGCCAGCGTCAGCACGGCCGGCACGATGTTCGCGAGGTCATCGACGAAGTCGATCCGGCCGCCCGCGATCTTCTCGTCGAGGCACGCGCGCACGGTCTCATCGACGAACGGCTCCCACCGCACGACCGCTGCGGGGGAGAGATACGGGTTGAGGACGTTGCGATAAGTGCGGTGTTCAGGGTCGTCCATTTCCAGCATGCCGCCCCGCACCCCGCTCGAACGTTTTGCGGTGGGGATGGTGATGCCCTTGTACGGCGTCTCCCCGGTGAGGTCGTGAAGGTTGGAGACAGCCGGGCAGCGCGCCAGCTCGAAGACTTCCTTACTGCCGGCCGCGACCCAATGCCCGTCGTACGTGTCCGTCCAGGCCACCGGGCACTTCTCGAGCATCTCCTCGGTGATCGTCTCGAACTGGTGCCGGTACTTCGGGGTGTGGCGATCGAAGTGATAGCGGTTCTTCTTCGAATCCCTGTCGGTTGACGTCACGACGTCTCCTCGATGGAGATGGCCTGTTCGGGGCACGAGTCCACGGCCTCCCGCACCGCGTCCTCCTGATCGGGCGGAACCACTTCGGACACCGGCGACGAGGTTCCGTCAATCTCGTTGAGCTCGAAGGAATCCGGGGCGATCATCTTGCACAGCGTGTGTCCCTGGCAGCGTTCGCCGTCTACCCGAACCTTCACTGTTGACCTCCGTCGTGCCGCGCGCAAAACGCTCAAGCTGGATGTGAGCTAGTTGTGGTAGTCGTACCACTTCAGATAGCCCGCCGGCGTCGACCCGCAGCGCGTGGCTGCGGCCCTGCCCGCGGGCAGCACCGGTCACGAACGCGACTTTGCCCTCAACCCGTCCCACAGGATGCCCCTTCGTTAAGTGCTCGACTCGTCAGGTGTTTCGGCCGCCGTTGACGCCCAAGATCTGCCCGGTGATGTAACCGGCCTCCTCGGAGGCCAGGAATGCGCATGCGGCGGCGATGTCCTCGGGCTGTCCGATGCGACGCACCGGCGTTCTCTCGATGTTCTGCTGGACGTCGCCGAGGTAGCCGTGCGATTCCGCGGTGCGCAGCATCGGTGTGTCGATGAATCCGGGTGGCACGGCGTTCACGGTGATGCCTTTGGGTCCGTATTCCAGCGCCAGTGACTTGGTGAGGCCGTTGACGGCGGACTTCGCCGCGACGTAGGCCGACATGTACGGCTGACCCGAGTGCGTGCTGGACGAGGAGATGTTGACGATGCGGCCCCAGCCGGCCTCGATCATGTCCGGCAGCACCGCCTGGACCATGTGGAAGACACCGTTGAGGTTGACGTCGATGACGCGCTGCCAGTAGTCAAACGCGATGTCGTCGAAGCGTTTGAAGCTGTCGAGGCCGGCCGCGTTGACCAACACCGTGACCGGCCCGAACTGGCGATGGATCGCCGCGAGCGCTTCATCGATCTGGGCGCTGTCGGTGACGTCGGCCGTGAACGCGGACTCGTCCTCGGACGCGGTCAGATCGACGGTGGCTACCGCCATGCCGTCCTTGCGCAGTCGTGCCGCGACGGCCAGACCGATTCCCGACGCGCCTCCGGTGACGATGGCGTTCCTCACGACAAGAATCTCCCTTCCGGTTTTGAGAACCCTACTCTCATAGACTCGTTCCATGCAACCGACTGACCGGCCTGCTATTAGCATCTAAGCTGCCCGAACAACCGCTGATCACAGGCCTAAGGTAGACGGTCAGTCTCGGTTGAGTTCTCACATATGGAATGTATGATTCGCCGCGGATGAGAATGAAGTTATCCAGCTGGTTTAGGAGGCCGGATGTCACTGCAGGACACGGCGACGGCGACCTCGGAAACTGAGCTGACGATCGAACCCCGACTGCTGATCGATGGGCGCCTGGTCACCACCGAACAGACATTTCCGTCCTACAACCCGGCCAATGGCGACCTGGTGGGGCACGCTCCCGACGCGACCGTAGCGGAGGCCCGGGCGGCGATCGATGCGGCGCGGCGTGCGTTTGACGCGACGGACTGGTCCACCAATGTCGAGCTCCGAATCCGCTGTCTTGATCAGCTTCACCGTGCGCTGGTCGAGCATCGTGACGAGTTGGCCGAACTGACCATCGCCGAGGTCGGCGCCACCCGGGCGCTGTGCGCGGGTCCGCAGCTCGACCAGCCGATCGCGATCGTCCGCTACTACGCCGACCTGCTGAAGAACTATCCGATGACCGAAGACCTCGGCAACATCGAGAGCCGAGGCATGCAGCACCACCGCTGGGTGGAGAAAGAGGCCGCCGGGGTGGTCGCGGCGATCATCGCCTACAACTACCCCAACCAGCTCGCGCTGGCCAAGCTGCCGCCCGCGCTCGCCGCCGGATGCACCGTTGTCCTGAAGGGCGCACCCGACACGCCTCTGGTGACGCTTGCGCTCGGCGAGCTGATCGCCAACCACACGGACATCCCGGCCGGCGTGGTGAACGTGCTCAGTTCGTCCGACCCGGAGGTCGGCGCGGTGCTGACCACCAGCCCCGACGTCGATGTGGTCACGTTCACCGGGTCGACTGCGACCGGGCGACGGATCATGGCAGCGGCCAGCGACACGCTCAAGCGAGTGTTCCTCGAACTCGGCGGCAAGTCGGCCGCCATCGTCCTCGACGACGCCGATTTCTCGATGGCGGCGTTGTTCGCGGCCTTTTCCATGGCCAGTCACGCCGGCCAGGGCTGTGCCCTCACGTCGCGGCTGCTGGTGCCGAAGAAGCACCACGACCAGATCGTGGGTCTGATCGCGCAGAACTTCTCACTTGTGCGGCACGGCGATCCGGCCGACGAGAAGACGTACATGGGGCCGCTGATCAGTGAACGCCAACGCGACAAGGTGGACGGCATGGTCCAACGGGCCGTCGAGGCGGGGGCGACACTCGTCACCGGCGGACAGCGCCTTGACCCCGGCTACTTCTACGCGCCGACGCTGCTGACCAACGTCGACCCGGATAGCGAGATCGCCCAGGAGGAAATCTTCGGGCCGGTTCTCGTGGTCATCGGTTACGACGACGACGACGACGCGGTGCGGATCGCAAACAATTCGATCTACGGGCTGTCCGGCGCCGTGTTCGGCGGCCAGGACCGAGCGCTCGCGGTGGCCCGCCGGATCAGGACCGGCACCTTCAGCATCAACGGCGGCAACTACTTCAGCCCCGACGCACCGTTCGGCGGATACAAGCAGAGCGGCATCGGCAGGGAGATGGGAACGGCAGGGCTGGAAGAGTTCCTGGAAAAGAAGACGTTCGCAACGGTCGATGAGCCGCTTGCGCGAAGAGCAGAAGACAGCGATGAGCCGCTTGCGCGAAGAGCAGAAGACAGCGATGAGCCGCTTGCGCGAAGAGCAGAAGATAGCGTCCAATGACCAAGCCGCTCGCGGGAATCCGCGTCCTCGAGGTCGCGATGTACGGATTCGTGCCGTCGGCCGGGGCCGTGCTGGCCGAGTGGGGGGCGGACGTCATCAAGGTCGAGCACGCGGTGACCGGCGATCCGCAGCGCGGGCTGCGGCAGACCGGCCCGCTGATCGTCGAGGGTGACCCCAACCCGAACATCGAGCACGCCAACCGCCTCAAACGCAGCATCGGGCTTGACATGTCGGTGCCCCAGGGCAAGCAGGTGCTGCTCGAGCTGGCCCGGCGCGCAGATGTGTTCCTGACCAGCTTCCTGCCCGGGCACCGGCAGAAGTTCGGCATCGATGTCGACGACATCAGAGCCGTCAACCCGAAGATCGTCTACGCGAGGGGTAGCGCACTGGGGCCCCGGGGTGAGGAGTCGGTGAAGGGCGGCTACGACATGACCGCCTTCTGGTGTCGGGCGGGCACCGCCGCGACCATCACCCCGCCGGGTATCGACGGAATGATCGGACCGCCGGGTCCCGCGTACGGCGACACCATCTCCGGCACCAATCTGGCCGGCGGGATCGCGGCCGCGCTGCTGAAGCGCGAGCGCACCGGCGAGCCGTCGATCGTGGACGTGTCTCTGCTGGGCAGCGGCTTGTGGTCGATGGGCCACACCGTGGCGCTGACCCGCCACCTGGGCCAGCTCATGGTGAACCCGCCGCCCGGTGTCCACGGATCGCCGATCAACCCCCTGGTCGGGGTATACCCGACCGCCGACGGCCGCTACATCTCGCTGGTGATGATGCAGCCGACCAAGTTCTGGGCCGACGTGTGCCGCCACATGGAGCTCGACGAGTTTATCGACGATCCGCGGTTCGCGACGGTCGAGTCGATCGCAGAGAACACCCCGGCCGCCGTGGAGATCCTGACCGCGGCGATGGCCAAGCGGACCATCGCCGAGTGGAGTGAGCGGTTCGCCACGCTCGCCGGACCGTGGGCGCCGGTGCAGGACACGCTGCAGGCCGCCGACGACGCCCAAGTCCGGGCCAATGAGTATCTGGTGCAGGCGGGCGAACTCGAATTAGTCTCCAACCCTGTGCAATTCGACGTCTCGGCACCGCAGTCGGGTCCGGCCCCGGGATTCGCCGAGCAGACCGACGAGATCTTGCAGGAGCTTGGCCTGGACTGGGACCGCATCATCGAACTCAAGACGGCCGGGGCGGTCACGTAGATCCCATGCCGTACGTCGCCTCCATCGGAACCTACCTGCCCTGCTGGGGCAGCCATGACCGACGCGTACCCGGCGACGACGAGGACGCGATCACTCTGGCGGTGGAGGCCGGTCGGGCCGCGCTGGCCGGCAGCGCTGCGGTGGAACGAGTCGTCCTCGTCAGCCGCGACCTGCCGTTGCTGGAAAGCAGCAACGCCGCGGTGTTGCTGGCCGGCCTGAGCCTTGATCCGGAATTGGAGGTGGACGAACGTCTTGGCGCTGCGCCCGCGGCGGTCGACGCGCTCAGCTCTGCCCGTCCACGCACGCTCGTCATCGGTGTTGACCTCGATCCTGCCGGGGCGGCCGCCGTGTTGACCGCCGACACCGGATTGTGGGTGCGGACCGCCGCCCGCGTCGCGCGCAGCCTGCCGGTCCGGACCCGCAATGCCATCGGCGTCGTGCACGATTACGGCGACCCCCGGCTGCTTCACGAGCGCGGCTTGGTTGCTTCGTTGGGAGCGGCCTGGCTCGACACGCCCGCCGCGGTCGCCGGGGTCGACCACGCGACAGCCGCCGAGCTGTGCATCGGCGACCCCGCGACGCTTCCGACCACAGGTGCGAGTTCCGGTCTGTTCGCACTGGCGGCCATGGCAGAGGCGGGAACGACCGGACCGCTGGTGGCGGTCGAACAGGCCAGCCTCTCCGGACTCACCGTCGTGGGCGGTGCCGCGCAGCTGCACCGGCACGAACCGGCGGCCCGGGCCATGCCCGATGGCACGGTCGTCACCGGTGCCGACATACCCATCTCGCTCGCGGCGTACGAGCGGGCGTTCGAAGCGAAGGTCCGGTGGGAGGCGGGTAGGTTCGCCGACAGTACGGAGCTGGATTTCCCGCCCCGCTACCGGGTCGACGCCGACGGCAGGCTCAGCACCCATTACGAGCGGATACCGCTGCCCCGCGCGGGGACGGTCTACACCGAGGCGACGGTGCAGATACCGGTGCCGGGCCTCAAGACGCCGTACTCGCTGGTGATCGTCGAACTCGACGGTGTGGGTGTCCGAGCTCTGGTGAAGGTGACGGGTGCCGAGCCCGGAACCGTCGCGATCGGCGACCGCGGTCGCCTGGCCTTGCGCCGGGTTGCCATGAGGTCTGGTGTTCCCGACTACGGATATGCATTCGAGCCCGAAACGGATGTGGCGTGAGTCATACTCTGGGGACGCTTCGACAAGTGGCAGTGCCTGTCAAAACGCTGATAATTCGCGCCCGCTCATCTGAAGTGCAGGAGGGGACGGCATGAGGAAGGTGGCCATCGTCGGCGCCGGCATGACGCCCTTCGCCGAGCACTTTGCGCTCGGTATCAAGGACCTGTTGCCGATGGCGTTTGCCGAATGTGCCGCCAGCGTCGACAAGGGCCTGCCCAAGACGGACCTTCAGGCCGCTTGGTTCGGCGCCATGGGAACCTCCGACGGGTTTCCGTCCGGAATCCTCGCTGACAGTCTGGGCCTTCCCGATTTGCCCGTCACCCGGGTGGAGAACTCGTGCGCGACGGGCAACGACGCGGTGCGCAACGCGCTGTTCGGGGTCGCATCCGGTGCCTACGACGTCGCGCTCGTGATGGGCGCCGACAAGATCCGTGAGACGTCGACCAAGGACATGGTGTGGGAGTGGGAAGCCATGGCGCGGGACATGGCCTGGGATTACCCGTTGGGCCTGGTGTCGCCCGCCGGCTTCGCCTTGCATGTCGCCCGCTACCTGCATGAATCACCCGCCACCACCGAGCACATGGCGATGGTGGCCGTGAAGAATCACCGGCACGGGGTGACAAACCCCAAGGCGCGGTTGCGGTTTGAGATCACGCTGGAGCAAGCGCTCACTGCGCCAACCGTTGTGACTCCGTTCCGCCTTTATGACTGCGCCCCGCAGAGCGATGGTGCGGCCGCGCTGGTGCTCGCGGCCGAGGACGTGGTCGACCGTTTCACCGACCGGCCGGTGTGGATACGCGGTGTCGGACTCGGGCTGGATTCGGTGATGCACCAGCACAAGACGGACATGACGACGTTCCCGGCGACTGTCCGGGCTGCGAAGCAGGCGTTCGGGATGGCCGGCTTGACACCGTCAGACGTCGACGTCGCCGAAGTTCACGACTTCTTCACCGGCATCGAGCTGATCAGCTACGAGGACCTGGGGTTCGCCGACCGGTTCGGCGCATACAAGCTCGTCGAGGCGGAGGTCACCAGTATCGGCGGTGCGCTGCCGGTCAATCCGAGCGGCGGATTGAAGAGCAAGGGGCATCCGCCCGGCGCGACCGGAGTCGCGCAGTGCGTGGAGCTTTTCGCTCAACTTCGCGGAGAGGCCGTCAACCAGGTCGACGGCGCACGAATCGCCCTGGCGCACAATATCGGTGGGCCCACCGCGGTGTCCGCTGTCACGATCCTTGAGGGACTAGGGGCTGATGGCGACTAAAACAACAGGTCCGGACCGATGGGGCGCCGGCATCAACCTCGGGCGCGGCTCCAAGCCGATGCAGGCCGTCGGGGGTTTCTTCGCGATGTCGGCCGACGCGATCCTGTTCATCTTCCGTCGACCGTTTCAGTGGCGCGAGTTCCTCGAGCAGGCGTGGTTCGTCGCCCGAGTCTCGTTGGCCCCCACGCTGCTGGTGGCAATCCCCTTCACCGTTCTGGTGAGCTTCACGCTCAACATCCTGCTTCGCGAACTCGGTGCCGCCGATTTGAGTGGCGCAGGCGCGGCGTTCGGCGCAGTGACCCAAATCGGTCCGCTGGTGACCGTGTTGATCGTCGCCGGGGCAGGCGCGACGGCGATGTGCGCGGACCTGGGATCACGCACGATTCGCGAAGAGATCGACGCCATGGAGGTTTTGGGCATCAACCCGGTGCAGCGGCTGGTGACGCCGCGCATGCTCGCGTCCGGGCTGGTGGCCCTGCTGCTGAACAGCCTGGTCTGCATCATCGGAATCACTGGCGGCTACATATTTTCGGTTTTCGTCCAGGACGTTAACCCCGGCGCCTTCGCGGCGGGCATCACGTTGCTGACCGGCGTTCCCGAGGTGATCATCTCCTGCGTCAAGGCGGCTCTGTTCGGTCTTATCGCCGGGCTGGTCGCATGCTACCGCGGGCTTTCCATCACCGGCGGCGGCGCGAAGGCGGTCGGCAACGCCGTCAACGAAACCGTTGTGTACGCGTTCATGTCGTTGTTCGTCATCAACGTGGTCGTCACCGCGATCGGCATCCGGGCGACGGTCAAGTGATGGGGGGCATGCCGTGGTACTGAGAGCGACCTACCCGCGCCTGTTCCGTTTCTTTGATCACTTCCAGCGGCCGGTCAACACATTGGGCCGCATCGGCGATCACGCGATGTTCTACGGCCGGGCAATCGCCGGCACTCCGCATGCGGCCATGCACTACCGGCGGGAGATCATTCGCCTGATCGCCGAGATCAGCATGGGCGCGGGCACATTGGCGATGATCGGCGGTACGGTGGCGATCGTCGGTTTTCTGACTATCGCCACTGGCGGCGTTCTCGCCGTCCAGGGCTACAGCTCTCTGGGCAATATCGGCATCGAGGCGCTGACCGGCTTCCTCGCGGCGTTCATCAACGTCCGCATCTCGGCGCCCATCGTCGCCGGGATCGGCTTGGCAGCCACCTTCGGTGCCGGTGTCACAGCGCAGTTGGGCGCGATGCGCATCAACGAGGAGATCGACGCCATCGAGTCGATGGCTATCCGGCCGATCGAGTATCTGGTCAGCACCCGGATCGTCGCCGGGATGGTCGCCGTCACACCGCTGTACTCGATCGCGGTTATTCTGTCGTTCGTCGCGAGCAAGTTCGTCACCGTGTACCTCCTCGGGCAGTCCTCAGGCCTGTACAACCACTATTTCTCAACGTTTTTGAACCCGATCGACCTGTTGTGGTCGTTCGTGCAAGCCATTCTGATGGCGCTGGCAATACTGCTGGTGCACACGTACTTCGGTTATTTCGCGACCGGCGGTCCGGCGGGCGTCGGGGCCGCAGTCGGCAACGCGGTGCGCGCCTCGCTCATCACCGTCGTGTCGGTGACGCTGCTGGTCTCGCTGGCGATATACGGCGCCAATGGAAACTTCAATCTGTCGGGCTAGGGGAGGAGGTCGATGAAACCCGCTGTCGTGCGGCCCTTGGTAGGGCTGATAAGCATTCTTGTGGCCGCGGCGATCGTGTTTGTGGCCATCACCCTGTTCCGGGGCGGGTTCACCACCTCCGTGCCGATCACGGTCATGTCCGACCGCGCCGGCCTGGTGATGAACCCCGACGCCAGGGTCAAAATGCGTGGCGTACAGGTGGGTAAGGTCTCCTCGATCCAGGAGATGCCGGACGGGCGAGCCGCAGTTCACCTCGCGATGGATCCGTCGCAGTTGCACCTCATTCCGTCCAACGTGCTCGTCGACATCGCGTCGACGACGGTGTTCGGCGCGAAGTTCGTGCAATTGGTTCCGCCCGACCATCCGTCGGCGGAACCGTTGGCAGCCGGGGCGGTGCTCGATTCCAAGAACGTCACGGTCGAAATCAACACGGTGTTCGAGCAACTCACCCAGGTGCTGTCACGCATTCAGCCCGAGAAGCTGAACGAAACTCTGGGCGCGATCGCGACGGCATTCAATGGCCGGGGGCAGAAGATCGGCCAGACACTTGCCGATCTGGACGCCTATCTCGCGAAGACCGAGCCCAGCCTCGGCGCATTGAGCCACGATCTCGCGGTGGCGCCCGACGTGCTGAACACCTACGCGGACGTGTCACCGCAGCTCGTTGACACCGTCAAGAATTCGACAAAGATCAGCCAGACCATCGTCGACGAACAGGATAACCTCGACGCGTTCCTGGTCAGCGCGATCGGGTTGGCGGACATCGGAAATGACGTGATCGGCACCAACCGGCAGGCGCTGACCGACGTGCTGCACCTGCTGGTGCCCACCACCGATCTCACCAACGAGTACGCGCCGGCGATCAACTGCGCCCTCGGCGGCATGGCCGACCTGACCCACCAACCACCGCTGCCCGCCCCCGGAATTCTGGTGTCGGTGGGCTTGACGCTGGGCATCGAACGCTACCGCTATCCGACGAACCTCCCCAAGGTCGCTGCCACCGGCGGTCCGCAATGCTCGGGTCTGCCACACCTGCCCATGAACACGCCGGCGCCGTGGGTGGTAACCGACGACGGCACCAACCCCGAGCAATACGGCAACCCGGGGATCATGGCGAACTCCGACGGAATCAAGCAACTGCTGTACGGCCCCATCGCCGGTCCGCCGCGCAACACCTCCCAGATCGGGATGCCCGGATGAGGGGCGGATGGCGCGCGACGCTGATCAAGTTCGCCACGTTCGCGGTGGTGATGATCGTGCTGACCGCGTTCCTGTTCTTCATCTTCGGCCAATACCGAACCGGTTCCACCAACGGGTATTCGGCGGTCTTCACCGACGTGTCGCGGCTGAAGCCGGGAGACACCGTGCGGATCGCCGGCATTCGGGTCGGCACCGTCAACGACGTCACATTGCGCGACGACAAGAAAGTCGTCGTCACCTTCGACGCCGACCGAAGCACCGCCCTCACCACCGGGACCCGGGCCATGGTGCGCTACCTCAACCTCGTCGGCGACCGCTACCTTGAGCTCGCCGACGGACCCGGATCGACCAAGACCCTTTCACCCGGATCACAGATCCCGGTCGACAACACGGCGGGCGCACTGGACCTCGATCTGCTGCTCGGCGGGCTCAAACCCGTGATCCGGGGCCTGAATCCGCAGGACGTCAACGAACTCAGCCAGGCACTGGTCCAGATCTTCCAGGGCCAGGGCGGCACGCTGGAATCGCTGCTGTCGAAAACCTCGTCGTTCTCGAATGCGTTGGCCGACAACAGTCAAGTCGTGCAGCAGCTGATCGACAACCTCAACACGGTCGTCGGCACACTCGCCACCGACGGCGACAAGTTCAAGGACACGCTCGCACGTCTGCAGCGCCTGGTCTCTGAATTGTCGGCGGACCGCGATCCGATCGGCAAAGCGATCGTATCGCTGGACAACGGAACGGCATCGATCGCCGACCTGCTGACCAACGCGCGGCCGCCGCTGGCGGGAACGGTCGATCAGCTCAACAAGGTGGCCCCACTGCTCGACGACGGCAAGGGCCACCTCGACTACATACTGGGACGGCTGCCGGACGACTACCGCAAGCTTGTCCGGCAGGGGGCCTACGGCGCCTGGTACAACTACTACCTCTGCGGGATCATGCTCCGGGCCACGGATTTCCAGGACAACCCCGTCTACTTCCCGTGGATCAAGCAAAAGAGCGGGAGGTGCGCAGAGAAAGATGATTAAGTATCGCGGCGGCGCCCTCATCCGGGCCGGGTTCATCGGCGTCGTGCTGATCCTGCTCGTCATCGCCGTCGGCCTGCAGCCGCAGCAACTGTGGTCGCTCGCGTCCTCGATCCGCTACCAGGCGCTGTTCTCCGAAGCCGGCGGCCTCGCCAAGGGCAACCCCGTGACCGTGTCGGGGATCAAAGTGGGCACAATTTCGGACATCTCGCTGAAAAACGGCGAGGCTCTGGTCACGTTCAGCGTCCCCGGGAGGATCACGCTCGGCTCCGACACCACCGCGCACATCCGTACCGGATCGCTTCTGGGCGAGCGGGTGCTCACCTTGGAGTCCGCAGGCAGCGGGACACTCCACGCGATGGACGTGATCCCAGACACGCGGACAGCGTCGCCGTACTCGCTGACCGAGGCCGTCAGTGACCTCACCTCCTACTCGGCCGACACCAACTTCCAGAGCCTCAACCAGTCGCTGGACACGTTGTCCGCGACGCTCGACCAGATCGCGCCGCAACTCGGGCCGGCGTTCGACGGGCTTACCCGGTTGTCGAAATCCCTCAACGCGCGCAACGAGAACCTGCGCGATCTGCTCAAGAGCGCAACCGATGTCACGGGCATCCTGTCCGAGCGCAGCCAGCAGATCAACACGCTGATTTTGGACGCCAACGATCTGCTGGCAGTTCTTTCCGCACGGCGAAACGCGATCGTTTCGCTGCTCGCCAACACATCCGCGGTGTCCCAGCAGCTGACCGGGCTGGTCCACGACAACGAGGCGAAGCTGGCCCCCACACTTGAGCGGCTGAACCGGGTGAACCAGATGCTGGAGAAGAACAGCGACAACATCGGCAAGTCCCTGGTTGGTCTCAAGAAGTTCCAGATCACCCAGGGCGAAGCGGTGGGCAGCGGCTACTACTATGACGCGTTCATTCCGAACCTCAGCCCGGCACAGCTTCTGCAGCCGTTCATGGACTACATCTTCGGGTTCAGGCGCGGTGTCGACGCCGGGCAGCCGCCGGACAACGCCGGGCCGCGGGCCGAATTGCCGTTCCCGTACAACGGGATTCCGCGACCGAACGAGACGTGGGGGCCGGGAGCGCCGAATGGGAATCCGCCATGATGACACGGAAGCGACTTCTCACGGGCATCACGATCGTGTTGATCGGGCTGCTTGTCGCTGCGGCGGTCTTCATCGTCCGCCAGACACTTTTCAAGCCGCAGACGATCACCGCGTACTTCACCACCGCCACCGCCATCTATCCCGGCGACGACGTGCGGGTGTTAGGGGTGAAGGTCGGCAGCATCGCCAGGATCGAACCCGTGGGCACCCAGGCCAAGTTGACGATGCACGTCGACCGCGACATACCGATCCCGGCGGATGCGAAAGCCGTAATCGTTGCGCAGAATCTGGTCGCGGCCCGCTACGTGCAACTCACACCGGCTTACCGGACCAGCGGCCCGAAGATGGCCGACGGCAGCGTGATACCCGCCGATCGCACCGCGGTGCCCGTCGAGTGGGACGAGGTCAAAGACCAATTGATGCGGCTGTCAACGGAGTTGGGTCCCAACAGCCAGGTGTCCACCCCGTCGGTAGCCCGCTTCATCGACAGCGCTGCCAACGCGCTGAACGACAACGGCGACAAGCTGCGCCAAACCCTGGCCGAGCTGTCCGGCGTGGGCCGCATTCTCGCCAACGGCACCGGAAACATCGCCGACATCATCAAGAACCTGCAGATCTTTGTCACCGCGCTGCGCGACAGCAACACCCAGATCGTGCAGTTCAATAACCGGCTGGCCACGCTGACCAGCGTGCTGAACGACAATCGCTCCGATCTGGACGCCGCGCTGTCCGACCTGTCAGTCGCGGTCGGCGAGGTACAGCGCTTCATTGCCGGAACCCGCGACCAGACCAGCGAGCAGATCCGAAGCCTGGCGAGTGTCACGCAGACATTGGTCGATCACAAGATGGAACTGCAGAACATCCTGCACCTCGCGCCGAACTCGTTCGCGAACTTCTACAACATCTACAACCCCGACACGATCAGTCAGGTCGGCGCGCCCGTGCTGAACCCGCTCATCCAAGACCCGGTGTGGTTCTACTGCGGGATGATAGGGGCCGTTGAGAATATCACCGGAGCCGAGTCTGCGAAGTTGTGCGAGCAATATCTCGGCCCGGCCCTGCGGTTGCTCAATGCCAACAACCTCCCGCTGCCGCTCAACCCGTTGCTGATGCCCGCGTACACGCCGGGCAATGTCATCTACTCCGAACCTCGTCTCGCGCCCGGCGGTGAGGGGCCGAAACCGGGGCCGCCAGAGCAGCCGCCCGCGATTTCGGCGTACGCCGGGCTGCCGGGCGATTACCCGCCCGCGCCGCCGCCACCGCCGCCGCCCGGGCGCATCCCGGGGATCTCGTGGCCGGCGCCGACCGAGCAGCCCGTGGCGCCGCCGGCACCACCGGCGCCGCCGCCCACGCCGAGCCTGCCCGACTTGCTGCTCCCGGCGGAAAGGCCGCCGTCATGACCCGGATGAAACACGTGCGTTGGCTGGTGGTCATCACCGCCTGTATCGCGGTGGCCGCGACGGGCTGCGCATTCCAGGGCTTGAACTCGCTGCCTCTGCCGGGCGCTGTCGGGCGTGGCTCGAACGCCAAGATTTACCACGTCGAGGTTGCGAATGTCGGCACGTTGGAGTCGAATTCGCCGGTGATGATCAGCGACGTCGTCGTGGGCAGTGTGGGCAAGATGACGGTGCAGGGATGGCACGCCAACGTCGAGGTTTCCCTTCGACCTGACGTCGTCGTTCCCGCGAATGCGGTGGCGAGCGTGGGACAGACGAGTCTGCTGGGATCCATGCACCTGCAACTGAATCCGCCGCTCGGCGAGCCGCCGCGCGGACGCCTCGAACCGGGCGCCACCATCCCGCTGAGCAAGTCGTCGACGTACCCGTCCACCGAGCAGACCCTGTCGTTGCTGTCGCTGGTGATCAACGCGGGCGGTCTCGCGCAGCTCGGAGACATCGTCCACAACTTCAACGCGTCAGTGCACGGCCGCGAGCAGCAGATCCGCGATCTGCTGACCCGCCTCGACGCCTTCGTCGGAGTGCTGGACCAGCAGCGCGACAACATCATCGCATCCATCCAGGCCCTGAATCGGCTCGCCGGCACATTCGCCGCGCAGCGTGACACCCTCACCGACGCGTTGAACAAGCTTCCCCCGGCACTCGACGTGCTCGTCAAGGAGCGGCCGAACATCACGACGGCACTCGAGAAACTCGGCACCTTCAGCGACACCACCACCCGACTCGTCAATGACAGTCAGGCCGACCTGGTGAAGAACCTGCAGAATCTCGAACCGACGCTCAAGGCGCTGACCGACCTCGGCCCGGATCTGGCTCCTACGCTGGCATACCTTCCGACTTACCCCTTCCCTCCGAGCCTCGTCGACCGCGGCGCCAGGGGCGACTACATGAACCTGTTCGCCGTGCTGGACATCTCGAGAGAACGGCTGAAGCGAACCCTGCTGCTCGGCACTCGCTGGGGTCAACCCGACATACCGTTGCCGGCGGCACCGGGTGAGCCGTACTACGTCAAGGATACGTACGATCCGGTCAACGGGGTGGTCAACGCTGGCCTGGCACCGTCGAAGCCCGATACCCCGCCGGGCGCGCCGCCCGCCCCTCTCGCTCAAACATCGGCACCTGTCGTTGCTATGCCGGGTGCACCACCCGCACCGGCGCCACCGCTGCCCGAAACACCCTGGCCGTCATCGCAAATGGATGCGGGGGGCTGATGCTTACCCGCTTTGTCCGTATTCAGCTGATAATCTTCACGATTGCTTCGATCATCGGCATTCTGGCGATGATCTTCTTCTACATGCAGGTTCCCACACTGCTCGGCATCGGGAAGATGACGGTGACGGTGGAACTGCCTGCCGCGGGTGGCCTCTACCGGTTCAGTAATGTCACCTATCGCGGCGTAGAGATCGGCAAGGTCACCTCGGTGGCGTTGACGGGTGACGGCGCCAAAGCAGTGCTGCGCCTGAACACCTCGCCGAAGATCCCGGCAGATTTGCAAGCGGACGTGCGCAGCATCTCGGCAGTGGGCGAACAGTATGTCGACTTGCGGCCCCGCACCGACTCGCCGCCCTACCTTCACGACGGCTCGGTGATCGCGATGCGTAACACCACGATCCCGCAAGCCGTCGGTCCGATGCTCGATCAGGTCAGTTCGCTGATCAACAGCATCCCCAAGGACAAGCTGAGCGCGCTGCTCGACGAGTCGTTCAAGGGGTTCAACGGGGCGGGTTACGACCTGTCTTCGCTTGCCGACACGTCGTCGAAGCTGACCGGCGACCTCAACCGCGTCGGCGACTCGAACGCTGCGCTCTACAACGACAGTGGGCCACTCCTCGACTCGCAGGTCCAGACAACCGATTCCATCAAGACCTGGGCGCGCAGCCTCGCAGGCGTCACCCAGCAATTGGTCACTGACGACTCGAAATTCCGCACCCTGCTGCACACGGCGCCCGGCGCCTTCGACGAGGTATCCAGCCTGCTGGACCAGATCAAACCGACACTGCCGGTGCTGTTGGCCAACCTGACCACCATCGGCCAGATACTGGTGACGTATCACCCGTCGTTGGAGCAACTGCTGGTGCTGCTTCCTCCGTCGGTCGGCGGTATCCAGGCCGTGGCCCCGAGCCGCAATCCGACCGGTTACGCAACGGGCGACTTCGCGATAACGCTTAACGATCCGGTGCCGTGCACGGTCGGTTTCCTTCCGCCGTCCTCGTGGCGAAGCCCGGCCGACACCACCTCCATCGACACCCCCGACGGGTTGTACTGCAAACTGCCGCAGGATTCACCCCTTCTGGTCCGGGGTGCCCGCAACGACCCGTGCATGGACAAGCCGGGCAAGCGGGCACCAACCGTGGAAATCTGTCAGAGCGACGAGCCCTACCGACCGCTGGCCATGCGGCAACACGCGCTCGGCCCCTACCCGTTCGACCCGAACCTTGTCGGGCAGGGCGTGCCACTCGATGACCGCACGACGTTCCAACAAAACATTTTTGCTCCCATCCAGGGCACACCGCTGCCACCCGGAGCGGGACTGGGTCCGCAAGCGGCTCCCCCGCCCGCGCCACCGGGTGCTGGCCAGCCATTCGCGCCGCAAGCCGCCAATGTCCCTGCGCCCGAAGCGAATACACCGCCGGACGCGGCGGTGAACCCCGCACCGCCACAAGGTCCGCCGCCAGGACCCGCTCCGGCGGACAACCCGGACAGTTCCGTGCCGCAGGCGGCGCCCGCGTCCTCCAGCGCATCTGTGCCTGCCGTCGCGACGGCCCAGTACGACCCGCGCACGGGTCGCTATCTCACTGCCGACGGTCAGCTGTATCAGCAGCCGGACTTGGTCGCATCGTCGGCACCGAAGACGTGGCAGGACATGCTCCCGAAGTAGCTTGCTGTGCTCAACCGATCTTGACGAGCTTGAACGGCATGTTGATCTGCAGCTCGTTGTTGATACCGCATGCACCGCTGGGTCCGGTTGTTTCGTCCTCACCGGAGAAAGTCGTCGAGTCGGGATCAATTATCTCGCTCGGATTCGGCCCGACCGGCCAGAAGGTGATCACCTGACGTCCCGTGGCGGCGGTTCCGTCGCCGCACGTTTCCCAATTCGGGAGTTCCCGTATGACTTTCCACAATCCCGGCTTATGGACGATGGTCGCGGTCCATCCCTGGTCGCTGTTCACGGTTCCCGAGCAAACAACGGGGTTCTCGCACGTGGTGGAAATGGTCCACACGCTTTGAATGCTCGCCTCGTCGTGATAGGTGTCCTGCGATTTAGCCCACTCGCCGTTCCACGTGGCGAGAAAGCTCCCGTTGATAGCGGGGTTGTTGATGTCCGCGTGAGCCGGCGCCATGCCCAGTCCGCCGATCGCAGCAGCAGCCAACACCGCCGCGCCCGTCGACAGGTTCATCGCACGCACTGGTCGCTCCCCGGCACACCTCGAGTGATGGTGATAACGGCATTCTCAGGTTCGGAGAATATCATCGCGGCCGATCACAGCGGCTCGAATTGCGCGATCAGCCACGACCCGTTGACGTTCTTCATCGTCGCCCGCACCGTTGCCGGCGTGGTCACCGGCGCGGGCTTGTCCTTACTCGAGGATTCCTTGTCGACGAACAACAGCACCACCGCTGAGTCTGGGTGCAAATCTGAGACAGCGGCCCGTTGGACGTTCGCTGTGGTGGTGACCTGCTGCTGTTGGGCCGCAGCCGCGAAGATCTGGTCGGTGAAATGCGTGTAATAGTTCAGGAAGTCGCCGGTCAGATGGGTCTTCGCCGTGGCGATGTCGTCGGTCAGGTTCTGAGGTGAGTACGACAAGACCGCGACAGTCCCGTCTTCTGCTGCCTGCTTGGCCGTGGCTGCCACGGCAGCGTCGATCCGCTCGTCGGGCCGGTATTGAAACAGGTAGACGCCGGCAGCGAGGCCGACGGCGGCAGCGGTCAACCCAACAACGAGGATCACGCGCCACCGCGCACGGCCGGCGCTGATCCAGCGCCCGATGCGTCCCTGTGGGACCGGCGTCGAATCCTTGCGGTTCGTCGCTGGTTGGTTGTCGGTGGTCATCGCACGAACTCGAATTCTGATGTCTTGACCTGCCCGTTTTCCCGTAACAGGGTGAGGCTGATGCGCCAGGACGCGGGTGGCAGTTTGGTGTTGCCGGGTGTTGTGCCTTCTGTTGTGGCCGCCACCAGGACCACCGCCGAGTTTTCCGTCATCGATTCGACCGCGACGGACTGCACTGTGGCTTTCGTGCTGACCTTCGACTGCTGAGCGCCCTTGACGAGCTCGTCCGACTCGCCGGCCTCCAGCGCGGACTTGAACTTTCCGGTGGAGTTGGCGATCACATCTTTCATATTCTGCTGCACTGTCGCGGCATCAATCGTCATCATCGTGACGACGCTCTGCCGTGCCGCGGCGGAGAATTCGGCCGCGCGCCGCTGTTCTCGGACCACGTCGCCGTGGTGTAACACCATGACGACGGTGACCGTGAGCGAAGCGCAGATGAGCACGGCCGCCGCGGTGACCGCGAGCAGCTTGGCCGTCGGCAACCGCAGCCATCGTGGGCGCGGCCAATCGCGAATCTTTTCGACCACGGTTTTGTCGTCAAGCTTCCCGACTTGCCGGCGAAGGGTATCGGCGCGCACCCGCGCCGCGACGGCCCGCGCCTGTGCCTCGGCGGCGGCAGCCTCGACGTCCTCCATCGAAGCGTCAGCGTCGAGCACCGCCGATCGGCGCTTGCGCGGCGACATGACGACCTCCCTGCCGCTCGTTCCTGCCAAGGGCAGCCACCCTATCACTGGAGGTTGAGGGAATCTTCTCCGAAAAGAAGAACATCCTTCTCGCATGTGCGAAAGTAGCCATGTGAGATTTCGCGCCGCGGCTGCGGCCGGCGTGATCGCCGCAGGATCGCTGGTCGCTGCGTCGCCTTCGGCGGCCGGGCCGACCGTGTGCGATCTCCCTGACTGCACACCGGGCATCATGCCCGGCGTCGTGCTTGGCTCCCCGTGCGACAACACCACCTATTACGTCTTCGGGGTGACGGACTGGGGACGGCTGGTGTTCTGCGGCTCGCCGAGGCGGTATGACCCGCGATGGTTCCGGTCACCGGTGATGCGCGGCATCAAGGACGAGAACAGCAACTGCAGCACCTGGGAGGGCCAGGTCGCGCAGGCACCCGACGGGTTGTTCCTGACCTGTGTGTCGACCAGCGGTCAGGCGCTCTGGCTGCGCGGCGACACCTGAGTTACCGCACCGGCCTGAACTTGATGTGTATATCGGTGAGCCCGCGCAGGATGAACGTCGGCTCATACGTGTAGTTGCGCTGTCCAGCGGGCCCGTGCCTGTCCTCGTCGATCGTGATGTCTGCCAGCCGATCGAGGATGCGCTCCAGCGACACCCGGCCCTCCACCCGCGCCAGCGGTGCGCCCGGGCAGGAGTGGATACCGCGGCTGAACGCGATGTGTTCGCGAACGTTCTTGCGGTCCAGCCGGAACTCGTGTGGCTCCTCGAACCGGCTCGGATCGCGGTTCGCGGCGCCCGGGCTCACCATCACAGTCGTACCGGCGGGCACATCGATATCGCCCAGCTTTGTTGACTTGCGTGCCATCCGGAAGACGCTCTTAACCGGGCTGTCCATCCGCAGGCATTCCTCGATGAAGATCGGGATGAGGCTGCGATCATCGCGCAGCTGTTGCTGGATGTCGGGCTCCTCGCCGAGCACGCGCAGCGCGGCGCTGAGCAGTTTGGCGGTGGTTTCCTGTCCGGCGCCGAACAGGAACGTGGCCGTCCGGACCACGTCCACCACTTCGGGGGTCGACCCGTCCGGGTACTTCGCCGTCGCGAGTGCAGTCAGCACGTCGTCGCGGGGGTTCTGCCGGCGGTCCTCGATGTAGAAGCTGAACTTCTCGTCGGCCCACTGCAACGGGTTGGTGGCGATCGGCTCGTGGTCGAGCGCGCCGATCCGGGTTCCCGGTAGCATCGCCCCGAACGCTGCGCGGAACTCCTCGTGGTCTTCCTCTGGGACGCCGAGCAGATCGGCCACGACGATCAGTGAGAACGGCCTCGCATAGGCGGTCAGGAACTCGCAGTGGCCGTCGGCGACCAACTCGTCGATGTGGCGGTCGGCCAGCCGCCACATGAAGTCCTCGTTCTCCTTCAGCCGCTTCGGCGTGAGCAGCCGGGAAAGCAGCGATCGCGCATCTGTGTGGTTCGGCGGATCCATCGTGACCATGTGCTCGAACATCGGGATCTCGGTGCGGTGCTCCTCGAGCTGCGCGCAGATGTCATCGCCCTCGGGTACGAACGGAATCGGCGTGAACGGGCCGGCGACCGCGACGCACGACGAGAACGAGTCGACGTCTTTGTAGACCGCGTTCGCCGACTCCCAGCCGGTGACCGCCAGCACTCCGTTGTTGATCGGGCAGGCCGTGGGGTTTCGAGCGCGCAGATGGTCGAAGTAGGGGTGAGGGTTCGGAATGAGCGACTGATCGGTGAAATAGTCGACCGAGTCGAAGTTGGTCATGTGGGGCTGGCCTCCTGAGGCACTCGTCCAATCACGGCGAGCGACGTATGCTGTGCATCTGCTTAGCATGGTGCTGGGTCGTGGTCAAGGTAGGCAGGAGACGACATGCCGTCGGGGCGGAGGATCGGGGCGCCGGACGCGAAGAACCGCGGCGTGCTGCTCGACGCGGCCGAACAGCTGATGCTTGAAGAAGGCTATGCGGCAGTGACTTCGCGTCGGCTTGCGGACCGCGCCGCGCTCAAACCTCAGCTTGTGCATTACTACTTCCGCACGATGGACGACCTGTTTTTGGCCGTGTTCCGCCGCCGCGCGGAGCAAGGGCTCAAGTCGCAGGCGCGAGCACTGGAATCGCCGCAGCCCCTGTGGGCGCTGTGGCGGCTCGGTACCGATCTCGCCACGAGCCGGTTCACGATGGAGTTCGCCGCGTTGGCGAACCACCGCAAGTCGATGCGCGCCGAGATCGCGCACTATGCCGAACGTTTCCGCGACGAGCAGTGGAGAACACTGGCAACTGCTCTGACCCGCTACGACACCGACCCGGAGACCATGCCTCCGATCGTGTGGTCGGTGCTGTTCACCAGCCTGTCGACTGTGCTGGCGATGGAAAAGGGGCTCGGTATGTCGCTCGGCCACGCGGAAACGGCCGAAGTGGTGGAGCGCTACCTGCGTCGTCTCGAGGGCGATCCCTTACCGATGGAGGACCGGGCGCACTGACTCACCAGCTACGGATGGAGCAGAGCACTCCTTTGGCGCCGTCTTGCGACACGACGACCGCACCGTCTACCGCGATCTCGCAGTGGAAGTTCGGCGTTCCGGGTTCTGGCCCGGGGTTCGCCATGACCATCGCCCATTCCTCGGGCTTGTGCAGATCCAGTTCGTATGTCCACGCCGGATGATTCGGGCCGAGGTCGGCTTCGACGTTCGGCATGTATTGATACGGGTTATGGCTCCAGTAGGCGAAGACCTCCGGCTCCTGGTCGAGGTAGTAGATCTGCGCGTAGATCGGGTTCTTGGCCGTGAGCGTGTACTTGACGTGATGCAAAGGTAGGTCGTCATCGGCGTGTGACGGCGCAGCCGTTAGACATGCCGCCGCGAGCAGGATCGTCGATCCGGCGCGCAGCAGCGCCGCTCTCGTTGTGGTCATGTGCTGTGCTTTTGCTCTTCGCCCACGTGGCTCATCGACGCCTCACCACCTTCTCCGCGGCCCGCCAGTGTTCGTCGGAAACCCACAGCCGCGCAAAGGACGCTACCGCTTCTTCGGGCGAAACCCCGGTGATTACCCGCTTTATCTCTCCCGCCGGACGGGTCGCCAGCGACCTGGCCAGGGCGCGCCAGCTGTCGTCGAAGGACGCCCGGGGCAGGACCCGGTCCACCAGGCCGATGCGCTGCGCCTCCGCGGCGTCGACCGTGGTCCCGGTGCCCGCCAGCAGCAGCGCCTTGCCGGGTCCGACCAGCGCGGCCAGCCGTTCCGCGCCGCCCCAGGCCGGCATGATCTCCAGGGACACCTGGTTGAAGGCGATCTTGATGTCGTCGGCCGCCACCCGGATATCAGCGGCCACCGCCACCTCGGCCCCGCCGCCGAAGGCATGACCGTTCAGCGCGGCGATGACCGGAGCGGGGAATTGCGCGAACCGGTCACAGATCTTTCGCATCCGCCACGCCATCGCTGACGCTTCCTCGATGGTCCGGATCGCGCTCAGTTCTTTCAGGTCGCCGCCGGACACGAACGCCCGGTCGCCGGCACCGGTGATGACGAGCGCTCGCGCGGTTTTGGCAGCATCGAGAGCGTCGAGCGCCTTCTCCAGCTCGGCCATCGTGTCGAGGGAAATAGCATTGCGCGCATGAGGGCGATCAATGGTGAGCACCGCCAGCCCGTCGTCGAGCTCCAAGTCGACCATCTGATCGTTCTCCGATGCGATATTGGCATTCTCTCTGAGGGAGAATAGCATCTCCAGCAGAATGATTTTCGCCGGTCGGAGCGTTCCCATGCGCACCATTTCCGACGAGTTGGTCCAGCGTTACCAGGCCGAAGGCTGGTGGACTCAGGACACCCTCGGCGACCTGCTGGCGCGCGGCCTGGCAGCGCATCCGGGCACCAGGTTCTGCGTGCACTCGGCCGTGCGGCCGTGGTCCGGCACGTACGGCGACGTCGAGCTGGTGGCCCGCCGGCTGGCCGCGGGATTGCGGGCGCGCGGTGTCGGACCGGGTGACGTCGTGGCATTCCAGCTGCCGAACTGGATGGAGGCCGCCGCGACGTTCTGGGCGTCGGCGTTCCTCGGCGCGGTAACCGTGCCGATCGTGCACTTCTACGGCCGGAAAGAACTCGGCCACATCCTGACCACCGCCCAGCCGCGTGCGTTCGTCACGACCGAGCGGTTCGGCCGGATGGAGTACCAGCCCGATCTCTGCGCGAATATTCCGATCGTTGGCTTGGTCACCAACGAGCGGTTGCGCGAGGAGCATGAGCACAGCTTCGACGACCTGCTCGCCGATGAGCCGATGTCCGGCACGCTCGCCACCGACCCGACCAATCCGGCGCTGATCGCGTTCACGTCGGGTACCACAAGCGATCCCAAGGGTGTCATTCACAGCCATCAGACGATTGGCTGCGAGACCCGGCAACTCCACGCGAACCACACCCCCGACCGGGGCCGTCAGCTCACCGCGGCGCCCGTCGGGCACTTCATCGGCATGCTCGGGGCATTCCTCATTTCCGTGATGGACGGCGCGTCCATCGACCTCGTCGATCAATGGGACCCCACGCAGATCCTGGCCCTGATGAAACGCGAGGGAGTGGCCGTCGGCGGCGGTCCACCGTACTTCTTCACCAGCCTGCTTGATCATCCCGACTTCACCGATGACCATCTGCGCCACATGAAGACCGCCGGCCTCGGCGGCTCCACGGTCCCCGCCGCGTTCACCCGCCGGCTCGCCGATCTGGGCATCCATGTGTTCCGCTCTTACGGCAGCACCGAGCATCCGTCCGTGACGGGAACGGCCCACGACGGGCCCGAGGACAAGCGGTTGTTGACGGATGGCTGTCCGCGGCCCGGGGTGGAGATCCGGTTGGGCGAGGACGGCGAGATCTTCAGTCGCGGACCCGACCTGTGCCTGGGCTACACCGATGAGGCGCTGACCGCCCGCGCGTTCGATGCCGACGGCTGGTATCGCACCGGCGACGTCGGCGTGCTCGACGCCGATGGCTATCTCACCATCACCGACCGCAAGGCCGACATGATCATCCGCGGCGGCGAGAACATCAGCGCGCTTGAGGTCGAGGAGGTGCTGCTGACCATGCCGGCGGTCGCGGAGGCGGTGGTCGTGTCGGCGCCCGACGATCGGCTGGGCGAGCGCGTCGCCGCCGTGCTGCGCGTGCGACCCGGCCACCCGATGCCGACGCTGGGCCAGGTCCGTGAGCACTTCGCTGCCAACGGCGCGGCTCGGCAGAAGTGGCCCGAAGAGCTCCACGAGGTCGACGACTTTCCGCGGACCGCGAGCGGCAAGGTCAAGAAGCAGGCCGTCCGGCAGGGGATTGCCACCCAACCAGGATGAGAATACGATTCTCTCAAGAGGAAAAGGAGTGTTCCATGGGCCAACTGTCGCATAGGGTCGACATACCGTTTCCGCTCTTTGACGCGGACAACCATCTGTATGAGCCCGAAGAGGCGCTGACCAAGTACCTGCCCAAGGAGTACAAGGACATCGTCCAGTACGTGCAGGTCAACGGCCGCACGAAGATCGCGCTGCGCGGTCAGATCAGCAATTACATCCCGAACCCCACCTTCTCGGTGGTGGCGAAACCCGGCGCGTGGGAGGAGTACTTCAAGTACGGCAATCCCGACGGCAAGACTAGGCGTGAGTTGTTCGGCGAGCCGATGCGGTCGATTCCGGCGTTCTTCGAGCCCGGTCCGCGTCTGGAGCTCATGGACGAGCTCGGCCTCGACCGCTCGCTGATGTTCCCGACCCTTGCCAGCCTGGTCGAGGAGCGGTTACGCGACGACCCGGTCGCGATCCACGTCATCGTGCACGCGCTCAACCAGTGGCTCGATGAGGTCTGGGGCTTCAATTACCAGAACCGCATCTTCACCACTCCGGTGATTACCCTGCCCATCGTCGAGAAGGCCATCGAGGAGCTGGACTGGGTGGTCAAGCGCGGTGCCCGGGTCATCTTGATCCGCCCCGCTCCGGTGCCTGGTTTCCGCGGGCCGCGGTCGTTCGCCCTGCCCGAGTTCGATCCGTTCTGGCAGAAATGCGTCGAACACGACGTGCTGGTCGCCATGCACTCCTCGGACAGCGGCTACTCCCGCTACACGTCCGAGTGGGACGGCGCCTCCCAGGAGATGTTGCCGTTCCAGACCAATGCGATGTCCATTCTCAACGAGTGGCGCCCGGTCCAGGATGCGGTGGGCTCGTGGGTGATTCACGGCGCGCTCTTCCGGTTCCCGACGCTCAAGGTCGCCGTCATCGAGGCCGGGTCGAAATGGATGTTCCCGCTGCTGGATTCAATGGCCGAGGTGTACAAGAAGGCCCCCGAGGCCTTCCCCGGCAACCCGATCGAGGAGATCAAGAACCGCATCCACGTCAGCCCGTTCTACGAGGAGGGCATGGACGACCTGATCAGCCTCATCGGCGTGGACCGCGTGCTCTACGGCTCCGACTACCCGCATCCGGAAGGGCTTGCGGAGCCAACGCACTATGTGACTGCGCTCGAGCATCTTTCCGTCGACGACCAGGCGAAGATCATGGGCGGCAACCTGTCCCGGCTCGTCACGGTGTGACGAACGCTCAACCGTGGCGGACCATCCCGGAGATGGTCCTGTCCGCGGGCGACCGCTTCGGTGATGCCGAGGCGGTCGTCGACGGGCCGCTGCGACTCACGTTCACCGAGCTGACCGACCGGATCCGACGGGCCGCTGGGGCGTTCGCGGCTGCCGGAACAGAGAAAGGCGACCGGGTAGCGATCTGGGCGCCCAACTCCGCCGAATGGATCATCGCCGCATTTGGCTTGCTGACCGCCGGCGGCGTGCTGGTTCCGGTGAATACGCGCTTCAGGGCCGACGAAGCGGCCGACATCATCCGCCGCAGCGGAGCCAAGGTCGTGCTCGTGCAAAAAGGTTTCCTGGGACAGGAATTCCCCGTTCCCGCCGGTGTGCCTTCGATCGACCTGAAGTCCGACTTCCTGACCAGCGGCCAACCGTTCGAGCGGGGGGTGAGCGGCTCGGACGTTGCCGACATCATCTACACGTCGGGCACGACCGGCCGCCCCAAGGGCGCGATGATGAATCACGGCCAGACGCTCCGGATGTACGAGGAATGGGCGACTCTCGCCGACCTGCGTGAGGGCGACCGCTACCTGATGATCAACCCTTACTTCCACACGTTCGGTTTGAAGGCCGGCCTCATCGCGTCGTTCCTCCGTGGCGCGACGATGCTGCCGGTTGCCGTCTTCGACATCGATCGGGTGGTGGAACTGATTGAATCCGAACGGATCGCGATGCTGCCAGGTCCGCCGACGCTGTATCACTCGCTGCTCACGGTCAGCGACAAGGGAAAGCTCTCGTCGCTGCGGGCCGGGGTGACCGGCGCCGCCGACATCCCGGTCGAGCTGGTTCGCCGGATACACGACGAACTTCCGTTCCAGACGCTGATGACGGGCTATGGGCTCACCGAGGCCGGCAACGTGACGCTGTCGCGTCCCGGAGATTCCTTCGAAGACGTCGCGACCACCGCGGGCCTGCCCTGCGAGGGCGTCGAGGTGCGCATCGCCGACGATGGGGAGGTTTTGGTCCGCGGGTACGGCGTCATGGCGGGCTACTTCGACGAGCCGGTGGCGTCCGCGGAGGCGATCGACGACGGCGGCTGGCTTCACACCGGCGATCTCGGGATCTTCACCGAGGCGGGCCGGCTGCGCATCGCCGGGCGCAAGAAAGACATGTTCATCGTCGGCGGATTCAACGCGTATCCGGCCGAGATCGAGGGCTTCCTTCTGGAGCATCCCGCAGTAGCGCAGGCGGCGGTGATAGGTGTCCCGGATGAGCGTCTAGGGCAGGTGGGCAAGGCGTTCGTTGTGCCCGCGGGCCGGGTGAGCGTCAAGGAGCTCCTGTCCTGGGCCCGCGACCGCATGGCGGGCTTCAAGGTGCCGCGGTATCTGCAATTCGTCGACGAGTTGCCGCTCAATGCCACTGGTAAGGTCCTCAAGAACGAGCTGCGTTAGCGGAATCGGAAGTGCTATTTCCTAAATACGGAAATGGTGTTTCCGCAGATCAAACCCCAATTTATTGAATGGTTGCAGAGGCGGCTCCGGGTGGCAGGAGGCAAGGGGTGGTAACGTGGTTCTCCAAATCTTCGCGCTACAGGAGGGCCACATTGCTGACCGGATACCGACCTGGTGGCACGTCGGTGCGCGTCCGCTGCGCAGAATTTGGCGCGCTGAGCGATCAGCGCCACCGGAGTTCGGTATGAAGTTGTCATGGGCGACACGAGAAAACCGACTGAGCCGACTCGGGACGGTGACGCCGTGACGACTGAGGTCGGCGAGAGCGCTTCGGAAACCGAATCCGATCTGCAGGCGAAGCTGGCCGATGCCGAGGCCGAGGCCGCCGAGGCGGAGGCTGCCGCGGCTGCCGCACGGTCCAAGGTCCGCGCGATGCGATCGCAACAACCCGGCAACCCCGCCGACGCGGACGAGGACGGCGAACGCGGCAAGCGCCGACGCCGCCTCTGGCCCCCGAGTTGGCCCGTTGTCGCGAAAATCGTCGCCGTCATCGTCATCGTCGGCTCACTGGCGGGCAGCGGGACGATCGTCTGGCAGCATCACACCGCCGCGGTTCGGCGGCAGCACGCGGAGCAGTTCATCGACGCCGCCAAGCAAGGCGTAGTGGCCGTGACGTCGATTGACTTCAATGCCGTCAGGGACCAGGTGCAACACATCATCGACAACTCCACCGGGGCCTTCAGGGAAGATTTCATCGCAAGGTCCGCTCAATTCATCCAGGTCGCGCAAGCATCGAAGGCTGTCGCGAAAGGCACTGTGACCGCGGCCGCGGTGGAATCCATGAAAACGGATGAGGCTGTTGTCCTGCTGGTGGGCTCGGAACAGATCTCCAATGCCGCCGGCAATCAACAACCGCGGTCATTCAGGTTTCGCGTGACGGTTACCCGGGACGCCGATCAGCTGAAGGTGTCAAAACTGGAGTTGGTGTTGTGACGTCAGAAGAGGAACCGAAGGTCGAGGTCATCGACGCGGCCGGGACCGAGGAATCGGCCGAGCCCGCCGACGGCGACCGTGTTCTGCGAGTCCCGCTCGGCGCTTTGGTATGGGTCGCGCTTGTCGTAGCGTCGGTCGGGTTGTTGGCCGGCCTTGTCTACTTTCAGTATCGGCCCGATCAGCAGACGAACGAAGCGGCGGCTCAGTCCGCGGTCGCAGCGGCGAAAGACGCGACGGTCGCCATATATACCTATTCGGCCAATACGATTGACCGCGACATCGCATCGGCCCAGTCGCACCTGACCGGTGACTTCTCGTCGGAATACAAGCAATACACCGAGAGTCCGGCTCCTACCGAAGCCAAGAAGAACGGCCTCAAAACAGCCGCGACTATTGCTGGTGCAGCGCTCGTGGAAATGCATCCCGGCTCGGCACAGGTGTTGCTTTTCATCAACCAGACCACCACGAGCGCTCAAAACCCCGCAACGTCGTCGGCCTCCCGAAGCATTCTGGCCACACTGACGAAAGTCGATGGTAAGTGGCTTATTTCGTCGATGAAGCCGGTATAGGCCGCCGATGAGTATCTCGTTACTGCTGGAGATGGCGTCGAGCGATCCGAATCGAGAGGCGTTGGTCTCCAATCGAACTCGTCTGACGGTCGGCGAGTTGAGCGCGCTCGCCGACGGCGGCGCGGGCCTGATCGCGACCTCGCGTGCCGGCAGCGTCGCTTATGTCGGAACCGGCGGTGTGATGCTGCCGCTGCTCATCTTCTCCTCGGCGCGGGCCACCCGCGCGTTCACGCCGCTGAACTACCGGCTCAGCTCCGAGGGGCTGCGTGAATTGATCGCGCGGCTGCCAGAACCGTTGGTGGTGTTCGACGACGAGTATCGCGACATGGTCGGTGACGCCGGGGTGAAAGCCATCGAAGCCAACGCATTCATCGACATGGCCCGCACGGCGGCCGAGCCTGCCGAGGAGTTCGCCGATCCCGACGACGTCGCGATTGTCTTGTTCACGTCGGGCACCACGTCACGGCCCAAGGCGGTCGAGTTGTCGCACCACAACTTGACCAGCTACGTCATGGGTACCGTCGAGTTCGCTTCGGCCGGCGCCGACGACGCGGCGTTGATCTGCGTGCCGCCCTACCACATCGCAGGTGTGAGCGCGGCGCTATCGAACATCTACGCCAGCCGAAAGCTGGTGTACCTGACGAAGTTTGACGCCAAGGAATGGATCCGGCTGGTCCGCGACGAGGCCGTCACCACCGCGACGGTCGTCCCCACGATGCTAGACCGGATCGTGAGCGAACTGGAAAAGCAACACAGTCCGTTGCCAACCCTGCGAACCCTGGCCTACGGCGGCTCGAAAGTCGCTCTGCCGCTGGTGCGCAAGGCGCTCGACCTGCTGCCCGATGTGGGCTTCGTGAATGCTTACGGGTTGACCGAAACCAGCTCCACGATTGCGGTTCTGACGCCCGATGATCACCGGGCCGCACATGAAGCGACCGATGCGGCGATCAGCAGGCGGCTCGGCTCGGTGGGCCAGCCGGTGCCGGGCATCGAGGTCCAGATCCGGGGCGGCGACGGCGCCGTGCTGGCGCCGGGGGAGTCCGGCGAGTTGTTCGTCCGCGGCGATCAGGTCTCCGGCCGGTACGCCGAGATCGGCTCGGTGCTCGACCCGGACGGGTGGTTTCCCACGAAGGATGTCGCCGCGCTCGATCGCGATGGGTATCTGTTCATCACCGGGCGATCAGACGACACCATCATCCGCGGCGGCGAGAACATCGCCCCCGCCGAGGTGGAGGACGTCCTCGTCGAGCATCCGTCGGTGCGCGACGTCGCGGTCGTCGGGGTCGAGGACTCGCAATGGGGTCAGATCATCGTCGCGGTGGTGGTTGCGGCCGAGGGCACAGATCCGGATCCAGAAGAACTGCGCGCACACGTCCGCAATACCCTGCGCGGCTCCCGGACACCCGATCGGGTGGTGTTCCGCGATGAATTGCCGACCACCCCGACCGGAAAGGTGTTGCGCCGCGATCTCATTGACGAATTGAGAAGCGGGCAGCCCGCGAGCTGAAACAGAAGGGACAATCATGATCAAGACCGGCACCCGGCTGAAAAGCCAGGTCTGCGACACCGAGATCATCGTCGTCAAGAGCGGCGACGGCCTCGACGACCTGCGGGCCGGCGGAGTTCCGATGCGTGAGCTCGGCGCGGACGCGGCCACTGACGCCGTGCTGGATCCGAAGTTCGCCGACGGAAACGTGATGGGGAAGCGCTACGTCGACTCGGCCGGCGCCGAAGTCCTGGTGACGAAGGCCGGCTCCGGCACACTGAGTGTGGGCGACGTGCCGCTGAGTATCAAAGAGGCGAAGCCGCTGCCGGCCAGCGACTAGCGGCGATGCGGTTCTTTCCCGTGCGGCTCATGAGAACTCGACGATGACCTACCCCGACACGCAGTCGCTAGTGATCGCTTCGGACTACCGCGTCCCGGATCCGATGCGCGTGCCGCCCCTGCTCGAGAAACGCAAATCTGCGCTCGCCGAGATCGGGGCACATCACGTGGTCGTGCACGGATCCACGCTCGACCCTGGTCGGGTTCTGGTCAGCATCGCTGTTCACAACCCCGAGCCGATCGTCGATCTCCTGCGATCGCGGGTGTTCTTCGAGTGGTTCGACGCCGTGGGAGTCGAAGACATTCCGGCGGTCTTCGCGGGTGGGCTCGTTGACAGGATCGATCTGACCGACGCCGCAGACCCCGGCCCGCCGGGCGTGATCGTCGAAGCGATGACGACCGTGGCCGACGTGTCCCGTCTGATCGAACACGTGCATGTCGCGCTGGACCGATTCCGGGCCGCAGGCATCCGGAAGACGTGGATTTTCCAGGCCTTCGACGATCCGCGAGAAGTGATGATCCTTCAGGAAATCGGCGACGAGAAGAGCGCGCGCCGCTGGATCGAGCATCCCGATGCCACCGCCGAGTGGATGGAGAACGCCGGCATGGGCGCGTATCCGCCACTCTTCGTGGGAAGACTCCTGCACATGATGCGCATTGACGAGACGGACTGATCGGACCGCGTCGATGTATGTGTGTCTGTGCAAGGGGGTAACCAGCCAAACGGTTTCTGACGTCGTGGCCCAAGGTGCGTCGACAACGAAGAAGGTGGCAAAGGCGTGTGGTGCAGGTTCGGAGTGTGGCCGCTGCCGGCGTACCGTTCAGGCAATGATCAAGGCGGCGCTGGTGGCGTCCGAAACACGGTGACAAACAGGAGGTTCCCGTCATGAACATCCAGGATTACGCCGGCGACACCGGTCTGCTGATCTTGCGACTCTGTCTGGGCCTCACGCTGGCGGCGCACGGCTTCAACAAGTTCTTCGGCGGCGGGCGGATCCCCGGCACCGCCCGGTGGTTCGAAAGCATCGGGATGAAGCCGGGGATGTTGCATGCGCGGATCGCGGCAACCACCGAGGTCGCGGCCGGCCTTGGCCTGGCCGCGGGACTGCTGACGCCCATCCCGGCGGCGGGCTTCGTCGCGCTGATGCTCGTCGCGGCATGGACGGTGCACCGCCCCAACGGTTTCTTCATCGTGAAGGAAGGCTGGGAGTACAACCTCGTTCTCGCGCTGAGCGCGGTGGCGGTCGCGACCATCGGCGCGGGGCGTTTCAGCCTGGACTGGTTGATCTTCGGCCACAACTGGTGTGACGGCTGGGCGGGTTTGGTGATCTCGGTTGGGTTGGGGCTGCTCGGTGCCATCGGGCAGCTGGTCATCTTCTACCGGCCGCCGATCAAGGCCGCACAGGAAGGTTAGGACGCGGCCATGCACGGCGATCCGGACGTTCTCCGCCTGCTCAACGAGCAGCTGACGAGTGAGCTGACGACCATCAACCAGTACTTCTTGCACTCGAAGATGCAGCAGTTCTGGGGTTTCACAGAACTTGCCGCCACAACGCGTGCCGAATCGTTTGAGGAGATGCATCACGCGGAGTGGTTGACCGATCGAATTCTTCTGCTTGACGGTCTGCCGAACTACCAACGGCTCTTCTCGCTACGGGTGGGGCAGACGCTGCGCGAGCAGTTCGAAAGCGATCTGGCCATCGAGTACGACGTCGTCAACCGCCTCAAACCCGGCATCGTCATGTGCCGGGCGAAGGAGGACTCCACGAGCGCGGTGCTGCTGGAGCGCATCGCGGCCGACGAGGAGAAGCACATCGATTACCTGGAGACGCAGCTTGAGCTGATGGACAAACTGGGTGAGGAGCTGTACGCGGCGCAGTGCGTGTCCCGTCCCCCGGGCTGAGGTCGCGAGCGGCCCCGAACGCTGAGTGTGCGGTTTCTTACGAGACACGCCCGGTGCGGCGTAAAAATCCGCACACTCGAGCAAGACAATCCAATTCTCGCAACCTGCGATAGGCGATTGACAGGCCACGCCCATCGGTGACAGAGTGCTGAGCGACTGCTCAACATTCATCCAAATCGTTCATCGAGAAATCGAGAAATCGAGAAATCGAAAAGAGGTTACCGATGGCCGGCCGAGTTGAAGGCAAGGTCGCGTTCATCACCGGTGCGGCGCGCGGCCAGGGCCGCAGCCACGCGGTGCGGCTGGCCCAGGAGGGCGCCGACATCATCGCAATCGACATCTGCAGGCCGATCCAGGGTATGGCGGGTGGGCCGACCACGCCGAAGGATCTGGCCGAGACCGCGGATCTGGTCAAGGGCCACAACCGCCGCATCTACACCGCCGAAGTCGACGTACGCGACTACGACGCCATGAAAGCCGCGGTGGACGCCGGCGTGGAGCAGCTGGGCCGACTGGACGTCATCGTCGCCAACGCGGGCATCGGCAATGGCGGTGCGACGCTGGACAAGACCCGCGAAAGCGACTGGCAGGACATGATCGACATCAACCTGGGCGGCGTCTGGAAGACCGTCAAGGCCGGTGTCCCGCACATTCTGGCGGGCGGCCGGGGCGGATCGATCATCCTGACCAGTTCGGTCGGTGGGCTTAAGGCCTATCCGCACACCGGTCACTACGTGGCGGCCAAACACGGCGTCGTCGGGCTCATGCGGACGTTCGCCGTCGAGTTGGGCCAGCACAGCATCCGGGTCAACTCGCTGCACCCCACCAACGTCAACACCCCTTTGTTCATGAACGAGGGCACGATGAAACTGTTCCGGCCCGACCTGGAGAATCCCGGCCCCGACGACATGGCCGTGGTGGCGAAGATGATGCACGTGCTGCCGACCGGGTGGGTCGAGCCCGAGGACGTCAGCAACGCGGTGCTGTTCTTGGCGTCCGACGAGGCGCGCTACATCACCGGTGTCACGCTGCCGATCGACGCGGGCAGCTGCGTAAAGTAGCGCGGCCCGCGCCGATGCGCCTGATCCTTCTCGCCGTCGTCGTGCTGTTGACGCTGGCGGGAGCAGACATTCCGGTGGCGCATTCCGACGGCGGCCCAGATGGAGGTCCCGGCGGAGGTCAGGACGAAGCTCAGTACGAGGAGTTCTACACGCCGCCGGATCCGCTGCCGCCGGGGCAGCCGGGTGACCTGATTCGCACAGAGCCGTCGCGACTGGTGTTGGAACCGTCGGGACAACTCGGCGCGATCATCGCGACCGGAACCCGAATCATGTACCGCAGCACCGATGCACGCGGTAATCCGATCGCCGTGACCGGTACCTACTTCGAACCGGACAACCCGTGGCCGGGTAACGGGCCGCGCCCGCTGATCAGCTACGCGCCCGGCACTCAAGGCCAGGGCAACCAGTGCGCGCCGTCGCGAATGTTCAACCAGGGCATCCACTATTCGGGTGGGTGGGACATCATGTTCAACTACGAAGAGTTGTTCGTCGCGACGATGGTCGCCCGTGGCTTCGCCATCGTGATGACCGACTACGAGGGCCTGGGCACGCCGCCGATGCACACGTACGTGAACCGCCTCGCCGAGGGCCAGGCGGTGCTCGACGCCGCGCGCGCGGCCATGCGCCTACCGGGCACGTCTCTGGATCCACATGGGCCCGTGGCCTTTTGGGGATACTCCCAGGGCGGTGGTGCGACGGCGTCTGCCGCTGAACTGGCACCGTCCTATGCCCCCGAGCTGCACATCGTCGGAACCTACGCCGGCGCGCCAGTGGCCGACCTGAAAGAGCTGTTGCCCTACGCCGACGGAAGCGCCCTCGTCGGAGTGGTCGGCTACGCAATCAACAGCGCCATCGCCGCCTATCCCGAGTACGCCGACGCGATCCGCGCCAAGTTGACTCCCCGGGGCGAAGACATGCTCGCCTCGGTCTCGCGCCAATGCGTCGGACAAACCCTCATCGATTTCGCCTTCCGCCATCTACAGCCCTACTTCACGGAGGACGTTTGGCAAGTCATCAACGAGGAACCGTTTAGCAGCCTGTTGGATCTGCAGCGCATCGGGCGCTACAAGCCGAATGCGCCGGTGCTGATCGACAGCAATCGCTACGACCCACTGGTGCCGTGGACGGCGGCCGACCAACTCGGCCGCGACTGGTGCGCGCAGAACGCCGACGTCGAATTCCGGACCAACGAGGAACCTCCGTTCCTCAACAAGTTGGTGATCAACCATGCGCTGCCGATGCTGGTCGACGGCGAACCCGCAATGCAGTGGATCGCCGACCGGTTCAACGGACTGCCCACCACACCCGACTGCGGCCAATTCTGAACCGCATCGTCCTCAGGTGGTCTCGGCGGCGCGGTGCACGGGCCGCGAGTCTAGGTGGTTGCGAGATCATTGGTCTCAGGTGACGGAGACGGTGTTTCCAGGACGGGGCATGCGATGAACTCGGGGTCCGCTGCGGCGCCTCTGGTTGTCGGCGTGCTGCTGGCCGCCGGTGCCGGCACCCGCTACGGCAAGCCGAAGGTGCTTGTCGACGGGTGGTTGACGGCTGCGGTGACGGCCCTTCGTGACGGTGGGTGCGACCAGGTCGTCCTGGTGCTCGGCGCCGCGGCGGTGCCTGCTCCCCCGGGGGTCGTCGCGGTGACCGCGTCGGACTGGCAGATGGGGCTGAGCGCGTCCGTTCGCACCGGTCTGCACCACGCCGAGCAGATGACCGGGGACTACGCCGTGCTCCACGTCATCGACACCCCTGATGTCGGAGCCGCAGTGGTGAGGCGAATTCTGCAGCGGGCATTGGCATCTCGCAGTGGACTGGCGCGGGCGTGTTTCGGCGAGCGGCCGGGCCATCCCGTCGTCCTCGCGCGCGACCACTGGCCGGCGGTGATCGAGACTCTTTCCGGCGATCGCGGGGCCGCGGCCTATCTGCGCACCGCACGCGATGTCGAGGTTGTCGACTGCAGCGACCTCGCCAGCGGCATAGACCGCGATGAGCAGCAGAGTTAGCGCGGCCGCGCCGGAGCGACGGGCTGGGAATCCTCAGGGACCTGTTGAGCTTAGCCTTACCTACCTGTACGGTCGGCTCATCACCAAAGCTAAGGGGGACTGATGTCGTCCGGTCAGATCGCACTGCTCGGCGCCATCGCGGGCGCCACCATCTTCCTGGGTCTGCCGCTGGGCCGGCTCAAAACGCCGATGCCGCGACTGAAGACCGCACTCAATGCCACCGCCACCGGCATCTTGATCTTCCTGTTCTGGGATGTGACCTCCCACGCGTGGGCGCCCATCGACGAGGCGCTCAGCGGCCACAATCTCGCCCATGCCGCGCGCAATGGCGCAGTGCTCGCGGTGACCCTCGGCGTCGGACTGCTCGGCCTCGTGTGGGTGGACCAGTTCACGCAGCGGCGTGTGGGCCCACCGGCAGTTGGGCCGGGCGCCGCGACGCTCGATCAGGTACAGGTACCGCTGTGGCGAGACACGGCCGGCCGGCTCGCGCTGATGATCGCGGTCGGGATCGGGTTGCACAACTTCGCCGAGGGGCTCGCCATCGGCAACTCCGCCGCCACCGGTGAGATCAGCCTGGCGGTGATGCTGGTGATCGGGTTCGCGCTGCACAACGGCACCGAGGGCTTCGGCATCGTCGCTCCGCTGACCGGGCAACGACCGTCATGGGCGTTTCTCACGCTGCTCGGCCTGATTGGCGGCGGCCCAACGTTTTTGGGCACGCTGGTGGGTCAACGCTTCGTCAACGAGCTCGTGTCGACAGCGTTTTTGGGCTTGGCCGCCGGCTCGATTCTCTACGTGGTGATCGAACTGCTCGCGGTTGCCCGCAAGGCCGACATGAAGGTGATCACCACCTGGGGCATCTTCGTCGGGTTGGTGTTGGGTTTTGTCACCGACGCCGTCGTCACCGCCGCTGGCGCCTGACCGCAGGCGCCTGAAGTCAGGCACCTGCGGTCAGAACCCGCCCGAAAGCAGACCCTTAGTGGTCGAACCCGCGAGGCATGTCGCGTGGGCCCCCGTTTTGTGGGCCCCCGTTTTGCGGACTCCAGTTCTGCGGACCCCAGTGGTGGAAGTGGTGGTGGTGGCCATACCCGTGGGTGATCAGGGCCACCACAAACACGGTGTAGCCGATGGCCAGCAGCAGTAACAGAATCCCCGCCAGCCACAGTGAGATCTGACCGAGCCGGCGCACGCGGTCGGATGCGGCTTGGGCGCCCGCCACGTCGCCACGCGCCCACAGCGGATACACGTTGAACGCGTGCGTGAACGCCGAGAAGGACAGCGGCCAGAAGAACAGCAGGGACGTCACCGCCCAGCCGGCGTGCACCGGGGGTGGTGTTTCTTGTGGCGGGTGGGTGCTCGCCGCTTGCGGTGGTGCGGTCTGGGGCGGTGAAGACTCCGGCGTTGGTGTCTCGGTCACGGTGACCTCCTGGTAGTTGGGTGTTCCCCACGCTAGACACGGTGGATGAGGAATCGCTGAGATTCGGCTTGCGGGTGGCTGGACCCCCACCCATCACCTTTCAGCATCTGCACAGCTAGATCTACCAGGATTTGTGACGTGACTGGGCTGACGTACGTCGAAGCGGTGGTCGTGGGTGCGTTTCAGGGCGTCACCGAACTTTTCCCGGTGTCGAGTCTTGGTCATTCGGTGCTGGTGCCGGCGCTGGTCGGTGGGCGGTGGGCCGAAGACCTCAACGTGTCCGCGCCGGAGTCGGCGTACCTCGCGTTCATCGTCGGCCTGCATGTGGCGACCGCCGCTGCACTGCTCGTGTTCTTCTGGCGCGACTGGCTGCGGATCCTGACGGGATTCGCAACCTCCCTGCGTTACCGGCGGATTCAGACTCCCGCCGAGCGGCTGGCATGGTTGATCATCTTCGCCACGATTCCCGTCGGCGTGGCGGGGCTGGCGTTGGAGCACCTGTTCCGCACGACGTTGGGGAAGCCCATTCCCGCGGCGGCGTTTCTGATGGTCAACGGCGTCGTGCTGTTCGCAGGCGAGCGACTCCGCCGCCAGGTGCCTGCGCCGGTCGGGGCGGTAGGGACCGCCGCCGATCGCGAAGCCGTCGACAGCGGGCCGGGCGAACTCGACGAATCGGATCTGCGGCTGGCGCGGCTGCCGATGGCGCGCGGCATATTGATCGGTTCAGCGCAGATCCTGGCCCTGTTGCCCGGCATCAGCCGGTCCGGCATCACAATGGTCGCGGGATTGTTGCGCGGACTGAATCACGATGATGCTGCCCGGTTTTCGTTCCTTCTGGCGACCCCCGTCATCCTCGCCGCCGGCGTGCTCAAGATTCCCGATCTGTTCGGACCGCTGGGCGAAGGCATCCACGGCCAGGTGGTCGTCGGCAGCATCGCGTCGTTTGTCAGCGCGTACTTCGCGGTGCGGTTTCTGACCCGCTACTTCCACACCCGCACCCTCACGCCGTTCGCCGTCTACTGCACGGTCGCCGGCGCGGCAAGCCTGATCTGGTTGACCGTGCGGTAGCGGGATACCAGGCGTGGTCGGGTTCGAACTGCTCGGCCACCGGCACGCGGCCGAAGCGATCAAGCGGTCACTGTCCGAAGGGACATGACGGCGGCCTCACGGGGGCCCGGTGATGTTGCCCCGCCGGATGTCTTCCCGGCATTGCAGGCGGGTCTTATGGGTCTCCTCGACGCACACCTCAACCTGTTCCTCGATGCCTTCCGGGTAGGACACGTCGGTGGGGCCCGGGGTTGCGGCAGAGGGGGTGGGCACCTGGGTGTACAGGGACCACACCGGGTCGCCAGTCGTGGGCAACCTCGAGCAGTAGGCCTGTGCGCCGTCGGAGGTGACACCAGCGGCGCCCAGGGTTGCGCAGTCAGCGCCCAACAGTACGACCGGGACCACGGGAGCAGCTGCCGTAGCGGGCGCCGCATTCGTCGGCGGCTTGGGCTTTTCGGAGCCTCCGGCCGGTTGCCGTTCCTGTCGCAACAGCAGCAGCGCGACGGACCCGACGGCGACCAGCAACAGCGCGAGGACCACCGTGACGACCAGGGCACGCGGTCGCCGTGCCGGGGGTGCGGCCGACCGCTGAGGGCGCGACCGGTGCTTGGGACCGACCGTGACCGGCACGGCCGCAGTGATGTCGGAAGCGCCGGTCTCGGCGGCCACGGCCCCGAGCCGGTGAGCGAGCGCGTTGGCGAACTCCATGCAGCTGTCGTAGCGGTCCGCAGGCGCCTTCGCGAGCGCCTTGGAAAACACCGGTCCGAGGTCTGACAAGGCGGGGCGCCGGGTACCGATCTGCGGCGGATCGGCGGTGAGGTGCTGGCTGATGACGACGGCCGGATTCGAGTGCTGAAAAAGCGGCGTACCCGTGAGGAGGTGGAAAGCCGTCGCGGCCAAGGCATATTGGTCGGCGCGGCCGTCCAACTGCTCACCCATCAACTGTTCCGGCGCCGCGTACGCGACAGTCCCGACGGTCATGTTGGTGCCCGTCAGGCCGCTGGCGTCATCGACCCAGCGAGCGATCCCGAAGTCCGCCAACAGGACTCGCTCGTCACCCGATTCCGGATGCGACAGCAGGATGTTCGCCGGCTTGACGTCGCGGTGCAACAGCTGGCGCTGATGCGCGTAGTCCAATGCCTCGGCGACAGCGGTGACGATCCGGAGCACCTCGTCCGGCGGCATGCCGTTGGGGTAATGCTCTTCCAGCAGGTCCGCGGCGTCGGTGCCCTCGACGTAGTCCATCGAGATCCACAGCTGGCCGTTGAACTCTCCTCTGTCGTGGACGCCGACGATGTGGGGGTGCCACAGCGTTGCCGCGATGTCGGCTTCCCGGTTGAACCGCTCGCGGTACTCGTGGTCCTCGGTGAACGTGGTGGGCAGCACCTTGAGTGCGTCATTGCGCGGCAATCTGGGGTGTTGCGCGAGGTAGATCTCGCCCATCCCCCCAGAACCCAGGAGCCGCAGGATCGTGTACTCCGCGAAACACTGGCCATCGGCCAACGGCATTTGCGCATCCTACAAGTCCCCGGCGGGGTCTGACGTCCATGTGCGTCGCTAGGCCATGGGCGCATCGATCAGGCATTGTTCTTCACGTGAACGTGGATTCTCTGTTAACGGCCATCCCAGCGCCCGCGGTGTATGCCACCGTGGGTGCGGTCATCGGGCTGGAAAGTCTCGGCATTCCGCTGCCCGGTGAGATCGTTCTCGTGAGCGCCGCGTTGCTCGCATCCCACCACGCCGCCGAGATCAATCCGATCGGTGTGGGCGTCGCCGCCGTCATCGGCGCCGTGGTGGGTGACTCGATCGGGTACGCGATCGGCCGCCGATTCGGCATTCACCTCTTCGACCGGCTGGAACGGCGGTTCCCCAAGCACTTTGGGCCGTCGCACGTTGCCTTCGCCGAGCACGTGTTCAACCGGTGGGGAATCTGGGCGGTGTTCTTCGGCCGGTTCATCGCATTGCTGCGGATTCTGGCCGGCCCCCTCGCGGGAGCGTTGAAGATGCCCTACCCACGATTTCTCGTCGCCAATGCGGCGGGCGGCCTGTGCTGGGCCGGGGGCACCACCGCGCTCGTGTACTACCTCGGGATTGCGGCCGAGCGCTGGCTTTCGCAGTTCTCGTGGATTGGGCTGGTGGTGGCTGTGGTGTGTGCCGTCGCGGTTGCGCTGTTCTTGCGCAACCGTCTCGCAGCGGCGGTCGCCCAGTTCGAACCCGGCACTGCCGGCGACGACGGGCCGGCCGCCTCGATCAGCTGACCTTCTCTTGATCCACGCGGCCTGTTTTTTTCCCCGATCGGCGCCTCTGGCTGATCGATAACAGCGACCGACCGTCGGGATGGATGATCTCGTCTGGCGGCGACTGCGTCCCTAGCGGCGTCAGATCTGCGGGCGTGAACCGCCGATCGAGCGCGTCGATCAGCCGGTCGATTTCCTTCCTCTCCCGCTCGGCGTCGCGAACCACGCGGCCGAGGGCACGCGTGTCGCTCACCGCGGATTGCGCCTGCTGGCGCTGTAGCGCGGTGTGAAGTTTGACGATCGCCACGTCGATCTCCGCGCGGCGCTCCGCGAGCAGACGGCGGTAGTACTCGGCTTGAGTTCGTTCGGCCGCTTCGGCAGCCGCGGCCTTGCCGGTGCCCGCAGGCGGTCGCGTCATCGGCACAACTTAACTCCACTGTGAGCCCGGCGCGCGGCGAGGAGACTAGTGCCACCTCTCGCCGCGGAGGTGAATCCCGCGCGTCAGCTTGGTGAACAGCGCGTTCTTCGCGCGAGAACCCACACACTGAACGTCAAATCACGCTGAGCAAAAAAGGCGCTCAGTTATCCGCCAGGTCGTCTGCGACGCGATCGAGGAATGCGCACACTTGGTCGGGGTCCTCGAGCGTGAACCGGGCCGCCGACCGGCGATCGCCGTCCTCGGTGTGACGCACCAGGATGCCGATGCCATCGGTCTTGACAGCGTCGAACGCGTCCTCGTCGGTCAGGTCGTCGCCGATGAAGATCGGCATCACCTTTCCGGCGTCCTTTCTAGATGTGGCCGGCTCCGCAGCTCCCTCAGATGTCGCGGGCCCCACGGCTCCCTCGATCTGGCCGCGGATCCATTCCAGGGTCGTGCCCTTGTTCCAGTCGACGTCGGGCCGGAGCTCAACCACCTTGCGGCCGTTGGTGACTCGCAAGTGTTCCCGCCGCCCGACGCGGTAGGTGCTCGCGACGACCTCGCCGATGTCGGATGCGGCGACATCGCGGTAGTGGACGGCGACGGCGAACCGCTTGTGTTCCACTCGGCTTCCCTTGATGTCGGCGAGCTTCTCGCGGAGTTGCGCAGCGGCCCTCTCCAGCACCGGCACGGCGGCAGCGGCCTCGCCGTTCTGCCGGTAGGTGCCGTCGGGCGCGACCGTCTCAAAGCCGTGGCTGCCGGCGTACCACAGGCCGGGCACCGCAACCCGATCGCGGATGTCGGCGAGATCACGACCGGACAGGATCGCGACGGGGCACCGTTCGGCCAGCCGGGCAAGGGTCTGCTCGGCACCGTCGACCAGCCGGGCGGAGTCCGGGTCGGGCACGATCGCCGATAGCGTGCCGTCGTAATCAAGGCAGACGGCCGGGCGGTGATCATCGATGAGGGCCGCGACGGTGCGGTATGACTCAAGCGCATTCGGGATCTCAGACATCCGCCTGTCGCCGGTGCGCACCTCGATGTCGGCGAGGTCGTCCACGGCCGCGTCGGCGCCGCGCTCCAACAGGTCGGCTGCGCGCTTCGATGAGCCGACACCGATCACCAACGAGAACCCGCCATCGCGTGCCGCGGTGATCCCTTCGGGTCTGGCGTCGATGACGACGGACCGCTCCGCTCGCGCGCCGAGCCCACGCGCCGCCTCCCGCAGGCCCGCCGCGTCCTGCATGGCGGCATCGACACGAGTCACCACGCCCGCGTCTTGCAGCCTGCGCACCAGATCGGTGACTGAATCACTCTGTGGTACTTGGAAAATCACCGCGTCATGAAGGCGGGGGTCGACGCTCACCATTTGCTAACCCGCATGCAACGCCGCGGCCAGCGCGCGGATGTCGGCGTCGGGCACCTCGTACCCGGGGAAGTACACGCAGACCCGCTGCGCCACGTCGCCGAACCGGCTGAGGATCTCGGCGGCGCATTCCTCCGGGGTGCCCCTGACCGCGAGGGTGGTCAGTAGGTCGTCGTCGATCAGCTTGACCATTTCGCCGACCTCCATGCGCTTAGACAACACGTTGAGCTGGGGTTGCAGTTCGGCGCGCCCCTCGACCTCGAGCACGGGCAGATAAGCGGGCGTCGACCCGTAGAACCCAAGGAGCGCGCGCACCCCAGCGGTGGCCGCGGCCAGCTGTGAATCCGTGCGGCCGATCGCGGCGATGACCTGCGGGAAGATGTCGAAGTCTGCCCGCGCCCGGCCCGACCGGCGCAGCCCGTCGTCGATCGCGGGAAGCGTCCGCTCGCGGAAGTGCCGCACCGAATGAAATGGCATCACCAGCAACCCGTCGGCCACCTCGGCGGCGGCCCGCGTCATCAGCGGACCCAGCGCACCGAGGTAGATCGGCGGTATTCCATACCGATTGGGACCGGGGTTGAACGCCGGGGTCATCAACGTGTGCTTGGTGAACTCGCCGCGGAACTCCAGCCGCTGCTTGTGCTGCCAGGCATCGAGGATCGCCCGCACGGCCAGGACGGTCTCGCGCATGCGGGCCGCCGGGCGGCTCCACGTGCTGCCGTAGCGGCTTTCGATGTGCGGCCGGATCTGGGAGCCGAGGCCGAGGCGGAACCGCCCAGCCGAAAGCAACTGAAGGTCATACGCCGTGTGAGCGAGATGTAGTGGGCTGCGGGGCAATGCGATCGCGACGTTGGTCATCAACTCGACATCGGTGGTGGCGGCCGCGGCGGCAAGCGGAAGAAACACGTCGTGCTGTCCCTCGAAGGTGAACAGGCCGTCGATGCCGGTGGCGGCGAGCTTGTGCGCACGGTCGCCGGCCCGGTCGGGTGGCGCGTCAAGCTCTACGTGCAGGAGCATCGGCCGCACACTACACCGGCGTCGCGGTCGGGCCTACGGTGGACAAGACGAATTGCGCCCTGCGCCAAAGGCCCTGCGCCAAAGGCCCTGCGCCAAACGCCCTTGCGCCAAAGGCCCTGCGCCAACGGAGGTCAAAATGTCCGCACCGAAGAGCGCTAGCCGATGACCGAGTACCGCATCGACGACCTCGCTCGCGCCGCCGGCACCACGGCGCGCAATGTGCGGGCGTATCAGGAGCGGGGACTGCTGCCGCCGCCGGAGAAACGCGGTCGCGTGGGTTATTACAACGACAGCCACCTGGCGCGGCTCAAACTCATCGATTCGCTGTTGTCCCGCGGATTCACCACCGCCCACATCCAGGACTTCATCACCAGCTGGGAAACCGGGAACGACATCGCCGAGGTCCTCGGCCTGGAGGACACCCTCACCGAACGCTGGGCGCAGGGCGAGACCATGCGCCTGCCCCGAGAACTCGTCGGCGATGTGCTTGGCGCGCACGACGACGCGGTGATCGAGCGGCTCGTCTCGATGGGGCTGGTGCGAATCGACGGTGACTACTGTGTGCTGACCGAACCCGAGCTGCTCAAGGGGTTCGCCGAGCTGCGGCAGTTCGGGTTCGCCCTCGGCCATCTGCTCGACATCCACGCCGACACCGAGGACCTGATGCGTCAGATCGCGGTGCGGATCATCCGCGAGGCCTCCGACCAGGTCATCGCCGAGCACGGCGAAGGCTGGATGCCGGCGGGCGACGAGATCGCGGCGGCTACCGACATGTTGCAGCGGATGCGGACGATCGGCACCCGCTCGGTGGAGACGGCGCTGGCCCGCGCGATGGACCAGGCGCTGCAAGACGAGCTGGGCGCCTACGTCGCGCGTGCGATGGCGAAGGGCGCCGAGTCTGCTGATAAACCCGAGTCTGCTGATAAACCCGAGTCTGCTGACGGACCATAATCTTCGGCGCCGGCTCCGGCGCCGGCGCGGTCTGGGCGCGGCCTCGACGCACATCCACCCAGGGGCTGAAAACCTGATGCCACTGTTACGGATGGCGTAGACGTTAATTATGAGGTAATTGTCGTACCCTGTGGCTCGTGTTCATTACCCGACGCGGGCTGCTGAAGCTCGCCGCCGCTGCGCCGGCCGCTGTCGGCTTCGGAGGCGCACTGGGCACGGCAACCCTGCTTGCGCCCAGCGCGGCGGCCGCGCCGCTCGGCGTCCTGCTCGACTACGCCGCGGGCGTCATCACCGCCGCAGACGTGAAGTCAACGGGCGCGGTCGGCGCAATCCGCTATGTCTCGGACCCGCGACCGGGCGGCGATTGGATGAAGGGCAAGCCGATCCAGCTCCCGGAGGCGCGCGACCTGTACCGCAACGGGCTCAAGATCGTGTCCTGTTACCAGTTCGGCAAGCAGGACAGCGCCGACTGGCTCGGCGGGCAGGACGCGGGCGTGCGTCACGCGCAGCGGGGCTGGCAGTTGCATGTTGCGGCCGGCGGCTCCTACGGTGCGCCGATTTACGCATCGATCGACGACAACCCCACGCCTGACCAGTACCGTCAGCTCGTCGCGCCGTATCTGCGCGGCTGGGAATCGGTGGTCGGGCACCAGCGGGTGGGTGTGTACGCCAACGCGCCGACCATCGAGCGGGCCCGCCAGGACGGGTTGGGCTCCTACTACTGGCAGCACAACTGGGGATCGCCGCAGGGCTTCGTCCACCCGGCCGCGCATCTGCACCAGGTCGAGATCGACAAGCGCAGCGTCGGCGGCGTGGGTGTGGACGTCAACGACATCCTCAAGCCGAACTTCGGTCAGTGGGATTAGCTGCAACTCGCGGTTTCATTTAACACCGCCAGCAAACTTTAGTCGCGAGTTTCAGTGAACAATTGTGGACTGACGGCCCGAGCAAGTGCTTGCCCGGCCCGGCGAAACGAGCTAAATACGCCAAAAAAATCTTCATTACGATTTGGTAACAATCATGCTGTGATCTGCACCGTTGTAGCTACTCGACCGTAACCACCAGCATGCAGGACGTTTGTCACGAGGGCGAGAAGGCCCGATTCGACCCGTTGTTACCTGGGCGACGGTTACTAATGCGTAGAACTCACCAGTAACCATTGGCGTGGCCGAGCCCGATCAGTTTCTTATGCCACGCTTAGTGCAACCGGTAAGGCCGGTCGGGCCGCGGCGGGCCATCGCCGAGGCGGCCACCGCCGAGGCAGCCGACCTCGCCGGGATTCGACGGGGAATCGCACCCTTCGCGGCGCAGCACGACGACACGCACGCCAAGAAGACTCCAAGACGACGACACGAAACTCGCGCACACGAAACGCACGACAAGACGAAGCTCAGGAGACCGCAGATAGTGACGATCCATGAACACGACAGGGTGTCAACTGGCCGCGACGGTGAATCCCCGAAGCCGGCGCATAGCGACCATGCCCTCGTTGATCGGCTGAGCGCCGGCGAGCCGTACGCGGTCGCGTTCGGCGGGCAGGGCGGCGCGTGGTTGGAGAACCTCGAGGAACTGGTGTCGTCGGCAGGCATCGAGCACGAGCTCGCCACCCTGGTCGCCGAGGCCGAGGTGATGCTCGAACCGATCGCCGATGAACTCGTGGTGGTGCGGCCGATCGGCTTCGAGCCGCTGCGGTGGGTGCGTGCGCACGCGGCAGGCGAGGCGGTGCCCAGCACCAAGCATCTGACGTCCGCAGCGATTTCGATGCCCGGCATCCTGCTCACCCAGCTGGCGGCCGTTCGTGCGCTGACCCGGCAGGGCATGGACTTCGTCGCCACGCCGCCCGTCGCCTCTACCGGACATTCGCAAGGTGTGCTCGCCGTGGAGTCGTTGCGGACGCGCGGCGCCCGCGACGTCGAGCTGATGGTGCTGATCCAGCTGATCGGTGCCGCTTGCACGCTGGTCGCCCGGCGCCGTGGCATCTCCGCGCTCGGCGATCGGCCGCCGATGGTGTCGGTGACCAACGCCGACCCCGAGCGCATCCGCGAGCTGCTCGAGGAGTTCGCGACCGACGTTCGCACGGTGCTCGCGCCGGCGTTGTCGATCCGCAACGGCCGCCGCTCGTCGGTGATCACCGGCAGCCCCGAGCAACTCGCCCGCTTCGAGCTGTACTGCCAGCAGATCGCCGACGCCGAGGCCGCCGAGCGCAAGAACAAGGTACGCGGCGGTGCCGTGTTCAACCCGACGTTCGAGCCGGTTGCGGTCGAGGTCGGGTTCCACACCCCGCGACTGGCCGACGGCGTGACGATGATCGACCGGTGGGCCGCCACCATCGGCCTCGACGCCGAGCTGGCCCATGAGATGGCCGAATCGATCCTGGTGCGCCCGGTCGACTGGGTCGAGGAGGTCGACAAGCTGCACGACGCCGGCGCGCGCTGGATCCTCGACCTCGGTCCCAGCGACATCCTGACCCGCCTGACCGCGCCGGTGCTCCGCGGCCTCGGCGTCGGCATCGTGCCCGCGGCTACCCGCGGCGGGCAGCGCAACCTGTTCACCGTCGGCGCCGTGCCCGAGGTGGGCAAGCCGTGGTCCAGCTATGCCCCGAGCCTGGTCAGCCTGCCTGACGGTTCGGTGAAGCTGTCGACGAAGTTCACCCGGCTCACGGGCCGGTCTCCGATCCTGCTGGCCGGCATGACCCCGACGACGGTGGACGCCGAGATCGTCGCCGCCGCGGCCAACGCCGGTCACTGGGCCGAGCTCGCCGGCGGCGGGCAGGTCACCGAGCCGATCTTCACCAGCCGCATCGAAGAGCTGCAGACGCTGCTCGAGCCGGGCCGCGCCGCCCAGTTCAACGCGCTGTTTCTCGACCCGTACCTGTGGAAGCTGCAGGTCGGCGGAAAGCGCTTGGTGCAGAAGGCCCGCCAATCCGGTGCACCGATCGACGGCGTGGTCGTCAGCGCCGGCATCCCCGACCTCGAAGAGGCCGTCGAGCTGATCGGCGAGCTGAACGGCGTCGGCATCACCCACGTGGTGTTCAAGCCGGGCACCGTCGAGCAGATCCGGTCGGTGATCCGCATCGCCGCGGAGGTTCCCACCAAGCCGGTGATCGCTCACATCGAAGGCGGTCGCGCCGGCGGTCACCACTCCTGGGAGGACCTCGACGACCTTCTGCTTGCCACCTACTCGGAGCTGCGGGCGCGACCCAACATCACCGTGTGCGTCGGCGGCGGCATCGGCACCCCGGAGCGGGCCGCGGAATACCTGTCAGGCACCTGGGCGGCGTGCCACGGGTACCCGCCGATGCCGATCGACGGCATTCTCGTGGGCACCGCTGCGATGGCCACCAAGGAGTCCACCACGTCGCCGTCGGTCAAGCGGATGCTGGTGGAAACCAACGGCACCGATCGATGGATCAGCGCCGGAAAAGCTCAGGGCGGCATGGCATCTAGCCGCAGCCAGCTCGGCGCCGATATCCACGAGATCGACAACACCGCGTCGCGCTGCGGCCGGCTGCTCGACGAGGTCGCCGGCGATGCTGACGCGGTAGCGGCCCGACGCGACGAGATCATCGCCGCGATGGCCAACACGTGCAAGCCCTACTTCGGCGACGTCACCGAGATGACCTACCTGCGGTGGCTGCAGCGTTACGTTGAACTGGCCATCGGTGACGGCAACTCGACCGCCGACACCGCCCTGCCCGGCAGCCCGTGGTTGGCCGACACCTGGCGTGACCGGTTCGAGGAGATGCTCAAGCGCACCGAGGCCCGGCTGCACCCAAAGGATTTCGGTCCGATCGTATCGTTGTTCGCCGACGAGGAACTGCTGGAGCGCCCTGCCGACGCGATCGCGGCGTTGCTGGCGCGCTACCCGGACGCCGAGACGATTCAGCTGGCTCCCGCCGACGTGCCGTTCTTCGTCGAGCTGTGCAAGACCCTGGGCAAGCCGGTCAACTTCGTCCCGGTGCTCGACAAGGACGTGCGCCGGTGGTGGCGAAGCGACTCGCTGTGGCAGGCCCATGACGCGCGCTATGAGGCCGACCAGGTGTGCATCATCCCCGGCACCGCGTCGGTGGCCGGCATCACCCGGGTCGACGAGCCCGTCGGCGAGCTGCTCGACCGGTTCGAGCAGGCCGCCGTCGATCAGGCGCTGGCAACCGGGGCGCGACCGCAGCCAGTGATCTCCCGCCGCCAGGTACGCAAGGATGTCGCCGGCCCGCTGGCCGTGGTCCTGGATGCGTCGGACGTGATGTGGGCGGGCCGCATGGCGACCAACCCCGTGCATCGCATCGCGGATCCCTCCGAGTGGCAGGTGCACGAAAACCGCGCCGCCACACATCATTCCACCGGCGCACGACTGGAGATCGCCTCCGACGAGCAGGTGGTGCTGAGCGTCCCGCTGTCGGGCAACTGGATCGACATCAAGCTGACGCTGACCGAGGTCGCCCGCGACAGCGGCGCGCCGGTCGTGTCCGTTGAGGACGCGTCCACCGCGATGCGGGCGGTGCTCGCGATCGCGGCGGGCGTCGACGGACCCGACGCGATGCCCGCGGTCGACAACGGCACGGCGCGCGCCACCGTCGCGTGGAACCCCGAGGAGGTCGCCGACCACACCGGAGTCACCGCGACGTTCGGCGCCCCGCTGGCGCCGACGCTGACCGTGGTGCCGGACGCCCTGGTAGGCCGCTGCTGGCCCGCGGTGTTCGCGGCGATCGGCTCTGCCGTCACCGAAACCGGTTTCCCGGTGGTGGAAGGCCTGCTGAGCCTGGTGCACCTCGACCACGCGGCGCATGTGCGGGCCGAGCTGCCGACCGAGCCGACCGAGTTGACTGTCACCGCAACGGCTTCCGAGGCCACCGATACCGAGTTCGGCCGCGTCGTCCCGGTGTCGGTCACCGTGTCGGCCCCCGACGGGACGGTGCTGGCAACTCTTGATGAGCGTTTCGCGATCCGTGGCCGCACGGGTGCGGCGGAGCTCGCCGACCCCGTGCGCGCGGGCGGTGCGGTCTCCGACAACGCGACCGACACGCCGCGTCGTCGCCGCCGCGACGTCACCATCACCGCGCCCACCGACATGCGGCCGTTCGCCGTCGTCTCGGGCGACCACAACCCGATCCACACCGACCGCGCCGCCGCGCTGCTGGCCGGCCTGAAAGCGCCCATCGTGCACGGCATGTGGCTGTCGGCCGCCGCGCAGCACGTCGCCACCGCCACCGACGGTCAGACCAGGCCACCGGCCCGGCTGATCGGCTGGACGGCGCGCTTCCTCGGCATGGTCGAGCCCGGCGACGAGATCGACGTCCGCGTCGACCGGGTCGGAATCGACCAGGGTGCAGAGGTTCTGGAGGTCACCGGAAAAGTCGGTCCGGATCTCGTCATGTCGGCGACCGCCCGACTGGTCGCGCCAAGGACCGTGTACGCGTTCCCCGGGCAGGGCATTCAGCACAAGGGCATGGGCATGGAGGTCCGTGGCCGCAGCAAGGCCGCCCGCAAGGCGTGGGACACCGCGGACAAGTTCACCCGCGAGACGTTGGGTTTCTCGGTCCTGCACGTGGTGCGCGACAACCCGACCAGCCTGATCGCGGCAGGCGTGTACTACCAGCACCCCGAAGGCGTGCTGTACCTGACGCAGTTCACCCAGGTGGCCATGGCGACTGTCGCCGCGGCCCAGGTCGCCGAAATGCGCGAGTCCGGTGCATTCGTCGAAGGCGCGATCGCCTGCGGCCACTCAGTCGGTGAGTACACCGCTCTCGCATGCGTCAGCGGTGTGTACGAACTCGACGCGCTGCTCGAGGTTGTGTTCCACCGCGGCTCGAAGATGCACGACATCGTGCCGCGCGACGAGCTCGGCCGGTCCAATTACCGGCTGGCCGCCATTCGTCCGTCTCAGATCGATCTGGCCGACAAGGACGTTCCCGGCTTCATCGACGAGATCGCGGCGAACACCGGAGAGTTTCTCCAGATCGTCAACTACAACCTGCGTGGCTCGCAGTACGCGATCGCCGGCACCGTGCGCGGTCTGGACGCGCTGGAGGCCGAGGTCGAGCGGCGCCGCGAAATCAGCGGCGGGAAGCGTTCATTCATTCTGGTGCCCGGTATCGACGTGCCGTTCCACTCGTCGGTGCTTCGGGTCGGCGTGCCCGAATTCCGGCGCTCGCTGGAGCGCGTCATGCCGCGGGACACGGATCCGGAGCTGATCATCGGGCGCTACATCCCGAACCTGGTGCCGCGGCCGTTCAGCCTCGACCGCGATTTCATCCAGGAGATCCGCGATCTGGTACCGGCCGAGCCGCTCGACGAGATCCTCGCCGACTACGACACCTGGCGCAACGACCGCCCCCGCGAGCTGTGCCGCAAGGTCGTCATCGAGCTGCTGGCCTGGCAGTTCGCCAGCCCGGTGCGCTGGATCGAGACACAGGACCTGCTGTTCACCGAGGAGGCCGCCGGCGGACTCGGCGTGGAGCGGTTCGTCGAGATCGGTGTGAAGTCGGCGCCGACGGTCGCCGGGCTCGCACAGAACACGCTGAAACTGCCCGAATATGCGCACAGCACAGTCGAAGTGCTCAACTCCGAGCGCGACGCACCGGTGTTGTTCGCCGCCGACACCGACCCGGAGCCCGAGCACGACGAGGAGCCGGCCGAACCGGCCGCCGAGGCCGTCGAGCCGGCCGCTGCCGACGCCACGCCGGCGCCGGCGGCGATGCCCACCGCGCCCACGGCGCCCAGCGGTGCTCCGCGCCCCGACGACATCGGCTTCGATGCCTCCGACGCGACGCTGGCGCTGATCGCGCTGTCGGCGAAGATGCGCATCGACCAGATCGAGCAGCTGGACTCCATCGAGTCGATCACCGACGGTGCGTCCTCGCGGCGCAATCAGCTGCTGGTCGATGTCGGCTCGGAGCTGAACCTCGGTGCCATCGACGGCGCGGCGGAGGCGGATCTGTCGAGTCTCAAGTCGCAGGTGACCAAGCTGGCGCGTACGTACAAGCCGTTCGGCCCGGTGCTGTCCGACGCGGTCAACGATCAGCTGCGCACGGTGCTGGGCCCGTCCGGCAAGCGGCCGGCGTACATCGCCGAGCGTGTCCGCAAGACGTGGGAACTCGGTGACGGCTGGGCCAAGCACGTGACGGTCGAGGTCGCGCTCGGCACCCGCGAAGGCCATAGTGTCCGCGGCGGTGACCTCGGTGACTTGCACGAGGGCGCGCTCGCCGACCTGGCCTCCGTCGACAAGGCGGTCGACGCGGCGGTGGCCGCCGTCGCCGGGCGCCGCGGCATCGCCGTCGCACTGCCGTCGGCCGGCGGCAATGGTGGCGCCACCGTGGATGCCGCCGCGCTGAGCGAGTTCACCGAGCAGATCACCGGCCGCAGCGGTGTGCTGGCCAATGCGGCCCGCCTGGTGCTGAACCAGCTCGGCCTCGACGATCCGGTCACGACGCCGCCGAGCGCCACCGACGCGGAGCTGATCGACCTGGTCGCCGCCGAGCTCGGCGCGGACTGGCCGCGGCTCGTCGCCCCGGTGTTCGACGGCCGCAAGGCCGTGGTGTTCGACGACCGCTGGGCCAGCGCCCGCGAGGATCTCGTCAAGATCTGGCTGATGGACGACGACGAGGTCAACGCCGAGTGGCCGAAGCTGGCCGAGCGCTTTGAAGGCGCAGGGCACGTGGTCGGCACGCAGGCCGGCTGGTGGCAGGGCAAGGCGTTGGTCGCGGGCCGCAACCTGCACGCGTCGCTGTTCGGGCGCGCCGCCGCCGGCGCGGAGAACCCCGGCAAGGGTCGCTACAGCGACGACGTCGCGGTGGTGACCGGCGCCTCGAAGGGTTCGATCGCGGCGTCGATGGTGGCGAAGCTGCTCGACGGCGGTGCGACCGTGATCGCGACGACGTCGAAGCTCGACGACGACCGGCTGGCGTTCTACCGCACCCTGTACCGCGACAGCGCCCGGTTCGGCGCCACGCTGTGGGTGGTGCCCGCCAACATGGCCTCGTACTCGGACATCGACGCGCTGGTGGAGTGGGTCGGCACCGAGCAGACCGAAAGCCTTGGGCCGCAGTCGATCCACCTCAAGGATGCGCAGACGCCGACGCTGCTGTTCCCGTTCGCGGCGCCCAGGGTGGCCGGCGACCTTTCGGAGGCCGGTGCGCGTGCCGAGATGGAGATGAAGGTACTGCTGTGGGCCGTGCAGCGGCTCATCGGCGGGCTGTCGGCGATCGGCTCCGAGCGCGACATCGCGTCGCGGCTGCATGTCGTGCTGCCGGGCTCGCCCAACCGGGGCATGTTCGGCGGCGACGGAGCCTACGGCGAGGCCAAGTCGGCGCTCGACGCGGTGGTATCTCGGTGGAAGGCCGAGTCGTCCTGGGCGCAGCGGGTCGGCCTGGCGCACGCGCTGATCGGCTGGACCCGTGGCACTGGGCTGATGGGGCACAACGACGCCATCGTCAGCGCAGTCGAAGAAGCCGGCGTCACAACGTATTCCACCGATGAGATGGCGGCCATGCTGCTGGCTCTGTGCGACGTCGAGTCGCGGGTGGCCGCGTCGCGCGAGCCCCTGCACGCCGACCTCACCGGTGGTCTGGGCGATGCCGGGCTGGACATGGCCGAACTGGCCGCGAAGGCTCGCGAGGAGATGACGGGCGAATCCGCCGATTCATCCGACGACGGTGAGCCCGGCACGATCGCCGCGCTGCCGTCGCCGCCGCGGGGCTACACGGCGGCGCCGCCGCCGGCGTGGGACGACCTTGACGTCGACCCCGCCGACCTGGTGGTGATCGTCGGCGGCGCGGAGCTCGGACCATACGGCTCGTCGCGCACCCGCTACGAGATGGAGGTCGACAACGAGCTGTCGGCGGCCGGTGTGCTCGAGCTGGCATGGACCACCGGCCTGATCAAGTGGGAGGACGACCCGAAGCCGGGTTGGTATGACGACGAAACCGGCGAGCTGGTCGACGAGGCAGAGCTGGTCGAGCGCTACCACGACACGGTCGTGGAGCGCACCGGCATCCGCGAGTTCGTCGACGACGGCGCGATCGATCCTGACCACGCATCACCGCTTCTGGTGTCGGTGTTCTTGGACCGCGACTTCACGTTCGTCGTGTCCTCGGAGGCCGACGCCCGCGCGTTCGTCGAGTTCGACCCGGAGCACACGGTTGCCACAGCGGTGCCCGACAGCACCGACTGGCAGGTCACCCGCAAGGCCGGCACCGAGATCCGGGTGCCGCGCAAGACGAAGCTGACCCGCACCGTCGGCGGCCAGATCCCGACCGGCTTCGACCCCACTGTGTATGGCATCAGCCCGGACATGGCCACCTCGATCGACCGGGTTGCGCTGTGGAACATCGTCGCGACCGTCGACGCGTTCCTGTCCTCCGGCTTCACGCCGACCGAGCTGATGCGGTGGGTGCACCCGAGCCTGGTGGCCAGCACGCAGGGCACCGGCATGGGCGGCATGACGTCGATGCAGACGATGTACCACGGCAACCTGCTTGGCCGGAACAAACCGAACGACATCCTGCAGGAGGTTCTGCCGAACGTCGTTGCGGCGCATGTGGTTCAGAGCTACGTGGGCAGCTACGGGGCGATGATCCACCCGGTCGCGGCGTGTGCTACCGCCGCGGTGTCCGTCGAGGAGGGCGTCGACAAGATCCGCCTCGGCAAGGCAGAGCTGGTGGTGGCGGGCGGCTTCGACGACCTGACGCTGGAGGCGATCATCGGCTTCGGTGACATGGCGGCGACCGCCGACACCGAGATGATGCGGGCCAAGGGCATCAGCGACGCCCGGTTCTCCCGCGCCAACGATCGTCGTCGTCTCGGGTTCGTCGAGGCGCAGGGCGGCGGCACGATCCTGCTGGCCCGCGGGGACCTCGCCGTGAAGATGGGGCTGCCGGTGCTGGCCGTGGTGGCCTACGCGCAATCGTTCGGCGACGGCGTGCACACGTCGATCCCGGCGCCCGGCCTGGGCGCGCTGGGCGCCGGCCGCGGCGGCAAGCAGTCGCAGCTGGCACGCTCGCTGGCGAAGCTCGGTGTGGGTGCTGACGACATCGCAGTGATTTCCAAGCACGACACGTCGACGCTGGCCAACGATCCCAACGAGACGGAGTTGCACGAGCGGCTCGCCGAGTCGCTGGGCCGTTCCGATGGGGCGCCGCTGTTCGTGGTGTCGCAGAAGAGCCTCACCGGCCATGCCAAGGGCGGCGCCGCCGCGTTCCAGATCATGGGCCTGTGCCAGATCCTGCGCGACGGCGTTGTTCCGCCGAACCGCAGCCTGGACTGCGTCGACGACGAGATGGCGTCCTCCGCGCACTTCGTGTGGCCACGGGAGACCCTGCGGCTCGGCGAGAAGTTCGCGCTCAAGGCGGGGCTGGTTACCAGCCTCGGGTTCGGCCACGTGTCCGGATTGGTTGCGCTCGTGCACCCGCAGGCACTGCTCGCGACGCTTGATGCCGAGCAGCGCGACGACTACAAGGTGCGGTCGGATCAGCGGGTGATGGCCGGTCAGCGCAGGCTGGCGTCGGCGATCGCGGGCGGGCGCCCGATGTACGAGCGGCCCGCCGATCGCCGGTTCGACAACGCCGATTCCGAGAAGCGGCAAGAAGCCGAGATGCTGCTCGACCCGGCGTCGCGCCTCGGCGACGGCGACGTTTACACGCGGTAGCGTCTCGGCCATGGCGATTGTCGGGCTGGGGATCGACCTGGTCTTCATCCCCGACTTCGCCGAGCAGGTCGATCAGCCGGGCACGGTGTTCGCCGAGACGTTCACGCCGGGTGAGCGCCGCGACGCCGCCGACAAGAGTTCTTCAGCGGCGCGGCATCTGGCCGCGCGATGGGCGGCCAAGGAGGCGGTGATCAAGGCCTGGTCGGGGTCGCGGTTCGCGCAACGGCCGGTGCTGCCCGAGGGCATCCACCGCGACATCGAGGTCGTCACCGACATGTGGGGGCGGCCGCGGGTGCGGCTCACGGGAGCGATCGCTGAACACCTCGCGGACGTCACCATCCACGTGTCGCTGACGCACGAGGGCGACACCGCGGCGGCCGTCGCGGTGCTCGAGTCCAGCTAGCCGCGGTTTCGCCGCACTAACTGCCAGCGACGATGAGTTCCGGGTGGCCGCACGGTCTGATGTGTAGACCCTCGACCCGAAAGGACCCGTCATGACCGAGACGCAACCCGCCGTTGTGGCCATACCCGCAGTCGGCATTGCCGTCCGCGACCAGGACTCCGCGCTCACGTTCTACACCGAGACGCTTGGCCTGCAAAAGCAACTGGATATCCCTCTGCCACAGTTCGGTGGCCGTTGGATCACCGTTGCGCCGGCCGGCTCCGCGACCTCGATCGCTCTGGTGCCGGCGAGCGAAACGAACCCGGCTGGGGTGGAGACCGGTATCCGGCTTGCCACCGCTGACGCGGCCGCGATGCACGAGCACCTGCGCCGCCACCAGGTCACGGTCGGGGAGCTGCTTCGCTGGGACGGAGTGCCCCCGATGTTCGCGTTCCGCGACCCCGACGGCAACGGTCTCGAGATCGTCCAGTGAACCGCTGAGACTGCATTCCGCCTGCGAAAGTGGGGTCCGGCCGCAACCCAGTTTCGGCGCACTAGCCTCGAGCCCATGAGCGATCTCGTGGAACAGGTGCGTGACGTGCTGCCGTCGGTGCGGCGTGACCTGGAAGAGCTGGTGCGAATCGAGTCGGTCTGGGCCGATCCCGCGCGGCACTCTGAGGTGCAGCGCAGCGCGCAGGCTGTCGCAAACCTGTTGGCAGCGGCGGGGTTCGACGATGTCGAGATCGTGTCCGAGGGCGGCGGCCCCGCGGTGATCGCGCGTTATCCCGCGCCGCCCGGCGCGCCGACGGTGTTGCTGTACGCCCACCACGACGTGCAACCAGAGGGCGACCACAGCCAGTGGGCGTCGCCGCCGTTCGAGCCGACCGAACGCGGCGGCAGGCTCTACGGGCGCGGCACCGCCGACGACAAAGCAGGTATCGCAACACATTTGGCGGCGTTCCGGGCGCACGGTGGCAAGCCGCCGGTGGGCGTGACGGTGTTCGTTGAAGGTGAGGAGGAGTCCGGGTCGCCGTCACTGGGCAGGCTGCTCGATGCTCACCGCGACAAGCTTGCCGCTGACGTGATCGTCCTCGCCGATTCCGGCAACTGGAGTACCGACGTGCCGGCCCTGACGGTGTCGCTACGCGGGCTCGCCGACTGCGTCGTGGAGGTCGCGACGCTCGATCACGGTCTGCACTCGGGGATGTGGGGCGGCGTTGTGCCCGACGCACTGATGGTGTTGACGCGGCTGCTGGCGAGCCTGCATGACGACGACGGCAACGTCGCAGTGGCCGGGCTCCACGAAAGCGACGCCGCGAACATCGACTACCCGCCGCAACAGGTCCGCGAGGAGACCGGCCTGCTCGACGATGTGCGGGAGATCGGCAGCGGCAGCGTGACGCGCCGGTTGTGGGCCAAACCGGCGATAACCGTGATCGGCATCGACACCACGCCCGTCGCGCAGTCGTCGAACACCCTGATCCCCCGGGCGCGCGCCAAGATCAGCATGCGTGTCGCTCCGGGCGGCGACGCCAGGGCCCACCTCGATGCGCTCACCCGCCACCTGGAGTCGCACGCTCCCTGGGGCGCGCGGGTCACCGTCGCGCCGGGCGACATCGGCCAGCCGTATGCGATCGACGCCACCGGCACCACCTACGACGCCGTGCGCGGCGCCTTCCGCGAGGCGTGGGGCACCGACCCCGTCGACCTGGGCCAGGGTGGTTCGATTCCCTTCATCGCCACCTTTGCCGAGGCGTTCCCGGACGCGAAGATCCTCGTGACCGGCGTGGAAGATCCTGCGACACAAGCGCATAGCGTCAACGAGAGCCTCGACTTGGGCGTTCTCGAACGGGCGGCGACCGCCGAGGCGCTGCTGCTGGCGAGACTGGGTTAGACGGACAGGTCCCGGCGCAGCTTGTCGACGTGGCCAGTGGCCTTGACGTTGTACTGCGCCACCGAAATCTTGCCGTTCTCGTCGACCACGAACGTCGACCGGATGACGCCCTGAACGGTCTTGCCGTACATCTTCTTCTCGCCATAGGCGCCCCACTTCGACAGCACCGTGCGATCCGGATCCGAGAGCAGGGGGAACGTCAGGCCTTCGGCGTCGCGGAACTTGGCCAGTTTGGCGGGCTTATCGGGGGAGATGCCGACAACGTCCAGCCCCGCCTTGTTCAGCGCCCGCAGGTTGTCCCGGAAGTCGCACGCCTGTTTCGTGCAACCCGGCGTGGAGGCGGCCGGGTAGAAGTAGACGATCAGCTTGCGCCCCCGGTAGTCGGCCAGCGACACCGTGTTGCCGTCGGCGTCGTCAAGGCTGAACGACGGGGCCTTATTGCCCACTTCGAGCCGCGCGGTCATCTGCCTCAGTTTCCCTTCGTCGCGTACCGGTGCGCCGCTGCGCGACCGGGCTGATCTAGGGTAGTGCGGCAGGGTAGCAACCTTTCACAGCGGAGGACATCGTGGCGGACCGTGACCCCGAGGTCATCAAGCAGGAGATCGACAGTGCCCGCGATCAGTTGGCTGCCACCGTTGATTCGCTGACCGAGCGCGCTAACCCGCACCGGATCGCCAACGACATCAAGGTCGCGGCGGTGTCCTTTCTGAAGAAGCCGCCGGTGGCGTTCACGCTGATCGGCGTCGGCACGCTCAGCGTGGTGCTGGTGATCCGCAGGATCCGAAACCGCTGAGGCGTGGCAGGATCCGAGACCGCTGAGGCGCGGCAGGGCTAGAAACCGCTGAGATGCGGCAGCGCTATCCGCGCCGGTTCGCGCGGCGGCGCAACCAGCCGCCGAGGCTGACGGTAGGCAGGTTTCCGATGCGGCCCAGTCGGTTGCAGGAGTGCACAGTCGAATCCACCGTGGCATATCGACGTCGCGATTGCTGAGCAATCTCGGAAGCGGTAAGGGGACGAGTCTTCTCCGGACGTTCCGGGCGAGGCGTTGACATCTGGTGAATCCTCGATTACCTGACTCTGACGGGCATTCTGGGCACCACAACCGTGCTGCAGCCACCCGATATTAGCAGTCCGACGAGATTCCGCGATGTTTTCAGGGCAAAGCGTCGATCTTCGCAGTACAGGCCGACGCGCGCCGGATTCAATGCGGTTGGTGTCGCCCGGCACCGATCGGTCTGGCCGTGTGGCCGTCCCAGCGACGTTGGGGTCGTGTCGCCGGAAATCGACCATGCAGTCCGTCGATCAATCGGTGGGTTTCATACAGTTCGCGGCGCAAGCCCGCCGCTTCACGGCGCATCAAGCTCTCACTGCGTCCGTGCGTCCGGAGGCTCTTCAGTTCGGCCGTCTCCAGCTTGTCTGAGATCTCGTCGACGTGCGCGTAAAGGGTTTGTAGCAGTTCTCGCGCCTGAGCCGTGTCGGCGTCCTCCACCACCCCGGCATCGTCTCACAGGTGGTTGCGGCGTCGCTAGGTGAATGGAGCACGACCACACCATTAACGAGGGGTTGACGATTGCGCCGGCGACTTGGAAGCTGTCTCGGTGGCCAGGATCAGCGAGTCCAAGCTCTCTCCGGCGCCGAAGTCCAGAACGCAAGTTTCACCGGCAAGTATCCGCGCATCTCGTCGGACGAGATCGCCGCGACGGTGGCACGCGTGTACGCGCGATTCGACCGAAGTCGGATCCGAGATTATGTGCCGCTGCTCGTGGAACGACGAGCGCGCGCCGAGCTGGCGAGCGTGCCAGACCGCAGCGCTGTAGCGTCGCCAGCCGGTGCTGATCGTCGTTTGCCAAGTTGCCTACGCAAATTGCTGCCCGGTCTTTGGGTTCCTGCTTTGGGTGCGGTGGTGCCTGAGATGAATCGTCGCAACATGATGCTGATGACAGGGATGCCGGGATGCTGGCAGCCGCGATGCCCGCCCCCGCGGCCGGGGCCTACCCGTTGGCGGCGGAGCGGGGCGAACTCCATCGACGATTGGCCGTACAACTTCCCCGATTACAAGATGTTTCCGGTGTTCAACCTTGCGGTCGGTGGTTCGGGTGGCCGCGACCCCAGGCCGGGTACCTACCCGGCGGACATGCTCGTCGACTGGATACGTGTGTGGTAGCACACGGCCGTCGACGGCGGTGTCACGATGTGACCGTGATCGTGAACACGGCGGTGACCGCAGTGCCGGGCTCTGCCACCCGGTAGCCGCCCTGACGCAGCGCGTCGGTGGGCGCGGCCATCGGTTCGAAGCAGACGACGTCGTCGGCGCCGGGGGCGAAGATCTGCGCGGCCGGGTATCCCTGGTCGAAGCACACCTCGATACGACGGGTGCCGCCCGACAGCGTGAACACCGCGCCGGGCGCTACTTCGTCGAATCCGTCGTCGAACGTTTTGCCGCCCAGTACCTCTGATGTCTGCGGCCATGCTGTACTGGCTCCGGTGGGGATGCCGCGATCGTCGACGGCCAGGTGTCGCATCGCCGGCGTTTCGATGTGCCATTGCGACCGCGGTACCCCGGGCAGCTGGAGGTACGGGTGAAACCCGAAGCACAACGGCACGGCCTTATCGCCCGTCGCTGTGACCGTGGTGCTCATGCGCAGCGACCGCTCCGAGAGCGTCACCGTCAGCGCCAACCGGTGCGGGAACGGGAAACTGGCGATGAGCTCGGGGTGCGCGCCGAAGTCGACCTCGGCACTCAGCTCGTTGTCGTCGCTGCCGGTGACCTGCCACCCGGAAAACGCCCCGAGCAGCCCGTGGATCGGCAGCCCGTTGGGATCTGCGCGAACTCCCGGCGCGTCCGGTGCCAGCGTCACGGTCTCGTCGCCTACCCGGTAGGTGCGCTCGCCCAACCGGTTCGCCCACGGGTACAGGATCGGGATGCCCATGGTTTTGCCCGCGCTCAGGTAGGCGTCTAGCCCGCGCCGCTGGCCGAGCAATTCGACAGCGCCGTCGGCAAGCGAGATGCCGATCATTCCTGCCGTCGGCACGAACTGGGCGGTCAATTGTGATGCCGGATCATGCAGCGTAAACGTTGTCAGCATGGGCGGCTCCGGTTTGCACCCGTCACAGTGACGTCGGTGTCGCTCAACGCCGAAACAGATTGTGCTGTGACGTAACCCCGATCGCCGGCGCTGATGCCGATGGCGTGAATGCGCCGCGTCACATGGCTAGGTTAACGGCTTTACGCCGCAGCCGAAACTGGCTATGACCTGGCCTCAAGCCGCAGTGGTCAAACCCGGCAACGAGCCAAACCGGCAAGAGCGGAGGTGTCGAGTCGTCGACCGTCAGCCGCTCGGACCGGCGCGTCCGGTGCCAGTTCGAGTGTGCGGAACCCGGTGAACGCAAGAACGCGGCCACGGTCCAGGCCGCATTGCATGTCGATTGTCGACTGATGTGAACGATCCGGGCTTCGTGGCGGCGTCGATTCGTGCGCGCCGCGGCCTACTGATCTGCATCGATGCCAGCGGTGAGTCATCCAGCACGATTGCGGCCACACTTGGCGTGAGCCGCGCGACGGTCTACAGAGTGCTTGCCGAAAGCGCCTAGCCCACCCAAGTAATCAGGCAACCAACTGCGACGCCGCCGGTGGCACCGCGCCGCATGCGTTGCTGCGGCGGATTGGAGTAGTTGACTACGCTAGTCGGCTCCCGCCCTTGGGTGAGTGGATAGACCAATGGCGCAGTTCATCGGATGGGCGGCCGAAGGCCGTCTCGCGTGGGTGTCCAAGGCACGGTGTCGATCCACCGATCCCGATGAACTTTTCGTTCGCGGAGCGGCACAGAGGAAAGTGGCTGTGATTTGCCGGCACTGTCCGGTCATCGCCGAGTGCGCCGCCGACTCACTCGATAACCGGGTGGAGTTCGGTGTCTGGGGCGGCATGACTGAACGCCAGCGGCGGGCGCTGCTCAAGCAGCACCCTGAGGTGGTTTCGTGGGCCGAGTTTTTCGCCGCCCAGCGCAAACACCCCAGCGCCGCCGATCCGGCGTAGACGGTCGGACCGACCCAGCGGCTCATCAGCCCGCTCGCGGACACCACAACACACCGAGATCGAGCCGGAACTCGTGCGCAGAACGGATAAAAAGGACCGGGACTGGCAGCTGAATTCGCGCCGCTAATTCGATAGCACAGGTTATAGTCGGCCAGTGATCAGCGGCGATCCGCTGACAGGGCGTGACAGCGAATTAGGTGTTATTCGACGCGCGCTGAGCGGGGTTGGCAATTACTCCGGCGTCGTCATTGTCGGAGCCGCGGGAGTGGGCAAGACCCGGCTCGCGCGTGAAGTGCTGGCCCGCGCCGAAGCGTCAGGTGAGCGGACATGCTGGATTGTGGGCACCCAGTCCGCGCGCCAGCTTCCGTTGGGTGCGTTCACCGCATCGATACGCGACAGCATCTCCGATCCGATATCTGACGTGCGACGCATCATCAATTCCTTTATCGCGCAACAACGTCAGGGCCGTTTGCTGATCGGAATCGATGACGCGCACCTTCTCGACGCACTGTCGGCGCACGTCGTGCACCAGCTGGCCCAGGCGCGCGGGACACGGCTGGTGGTCACGGTGCGCACGGGCGGGGACGAGCCCGATGCGATCACGGCGCTGTGGAAAGATGACTTGCTCGCCCGCCTGGACCTCGAACCGCTGTCGGCTTCGGACATCCACCGCATGATCGAGACCACGCTTGGCGGCGCGGTGGATAGTCGCAGCGCCAAGCGGTTCTGGAAACTGACCGGAGGCAACGCGCTGTTCTTGCGGCAACTGCTCAAGGACCAGATCGCCGCCGGCGCGATACGGCAGGTCGCCGGGGTGTGGATGTGGGACGAGCGCGTCGTGGTGTCGGACAGCATCGGCGACATGGTCGGTCGGCAATTGAGCCGGCTCGCCCCCGATGTGGCGCTGGTCGTCGATACGTTGTCGCAGTACGAGCCGCTCGCGGTCGACGTGCTCTGCGACCTGGTACATCGCCGCGATCTCGAGGAGGCCGAACAGACGAACCTGGTCACCGTGGAACGCAGCGGCTCCAAGCTCATGGCCCGACTGGCCCATCCGCTGTTCGGTGAGCTTCGGCGCGCCGCAGCCAGCGAGATGTATCTGTCGCGAATCCGCGGCAAGCTGGCACAACGGCTGGCCAAGGACGCCGACGCCGACCTGCACGCGACGGTGCGCCGGGCGCTGCTCGCCCTCGAATCAGACCTTCCCCCCGACCCGCACCTATTCTTGGAGGCGGCCCGGTTCGCGATGACGCTGCTCGACCTGGACCTGTCGGACCGATTCGCCACCGCCGCAGCCGATGCTGGTGCCGGCGAGGCTGTCGGCCTGCGTGCGATAAGCCTGGCCGGACGCGGCCACGGCGCCGCTGCGGAGGCGATCCTCGGCGGGATCGGCGTGGATGACCCCGACGGACATCACTGGGCGACCGTGCGGGCAGCGAACCTGATCTGGAATCTCGGCCGACCCAGGGAGGCGTCGGCAATTCTCGACGGCCTGGCATCGACGCGGGAATCCGCGGCGGAGCGGGCCGAGCGCATCGCGGTGGAATCGTGCGTGGACGCGGTGATGACCCGTTGCGAAGCCGCCGCGGAAAAGGCGCGGGCGGCGCTGCGTTCGCCGACACTTCCCGACTTTCACGCGATGTTGGCGTCCATCGCGTTGACGAATGCGGCTGGCGCGTTGGGCAGACTCGACGAGGTCTCCGACGTCGTGGCCGAGGCCATCGACCGCGCGATCACGTCGTTTCAGGCGTCGCCCATGAGGTTCTGGTATGGCGCTGTCTATGCGCGTGCCTGCCGGTTGACCGGACGTATCGACGAATGCGTGCGGTCAGCCAAGCAGCTATCCGAGTTGGCACGCGACGTGCCCGGTCTCGCGTATGCGAACCTTGCATTCTTGCTGGGCCACGCCGAGCTGGCGCGCGGCAAGATCCCCGCCGCGGTCAAACCGCTGCATGAGGCGCTGGCCGGGGTGGAGAAGCACAGCGTCACAACCGGTTTACGACCGGCGAGTTGCTTCGCGTTGGCCGAGGCCCACGCCAAGCTGGGCCAGCTCGATGCCGCCAACGACGCGATCACCGAAGCGCGGCGATGTGTGCCGGCCGACTACCTGTTCATGCAGACCGGTCTGGCGGTGGCCAGTGGCTGGGCGCTGGCGGCCGGCGGGTTTCTGACCGACGCGATCTCGATCGCCCGTGCGGCAGGCGCAGATGCACGCGAGCGCAACCAGCCAACGCATGAGCTGGCATGCGTGCAAGTGGCGGCTCAATGGGGCGACACCTCGGGGGCGAAGCGGGCGCGTGAACTGGCCAATGAATTATCGCTTCCCCTTGCTGATGCCGTTGCGCGGCATACGGAATCGTTGCTAGCTGATGATGGGGAGGGACTGCTCGCGGCGTCAGCCGAATACCGGGCGCTCGGCGATCGGGCCGCTGCCGCCGACGTCGCCGCCCAGGCCAGCGTCGCGTTCAGCCGCACCCAGCAGCGCAAGCGCAGCCTGAACGCCGCCGCAGTGGCGCAGCAGCTGGCCACCGATTGCGGAGGGCTTTGCACGCCGGCGCTGCGAAACCCGATAGGCCAACCGCTGACCGACCGTCAACGCGAGATCATCGAACTGGTCGCCGCGGGCTTGCCCAACAAGAAGATCGCCGAGCGGCTCGTCACCTCGGTGCGCACCGTTGAGGGGCACGTGTATCGCGCGTACCAGCGCCTGGGAGCCGGGTCACGCGAGGAGCTGGTCGAGATATTGCGAGCCCGCCAGGGTGGCTCATAATCTGTCCATTTCTCGTGACATCCGGGCGTCGTCGAGGTACCGGGCGCCATGAAGGTAGTGGGGCCGGGGGGGCGGCGGGCGCAAGGCGGCGGCGGCGACACGAAGCGCGCCGGTCATTCGGCGGGTGATCTGGGTGGACCGTGGCCGCACGGCTGCCGCGGTGCCGAACATCACCTCTTGTTCGGTGACAAGAACCGGCGGCTGTGGCTTGGTGACCGGAGTCGCCGGCTGTGACAGGCCGTCATTACTTACGGTCGGTTGGGTGCCGGTGATGGCATCCTGCGTTGCCTCGATGGACAGTCTTAGATCCAACATTCCTGATCGCCTCCACACTGTGTGCGCTGTGGTGATGCATGGAAGCTATGGCCGGTGCCCATCGGGCAGCACGCGTAGCCGACTACTCGTGTCAGCGCTGTTATCTACCCGGA